>NZ_AP023368.1:3907500-5107500 GCF_014218355.1 Anaerocolumna chitinilytica
ATTTTAAATGAATTATAGGTAAATGATGTACTATCAGGTTCTGGAATAATGACTTGTTTTGATACACTTACACATTGATTGGTTTTCTTTAATAGAATAGTTTAATTTTCTAAATTAACCAATATCACTTTGCGGAATTGTTTTTCCAAAAGTAGGCAAAAATATCTATGATTAACATAACAAAGCATATTAAAAAAGCCACACCACTAATTAATCTGTTAGAGATTAAATAACTATAACCAAGATTAAACGTGGTAATCGCAACTGCTATTATTGAAAACATACTAATTCTTTTATGATTTTTACCCATTTTAAAAGTCTCCACATTAATTACTTTAGTTTTCTTCATTCTGTAAAAGAACATAGAAAAAAGCTCCTGAAAATACCGGTCGGGAGCCATTGGGTTATTGCTTTTTTCTCCTGCCATATCTGCAGATACCAGCTTTATCATTTATTGCCTATAATTCTGATTTTTACTTATATAGATTCTTAAAGCCATTATTGCAAGAATCAAGGCATAAATCACAAGTCCAAGAATACCAAGAACTATTAATAAATAGATTAATGAAAATACTCCTAATGTTGCCATATACATTTCCCCCCTTAATCTCTTCTTATAATGTCACTGTTATTAAATCGTGATAATTACTAATTTAAGAACTCATTTGCCTGTTCTAGTCTTTTCATGCTTTCGATATCTTCCTTAATTATACATTTCGTGAACTGTATAATCAACTTAATTGTTGATTAGCATTTTCTAACTTAATTTTAACTGGCCTTTTAAATATTCCTATTGTATAATTGATGTAAATACTTAGTAATTTTTGTATGGGTATACAACTTTTAGGAGGCGTATTTTATGAATAGGCGTATTCGTGTAAAACCAAGCAAAGGTCAATCTCTTTTTGGTTTTATCATAGGAATTATTTTTTGTTTCATTGGTTTTATTGTAGTGGTACCTACCTTCGGTGCTTTCGGATTATTATGGACATTGATAGCAATCGTTATTACCGCTATGAATGCTATCAATTTTTTTACTGACAAAGGTGTGGCTTCTCACGAATTCATTATTGATGATGTGGATAAATCAAATAACTTTACTGCTGAGGTACCCAAATATACCTATTCCACACCCGCTGCACCTTCTGCTAAGGACCGGCTGGAAGAATTACAAAACCTCTATGATAAGAATCTAATAACTTTTGATGAATTCGAAGAAAAACGTAAGAAAATTCTTGATGAGCTTTGATACCAAAAATAACCGCTCCATATTATATTAGGATATCTATTGGTTGATTCCTTATAATACAGAGCGGTTATTTACTTTTCTTTTTTTCTCTTATTTGTTTTTTATTCAGGTTTGATGTATGTATCCAAAGCAAAACTTATTATCAATGCCCGGTTTATTTTTTTCAACACGTCTTGATCTAGATGACACACCTTTTCTTTTAACCTAGATTTGTCAATCGTTCTTACCTGTTCCAGCAAAATGACAGAGTCTTTAATAATTCCATATTTATCTGCATCTATCTCCACATGAGTCGGGAGCTTTGCCTTATTCATTTTCGAGGTTATCGCAGCACATATTACTGTGGGACTATGCTTGTTTCCTGTGTCATTTTGTATGATAAGAACCGGTCGTACTCCTCCTTGTTCAGAGCCTATCACTGGTCTTAAATCCGCATAAAAAATATCTCCACGTTTTATAATCACTTTTCTCACACTCCATTTTATGGCTTTAGTCTTATTATTTCCCAATTCTGACCTATGTATTCCATAAAATATTCTCTAATTGTGATTATTTCTGAGTTTGAATGAAATTGATTAAATACCTATGTTCCAAACTTTATTGTTACGATAATATATACGCGGTATTCGCTTGCCAACATTACAAATAAATTCATAATTAAAAGAATATGACATATTTGCCACTTCTTCTACTGATATAAACTCTTCTTTATCTCTTCCAATTAAGGTCACAGTATCTCCCTGACAGACATCAGGAATGTTAGTTACATCTACCATAAACTGGTCCATACACACTCTTCCGATAATAGGTGCTGACATACCATGAATTAACACCCTTCCCTTAGAGGAGAGCTGTCTTGGATATCCATCCCCATATCCTACTGGTATCGTTGCTATTTTGGTTTTTCCTTTTGTCACATAGGTACTTCCATAGCTAACTCCAACTCCGGACTCCACTTCTTTTACATAGCTTACATGGGATTTAATTTCCATAGCGGGTTTTAGAGCTAAAACGTCTTTTTTAACTTCCTCTGAAGGATAAAGCCCATAAGTGGCAATACCGCTTCTTACCATATCCAGTCTGGCTTCCGGTATATCAATTATAGCAGCACTGTTTGCAATATGCTTAATCGGTATTTGGATTCCTTCTTCTTCAAGTTTTTTTGTAAATGCAAGAAATCTCATTAACTGGCTGTTAGCAGATGTCTTATCTTCCTCATCTGCGCATGCAAAATGTGAGAATATCCCCTCTATTTCAATACCTTTAAGCTCAGATATCTTTTTTATTTCTTCTATACTTTCCTCATCATCAAAGAATCCGATTCTGCTCATACCAGTATCAACTTTAATATGAACTTTCGCTGTTTTCCCTTGACTTAAGGCTTCCTCTGAAAGGTCCTTTGCCGTATTATATTGAAATATTGTCTGTGTTATATTATATTCTACGAGTTTTTTATATTGTCCTTTCGGAGTATATCCGAGAACCAGAATCGGTTTGTCAATTCCGGCTTTTCTAAGTTCAATTCCTTCTTCCAGAATGGCAATCCCAAAACAGTCTACTGCCATATCAAGAAGTGCTTTCGCTATGGGTACTGCACCGTGTCCGTACCCATCCGCTTTTAGAATTACCATCAATTTCGTTTCGTAACCTAATATTTTTCTTGTATTATCAATGTTATTGCAAATAGCATCCAAATCTATATTGGCAGAAGCTCTATAATATTTTGAATGAAATTCTTCGATGGAAGTCAAATCAATATTTCCAGCTGTCATATTTACCTCTATTCCGCCGCTCAGAGCGCCTTAAAATCTTATGCGAAAGTGTTTTTCTTTCACTCGCTTTTTATCTATCTACAGCGATATATTTTATAGTAACAGTCAATTTTTATTCCAAACTCATGGCTTCCGGAAGATATTTTATAATATCGGAAGCCATCAGCGAATATTCCCCTAATTCCCGACAGGCATAGTCTCCTGCAAGTCCATGAAGGTATACTCCCAAAGCCGCAGCCAGAAATTCTGTTAATCCGCCTGCTATTAAACCTGCTATTATTCCAGTCAGCACATCTCCTGAACCACCTGTTGCCATACCGTTATTGCCTGACATATTAATGTATTGATGTTCTTTTGATGCTACTACTGTTCTGGCATCTTTAATCGTAAATATAAGATTATTTTCCTTTATACAATTATCAGCCATATGCAGCAGTTCTTTTTGAATTACTTCTACCGGAACCCCAAGGAGATAACTTAATTCTTTTAAATGAGGTGTTAAAATTGTCTTAGCAGGTAAGATTCCCTTAAGAGAAGCAATCCGTTCCTCTATCTTATTCTCATTAGTGTTATCTGCAAATTTTTGTATTGATTTATCCGCAGACTTACTTACAGACAGCTCTGCAAGGATGTTGTGATTCACTGGTTCACCGGGAGAAAAATCTTCTTCCTTCACCTTTTCCCTTGAGCTGTCTATTAGGGAATTCAATTTTTGTCCCAAAAGCCAGATGGCATCCCCATCTATTATGAGAGGAACTTCGATATTTTCTAATATCAAAGTTAAGATTTTTTCTGAAATTTCACTTCTTCCGATTCCCGGTCCGATGACACAGACATCTGCCCATTTTATTTCTTCCGCTAGGAGGTCTAGGGCGTTTCGTGTCAGCTCTTCCTCTTTATAGGTGTATAACAACGCTTCCGGAAGAGAAGTCTGAAGACTGATACGATTGTTCTCACTTGTTATAACCTTTACTAGTCCTGCTCCTGTCATATAAGCCGCTTTCGCTGAGAAAAATGCCGCACCTGACATTGTGGCTGAACCTGCCACAACTAATACCTTCTTATAACTTCCTTTGTTCGAATAAGCTTTGCGCGGAGGGAGTAAAATAAGATCTTCCCTTTCGAAGGTATGATATTTAAGACTCATCCCTATCTTTCCTAAAGGTGCAAAACCGATGTCCGCAATTTCTACCTTGCCGGCATATTCACAGCCAGGATACATTACCAGACCAATCTTAGAGTATCCAAAAGATATTGTAACATCTGCTTTAACGGCTGCTCCCTGTGGGAACCCATTATCACTTGAAAGCCCGGAAGGTACATCTACCGAAAACACCTTTCTTTTCACCGAAGTATTTATCTTATTTATGATGTCCTTATAGATACCGGTAACTTCTCTGCTTAAACCAATTCCGAATATGGCATCTATCAGAATCGTATTTTCATCAATAGTATATTCTGCAAAATCCAGTTTGCTAATAATTGGTACGCTAAAATTCTCTGCGATTTCTTTTTGCTGCAGGAATAATGAAGAAGCGCTCTTCATATCACCAACTATGCTTATAGTAACCTCATAACCTTTACCATATAGAATTCTCGCTGCTGCTATTCCATCCGCACCATTATTGCCGGTACCGCAACAAACAAGAATACGTTGATTGGCGCATTTCTGCTCTTTAAGATATGCTTCCACTGTTTCTGCCACTTTCATGGCTGCATGCTCCATTAGAACAATAGCAGGTATCCCCATACCTTCTATTGTTCTTTCATCAATTTCCTTCATCTCGCATGAACTGACTAAATATTTCATATAAATAACCATGTCCTTTCAAATGCGCCTTTTATCTATTAGTCCTGGCCTTCTCCTACAACAAATGCGCTTGCATATTCGCTGGTATTGGTTATGGTTACATGTATTTTCTTTATAGCCATTTTTTCTGCTAATTCTTTGGCACCATTATACAGATTGACATATGGTTTACCAAGCTGGTCTCTTAATACTTCAATATCTGAAGGTCTCACACCATAGAAACCTGTACCGAACATTTTTGAGATTGCTTCTTTCACAGCAAAATTCCCGGCAAACTTTACCTTATCTCTGCTTGCCAGTTCGATTTCTTGTTTTGTATAGATCTTTTTTTGAAAAGATTCTTTCTCACAGGCTTTTATAACCCTCTTTATTTCTATTAAATCTGTACCAATGCCAATTATCATATATTATAATATTCCTCTAGTTTAAACCTTTTTTAATATCCTCATCCAATTCCTGCAGCAGCTCAGGCCCTAACATATCATGCATATAGTTATATATGTCAGTATTTTTCATTTCCATATCCTGCTTTTCGAGAATTTTAATCTTTAGCTGCTCTCTGATGGATTTTATCCACTGATTGATTTCAGTAATTTTTTCGGTATTATCACTCAGTCTTTTGTAACAGATAGCAGTACTCTCTATAATCAGCTGTTCATTGGCTTCTTTTATCTGATAAGGAAGGTCAATAAGCTGGTTTTCCGCCTCTTTTATCTTGTCACCTATCTCTCGGATTAACCTCTGATTCTGGTCCAGCTTCTTTTCCTTAATCTTGCCTTCCTTTGTGTCGCTCACATCCATATGGGTGATAATCTCGCCCATTAACTGATTCTTTAGCTTTTTCAAATCCTTTAAATCATTTGTCAGCTTCCCCTGCTGCTTTATTACTTCATTCAGATTACTTTCCAATACCTTAACCTGATTAGGCTTATCATAGTCCGGAAACAGCTGATGCCATCTTTCATCCAATACTACAATCGGTACTTTTTTTCCCTTAAAAATCTTTGCGAAGTCAATTTCTTCTTTTTTTCTCATGTATATTCCCCATTAGCTCTAAAGCAGTTCCTATATGGCTTAAACTTTACCATCCTTACGAACCGCGTTTTCTTCTGTCTTTAAGGTTTCACTATTCTCATTTCTATCTTCCAGATCCTTTAGCGTATAAGAAATACGCATTAAGCTTTCTGCCAAATGTACATTTTCTACAATTACATCAGAAGGAAGATTTAAATCTACCGGTGCGAAATTCCAGATTGCTTTAATTCCAAGTGCAACGATTTCTTTTGCCGTCTGAGGTGCTTTTATTTTGGGTATAGTAAGTGCTGCTATATGAATCTTGTTCTTTCCTACGAACTCTGCGAGGTTATCCATCATCTGAATTTCAACACCTCTAATAGAGATTCCCTCCAGCCTTGGATTCACATCAAAAATTCCCTTAATATTAAAACCTCGTCTTTCAAAATCTGTATAATTCGCCAATGCCTGTCCCAAATTACCGGCACCTATAATAATAACATTGTATTTTCTGTCAAGCCCGAGTATCTTTCCTATCTCCGAATACAAATACTCTACGTTATAGCCATAGCCTTGTTGTCCGAATCCGCCGAAGTTATTTAAATCCTGTCTTATCTGTGAAGCGGTTACATTCATCCTCTCACTTAATTCCTTGGATGATATACGTACAACGTCATTTTCCAGTAATTCACCTAAATAGCGGTAATATCTGGGCAAACGTTGTATTACAGCCAATGATATTTCTTTCCCTTGCACTTATAACCCTCCTTCAAATTTATATGTTAAACAAATAACGTTAAAAACCATTAAAAATGGTACTAACCCGTTATTTTTCTTATGTTAATAGAATACTTTTCTGTAAAAAGCTTTCGCAGAATTTCGATGTTTTTAGTAAATGTTAAAAAGCTTATAGTATCCTCATCCTAATAAGATATTATATGTGAATGATTTTTATTTGTCAAATACTGATTCCCTGTCATCTGCTTGACTTTTTTCAGGTGTTCCATTATCATTTTAGTAGAAATCCAAAGAGAAAGGCATTGAAAATGATTTTAGCATGTAAAAGTATTTCCAAAAGCTTTGGAACTGATCAGATATTAAACAGTGTTTCTTTCCATGTAAATGAAAGGGAAAAAGCCGCTGTTATAGGTATAAATGGAGCAGGAAAAACAACACTTTTCAAAATAATTATGGGAGAACTCAGCCCTGATGAGGGTGAGATAATCTTTGCAAAAGGCAGTACTGTAGGTTATCTGGCGCAACATCAGGGACTCTCTTCTGAAAACTCCATATATGATGAAATTCTGACAGTCAAAAAAGATATTATTGAAAAAGAAAATTCTATACGGCAGTTGGAGACATCCATGAAGAATGCCTCCGGAAGCGAGCTAGAGCAAATGCTTTCCAGCTATACCAGACTTACCCATGAATTTGAATTAAACAACGGTTATTCCTATAAAAGTGAAGTCGTTGGGATCTTAAAAGGTCTGGGCTTTTTAGAAGAGGAGTTTTCAAAACCTGTAACCACTCTTTCCGGTGGGCAGAAAACCCGGGTTGCCCTGGGTAAATTGCTTCTAAGTAAGCCGGATTTGATTCTTCTGGATGAACCTACCAACCATCTTGATATGGAATCAATTGCTTGGCTTGAAACTTTTCTTTTAAATTACCCCGGTTCCGTGGTAGTAATTGCCCATGACCGGTATTTTCTTGACAAAGTAGTAACAAAGGTTGTTGAATTGGAACAGGGAAAGGCAGTATCCTATGAAGGAAACTATACTGCGTATGCCGAAAAAAAGTCTCTCCTTCGAGACGCTATGTTGAAGCATTACTTAAACCAGCAAAAAGAAATCAAGCATCAGGAAGAGGTCATAGCGAAGCTTCGTTCTTTTAACCGTGAAAAATCCATTCGCAGAGCTGAAAGCCGTGAAAAGATGCTGGACAAAGTCGAAAGGCTGGATAAACCGGTTACTTATGAGCCTCAGATGAACATAACTCTGGAACCACATGTAATAAGCGGAAATGATGTGTTAAGAATTGAAGATTTATCTAAATCCTTTGGCAGCCTTAAATTATTTTCAAATCTTAACTTTGAGATTAAACGAGGTGAAAGGGTTGCTATCATCGGCAATAACGGTACAGGCAAAACTACTCTTCTTAAGATAATAAATGAACTGCTGCCTGCTGATTCCGGTATAGTAATCCTCGGTTCTAAGGTGAAAATCGGTTATTACGACCAGGAACATCAGGTGCTGGATTCAGAAAAAACTCTTTTTGAAGAATTAAGTGACGCTTATCCCGATATGGATAACACTTCCATACGAAACATACTGGCTGCCTTTCTTTTTACCGGGGATGATGTCTTTAAACGTATTAAGGATATCAGCGGCGGTGAAAAGGGACGTGTATCCTTAGCCAAGCTGATGCTTTCCGAAGCGAACCTCCTGATATTGGATGAGCCTACCAACCACCTTGATATTACCTCCAAAGAAATTCTGGAAAATGCCGTCAACAGCTATACCGGTACTGTACTCTATGTATCCCATGACCGTTATTTTATTAATAAAACTGCTACAAGGATAATGGATCTTACTTGCAATACCTTAATTAATTATATTGGTAATTATGATTATTATCTGGAAAAACATGATGCCCTCCAGGCTGTCACTCTAAGCCGAAACAATGCCGCCCCTGGCAATCAAAATACCATGCCAGTTGATGACGTCAAAACGAAACAGGACTGGATACAGCAGAAGGAAGAGCAGTCAAGAATACGTAAGCGACAAAATGATTTAAAGAAGCTGGAAGATCAAATCCAAAAATTTGAATTACGAAACAGCGAAATCGACTCACTTTTAGCCAAAGAGGAAATCTACACAAATTCGAATGAACTGGTTAAACTGACCAAAGAGAAAAAGTCAGTGGAAGAAACATTGGAAAAGCTCATGAGCGATTGGGAATTATTAGCTGAATAGTCGAAAAGGGGCTGTTACAAAATAGCTAATTTACTCTTTTGATAGGACTGGGTGTATAATAATACATTTGGCTGCTTTTCCCTCGCTCGTTCAAAACGCTACGCTTCACAAGAAGAGCTCGGCCAGTCTACGCGAAATGTATTATTATACACCCAGTCCTGTTTTTGAGTTTATTATAACTATTTTGCAACAGCCCCTTAAAATCATTTTATAAGTCTTATCTCTGTTTTTTCCTCTGGGCATCTTTTAAATCAAACCAGCAAGCGTCTCATCTATCAGTCCGGCTTTATCCGGATGGCTGGAGATTACCAAACGATTAAGAAATCTATCATTGTATAATGTTATTAATGCACCTGCTGATAGTTCATCCAATTCTCCCTTTGCACCTATAAACTGTTCAATAAGCATTTCATTACTAAAATTACCCTCATAAACAAAGATAAATACTGTGTAATCTCTTACCAGTTCTAAGAGTTCTTTTATTTTCTCCGGTATTACTGCCACTCCCACCTGATAACAGATTCGTTTAGGTTGGTTTTGAATTTTTAACCCCAGAATAGTTAAATCCGATTCTTTTTTTGTAACAATCTGATGCCAGGGTATTTGCCTTAGCACTAGATTATTTGTCAGCATATTTATCTTATTTTCCATATTAGGGGAACTTCTGTCATATAAACGGTCTGTATCAATCACCAGCAGGCATCTCTTCTCTTCTGTGAAGGCAGTTAGGATATCCGACCACAGTACATCCGGTTCCTTATGATGGTTATAATCAATAAAATACTGAAAGGTATCCTCCTTTTCAACTTTCTTTATACTAACGGTATTTTTTCGAAAAAATCTCATAGCTCCGCCTTCCTGTCAACTTTTGGTTACCTCTTAGATTTAGACGTCATAGTGTAATCTTTTATCAACAATTAAGCTCTTGTTAATGTTTTATGGCGCTTAATTATTCATATTCAGATAGACATCCTCTCTGGTATGAAACCCGCTGTCAATTATTACCTTATCAATATTTTTTGCTGTAACTGGTATGCAGTCAAGTTTATAGTAGGGAACATCATAAGTACCATCATTAATGGTATCCTTAGCCTGATACTCTTCCTTCATCCCTGCATTTTTAATATCTTCCCCACGCCCCAATTCTACTGTCAAATAAGCGGCTGCCTTTGCTAAATCTTCCACTGATTTATAAACCGTCATGGTCTGGGTTCCCTCCACAATACGCTGGCAAGCCGCAAGATCAGCATCCTGTCCTACAATACATACTTTTCCTGCCAAACGTTTTTCGGATAGCACCAGAAATATTTGACTTGCCAGATCATCGTTTCCGCACATAATTCCTTTCACATCCGGATATTGCTCCAATGCTTCCTCCACATATCCTGCAGCTAATTCTGCACTCCAATTGGCACAGGATTGTTTATAAACGACTTTTAAATTACTGCTTTTAATAATATTAAGGAATCCTTTATCTATCATATCCACGTTATTATCGCTGGACGGGCCGCTGATGATGTATATATTTCCCCCTTCCGGTATGGAGTTCACAAGTGCTTTTGCCATTTCTGTTCCTACCTGTCCATTATCAAAAGATATATAGAGGTCTGTATCTGCATTTCGAATCAGCCTGTCATAAGATACAATCTTTATACCAGCATCTTTTGCTTCCTTTACTACGTCCTTCAGAGCATCCGCATCTGTTGCGAGGATTACAATAACATCCATCTTCTTTTTAATGAAATAACGAATCTGTGATATCTGAGTATCTACATCTCCATTAGCCACCTGAACATTAACCTCTGCTCCTAACTCTTTCGCGGTCATAACAAAAGCATCTCTGTCCCTTATCCAACGCTCGATTACAAAGGAATCAAAACTAAAACCGATCTGCAGAACCTTATCATTTTCGAAATTTATTTTGTTATCGGATTGCTTTTTACTGCAGCCTGTCACGGTTATCGCCAAAAGCATGATAATCCACAGGTAATACCTGATTTTCCTGCACATATTTACACCTCTCCCTGAACTCACTTGGTGTGACATTTTCTACCTTCTTAAATATTCGGCTGAAATAGTTTGGGTCGCTGTAACCTGATGCCAAGCACACTTCCTTAATGCTTAGCTTATCCTCTTTCAATAATTCCTTTGCTTTTCCGATGCGTATATCTGTCAGGTAATCAATAAAATTAACACCTGTTTCTTCTTTAAATTTTTTACTGAAATAATAAGGATTTATATTAACTTCCCTGGAAACTGTTTCTAAGGAGATATCTTTTCTATAGTTATCACTTATATAACTGATTGCTTTCGTAACGATATCTTCCAACTGGTTTTTCTTTCTCTCTGCCATATGTTTGGAAATGTCTGTAATTTTTCGAATCCACCAATTACTTAGTTCTTCATAAGAGCTGCTCTCTTGAACTTCACTTAGATATTCATTCCGATACAAAAAGCCGTAATTAATACCGCCATTCAGAAAGGCTTCCCGCTCTGCGCGCATAACCAGTTCCAGTACCTTTAAGCGAATGCTGTCCATATAATCCGGATAATTATCCACCATCCAGTCAAAAAAAACCGCTGCCTGTTCCTTCGCTCCCTGGATATCTCCCTGCAGGACTAATTTTAACATAAGTTGTTCATCACTTTCAGGATACTCTCCTTCATATTCACCCTTTAAATGCATATCACCCACATGGACGACTCTTCCCTCGCCCTCCTGCAATGTCCGATATGCTTCCTGATAGGACTGGCTTAACTGCAAAAGTTTGCATTTTTGTCCGATTCCTATCCGGAACTTGGCATCTATCTGCTTCTCAAGTGCATGCAGCATGTTTCTGGCCTGTCTGATATTTTCTATTCTTTCATCATATTCCGGTCCATCTATGCTGCCCGGAACCATAACAATCACTTTATTTGCCATTACAGCCCCTACCAGACACGTGAAATGTTCCTTAATGATATGCCGCATAACCGGGTAAAAATTCTGGGAACGCATGCTCATCCCTACCGGATTAGTAAGCACCCCATTTTCAATGGTTTCCCCAAACTGGATTAAGATAATAAAAGCATAATCCTGGTCAATTTCCAGAAGTTCTTTATAATTATAATAGGTGCTTTCATTTCCTCCTCCCTGGAGCATCAGATAATTAATGAAGCCGCTTTCTATTATGGGAACTACTGTATCCAGCTTTTCTCTTATACGCAGGTTTGCAAGCTGATTCTTTCTTTCAGCATCCACCTGTGACATGGCACGCTTTATCACTCCCAGGAAATTCTCTTTATTAATCGGCTTGGTCAAAAAGTCAAAAACACCGATTTCAATTGCATCTTTTGCATAATCAAACTTATTGTATGCCGTGATTACAATAAATAAAACGGTTTTATTTATCTTCCTTATAGCCTGCATTGCTTCAATTCCACTCATCACAGGCATCTGTATATCCATAAAGATAATATCAGGTCGGATGCTTTCAGCCATATCAAGTACGGCTCTTCCTGTCTTGGCGGTATAGACCTCACACTCTTCATCAATATTCTTTTGTATCATCGTTCTGAGAGAAACGAGCATAATTCCTTCATCATCTGCGATTAGAATTCGATACATAATTTACTCCCCCCTGCCTGGTATTTCCTCTTCCAGGTATAATAATCTTTACCTCTGTCCCTCTGTTAATACCATCACTTTGTATGGTCATAAGATTCTCGCTTCCATAATAAAGCATAAGCCTGTTCCGTACATTGTTAAGTCCAATACCGGTTGAATCACCGGCTTCGGAAGAAACCGGACCATCGGATAAAACCTCCTCTATTTTATCCATGGACATTCCAATTCCATTGTCTTTTATAGTAATTGTAATGTTTTTTTCTTCCTCTGTTACTGTTAAAACAATCTCTCCGTCACTGTCCATTCCTGATATGCCGTGCTTTACTGCATTTTCTACCACCGGCTGTAAAATCATGCTGGGAACCATAACATCTGTCAATCCTTCCGGGACTTCTTTACGAAAATGTATATCTCCGGTCATCCTGACATTTATAATATAGATATAATTATCCACAATCTCTATTTCTTCTTTTAAGGTAGTATCCTGTTCCATTTTCCGGACATTGTATCGAAAAAAATCCGCCATTTTCTCCAGAAATAATCCCGTCTGATCCGCCTCTTCCAAGATGGCAAGCTGTGCCCCGGCATTTAGTGAATTAAAAAGAAAATGAGGATTTATCTGAGCCTGCAGGTATTTTAGCTGTGCATCCTTTAAATGATTTTCCATCAAAAGCTGCTGTTCCTTAAACCGCTGTTCATTCTCCATATCTTCCGTTATCTGTTCTATATAATGCTTTATACTTTTTAGCATAGTATCAAAAGTACTATATAATAATCCCACCTCATCCTCTGATTTTGGCATAATAAAGTCGGAGTTAAAATTCCCCTGTGCCACCTCGTTCGCATTATGGGCAAGCTGAACCAGAGGCTTAATAATATTTTTAAGAATCAGAACAAGCAGGCATAAACTGATTACTACAATGATAATCAAAATAGCAAGACTTAAAACCTCCGTGTAGTTAAGGGAAACCATCAGTTTCTGATAATTCTGGGAATTCTGTTTCAATTGTTCTGTATTTAAATTGCTGATAAAGGAATGGATATATTGATTTAGTTTTTTGGCATCTTCGTAGGACTTCTTATATTTTTCTACATTACGTCCTCTTTTTTCCTTCACAGTCTCATCTGTCAGAGTTAAATAGGTATCAGACATGTTTCTGATATTCTTCTCCAGCATTAACATTTCGTTATCTATAAGCTGGTCATTCAGACTTTCCATTAGTCCACGGTATTCCTGCTCACTTTTATAATAACTGACCAGAGATGCCGAACTTTTTGTATTCAAATACTCATATACATTTGACTGTACTTCAATTAGCTTATCAGACAGTTTATTGGAAATAATATTGGAGGAATACACCGTATCAAGCTTTTGCAGAGACTTACTGATATAGGCATTTACACTGATATTGGTCAGAAAAATGATAACTGCCAGAAAAATAAACACAGAAAATAGTTTTGTACTTATGGAATGCCTGAATTTATAGATTATATGTCTTATCATTCACAATCCCTGCCCTTTATTCAGCCCCTAATGATAGGAATTCACATTGTTTTTGTCGATGATATGGATATCTGCATTATAGAAATTGTTTACATAGCCCATTTGATCATATTCAAGCAGTGCCTGAACACTTTGTTTTCCAAGCTGTTTTGTATCAACAGCTACCGTTACGGCCGCCAGATCTTTCCTGATCCCTTCCAATATGATGTCAGAAGAATAGGACCCTATAATTGTTACTTCGCCCACCTTATTATAATCTACGATGGCCTGACAGGCACACTCCGTATCAACTTCTTCCATACACACCAGAATGTCCGGAATATCTTCCTGGCTGATAAAAAGATCACGTATTGCTTCTTCCGAATCAAATTCTTTATTATCTGTTATATAATAAGGCTGAATTAAAAAGTCTCTTCCTTTAAAATTCTCATTCAGTTTTTTCTTAATCTGGTTAAAAATAACATCATTCATTGAATTAGAAGCCATGGAGTGAAACAGAATATAGATTTTCCTGGTATCATTGCTTACCTTCTTTACAATTTGCTCCCCATAAACCTGTCCCAATTCATAGGAATTGATACCAACGAAACTGGCTCTCTTTGTATTAATATCATCATTTAAAACAGTAACCACCGGTATATTATTCTTTACAGCTTCATTTATCAATTCTTTTACATTATCTGAGCCATCAGGACAGACTATAATGCCATCAACTTTGGATGCTATGCTGATTCTTAAATAGTCCTCCATGGTATAATCCTGTGAAAGATTACTGCCAGCCTGCTCCAGATATATATTATTCGCTTCCGCTTCTTCCCTTGCGTTATCATAAACCGATTGCCAGAAGGAAGTTGTCCTGTCCTTTGCAATCAGTACATAATGCTTTTCATATTCCTTTGTCTGCGCTAAATCAGCTTTCTCGGCTCCTGCAAATTTCCGCTGTCCGTATTGTAAAAAAATTAAAACTGGCAGCAGGCAAACCATAACCAATAGTAATGCACATAATTTTCTTTTCAATTTCTGCTACCTTTCATTCTAACAACTTATCCCTGTTAATAATGCTGCTGACAGATATCTTGCAGTATACATAATACCGCAATTTTTACAAGAATATACCTTTATATTATATCATTAAACTAAAATATTTACAAAGAAACGATGCAATTTGTTTCAAATCGCATCGTTTTGCTTTATTAATCCAGTGTATCCTCTTCCTGACATTGTTCTATTTTTTTCTGTTTCTCACTTTTTCTATTTTGAATTGCTGCATAGCAGATAATCCCCACTGCACCTATTATCAGGATAAAAGCTGCAGCTATTGCAATGGGAAAGGGCAGGGTCTCATCTCCTGAAAGTCTGTTCTTTAGTACCAGATACCCCATATATCCGATATAGATAGCTACCAGATAATAAAGTATTGTCCTGTTACCAGTTTTACTCTGTTTCATTTTAACCCTCCTTCCAATTCTTATGCCTTGGACATATTCTTATGGTTGAATTTTATATCAAAAATTACAGCTACAAGCAATACTCCTCCTTTAACGACATATTGCCAGTTGGAGTTTAAACCATAGATTGACATACCTTGATTAATTATACCCATTAAGATGGCACCTATTACAGCTCCTCCTATGGTACCTGAGCCTCCATATGCAGATGCTCCGCCTATGAAACAGGAGCCAATGGCATCCATTTCGTATTGATTACCGCTGTCTCCGTTTACCGAACCGATACGGGCAGCAACCAGCAGTCCGCTAAGTCCTGCCAGAAAGGCAACTTGTGCATATGCGGTAAAAAAGATTTTGTTGGTATTGATACCGGAAAGTTTCGTAGCTTTTTCATTACCGCCTACAGCATAAAAATAACGTCCGAATACGGTTTTATTTGTAATATAAGTATAGATAAATACAACGACCAATACCCATAAAAGCATAACGGAGATTCCTTTATAACCGGCAAGTTTCCAGCAGTAGACAAGAATACAGGTACTAATAATTACAGCCTTACTGTAGACTGTCAATGTTTTTTCCACTTTATAGCCCTTCCTCTTTCTTTTACGGTTGCTTGTAATGGTTATAATAAAATAAATTATTACGGCAGCAATACCAAATATAATAGCAGAATACTTTATTTTACCATCATCCAGTCCGGGTATTTTAAGGTATGCCGTAAAGGTATCCAAAAACTGCTGATTCTTGATTGATATTGTTTTACTGTCTAGTATTACACGACCGATTCCCCTGAATACGAACATTCCAGCCAGGGTGGTTATAAAGGGTGGTATCCTGGAATAACCTACCCAGTAGCCCTGCCATATACCAATAAGCAGAGAAAGTCCCAAACCTAAGATGATTACCAGATATGCATTCAAATCCGTTGACATCAGTATTTTTGCAGCAAAAGCTCCTACAAGACAAACAATTGCTCCAACCGATAAATCTATATTACCACCGGTAAGGATGCATAAGAGCATTCCACAGGCTATGATTACAACATAAGCATTTTGAAGCAGAAGATTCGAAAGGTTCTGCGCATATGTCATTCTTCCTCCCGTGATGAAATTAAACAATAAAAAAACGATTACTAAGACTATAACCATTGTATATTTAACAAGGAATTGCTTCAGCCTTACATTCATACTTTTCCGACCTCCTGGTTCTTTTTGTCACTTTGCAATATACAGGACATAATACGTTCCTGTGTAGCCTCTGCAGCCGAAAATTCACCTGCAATCCTGCCTTCATTCATTACATAAATTCTGTCACACATACCTAACAATTCAGGCATTTCAGAGGAAATCATGATAACGCTTTTCCCGTCCTTTACAAGCTGATTCATAATACCATAGATTTCGTATTTCGCTCCTACATCAATTCCTCTGGTCGGTTCATCCAGTATCAGTACCTCCGGGTCAGCAAACATCCATTTAGCTAAAAGTACTTTCTGTTGGTTTCCGCCTGACAGATTGCCGGCCTGCTGTTCTATGCTGCTGCACTTAATTCTAAGCTTCACCTTATAATCCTCTGCAACTGCTTTTTCCTTGTCTTCATCAAATACTCCTCTTTTACTAACCTTTGATGCCTTTGACAGAGTAGTATTTACACGAATTGGCTGTGCAAGAATTAATCCATTTCCCTTGCGGTCTTCGGTTACGTAGGCAATTCCGGCCTCGATAGCTGCTTTTACATTATGTAAAACTGCTTCTTTTCTATCTAACAGCAATGTTCCGGTTATTTTCTGTCCATAGCTGCGGCCAAAAATACTCATAGCAAGTTCGGTGCGTCCGGCTCCCTGCAGTCCTGCAAAACCGATAATCTCTCCCTTTTTTATGTTAAAATCAATGTGATCGCAGATAACCTTTTCTTCGTATACAGGATGGTATACCGTCCAGTTTCTTACTTCCAGAGCAGTTTCCGCTTTCACAGTACGCTCTCTTGCCGGAAAACGATCCTTTAGTTCCCTGCCAACCATCCCTTTGATAATTCTTCCTTCATCAATATTGTGGCTTGCATTACTGATTGTTTCTATTGTTGCACCATCCCGCAGCACTGTAATATTATCCGCTGCATAAGCTACCTCATTTAACTTATGGGATATGATAATTGAGGTCATTCCCTGTTTCTTAAATTCCAGTAATAAATCCAGCAGCATTTTTGTATCTTCTTCATTTAAAGAAGAGGTTGGCTCATCCAAAATTAATAGCTTAACATCTTTGGACAGTGCTTTTGCTATTTCAATGAGCTGCTGCTTCCCGGTTCCGATGTCTTTAATAAGGGTTTCCGGTGATTCCTTTAAACCTACTCTTCTCATATGCCTTTCAGCTTGCTGAAAGGTCTCATCCCAGTTGATTCCGACTCTGCCTTTTCTCTCATTTCCTAAGAACATATTCTCAGCAATGCTTAGTGTAGGTATCAGTGCTAACTCCTGATGGATTATAACAATTCCCTTGTCCTCACTGTCTTTTAGGGCATTAAACCGGCATTCTTCCTTGTTATAGATAATATCTCCCGTATAGGAGCCATAAGGATAAATACCGCTTAGTATATTCATTAAAGTGGATTTCCCGGCACCGTTTTCCCCTACCAGCGCATGTATTTCTCCCCGTTCAACCTGTAATTCCACGTTGCTTAAGGCTCTCACGCCAGGAAATTCTTTTACAATATTTTTCATCTCAAGAATATAATCTGTCAATTGAAACCTCCTTCTTTCAAAGGCAAATTCTGTTACATAATATATGGGTGAGAACAGCTCCCACCCATATATATACTATCTGTGGCAGATTTCTTATTGTGCAGCCGCCAGATAACCGTCATCACCTACTTTGTAATATCCTGTATCTACCAGCTTCTCTTTGTAGTTATCCTTTGTTACTACATCAGGCACCAATAAATAAGAAGGGATTGTTCCTGATCCGTTATTATAAGAGCTTGTATCGTAGGTACATTTAGCGTTAATTTTAGATAACAGGGAATCATTTGGAGTATTACCAGAAAGGATTTCCTGAGCCAGTGCTACGGTTACTACCGCTTCATTCGCTACTGCCTTATATACTGTCATAGCTTGCTTGCCATCCAGTAAGTTCTTCAAATTCGCAACATCGCCGTCCTGTCCGGTGATTAAAGGCCAATTTTTTCCGGCATAATCTGATTCAATAGCCTGTGCTACACCAAGTGCGGTGGAATCATTGGAGCATAAAGCGATATCAAGCTGTGTTCCGTTTGCATAATAAGAAGCTAAAATGTTTTGCATACGATCTAGTGCAGTTGCAGTATCCCAGGAAGCAGTTGCTACTTTTTCAAACTCTTTCTGTCCGGAAGGAATTACGATAGTTCCTTTATCAATGAAAGGTTTTAAAACATCCAATGCGCCATTATAGAAGAATTTCGCATTATTATCCGCAGGGTCACCTGCAGTGATTTCCATATTATACTTTTTGTCACCTGCATTGGCCAAATCCAGTGTATCGATTATGTACTGTCCCTGTAATTTACCAACTGTGTAATTATCAAAAGACACATAATAGGAAATGGCATCTGTATTCATTATTAAACGATCATAAGAGATTACGGGTATCTTTTGGTCTTTTGCTTCCTGTAAAACGGTTGATAAAGATTCACCGTCTATAGCAGCTACTACCAGAAGATTTACACCGTCTGCTATTAAGTTCTGGATATCATTAACTTGTTGGTCACTGTCGTTATCAGAATAAGTAAGCTCTGCTTTATAACCTAGAGCCTCAAACTGCTGTTTCAGGTAAGAACCATCTCTATTCCAGCGTTCCAGAGATTTCGTCGGCATGGAAATACCTACTTTAAAATCCTTCTTATCGGTTGAGGTGTCCTTTGTACCGGAATCCTCGGTTTTTCCGGTTGTACTCCCCTGATTGTTTGCCGGTGCTGATACGTTCTTATTAGAACTGCAACCTCCAAATGATAATAACATTGCAGCAATTAATAAGATTCCCAATACTTTTCTTCTCATATAATACCTCCTGTTTTTTTTTACAACCTTATTATAACAAAAGGAAATTAGCACTTGCTTTATTTCTGTCTGGTCATTTTTGTTACACTTTTTATATTCCTATGAAGAGTAGCAATTTATTGATTGTATTTCTAGCACAGGCCAATATTATACTATTTGATTTATGCTACAGCAGTGCAGGCAACAAAAAAAGCCTGCATCAGCAGACTTTTTTGGCAGACTTTTGTAGTCTACAATCCTCTTTCACTTATATTTCTAATTGTACTCATAATATGTTCATGAGCCAGCATCTCTGCTTTCTCACCGTCTCTCTGGCGAATTGCATCTAAGATAGCATTATGTTCCTTATTGGAATTTGCTGCTCTTAAATCAGATGCAAGTGTTATCTTTCGAATTCTCTGCACATAATGGTGAAAATCCGATAGGATATGGTTTAATATTTTACTGTTGGATGCCTCATATATCAATTGATGGAATTTATTGTCCAACTCCACTATCTGTTCATGGTGCTCTTTCTTAGCGTGAAATTCTGAAAGATAAACAACCTCTTCCAGTTCATCAATCTGCTCCTGGGTTATGTATTCACAAGCCCACTTGGCACACAGACCTTCCAGATAGGAGCGGATAATATAGATGTCATGGATGTCCTTCTCTGAAATCTCATTCACATAGGCTCCCTTATTGGGTATGATATTGACAAGCCCCTCCAATTCAAGCTGTCTTAAGGCTTCTCTTACCGGTGTTCTGCTGACTCCCAGCTCCTGTCCGATAGAGGCTTCTTTTAACTCATCATTTTGTTTATATCTGCCCGCCAGGATATCCTCTCTGATCTTAGTAAATACCCTGCCTCGAAGGGAATATTTATCCGTGTTTTCGTTATGAACATCTTTTTCGCCCACAAAATTCCTCCTAAAGCTTTTTAATGGTCTCCATCAGATAATCAGCAAACTCAGCACTGGTAGCTCCGGTATTTCTTCCTGTAATAACTAACTTTCTTTCCGATACAGTACAAATATCAAGTGCTTTATAGAGTTTATCTGCTTCTTCCTGATAGCCGATATGTGATAAAAGCATTGCACCTGCGCGAATAACACTGCAGGGGTCTGCATAGATTTCTCTTCCTTCATCCACCATTCTGGGTGCTGAACCGTGAATGGCTTCAAACATAGCATACTGTTTACCGATATTGGCACTTCCTGCTGTTCCGACACCTCCCTGGAACTCAGCAGCTTCGTCGGTAAGAATATCACCGTAAAGATTAGGAAGTACCAGTACCTGAAAATCTCTTCTTCTCTTCTCATCTACCAGTTTGGCTGTCATAATATCTATATACCAGTCATCTGCCTCAATCTCAGGATACTCCTTTGATATATCTTTAAAAATATCTAAGAACTTACCATCGGTTGTTTTAATGATATTCGCCTTGGTTACTGCTGTCACTCTTGTCTTTCCGTTTGCTTTTGCATATTCAAAGGCAGCACGGATAATTCTTTCAGTACCCTGGCTGGTTACAAAAGTAAAATCAACCCCCAAATCCTCAGTTACAGGAAATCCTTTACTGCCGACAGCATAGGCACCTTCTGTATTCTCACGGAAAAAGGTCCAGTCAATTCCCTGCTCCGGTATACGAACAGGACGCATATTAGCAAATAAATCCAGTTCTTTTCTCATCGCAACATTGGCACTTTCCACATTAGGCCACGGGTCACCTTTTCTGGGGGTAGTAGTGGGTCCCTTTAATATAACATTGCAGGTTTTCAGCTCTGCTAATACATCTTCCGGAATCGCTTTTAAGGTTTCCGCTCTATGTTCAATCGTAAGCCCTTCTATGGTCTTAAATGAGACTTTTCCGTCTTGAACGTCCTTTTCCAAAAGGAATTCCAATACTCTCTGTGCCTGGCCTGTTATAGCTGGTCCGATTCCGTCCCCACCGCAAACTCCGATTACGATCTCCTTTAGTTCTTTATAATTAACAAAACCGGCCTGACCTTTCATTGCCTCTACACGTGCTAACTGCTCTTCCAAAAGTTTTCCGAATTTTTCTTTTGCTGCCTCTATGTATCCTGTCATCTTAACTCCTTTCGTGAACATCAAATCATTTACTTGATATTCCTGTATGCATGCTGATGAATATCATAACGATGCATATCTTCTCTTTTAGTATTCGTTTCGATTCCGTTTTTCATCTTCACTACATCTGCTAACAATTATCTTGCCTTTTTCCAGCTAATCACCTTCGGTACTTATAACCAAATATTATATTGTTTCCCTCACATCGTTGATAACTGCAATGAGCTCATCGTCTGTTATTACAGTAACGCGTCCGCCGTCATATTCTTTATCCACCCAATCCTTTACTTTAAGTACCAGGGAGTCATTTTTATCAACAGCCTCGCTGCCCTTTAACTTAAAATAGCTGTTAATCCAATGAGCAATTCCTGCAAGACCGGAGGTATTGGATACCGCTACTAACACCGGCCTGTTCAAGAATTTCTCAGTATCAAATATATTATAAATCTCTTCATTTTTCAATAGTCCATCGGCATGAATTCCTGCTCTTGTAACATTAAAGTTCTTTCCTACGAAAGGAGTTCTGGGCGGTATCTTATATCCGATTTCCTTGGCAAAATAATCTGCAAGTTCAGTGATTACCGTAGTATCCATGCCGTCAAGGGTTCCTTTTAACTGGCCATATTCAAATACCATAGCCTCTAAAGGTGTGTTACCGGTACGTTCACCGATTCCAAACAAAGAACAGTTTACTCCGCAGGCACCATACAACCAAGCCGTAGTGGAATTGGTAACTGCTTTATAGAAATCATTATGTCCATGCCATTCCAATAGCTGCGGAGGAATGCCGGCATGGGTTACAAGGCCATAAATTATACCCTGAACGCTTCTTGGAATAACCGCACCTGAGAAATTAACTCCATATCCCATGGTATCACAAGCTCTTACCTTTACCGGTATCTTATAACGCTCTCCTAATTTCATAAGCTCCATGCAAAAAGGAATAACAAAGCCATGGATATCCGAGCGGGTAATATCTTCCAGATGGCATCTTGGTGCCACTCCTGTTTCAAGACATTCCTGAACAATATTCAGATAATGGTTCATAGCTTCTCTTCTGGTCATCTTCATCTTATAAAAGATATGATAATCGGAGCAGCTGACCAAAATTCCGGTTTCCTTCATTCCAATATCCTTTACCAGCTGAAAATCCTTCTTACTTGCTCTTATCCAGGAAGTAACCTCTGGAAACTGATACCCCTTTTCCATACACTTGTATACAGCATCCCGGTCTTTCTTGCTGTATAAGAAAAATTCGCTTTGTCTGATAATACCCTTGGGTCCGCCTAACTTGTGAAGATGGTCATATATTGTTACGATCTGTTCAGTAGAATAAGGAGCTCTCGATTGCTGTCCGTCACGAAATGTAGTATCTGTAATCCATATCTCTTCCGGAAAATTATGCGGCACTATTCTGTCATTGAAGGCTATCTTGGGGACTTCATCATAGGGAAATAAATTTCTGAAAACATTTGGCTGCTCTACATCAACCAGCGTATACAAATGCTCTTCCAGCTGAAGCAGGTTATTGTGACGGTTCATAAATACTTTCCTGTTTTCCATCGCTTCGCTCCTCATTCTTTTTCTTGTTTTATGTATAAGATTGTCAGCCGTCTAGCTTGCACAACTACTGACCATTTATATTAATCTGCCTTATTGTATACAATTATACTTGTGTTGTCAAGAACAAATTTTGCAATGCAATTTGATGTTGTATCATCACGTTACCTTAATAAACTATCATATTTTCAACGGAAACGCAAGAAATCATTACTTGAAATTTATTATCATTCATTATAAGATTTATTATGTTTGTTTACCTTTTCTTTTTTTATCAGGTATAATATAATAAACATATCTATTTCGTAAGGTAGGAGGCAGCTGAAAAATGAGGACTAGCACAAAGTAAGACAAGTCATACTTTGCAGAATCTTATTTGCAAAATCTTATTTTGCATCAGCTCAAAGAAAGGAGTTATTATGCCAAAGAAGAGAATAGTTATTGCCCTTGGCAGAAATGCTTTTGGTGAAACATTTCCTGAACAGCAGAAAGCAGTTAAGAAGGCAGCAAAAGCAATTGCAGATTTAATTGAAGAAAATTACGATATTGTTATCACACACAGTAATGGCCCCCAGGTTGGGATGTTACATACGGCTATGACAGAATTTTCAAGAATGGATAACCACTACACAGTGGCTCCAATGTCCGTATGCAGTTCTTTAAGCCAGGGTTACATGGGATATGACCTTCAGAATATACTTCGTACAGAAATATTAAACAGAGGTCTCTATAAACCAGTTGTCACTGTCATAACTCAAGTAAAGGTGGATCCCTTTGATGAAGCCTTTGCCAACCCCTCAAAAGTAATCGGAAGATATATGTCCGAAGAAGAAGCGGAAAATGAAAGCAAAAAAGGCAATCATGTAGTAAAAACAGAAAAAGGCTACCGAAGAATTATAGCTTCTCCGAAGCCCCTTGAAATTTATGAGATTGATTCCGTTAATGCTCTCCTAGCCGCAGGTCAGGTAGTAATCGCAGCAGGCGGCGGGGGTATTCCTGTATTAGAGCAGGGTACGGTACTAAAAGGAGCAAGTGCAGTAATAGAAAAGGATGCTACCAGCGAATTACTGGCTGAAGCCGTTGATGCCCAGTTACTTTTATTTCTGACCGGTGTTGATAAAGTATGTTTAGGTTTTGGAAGTTCGAATGAACGCCCTATCGATACACTGACAGTTTCTGAGGCTCAAGAATATATTCGTAATAATTCATTTGAGGCCGGTTCTATTCTTCCTAAAATCGAAGCCTCTGTCAAGTTCATAGAAAGCGGAGAAAACCGTGAAGCGATTGTCGGCAATATTGATAAAGCTTTAGACGCAGTACGCGGCAAAACAGGTACACATTTTATTCGTTAAAAACAGCAGCTTAATGAATTTCAAAAGCCTTCCTGCCTAAGAGTAATCTCTTTGACGGGAAGGCTTTTTTCAGCTGATTTATTCTGAGTATAACGGCAATCTGTACAAAGCAAAAAGGCTGGTTCTAAAGCACATTCGCTCTTTCTGCATTATACAGGTTACTGTAATCTTTTAACTACTTAGATGATATAGTTACTTAAATCTTCCTGGAAATTCTTTATCATAGTGTCAAATACCGAAATCTGTTCTGTAAGCTTCTTTATCTGCTCTACATATACAGTAACGTTGGAATTAGCTTCCTGTGTTGATGCGGAATTTTCTTCTGCAATAGCAGCAAGATTCTGAATGCCATCGAATAGTACTGTGATATTATCTGCCTCGGATTTTAGCTCAGCGGAATTTTTAATCAGGTATTCAGAAACCACTTTCAGATTCTGGTTCATCTGGCTGGACTTCATAACGGCTTCTGTCAGTTTCGTATTCTCATTTTCCAGGACAGAATAACCGGTATCAATCCCTTCTACCACAACACCGATACTGGCTGCAAAGTTTGTTAGACTGTCATTAATCTGCTTCACTGCCTGATTTGTCTCCTCGGAAAGCTTTCTTACCTCTTCTGCTACCACAGTAAATCCCTTACCGGCTTCTCCTGCTCTTGCTGCTTCAATTGATGCATTCAAAGCAAGGAGATTAATCTGCTTAGCAATAGAAGCTACCATTAGCACGATTTGGGTGATAGCATCCGCATTGTTCTTTAAATCGGTGCTTTCTTTTTTGATTTCACTAAAGCTGTACAGCACATTAGTTATCTGTGCCGCTGTAGCCTGTACATTCACAAAGCTTTCCTCAATACCGGTAACCGCCTCTTCGATCTGGCTCTTATTTGTCTGACCCTCATTAGAGATATTGGTGACATTTTGTACACTGCCATCTAATATGGTAATCGCTTTTGTAGTATCTTCTGCCTGCGTTATAGCTGCTTCTGCTACCTGGTCAAGGACAGTGGTTATATCATCCGAAGTATTCTTCATAGTACCTGCAATTTCAGAAACCGACTTATTAAAGGTATAGAGTTCATCTACAATAGCGTTAAATCCGATAAAGTCCTTCTGGATATTTCTCTTAATTTCATTAATCTGATCCATATAAGCTTCATATTCATCACCGGACTTTAGGGTAATGGATTCTACAAATTTACGTTCACTTAGATACTTTAATTCCCTCATAATCATCTTCTTCGGCCGGTTTAAAAGGCTGCTGGAAAAGAAAGAAAACAAGAATGCCACTGCAGCTAAGATTACGGTATTGGTTATGTTTTGTGACAGAATCAGGGAAGCAGCCGCTACTGCCAATGTATTTACAATCGATTCTTTTACAGAGGTATTTTTTATAAATCCAAAGGATAAAAGTTTGTTTATACGGTATTTTTTTGTAGATTGTATTTCTTTTTCAAATGTCAGTTTTAACTGGGTTTCTTCTTCCTTCTGATAGATAATTCCAATATCTGCTTTTTCATTGAAATGCTTGATTGCGCCATAGGTCAGTCCGATTAGATAATCTACCATTCCTCTTTTGGAGCGATAGGTAAATAGTATTTCGTGAGAAGAGATTGGAACTACATCGAGAATAGGAGGTTTGGCACCGCGAAACCGCTTCATAACAATAACATGAACATCGTTCATGGATTTTAAGAACTGATAAGCAGAGTCATGTCGAAAGAATCCGGGATAAAGCTTGCTAAAGGTCTTAATATTCTCTTCACCCATGGTATTCCAAATTTCTTTTGTTGTCTTGCCCATTTGATTTCCGATATGATCAACAATTCCTCTTGCTACCCTATCTTCAACATCTTCAAAGGGTGTAAATATATGCTCATTTGACAGATTATAATTCTTCAGCGCATTATTTACTACTTCATTACCATACAATTTCCTGCAGGACTCTACCCAGGATGAAACAACGGTACCTTTCATAATTATCCTCCTTAAACAATTATTATATGCTAAAAATCATCATAATTCCTAAATTTAACTTATATTTCTCTCACCATTATAAATCAACTGATTTAGAAAAACAATATGGCAAAGTATCACACTTTTTTTTAATGCATAGAATGAATAATATAATCAAGGATGGTGGCAAAATTGTGCGGTATAGCAGGTTTTTGCAGTTTTAAAGAGAATTACAACAGTAAGAGCAGCAAATGGCAGAATACTCTGGTTAATATGAAAAACAGTATTAAGCACAGAGGCCCTGATGAAGATGGATATATGCTGGATGAACATATCGGTTTTGCCCATGCCAGGCTCTCTATTATCGATCTGGCAAATGGCAAACAGCCGATGAGCAGAAAGATTGGGAATCGCTTATATTCAATTATCTATAACGGTGAGCTCTACAACACCAGTGAACTGAGACAGGATTTGGAACTGAAAGGCTGGCGTTTTATGACCACCAGTGATACGGAAGTAATTCTTGTGGGAATAATAGAATATGGCAATGAATTCGTAAAAGAATTAAATGGTATTTTTGCGTTTGCTATCTGGGATTCTTATCAGGAGACCTTAAGCATCTTCCGGGACCGGCTGGGAATAAAGCCTTTGTTTTATACACTGACGGATTCAACCTGTATCTTTGGTTCTGAGCTGAAGGTTCTTTTTGAATACCCCGGAATAAGACCTGTCATCGACAGAGATGGCCTATGTGAAGTATTTGGCATAGGGCCAGCCAGAACTTACGGAAACGGAGTCTTTAAAGACTGCAAGGAAGTTCTTCCTGGTTACTATAATGTATATACAAGGGATGGCATGAAAAGCATCCAATATTGGAAACTTGTAAGCAGACCTCATACGGACTCTTACGAGGAAACAATTGAAAAAACTGCCTTTTTGCTCAAGGACTCTATCGTTAGGCAGATGATATCTGATATTCCCATCTGTACTTTCCTGTCCGGCGGTGTTGACAGCAGTATTGTAACAGCAGTTTGTGCCAGTGAACTTGCCAAACGGGGAGAAAGGTTAAATACCTTCTCTTTTGATTTTGCCGGAAATGATGAATATTTTAAAGCTAATGATTTTCAGCCTTCCAGGGACCGTCCTTATGTAGATTTATTGGTAAAGCATTTCAATACCAATCACACCTACTTAGAATGTGATAATATTAAACTTGCGGATGCTCTTTATAATGCAGTCGATGCCAAAGACCTGCCCGGTATGGCTGATGTGGACTCATCTCTTCTGTATTTTTGCAGCGAGGTAAAAAAATTCAATAAGGTAACGCTGACCGGTGAATGTGCCGATGAAATCTTTGGTGGTTACCCGTGGTTTCACAGCAAAGAAGCCTTTGAAGCTCATGCATTCCCCTGGTCCAGAAATATAGAACCAAGACAGCAGCTCTTAAAAGATGACCTTTTGGATTCCATTCATTTAAAAGAGTACATTGACAGAACCTATGAGACTTCTGTAGCAGAAACACCAAAGCTGTATTCTGAAAATAAAGAGGAAGGCAGACGAAGAGAAATTGCTTATCTTAATATTAAGTGGTTTATGGCTACTCTTTTGGACCGTATGGACAGAACCAGTATGTTCTCCGGGCTGGAAGCGAGGGTTCCTCTGGCAGACCATAGAATACTTGATTATGTCTGGAATGTTCCCTGGGATATTAAGTGCAAGGATGGTGTGGTAAAACACCTGCTGCGTGAAGCAGCTAAAGGCCTGTTACCGGATGAGGTTCTCTACCGCAGAAAGAGTCCATACCCCAAGACCTATAATCCACAGTATGAGAATATTCTCTCCACTCGTCTTCAAACAGTATTAAAAGATTCTTCCTCTCCCCTTAACAGGTTAGTTGACCAGAAAAAAGTAGCTGATTTTCTTTCAACTCCCTCTGATTACGGAAAGCCATGGTTTGGCCAGTTAATGGCAGGCCCCCAGATGATAGCTTATTTATTACAGATTAACTATTGGCTGGATAAATATAAAATAGAGCTTGCTATCTGATTTCTAATCAACTCAAAGAAATGACTTTATCAGATAGGGCTGTTGTATCAAATGCCTTGGCAGCATGATAAATTATGCTCCCGAGACTAAGATACAATAGCCCTTTCCTATTATCGTTATTTAATTTTAAAGAAGCCGATTAACTTATTCAGGCTATCCGCACTCTTCTCATTGTTTTTAGATTGTTCTAACACTTCTGAAGTCTTTTCCGCTATGGAGGAGGATTTTTCTGCAATATCGGAAGCTCCTTTTGCTCCCTCATTGGCAGCAAGGGCCACCTCATCAATGGCATGCTTTATATATACTATGGATTCTTTCAGCTTCTCGGTAGAATCTTTAATCTCAGAAACCATTTCTTCCACTGTAGTAGCATCTTTGTCATATTGCTCTCCGATATGAACGGTATTCTCATAATCTTTTATAACCTGATTATCTACAAAGCTTAAAATATTCTGAGAATCTGATACCAACTCTTCCACTGCTTCTGCCACTAAGGAGGTAATGGATTCAATCTTTGATACAGCTGACTTGGAGTCTTCTGCTAATATACGGATCTGTTCCGCAACAACAGCAAACCCCTTACCGGCTTCACCGGCTCTGGCGGATTCTATGGAAGCATTAAGAGCCAGAAGGTTGGTCTGAGAGGTAATGGAGAGGATGGTCTGAGATAAGGATTTTATCTCTTCAATTGCCTTTGTCTTTTCTATGGAACTTCGAAGTTTTTTGTTAGCAGCATCGTATGCAGTAACTGCTGTCTGCTGAGAACCAAGAGCTGATTGTTTTAAGCCGTCTGCTCTTCCCTTAATCTGCTCCGAAACGACAAGACCATGTTCCAACTTCTTCGCAATGGTAATAATCTCTCCTTCTACATCCACTGTGGTATTGCTGATTTCCTGCACCGATGCAGCGGTTTCTTCCATACCGGCAGAGAGCTCTTCCGTTGTAGCTGAGATATTTTCAATATCATCATAAACATCATTGGAGCTGTGCACCATATTATCAATGGAGTCCTTGATTTTTCCGCTCTCAGTATTTATGTCCTCAATTATCTTTAATATGTTCTGCTGCATCATGGTAAAGGAACGGTTAATATCACCGGACTCATCCTTACGCAGCATCTGCTTATCAGAAAAGATACCAGTCAGGTCTCCTCCTGCAATTTTAGTCATGCTCTCTCTGATCTTTATAAAACCTTTTGCAATGATATGCCCTAAAATATATGAAACGACAAATCCTGCCAATAGCATTATTCCTAAGATACCAATAATATAGTATGAGCTATGAACCAGTTCTTTGTCGATATTCTGCATATAAAGACCGCTAAACCACATGCCGATAACCTTATTATTCTCATCCAATATAGGGGTATAATAAGTGTACGCCTTCTTCTTTAATACAACCGCTTTACCGGAATAAATTTTATTGTTCTGGATTACTGTCTGTATTACTTTATCGGAAGCTTTTGTTCCGGATATTCTCTTCCCACTGCTGTCCTTGATCGTGGTTGCTGCTCTGGTATCTCCTGCAAATAAAGTAAACATTACACCGGTATCTTCAGATAGCTTATCTAATACCTCCGTGTTATCATTCATTAAAATATCACCTTTATATAGTTTATCTCCGTCTAAATGCCATTGTCCCGGTACCTCACTATCCAGAAGAAGCAGCCCGGTAGCCGAATTATTCACAAGTCTTTCATGAATTTCATCCAGAACTACACTTTCAACTGTAAACCGAAAAAATATACCAACTATTGCGATAAATATAATTAAAATTGCCGCTGCTACAAATGAAATTTTATGCTTAATTTTCATACATTGTCTGCGTTTTTGTATTAACGCTTTTCCTTTCATCACTTTTTAATTAAGTCTTCTCCATTATACTATTGCACTCAGAGCAACGCAATCAATAAAATACAAAATGCAGCTGAATCCGATTTGGTTCAGCTGCATTTTGCATTATTCTGGTAAATTCGATAATAATTATACTTGTGTTTTTATTTTATTAAAATACCGGTACTACAGCACCCTGCCATTTTTCTTCAATAAATTTCTTTGTTTCTTCAGAAGTAACTGCTTTGATTAAAGCTTTTGTTTTGTCAGAATTTTCATTGCCGTCTTTAACAACAATTACATTTGCATAAGTCTTGGCAGCATCAGAAGTTGCATCTTCAACTAGTAGACCATCTTTTGAAGCAGAAAGACCTTCAGTTAAAGCATAATTTCCATTGATTACTGCAAGATCCACATCCTGTAATACTTTAGCAGTCTGAGCTGCTTCAATTTCAACAATTTTAAGTTTCTTGGGATTCTCGGTAATATCTTTAATGGTTGCATCCAGTCCGACATTCTCTTTTAATTTGATAAGACCGGCTTTTTCTAATAATAACAAAGCTCTTGCTTCATTGGTGGTATCATTGGGTACAGCAATCTGTGCTCCGTCTGCCAATGCATCCAGAGTCTTTGTCTTTCCCGGATAGATTCCAAGGGGTTCAAAGTGAACATTTGCAACTGCCTTTAAATTTGTTCCATTCTTGGAATTGTAATCATCCAGATAAGGAACATGCTGGAAGAAGTTCGCATCCAGACTTCCGTCTTCTGTAGCTACATTGGGCTGGATATAGTCGGTATATTCTACTACTTTGATAGAATAGCCCTGTTCTGCCAAGGAATTCTTAACAGCATCGGAATTCAGAATCGTTGCATGGGGTTCAACAGTAGCTCCAACCACAATTTCTGTTAATTCCTTTTGATCCGTAGAGGAAGCATCTTTTGTAGGTTCTGTTGTTGCTTCTGTAGTAGGCTCTGCTGCCTGATTCTCAGAAGATCCTGTAGAATTCTTGGTACCGCATCCTGTAAATAAAGTCCCCACCAATAATAAGCTTAACACGGATGCTGCAAGTCTTTTCACTTTTTTCATACTAATTCTCTCCTTTTCCTCTTTTATCAATTTTCTTTGATATAAAATGGCCCAAGCTTTGAATAATCTGAACCATAATAACAAGCAGGATAATTGTTACTATCATTACATCTGCTTCATATCTGTAGTAACCAAATCTTAATGCAATATCTCCTAATCCTCTGCCTCCTACTGCACCTGCCATGGCTGTATAGCCAACTAAAGTTATAGTAGTAAGGGAGGCTCCCATTATAAGGGAAGGAAGCGCTTCCGGAAGCAGTACCTTATAAATTATCTGAAGTGTATTGGCTCCCATCGCCCTGGCTGCTTCAATAACACCGGCATCTACCTCTCTTAGAGAACTCTCAACCATTCTGGCAACAAAGGGGGTTGCAGCGATGATAAGAGGTACTGTTGCTGCTTTAGGACCTATGGTAGTTCCGGCAACTGCTCTGGTAATCGGCATAACCGCTACCAATAATATTATAAAAGGAATGGACCTGCCTATATTAATAATAAAGCCAAGAACTCCATTCAGTGCAGGAACGGGACGTATACCGCCCTTTCTGGTTACTTCAGCCAGGATTCCTATGGGAATACCCATTATGTAGGCTGCGGCAACAGAGGCAAAGGTCATATAGAGTGTTTCTAGAATTCCCTGTCCGATCATAGTTCCGTAATCAGAATATAAGCTTTTCAGTGTAGCTGTCAGTCCTGTTAAAATAATATGTGTGTACATTATACTTCTCCTCCCCCTAATAACTGTGCAACGATTTCAGATGAAGTATCACCAAAGACATCTTCTGTATAGCCGGAAGCTACAATCTCTGATTTGTCTAGAACAGCTACTTTGTTACAGATTTTTTGCACCACATTCATTTCGTGGGTAATCATAACAATAGTAACACCGGTCTCTTCATTAATCTTTTTTAACAGTTTTAGTATGGAATCCGTCGTTCTGCTGTCTAGAGCAGAAGTTGCTTCATCACATAAGAGGATGGAAGGACTCGTAGCCAAGGCCCTTGCAATGGCCACTCTCTGACGCTGCCCGCCGCTTAACTTAGAAGGATATTCGTATTTCTTATCCTCAAGATCAACCAGCCTTAACAGTTCATCTACACGTCTTTGGATTTCTTTTTTCTTAAGCTTTCTCTTTTGAAAAAATCCTAACTCTTTGTAATCTTCCTTATCAATACCTGGGATTACAAAATCAGCTACCTTTGTTATTTCAAGTCCAAAGGCAATGTTTCTGCTTACGTTTTTCTGCATTAACAGGTTAAAGTTCTGGAATATCATACCAATACTTTTTCGAAGAGCAAGTAAATCCCTTCCTTTTTTCATGGTAATATCAACTCCGTCAATCAGGATACTTCCCCCGGTCGGTCTTTCAAGCAGATTCAAGCACCTTATAAATGTACTTTTTCCAGCTCCGCTCATTCCGATGATACCAAAGATATCCCCTTGTTCTATTACCAGGTTAATATCTTTAAGTACTGTAAGGTTCTTATCCCCGGCAATCCGAAATTCCTTTGTTAATTGCTTTACCTCAATCATACCTTCACCTATGTCATAATTTTATTTCATACTTTTTTGATATGATTTGTATGAATAATTTATACTACCTTTCTAATGATTTGTCAACCACTTTATTTTCATCTATCAAATTTTTTGTATCAATATGCAATAACATAAGCAGTTATACTATATGAGCGCATACTCTGTCAAGTTTTACTGTGATTTTTATACAAGCAATTTGATTAAAATATCCTTGTAAAAAAAGCTCTGTACCTCCAATCCTTTACATGCTGGAAGTGACAGAGCTCCATTTAATCAAGTATATTAGGACAAATTATGCGGTTTAACAACAATACTACTATAACTTACTAGGAATTAACATTCAGATCGGCAAGGGTACGGTAGGTCTGATAACGCTCTTTTGCATGTTCTTCCGCTTTTTCAAATAATTCTTCTGCTGCTTTTGGATAAGCATTGGCTAGAGAACTATAACGCACTTGACCCATCAGGAAATCTTTAAAATTACCGGTCGGTGCCTTGGAATCCAGTATAAACGGATTTTTTCCCTCTTTCTTAAGCTCCGGATTGTAACGGTACAGATGCCAATAGCCTGCTTTTACCGCTTCTTTGATAGTTTCCATGCTTTTACCCATACCCACTTTTAAGCCATGACTGATACAAGGGGAATAAGCAATTATAATAGAAGGTCCTTTATAACTCTCCGCTTCTCTGATGGCTTTGATCAGCTGGTTGTTATCCGCATGAATACCTACCTGGGCAACATATACATTTCCGTAAGTCATCATCATTCTTCCCAAGTCTTTCTTACCGGACCTTTTACCGGAAGCTGCAAATTTAGCCACTGCGGCTATTGGGGTAGATTTTGATGCCTGTCCTCCGGTATTGGAATAAACTTCTGTATCAAATACCAGAACGTTGATATCTTCTCCGGAAGACATTACCTGATCCAGACCACCATAATCAATATCGTATGCCCAGCCGTCGCCACCCAGAATCCAATGGGAGCGCTTTACAAGATAATCCTTTTTCTCCAGGATTTCATTTATCAGCTTTTCATTTTCCTTATCAGCAGTCTTGTATTCAGACAAGGCTTTTACCAGTTTTTCGCTGACGGTCCTGCTGAGTTCACCATCTTCTTTGTAGTGAATCCAGTCACTTAACAGTTCTTTTAGAGTATCTTCTAAACCAGCCTCTATCAATTCTTTCATCAGGCACTCTAGTTTATTTCGAATCTGTTTATTACCCAGATACATACCAAAGCCATATTCCGCATTATCCTCAAAGAGTGAATTCGCCCAAGCCGGTCCTCTTCCTTCCTTATTCGCTGTGTAGGCAGTACTTGGAGCTGAGGCTCCCCAGATAGAAGAACAGCCGGTTGCATTGGCAATCATCATTCTGTCTCCAAAGAGCTGTGTTATTAGTTTTATATAAGGTGTTTCGCCGCAGCCTGCACATGCTCCTGAAAATTCAATCAAAGGCTGCTTAAACTGGCTATCTTTTACACTGTTTCCTAAGGGAAGATCATTTTTGTGACCTACTTTATAAAATGCATATATCCAATTGGGCACTTGATCTTCAACCTGCGTATCTATGGGTTTCATGACCAGCGCTTTCTCCTTGGCAGGACAAATATCTGCACAGTTCCCGCAGCCGGTGCAGTCCATAGGACTTATCTGAATACGGAATTTATAATTTTCAAAGCCCTTACCAGCGGCTTTAATAGCAGTATACTCTTTCGGAGCACCTGCCATCTCCTCTTCGGTCATCAGAAATGGTCTTATGACCGAATGTGGGCAGATTAAGGAACATTGATTACATTGGATACAGTTTTCATCAATCCATTGGGGTACATTAACCGCAATCCCACGCTTTTCAAAGGCAGTGGAACCATTGGGAAAAGTACCATCCTCTCTTCCATTAAATGCACTGACGGGTAAGGCATTTCCCTTTAGTTCCTGCATGGGTCTCATGATTTTCTGAACAAATACCGGTTCTTTCTCGGACTCCTCACTTTCCTCCGATGCATTCTTCCAATTCTCCGGAACCTTTATCTCGTGTATACCCTGTACGCCTTTATCAATTGCGGCATGATTCATTGCTACAACCTGCTCACCTTTTTTACTGTAAGAGTAGGCAGCTGCGTCTTTTAACTTCTTTACGAACACTTCTTCCGGAATAATATCTACAAGTTTAAAGAAAGCTCCCTGCATTATCATATTAATACGGTTACCAAGTCCAATTTCCGAAGCAATACTTACTGCGTCAATGGTATAGAAGCGCACCTGCTTTTCAGCCAATTCCTTCTTCACTCTGGCAGGCAGCATTTCTTCCAGCTCTTTTTCTGACCAGCGGCAGTTTAAGACAAAGATGCCACCGGGTTTTAAATCCGCTAACATATCATATTTATTAATATAGGACTGATTATGACATGCCACATAATCCGCATGGTCTACCAGATAAGTAGACTTTATGGGCAGTTTACCAAATCTTAAATGGGACATGGTTATGCCACCGGACTTCTTGGAGTCATAATCAAAGTAAGCCTGTACATTATAATCGGTAGAATTTCCGATAATCATAATAGCCTGCTTATTAGCACCTACCGTACCATCTGAGCCAAGCCCCCAGAATTTACAGGATTTTCTTCCCTCTGGTTCCGCATAAAACTTCTTGACAAAGCCAAGTGAAGTTTCAGTAACATCATCTGTTATACCAATGGTAAAATGATCTTTTGGATTTTGCTGTTTCAGGTTCTCATAGACGGCTGTAATATCGGCCGGTCCGGTATCTTTAGAACCTAAACCAAATCGTCCGCCGACAATAAGAGGTTTTTCCTTCATATCAGAGTAACTAGCACATACATCCATATAAAGTGGTTCGTAGAGTGCACCTGGTTCCTTGGTTCTGTCCAGCACCGCAATCTTTTCAACGGACTTTGGAATACAGTCAAGCAGGTGTTTCATACTAAAAGGTCTATAAAGATGTACCTTTACAAGTCCGTACTTTTCACCGTTCTTGTTGTGATAATCAATGGTTTCTTCTATTGTCTGCGTTACAGAACCCATAGCTATGATAATATATTTGGCATCTTCCGCACCATAGTAATCAAATAACCCGTATTTGCGGCCCGTTAGCTCTCCCGTTTTTTGCAGGTACTCTTCTACTACAGGAATCAGCCTGTCATAAAAACTGTTACTGGATTCCCTTCCCTGGAAGTAAATATCCGGATTCTGAGCCGTACCTCTGGTTACAGGATGATTAGGGGATAATGCTCTGTTTCTGAATTCCTTCAGGGCTTCCCAGTCCAAAAGTGAAGCGTAATCTTCATATTCCAATGCTTCTACTTTTTGTATCTCATGTGATGTTCGAAATCCATCAAAAAAATGAACAAAGGGCAATCTTCCCTTTAGTGCTGAAAGATGTGCCACAGGTGCCAGATCAATTACTTCCTGAACAGAGCCGCTTGCTAACATCGCACAGCCTGTCTGTCTGACAGCCATAACATCCTGATGGTCGCCGAAAATACTCAGTGCATGGGCTGCAATTGCTCTTGCGCTGACATGAAAAACACCCGGTAATAATTCACCAGCTGTTTTATACATATTGGGTATCATAAGTAATAGCCCTTGTGATGCTGTAAAGGTGGTAGTCAGGGCTCCGGCTTGCAAAGAACCGTGGAAGGCTCCGGCGGCTCCGGCTTCTGATTGCATTTCTACTACATTTACATTCTGACCAAAAATATTCTTTCTTCCCTTAGCTGCCCAGTCATCGGTAACCTCTGCCATATTAGAAGATGGGGTTATGGGATAAATTGCTGCTACATCGGTAAAAGCATACGCTGCATAAGCCGCTGCAGTATTACCATCCAGTGTCATTGATATTTTAGACATTTTATCTCCTTTCTGGTATCTTTATAACTGGCTTCCGTTATCTACCCAGTTCTTTGCTTTTTCTACTTCATAGGCGGAAGGTATGGACACTTTACTGTCATCTTCACACTTTTCCTCATTAGCCCAGGCTGCCGTTTTCTCGTTGTTTGTTGCATCCACTTTATCAAGTCGTTTATTATGGTATGAGTCTAAGGCATTTTCTTTCTTCTGCTGCATATCGTTCTCCTTGTACATATTTTGTTACAATTATAAATTAACCAAAAGGGATTAAAATATACAAAGATAACCAATTATTCTTAATAAGAATCCTTCTGTATCCCTATACAGCAAAAGCTGCCACAAAAACTCGTGGCAGCTCCATTCTTTCTCGTTTTTTAATTAGAACTAAATATTCTTGTCTTTGATAAAATTATGATTGTAAACATTTTCAATTTCCGTTCCGGAAAGAGGTTTGCTAAAGAGATAGCCTTGGATGAGGTCACAGCCGCCTTCTCTTAACCGCTGATATTGGTAAGTCTCTTCAATGCCCTCAGCTGTTATAATAAGGTTCAGGCTATGCATCAACCCAATCAGACTGCTCATGACACTGCTGTTATCCAGGTTAATAAATTTCTCACATAGGGACTTATCCAGCTTAATTTTATTAACTGGTATAAAAGTCAGATAATTAATGGAGGAATAACCTGTACCAAAATCATCCATAGCTATTCGAAGTCCCAGTTCTTTTAGGCTGTTTAAGAATGTCTGTGTATTGATTGTCTCTTCTACCAGTATGCTTTCTGTAATCTCGATTTCCACATACTTAGGGTCTATGTTATATTCTTTTATGGTATTACTTAAAAAATTAACATACTCTGTATCACTTAATTGTTTACCGGAAAAATTAATTGCCACTGTCTTTAGAGGATATCCCTTATCCCGCCACTCTGCCATCTGCCGGATAGCCTCCCTTGTGACCCATCTGCCGATGTCAATAATCAAACCGCTCATCTCTGCTACTTCAATGAACTTGGCCGGAGATAAGTTTCTATCCTTTAGGCGCAGCAGTGCTTCAAATTCATCAATTTTTCCTGTAAAGACATTTACCTGGGGTTGATATACCAGCCTTAATCCATCATGGGCAAGTGCATCTCTTAGAATATCTTCAATCTCAGCTTTGCTTCTGATATCTTCTAATATTCCGTCACTATAAAACATATGATTGTCTTTACCGTTGGCTTTCACATAGTACATAGCTGTGTCAGCGTTAATAAGAAGCCTTTCATCTTCATTGCTATCCTTGGGGTAAACTGTAATACCGATACTGAATTTTATTAAATTCTCTTTCCCCATAAGTCTTACAGGTTCTGAAAAAAGTTCTCTTATCTTCGTAACATAATGCCCCACCGATTCTTCCTCTTGAGCACCGGTTATAACAATTAAGAACTCATCACCGCCAAATCGGTAAACTGATACTCTCTCATCCTTCAAAGCACTTAATTTCTCAGCAATCACCATAAGCAGCTTATCCCCGTACAAATGTCCCATTGTATCATTGATAATCTTAAAGTTATCAATATCCAGAAGAAGTATCGCACCACAGGAACCAGCAGCCAGCTCTGCAGTCATTTTATCCATAAAGCTCATGCGATTAGGAAGGTTCGTCAGATAATCATTGGCAGCCAGATATTTAATATATTCATCCTGCTCCTTTAGCCTTGTAATATCAATAATTAAACCGTTTAATGACATTACCGTACCTTTTAAATCATGAACTCCTTTTCCGCTGAGCATTACCCATTGTTTTTTATTATTATAGTTATAAAGTGAAAGCTCCACGTAAATCTTATCAATCTCCCCTTTTAGATACCGATTATATTCCGTCAAAACCGTATCTCTTTGCTCCTCACATAATAACATCTCAAGAAGGGTATCAATATTTTTCATTTCTGAAATCGATGGATTGATGGTGTTTAAAAAGCCCTCAGAAATTGTAAGAGTCCTTAACGTAACATCATATTCCCACACAGCACTCTCTGTGCTTTCTACAGCAATACTGTACTTTTGGTTTAGAATCTCCATTTCTTCCGTATATTGCTGGGAAAGTTCATATTGTACTCTCAGCTCTTCTTCTGACGCTGTCAGTTCTTCATAAGTTTGAACCAGCTCTTCATGACTTTCCTGGAGTGCCCTGTCCATTTTTCTTCTTCTTATGTTATCCATGCTTAGTAACACGATAATAATAGCAGATAGGGAAACAATCAGAATAAAATTGGCGGTCAGCAATGGGTGCTCTTCTATAAAGGTAATCTTGCGCCCTTCTATCTTAGACCCTGACGGCAAGCTATGTATGGATATATTGAATTTCTTTAAGACATTATAATCAAAGACATAATAATTGGGACTTTCGTAGATAATCGGGATAGCATCCGCACTGGTGCCCTCAAAAGTTTCCTTTAGAAGCTCGGCTGCTTTTAAACTGGAATTATAATATGATAACATTTTACCGCCAAGTATTCCATTTCCGATTCCTCCGACTTCTGAACGAAGAATTGGAATCTTAGCTTTACTGCTTAACAATACAGAAGCTTCCGGTATAGACATAATAGAACCGTCTTTATCCGTATACATACTTAGATATATGAGAATAGTATCCTTGCCCAACTTGCTGACCTGCTCCCCAGCCTGCTCAAAGGTGCATTTTGATAAATTAATATCATCAAATACTAAATCAGGAAAATCCTCTTTTAGGGCATAAAACTGTTTTTCGTCTCCAACACCTGTCAGCGTGCCATCCACAATGGCAACTACCTTTTTGGCCTTTTTATTAAGCTTAAGACCTAATTTGATATTGTCAGAAAGTGAAAGTTCTTCCACAATACCGGTTATGTTATCCTTTTCTTCTGCTGCTTTTACACGATTTGGATCATTAACACCCAGAAATACGATTGGAATACCGTTAAACATTTCCTTTTGGTAGTCCATAACAAACTGCAGCGCATAATCGTCGCCTACAATGATACCGTCATAGGCAGGTATATGCTTCATCTTATACTCTAGAAGATCATGAAATAATTTCCGGCTCTGTTCTGTAACAAAGCGCTTTGAATCCATATACTCATAATCTACGTTATACTCTTCTTCCGGCAGTGCAGTACGGATTCCTTTTATCTCCTCAGGAACGCTTGGAAAATTTTCATTGTAAGAACTTATAAATAATATGTTTTTCCCCTTATCATCGGAAGCAGAATATGCCGTTACACTGCTGTATACAAGATAAATGACAAACAATGTCAGTATACAGGTTAGAACTCCTACCCTTCTCTTTCTCTTATGCATAAATTCCCCTCTATCTATTCCATATACTGTAATGACCTGATTATAACACATATAGACAAATTCTGCTATAGTTTACAGTAATTTTCTTCTGGAGCAACTTCTTTTGTTACAATTGAACAATTATTATATAAAATATACACAATTTATATGTAAAAAAACTACAGTAAGCTATCCGCCTGCTGTAGTTATATTTTCATCGTACTCCTGTTATATCCTTAATTACTTCTCCTGCAATAATAAGCCCTGCAACAGATGGAACAAAAGCATTGCTTCCCGGAATCTGCCTTCTCTCCGTACATTTTCTCTGAGCACCCGGAGGACAGATACAATTGGTTCTGCAGCTTATTCCCATATCCTCCAGAGGTTTTCTGGCAGGTTCTTTGGAATATACTACCTTAAGTTTTTTGACTCCACGAACCTTCAGTTCTTTTCTCATAACCTTCGCTAAAGGACAAACACTGGTTTTATAAATATCAGTTACTTCAAACATGGTTGGATCCAGTTTATTACCGGCTCCCATACAGCTTATTATGGGTACATTACTCTTCCCGGCTCTTAATACAAGCTCAATCTTACCGGTTACGGTATCGATTGCATCAACAACATAAGTATATTCGCTAAAATCATACTGATCCGCAACCTCAGGAGTATAAAAGGTCTGATGAGTATGAACCACTGCATTTGGATTAATATCCAGTATTCTTTCTTTCATTACCTCAACCTTATATTTTCCCACTGTTTTCCTGGTAGCGATAATCTGGCGGTTAATATTGGTCAGGCATACTTTATCATCATCAAATAAGTCAAAGGTGCCTACACCGCTTCTGGCAAGTGCTTCTGCCGTATAGCCGCCCACACCGCCGATTCCAAAAATCGCAACTCTGGCGTTATTTAGCTTATCCATCCCATCATGACTAAATAGAAGTTCTGTTCTTGAAAATTGGTTTAACATTTTCTGCTCCGTTCTGCAAATCACTTATACTTTCCTACGACCTGGATTATGATAACATTAAACCCCTTAGCTGTCAATTGCCTTTCAAACCCTCTGCAGAGTAATATAAATCTCTGTTAATGGCCTTCCTGCGAAAAACAGACTCACCGCTGTTTTTCTGATAAAAGTGTATAACTCAAAAGTTCTCCTGGCCTCTTCCGGGTTATGATAAACCTTCCAATAACCGCAGAGAATATAGTTCTTACCGTTATTTCTGATATACTCCTTCACATCACCTGCAGGATATCCAAGAAAGATTCCTATTTCATGGGGAAATCCATTCTCAAGGCCAAGATTCTTATTCTGCTGATAGCGACTGTATCTGCCTTCCAGAAGTTCAATTGCAGCATCCAGGCTGCTGTTATCTGACAAATACCCATGTTCAAAAAGTAATGGATTCTCTCTATTTTGGTATATGATGTCGTTGAGCAGGCCCTGATTATAGATTATAACAAATAGTTCATCATTTGCCTCACAAAGTACCCGAAAACAACAGTCAAAATCCTCACATTCGTCCATAAGTACTTTAAAGAAATTATCTCTGCTGTCAATATACCGTTTACGGAAACCGACAAGACTGGATGGTTTTTGTTTCACAAGAGTAGGCATACAACTGTTAGCCAGTGTAAATGCAACATAAGAAGAGGTTTTGTTCTCTCCTATTAAAAAAATATCTTCACTCATACAGTTCTCCCACAGGCCAGCATCTGATAATCGTTCTCATATAATTGTATTCTGCAACAGCTGTCTGGGTCAACAAGCTTTTTGAGAACAATTATCAATACATGCCTTTCAACATATTTTTAGGATAGAATCTGTAATTTTGTGAATTTTATGAGCTTATTTCACTGCCATTTTAGCCTTCTCGAATTTATCCGGTCTGATATGACAGTATCCGGTTGGGTTCTTATCAAGATATTTCTGATGATATTCTTCTGCCAGATAGTAGTTTTTCAAAGGCAGTACTTCAATAGCTATGGGCTTGTCGTATTTTTTTTGTAATTGTTCGATAGAACCCTTTATCACAGGTAAATCCTCTTCCGCTATATAATATATACCAGTACGATACTGGCTGCCTTCATCTTCACCCTGCTTATTGACAGAAACAGGATTAATGACATCATAATATAATTCTAAAATAAATGCTAAATCAATTTTTTCCGGATCATAAACCACATGCACCGTTTCAGCATGTCCGGTATTATTATGGCATACCTCCTGGTAAGTGGGATTCTCTGTATTTCCGTTGGCGTAGCCTACACTGGTGCTCCGTACTCCCTGAATACCAGATATATATTTTTCAGTTCCCCAAAAACATCCGCCGGCAAGGTAAATTTCTTTTTCAGATATATTAGACATTACTAATTACCATCCTTATTATCAATTTAGTATATTATCTAATTATTATATCACAGTAGATTCCTTTTTAAAATATTCACCATAATTCTTTCTTAATGCTTCTTCATCCAGTTCATAACGTGAAAGATGCTTTGTGATAACTGCCCTTGCAGCCTGTTTGTCATGTGACTTAATCGCTTCAGCTAAAGCTCTGTGATCTGAGAGAATCTTAGAATCCTTTACGACTGTCAAGCTAAGTCTTCTTACTCTGTCAAAATGTGTCATCATACCATTTAGCAAATGATAGGTGAATTCTTTCCTGCATATCTTAAAGAAAATCTCATGAAACTCATTATCCAGTGTAAGCAGTTTATTTTCATTGGCACTATCCTGATACACTTCCTGCAGCTTTAAGTTTTCTTCTAATTCCATTATCTCTTTTTCACCTGCACGGTCACAGGCTTCTTCTACAATAGCGGTCTCTAATATCAGGCGTATACATCTCGCTTCTTCTACCAGCTCATGATTAATCAGTGAAATATAACTTCCTCTTTGGGGGTATATCTCAACTAATTTTATCTTATTTAATGCAATAAGTGCTTCTCTTACCGGCGTTCTGCTAATTCCAAGTTCTTTTGCCAGTTCATTTTCACTAACCAGGCTTCCCGGAAGCAACTCCAGGGAAATAATATTATGCTGTATAACTCTGAGTGCGTACTCACTGGCAGTTTCTTTTGTTAATCTTTTCAGTATTTCCATACGTTATTTCATTCCTGTCCAAGATATTTTACTAAGGTATTGTAAACGGCATGAGTTCCTTTTGTCATTTCAATAAAATAACCTTCTACCTGCTCCCCAAGGCCTGCTTCATAAAGATTTAGACCGAAAATATCCTCTCTGCTTAATAACTGCTGCAATCTGCTATGGACATCACTTTCCATTCCAAGCTTGATATCTCTAAACATCGGAGTAAGTGAAGCCAATGCGGGATCAGGACTTAAAGCAAAGGGATTTCCGCTGTCGTCTATACCCATTAAGTACCGGCACCAGCCAGCAAGCACTAAAGGAATAATTGTAAGCGATGGTTTGCTTTCTTTCCTTAAGTAAGCCTTTATCGTTTCCCCAAAACGTATACTTAACTTTAACGAAGTATCACAGGCTATCCTTTGCGGTGTATCCGGAATAAAAGGGTTCGGTAATCGTTTTGTCAGTACTTCCTCCAGGAAATGCTCCGGCTTAATAATACCAGGATTATGTACCACTGGCAAGCCTTCTTCATATCCCAGCTTATAAACAAGCTTTTTCAGCTCCTGATCCTGCATTTCATCACTTATTTTCTCATAACCTAATAGGCAGCCGAATATTGCAAGTGCTGTGTGGAGCGGATTTAGACATGTGCAAACCTTCATTTTTTCTACTTGATCTACAGTTTCCTTTGTTGTAAATATAACACCTTCCTTTTCAAGTTTGGGTCTTTCAGCAGCAAAATCATCTTCTATTACAAGATACTGAGGTTCCTCTGCATTGACAAAGGGTGCACAGTAAGTATTTCTGCTTGTAGTACAGACACCTATATCCTCAAGACCTGTAGCAAGCAAATGCTCCTCCACTTCCTTAGCCGGTCGAGGTGTAATCTTGTCGATCATAGTCCAGGGATAGGTTATCTTATGCTTGACATACTCTAAAAACCTGAAATCAACTCTGCCGCTCTCCACCCACTTTTCTGCAATCAGAAGTACTGCTGCCTTTAATTTCGTTCCATTGTGAGAGCAGTTATCCATACTGATAAGCGTAAGCGGCAATTCACCTGTTTTAAATCTTTCATAACAAAGAGCAGTCAGCTTACCCATATAACTTCTAACCTGGTCAGGCCCTTGCTCGAAATCATGAAGTACTTCTTTTGTATATTGTTGTTCCTGGTCAGTAAGGCTATATCCTTTTTCTGTTATTGTAAAAGATGCTATCTTCAGACTTGGAGCCTGAAATATATTTATTAATCTAGACCAGTGTTGCGTATTCCCCGTATCCATACAAAGAGCTTCTGCCACACTGGATATAATTGCTTTTTCAATGTTGCCATCAGGCTGCAATGTAGCTAATATACTTAAATTATTATACCTATCATATATTTTTTCAATAATTTCATAATCAAAGCCTTCCGCCACGATAATACCTGTCTTTTGTATTCCATCATTTAATAATTTTTGACAAATATATGCCGGAAAGGCTCTAAATATATTTCCACCGCCAAAGTGAATCCATTCCGGTGTTTCCAATGTTTCCTGACGCATCCTATCAATATTAAAATGCGGCAGTTCGTAGCCTTCTGTTACCCATTTTTTCTCGTCTTTTAGCCCTTCCAGAGAAAGTTTCATTTCTTTATCTCCTCCTATCCGATGTCTATCCTATACTCCCTGTTTCTGAACAGCCTCAATTAATCCGTTCAAATAACAGGCCCCTAGTGCTCTGTCATATAAACCATACCCCGGCATAGAAACCTCGCCCCAGATACTTCTTCCATGGTCAGGGCGTACCGGACCATGAAACCCGGCTTCATTTAATGCTTTTACAATAGCATACATATCAAGAGAACCATCTCTTGATAAATGAGCTGCCTCATCAAATTTACCTGGTGCAAGATGCTTTATGTTTCTTAAATGAGCAAAATGTATTCTACCGCGTGTCGCATTAATTATCTCACAGATATCATTATTCCTGTTGGAGCCAAGAGAACCGGTGCATAAAGTCAGACCATTAAATTCACTGTCAACTGCTTTAAGAATACGAAGGATAGATTCCTTGCCTGTTACAATCCGAGGCAATTGAAATACAGGCCAGGCAGGATCATCAGGATGTATAGCCATTTTAATTCCATACTTTTCGCATACCGGTTGTATTGCTTGTAAAAAATAAACCAAATTATGAAAAAGTTTCTCACTGTCAACATCTTTATACTGTTCAAATAAATCTTTTACTTTTTCAAGCCTCTCCGGCTCCCAGCCCGGAAGTATAAAACCATTGCTTTTCTTATCAATTGCTGCAAACATTTTTACTGGTTCAATTGTATCAATCAGTTCCTGATCATAGGATAATACCGTTGAACCATCCTCTCTTTTTTTAGCTAGATCGGAGCGGGTCCAATCAAATACAGGCATAAAATTATAACATATCATAGTTATGCCGCTCTCTCCAAGGTTTCTTAATGTCTGTATGTAATTATTAATATAATAATCCCTTTCTTTATTACCTATCTTTATAGCATCATGAATATTTACACTCTCAATTCCTTTTATACCCAATCCCCATTCACTAATTTCCTTTTGAAGCTTTTGAATCCGTTCTTTCGGCCAGACTTCTCCGGCAGGAATATCATATAATGTAGTGATAACACCTTCCACCCCTGGAATCTGCCTGATCTGCTCCAAGGTAACAGAATCATATCTACTGCCAAACCAACGTAAAGTCATATCCATAATAATTACCTCCTATATTTTTAACTTGTATACTAGTATATTTTACTTTGAACTTCTTGTCAATTCCTAGAACATCAAAATATTTCTGACCTAAGAATACAAATAGCAAAAGGGATATCTCTGCAACAAGATATCCCTTCAACATTAATTAGGAGGCTATAAAATTATTATTAATTCACGGTTACTTAAGAAATATTAAGCAATCGCTTATTGTGATTAGCATTAATACTCGGTTAATCTTTATTCAATACCAAGTCCGGCACTTGCATAACCAACAAGAGTGGTAGCAATTCCGGCACCGGTTATTACAGCTACTGAGAATATCAATAACAATCTGGTTTCAGCTGCTACAGGGATAGCAAGACCTGTAGTAATTCCGCTGACTCTGTCGCCAATCGAGATCACACCGGTAAGGGCTGGAGTCAAATCTACTACCGCACCAGGTATGGCTGTGAACTGATTATTGAAAGAAGAGGCGCTGTATAACTGTGCAGTAATCTGAACAGTGGTACCAATAAGACTGATACCTGCATCCACGCTAAAGTATGCTGCCAAAGATCTTATTATGCCATCTCTTGGCATTGAAAATGCAAAGTTATTAATATTGGTAGTATCTATTATTCCGCCAATGATCTGAATACCTGTAGCTGAACTACCAAAACCAACTGCTGCCGTGGTACCAACCAAACCACCCAGTATTGTTGTTAACGTTACAATATTACCAGATGCATAAGGTATAATAGTTGTAGATCCAGGTGCTCCTGCTGGCCCGGTGGCTCCGGTGGCTCCAGTTGCTCCGGTTGCTCCAGTTGCTCCGGTTGCTCCAGTTGCTCCTGCCGGTCCCTGAGGACCTGTGGCTCCGGTTGCTCCTGCCGGTCCCTGAGGACCTGTGGCTCCTGTGGCTCCGGTTGCTCCTGCCGGCCCTTGAGGTCCTGTTGCTCCAGTGGCTCCGGTTGCTCCGGTGGCTCCTGCCGGCCCTTGAGGTCCTGTTGCTCCTGTGGCTCCGGTGGCTCCAGTTGCTCCGGTTGGCCCTGCTGGTCCTGTTGCTCCGGTTGGCCCTGTGGGTCCTTGGGGACCAGTGGCTCCGGTGGCTCCTGTGGCTCCTCTAGCTCCTGTGGCTCCGGTTGCTCCGGTGGCTCCGGTGGCTCCAGTTGCTCCTGTGGCTCCGGTTGGCCCTGCTGGTCCTGTTGGTCCTGTCGGTCCTGTTGGTCCTTGCGGTCCTGTGGCTCCGGTTGCTCCTGTGGCTCCTCTAGCTCCTGTGGCTCCGGTTGCTCCTGTGGCTCCTGCTGGTCCTTGCGGTCCGGTTGCTCCTGTTGCTCCGGTGGCTCCTCTAGGTCCAGTTGCTCCAGTTGCTCCTGTGGCTCCTGCTGGTCCTTGTGGACCTGTAGCTCCAATTGGTCCCTGCGGTCCAATCGGCCCTTGAGGTCCTTGCGGTCCCATAGGTCCTCTAGGTCCAGGAGGGCCAGGAGGTCCAGGAGGTCCAGGAGGTCCGGGCGGGCACGGCGGCGGGCATGGCGGCGGGCATGGCGGCGGGCACGGCGGCCTGCATGGATCCGGATTACAGCCATTAGGCCTTCCGGGATTCCATCCATATAGATTTGCAGCACTAACAATCATGTTGTCTTGGCTATCAGTTAAGGATTTGCTTTTTGACGAATCTCTACTATTCATGCAAAAACTCCTCTCCATTGAAATAGGATTTTGAAATCCTACTTTAAATATATGACAAATACACTGATGTGTTACTATAAATCTACATTATTTGCGCTCTCATATATGTAATATACAAAGATTTAATTTAGCATAAAATAAGGCGTCCTTAACCGGGCGCCTTATTTTCATTTAATTATGATAATTTTAAAATAGTAAGGGCTGCTACTACGCTGCCTGGTGCAAGATCAGGGAAAGTGATGGAAATAAAAGAGTCGTTGGTAACTGTGATAGTAGCTGGTACGGTTGTTACCTCTACGATAGCAGTAATTTCTACTCTAATTGTAGTAGCTGTATCACCTGTTGTTCCTCCCGGAACGGGAGTTCCATTCAGATTAATGGATACAGATGTGAGAGTTCCCAACACGTTTGCTTCGAACATTATTAGATAGGCGCCTGCCTCAGTCAGTACGGTATCTGTATCATTCGGTAATAAAATTCCATTGGGTGAACTTGGTACATTACCTGTATCAAATACAAATTCAGCACCACCAGCTATCGTTCTGTCAGAATTTGTGCTATAACGGAAAATATAAGAATTGACTCCAGCTGGACCTGTGGCTCCGGTAGCTCCTGCTGGTCCTTGTGGTCCTGTGGCTCCTGTGGCTCCAGTTGCTCCTGTTGCTCCTGTGTCTCCTACTGGTCCTTGTGGACCTGTTGCCCCTGTAGCTCCTGCTGGTCCTTGTGGACCTGTGGCTCCTGTTGCTCCTGTGGCTCCTGTGGCTCCTTGTGGGCCTGTGGCTCCAGTTGCTCCCGTAGCTCCTGTAGCTCCTGTAGCTCCTTGTGGACCTGTGGCTCCTGCCGGACCTTGAGGACCTGTGGCTCCGGTTTCACCTTGTGGGCCTGCCGGACCTTGTTCTCCTTGCGGACCTGTCGGGCCTGTGGCTCCTGCAACGCCTTGCGGACCTGTGGCTCCGGTTTCACCTTGCGGGCCTGCCGGACCTTGTTCTCCTTGCGGACCTGCCGGGCCTGTGGCTCCTGCCGGACCTTGCGGTCCTGTGGCTCCGGTTTCACCTTGCGGGCCTGCCGGACCTTGTTCTCCTTGCGGACCTGCCGGGCCTGTGGCTCCTGCTGGTCCTTGCGGTCCTGTGGCTCCTGTTTCACCTTGCGGGCCTGCCGGACCTTGTTCTCCTTGCGGACCTGCCGGGCCTGTGGCTCCTGCAACACCTTGTGGACCTGTGGCTCCGGTTTCACCTTGCGGGCCTGCCGGACCTTGTTCTCCTTGCGGACCTGCCGGGCCTGTGGCTCCTGCAACACCTTGTGGGCCTGCCGGACCTGGTTCACCCTGTGGACCTGCTGGGCCTGGTTCACCCTGAGCTCCTGCTGGGCCTTGTGGACCTGCAACACCTTGTGGACCTGTGGCTCCGGTTGCTCCTGCAACGCCTTGCGGACCTGCCGGACCCTGTTCTCCTTGCGGACCTGCCGGACCTTGCGGGCCTGTGGCTCCTGTGTTTCCTGTGGGGCCTGCGGGACCTTGTGGACCTTGTGGACCTGCCGGACCCTGTGGGCCTGTAGCCCCTGTTTCACCCTGTAAACCTGTCGGACCCTGCTCTCCCTGGGGACCTGCGGGGCCTGTGGCTCCTGCCGGACCTTGTGGGCCTGTGGCTCCTGTATTTCCTGTAGGACCTACCGGACCTTGCGGACCAATTGGACCTTGAGGACCTGTGGCTCCGGTTTCTCCTTGTAATCCAGCTGGCCCCTGTTCTCCTTGCGGGCCTGCGGGACCTGTGGCTCCTGCTGGACCTTGCGGGCCAGTGGCTCCTGTTTCTCCTTGCGGACCTGCAGGACCTTGTTCTCCTTGCGGTCCCTGAGGTCCTGTTGCTCCTGCAGGACCTTGCACTCCTGCCGGACCCGGCTCTCCTTGCGGACCTGCAGGACCTGGGTCTCCCTGCAATCCTTGTGGACCTATTGCTCCAGTAGCTCCTGTAGCTCCTGTTAAACCTATTGGTCCTTGCTCTCCTTGCGGACCAGTAGGGCCAATTTCACCGGGTGCTCCTGCGGGACCAGTTGATCCGGTTGCTCCGGTTGCTCCTGCGGGACCTTGCAGTCCGGGAGGGCCTGCTGGACCTGCAGGACCTCTAGGACCCATCGGGCCTATCGGACCTTGTGGTCCTTGTTGTCCTTGTTGTCCAGGAGGTCCAGGAGGGCCGGGAGGTCCGGGAGGGCCAGGTGGGCAGGGCGGTGGGCAGGGCGGCGGGCCAGGATTAGGCGGACAAGGGGAATTTGATCCACCGAAATCACCAGGACGGCCTGTATTCCATCCACCGTTATAACTGGTTGCTGAAACGGTAGATTTATCATCTTTTTGATGTTTACCTGCTTTTCCAGAGTCTGATGAATTAAAACCAGCGTTCATGCAAAAAGCTCCTTTCATGAATTCAGGATATAATACCTGCACAATAATATAAGGGAAGCTCTTTTTGCTTCCTATCATATAAATATGATAGTTACGCTGTTTTGTGTATGTAATTTCTTTTTTAATTTAGAATAAAAATTTATGCGATAGAATACTCATTTAAATACTTTTCAAGCTTATCTGCCTGAATTATGAATTCTTCACTCATCGCAGCACTTTCTTGCGCGGCTGCAGAATTTTTTTCTATAATCGGTGTAATATCTCTTAAAAATAAATGTGTATTTTCTAATTCCTCTTGAATAATACCGGTATTAGATGACAAATTTTCCATTACCTTATTCGTTTCCTCCGCTAACTTTACAATCTTAATAAAATTTCCGGCTGTATTATCCGCTTGCTTAATTCCTAATCCGATTGCATTTACAGTACTATTAATTAATCCAGAGGTGGATTGAACCGCCTGACTGCATTTTGCGGCTAATTTTCCAATCTCGGATGCAACTACACCAAATCCTTTTCCATTTTCTCCTGCTCTTGCAGCTTCTATGGCAGCATTAAGCGCTAAAAGATTAGTCTGTTCCGCAATTTGCTCAATAACTGCAATTATTTGTGAGATTTCTTCTGCATGAGAGTTAATATTTCCCATTGCTTCCAATACCTCCATCATGCTGTTATCCCCTTCCTTAGCTGCTTTTACTGCATATTCTGTTAATTCCTTTACTTGTCTGGTTTGATCCGTATTTACATTGATCATATCAACAATTCTGTCTATCTCTGTCATTATTCGATTAATTTTATTATTTTGATCTATACTGCCGTCTGCTACTGTTTTTGCCGTCATAGCAATCTGTGCAGAACCGATTGTTATCTCTTTTGCTGTCACTGATATAGTTTCGATAACTTGCTTTAAGGACTGTATAGTATTCTCAAGGGATATTCTAATAGGTTTAAAATCACCTTCATATTCCAGATCTACTTGAACAGTCAGATTCTTTTCCTCAAGTTCTTTTACGACGTAGGTTATGTTATTTATGTAGTTATTTAATTTGTCAATTGTTATCATAATTCCTTGACATAAAACCCCCATCTCATCCTTTGAATTCATCTGAAGTTCAACATCTAGATTGCCAACCGCAATTTCTTTCATAACTGTCATAATACTATCAACCGGAGAAACGATACTCTTTATTGTTCTTTTCAGAATCTGAATGCAGCTAAACATTCCAGCTATAAACAACAGCACAAATAAACTAATGCTCACTGCAACTTTAACATTAGTATTCTTCATAAACTGCAGACCATAAGATGTAGTAAACTTCTCTAATTCCTCAAACTCCTGTAACATATGGCTATGTATTGGCACATAATCATTTTTATAGGTACTATATATTTCATCCTGTTTGAATTCTTGTGAGCTCTGTAGTATTACTTTTCTGTAACGGCTTGCTTTATCCATTTCTAGTTGTAAGGTCTTAATCGTTTCTTTATTCTTTCCTTTCTGTAAAACAGGAATGGATGATAAATCCTTGATATAAGAATTCAGTAAATCATATTCCTGCTCTGACTCTTCAATATACTTACTGCATAAGTCTTTGTTTTTGGTTATATAACTTCGGTAAATATTATTTTCAATGTTTTTCATGGATATTTGCGCTTTTATAACCTTTTCTTCTGTTGTATATATTTGAAAATGAAATTCATTTATTTTATTTCTTAATGATATTATATTTATCAGTGAGACTGTAACCATAATTAAAACTACTATGCCAATATAACCAAAAGTAATTCGAAACCTTTTACCAATGGGCAATTCATAGATCTTATCAATTCTATCCTTTATACTTATAATTCTGCTTATTTGCTTAATAGCTCTCTTCTGCTTCTTCTCTTTTGCTATCTTCTTCATACAGCCTCCATCTTAGCCCCTTTTTGTTATTCAAATTTAATCTAACAATAGGTTGTAAATCTTATGTTGCTGTTTTGTAAAGTTAATGTAAAAAGGAACGGTCTGATTTTCTTCAAGCAATTCTCTGAAGAAAATCAGACCGTTCCTTTTATTACTGATATTTATTTAAGCTATTACTTTATTTCTATTGATCGGCAACTCTCTTTTGCAGCATCAGTTTTCGGAAGGGTTACCTCCAGAATACCATTATTATATATAGCACTTATATTATCTTTATCAACACCTGCTACTGAAAAAACTCTTTGAAAGGAACTGGTATTTCTTTCTCTTCTAATATAATTTCCTTCCTCTTCGTTCACTTCTTCCTGATGATTGGCTTTTATAATCAATGTATCATTTTCAAGATTAACACTAATATCTTCTTTTTGAAAGCCCGGAAGCTCCGCCTGTAAAAGATAATGATCTCCCTTATCCAATACATCTGTACTGCCTCTGTCAAAACGACGGAAAACATCATCAAAGAAATTGTTAAACTGACTGCTGAATAAAGCTGGTTTGATTTGTTCATATAACATAGGTCTTAACATAAAAATCACTCCTTTTAAAATCAGGGCCTTTCCTTATGTCGGTCCTTTGTTTATTTGTTCTATCTACATTATTTGTTATACATCGTATATAACAAATAATCAATAAACAAAGCATGAACAATTCATAAAAAATTTATTAAATAGAATGTTACAACAAATAGTTGATAAATGACCAATTATTTTCTTAGCTTAGGTGTAATGAGATATAGAAGACTCATAATTACAAAATATACGACAGTAGATACAACGATTTCAGCAACATCTACTGTTTTATCAAATAGATATGAAATCAAAGCATAACAAGCTCCAAAAGTAACTGCTGAAACACCATTTCTAATTAAATTTTTTTTATTCATTTATTCTCCATTAATTCTATTGAACTACTAACTCAGTAAGTTCCGATTTGTTTATGATCAATTCAGAGTACTGCTAAAAAAGTAATTACCTTTATCACTATGGAAATAAAGATATTCAGTCTGCGGAGGATTTAGCGCTGCATCAATTGCCTTCCTTCCGGGATTACAGATTGGGCCGGCAGGAAGTGCCGCACATTTATAGGTATTGTAGTAACTGTTATAGCGGTTAATATCTCCGTCAATAAAAGGTTTTACATACCATTCAACATAGTTAATGGTGGAATCCATCTGTAATTTCATATTCTTGTTTAATCTGTTATAAATTACAGAGGATATATTATTCATGATGTCCTGCTTATTTCCCTCTTTTTCAATGATGGAAGCAATGGTGAGAATCTGATCTATGGAATATCCCAAAGCTGCCGCTTTTTGTTTGTCAGCATCTGTTATTCTAACTTTTCCGTTGCGCAGAAACTTACCGATAGCATCTTCTCCCTTACTGAGCCTGTTAAATTCGTAAGTATCAGGATACAAATAACCTTCCAGGAGGTAGCAGCGGTTGGGATTTGGTTCAATAGCACTGACTAACGGATAGTTAACCGTAAAATCATATTCATTCATAGCTTTATACAGTAGATCTTGGGAGACGCAGACTCCTTTTTTCACTAGAAGAGCAAATGTCTGCGGAAGTGAATACCCTTCCGGAATTGTTACTTTAACTGTTCTTCCTATGTTAGATACCTGGGAAGCAAGCATCAGATTACTTATATTTTGATAAGGATTATATACAATTATTCCACTGAATACGGTGGTGTCATAGCCTTTTGCCTGCATAGTAGCTGCCGTATAATATTTCACTCCATCAGATGATGAAAACAGCCATTTAAGAACCGACATATGTACCATTACTGACTTACTGTCTTTCGATACATATGCAGAATAAGGCATCAGTTTCTTTACTCCCTTTGCACTTGCACTGGAATAGTAAAAGTAAGTACTGCTGCCAATAGTAAATACCAACTTCTTTTTTGTTGTAAAGCTTCTTACCGATACTTTTTTGGTTTTTGTGTCAAACACATATTTTAAATCAGGCATCAGTGCAGTTACCTTTTTTAGGGGTATCATAATATTCCCTGTATCGGTAGCCTCCACTCTTCCGTCCGTATCACCACTAAAATCCTTTAAGGTAACTTTTCCGGCTTTATCTGTTACAAGAATACCATATTGCTTTACCGGCTTGCTTACAACAGCAGTTGAATTATCAGCTGCATCAGATGCCGTTGATGTATCACCTTGTGTTTGATTAGTCAATGCAGTATCAAGGGAATCTCCTCTCACCGGTATCCCACCTGCAACCCCGGTAATAAACACCGCGGTTAAGACAAGTAATCCAATTAGTTTTTTTACCTCTTTCATTTTATTACCTCATTTCTTCCTTGTAGACACATTTCTTCCTTGCATCAGTGTATTTCCTGTTTTCACCAAACCAACTTATATTTTATACCCTTTTCCGGAAAATGCAATGTTTTTCATTGATATTTCGCATAAAGACAAGAAGAGCCCTCATAAAATTAGTATGACTGAGAAGGAAAGAAATGCTGCCATATGAATCAAAAAGAAAAGGTACAAATTATTGTCCGCTGCAGTGACTACGAAAATAACTACAACGAAGTTGCTTCTATGGGAAAGCTGAAATATAAATTGCCAATGATCGACTCCTATGTTATAGAGGTGGAGCCGGATAAATTAGAAAGTATTCAGTCAGATAATCAGTTATGGAGCTACGAATTGGATACTCATATAACAGCGCAAATGAATCGTGTTTCAGATATTATAGAACTGAAATGGGCTCATGATAGAAACATTATGGGAGAAAATATTGGGGTTGCCGTAGTAGATACGGGAATTTGCATGCATAAGGATTTTACGGAAGGAAAGAATCGTATAAAATCTTTTCATGACCTGATTCACGGAAGAATTGAGCCATATGATGACAATGGGCATGGAAGCCATGTATCCGGAATTATAGGTGGTAACGGCTTTCTTTCCAATGGCAGATACTGCGGTGTGGCACCTAAATGTGACCTTATTGGCATCAAGGTCCTAGACCAAAAGGGTGATGGAAACATATCCGATGTTCTGGCCGGCCTTCAATGGATTATTGATAATAAGAACAAATACAATATTCGTGTGGTTAACATATCAGTAGGCACAACCACCAAGGATAATACCGATGAAAATTCTCTTCTTGTCAAAGGTGTTAATGCTGTATGGGATGCGGGAATCGTGGTTGTGGTAGCAGCGGGTAATAACGGTCCGAGTCCAATGTCCATATCAACTCCCGGAATTAGCAGAAAGGTTATAACCGTCGGTTCTTCTGATGATAGGATAACGGTGGAGCTCTTTGGAAATAAAACCATGGACTATTCCGGCAGAGGGCCTACCGCTTCCTGTGTTAAGAAGCCGGATATCGTAGCCCCGGGATCTAATATTGTTTCCTGCGGAACTATGAAAAACTATCAAAGGTACCGCTATAATGTTTTAAATAATCCCAAAAATGATTATACCAATCTCATGTATGCAGTAAAGAGCGGTACTTCTATGGCTACACCTATTGTTACCGGAGCGATTGCTCTACTACTATCCCTCTATCCTTCTCTAAGTAACAAAGATGTAAAGTTAAAGTTACGTGACTGTGCTATAGATCTTGGCTATCCCTGGTCCAAACAAGGCTGGGGACTCCTTAACATCCCAAGACTTCTGCAATGAAAGAAGTCTTGTAGACTTTCTGCAATGAAAAGAAGTCTTGTAGACTTTGTCTACCAAAAAAGAAGCTTTGATGCCACAGCACCAAAGCTTCTTTGAATGTCTTTAGAATTTCTTGTACATTTCTTTTTTAGCACCACATACAGGACAGTTATCCGGCGCACCATCTAAAATAGTATGTCCGCAGATAGGACAGACATATACTGCTTCCAGTTTTATGTCCTGCTTACCCTTTGCAGCATCCTGTGCCTGTTTAAACAGTTCTGCATGGATTTTTTCTGCTTCCAGTGCAAAATGGAAAGATCTCTGTGCTCCTTTTTCGTCCTGGAATTCTGCAGCATTCAGATAAACCGGATACATTTGTTCAACTTCATGAAGTTCTCCGTTTATAGCCCCCTGAAGATTATCAACGGTCTTACCTGTTCCAAATACTGCTCCCGCTACTACGGTAGCATCAGCAGTGTCCCCGCCGATTTCTTTGAAATGGTTACCGGCATGTACCCTTTCCGCATAGGCGATTGCTTCAAATAATTTCGCTATGTTTGGAAATCCTTCCTTTTCAGCCATGGTTCCCCATGTGAGATACCTCATATGAGCCATGCTCTCTCCGCCGTAAGCAGAATGTAGAAAATCACTTGTCATTGCATTTTTAACAGCCATCTCTAACCTCCTATAAGATATGATTTTATATTCAGCCGGAGGTTACCAGATTATTCGCACGAATTATCTGGTAATCTCCAAAGCTTACTTGTTATTTAATATGGTTCTCAAATAAAACTTTCAATCAAATTTTCAAGAGCAATCTTATTTTGATCCTGCCCAATTAGAGTTTTGCCTTCTTTTAATAATTTATGCCTTCTATGGAAATCCAGCTTATCTTCCTTATAAAGTATTCCTGTGGGAATCCAATCCTCTTCCATCGCCATCATCATGGCTGCTTTCTTATCTGTCGGGTCATAATCATCACCTACAGGTCTGACAGCATTCTTGTAATAGGAAAAGGTATTAATCTTATTAAAGCTGATACAAGGCTGCATAATATCTACAAATGCATAGCCGGGATACATAATGGCTTCCTTCATTAATGTCACCAGCTGTTTTGCATCACCACTAAAACCTCTTGCAACAAAACCTGCTCCGGCAGCAATTGCCATTAGCATAGGATTTAGGGGAACATTGATATTGCCGCTGGTCTGAACGGGAGTAACATGCCCCTCCTTACTGGTGGGAGATGCCTGACCTTTTGTTAAGCCATATATTTGATTATCATGGACAAAATGTGTAATGTTCACATTTCTTCTGATATTATGAATAAAATGGTTTCCGCCCTCACCATAGGAATCACCGTCCCCGGAGTCTACAATTACCGTCAGTTTATCATTAGCTATCTTGGCTGCCACAGCAGCAGGCAGTGCTCTTCCATGCAATCCGCAAAAACTATTAGCACTGATATACTGAGGTGTCTTTGCAGCCTGACCGATTCCGGCTACCATTAATACATCTTTGGGTTCTTTCCCAAGCTCTTCCAGGGCTGTTTTTAAACTGTTCAATATGGCAAAGTTGCCACAGCCGGGGCACCATGCCGTCTCATAAGTTTCAAATTTACCCATACAGTTAAAAACCTCCTTCCAAAACCTGTTTTACTATCTCTTCACCGGAAATCTGCCTGCCATCATATTTTAATATACTCCTGTCACAATCAATGCAAGCCTCTTCTCTTATTAAAGAAGCAAGCTGACCGGTCGCATTCTGTTCTACGTTTATGAGGGTTCTGCCCTTTGCATACTCTTTCAGCTTCTTTGTAGGCAAGGGATAGATATCTCCAAAGACTAATGCACCAAAACTGCCGTTACCCAATTTATTTAAAGAAACGATTGCATCTTTTATAGGACCGTAGACGGAGCCCCAGCCTAATAACAGGACTTTACAATCTTCTTCACCTATAAATTCCGGTTCCTGTAATTCTTCCTTTAATCTTACAAGTTTTCTCATTCTCTTATCCATCATGGCATTACGAACTTCAGCAGATTCTGTGATAAAGCCTCTCTCATCATGCTCATCACTGTCTGCCGCAACCAGATGGTCTGATATACCGGGAATTAATCTTGGAGAAATTCCATCCTCCGTTATTCTATATCTTAAATACTCTCCCTCAGCCTCTTCGGCATGTTTTTCCAAGGTAATTTCTGAAACATCATATGGTTTGACGCAAGCGGTAGTATCTCCCAGATATTGATCACTTAAAAGTATTACCGGCAGCTGATATTTCTCAGCAAGATTTAATGCTCTTGCCGTTTGGTAAAAAGCGTCTTCATGATTACGAAGAGCAATAACCAGACGTGGGAATTCACCTTGTGCAGCCGAGATAACAAACTTTAAATCACTTTGCTCCGTTCTGGTGGGAAGTCCTGTGGCAGGTCCCGGGCGCTGTACATCCACCGCAACTAATGGAATTTCTGCAATACCGGAGAATCCTAAGGCTTCTACCTTCAAACAGAAACCTCCGCCACTGGTACCTGTCATAGCTCTGGCTCCGGTATAGGAAGCACCAAGAGCCATATTAATAGCAGCTATCTCATCTTCTGCCTGTTCAACTACTACTCCTGTCTCATAGCTGATTCTTGCCAGATATTCCATAACTGCTGTTGAGGGCGACATCGGATACGCTGAATAGAATTTAAGACCGCCTGCTACAGCTCCAAGTGCTAAAGCCTTGCTGCCGGATATCAGCATATACTCTTTAAATGGCCCGTCATGGTGTTCAAAAACAGGTTCCACACTGTTGTAGCCCAGCTCCATGGCTTTAATATTTATTTCAAGAAGCTCTTTTCTTATAATCTTTTCCATAACTTCCTCAGCATATGTAAAAGGTTCGCCAAATAGCTTTAACACAGCACCAATAGCTATAATACCTGCTACTCTGATATTTCCGAGTTCCTTCGCTTGTTTATCCAGATCCAGCTTAATTACACCTGGTTCCGAGAAAGATAAACTGCTGTCACAAAGAATGAATCCCTTCTCTGTCAATTTATGTTTATGCAGATGTATTGTCTCGTCATTTAAGGCAATAATGCCATCTACCTTGTCACTGTGAGAAGTTATCACTTCTGTTCCGAACCGGATCATAGAAAAATTATGGCCGCCGCGTACACGGGACATAAAATCCCTTGTAGTATAAATGTAATAACCGGAGTGTTTTAACAGCTTCTCCAGTATTGCAACAGTGGTATCAATTCCCTGACCTGCTGCACCGCCGACTAATATATTATACATAATAATCCTCCTTTTCTAAAATCTTATGTTATTATATCCCATTTTGCTTATAATTTCAATAATGATTATTGTTTTTATAATTATTTTATTTTTCCTTGCAATGGTTTATAATTTGATTATTTCAATTTCAAGTGATTATTGATTGTTTTATTTCCCAAAACATTCTTTTTGTACAACCATAATGCGCTCAAAATGATAGCATAATACACATAATTACATATGATATATGAAAAGTGAGTTCGTAATATTCTTATTTAATTAATTTTGATATGGATTTAAATGTTTCACTTCCGGCTTTTCGGGTCAGTTCGAACAGTATAGATTCATAGGTTGCAGTCATTATTCCTTCGTAGCTGAAACGCTTTATAGCCTCTGACTTGTCAGCATCTTTTCTGGACTCCATACAATCCGTTACTGCTATTACTTGATATCCGGCGGACTTTAAATCCACTGCCGTCTGGAGAACACAAACATGAGCTTCCATTCCGCATATTATTATATTCTTCCTTCCGGTATTTTCTATTACAGTTCTTATCTCTTCGTTCTCATAACAGCTAAAAGTGATTTTATCATAATAAAGAAAGGGTGTTATGCATTCCCGGATTTCAGGAATGGTCATACCAAGCCCTTTTGTATATTGCTGCGTTACACAGCAAGGGATATGAAGTAGTGAAAGCCCCTCAGCTAAAATTCTTATGTTACGAACACTTACTGTGCTATTTTTCATTGCAGGAACTAATTTTTCCTGTACATCAATGATTAAGGCCATTGTATCTTCGGCGTTGATTCTCATAACAACTCCCATCTAAATGACCAGGTATCTGCATAAATTGGATATTAAAAGCATCTTCTGCTGCTAAATAGTCTGCCTGCAGTATACCTGGCTTCATTAAAATAAATTGGTTTCACTTTTTATTTCCAAATATTATAGCATTTTATCCCTTTTGAAGCAACTTACTCGGCTGTAAAATTAATGTCGAAAAAGCTCTACATTTTCTCATGAAAATTTACTTCAAATATAGGAAATAGGGCAAGCCAGTTTTCATATGATACAGTGTAATAACAAATAGGAGGCTCTTACATGAGTGATTTAGCTGCAACAAACTGCGGTAGTGGATGCGGATGTGGAAATAACAACAGCGCATGGATTCTAATTCTCCTTTTATTCTGCTGTGGCGGTGGAAACGGATTCTTTGGTAACGGTTTTGGTAACAATGGATGCGGATGCGGCGGCAACGACGGCTGCGGCTCCATAATCTGGATTATTTTAATCCTTTGCTTGTGCGGAAACTCCTTCTAATTGCCTTTTTCATTAGAAGCTACATCTTAACCAGAAAAAGCTGCCTTAGGGCAGCTTTTTTCTGGTTTAAAACTACCGAACCTAAAAGAAGCCGCGTGTTTTTTTCATACTTCACAATTAAGACTGTGACGAACATGAAAACACGCGGTTCTTTTTAGTAAAAGAAATAAAATACTCCAAAAGAAATATTATCTATACTATTATCTTCTGCCCCGATCTCCTCTGGAATTAAGTCTGTTCTGTTTTGCTCTTTCAAAGCAATCCGAATCTATTTCGTAAACCGTATTACCGTCTATAATTAAATCTTTCGAGGATTTTTCAACCCTTTCATTTTTTTGATTTCCATTGGAATAATCCGTATTGCGATTATTCTCATTCATATTGCTGACTCTTTTATTATCATTCCCTCTATTTGTATAATAATAATTTGGCATAATTACCTCCTTGTAAGTTATTCTTAATTTAACGCCTTCAATAATTGGATATATTTGATATCAAATCAATTAAACAGTCATTGGAATTAGCATGACACATGATTATATCCGTGAGTCCTCGGCACGATTACCGGCATTCAAATTGACATGGCGGTTGGTGTGTAGATATAACAGACTAATTAGAATAAAAGACGTTAATGTGGTACTCAGTAAATTATACATTCATTGGCTATTTCTTTACCAATCCTTACAATATATGAATTGTATTTTTAAAATGTCCTCGAAAGATATTGATTAAAACATAGTTTTCTTATATACTAAGGAAAATATTTATGCACTGCGATTAGCAGGAAAATCAAGAAACATTTCCTGCGTAAATAAATACCGGCATCCGCAAGAAATGATTGCCGGCAGGATGGAGGATTAATATGGCAGGTTCAACATTTGGCTCCATGTTTCGAATTACAACCTGGGGCGAATCCCATGGAGATGGAATAGGTGTAGTAATAGATGGATGCCCGGCAGGTCTTTCAGTTAACGAAGAAATGATTCAGGCATTTCTCGATAGAAGACGTCCCGGTCAGACCAGATACACCACACAGCGTAAGGAAGCGGATACTGTTAAGATATTATCCGGTATATTTGAAGGTAAAACCACCGGAACCCCTATATCAATGGCAGTTATGAATACCAATCAGATATCCAGGGATTATTCTGAAATAGCAGGTTATTACCGTCCCGGACACGCTGATTATACTTATGATACCAAATATGGCTTTCGTGATTATAGAGGGGGCGGCAGATCCTCCGGAAGAGAAACCATTGGCAGAGTCGCAGCAGGTGCTATTGCCTCAGCAATCTTAAAGGAGCTTGGCATTACCGTCTGTGCTTACACAAAATCCATTGGAGGTATCAGTATAGATTACTCCAAGTGCAGTAAGGAAAATATCTTTCAGAGTCCATTTTATATGCCAGATCTGGAAGCTTCCGCTGCAACAGAAGTATTGATGCAGGAAAAGATAAAAGAACTTAATTCAGTCGGCGGAATTATTGAATGCATTATCTCAGGTGTTCCGGCAGGCATTGGAGAGCCGGTGTTTGAAAAACTGGATGCTAATCTTGGTAAAGCTATCCTTTCAATTGGAGCCATTAAAGGAATTGAATTCGGTTCTGGCTTCCTGGCAGCTGAAAAAACAGGAATTGAAAACAATGATCCTTATTTTTATTCAGAAACCGGTAAAGTTGAAAAACGAAGTAATAATGCAGGAGGTATCCTAGGCGGAATCAGCGACGGTTCAGAAATTGTTTTTCGTGCTGCTGTAAAACCTACTGCTTCTATCGCAATGAACCAAAAAACAATCAATAAAGAAGGCGAAAATATAGATATAAGAATTAAAGGCCGCCACGATCCGGTTATTGTTCCAAGAGCCGTTGTAGTGGTGGAATCTATGGCAGCCGTTACATTATTGGATATGCTCTTTCAGAGCATGACCTCCAGGATGGATTCTATTGTAAAATTTTTCAGGAAAGAATAGGTAAAAGATGAAACAGAAAAGAATTACAACTCAGGAAATGGTTAGGATAGCACTTTTTACTGCTGTATTAGTCATATTATCGCAAATCTCCTTCATGCTTCCCGGAGGCATTCCTATGACGATGCAGACCTTTGGTATTGTTTTAATTGGTACTATACTAGGAAGAAAATCCGGTTTTCTCTCCGTACTATTGTACCTTTTAATGGGCTTTGCAGGTATCCCGGTATTTGCCGGCTTCGGAGGCGGATTAGATACCCTCGTAGGTCCTACAGGCGGTTATCTGATTGGATTTCTTCCCATGGTATACCTTACCGGTCTTGGCAGTAAAAAATCCTACTACAGTGGTATATTTTTAAGTATCTGCGGATTGCTGACCTGCCACATCCTGGGTCTGTTAGAATATTACCGTGTAACCGGTACCTGGATACTGCCATCCGTACCACTCATGCTAGCTAAGGACCTGGTCACTACTGTTCTTGCAATATCCATAGGCAGAGAAGTATATAAAATACTTGGCAGTCTCTCCCCCAATCATAATTAAACGGCATTTATTAAGTGTCTGCTTCTGTTCTTATATGATATAATGAGCAGCCTGGCATTCCCAAATACACAAGTCTTTCGATATATCCTGATTTTGTATGTTTATAATAACAGTTTTGTTCATAAACATACAAAGCCCTTCAAGGTATTTAAAGATTGATGTATCAGGGGAACCAGGCTGCTTTTTTGCTAAAGGAAATAATCTAATTTTTTCTATACATTTTTCTGTATAATAATAAACAAATTATTGACATAGGACTAATTCCGTGTATAATTAGTTTGATGCTGTTTAGCAACACTAAACTTTGAGTTTAATTTCATTAAGAAAACCAGCTAAAAAGTGAACTTCATATGCACAAAAACACGTGCAGGAATGAGAGTATGTATGAAAATCGGAGAAAAAATCAAGGAACTTCGCGTACAAAAGAATCTGACCCAGGAAGAGCTGGCTGACAGAGCCGAGTTATCGAAAGGGTTCATTTCACAAGTAGAACGGGACATAACCAGTCCTTCCATCGCTACACTTGTGGATATACTGCAATGCCTTGGTACGAATCTGGAGGAATTCTTTTCAGATACCTCAACTGAACAAGTAGTATTTAAAAAAACAGACTATTTTGAAAAATATGATTCAGAATTAAAAAACAATATTCAATGGATAATCCCCAATGCACAAAAGAATATGCTAGAACCGATTTTGCTTACCCTGGAACCCGGTGGCTCTACTTATCCGGACAATCCTCATGAGGGAGAAGAATTCGGGTATGTTCTTAACGGAAGTATTGTGCTCCATATCGGTAATAAAACATACAGAGCAAAAAAGGGAGAATCCTTTTATTATAAGGCAGGAAAAAATCACTATATAACTGCCTCAGACAAACAGGGTGCCAGTTTATTGTGGATTTCCACACCTCCAAGCTTCTAATCACACCCCTGGCTGTTGCAATCATTCATATTAAGTTTAGGATATTAATTTTACAGAGGAGGATTCCATATGGCAGGTAATAAGCTGATTGATTTAATGGGAATAACAAAAAAATTTGACAACAACGTTGTTTTGGATAATCTGGATTTATATATTAAAGAAAATGAATTCCTGACCCTCCTAGGTCCCAGTGGCTGCGGCAAAACTACAACTCTTCGTATTATCGGCGGTTTTGAAAATCCCGACAGCGGCAAGGTAATATTTGACGGAAAGGATATCACCAAACTTCCCCCCAATGAAAGGCAGTTAAATACCGTATTCCAGAAGTATGCACTCTTTCCTCACATGAGTATTGCTGAGAATATTGCCTTTGGCTTAAAAATCAAGAAAAAGAGCAAGTCATACATACAGGATAAAATTAAATATGCTCTTAAGCTCGTTAATCTGGAGGGTTTTGAGAACCGCAGCCCAGAGTCCTTAAGCGGCGGCCAGCAACAGCGTATTGCTATAGCCAGAGCGATCGTAAATGAACCGAAAGTTCTCTTACTGGATGAACCTTTAGGAGCCCTGGATTTAAAGCTACGTCAGGACATGCAATATGAACTGATACGTTTGAAAAATGAACTTGGAATTACCTTTATCTATGTTACCCATGACCAGGAAGAGGCTCTAACCATGTCCGATACCATCGTTGTCATGAACCAGGGATATATACAACAGGTAGGAACTCCCGAAATGATATACAATGAGCCCAAAAATGCCTTTGTAGCCGACTTTATCGGAGAAAGCAATATTATTTCTTCCACCATGGTAGAGGATGGTCTCGTTAATATCCTTGGTACAAAATTTGCTTGTGTTGACAAGGATTTTGGGAAAAATCAGCCTGTGGATGTGGTTATTCGCCCGGAGGATATTGATCTTGTGAAAGAAGAAGATACGGCACTTAATGGTGTTATTACTTCCCTGATATTTAAAGGTGTACATTACGAAATGGAGGTACTTGCAGGAGGCCATGAATGGCTTGTACATAGTACAGATCTCTTCCCGGTAGGAAGTAAAGTCGGAATTAAAGTGGACCCTTTTGATATCCACATAATGAATAAACCCCAGTCTGAGGATGAGGAGGCTGTGGCACCGGATGAATACTAAAAAATGGCTTTCCTATCCCTACACCATATGGATGGGTATATTTGTTATCGTTCCTTTATTTATAGTAATATATTACGGTTTTACCGCAGAGGGTGCAGGCTTTACCCTAAGTAATCTGACATTGATAGCCGATCCCATTAATCTTGCGTCACTCTGGCTTTCCTTAGAGCTTTCCATTGTCAGTACCGTAATATGCCTGATACTAGCCTATCCTCTTTCCTTAATCCTTCATGGGATGAAATTAAAGAGTAATTCCTTTATAATCATGATTTTTATTCTTCCCATGTGGATGAACTTTCTACTTAGAACCTTGGCATGGCAGAATATCCTGGAGAAGACAGGTGTAATTAATACTTTTCTAAAACTTTTGCATCTGCCTCCCCTTGAATTAATCAATACCCCGGGAGCTATTATATTTGGTATGGTTTATAACTTTCTGCCTTTTATGATACTTCCTATCTACAATTCACTTTCTAAAATAAGTGACGATTACATCAATGCAGCAAGAGATTTAGGTGCTAACTCTCTTACGACTTTTTTTAAGGTTATACTGCCCCTGTCTTTGCCCGGTGTTATCAGCGGCATTACAATGGTTTTTGTACCCTCTCTTACCACCTTCGTAATATCGGATATTTTAGGCGGCAGCAAAGTAGTCCTCATCGGAAATATAATCGAGCAGCAGTTTAAGACAGTGAATAATTGGCATACGGGCTCCGGTCTGTCCTTGGTACTAATGGTATTTATACTCTTTAGTATGGCTGTCCTTGCTAAATATGATAAAGAATCGGAGGGCACGAATATATGGTAAAAAAATTCCTTTCGCGGTTTTACCTGGGATTAATATTGCTGTTTTTATACGCTCCCATCTTTATCCTGATTATACTCTCCTTTAATAAATCGAAATCCCGATCCAAATGGGGAGGCTTTACCTTAACCTGGTATCACAACCTCTTTCAGGATGAAGCAATTATGGAAGCTCTTAGAAATACGCTGGTTATTGCCCTGTTGTCGGCCTTTATCGCTGTCATTATCGGTACCTGCGCCTGCCTTGCCATCAACAATATGAGGAAGGTTCCAAGGACTATTCTTCTGGGAATCTCCAATGTGCCTATGATGAATGCAGATATTGTAACGGGTATCTCTTTGATGCTGTTATTCATAGCCCTGAATTACCCTTTAAGCTTTTCCAGTATATTAATGTCACACATTACCTTTAATATACCCTATGTAATCTTGAGTGTCATGCCAAGACTTACCAGACAAAATTCCAGCATCTATGAAGCCGCTCTGGATTTAGGTGCTACGAAATCCTATGCTTTTTTTAAGATTATCCTGCCGGATATTTTTCCCGGGATTCTCTCCGGCTTTTTATTAGCCTTTACCATGTCGCTGGATGACTTTGTAATTACTTACTTTACCAAAGGTGCAGGTTTTGATACCTTATCAACCATTATCTATACGGAAGTACGAAAAGGAATCAAACCGGAAATGTATGCACTGTCTACTCTGCTCTTTATCAGTATCCTGGTGCTGCTGGTACTAATTAACCGCAGAAAAGACAAAGAACACAGTGAGAAAACCTTGCAAATAACTCAGTAGGAATTATTAAAAGACATAATTCCTACTGCTTGTTGAAAAGTGTTCCAGTCTAGTAGGAATTATTGATAGGATTACTTATTGATTAAAAATAAAATATGAGGAGTTCATGTAATGAAAAGAATAACCGCCCTGCTGCTTTTATGCAGTCTTATCTTGACCAGCACGGGAATTGTTACCGGCTGTTCCAAAAGTAATTCTCCCAAGGTCTATGTCTATAACTGGGGAGAATATATTGATCCTGATGTTGTAAAACTTTTTGAGAAAGAAACCGGAATTCATGCAGTTATGAGTTACTTTGAACAGAACGAGGATATGTACCCCGTCATTAAAACCGGTTCACAAAAGTACGATGTCGTATGCCCTTCCGACTATATGATTGAGAAGATGATTGGTGAAGGTCTTCTTGCAGAGATTGATTATAATAATGTACCAAATATCAAGAATATAGACCCTACTTATTTAAAAAGTGCCGAGCAGTTCGATCCCGGTAACAAATTCAGCGTACCTTATTGCTGGGGCACTGTGGGAATCCTTTATAACAAGACAATGATAAAAGAGCCGATTGACAGCTGGGGTGCTCTCTTTGACAAGGATTTTATAAAAAGAAACGGCTATGACGGTGATATTCTTATGATTAATAGTGTAAGAGATGCCTTTGCCATTGCTTTAAGTTATTTAGGATACTCCATTAACTCTACGGATGAAACCCAGTTAGAGGAAGCGAAAAAGCTCTTACAGGAACAAAAACCCCTTGTTGACGCTTACGTGGTAGATCAGGTTAGAGATAAGATGATTGGTGGTGAAAACCCCATCGGTGTTATCTATTCCGGTGAAGCAATCTATACCCAGAGAGAGAATCCTGACCTGGAATATGTAGTTCCGAAAGAAGGTTCCAATGTATGGATTGACGGCTGGGTTATTCCGAAGAATGCTCCTAACAAGGAATATGCTGAAAAATGGATAAACTTTATGTGCGACCCTGAAATCGCTCTTAAGAACTTTAATTATATTACCTACTCCACCCCCAATAAAGCAGCCAGAGAATTAATTCAGGATGAAGATATTAAGAATAGCCCGATTGCATTCCCTGGACAGGATGTTTTAGACCGTTGTACTACTTATCACTATCTTGGCGAAGATATGGATGCGCTTTATATCAAGAAGTGGAATGAAGTAAAGTCTGCACAATAATACACTAAAAGTTACGAATACGACAGAGGCTGCTGTATATTTTCTTATGAAAATACAGTAACCTCTTTTACTTTCCATTTACTGTGTAACTTTTACTCTATCGTCAGTTCATACATCTGTTCTGTCAGAGTCTTTCCCCAGGCATTGTTATCAAATTCCTTTACCAGTTTAAAGCCTGCTTTTTTATACATGGCAACTGCTGTCTGCTGCTCTCTTGTCGTCTCAAGAAATACTTCCTTAAATCCTTTATTCCTGCAGTATTCGATTGCTCCAGATAATAATTTACTGCCAAGACCAATGCCCCGGTAATTCGGATGCAGAATAAACCATCTCAGTTGTGCTCTTGTCTCCGAATGCCCTACAATAGCAATTGCTCCAACAATTTTATCTTCCGTCTCCGCTATCCATACTCTATCTTTCTTCGAATTGTAATGCTGATAAAAATCATAGAAGGTCTTGCAAACATATCCTTCAAAGATATGGTTATAGCCGCACTCTTTTTCGTATAGCCATCCATGAAGATAAATCAACTGCCCGACATCTCCCGGTCTTAAATCAGAACGAATAACGACTGTTTTCTTTTCTGCGGTACTGACAATGTCATTTACCTCAGACTTTTCCTGGCCTGCAGTCTCTTTTGAGTCTGTGGACTCTTCTTGAGTCGCAGCCTTTTCTTTAGCAGTAGCCTTTTCTTTGGCTACAACCTCTTCTTTGGCTGTAACCTCTTTTTGGGCTGTTGCCTCTTTGCTTCCGTTTAAAGCGTTCTCTATGACTTTCATGCTATTCGCAAACCTAATTTTTTCTTCTTCCGATAACTCCGCTACCAGATTTGAAATATGTCTGTCCGAAAGCTCATTCAGACTTTTCATAGTTTCCCTGCCTTTTTGTGTCAGATACAAATAATAGATTCTTTTGTCTTCCGGGGATTGTTCTCTGAATATAAGTTCATGTTTTTCAAAACCTCTTATTATCCTGCTAAGATACCCTGAGTCTATACTCAGCTTCCTAATCAAAATCTTAGAGGTACAATTCTTTGACTCTCCTATTTCATATAATACGCGGGCTTGGGATAATGTGAATTCACTGTCCAGCATATTCTGGTCCAACAAACCCAAAACATTGGTATAGAACCGGTTAAATCTACGGATGTCACTGATAAAAGAAGTATGTACTGTGTCCATAAGATACCTCCTAGTATAATTTATGCTAATTATAGATATATTATCTGACTAAGTCAACTATTTATTTTAAATTTTACCTGCAGCATAACTTTGTCATTCAGGTTATACTGCAGGCTGGCCTCAATCTTTAAATCTTTACGTTAGTATTCTATCCTCTTCTTATTTTACAACAATATTTCTCTCTTCTCCTCGTAAGAAGGCTGTCATATTTTCATATACTTCCTTCACGCACCGCCTTCTGGCTTCAACCGTCGCCCATGCGATATGAGGAGTGATAATAAGCTTTCTGCTGTCCTTAATAGCCAGCAGCGGATTATCCGCTGCCATTGGCTCCTGTCTTAATACATCCAGACCTGCGCCTGCAATCCATCCTTCTGTTAAAGCCTTATAGAGAGCTGTCTCATCAACAATCGGCCCTCTTCCAAGATTTAAAAGAAAGGCGGTAGATTTCATCTTCCCTAGGGCTTCTTCGTTTATTAGATTCTCTGTATCACTGTTTAATGGTGCATGAATAGAGATGATATCCGAATCCTTTAAGAGAGTATCAAAGTCTACTCTTTTATAATCATTGTTTTGATTACGCCCGGAGGTAGAGTAATAGATTATATTACATCCGAAAGCACCGGCAATATTTGCCACACGCTTTCCGATATCTCCAAAGCCGATAATTCCCCAGGTCTTTCCTTCCAGCTCATTGAATTTCTCATCAAAGCAGCTGAATATATCGCTCTTTACATACCCTCCTGATTTTACAAAGGTATCATAGTGGTAAAGCTTCTCATACAAGTAAAATAACAATGCAAAGGTATGTTGTGCAACAGATGCGGTTGAGTATCCTTTTACGTTGGCTACTGCAATCTTTCTGATGTTTATATAGGGAAAATCCACGATATTGGTGCCGGTTCCGGTTATGCAGATAAGTTTTAGATCAGCTGCATCTTTTAGTGAAGCTTCATTCATAGGAATCTTATTCACCACTAAAATGTCAGCCTCTTTTATTCTCTCTGCATTCACAGCCGGCTCACTTTTATTATACTTAATTACTTCTCCCAAGGTCTCAAAACCGGATAAATCAACGTCACTCCCCAGGGAATCTGTCTCTAAGAAAACTATCTTCATCCTATCCTCTTTCTTAGATATCCAAACTTTTATTGGATATTAATTAATCTATTTAGCGTATTCTTTCCGGAAGACCTACCTTCTTCTGAACCTTTCTTAAGGTCTTCGTTGCAAAATAATTAGCTTTATCCCCGTTATCCTTTATAATGCCGTCCACATAGGCTTTATCTTTCGTAAGCTCTTCCATCTTACTATGAATAGGACGCAATACACTGTTGACAGCTTCACCTACTGCTAATTTGAAATCTCCGTAACCTTTACCGTCAAATTCCCTTTCGACCTCTGCAGGTGTCTTATCGTTAACAGCGGCATAAATATCAATAAGGTTCTTAATTCCCGGTTTTTCATCAGAGTAACGGATTTCATTGTCAGAGTCTGTAACAGCTCTTTTAAACTTACGTATAACCGTATCTGCATCATCCATAAGATAGATGGTAGCATTGACATTCTCATCGGATTTGGACATTTTCTTATCCGGCTCCTGTAAGCTCATAATTTTGGCTCCCACTTTTCCGATATAGGGTTCCGGTATAGTTAATACATCTCCATAGATACCATTAAAACGCTCAGCAATATCTCTGGTTATCTCAAGATGCTGTTTCTGGTCAATTCCAACAGGTACGACATCCGTTTGAAATAACAAAATATCTGCTGCCATTAATACCGGATAAGTAAAGAGACCGGCGTTAATGTTATCTGCATGCTTTGCTGACTTATCTTTAAATTGAGTCATACGGTTTAACTCACCCATATAGGTAAAGCAGTTTAATATCCAGCTAAGCTCTGCATGGCCGGATACATGGGACTGATAATAAATACAATTCTTTACAGGATCAAGTCCTGCTGCAATATATTGCATTAAGAGCGTTCTTGAACGCTTTCTCAGTTCTGCAGGGTCCTGTCTTATGGTAAGAGAATGAAGGTCAACCACACAATAAAAACATTGGTAAGTTTCATCATTCGTTAATGCCACCCAATTCTTTAATGCTCCCATATAATTTCCCAGGGTAATGTTCCCTGTTGCCTGCATTCCACTGAATAGTACTTTTTTTCCGTCTAACATCTTAAAACTCCTTTCAAATTCTTGCTCGATTTTGCAATAAAAAAACTTCTGTCACAGTATATTACAATAGTAATTTTACTGGGACAAAAGTTTATTGACTTCTGCGGTACCACCCGGTTTGGCGTAAACGCCCACTCATATTTCATATACTGATAATATATGCTTCGTTGATAACGGATGAAGCTCCCGTCGGGCATTACTTGGGATATCCCTTTCCTCCCGAACCTATAAGTCCATTCATACAGAATCTGCTGCTGTCTCACACCTTACGACAGCTCTCTGAAAGCAAATTATTCTGATTACTATTCTTAATCATCGGCATTTTTTCTTTACTGCTTTTAGTATATCCATTTGGCAGTTATAAGTCAACTATAAAATCAAGGCTGTAACAGACCTAAAGCTCTGTTCCGCCACGAAATAAAGAATGTGCGATTTAGAATTCCAGCAACTGTGCAAAACTGTCAATTGCTCTCTCATAACCTTCTACATCACCAAAGCCATATCTGGCAAATATAAACGGAACACCTGCTTTTGTAGCAGCTTTAAAGTCCGCCGCCGTATCACCTAAGTAAACAGGGTTCTGTAAAGAATTTCTTGCAATGACACTTTTTATGTTTTCAGCTTTTAATTCTCCGCTTCTGCCCGGATACTCAAAATCTGTAAACACATCCCAAAGCTGATGGGCATTTAAGAAACATTGTATATAACCTTCTTCGCAATTACTTACAATAAAGAGCTTATATTTTTTCTTTAATTCCTGTAGTGTTTCTATTAATCCAGGATAGAGGATTCCTCCGTCCTTTTCCAGATAAGGGCATTGTTTTATTACTGCTTCTCTCATAATAGCAATTGCGGTTTCACTATCTAGGCTCGGTAAAAGCTTGACTGCTATTTCTTCTAAAGGCAGCCCATAGAGAGCTTTTAATTTATCTGCTGTAATAACATCCTTCATTTCCGGGTATTTCTTTGCTTCTTCCTTCCAAACTGCAGCTGCTCCATCTGTTGCATCCCACAATGTACCATCTAAATCAAATATAATACTGTCCCACATAATGTCCTCCTGGTATTAATCCTTCGCGTGTTTTGCCAAATTCTATTCTTATATATCTCCAAATATTTATACCTTTATTTCATTACTTGAATTATAAACAAGTTTAGGAATCTTTTCAACCCGGAAAACATAACTTCCATCATCTTTACATCTGTGCTATAATATCCATGAAAAACAAACTCATTTTAATTATGTATTCAATCATATTATTTAAAATATTAATTCAAATTAGAGATTGACGAAAGGAGAGATTATGGAACAGATTGCAAGCTTTACAATAGATCATTTACAGCTGCTGCCGGGTATTTATGTCTCAAGAAAGGATAAGGCAGGTGCTGAAACACTTACCACCTTCGACCTTCGCATGACAAGGCCGAACTTTGAACCGGTCATGAATACTGCGGAAGTACACACAATAGAGCATCTTGGTGCTACTTTTTTAAGAAACCATCCTGATTTTGCTGACAAAACAATTTATTTCGGACCTATGGGCTGCCGTACCGGATTCTATCTCATACTGGCCGGTGATTACAAATCAGACGATATTGTTCCGCTCATCACCGAAATGTACGAATTTATTCGGGATTTTACCGGCGAAGTACCCGGGGCTGCCGCTATTAACTGTGGAAATTACTTGGATATGAACCTGCCAATGGCTAAATATCTGGCAGATAAATATCTTCGTGAAATTCTTTATGTTATCGATGAAAAGCATTTGAACTATCCAATCTAATATCGATTATATATCTACTTTATTTAATTCTGACAGACGGTACTCTTGAGCATTTTATATTCAACGGTACCGTCTTTTTCTAATGGCTTGTCACTCCAATAGGTTATATTTTTCCCTTCCTTGAATATAGTATAATGATAAATCAGAAAGGTAGCAGCCATGGACAGTTACGGTTTTCCAAATCCCCTTGATAAGGAGAATACGGAAGCTAATATACACAATCCAGACACGACCGAGTCAACTCCCCCCCTTAACAATGGGAATACGGAAAATAACAGCGGAAATTTTGGTACCGGTAATTTTAACAATGGGTATTCCTATGGATATCCCTACGATGCCACAATAACCAGCGATTACGGATACAGCTATAGCGCAGAGGACTTAGGCAGCTCTGATTACTCCTTTGACGCGAATACAGAAGGTGCAGAATATGAAAATCCCGGCTCCAGCTATTACGAGTATTCGGACAGTGAGAAGCAAGGGACTGGTTCTACTACATCCGAAAGCCCTGATGGTTCAGAGGAGCCCTCTTCTGAAGATGGCTTTAAACATATGGTTGATATCATGAAGGCTGCACTTCCGCATCTAGACAGCGGTACACAGGAATCTGCCAACTTAATTATCAGAGCTTCCGAACTTATGGAGTCTCTTCGCACAGTCAGAACTCAAGATCGTGTATCTACTTTTAGCTTACATAGACAAAACATTGACATAGAAGCCCTTTTAAACAGTATCCGTACTGTTTGTTATGCCAGAGAACGCCAGCTTATAGATAACGTACTAAATTTCCTGCGTATGAAAAATATGTTTGACACCTATTCGACTTTATCAAGCATGATGTCCTCTTCGTCAGACAATACAGGTGCAAAAGAGGAACAGAGTCAAAGCACTGAGAACTCAGGAGGCGGTAACGGTTTCGGCATGAACTCGAATATGATGGATATTCTTTCTACAATGCTAAGTCCAGAACAAAAAAGCACATTTGATAACATGTCCATGATGCTTAACATGATGCAACAGCAATAATCATATAATTTGGAGGTCGCTATGAATAATAACTCTTGGATGAATCACCCGGCAATGAAGAATATTGACGCCAGAAAGCTTACGATTCTTATGGAACTGGCAAACGAAGCGGAGGGAAAAGCGCCTGATAAAGCCCTGCCCCTTCTGGTAAAGGCGAATGCAAAATTAAAGGCGATGAATCTGACTTTTACAAAAGAAGAAAATGATTTACTGATAGATATTTTAACCAAAGACATGTCTGCTGCAGATAAACAAAAGGTAGAAATGATTCGGAAGATGTCAAAATCCATGAAGTAAGTAATATTAAAAGGGCTGCTCGTTTTGAAACTCCCCTCAATGGTTAGACCAAAGATCTAACCATTGGGCAATCGGTTCAAATCGAGCAGCCCTTTTACTTTAATAATCTATCTTTAAATTGTGCCTTAATTCCCGGAAGCCTGATTGCTGTCAGTTGATTGTACCATAGCTTCAGACGCCAGCGTATAATAACAGGTTACCGATACCTCTTTGCCGTCCGGCTCTGTGATGGTATACGTTATCTCATAGTTCTTATTATCATCGGTCTGTATACTTACTGTGATAGGTCCTGTGTATCCTGTATTATCACTGTTAAAAGCTTGAATACCGGTAAGTGCCATTGTATCATCAATAGTCGTATCCCCGGGAATATCAGTACGGTTACTAATGCCTTCCATACGCACACCATCAAAATACGTATACTGAACGGTTTCTTTTGTAATATTTCCTACTTTATCTGCTACTTCATAATGTACCAGATAAGCATAGTCCTCTTTGGGTTCTACTGTTATCTTCACATCAGACGGAGTTAATTCTGTAAAATCATCTCCTACGGTTATTCCTTCTCTTGCCAATTTAAGTATTGCTGTCTGACCGGCAGCCAGCTGTTCCTTGGTGATGTTCTTAAATGTCATACCATCTAAAATCGGAGGAGCAGAATCTATATAAACGGTAGCAGAAGCCTTTCCAGTCTTGTTATTTTCAGCTTTAATACTGTAATTGATTCTATACTCACTGTCACCGGCTTTATTAATAGTCACCTTAATGTCTTTGCTGGCAAGTTTTTTTACAGAAAGATAAGCGGATACCCCTTTTAAGGCATAAGTCTTGTTCACTACCGTATCTTTACCAATTACATGGTCTGCCACTCCCTTAATTACCGGTGCAGCCTTACAAGGTTTTACTGTATAAAGTACTGTTTTGCTTATCTTTTTACCCAGTGAATCACTTACTGTATAAGTAACCTTATAATTACCCGCAGTGAAACTGTCCACCTTTCCTTCCGCTTTAATGCTTCCCGATATATCGACACCTGTGGTAGATACAGCCTTTACACCGTCATATAGATTAACCTTAGAACCCCACTCTACTGTCTTTTTTTCAGCAACATTAATAGCGGGAGCCTTTTTCGTGTATGGATTTCTTGGATCTGGGTCAGTTGGGTCCCAGCCTGAACCGGAAGCAAGTTTTATTGCTGTCGGTTTTCCTAGAGGTCCCGGCTCTTTTCCATTGTATATCTCTACCGTAGTACCAAGAGGGCAGTTATCATAAATCCACTTGGCATCCTCTACTGCCAGTCTGACACAACCGTGGGATGCTGTAGTACCAAGCTTATTATACTGGGCAGCGGATAAGGTGGAAGCATCCATCTCATAATACCATACGGAATGGAATAATATACCTCGTACAATTCTGGTGGAATATTGCCCCCAAACATCGCCCATCAATAGTTTCCAGCGGTATTTTGCCGGTGTTTTAAAAACACCCAGGGGGGTATCGGCTCCTACAGAACACACCATGGCTCTTACCGGTACCGTATAATTACCATTCTTATCTTTTTCGTATACGGTAACACAGTTCTGTTGCTTGTTTACTTTAATATAATATGTCTTGTTATCATTTGCTTGTGTTTTAATCGGAGAAAAAAAACTTATCATCAGTGCTGCAATGCTTAAGATCATAATCTTTCGTATTGTTTGTTTTGAATGTGTCATTGATTACTCCTTACAGCTTCGTAATATCCATATTTTGTCTTGCTTTTCAGTACTGTAACCATAAGCATTTTTTGTGTTAATCTTATGGCAAAACTATTTCAAAACTATTAAGATGTGAACTGGGAATGGTATAGCCTATAGTAGAAACCTTTTTTGGCGAGCAGTTCTTTGTGATTCCCCTGTTCCACAATATTTCCCTTCTCCAAAACCAGGATTATGTCTGCTTCCCTAATGGTCGACAGCCTGTGTGCGATAACAAAGCTGGTTCTTCCTTCCATCATCTTTAAGAAGGCTTCCTGTATCTTTATTTCAGTTCTGGTATCGATGCTGCTGGTGGCTTCATCCAATATCAGCATAGGCGGATCCATAATTAAGACTCTAGCTATGGTTAAGAGCTGTTTCTGCCCTTGGGAAAGATTCCTGCCATCCTCTTCAATGATTGTATCATAACCATTAGGAAGTCTCATAATAAACCCATGGGCTTTCACTGCCTTGGCAGCTTCTATTACTTTTTCTCTGTCAGCTCCTTCTTTACCGTAGGCGATATTCTCCGCTACAGTTCCTCTGATAAGCCAACTCTCCTGGAGTACCATTCCGATACTTTGCCGAAGTTCATCTTTCTTTATATAATGGATGTCCTTCTCATCAATGAATATATGCCCTTTATCCAGCTCATAGAATCTCATCAGCAAATTAACCAGAGTAGTTTTTCCAGAGCCCGTAGGGCCAACAATTGCAACCATACTTCCTCTATTAACCTTTAAGTTAAAGTTCTCTATTAACGGAACCTGACTTTTATAGGAAAAGCTGACTTCTTTAAATTCCACATTTCCCTGACAATTACTTAACTCTTCATAGGGCTCTAACGCAGATATTTCTTCCTCTTCCTCCAAAAGTGCAAAGATTCTTTCCGCTGATGCAAAGGCTGACTGAATCTGTGTAGTTACTGCCGTAATCTCATTTATTGGCTTAGCAAACAGATTAGAGTAGGTTAAGAAACTAGCTATGTTTCCGATGGATAATCTCCCTGACAGACATAGAAGAGCTCCCATTACGGTAACCAGTACATAGGCAATATTATTGATAAATCTTGTGGTAGGATTCGTCAGGGATGAATACCACTGGGCTTTCTGACCTGCATGGTAAAGCTTCTGATTCTGCTCTTTAAAATGAGCTGCTACCTTCTCTTCCTGACCAAAAGCCATCACAAGCTTCTGATTTTCAATCATCTCTTCCGCATAACCATTCAATTCTCCTGTTAAACTTGACTGCATACGAAACATTACCTTGGAGTGTTTTGCAATAAATGAAGCTAAAAAGAAGCATAAAGGTGTTACGATTATTACGCCTAAGGTTATAAGCGGGCTTATAGTCAGCATAAATATAAAACTACCACCGATGATAACGATCGAAGACATAATCTGCGTAATCCCCTGAAATAATCCATCGGATACCGCATCCATATCATTCGTAAGCCTACTGATAACATCCCCATGGGAATGTCTGTCAAAATAAGAAACAGGTAATTTATTTAATTTCAGAAAAGCATCCTTTCTAAGTTCCCGTACGGTATAATTGGCAGCTTTGTTGCTGAACACTGACATAAGCCATTGAAACAAGCTGCTTACAGTATAGAGTAACAGCATCATAAGAAGGATATTCCTTAATGTCTTAAATTCAACACTGCCCTCCCCCACAAGTGTATCAATAGCCTTTCCCATAAGCAAAGGAGTAAATACTGACATGGTATTGCCAAGAATAGAAAAAAGGAAGGCAATAAGAAGCAGCATTTTATTCTTTCCAACATACGTCCATATTCTTTTTCCAGTTGATTGTTTTGTTAACTTTATCCTATTACTTTCCACTGCTGCCACCTACTTCCCCGTTATTCCCCGAAGCTTCCTGAGAGCGGCAAATCTCTGCATAAATCTCACAGTTTTCAAGCAATTCATCATGTGTTCCAATACCTGCTATCTCACCTTCATTTAAAACCATTATCTGGTCACAATTCCTAAGGGTGCTTGCCCTTTGTGAGATTAGAAATACCGTCATTCCTTTTGTCTGCTCCTTCAAGGCTTTTCTTAAGGCAGCATCTGTCGCATAATCAAGAGCATTGAAGCTGTCATCCAATATCAATATTTTAGGTTTCCTTACCAAAGCCCTGGCGATGGCAAGCCGCTGCCTCTGCCCTCCCGATACATTTACTCCTCCTCTTCTAATAGAGGTATCATATCCTTCCGGCAAGGAATGAATAAATTCTGCTGCCTGAGCAATAGCTGCCGCTTCTTTTAATTCCTCCTGGCAAGCATCTTCATAACCCCATCTTAGATTCTCCGCAATGGTTCCGGTTACAAGCACCGACTTCTGAGGAACCATACCAATGATATTCCTTAAGCTAGTAAGTTCATACTCTTTCACATCTTTTCCAAAGATCTTAACCGAACCGGATAAAGCATCATAGAACCGTGGAATCATATTCACTACAGAAGATTTTCCGGAACCTGTACCTCCAATTATTCCAAAAGTTTCTCCTTTCATTACTCGAAAAGAAAGGTTCGTCAATGCATAATAACCGGTATCCTTTGTGCTTTCGTAATTATGATTACTGTTATGGCTGCCTTGTTGTAAGCCAGACTCTGTTTTATATGCAAAATAGACTTTATCAAATTCCACTGCAGGTACTTCCGGTATTTCAGTTTCTTTCGGTTCATTCACAATATCGTAAATAAAACCTGCTTCAGGATTAGTTATGCTTGTACCGGTGCTTAAGACTTCGTTGATTCTCTCTGCACTGGCATAAGCTTTTGTGAAGATAACCACAAGATTTGAGATTACAATCAGTGCTGCCAATATCTGTGTAACGTAGCCCACGATAGCAATTACTTCTCCGGTTTCCATCACTCCTTTATCCACCCTCAGAGCTCCAACCCAAAGAATAGCTGCTATCGCTATGTTTAAAATAAGCGTAGTAAGCGGATTTAGCATTGCTGAGATTTTTCCGACTTTTACAGCATTTTCAGCGTAGTCATGATTAATCTTCGTAAACTTCTCCGCTTCTTTACCGGTTCTGGCAAAAGCACGTATTACCCTTACTCCGCTAAGACTTTCTCTTAAACTTAAGGAGATTTCATCTAATTTTTTTTGAACCTTTCCATATAACGGAATTGACCTTCTCATGGTATGGAGCAGCACTGCAACAAATACCGGAAGAACAAGCAGTAATATCAGGGATAGTTTCACATCCAGCCAAAAAGACATAATAAGCCCCCCAATACAAAGAAAAGGTGCCCGAATTACAAGTCTTATGAACATAGCTACAGCAAGCTGCACCTGATTCACATCGTTGGTAATACGATTGACTAAGGAGCCGACCCCAAATTTATCCTGTTCCTTTCCCGAATAAGTCCCCATGTGCCGAAAAAGCGTATTTCTAATATCCGTTCCTACTCCCTGTGATACAAGTGAAGCGCTGTACTGGCATATTAAGGCACATATCACTCCTACTATGGCTGTTAAAAGCATAATGAATCCCATTTTATATACATAAGCCCGGTCACCGTTTTTAATCCCGATATCAATGACCTTGGACATAAAAAAGGGTAGCAAAAGCTCGAGTATTGCCTCCATCAATTTAAAGGCAGGTCCTATTATGAGAAGTTTTCTATAAGGTTTAAAGAATGTTCCGAGATTTCCCACAAAATTTTTTCCTTTCCTGTAAAATCTGGATATTGATCTATCCTAAAAAGACACGTTCTAAATTATACCATTGTTTCAGATAGATGTTAATAGTAATTGTAATGAAATCAACAAAAACGGGGATTGCAAAGTCTATGGGAACGGACGATGACCGGAGGATTGGCGTTGGACTTTATTGCTCAAGAACCTTTATTCCACAAAAGCGCCAATCCTCCGGTCATCTGTGTTCTTATATATTTTGATTTCACGCGTTTGCCTTGTATTGAAATAAAAAGGAAGAGCTCATCATATAATTAATTTGACACTAGTGGGAGCTAGTATATAGAAAGAATGAAAGGAGCACAATCCCCTAGAAGAAACGGGATATGCAATAGGTGTGATACATGACCAGTTGGCATAGTATTACGAAGGAGGAAGCCCTGCGGGAATTAGACTCTGCACTTACAGGATTATCAAAAAAAGAAGCAGCAAAGAGGCAGAAAAAATATGGGTTTAACGTGTTAGAAGCCAAGAAGAAAACACCATTATTCCTGCGGTTTATAAGCCAATTCAAGGATTTTATGATATTAACCCTAATCTTCGCTGCTCTGGTTTCCTTTTTTGTATCCTTTTTACATGGTGAGCTGGATTTAGTCGAACCTGCAATCATATTATCTATTATTACCTTAAACGCTGTCCTAGGCGTCCTGCAGGAAAGTAAAGCTGAAAAATCATTGGAAGCACTGCAAAAAATGTCCGCACCTTCCGCCTTGGTTATGCGGGATAACCTCCTTGAAAGTATTGACGCGAAGGAATTGGTACCGGGGGATATCATCTATCTGGAAACCGGTCATTTCGTACCAGCCGATGCCAGGCTTCTAACATCTGTTAACTTAAAGATAGATGAAGCTTCTCTGACCGGTGAATCCCACCCCATTGAAAAGGATGCGGAGGCAATATTAAAGGATAATATCTTACCGGCAGAACGCATCAATATGATCGTTGCCACCGGTATTGTAACTTACGGAAGAGGAACGGCAGTGGTTACTGCAACAGGTATGCATACGGAAGTCGGTCACATTGCCAGGATGATTATGGACGATGAAACTCCTATGACACCTTTGCAGAAACGATTGGCTGCTACCGGAAAGGCTCTTGGAATTGCAGCACTTATTATATGCGTCATTATTTTCCTGGTAGGTATCTTAAAAAATCGACCCATATTTGAGATGTTTATGACTTCCGTTAGCCTTGCTGTAGCTGCTATTCCGGAAGGACTCCCTGCCATCGTAACCATTATGCTCTCTCTTGGAGTTCAAAGAATGGCTAAAAAAAATGCAGTCATTCGTAAGCTTCCTGCGGTTGAGACCTTAGGCAGTGCTACGGTAATCTGTTCTGATAAAACCGGTACCCTTACTCAGAACAAAATGACTGTAACAGAAATCTGTTCCTGCAAGGGCAAGGAAGAACCGGAAGGAAACACCGGAAAATTCCTGCTGACGCTATCCAGTTTGTGTAATGATGCTATCCTGCAAATAACCGGTAAAAGTAAACATCAGAAGGTATCAGCTACCGGAGAACCAACGGAGAATGCTTTAATCCTGGCAGCCTTCCAGATAGGACTAAACAAATCTCAGCTGGATTTACAATTTCCAAGAATTTATGAGATTCCCTTTGATTCAAGCCGTAAGCAGATGACAACGATACATAAGCTTCCAAACGGAGGCTACCGGCAGATTACCAAAGGTGCTTTTGACATATTACTCTCTGAATGTACCAATGCTTACCGCGGCGGGAAGGAAACACCTATCACCCACGTACTGCGTGAACAGCTCACCCGTTTAAATGAAAGTATGACTGCCAAAGCCTTGCGTGTTATCGCAGTCGCATATAAAGATTATCCTGCTGAAAGTTCCTATATTTCAAGACTTAAAAATAAGACCTTAAAAGATGGTATTAATGATGCAGAGCAGGGTTTAACAATGGCAGGACTTATCGGTATGATTGACCCACCAAGACCGGAGGTAAAGGATGCGGTGCTTACCTGTCAAATGGCCGGTATTACACCGGTTATGATAACCGGAGATCATGTTTCGACAGCCTGTGCCATAGCGAAAGAGCTTGGAATATTAACAAAGGATAATTCCAACGACCTTTCTTACTCTAGCCTTAGAGCAGCAGAAATTGATCTAAAAGCTTCTGCCAGATATACAAGTCCCTCTTCTAATCAGGCCATGACCGGTGCAGAACTTTCTCAGATAAGTCAGGAGGATTTAGTAGAACGGATTAAGAATTACCGAGTATTTGCCAGAGTATCACCGGAACATAAAGTTCGAATCGTAAAAGCCTTACAGGCAAGAGGTGAAGTAGTCGCCATGACCGGAGACGGTGTCAACGATGCTCCGGCTTTAAAAGCCGCCGATATTGGTTGTGCTATGGGAATCTCCGGTACGGATGTTGCAAAGAATGCTGCCGATATGATCTTAACCGATGACAATTTTGCCACCATTGTAGCTGCCGTTAAGGAAGGCCGCGGTATCTATGATAACATAAAAAAAGCAGTTCATTTCCTGCTTTCCTGTAATATCGGTGAAATACTAACAATATTTGTGGCGATCCTGTTCGGACTCCCCTCTCCCTTACTGGCAGTTCAGCTTCTATGGGTAAACCTGGTAACGGATTCCCTCCCTGCTATTTCTTTGGGAGTGGACCCCCCTGATAAGGATATTATGAAAAAGAAGCCCCTTCCTCCGGATAAAGGCATGTTTGCAGACGGATTGACCTTTAAGATTATTACGGAGGGTATTTTAATAGGCTCTCTCGCTCTCCTGGCCTTTATTATAGGTATCCGCTTCTTTGACAACAATACTCTTCCTAGTGATGTAATCAGAGATTCTAAAACAGTGGAACTGGCCGCCCTTTCAACCCCCTATGTGGGAAGAACCATGGCCTTTGCCGTATTAAGTCTCTCCCAGCTGTTCCATTCCTTTAATATGAGGAGTGAACACTCTATCACCAAAATAGGTCTTTTTAGTAATATAAAGCTTGTTCTTTCCTTCCTAGTCTGCTCCTTTTTACAAGTTATTGTTATCTCCGTTAAGCCTTTAGCAAATATCTTTAAAGTTGTACCTTTAACCCCTGCCCAGTGGTCCATCGTACTGGTATTATCCTTCCTGCCGATTGTAGTTGTAGAACTTCAAAAGACTAGCAGAAAGAAATAAAAACAGCCCGGAATTTGTAGTGAAACAAATTCCGGGCTTATTTTATTCATGATACTATAGTAAAATGTATGAAGAATTATTCTGTGATATCTGCATACTGGAAGTACCAGTATCCATAAGGTGAATGCCAGGATCCAGTAATCTTAGGACTCTGCAGATAGAAGTCATTATAATAAGCAATCGGGATAACTGCTGTATCTTTCATTACAAGATCTTCTGCCTGGTGCAGGTAGCCGGAACGTGTTTTAGCATCTTTTTCAGCTGCTGCCTTTGCCATTAATTTATCATACTCAGGATTATTGTATTTTGCATTGTTATTACCGTTTGTGCTTACCATAAGTTCAAGCATGTTGGAAGGATCATTGTAATCGAATAACCAACCATCACGGCTTGACTGATAGTCTCCTGCACGACGCATAGGTGTGAAGGATGCCCATTCAACAATGTTTACATTAACTGTAATTCCAAGTTCTTTCCAAGCCTGCTGTAAATACTGAGCAAGAACCTTATGATATCCTGAATCATTGGTGGAGTATTCAATAGTAGGGAAACCTTTTCCATCAGGATATCCGGCATCTGCTAAAAGCTGTTTTGCTTTTGCAAGATTTCCAGCAAAATCATCTACGTTGATATAAGGCTTTCCGCTGTTTGCATTAGCCATAAATGCACTGCCATCCCAGTCAACAACACCGGTTCCGACAAAATTTGTAGCTGCTGTGTAAGTACCCTGCATTAAAGTTTCAGCAACATATTTTCTGTCGATTGCAAGACTTAAAGCCTCACGAACTTTGGCATCAGAGAACTGAGGTAAGGTAGTATTAAGGTCAAGGTAGTATGTTCCTAAATCAGGATCAACGTGGAATTCAGCATTTCCGCTTAAGGAAGGAATTTCAGCGGTAGGAACATCTTTAATCATCATAGCTTCACCGCTCTGGTAAGCACCGTAAGATGCATTCGCATCTTCCATTAACAGTAACTTGATGGAATCAAGTTTGATGGAATCTTTATCACGGTAGTTAGGGTTCTTAGCAAAAAGGATGTAAGAACTGGGTACCCATTCCTTAATGTAGAAAGGACCGTTACATACATAAGATTCAGGAGCAGTTGCCCAAGCATCACCATTCTTTTCGATTGTTGCCTGATTTACGGGAGCAAGTGTTGCAAAAGCAGCTAATTTATCGAAATATACACAAGGATTAGCAAGTGTTACTACGAAAGTTGAATCATCAGGAGCTGCTACACCTAAAGCATCCGGATTACCGCCTGCTGCTTCAGCAAAACCTTTTACCATACCAAGAACAGTCTCAGCATAAGGTGCAGCGGTTGCAGGATCAGCAACACGTTTCCAGCTGTAAACGAAATCCTTTGCTGTTAAAGCAGAACCGTCAGACCATTTTAAGTCTTTTCTTAAATGGAAAGTCCATGTAAGACCGTCTTTGCTTACTTCATAGCTTTCAGCAGCGCCGGGAACAATTTTGTTATCTTTGTCAACATTTAATAAACAGTCAAAAGCAAAAAGAATCATATTACCACCATCAACTGCACTGTTTAATGCAGGATCAATGGTCTCAGGGTTAGGACCGATTTCAGCAACAAGTTGTTTTTCTTTCCCTGTGCTGGAATTGCCTGTGTCGGTGGAACCGCTGTTTGTTGGTGTTGCGGTATTTGTATTTCCATTACTGCTACCGCTGTTGTTGTTTGCCTTACCGCAGGCCCCTAAAACTAATGTGGTCATCATGATAAGAGCTAAAAGAACTGAAAGTCTTCTCTTCATAAATTTCCTCCTTATTTTTTAATTTATATTCAATCCATCATAAAATGGTGGGATTGGATGCATGATTATTTACTGCTAATACATTGGGGGTGACGAGGATTTCACAGGTATAAATTTGAATTGATTATACTTTTTAATTTACACCACTCTATCTAGGTGATGACAAGCAGCATAATGGTTCGGAGAAACTTCTTTCCATACCGGTTCTTCCGCCGCACAACGTTCATCCGCATAAGGGCAACGGGTACGGAAACGGCAGCCTGAGGGAGGATATACCGGGCTTGGTACATCGCCCTTCAATACAATACGATTACTCTCCCTGGTAGTTTTAGGATCTGCAACGGGAATCGCAGATATCAAACTTCTGGTATAAGGATGAACGCTGTGGAAAGTGAGTTCCTTACTGTCAGCCAATTCTACCATTTTGCCAAGGTACATAACACCAATACGGTTCGATATATGCTTCACTACACTCAGGTTATGGGAAATGAAAAGGTAAGTAAGACCCATATTCTGCTGAAGTTCTTCAAACATGTTTACTACCTGTGCCTGAATGGATACATCCAGTGCGGAAATCGGTTCGTCGCATACGATGAATTCCGGATTAACCGCCAGAGCACGGGCAATACCAACACGCTGACGCTGTCCGCCGGAGAATTCGTGAGGATAACGGTTAGCATGTTCTGTATTAAGTCCAACCAGACTTAATAATTCTACAATACGGTCACGGCGTTCTTTTGGATTAGCAGCTAACTTATGGATATCAATCGCTTCTCCTACTATATCGCCTACTGTCATACGAGGATCCAGGCTGGCATAGGGATCCTGAAAAACAATCTGCATTTTTCTTCTGTATGGAAGCATATTAACATGGGTAATATCTTTTCCATCATAGATTATCTTACCGCCAGTAGGCTCATGGAGACGAAGCAACGTACGGCCGGTTGTTGTCTTACCGCAGCCTGACTCTCCTACCAGACCAAGTGTCTCACCTTTATTTACAAAAAATGATACATCATCAACTGCCTTTACGTATCTTTTATCAAAATATCCTTTGCCATGGACGGGAAAATACTGTTTAAGGTGCTCTACCTCAATTAGCTTTTTATTTTCCATTACTCTTGCACCTTCCCTTCAAATTTAGCCTTATCTAGCAGCCAGCATGCACTGTGATGATCATTGCCCAAATCAGTATACTCCGGCATAGTACGCAGACAAATTTTCATACAGGAATTGCAGCGGGGTGCAAAAGGACATCCTGCTGGCGGATTAAGCATATCCACCGGCTGACCTTCAATGGGAACCAGTTTCTTGTGCTCCGTATCATTTAAGTTCGGAACACTTAGGAGTAAACCTTTTGTATACTCATGGGACGGATGGTAAAATATATCGTCTGTGGTTCCGGTCTCTACTACTTTACCGGCATACATAACGGCAATACGGTCGCACATACCGGCTACTACTCCAAGGTCATGTGTAATCAAGATAATTGCCATTCCTAATTTTTGTTTCAGTTCTGTCATTAGTTCCAGAATCTGCGCCTGAATAGTAACATCCAGCGCGGTTGTAGGTTCATCTGCAATCAGGAGCTTAGGTTCACAGGCAAGAGCCATAGCAATCATAACACGCTGACGCATACCACCGGAAAGTTCGTGAGGATACTGCTTTAAACGTTTCTCCGGTTCATTGATTCCAACCAGCGTCAATAATTCTTTGGCACGTTCGTGGGCTTGCTTTTTATTTTTATCGGTATGCAGAAGAATTGCTTCCATAATCTGATTTCCGATGGTAAATACAGGGTTAAGACTTGTCATAGGGTCCTGAAAGATAATGGATACTTCATTTCCTCTTATCTTACGCATCTCACGCTCCGTCATCTTATTAATGTGATGACCGTTAAAATGCAAATCACCGCCGATTATTCTGCCGGGATGTGCTGTCAGACCCATAAGGCTGTAAGCTGTTACGGATTTACCGGAACCGCTTTCGCCTACTATCCCTAATACTTCTCCCTCTGCAACTTTAAATGAAACATCATTTAAGGACTTTACTTCACCTGCAGGGGTAAAAAAGGAGAGTCGTTCATTTTGTATATCTACTAAATATTCACTCATATTATTATCCTCGTTTCACTTAACTCTTCATTTTCGGATCAAATGCATCTCTCAGACCATCACCTAACAAGTTAAAGCTGAGAATGATAAGACTGATAACAATTGCAGGTGCCAGCAACAAATACGGATAGGAATTCAATCCGTTAACAGCATCACTTGCCAAAGAGCCCAATGACGGTAAGGGAATTGCTACACCTAATCCAAGAAAGCTTAAGAAGCTTTCCGTAAAAATGGAGGAGGGAATCTGTAAGGTTGTAGTTACAATTAAAGTACCAATACAATTGGTAAGTAAGTGTTTTCTAATGATACGGCCGCTGGAAGCACCTAGTGCTCTGGCAGCAGTTACATATTCACTCTGTTTTAAGGTAAGGACCTGGCTTCGAACAATTCTGGCCATACCTACCCAGTAAAGAAGGGCGAATACCAGGAAAATACTGATTAAGTTAACGCCAATCACCTGAATCCAATGGAATCCCGGCTTCATAGCGAGGTTTTCCATAGGAGTACGAATAGCAAAGGATATCAATACAATTAAAAGGATATCCGGTATTGTATAGACAATATCTGCTATACGCATCATAATCATGTCGACCCAGCCGCCAAAGAAACCAGCTACAGATCCGAAGGTGGAACCGATAATTAAAATAAGAGCTGATGCAATCAAACCTACAAGCAGTGAAATACGGCTTCCCATCATTACACGAACTGCATAATCACGGCCAAGATTATCCGTTCCCAAAATATGTGGAAATACCTTTTGTCCGGCGTCCTTCAGAGAAATTTCCTGTTTGGAAAAAGTCATGGGTTTAAGATATTCAGACCCTTGAATCTGCTGGTCATATTTATATGGATAAACACTTGGAATAACAAAGGAAAAAATCATAATCAAAATAATTACAGCAAGACTAACCATAGCTACTTTATTCTTATACAAACGGCGCAGTGCATCTTTCCAAAAGCTTACACCGGGGCGCATCAGCACAAGGCTTTGCTTTTCCTCATCAGTTGCTGGTAAAAAATCATCCACGTTCAACTGAAAACTAAGTATGTTCTTATTCTTCATTTCAAACTCCTCCTAATTCAGCTGAATACGTGGATCAATAATCTTATAAAGAATATCCACAATCGTATTCATTATAATTACCAATGTTGCAAGACAGATTGTGGTTCCCATAATAACGGTATAATCACGGTTTGTAATTGAGCTTACAAACTGACCGCCAAGACCCGGAATAACAAATATCTTCTCAACAATAAAACTACCTGTCAAGGTATAAGCTAACAGAGGACCAACATAGGTAACTACCGGCAATACCGCATTACGAAGTGCATGTTTAAAAAGTGATAAAAACTGAGATACACCTTTTGCCTTAGAAGTACGGATATAATCCTGCCCGATAACATCAAGCATAGAAGAACGCATAAGTCTTGTTATATATGCTGTAGGATAAAAAGCAAGTGCAAAAACAGGCAGTACATAACTAGCCGGTGAATTCAAACCAAAAGTGGGAAGTAATTTTAAATGAACACCAAAAATGTACATTCCCACGGTGCATAATACAAAGCTTGGAACTGCAATACCGCATGTAGCAATAACTATAATAAAGTTATCCAGCCACTTTCCTCGGTTTATTGCTGCCGTACATCCTAATGGAATACCAATCAGAATTGCAACAAGAACCGATAATCCGCCTACCCTTGCAGATATCGGGAATTTACTTGATATAATACCTGTAACAGTACGTCCACGTTGTTTTAAGCTAAGACCAAAATCACCGTGAGCAGCATTTACCAGGTAATTTTTATATTGAATTATCAGCGGTTTATCCAAACCAAATTTCTCATTAAGTGCAGCCTGAGCCTGCTTACTAATGGATTTTTCTGCAACAAATGGACCGCCTGGTACCAAGTTCATCAGGAAAAATGTGATCGTTGCAACAATAAAAATAGTTACCAGTGCTGCACCCACTCTTTTAAGTATGTATCTACCCATACAAAATGACCTACCTTCTACAAAATTATTTACTCGATGATATTTCACACCTGTAAGATTATTATGTCCCGTATTTATACAATTATAATAAAAAAAGCCGCACTTTGAGCATGTAAAATACATGTATACACGCCATTGTGCAGACTTAATCTTCTTATATGTATGATATTTTTTTAAAATATATACAGTTATAATAAAAGGTATATATCAACGTAGTTAGAATAGTATAATTCAATTGATTTGTCAAGCAAAACATGATGCATTAATGTATTGAAGTTTTTTCCATTATCGCTTCAAACCGCTAAAGTACTGGGTTTCTGAATATTTAATACATATTATAAATATTTATTCTTAATATTTTTATTATTTACTAATTGAAAAATTATGAATATTCAGTATAATACTATTATAGGAAACGAATAAATAAAACTTTAATTTTTTAATGCCGTAAAATAAAGCGAATACAATAATACAAAATAGCAAAAGAGAAAAGGGATGATTTTATGGATGCATACGAACTTCGAAAGAAACGGGATTTAGCACCCTATAATGACAGTATGCAGGGTGCCTGTACAATCTATGACTATCTAAACTATACGATGGATGTGGACTTATGCCCAAAAGAAAGTCATAAGCTCATTAGCGGCAATGTTATTAAAAGTTTTCGCTGCATTACACTGGAGTCAACTATAGTTCCAACAAACAATAATTAATAAATGAAAGGGTACTCTTTTGAGTACCCTTTTTGTATATTTAATCTTTATCTGCTTTTCTCTTTACTTTTCAGGTTTTACCTGAAAGCAGCTTTTTCCGGGATAAACGGCTGTATCACCTAGTTGTTCCTCAATTCTTAACAACCTGTTATATTTTGCCACACGGTCACTCCTTGAAGGTGCACCAGTTTTTATCTGGCCTGCATTGGTTGCTACAGCAATATCAGCCAAGGTAACATCTTCAGTCTCTCCTGACCGATGAGATACAATAGCTGTCCATTTATTGTTTTTAGCCATTTCAATCGCTTCCAAGGTCTCAGTCAAGGTTCCAATCTGATTGAACTTAATCAGAACCGAGTTAGATACTCCTAGGTCAATACCTTTCTTGATTCTCTTTGTATTCGTAACAAATAAATCATCTCCTACTAACTGAATCCTGCTTCCTAATCTTTGGGTAAGCTTTTCCCAGCCTATGAAATCTTCCTCTGCCAGACCGTCTTCAATGGACATAACCGGATATCTGGTACATAAGTCTTCCAAATAAGCTATCATATCATCCACACTCTTATATTCTCCTGCTTTCCAGAATAGGTACTCTCCTTCTCTGCCGGCCTTTTTTGCTTCTTCAAACATCTCAGTAGATGCTACATCCATCGCAATGCCAAAATCCTTGCCCGGTTCATATCCTGCTTCACCTACTGCTTTTACAATATAATTAAGAGCTTCTTCATCGCTTTTGAATTTAGGGGCAAATCCGCCTTCATCACCAACTGCAGTAACATATCCCTCTTTCTTTAAAAGCTTCTTTAAGGTATGAAATACAGTTGTACTCCATTCCAACCCTTCGCTAAAACATTTAGCCCCTATTGGCATAATCATAAATTCCTGAATATTAAGGCTGGAATCCGCATGTTTACCACCATTTATAATATTCATCATAGGCACTGGCAGAACTTTCGCATTTACCCCGCCAATATACTGATAAAGAGGTAAATGGATAGCTTCTGCTGCAGCTTTCGCAGTTGCAAGAGAGGCACCAAGGATTGCATTCGCTCCCAGTTTTCCTTTATTCTCTGTACCATCAGCTTCAATCATTTTTTTATCAACTTCTACCTGATTTAGAGCGTTAAGCCCTGTTATTTCCTTTGCGATAACTTTATTTACGTTTTCCACCGCTTTTCTTACGCCATTGCCAAGATATCTTTTCTTATCATTATCCCTTAATTCCACTGCTTCAAAGGCTCCTGTAGACGCGCCGGATGGTACGGCGGCCCTTCCGATACTTCCGTCTGCCAATAATACTTCTACTTCTACTGTGGGATTTCCTCTGGAGTCTAAGATTTCTCTTCCGGTAACCTTTTCAATCTCAAAATGTTTCTTCATGCTGCTTTTCTCCTTCTTGCCAGTCAATTCTTTTCTACCGTTTCTATATAAATTCCAACTTTTCTACTCTATATATTATAGACAATCCCTTTACAGGTATTCATAGCACTGCGAAAACATTGCATATTCTATATTTTCTGAGGAATCCTATATTTTAATGCTTCCATCGGCTTTATTTCAAGTTGCTACAAAAAGACAACTTATGTTATACTGGAAAAAAACATTAAAAAAGGAGAATATATGAATAAAAACTACGAGAAATTATGTGAATATATTGAGAAGATAATATCCTTTCGTCAGGCTTTAACCTTATTCGAATGGGATAATGAAACTTTGGCACCGGAAGCTGCCTCTGAAAATACCGCAAAGGCTATCGGTGTTATCTCCGGTGAGTATTTTAAAGCTATGATTAATGATGAAGTAAAGGAGCTGCTTTTGGAGCTTACCAGTACTGAAAATAGTGAATTAGACTTTAATCAAAAAGCCATTGTAAAGAATATGAAGAAATCCTATGATCAAATGGAAACCATTCCTCCTGCGGAGTACCGGGCATATAATGAATTAATTGCAAAAGCGCCGGGTATTTGGGCAAAGGCAAAGCAAAATAAATCTTTTGAAGAATTTGCTCCGACTCTTGAAGAAATTATAGAATATCAGAAGAAATTTGCAGGTTACCGTAGAAAAGACGGTCAAAAGATTTATGATATACTTCTGGATGATTATGAAGAAGGCTTTTCGATGGAAAAACTGGATACATTCTTTAACGAAGTAAAAGCTTCCCTGGTACCCTTACTTCAAAAGGTTACTGCCAAAAAGGACTTGATTGATAAATCTTATAACTATCAGAATTTTGATAAAGACAGACAGATGGTCTTTGCAAAATTCATCAGCTCTTATGTCGGATTTGATTTTACAAAAGGTGTTCTGGCTGAAAGTGCCCATCCTTTTACTACTAACCTTCATAATAAAGATGTTAGAATAACCACTCATCTTTATCCGGATAATTTGGAAAGTTCCATTTTTTCCGTTATACATGAAAGTGGGCATGGTATCTATGAAATGAATATTGATGATGCGATTACCCTTACTCCCGTTGGAGGAGGCAGTTCCATGGGAATTCATGAATCCCAGTCTCGCTTCTTTGAAAATATGCTGGGCAGAAGCAAAGCCTTCTGGGTTCCGGTATATCCTAAATTAGTAGAATATTTTCCTGAGCAATTAAGTGATATCTCTCTGGATCAATTTGTTGCCGGAATCAATAAATCAGAATTAAGCCTAATCCGTACGGAAGCTGATGAATTATCCTATTCTCTTCATATTATAATTCGTTATGAAATTGAAAAGATGATTTTTGAAGGAAATGCGAAAGTAAAAGATCTCCCTGCTATCTGGAATCAAAAATATAAAGAATATCTAGGCATTGAGCCTTCTAATGATGCTGAGGGTATTCTTCAGGATATTCACTGGTCCTGCGGCAACTTCGGATATTTTCCTTCCTATGCATTAGGAAGTGCTATCGCAGCACAAATCTATCATTATATGGAAAAGAAACTTCCGGTAGAGGAATATTTAAAAGAAGGAAACCTTATTCCTGTTGTAGAATTCCTGAAAGAACACATTCATAAGTATGGTGCTACCAAAAATACTTCTGAACTTTTACAAGACATGATGCAGGAAGACTTAAACGCAAATTATTACGTGTCCTATCTGACTGATAAATATACAAAGTTATATCAGCTTTAATATATCCGCTTAAAATATCAGCTTTAATATTATATCGCTTTAATATTATATCCGCATTAAACATAAATATGAGCACAAATACTGAAGTACCGGTTATACGTTTTAATATATAACCGGTGCTTTTATTTAAGCTTACATCTGTCCTGATGCAGTGATAAAAGCAGCAATTTTACCACTGTACATCGTTCTTACATCTGTCTTTTGAATAAAAATCTATCATCTTATTCTTGTATATTTATAAATTATATTGTATAATTAGTTAATTTCAGTGATTAAACTATAAGTTAACGAAAGAACGAGGTAATCAAATGAAGCTTTGGGGCGGACGTTTTACGAAAGAAACCAATGAATTAGTCCATAATTTTAATGCTTCCTTATCCTTTGACAGAAAGTTCTACCAGGAAGACATTGAAGGCAGTATTGCTCACGTAACTATGCTAGCTGAACAAGGAATAATAGAAAAGGATGAATCCAGCTTATTAATAAAGGAATTAAATCAGATTAAGGCAGAGCTGGCAGAAGGAGCCCTGATACTCGATGAAAGGAAAGAGGATATCCACAGCTTTGTGGAATCAGTTCTTATTGAGAGGACCGGTGACATCGGTAAAAAGCTTCATACCGGCAGAAGCCGTAACGATCAGGTGGCTCTTGATATGAAGCTCTATACCCGAAAAGAAATATTAAACGTGATGGAACTGTTAAAAGACCTGGAGTTCCTTCTATTAAAACTTATGAAGGAACACCTTGATACCTTTATGCCGGGCTTTACCCATCTGCAGAAAGCACAGCCGGTCACTCTCTCCCACCATATAGGGGCATATTTTGAGATGTTTAAAAGAGATTACGAAAGATTGAGAGATTCACTCGAAAGGCTGAATTATTCACCTCTAGGAGCAGGTGCCTTAGCTGGTACTACTTATCCTCTTGACAGGGAGTATACAGCAAGCCTCCTTTCCTTCAAGGGAGCTACGGTTAACAGTATGGATTCTGTCTCCGACAGGGATTACCTATTGGAGAGCTTAAGCGCCTTTTCCATTATCATGATGCACTTAAGCCGCTTCTGTGAAGAGATCATTATCTGGAATACCAATGAATATCAGTTTGTGGAACTGGATGATGCCTATTCCACCGGCAGCAGCATTATGCCTCAGAAGAAGAATCCTGATATCGCAGAATTAATCAGAGGAAAGACAGGACGTGTGTATGGTTCGTTGGTTTCTCTTCTTACTACTATGAAAGGCCTTCCCCTTGCTTATAATAAGGATATGCAAGAGGATAAAGAGCTAACCTTTGATGCCATTGATACGGTTAAGGGATGCCTCAAGCTCTTTACGGATATGCTTGCTACAACTACCTTTCAGAAAGAGAAAATGGCAGCCAGTGCCAAAGGAGGTTTTACCAATGCTACAGATGCTGCTGATTATCTGGTAAACCACGGAGTTCCTTTTCGGGATGCCCACGGAATCATCGGACAATTAGTAATCCTATGCCTAAAAAAAGGTACGGCCCTTGATGATTTAACTCTGACGGAATTTAAAGAGGCTTCTCCTGTATTTGAAGCCGACATATATGATGCTATTTCCTTAAAGTCCTGTGTGGAAAAACGGAATACCAAGGGTGCCCCCGGTTCTGAGGCAATGCAGCAGTCCATCATAAATAGTGAAAAATGGTTAATGAATTTGTAAATTGAAACAAATTGATTTATAAGCATACAAGGGCAGAACCTGCGAAGTCAGGCTCAGCCCTTGATATTGTTAGGAGATATCAATATTTATTCATTAATATAAAACACCGTCATTCATTGTTAAAATCTGACTACAATGTTGTGCTATAGCTTGGTCATGTGTAACAATAATAATTGTCTTTCCAGTTTCATTAATTCTGTGAAATATATCCATTAATGCCATACTATTCTTTGAATCCAACGCACCAGTTGGTTCATCAGATAAAATAATTTCGGCATCCATTGCCAATGCTCTTGCAATAGCTACCCTTTGCCTCTGACCTCCTGATAACATTGTAGGATAAACTTTACCTTTATCAGCAATACCTAGCAGGTCCAAGAGTTCTCTAACTGTTTCGCTTCTTTGTTTTTTGCTTTTTTTTGCATATATCATTGGTAATTCTATATTCTGATCAACCCTGTGTCGTTCCATCAATGCAAAATCCTGCAAAATAAATCCGAATTGACTATTTCGAATTTTTGCTTTTTCTTTTAATGAATAAGATGCAATATCTTTATCATTTAATAGATATTGGCCATTGGTTGGTGTATCAATACATCCTAAAATATTCAAAAGGGTAGATTTTCCCGATCCAGACGGGCCCATTATACCGAGCATCTCCCCCTTTTCTACCTTTAGCTGTATATTTTCAAGTGCCTTAGTCTCAAACCCTTTCTCTTTATAGACCTTAGATATATTTTTTAATTCTATCTGACTCATATCGTACTCCTCCGAATCATAACCATAATACTTTGTGAATAAATTTTTATTATTGGATATACCATAATCAATGCACCCAATAGTGTACTCAACCCAAAAGTTATGAATGAAGATACATTTATACCATAGATCGCAAAATTCATAATATTAGCTCCTATAATAAGTACAGCAACTTGTATCCCTACTCTTAATATAATTTCTGATTCACTGGCACCACAGAGAAGGTGAACCGAAAACTCCGACATATACTCTGTAATAAATTGAATTAGATTTCCCATAAGTCCAATAACAGACATAAGTAATATAATCATACACAATAAACTATTAAATAAAACCTTCTCAATGATATCAGCCTGGATATATTCCATTTGCCTATCGAAGCTTTTAAGTTTTAAACCATATAAACCCAATTCATCTGATTTTTTCATAATATCCGTTATTTGGCTCTTATCATTTGTAATATAATATGTAGAAAAAAAATTAAAAGAAAAGGCAAGAGAACTATTATATGTAACCTGATATGGTGTAATAAAATATCCATCTAAGACGATTGTCTCATCACCACGATTCGGGGCAATGTAATAACTTCCTTGTTTTAAAAATCCTAGAACCTTATAGTTTATTCCTCTAGAATCTTGAATAATTTCATATTTTTTTGTATATCTTTGAAATGCAGAACCTAATATAACCGGAATAATTTTATCATTCAAATTATAATTTGCAAACTTCTTGGCTATTTCATTTTTATCTATATCACCTTGAAGGTGAAAAACCTCAATAAAATTAGGTGAAATACTGACACAGTTTAATTGTCTTAAACCATTGTAGCTACTTTGTTCGATACCTCTTGGAGCATTAAAATTATGGTTAACCGAAATTGTCATAGAGGTATTAGCAACATAGCTAACCACCTTAGGTCTACTTTGTGCATACTCATTTAATTCTTTCATCATAGGAAAATATCGGGTATCGTTAATAAGTTGGTTAAATCGAAAATCTTCTGTTGCATTATCTAACATATAGATTTGATTTTCTTCTGTCATCTCTGCTATCGTATTTTCAACCCTCTTATAATCCCATAAGGCATGTAGTATATATGTTGCTAAGCATACTACAATAATAAACTGCAAGAGAGTCCCTGTAAATTTTAAAAAGTGTTTTTTAAAATCGAAAAGAAAGAACCTAATCTGAACTAACATTGATTTACCTCACATTTTCAATAATTCGTCTCTTCCTGTAAATTCCTAAAATCGTCAGAAGTATCAGAAGCCCCTCAACCAACAACATAAAAAATGCAAGACTTACTATCCTAATATCGATTTTTTCTCCAAACAATAAATAAACTGTGGGTATCGCTTGCAATTTAGAGGAAAAGTGGACAATGAGAAATGCCGGCAGCATTCCTAACAGATAACTGGAACCTATTAAAGCAATATATTGTTTTACAATTAGTAAATAAATCTGCCTATCTGTAGCTCCAAGCATTTTTCTAATACCGATTTCCTTTTTTCTCGCGTATATCCAAACGGTTGTGGCTGAGAAGGAATTAATCAGTACAAGACTTCCTCCAATAAATACAATAGCTATCATTTGCATAGAATTTGTCATTAGATTAGAAAATTTAGAAGCATGCTTGCTTAAGCCTTTACTAAAATCAACATTAATATTATTATCTATATTTTCAACATATGCTCCAAGTTTTTCAAAATCACTTATGCTTGATAATCCCGTGTCAAGGATATATGTACCGATAGATGATGTATCCTTTAATTTTTGAGCAGCTAAATTTATGTAGTATAATGTTTCATCAGCGGAATCACCTACCTGACCTTTAAAAACACCTATGACCTCATACTCTTCATTATTATGTAAATAGTATAATGTACCATTTCTATTGGTACAGTCACTAACAATATCTTCAGAAACGATAATTGTATTCGTGTGGTCGACAAAATCTTTTTCATTGAAAGCTCTGCCTGAAACTAGTGGCAATTTGAATCTTTCATCTTCTGAATAAAGAATTCCAATTCCGGCTGTATAAGAATATTGTTTTGCAAATATACAGGTATTATCCATGTTCCTTAGGTATGTAACTAGATCATTTATCGTTGGAACATTATAGTCCTCGTACTCCAATGATCTTAATACCCCAATAGCGTAATCTTCAGATAAACCTTCACAAGCTTTTTTATCTGAAAATTGAAACTTCACAATTGCAGCACTGGCAAGAGTAAGCAAGCATGCAGCAATTGAAAAAATTAATATAAGCAATTTTGATCGATAGAAAAATGATTTCATTACTATCTCCTTGAAAAATCAGTACCGACTAGATAAACTAATCGGTACTGTACTGATTTCTATCTATTGGTAACCCCTGCCATAAGAACACTTAGCAGAAAATTTTAGTTAATTAATAAAAATGTCCCCCATTATAAACCTGCATGTCTTTTACTAGTACAATAGTCATTATATTATATACTATTGTACTAGTCAATAAAATTTTTACCATTTTTAGTTATATTTTGCTATTTTATTTCATAATAGAGTATGGTTGTCTGCCTTTGCGTAAAGAGGAAAGACTGTCATCCAAACTGTTCTTGGCAAAAGACATGTATTTAGTTACTCATTTAAAGACAGAAAAAAAGGGGCGTGATTAAAACCACACCCTTCTTTTTCTTTTAATTTTACTATTTATGATCTTTCCTGTAAATAAGATAGGAATACCCATTTACTGCAATAATCCCTGCCAATAGAAATCCAAAAACAAAATTACTGTATATTCTTTCATTAATTACTCCGGTAGGTAGCATTAGAATTCCTGATATCATAAATATATATCCGCCTGCTTTATGTGTCTTACGCCAAACATTGTCATCGGATAAGGCCCAGGGATTTTTAATACCTACAAAATAATTATTTTTTATTTTAGGAAGATAATTTCCAATTATCATAAAGAGTATTCCCATACCTACCGGCATCAGCAGCTTCATATTAAGATTCATCTTTAATGAGGTAACAACTGTCACCCAAGTGAAAAAAATACACAGTACAACCACTGCCCCACTGATAATACTATAAGTTTTTGGATCATAGTTTTTCTTTCTAGGGTCTATATATTTTAATACATAAAATAAAACATAAAATATTGCCGGCATTGCCCCGATTAAGAACATATACTTTTTGTCAGCATAGCCATTGATTTCAAAATTACTATCCCAATGTATCGGAACAGTCTGCGGAAGCTTTTTATAAACAAGTAAAATACCTATATACGAAAAGATAACAGCCACCCACAATATAATACCTGCTTTTTTACTCATCCTGATTCTCTCCTTGCCCATTCTGGTGCTTTAAATCTTTTTCTTCTATTTCCTCATCATTCTTTGTAATATCAAAAAACCACCGGACTACATCCTGGAATACCGTTGTATTTAACGTATATACAATATTTTGTCCCTTACGTTCATCGTTGATTAAGTCCGCATTCTTTAGAATCGATAAATGATGACTTATAGAAGGTTTGCTGATATTAAAATAGTCTGCTATTTCACCTGCATTCATATCTTTCTTAGACAGTAATTCTAAGATTTTACGCCTGGTGGAGTCGGATAAAGCTTTGAATACATCGTTCATCATAACCTCCTTACTATAAGTTTTGAAACTGCTTCCTTCCATTTTTCATAATATTAAGAGAAAAAATTACGCTTAATACTGCAAGAATTCCTGCACCCATCAATGGTGCCACTGTACCGTTAACAGAAGGCAGTAAAGCCCTGACAACTGTCGGTAACATTGCTGCTGCAATGCCGGTAAACATAGTTGCCAGTACTGCCATACTCTGTTTGACAACCGTAATCTCTGAACTCCAATCAAGTTTTGGTAGAAGCAGATTAAAAAACAAACCACTTATGGAAATATAGAAACCCATACTGATTCCAACGATTAAAAGACATAAGGTTTCTAAAGGTTTAAGGTCAAAACGAACTGCCAGCATGAAAGCATCAATGATAACCAATGGTAAAATCATAATCAGATTCACCGCAATCTTACTTCCGAGTATCATTTTATAGGATACCGGCAAAGACTTCATAATCCAAAGATTCTTACCCTCCAAAGAGATGGAACTGGCACTGATACAAGTAGTTGCCACACAAAAAGCCATTAATTCCGGTAAAAACTGTCTGATCATTCCCACTGCATCAGGTATCTTAAAAAATTTCTGTAAAACATCCGCTGGTAAAACCAGCAAAGCTAAACTAAAAACTGTCAGAAGAACCATACCAAATCCGGTATTGACCACATAATTCACCGATGAAAAATATCTTTTCATCTCTTTTGTATATAAAGCGTAGAACGCTGAACCTGTCTGAATCTTTAATGCTTTGACTTTTCTGTTGATATTTTTTCGATTTAAGGCATTATTAAGAGCCACAAACCGTCTGGCTATCAGCTCCAGAAATATACCAAGGCTTAAGGCTGATATTAGTAGATAGAGTACTATTGCTGTAATCTCTTTTCCCCATACAGCTCTCCTATAGAGAATCGCCAGCGGATAGAGCTTTGTAAGCGTGTTTAAGCTGCCTGCTCCGCCCATATATGGAATTGCCATAAAGACAAGCAAAATAATAAATATTAAAATAATGCTGATTATCTTACTGCTCCGGAATCGGGAAGCTAAAAAAGCAGTCAGCACTCCTATAATCGCAGCCAAAGTCACTGGTACCAACGGCAGCAGAAGTACACCAGCAAAATTAAACAATAACGCTATGATATCCCATCCTGCTATAAGACTATAGGAAATCCCCGTCGGTATCATAATAATGATGGCTGCCGGAAGATTAATAAGATATAAAAGCAGTAATCTGCCTGCAACAACTGTACTGAACTTCAAGGGCAGTGAAAGCAGAAAGTCGAAATCCTTAAAACCGAATAAAACTCCTCCGACCTTGTATATAGTAGTAAAAAACATGGCTACAGAAGCAATCGCTACTGCCAGCTCAGGCAACATCTCAATTTTTCCGATACTCTTTAATACATTACCTATCCCATAACTGTACATAAAGGATACAAAGCATAGAAACAGTGTAAAGACCAAAAGAATTATTTTTGTAATGGGATTTCCGGCTGTTTTTTGCTTTCCTTTCTTACGAAAGGGCAGGTCAAATACCGTCGGAAACTGAATCTTTAATAAACGTATTAACATCGTCCATCCTTTCATATTAGCCTCCATAACCCTTCTCTTATTCCTTTACTAATTCTAAAAATACATCTTCAAGACTCTGGTTTCCTCTAACCTCATCTGTTTCACCGGACTCAATTAACTTACCGCCTTTTATAACTGCGATTTTATTACACAACTTTTCTGCTACTTCCAATACATGAGTGGAAAAGAATATAGCACTTCCTTCACTGCACATTTCTTTCATTAAGGTCTTAAGGGTATGGGAAGCCTGCGGATCAAGACCGACAAAGGGTTCATCCAAAAGCAGCAGTTTGGGTTTATGAAGAAATGCTGATATAAGTACCAGCTTCTGCTTCATACCATGAGAATAACTGCCTATGGAATCCATAAGCGCAGCTCTTATCTCAAAATCATCCGCATATTTCTCTATCCTTATAGCTCTTTCTTCTTTCGGAACTTCATAAATATCTCCGATGAATCTTAAGAATTCCATCCCTGTCAAATGCTCATATATATCAGGATTATCCGGAATATAAGCCATCTTTTTCTTACAGGTAAGGGCATCTTTCTTTATGGAAATCCCGTCAATTATAATGTCTCCTTCTTCAAAATCAAGAATACCTGATATTGCTTTTAAAGTAGTGGTTTTACCTGCTCCGTTATGGCCGATAAAACCATATATATCACCGGATTTTACTTCAAGAGATAGATTATCCACTGCCTTTTTCCCTTCATAGCTTTTACTAAAATGTACGATTTGAAGCATCCTTTTATAATCTCCTTTCACGCAGATAGATATTTAGATAATTGTCTAAATATCTATCTGTATCTTACTCCTTCTATTTATTTCTGTCAACTTTATTTTCTGAATCCTCAAAAAAACCCTTACCCATTATAATTACAGTTATTCACTGTTTATAATAGATAAGGGTTTTACTTCATTTAAGATATATTATTGTCCGTCTGCAGGTTCTGATGTTGTTCCTGTTGTATCACCACTTGCTATTGAATCATCGGTAGTTGTACCACTGCCATAAATATAATCATGAATTTCTGTTCTGGTGGCATCCCAGTCGGTAGGAACTAAAACATCCTGTTTGTACTTACCAAGCTGTACTTTCTCAGAACCATAGCTTCCGTCAGAAGGAATTCTGTAATTCTGAAGCTCTTTCAGTTTCATACTGGCTCCCCACTGCAGATAATTATTAAAATCAGTGCCGTTAATATCAGTAACAATGTCTACATTATCAAGTATCTTATTCATCAGTAAGCCCATTTGCAGCAGATTTTTACTCTTTATTTTATCAAATATCGCATTTAATACCGCTCTCTGTCTCTGTGTTCTTCCGAAGTCATTATTTTCTGTACCGGTTGATACATAACGTACTCTACAGTACCCAAGAGCCTGATTACCATTCATTAGCTGGGTTCCTTCATGAACCGTACGATTAGCAGGGTTTGATATATAATTAGTTGTATTCAGATAATTCGCTTCTTTTGAAGTCAGTGTTACATTTACACCGCCGACCATGTCTACTACCTGTTCAAAAGTATCAAAGTTAACCATCATATAGCCATCAATGTCTAATCCAAAATTCAATTTTAAAGTCTGATATAACAAATCGATTCCACCCAAGGAATACGTTGCATTTAATTTATTATTATCATGCCCCGGTATTTGTACATACAAGTCACGCATGATAGACATAAGTTTTACCGTTTTATTCTTCGTATTCATGGAAGCAACAATCATTGAGTCGGTATTTGAACCTCCTCCAATCTGCTCTACGCCGACAAGAAGAATGTTAATAACATCCTTATCCGGTTTTGCAGGTGTTGGTGTAGGTGTGACACTAGTACTTACTTCTTGACCTGGTTGGTTATTACTATCAGTATAATTTAACTTACTATGAATATAGTTACCTGCTATTGTGAATAATAATTTTTGACCTGCCGGAGTAAATACCAGCAGCGCCAATACTAACATGATACTGGAAAATGCTATGGTAAATATCTTAAGTCCCTTGGGAAACTTCTTTTTCTTATTTGTTCCGTTTTCTGTGTCCGTAGTAGTATCCTCCAACTCTGAGCTAATCTGCTGTGCAAGAGAAGCATTCACTTCCTGCATAAAATTGTCATCTTCTTCTGCATATCCGTTTATCCCGGATGACCAGTTATTATCGTTTTGAGGATTAGTCCCCCCTGCAGAACTATGTCTCCCCTTACCGTTTTCGTTCTCTTGATTATCCATCCCAACGCTCCTGTTTTATCCAACATTATACTCTGATTCCATATCAATGAAAAGAAAGTATTCAAATTTTATAAAATTTGTGTTAAATCTCGAACAATTATATCACAGCTATTTGTCAAAAGAAAAGTATATTTTTTAAAATTAAGATAAAATTAATGAATCGTTATTATATTTTGTTATTTTTATAATTATCATTCAGGAGTTCGTTGTCAGAAACGCAAAAGACTGCCAGTTCAGGTGATTAATGATATTCACTCTCACTCTGATTCCAGCAGTCAGTTGTTCTTTTTAGTAATATATATTAGATCTCATTTCAAAAATTTTGAATTTGACCTGGTTGCTTATTTTGACAGTTTATCCAGCAATTTTACAATTTCTTCAATTTTTTCATCCTTATCTTCCTCACTACCTTTTTCGAAGCTATCCTTAACACAGCTCTTTAAATGGGACTGGATGATTTCATTATTAACCTTTTGCAGGATTGCCTGGGTAGCAGACAGTTGATTGGAAATATCAATACAATACCTGTCTTCTTCTACCATCTTTAACAGGCCATCTATCTGCCCTCTGGCAGTCTTCAACAAGCGTGCGACTTTTTCTTTATCAGCTTTCATACTAAACCTCCCAATGCTAACACCGCTAATATGGGCGTCAGCACATATTTGTCTGTGAATTATGCTTTTTATAATTCACACTAACCTTCCACCGCCAACGCGCCACTAATATGGGCGTCAGCACATATTTGTCTGTGAATTATGCTTTATATAATTCACATCATCTCCCAAAAAGTCCTTTTTTCTCGGCAATAGATACCACTTCATATCCGGCCTCTGTAACCGCATTTACGAATACATCATCCTTGATATCAGAAGAATACTCTATGACAGCTTCCTTTTTTCCAAGATTTACTTTTGCTGTTACACCGTTAATTTCACTTAATGCTTTCTCTACTCTGGCCTGGCAATGTCCGCAGGACATTCCTTCGATTTTCATAACTTTTTTCATTTTTATACCTTTACCGGATTACGGCTTACCTTTCTTCTCAATGAATTTATATTAATATATCGGAACATATCTTTTTGATAAAATGACCTTCTCAGGCAGTTTTGATAACTTGCTGATAGTAATTCTTTTAATCCTTTAATTCTTTCAATTCTTTCAATTCTTTTAATTCCTATAATTCTTATATAGTCTTATAAAGTCTTATATTTTGGCTTAAAAAAACGAAGTCTTAATGCATTAGTTACAACACATACGGAACTTAAGCTCATGGCTGCTGCTGCAAACATAGGATTCAACTTCCAATGAAGTATACCATAAAATACGCCGGCTGCCAAGGGAATACCAATAGTATTGTAAAAGAAAGCCCAGAAAAGATTCTGCTTGATATTTCTGATAGTTGCTTTACTCAATGTAATAGCAGTAACCGCATCCAGCAAATCACTCTTCATTAGAACGATATCTGCGGATTCGATTGCAATATCTGTTCCAGCCCCTATGGCAATACCAACATCCGCTCTTGCAAGTGCCGGTGCGTCATTAATGCCGTCACCAATCATAGCAACCTTCTTACCTGCTTGTTGAAGTTTTCGAACTTCACTTTCCTTATCCTGAGGAAGTACCTCTGCTATAACCTTATCCATCTGAAGCTGTTTTTTAATCGCTTCCGCTGTCTTTTTATTATCACCGGTGAGCATAACAACATCAATACCAAGACTCTTCATTTCTATGATAGCAGCCATACTGGTAGGCTTCACAACGTCTGCTACTGCTATAACACCTAAGAATCTCTTCTCTGCGGCAAAGAATAAAGGGGTTTTACCGTCTTCTGAAAAAGCTTCTGCTGCCTTTAAAAGCGCGGAAGTATCAATTCCCTGCTCCTGCATCAGATAAGCATTACCGGAATAATAGGTTTCATCCTGCGTCTTTGCTATAATTCCTCTTCCTGATAAAGCTTTAAAATCTGTTACCGTTAAAGGAATAAGGTCCTTTTCCTTCGCCTTTTCCAGAATTGCTTCTGCCAGTGGGTGTTCTGAGGGTTTTTCGATGGTGGCAGCAATCTTTAGCAGCTCCTCTTCTGTTACACCTTCTGCTGTTAAAATGTCTGTAACCCTTGGTTTTCCTTCTGTAATAGTACCGGTTTTATCAAGAATTACTGTATTTATTTTATGGGCAATTTCAAGGGCTTCTGCGGATTTAATTAATATACCGTTGCTCGCTCCTTTCCCTGTACCTACCATAATTGCAACCGGTGTGGCAAGACCCAATGCACACGGGCAGGAGATTACTAAAACTGCTATTCCGATAGAAAGAGCGAATTCAAAGGTTGCACCTGTAAGCAGCCAGATAACTGTTGCTAACACCGCAATGGTAATTACAACCGGCACAAATACTCCGCTTATCTTATCTGCAAGCTTTGCTATAGGTGCCTTGGAAGAATTGGCATCTTCCACCAACTGTATAATCTGTGAAAGTGTGGTATCATCTCCCACCTTCTCTGCACGGAACAAAAAGAAACCAGTTTTATTAATCGTTGCCCCGATTACCTTATCTCCTATTCCTTTTTCTACCGGAATACTTTCACCGGTCAGTGCAGATTGATCCACAGCGGTACTTCCCTCGGTGATAATTCCATCCACCGGAATACTCTGTCCGGGACGAACTGCCAGAATATCACCGATTGCAACTTGCTCGATGGGTATTTCTTCTTCTTTTCCGTCTCTTACCACTGTGGCCGTCTTAGGGGATAAGTCCATAAGTTTACTGATTGCTTCAGAGGTCTTTCCCTTTGATCTGGCTTCTAAAAATTTACCCAGTGTAATAAGGGTTAATATCGTTGCTGCCGATTCAAAATATAAATCCATGGAATATTTCATTACTACATCCATATCCATATGTCCAAGGCCGTACCCAATTCGAAAAATTGCAAATACCCCGTAGCCTATCGCTGCACTGGAGCCTATGGCAATAAGAGAGTCCATATTTGGGTGCCCCTTAAAAAGGGTCTTAAAACCTATCTGAAAGTATTTACGGTTTATATATACAATAGGCAGTGTCAGTAAAAACTGCAGAAATGCAAAAGAAATAGCATTCTTTTCACCGTGCAGGAACATCGGTAAAGGAAAATTTAACATATGGCCCATGGCAATGTAAAATACAGGAATTAAAAACACGAAAGAAATTATAATTCTTTGTTTCATCTCCATTAATTCTGCCTGTACTTTATTTTCAGCCGGTTCACTGCTGCTTTTAGCCTCGTTTCCTTTTACAAAGACGGAAGCATGATAACCTGCATTATCTACAGCTTTCATTATGGTATTCTGGTCGGTAATCTCTCCGTTATAATCCACCAGCATGCTGTTGCCAAGCAGATTCACTACGACGGAGCTAACGCCTTCGACATTCTTAACACTTTTCTCGACAGCTGCCGAGCAAGCGGAACAAGTCATCCCGGTAACAGAAAATTTCTGATTCATATTGTCCCCTTTCATAAGTACTGCAAATACTTACAGTAATCTTTATATTAATATACCCCATTTCGTATAAGAGCATAAACATGCGTTACATTCCTATACGAATTTGGAAAGTTTATATTACTATACCCCCGTGGGGTGTCTACAGTATTAAAATACATCATCCTCAATATACTGTCAAGAAGTTTTTCAAAGAACTATAAATATTTAGTGTATTAAAGATGAGTTCTTTATGAAAGTTATATTTTCTTATCAAAACACCAATTATTTTCTTGTAAATTTAAGTTTGATAATCTTAATTATTAATCCAATAATAATTCCCAATATGGCTGCAGCAACTATAAACCGAATATCCATTTCAAATCATTCCCTTCTTATTCAGTAAAGTATGTAAACTGTTCTCTATCAAATAACTTAATTAGGTAATATATAAAAAATATAGCTACGAGATAATTAGTAGAAAGTATAATTAGAATACTGATAATATTGTAATCAGCTAAAAATATCATCTGAATTAAATTATATATATTTATTACTGGTATAAAAGTAATCCAGTTCATTTTGGATATCATATTACTGACATGGCTTAAATCCATACCAAATTTTATTGTTAGGGGAAGCAATAATATCCATGGAAAGTAAATTAAATACAATTGAGCCTGCTTTGTGGTTTTTGCAGTAAATCCAAAGACAAGCTGTAAGAGAGAATAAATTGCTGCAAATAAAGCATAACCTAATATTAATGCAGGTAATTTAGGTAGTAAAGCAATATCTATCTTCATTGCTAATGAAAAGATTAAGTATACACCAAAAAAGATCATTAAAAAAAATACTAATGTAATGAACAAACATGATATAAAATTAGTTAACCATTTTCCAAGAACTAATTGTACTGTTTTAACAGGAGAAATTCTTAATACTTCGATAGTGTGAGATTGCTTTTCTTTTGTACTTAAGTAAAATGCATTTGCATTATTTAGTCTCATCACGAGAAGTAATACAATATACCCGCATATAATTGCAATATAATTTATATATGTATAAGTGTTGTCTTTTGTTATTTCAGTTGTTTCAACAACAATAGGTGTTACTTCATTTTTATTTGCCTTTAAGAGCATAATAATTTGAGCAATACTGTCTTTTGCAAGTGTAATTGCTTTATTTCTTTGGTTCTGATCTTCAAAAAAGTAAACTTTTTTATATGAATCATCCCAGTATACTCCCAATTCGGACTTTCCATCCAATATATTCCTCTTAATAGCTTCCACCGAATCGGCTTCTATTATAGTCAAACTATTTTTTAATTTGTATAACATAGGCTTTGCATCAAGATTTGCACTGACTATGATATGATAATCCGTTTTTGAGGATGCAGACATGTTTATAAACCCATACATACCTGCCATTAATATAATCACCAGAAATGGGAGGATAATATTTAAAGCGATATTCCGTTTATCCCTGAGAAGCTCTTTCAATTCTTTAATTGATATCATTAAGCTAATCATTCTGTAATACCCCCATAGTCACCGATTTTCTTTTGAACCTTTACGTAAGCTTCTTCGAAGCTTTCTGAAGAATATTTGCTTTTTAGATTATTCACTGTACTATTCTCTATAATAGTTCCCTTTGATAAAATAACAATTCGATCACATAATGCTTCTATATCCTCTGCAATATGGGATGTCATAATGATTGTTATTCCACTGGCTTTTAATCTCTTAATATAATTTCTTATCTGGTTTCTGCTAACGATATCCAACCCTGTTGTCGGTTCATCGAGCAATAAAAGCTGTGGGTCGGTAATTAGTGCCCTAATCAATGAAAACTTCTGCTTCATTCCCTTTGAATAGTTTTTTACATATTGCTTTTCAAAATCAACTTCAAGCTCTTTATACAAATCCTTAAGTCTAGATAAAACGTTTTTCTTATTTAATCCCCAAAGTGAAGTATGAAATAAGATGTTCTCTTCTCCGGTCAACTGATCATACAACCTAGGTTCTTCATAAACAACGCCTAATATTTTCCTGATTTTATACTTAGAAGCTCCGGTAGACATACCATTTATAAGAATAGATCCTTTATCAGGAAAGTAAAGTGTTGCAAGCATCTTCATTGTTGTTGATTTACCGGCACCATTATGTCCAAGTAACCCCAAAATCGAACCAGATTCAGCCTGGAATTCTATTCCATTTACGCTATAAAAATTATTCCCAACATATTTTTTATACACTTCATTCACTTCTATCATGATAACTCCTTCATAATTAGACTGTCTTGCCTAAAAGTAATGGAATCTAGTTTTACTGCATTCTGAATCTGCTCAGTGGTAACATTATATCATCATTTCCACTCTCCATTCCAAACTGAATCTTTCTGCATCCAGCCTCATAAATGGCCGAAGAAGCTTCTATTCTTTGTTAGTGGTATAAAAATATACTCATAAAAGCTCTTTAAATTTATCATTATCATATCACATAAAAGTCTTTGCTCTATATCCCCCAGACAAAATATATTTGAAAGGATTATATTCCCAATTACAAATAAAGTCAACTATTAAAGTAGTCTAATTTTTTAGTATATACTATTGATAGATCATTAAGAGGTAATTTCCAATTGTGATGTATGGAATGTATATTAATACGGGATAAAGTTATAGCCATGTATAGGTATTTACTACCTATACATGGCTGCAAATAAAGCGGTATTAGATGTCAAGACATTTTAATATCATTTAGTTAGCACAATAAACTTAAGGTTGACAATCTACAAAGTTTATTCGTCTCCTTTCCTTAACTGGCCATAACTTATCAAGGTAAGTTAACTCATTCTTAACTAAATGTGGATCTTAAACATCCTCACAGAATTTTCCATGTTTTCTGTTTCCTGATTCAGTTCCTCCACTGACTTATTTAATTCTTCCACTGCTAAGAGCTGGGTATCAGCTGTCGAACCTAATTGTGCCGAGGCTGCAGAAGTTTCCTCCAGGGTTGCTGATATGCTTTCAATTGCTGTAAGTGTCTCGCTTTTTAATTCACCGATGCGGCCAAGCCCGTTAATTATTTCATTTAAGCTTTCTGTAAGCTGGGATACATGTGTATTAATACCATGAAAAGCGGACAGGGTTTCTTTAAGGGTATCTTCCTGCCTTGTAACAATATCATTGGCTTTTGTGGCTACATTAGCTGTTTCCTGGGTACTCTGTCTGATTCGGGTAACAATGTCACCTATTCGGCCGGCTTCCCCTAAAGATTGTTCCGACAACTTTCTGATTTCATCCGCCACGACTGAAAATCCCCTGCCATATGTGCCGGCTCTTGCGGCTTCTATTGAAGCATTCAAGGATAGCAATCTTGTCTGGTCTGCGATTTCATTAATTGCCTCTACTATTTCAATAATAGCATCGGACTGCTTTTCAAGATTTAGGATATTTCCGATGACAGCCTTTGTAATATCAGAGGTATCCTTTTGCTTGGTATTTAACTCTTCCATGTTTATTAACCCTTTGGTTAAGATGCTATTGGTATTCAAAGTGATAGACCTGATATTTCCGGCATTTTCTTCTTGTGTTCCAATTTCTCCGGCAAGTTCTGACATACCATTAAAACAACTCTGTGCATCTTTTGCCAGAGAGGATATTCCCTGATCAATCTCTGTAACAGTCATTGCAATATCTTTTGAAGCATTTACTAAAAGTTCAGAGGTATGGGATACTTTTGCTGTCATACCTGCGGTCTGCTTACTGATGCTAAAAATGTTCTCAATAAGATGCCTCATGCCGTCAAACATGGAATTAATACTCTTGGATAGCAGGTGGAATTCATCTTTTCGCTTTAGATGAATCTGCTGTCTTAAATCACCGGTGGCAGCAGCATCTAACACTTTATTGGTAACGCGGATAGCCGAACTGATACCTCCGGAGATAAAAACACCTATGATAAGAGCAATAATGACTGCTAAAATCATAATTATCATGGTTATGACCTTCACAGCATCTGCCTGAGCCGTAACTTTAGAATCAGGAATCAGAGCAAAGGTTACAGAACCATTTAAAGAGGACTTGGTATATACAAAAAGATAATCCTTACCATCGTACACCACATACCGGGCATCGGAGGATAGCTTGTCTTTTAGTGCTTCTTTATAGAAAGAAGTCTCCGTAATTGCAGTTTTTCCCTTTTCCACTCCTTCTAGAATCACTTTTTTATCTGCCGTAATATACCCGCTAAGACTGCCGCTTCCAAAATTTGATTTCGTAAGAATATCGGAAAAAAAGCTTTTCTTTATATCTACTACCACATAACCAATCTGTTTATATGCAGAGTTGGTTATTTTCTTAATATAGCTGATGCCGTATGCAGAGGAATCCAGCTTAGAGGTTTCATCCAAAAATGGATGCTCTCCAATCCAGTTAATCTCCTTTCCTCCGGCTGTTAGTAAGGTATAATCCTTCGAAGCTGTAAAATCCGCATAAAAACTATCCTTTAGTGCCCCTGCTGATGAAACGGGATGCCCATAGCCTGCAAAGACGGATATGTTAGATATGGATTTATCTGCAGCAACAGCAGCAAGCACTTTCTTTTGTATTTCCTTATACCTGCTGATTTCTTCTGTAGGTTTATCTGAATAATACTTGGAATAATATTTCTGAGTGGTTTCATCAGAAATAATATCAATGGCTTTACTGGACATATTGGTAAGTCCCAGATCAAAATACTCCCCCATCATTGTGAGACTTACTTTGCTGGAATTTATATAATTTGATATCATTCCCTTTGATGCCAAATAATAGCTTACTACCCCCAACACGATTATAAACAAGGCAGGTATCAAAAAAGCACCTATTAAACGTACTCTGATACTGTTGCCTCTTTTAATTTTCCTTTGTGCCTTCACTTTACTCCTCCGTGTAATGCACTTTAGTGCTACTTTTGATAAACCTCAAACTCTGCGACCTGACCGCCGCCGGCACCTGAATTTTCTGTAAATACAAGCTGAACATATCTAGCCTTAGTATCATCAAAGAGCAGCTGTACTTCATTACCGGTATCCGGATCGAAGGTATACTGTTTGCTGTCTATAAAAGGTTTAAAGTTCTTTCCGTCATCACTTAAATTAACAGCAAAGGTCTGGGTTCTCTTTCCCCATATCGCCATAGGGCTTAGCGCCACCCTGATAGCATGGAACTGCTGAACGCTCTCTAAATCTACCGTAAGATAATTCGGATAATCTGACTTGCCCTCCCAGTAAGAAACGCCAAGTGCAACTCCGTCCGTTACTTTTCTCGGGGTATAGACATCGTTAAAGCTGCTGGCATCAACTTTCTTCTTTAAAGCGATATTAGTTCCTTCCGGCAGTACCAGCTTATATTCTTTCTTCTTAAAATCCGGATGCTCCGTAGCTTCTGTCTGATCCGGCGCACTGACAACCGTTACATTTGCGGCATCCACCTTCTGAGATGGCTCTTTTATAGTTCCGGGGGCATAACCAAAAAGATATATATTTAATGCACATAAAAGTACTATAATAACAGGACGTACTATTTTCATCTGCCTATCCTCCTTTAAACTCATTTTATTGAATAGTTATATTTTCCGTTGTATCAGGATCAATCTCGAATTTCCCCTGATCAAGACTTGTAATCTTTTCTCCCAGAATCTCCAGATTGCTGATGGCTACATTTTTTATTTTATGTGTATCATCAAAGCCTTCTATTCTGGAAGGGCTGAACTTACCGGAAAGTACCTTAACATTATCAATGGTTACACCATCAATCTGTCCTCTTTCCTTTGTAGATGTCCAGTTGGAAGTCTTAGGAATATGAAGATCTATCAGATATGGCATCTCATCTCCGTCTCCGGAACCCATCTGTGCATTTTCAACGGTTATGTTTTTAAAGGTTATATCTTTTATTGTCGCATCATCTGCATTATGTACAGAAATCACCGGCTTGTGGAAGTTATTCAATACAGTAATATCTTCGAAACTGATACCTGATATGTAAACCTCTGGCTGTTTACCTTTATTGGTCTCATAACCAATCTCCATGGATTGAGCCAAATCTGTCCACAGCTGCATATTTTTAAAGGATATATCGGAAGAACTTCCTTCATAATTCTTGATAACAAGGGAGTCATCCCAGCTTCTGACAAAGCAATTGGATACTTTATAGTTGGTGCAGGACTGCAAGGTAATACCATCTCCGTTGGGTCTGGAGGATATAATTCGTATGCCGTCAATCACACCGCCAGTGGAACTCTTAGCAGAGCATACCCAGGCATTGGGATTTAGTACAATAATATCTTTTAAGGTTACACTGTCACAATTATCAAATTTTAATGGGATATACGCCGTCTTTCCCATCCAGCCTTCAAACCCGGAGCCATCCAGAATTCCTCTTCCTTCTACTGTGACATTTTTAGCATAGTTGGAATTGATAATTCCATGGACAACAGCACCGCCTGCCAGATAAAGGGTCTGATTGTCTTCCAGAACAATATTTTCAATGTTCCATTCACCGGGTCCGATGTATTTTAAATTATCGCTGCTCTTGGTAGGAGCATTGGGATCAATAGGATTAGCAAAAATATGAAGTGCACGGTCCGTGGAATCATTAAACATTAAAGTATAGTTATCCGGCTTTGTAATGGTAAAAGATACTGTCTTTGCAGCAGTATCAACTTCCGGTTTGATATCATAGCTTAACGGACTTATTTTAACGGATTTCAAGTCCATATCGGGAACACTTACCACTATCTTGGCAACACCTTCAAAATCAAAATATGTAATTGGAGTACGCGACTGAGGCGGCAAATAATCTGCATGCCACTCTCTGCTGTTATTAACATTGGTATCATAGACATAGCAATCATACCCATCTACCTTAACCTGTGTGTCCGTACAATGAAGCAGGGCGAAATTCCTGTCCTTTTCGCTGGCACTTACTAAATCTTCCTTTGTTGCATCCTTTAAAGACTTCGGACCTTCATATAAAACCAGCTTGGAGCCTTCAAAGCTTATCATTTTACTGACCTCTTCCGTTCTGTCTTTCAAGTGCTTTCCCGCTGCCACTGCAGTAACAATAAGAGCGAGAATTGCAAACCACTCAATAATCATTATTGCTTTAATCTTTTTCATGCTTTTACCCCATGCCACAAAAAAAGCTGAAAGAAGAATTTGTGGCTTTCCTTCTCCTTCTTATTTTCTTTCAGCTTTAAAACTCCATTTACTCCTCCAATATTTTCTCCCAAGCAATATCCGCGTCAAGGCCAGTTGCCTCATAATCTGCACGAAGCTGCTCGTGTTCCGAACCAACCCCAAGGGTTTTCATATGAGCTGCCCTTCCTGCTACTATGCCTGCAAAGGAATCCTCAACTACAAGGCACTCTTCATATTTTAACTCCAGCTTATTGGCCGCTACTTCAAACACCTCCGGGTCCGGTTTTGATTTTGTAATATCCAGGCCGCAGCTGACTTTATCTACATATTCCATCAATCCTGTTTTGGTTAAAATAAGCGGCGCATTCTTACTTACAGAACCAATACCTATTAAAATCCCTTTCTCCCGCAACATCTTCAGACATTCCACCACTCCTGGCAATATGGCACTCTCATCCAACTCCGTTAATAGGTCCTTATAATAATTATTCTTCCTCTCTGCTAACTCTTCCTTCTCAGCAGCGGTATAGATTTTACTGCCTTTACTAAGTACTACTTCCAGAGATTCCATTCTGCTGACACCTTTTTGCTTTTTATTATCCTCCTTTGTAAATTTATCAATGCCCAGCTCTTCCGCCAGCATCTTCCATGCCTTAAAATGCATTTCATCTGTGGAGACTAAAACTCCATCTAAATCAAAAATTACACCTCTTATCATTTCTAATACCACTGTCACAAAAAACAGCTCTGATATGCTTTGTGACTTCCTTTCTATCTTTATATTTCCGGCATTCCTGTGTTGAATGCAGTCATAGTTTTCGAATGAGTATATCTGGCAGTTTACTATAAATTACCAGTATATATCTGCCTTTTTTATTTAATCTGTACATTTTTCATGAATTATGTTAAACTAATTACTAGTTTAACATTAAACCTTCGAAAGAAAGGAACATGAAAATGACCACCATTAAAGATATTGCACAGGCTGTAGGGGTAAGCTGTACAACTGTCTCCAATGTAATACATGGAAAGACAGGCCGTGTATCGGCAGAAACCATTACCCGTATCAATGAAGCCATAGATAAACTAGGTTATGTTCCGAATATGTCCGCACGCTCCTTGGTATCCAGCTCTTCCAAAGTTATCGGAATGATCAGCCACCTTGCTTCCAATAAAAAAGAAAGTATCGTAGAAGACCCCTTTCACTCCGCTTTTATCGGTTCCATTGAAAAGACCTTAAGAGAAAATGGTTATTACTTAATGCTTCGTACAGTAGAGACCACATCTGATTTGATAAACTTTTTACACAACTGGAATGTCGATGGTTTATTCTGCACCGGTGTATTCCAGGATGAGTTCTTTGAGGCTCTGACAAGTCTTAAGATTCCGGTAGTTTTAATTGATAGTTATGTATCCCATCCTAATATCTGCAACGTAGGCTTGGAAGATTATGAAGGCGGTTATACTGCAACCAGGTATTTAGTAGATAAAGGCCATAAGAACATAGCCTTTGCTTCACCAAGTATCAAGGAAAAGGGCGTTGTATATGAACGTTTTCAAGGATACAAGGATGCCTTAAAGGAAGCTTCCATTCCGTTTCGTCAGAATCTTGTCTTCGAACAGGAGCTTGATACGGCTACCACCATTGCTCTTGGTACAAAACTTGCCACAAGAAAGGATATTACCGCAGTCTTTGCAACTGCAGATATACTGGCTGCCGGTATAATGGCAGGTCTTAACGCTGCCGGCAAGAGAGTTCCTGAGGACATCTCGGTAATGGGCTTTGATGATATCAATCTCTGTCAGCTGACCAGTCCAACCATTACTACTATTCATCAGGATGCTCCTTTAAAGGGTAAATTAGCTGTTTATTTTCTGATGGATAAGCTGGAAAATAAACCAATACTTAAAAGAGAAGTCATTCTGCCGATACATCTGGTAGAACGTCAAAGCGTTAAATCACTTTATAATTAATCAGAAGGGGATGTGAAATCATGCATCCCCTTTGCAGTGTCTTTATTTAATTCTAAGTTACAGTTCAGGGGTGTGGATTATGGGGGACGGACGATAGCAGATGATTCCATTCATTCATTTTCCTGTTCGGTGTTTCGAATTCCACTAAAATGCCAGACGTTATTCCTGGAAGGTTAAATTGCGCCAAACTCGCTTCCGATTTTACTGGTGGTGTAATGTTGGGAGCTCAGACATGGCGTAATTTAACCTAGGAATAACGGCTGCCATTTAAGTGTCATACGAAACTCCTCAATGGAAAATGCCTGAATGGAAACATCTGCTATCTGTGTATTGCCATAGAATTTTCCATGTATTAATACAAAGCTGAACTGCGACAATGCTAAAATTCAATTATTATATCTGATATTGCATCTGTTATTACCCAGCCTTTTTATTGTAAATACGTTGAAAGCATTGAATTTTATTTAGGACATGTAATGAAAAGCGATATATGAATTATAATTTTTCAACTTTCGCTTCTTCCCTTGTTACAGTTACCTGATACAAGTCTCCTAAATAATGAATATGAAAGGAGAGTTTGTTCCAGCCTTCCGGCAGTTTTGATTCAGCCTTTAAAACACCGTTTTCAATATGAATTCCGCCAAAACCTTCTACTGCAGTCATGTAGGCGCCGCCACTGGCAGCGGGATGGGTGCCTCCGATATAGATTAGTCCTGCCCACTGCTTTCCGCCGTCCACCAAATCGGCTTTTGCGGATTTGATGAAGAATGGATATGCTTTATCTGCCATATCACATTTGCAGGCAAGCATGGAATACATACAGGCGCTTAGGGAAGAACCGTGCTCTGTTCTTGGTTCATAGTAGGACCAGTTCTTATAAAGGGTATCTTTTTCATATTCACCAGAGAACAGGTTTACCATGGTTACAACGTCTGCCTGCTTTATTACTTTGGTATGGGAAGCAACGCCATATGCTCCTCCCCAATATTCCTTTTCATGAAGGAGTCTTCCCTTTACCTCGGCTACAGTCACATCTTCTAATTGTTCATAGCCATCGAATTGCTCTATGACACCGGTCTTTTCGTCCGGAGCCGGTATATATAAGTGCTTTGCTGCATCCACTAATTTTTCATGGAGTTCTTTATTGGCTGTATCCTCTGTATCAGCATACTCTTCCAGCATTCTGAGTGCCGCATCCAGTGTATACTTTGCCATACGGTTGGTATAAGCATTATTATCTACCCTCTCATGGTATTCATCCGGGCCGATAACATCCCATAACTCATAGCAGTCCTTATTTACTCTTTTTACCAAAAGACTATAGTAGAATTTGGCACATTCGATAATGGTCTCTGCTCCGCCCTCTCTTAGCAGATCATCTTTTCCGGTAAACTGAACATACCGCATAATACCGTAAGCAACCGCTGCCGATATATGTATTTGTTTATCCTTAAAGAATGTTCTCATAGGACGTCCGGTAAATACATCGGTTACATTGTAGTCCGAGCAGGCATCATAGCCGCCTTCCTGGCTCTCCCAGGCGTAAAAAGCTCCGTCAAAACCATAGCTTTTTGCCTTTTTCTTCGCTCCGGCTAAGGTATCTATTCGGTATTTTAACAGAGTTTTGGCAACTTCCGGTTCTGTAAACAGGAAGAAGTCTAACATGAACATCTCTGTATCCCAGAACACAGCTCCTTTATAAGTCTGTCCGGACAGCCCTCTTGCTGCTATGGACAGGCTCTTTGAATGTCTGGGGGCAATACAGTGGAGGTGGTATAAGGAATAATTAAGCGCTTCCATTGCCTCATCGTCTCCTTCGATTATTACTTCAGAGACTTTCCATAACTTTTCCCATTTACTGCAGTGTCTGTTTAATAAGGCATCATAACCTTCTGTTTTTGATTGTACTGCAAGAACTTTTGCTTCCGCCTTAAAGTTCTCCGAATCTTTACAGGTATAGATACTGATATATTTATAGAAAATATACTCCCCATTCGCTTTTACCTGGAATTTAAGGTTTCTTACTATCTTTCTGTCATCAACTTTCACATTTTCTTCTGCTGCAAAAGCTGCCGTTAAACTTTCATATACTACAACTTCATCCTTGTTCTCATGAGTAATTCCCAATGTACGGATAACCTCTTCCTCCGTAGCAGCCTCAATGATATCATAATGAGGTCCGTTTATATCCCAGACATCTCCGTCAATTCCCGTAACCACTTCAAGGCTTCCGTCAAAGAAAGGTGTAATCTTAACCTTCAGGCAGATAAGATGCTTCTCATCCATACTGGCAAATCTCTCGGTTTCCAACAGCACATTGCCCTTCACAGTCTGAAAGCTGGTCTGTCGGTGAAAGATTCCGTGTCTGTAGTCCAAAGACATCTTATGGGATATACATTCCTTCTCCGGAAGAGCATATTCTACTCCATCCACAAGAATTCTGGTAAAAAGCCCGTTAGGTGCATTCAGAGGTTCTCTCCATCCATTTCCCACCTGGTCATAGATGCCCGAAAGGTTAACAGCCGGAAACTGCTCTTTCGTAAACTCTTCCAGCGTTCCTCTGATACCCATATAACCATTTCCTGTTAGATATTTATTACCAAGTCCCGTTGCTTTTTCTTCATCAAATCCATTTTCTTCAATATTCCAGTTAATCATAAACTAAGTCCTTTCCTAACGGGCTATAGGAACTACTAGTTCTTCCTGCCCTAAAGTATATGGCTTTTCATAAATCAGAACCTGTATGCCAGAACCTTTCTTGGTGGAAATCTTCATATTATCTTTATCTACTGAAACAAAGAGAACATCCCCCCCAAAATGAATCTTAAAGGAATAACTCTTCCATTCCTTTGGCAGGGCGGGAGCAAAGGTGAGTTCTTTTCCATCTGACCTCATGCCGCCAAAACCGTAGACGATATTCATCCAGGCGGCTGCAATAGATGTAGTATGAAGGCCTTCCCCTGTATTTCTGTTATAGTTATCAAGATCCATTCTGGTAGCGAAACCAAAGAACTTATATGCTTCCTCTTCCTTCTTTAACTGAGAAGCAAGGATGGAATGAACGGAGGGGGAGAGGGAACTCTCATGTATACACCTGGGTTCATAATATTCATAATTGCTCTTTAACTGAGCATCTGTAAAATCTCTGTTATACATCAGCATTAACATCAGAACATCCGGCTGCTTTAACATATCGTTGCGGTATATTCTGTCATAAGTCCAATGATGATACAACGGGAATTCTTCAATCGGTATCTTATCTATATCAATATGAGGAAGGTTAAAATATCCTTCATGCTGTTCAAATATACCTGTTTCTTTCTCATATGGAATGTACATATGCTCGGCAATATTACGGAAATATTCTATCTCTTCTGTGGTAAGACCACGGTCTTTTATAATCTCCTGGTAAATTTCAGCTGCCTTTGCCCCACATCTTGCAAGTACATCAAGAGTATATTCCAGGGTCTTCTTTCCCATATAGTTGGTATAGCAGTTGTTGTTCACCATCATCTGGAATTCATCCGGACCCATTACCCCATAAAAACCATAACGTGTCTTATCTGCACTCCAATCTCCTCTGGTAGCAAGCATTCTGCTTAATTCTATTAAAATAGGAAGTCCTTTTTCAAAGATAAATTCTTCATCACCGGTTATATTCTCATAATGCCAATATCCGTAAGCAACTGCCGTGGAAGCCTGAAGCTGCAGGCTGGCATGCTGCCAAAGAGAACAACACTCTCTTCCGGTAATGGTAGCGATGGGATAGAAAGCACCTTTACAATCAAGAGCTTTTGCTCTCTCCATTGCTTCAGGAAGTGTGAGATATCTAAATTCCAGCAAATGCTTCGCTGCTTCCGTATTATTGAAAATGTAAAAAGGAAGACAGTAGGCTTCTGTATCCCAGAAGGTATTGCCGCTGTATGCTTCACCGGTCAGACCTTTCGCACCGATTATGGTTCCTTTATCAGCGCCATGATAGGTCTGATGCATCTGAAAGATACAAAAGCGAATACCCTGCTGGTTTAATTCGTCTCCCTCAATCGCTATATCAGAATCATTCCAGGTATCCTCCCACCATTTAAGAGTATCCTCTTTTAACTCCTCGTAGCTTAGTGCAGCGAGTATTTTGGAATTCTCAGCACATTTCCCTTGAAATGCATCTTTTTCCTGGCTGGTGGTTCCTTTTCTGCTGATATTTCGAATAAGCTTTGTAAAAGACAGGGTCTTTCCTTCTTCTGCTCGAAGTAAGAATCTTCTTACCAGCTTTTTATCTTCTCTGATATCCGATTTTTCTTCATAGTCGCACTGAAACCGGCAGCTTACGAAAAGGGACTGATCCGTACTTACAGTATTACCAAGCATAGTGATGCCATCTTCTTCAAAGGTGGTATCTGCCACATTCCACATGCTCCTGCCTGTCATATGGTGAATCTGTGTAAAATCAATACCGGAATAAAGGATAACTTCTCCGGAGAAATTAAGTGGTGTTATCTTTATTTTTTGTACCGCTATTTCAGCTTCCTTCATCGAAAGAAACCGCTCGAATTCCAATCTTACTTTCTTGCCGCTCTTTAAAATCCATGTATAACTTCTGGTCAAAATACCGGTCTTTAAATCAAGCACTCTTTCAAAATCCTCAAAAGTACTGGTATTAAGATCCGCACATTCGCCGTCTGCTTCTATTCTTGTATATAACCAGTCAGCAGAATTCACAATGAATTCTGTTCTGCTTATGATTCCTTTGTAGCCAGATTTCTCTAAATCTGCTCCTTCATAAATTCCGTTGAAATAGTTACCAATCAGGCCGTCTCCTGAATATCCTTCGTCAAAGCTGCCTCTGGTTCCCATATATTCATTCCCCAGGGAAAATATTGATTCTGAGACAACTGCATACTCTTTGTCAAAGCCCGTCTCAACTACTCTCCATGGGTCTACTTTATAATAAATATCTGCTGATTTTGCCATACTTAACCTCGTTCCTGCTCATGCTTTTTAACGTATGAGTGAAAGTGCTATTCTTTCCCTCTTAGCCCTTTAATGCTCCTGCTGCTGCACCTTCTGTTATTTGCTTCTGGAATATCGTAAATAAAATAATAGGAGGTATAATAGAAAATGCCACCGCTCTTAGAACATCAACATCAGTGGCTGTGGAAGTTCTAAACATAAACAAACGTACCATAACTGTCTCTTTTCCGGACCCATTCAATATCAGATAAGGTAATAGGAAATCAGACCAGGCAGCATTAATTGCAAAGATAACTACTACCATAACAATAGACTTTGACAGCGGAAGTACAATACTTGCAAAGGTCTTCAGATATCCGCATCCGTCCAATTTAGCCGCCTCAATTAATTCCTTAGGCAAACTTTCAAAAAACTGCTTAAATAATACTACGTAAAACGCATTGGCACCAAAGGAAAGCCATAGCGGTAAAAATGATTGATTCAAGCCAATTCTGTTAATGTTTACAAACAGCGCAACAACGCTTGTTGTAGCAGGAATTAATAAGCTCCACATAACCAGTCCAAAAACTATTTTATGTCCCTTTGGCTTTAGAATTCCGATAACATAAGCAATGAGTCCGTTGAATATAACGGCACTTACTACACTGCCCCCAACAGAAATAAATGAATTCATATAATATCTTGCGAATTTTAAACTTTTCCAGGTCTTTACATAGTTGTCAAAATTAAAACTTGACGGTATAATAGTCGCACTCCTTCTGAACTCTCTGATATCCTTAAAACTTGCGAGAAAAACCCATACAGGAGGAAACAAGGATACTACAATAATTGCAAAGCAAATAATATAAATCGCAATAACTAATGCTTTGGCGCGTTTGGAATGAAGGTCATAGAAACGGACAACGCCGTCTTCTTTTTTTCTGTAATTATCAAAGAACATTCAAACACCCCCTTAATTTTCTTTGGAAGCGGTAATCTTAAAATATAGGCCGCTTAATATAATCAACACGATACTCATCATAACAGACAAAGCTGCTGCCATTGGATAATTGTAATCTCGGAAAGCGTAGTTGTATACCAACTGCATAACGGAGATACTGGCATTGTTTGGTCCGCCGTTGGTCATAACCAGTGGTTCGTAGATTATCTGGAACACAGAGATTATTTGCAGGATAAGTAAAGTCTTGCCCAGAGAAAAGATGCTGGGGACTGTAATGTATCGCATTCTACTTAATATACCCGCGCCGTCTATGGTTGCTGCTTCATATAGCTCGGGGTTAATGTTAGAGATACCCGCCATATAGATTAAGGCGGTAGAACCTGCTCCCTTCCAAGTCATCGCAGCTACGATAAGAGGGATGGTCCATTTCGGATTGGTTAGCCAGATCTGGGGTGCTACCCCGATTTTATCAAGTAATATGTTCAAAACGCCTGTGTTTCCGGGACGAAAAAAGAATCCCCACATAAGTACAGTAGCAAGTCCCGGCATAATATTAGGGAAATATACCCCTATTCTGAAAAAACTTTTGAAATGAGTTGTTTCCGTTATCAGTACTGCCATGATAATGGGAACAATAAATCCAATAATCAAAGACCATAAAATATAAACAAATGTGTTTGAGAATGCCGCAAGAAAATCCGGATGTTTTAATACTTTAATATAATTGGTAAGACCAACAAACTTCTCCAGACGAATTCCTTTTGCAGTGTAAAGGGAGAGTCGGATACTTTCAACCAATGGCTCCCACACAAAAAATGCAAATAACAGGATTGTTGGCAGCATGATAAGCCATCCTGTTAAATCTTTTCTTTTTATCCTACTAGTAGTCTTTGGTGCCTTATTTGCTATGTCATTTTTCGTTTCAGCCACGCTATCTGCCCTCCTTGTAATCATTTTGTCTTATCAGAGCTGATGGGCATCTCATTTAAGATCCCCATCAGCTTATGAAAAATATTTAATTATTATTTATTAACGTTTTCGTCAAGAAGCTTCTGATAGTTATCATTAGCTGTCTTCATAAGAGAAGCAACATCAGCGTTCTTGTCAGTAATAACTGCCTGAAGAACCTTTGTAAGTTCTGAATATAAATCCTGTGCAGAACCGGGCTCTTCTAATCTTAAGTTGCCATCAGTCTTAATGATGTTGAAGTAATCATTGTAAAGGTTCATGTCAACATTGCTGTATTCTTTCTGAACAGCGCTTTCAGCATCAAGAACCTTCTGATCAACCCAGCAAGGGAAACGAGGAATTACAGGAACTCCGCTGTCTTTTTTACTCTGAGCGCCAGCTTTCATACCAGCAATTGCTTCATCGGTAGCAACAGGTGCTTTACCCATAACTTCAAGATAATCAAGAGCTGCATTGATCTGATCAGGAGTAGCATCCTTGGAGAACATGTAAGGAGTACCGCCGGATAAAGAGTACTGTCCGCCAGGACCTGCAGGCAGGGGCACTAAAGCTAACTTGTCAGCAGGAAGTCCGTTAACCTGTGTAGGCTGGTCTACTGCATCATTGGCTGCTATATACATAGCGGCTGTACCTGTTCCTAAGTTTACAAAACCAGTTCCCCAATCTTCATTGGTAGGATCTGCTGTAAGTACATCATACTGCCATTTTAAAGATTTTACATATTCCATTGCTTTAATAGCCTCAGGAGTATTTACATTAGCAACGAATTTACCATCTTTTTCAAGAGTTAAAGTAGCACCGAAATCCCATGCAAGGTTGCTGAAATGCCAGCCGCCTGCATTATCTTTAGCTAAAAGGCAAAGACCAGCCTGACCTGTTTTATCTTTGATAGTTTTAGCAGTCTGTGCTAACTCATCCCAAGTCTTAGGATACTTCGGATATCCTTTTTCATCAACTAAACCAGCTTCTTCAAAAAGTTCGGTATTTAACATAAGACCAAGAGCATATCCATCACGGGGAATACCATAGATCTTACCATCTTTAGACAACAGGTTAAGGATAGATGGATTCATCGCTGTATCCCAGCCTCTTGCTTTTAATTCATCGGTAATATCAGCAACGAAACCACCGTTGATAAGCTTCTGAGGTTCTGTATACCATGTTTCAAAAATGGTAGGAAGGTTTCCTGATTCTGCAAGAGAAACGAATGTATCTGTTGCATATTTGTAATAAGCAGGAACTACTTCTACATTGGGATGTGTCTCATTGAAAGTCTTTACATAGCCTTCATGAAGCTTAATATCATCTGTCTTTGTATCTTCAGGCCAAATACCAAGTTTTAATTGGATCTTCTCAGCAGGAGTATCTGTTGCTGCTTCCGTAGGAGTTGTTTCTTCTGTAGCTGTCGGTGTTGCGTCATTGGCGCTTGTATTAGCTGTGCTGTTATTCTTCTTGCAGCCAACAAGCATGGTTGCGATTAATAAAAAGCACATAAGCATACTTACAAGTCTTTTAGTTTTTTTCATAAATCTTCCCCTTCCTTATAATTAGGTTCTTATATAGTTTTACGTTAAACCTCTTATGTAAATTAACTTCGTGTTGTTCGTTTAACGTTAAACTAATTATAACAGTTGTATAATTTGTTGTCAATAGGTTTTAAATATATTTTTCTATTGTATATATTGTATGTTGATACTTCTCTGAATAAAGGAAGGTATACTGCATAATTACAATGTATTCCTTACTTTCAACAGCCTAAGCTCTTTTCCGCTTCCAACAAAAAAAGGACTGTTTTCTCAGATAAATGGTCATATGAACCATCACCCTTCAAAACAGTCCTTACTCTTCGCTCTTAATGCACTACCAGGAAATAAATCACAACTAAGATACCCAGTACTATACGATATATACCAAAAGCTTTGAAATCATGTTTCTTAATATATCCCATAAGGAATTTAATTGCCAGTATGGATACGATAAAAGCACTTAGCATACCAAGGATCATTACCAAGACTTCGTTTGTTGTATAGTTCAAGCCAAACTTCAACATTTTGATAAGACTGGCACCAAACATAACCGGAATTGCTAAAAAGAAAGTAAATTCAGCCGCTACTGATCTTGATACACCAATCAATATTGCTCCAAGAATGGTTGCCCCTGATCTGGAAGTTCCAGGTATCAAGGATAACACTTGAAAAATACCAATTATAATCGCAGTCTGATAAGTAATTTCCGCAAGGCTTGTTATTCTGAAATTCCCTCTGCTATTACGTTTTTCAATGAAGATGAAAAGAACACCATAAACAATCAGCGTAATTGCCACTGTTATGTAGTTGTAAAACAAAGCATCAATTTTATCATCATAGAGTATGCCGATTACCCCTGCAGGAAGCACTGCTACGACAATTTTAAACCACATATTCATAATATCCCATTTAATGAAGGGCTTATTTTTATTCTTTAGTTGAAAAGGGAATATTTTATTCCAATAGAGAACAAGGACCGCTAAAATTGCTCCTAGCTGAATAACCACACGGAACATTTCCATAAATTCCTTGCTTACCTTTAAAGGCATTAACTGCTCCACTAAAATCATATGCCCTGTGCTGCTGATAGGAAGCCATTCTGTAATACCTTCCACAATCCCGTAAAAAATAACTTTTAAAATCTCAAAAAAATCCATTTCTTAACCTTACCTTGCCTTCCTCCTTATTTGGACTCTTACATATAAGTCAGTCCATATGATAGTCTGGTATATTATAGCATATATTAATCCATTCTAACAGGGTTAAGTATTGAAATTATTCTTAATACTTTTTAAGTTTTTACTTAATATTATCGCTAGAGAACTATACACTTTAGGCAGTCCTTCATAAGTTTTCTTCTCTTTATATATCTGCTCTAATAATCCAGTAACTTCCTGTATAAGTAATTCTTATATCACCAATTATTGTATTTTTATATTTTAAGTGATATTATAAATAGTATGTAATAAGTAGTAAGTGATAAGTAAGCACCATATATTTACTATAAAATCATGGGCAATGGAGGATTTTAATGAATTTAACATTAGCAGAACGTTTTACACTTATAAGCTTTAACGGCAGAGAAAGTGAACACAGGGAAGCAGCGAAACAAAGCATATTAAAGATATTAGCTGTTGCTATCTACTTAGAAGAACACTACAACAGTACTTCTGATATATGGACTTTTAGTAAGGAAGCTATTAAGTCCGCCATTAAAGGTGCCAATAAAAAAACATTGGAACGTACCTACTTCGAACGCTTGCAAAATTACCAGTTGATATCAAAAGTAAATAGTTTACTGGGCTGTGACTTATATTACGATAAAAATATTCAATTAAAAGTCTATGTCAGCAATTCAAAAGAGTTTGATTGCCAACTAGATCAATTAAAAGCAGAATTTCTGGAAGAGGGGCCAATTACAGATGACAGCATTATACTGGTGTGGCTGCTCTTAGAGTCTTTAACTTTCTTCCAGGTCTTCTCCTGCTCAGAACAAGATAAGATTTTCAAGAAAATGACAAGACTCCGTGAGGAAAGTGAACTGGCCAAAAGACTCTATCCCATTGAACTGCGTTCCCTTTGGGGTACTCTATCAGCCGGCTTTCTCCTTATGAAAAGTCAAGCTGCTGCTACTGAAACGGGAAAAGGGTTGAACTATATCTTCCCGTTCTTTGAAAGGAAATATTCCGTATTTATCGATACAGAAAGTTACCTCCCCAATGCAGAAACACGGCTTAAGAATGTATTGGATAGAATAGCTGCTCAGGGGCATGTTTACGAAGTACTACGTGGGGGAGCTGTCCCAATTGTTAAAATAGATAATGTTAAATATGAGCTTCTTCCAAGTGCTGTCGGAAAATATCCGGTACACGGCGTAAGATTACGACTTTATAACCTGTAAGGAGTAAATATGTCCAGACAACGAACACTTGAAAAAATAGCGGATTCGGAATATGTAACAATTGGTGAATTAGCCCGTCTTTCGAATACCAGATACAGTACCCTCAAATTCTATACAGAGGAAGGGATGCTGCCCTTTGAACAGGCAGATACCAATCTTACCCGAAGATATAAAAGAGTAGAAGCCTTATGCCGTATTGAGGAAATCAGAGAGATGCGTCAAAGCGGTAAAACCATACCGGAGATTAAAGCACTTTACAATACAACCAGTTAATTCTTTGTAAATGATTTATTTTTTTATATTCTACTTTTTACCAATCTCCCATCTGTAATTACTGTACAGCCCCGCTCTCCTTCGTTTGCAGAATTACATTTTTGCTATTCGTAAGTCGGTCTAATGTTTCCTTATGGGGATGTCCATAGGAATTCATTAGGGTGACTATATTGGATACAAATTAGCGATAAACACGGTATTCTCTTAACGATGAACACGGACACGGTGCAACGATAATGCACCATGTCCGTGTCTATTTTTGTATCCGTAATCGTACTAATTTACCCTCTTTTACGACCAATCAATGATAATACAAGCATTGTTAGACCGAAACTGGCACCACAAGTCACAAATATCCAGTGCCAGGGAGTTTCACGTATTAATGCCCAAGTGCGAGGCCAGCTCCCCGTAAATATCAAACCAGCTGCAGTTTCCATCAGAATAAAGCCAACACACATCACGGTACCAAAAAAACAACCACCGAACAACCACAGCAATAACAGAATATGTCCGGCTTCAATGGGTAACGGATTATAAGACAAATATTTTTTTCGTTCCTTTTGAGTAAGCCTCGCACATTGAGCGACCCGAGATGCGATTTCCACAACCTTAAAGTTTTCCTCCTCTAAAGATAAGCCCTCCATTTCCCAGTAGGCTGTACTTAATACTACTCTTCCGCGTCTTCTATTCTTGTCAATAAAAAAACCGCTGTCAGCTGACAAAGTTGAAAAGAGGTCAATTTGCTCTCTTTTTAAAAATACAGTCCCGACGATACACTGTACTGATAATTCGCCATTTACATATTTCTCGTAGCAATCTATATAGCTTGCCATGTGTTTTTTATTCCATAAAGCAACCAATTGTCCGGCAATGTATAAATAGTGAAGACCTCTCAATGTAGACATTTTCCTGAAATACGGGTAATCGCCCTGAAAACCCTGAGACAGAAAAAATGTTGTAATATTTTCTCGCGTTTGCTCAGCAAAAAAATCGTTGCCACAGCTATTAATCTTATAAGGATATAGAGCGGTGGAGCTTTTTATTTCATTTAAGATCATACGATAGACTGGTTCTGCTCCAACGCGCACCATTACTTTTTTCAGTTTTTTCGAAATAGACTTTTCTTTTTTGCGATCGGCTAATCTCAAGTATTGTCTTGCCAACGAAACAATATTGCTTGCATTTGCCCTTTCAGCATAGGAGATAAAAATATCTGTGCCTGCTTTACTGCCGCCTGCATCTGTCATTATACCAAAAAATTGGGTCAGTAGCGCAAATTCCGCCAAAGGTAAGAGCCTCATTTCTTCCTCGCTCAAAAACTCCGTTCCAATCCGCTCCCTTTTACTTTTCATTTCACATAAAAAATTCGCGACCGCTCTCCATGGTTCATAACCGTAAATTATATTTTTTGTATAATTAAAGCATCTAATCTCAGCATTTACCGTTGAAAATTGCAACTTACAACATATCTGGTTTCCTGCTTCATTATCCTGAATAAATTCCAGGCAGTAACTATTTCCATCTTCGTACAATTCGAAAGCATATGGATACAAAGAAATATCGAAGCCTTTCGAAAATTTAGCATTATAAAAAAGTAGCCATTGCTCAAACGCTTCACTAGAATCTACGGATAAAGTTACCACACCGTCTTCATACTGGAATAAATCGAACCCAAACATATACTCACAATCAAGAATTTTTTTCAATGCTACTTTAATAGAATCATCTAATTTCTTATTATATTTTTCTAAGAATTTGTTATCGTAATAAATATATTCTTTCATTATTTTGCTCCACAGGTGGAAGACAACCTCTTCCATGTGAGATCATTTCCGGGAAGTAACTTCATGACTTCCCTATTTTAAATCTCTCCAGCTCTTTTAAGAAGTTTTCCTTTTCGTCGCTACTTTCAAATATCCGCACAGGAAAGATGTAAGCAACATGCGGGTTAATATAAATAAAGATATGCTGATCTGTTTCTAATATATTTTCAATTCGCTTACATTTAAACTCATTATTTTTTGTAAATTCAACTACTCCATCTTCAGTTATTTTAAATATATGTTTCCCAAAGTTATCATCAGCATTTCCTTCATTAAGTAACTTAGTAGTTCTATTAATAACTCTCCTTTTAACCTGTTTGGGATAAAAAATAGCCCATAATATATATACAATAGTGTATACAATATACCATTCCATTACTGATATATCACTTGTATTAGCAAATATTGGTGGAAAAATAAAAAATATTAATGGTGTAATAAATCTCCGTATCATCACAGATCGTTTTAAAGTAGGTGATGTATTAATATGGTTTAGGTTAAAATCAATATAGTCTTGCTTGTTTAATTCATATTCGTATGTCATTATCGCTCTCCATGATTGTGGGAATGTAGATACTGTTTTTAAAAAATGCTATAATAATTATGCTAATTCGTTATTTAAATAATTCAAATATTTTTGATTACTTCAAATCTAATAGATTACTTACAATTTCAAAAAGTAAAATATTGCTACGCAATACAGTGAATTATATTTATTTTAAATAATAGTCTTTATCTAAAAGCAAATCATCAATTTGGGGATTATGTTTACTTGTTCTCTCCCATTTAGCATTGTAATTATCTATATAGGCCTCCTTTGAACCGTCTGGATACCATGCATTCCAGACTACTTGGTTCTCGAATCTCTGCATGGGAATGATAGCTACAGTGATATCAAGGATTTGCTTATCATCTCCATGCGGTACAAATCGCACGCCAAAACTACGTGCATTCTGCTCATCATCAAGTTTTTTGCCTTTAAGGCCACCGTTAACTTTTTCGGGTATTTCAAATTCAGGACATTCAGCATAATAAGCAAATGTGCCGTCTTTTAGCTGCACTTTATTTAAATTTAAGGGAATACTTAATATCTCGTTCCAAGCTTTTTTGTTTTTAATATCGTAGTGATATAATTCGACATTTGAAAAAGTGATCATATCATCTTTTACATAGTTTCCGATAAAATAGACAGCAAGTCCTTTCGAAGCTTTTCCATGATTGATACATGACACAATGCTTGGGTGATCTACGAATGCCGGTGTCAGCGAATAGGTTTTATGTTGAAGATTCACTGGCTCATGATCGGCATTGGGAATATTTGATTCAGGCTTTGCAAAACTGAATTTATAAGTTACTACCACATCTTCGAGTTCGCTGAACAGAATGTTTAGATCTTGAGCATGAAAGCCAAGGAATTCTCCCATCGGAAGCAGAGCATCTTCAGCAAATACATATTTACGTTCGCAGATTTCTTTAAAAGATATATTCTTTGCCTTTTCAACCGCATAAGGTTCCCATGCAGAATAATTCACCACCGGTAAAGAAATATCGTCATATGGGTGACCAATGATTGCATAAGCATCAGGATTCTTCGCTGAGTTGATGAGGTGTAGTAGTAAAAAATCGCTGTCAAAACAGGAAGTGCACAAAGCTGGACTTTTGAATATTGTGGATAGCTGAACCCCATACTTATCCAGTGTATCAGGATCGCCGTCATAAGCATCAGAATACAATGTCATCCATTTGGAATTGATATCAACCTTAACGGCAAATGTCAATACTGCGTTCGTATTGTTTGGCAAAATTTCATATCCTTTTTCCTTCATTAATGCTTTTAGGCATTTTCTTATATAATCCTCTGAATAGTTTTTTTTATCTTTTATTATGCTTATGCTAATGAATGTGCTACCCATTAATATTCTCCTTGATTTTCCCAGCCTGCATGGCCTTAAACTAGCTTATTCTGAGCTTTATAGCATGTTTTCTGATTCAAGCCTTAATTTATAGAAATATTGTAACCACTCAGGCATAGCGGAAACAGTAATCTTTATTTTTTGTAGGGTTCTTTTGCCTATTCGTCTATCTAAAATAGCAAGCATTTTAACGAGAAGATCTTCCGAATTAAGTGAATCATGAATAGATTGTCCTAAATAGGCATCAACTGATCTTCCGAAATCATATGGTCTGAAATCTCCTCTTGCATGGTACTCTTGAATAACTTCCTCAGTGACTTGATACAAACTTTTGTCACAGTCTTCATATCGCTCATATGCATCTGTATATATTTTATTTTCGTTTTGAAATGGCATATTGACGACTTCTTGATTATCAACCAATACACAGATTCGACCTTTCTCATCATGTGCATGACGATATCGTGTAGCAAAATATCTAACACGTCCTTTTAACGAATCACAGAGAAAGTCATTCTCAAGGATATGACGTGTTTTAGTCCATGGAATTTTTATAGTAATCACCTCGTAAAATCTAAATAATATCCGTACACAGTCGCTTATTTTATTATTTTATAACATATATTATTAAAATACTAATGTTATATTCTTGAAACTGAACTAACACATTACATAGCAAATAGCACCTAGCAGATTGTTAGATGTTACTTTCTTTCATATGAAGGCAGCTTAAAAGAGAATCAGAATTTATCAAAGATATCAAAAAAATACTAATAATTTAAAGAGATTATGACCTCTTTATCTATTATATTCTAAAATCTTTATCGACCTCCCATCTGTAATTACTGTAACAGCCCCGCTCTCCTTCGTTTGCAGAATTACACTTTTGCTATTCGTAAGTCGGTCTATCGTTTCCTTATGGGGATGTCCATAGGAATTATCCACACCGCAGGAGATAATGGCAAGAGCAGGGGCTGCCGCATCCAGGAACTCATTGCCGGTTGAATATTTCGAACCGTGATGGGCTACCTTTAAGATATCATACCGAAGAGGTATTATTCCTCCTCTCCCCTTTTCCTCCTCTATCTCCTCTGTAACAATCTTCTCTCCCATTCCTTCCAAATCTCCGGTAAACAAAAGGTCAAAATCCAGATAATGAAGGCTTAACACAATAGAGTGACTATTGGTATCCGAAGCTTCTCCCGAAGCCTGAAGCAATTCTTTGTCCGGCCATAAACAATTTAGGTATACATTTGCATTCTTCATGGTATCCCCTCTGTTTAATACAGACACCTTGACTCCTTTCTCTTTCGCTGCCTTTATCAGATCAAGATAAGAATCCCCAGTGAAAGAAACATTGGGAAGTATCAGGTTTCTTATCCTGATATCTCCCTTATAATCCGCCTGCAGGAATTCAAGAATTCCGGAATAATGATCACTGTCACCATGAGTAATGACTGCATAATCAATATTCTTTACTCCTTTATACTTTAAAAATGGTTCCAATCGGTATTTTCCAAGATTCTTCACATCCGAACTGCCTCCGTCTATGAACATATTGGTACCATCCGGCAATTTTAAGAATATACCGTCTCCCTGCCCGACGTCCATAAAAGTTATCTCCAGATTCTTAGCCCTGAAAGGTACCAATAATATAACGATTGATAGTAAAAGTAATAAACTATTTCTTCTTCCTTTCTTCCTATTACATTGTACAAAGAAAAAAAGTATTATATAAAAGATTATTACAGCTAACAACTCCGGCTTTCCTATGAGAAGGCTGTTACCAGGAAGTTTTACACCTATTCTGCAAACCGCCTCGTAGAATTCCAGGATATAATTTACACTGCCAATCATGAAAGCTCCTGCCGGTATCCAGATGCAGCCGGCCAATACTGCAATAAACGCTAGTATTGTCAGTAAAGATGAGATGGGAATGATTAAAATATTAATAAACAGTGAATAGATGGGAATTTCATAGAAAAACCATACCAGAATCGGAAGAAGCATAAGCTGAGCGCTAAAACTTGAAAGAAATGTCTGCATTAGAATATTGCCTGTTGTACTGCATATTGATTCGAAATATCCCCTTTTCTTGGTATTTGTTTTCTGACTGTTAAACTTACCCTTTTGTTCCTGCTCACCTTTTTGCTCCTGCTCACCTTTTTGCTCCTGCTCACCTTTTTGCTCCTGCTTGCCTTTCTGCTCCTGCTTGCCTTTCTGCTCCTGCTTGCCTTTCTGTTCCTGCTCACCTTTCTGCTCCTGCTTGCCTTTCTGTTCCTGCTTACCTATCTGCTCCTGCTTACCTTTCTGTTCCTGCTCACCTTTTATTACAGATATAGCATTCTTTAATGCAGGATAAACTGCTGCAATCCCTATGACCGCGCCAAATGATAAAAGAAATCCGGCACTCATTATTTCAAGGGGGCTTTGCATCAGTATAATGAGTGCACTAAAAGCAGTACCTGAGAGCAAATCGTAAGTTCTTCCAGCCAGAACTGCTGCCATGTACACCGCCATCATAACAACCGCCCGATTCGTAGAGACACCAAAACCGGTTAATATGCCATAGGAATATAGGAAAAAGACTGTCACCGCTGTAGATGCAAACAGAGGGAGTCGAAGGCGCCGCAATATCTTATAAAGAGTAAGACCTAAGAGAGAAATATGTAAACCTGAGATAGCAAGAATATGAGTAATTCCGTTTTTTCGGTAAAGTTCTTTTATATCAGCATCCAGGTTATTTGTATCTCCTAACATCATAGCTGTTAGAATACCTGCATTTTTACCGGAAAGAAGTCTATCGTATATGGCAGTTAATCTTTTTCTGATTGTATATAGGGTTTGATGATAAGAATCGATATTAGAATTTATGACTGTTATAGAATCTGCATAGAATTTATAATGATATTTCTTTGTTTTATAATAGAAGTATTCGTCAAACTGACCTGGATTGGATGCTTTTGTGAACTTAATTACTTTTCCCGTTACCCTGACTGTATTACCAGTATATAGACCTTTTTTATCATCCACATAAACTAAAAGTTTAAGGCCTGAATAACTGGATTTATAATCTAGTGTAAGAGCAGCTCCTGTTATGGTAACTCTGATATAGTTATCCGTTTCCTCTATAAGGCTGATTTTCCCCTGGGCTGTGGCATTTTGTTTAAGCTTAAAATCTTTATCTGCCTTAGGAATCAAAAGTACATGTTCCAGCTGCAAGTACCCGACCAGGAACAAAACCGGCAGCAGCAGGAGAAAGAAATAATTTATAAGCCTGTATCTGCGCTTTGCAGGATATAATATCCAACCCATTACCCCAAGTAATACAATGATACTTATGAACACGCTAATAACAAATGGTAAGTTTGCCGCATAGATAGCAAGCCCTGCTATATATGCGGCAAGTAACCATAAAAAAGGTCTCTTTATCCCCATTATTATTTATCTCCGCTTATTAAATCCAGATTACGCTCAAATAGACCATCAAAGGGAATATCCTCTTGAAATGTCTTTTTGGTCGAGCCATCAATGGTAAACTGGACTTTGTTGATTGTTGAAAGTTCATCCAGGGAATTAACAACAGAATAAAGTACAACTTCCGGCTTCACACCTGACACTTTATTTAGGAATTTCTCATTGAAGTCAACATAACAGATTCCATCCTTGGTGGAGACCTTTAGCAGCTGCGTGCCGTCTGGAACACTTTTTTTCATATTAGCTTCCACCGGTCCGCTAATTAGTGCCCCTATAATTGTTTTTTCTATTGGCTGCATATTACCGTCGTAGGATACCTTTAAGTTACTTGGTACAAGTCTGTCTCCCTTTTCATTGGCATAATAAACTGTTATATAGACATCCTCCGCACTGCTGCCGTCAATAAAATCATCCGAATTCTTAAAACCTTCCGGATTTCCATTCAGGCCATTTAAAGGCTGTCCTCCTACATAAAAAGCAACATCATCCACCCCATCAATCTGGCAAAGGGTCTTTATAATACATGCTCTGGCCAATACTTCGGTCACTCCGGTAAGATTGCTGTATGCTGAATTAAAATAAAGACTCAGACCACTTTCACTAAATACTGCCTTTTCCACATAAGTTCCGTCCGGTATCGCTCTCTTTAGGGTAATATCATCAGGCTCTGTGGATAACGCTTGCAAATATTCTTTTACAAGCTTTTCTTTTGTCTTTTCTGTCGGTGTATATTTTACTTTCACTATTTGGGTTTCAGCCTGGTCAATACAATAGACAAAAGGACCTTTTTCATCTTTAGAAGAATCTTTTTGCTTTACGCTGCACCCTCCTATCACAAAAACACCAAACAGCAGCAAAAGAAAGGTTAGGGTAAGCTTTTTCTCTATTCTGTTTTCATGTAATTTCCGAATAAGCTCTTGCATTTTATCTATTACTTGCTGTGAAACACAGCATCCTCTCATTCATTATTGGCTGTAAGCCATGTATTTACAAAACAACACATGTCTGCAACGAGGATTTCGCAGTTATAAAAATGTGCGAATATTACTATGCAATATAGTTAATAGGTATACGAACTGTAAAAGTGGTTCCTTCGTTCTCTTTGCTGTATACTTTGATAGCTCCTTTATGCATATGAACAGCATTCTTCGTAATAGCAAGTCCAAGTCCGGTTCCTCCGGTTCCTCTGGAACGTGCCTTATCTACCCTGTAGAATCGATCAAAAATGGAATCCTGAGCTTCCTCCGGAATACCGATTCCGGAATCGGATACCTTAACATAAAAATACTTGTGGTCCGCATTTAAGGATACTCTAACCCACCCGTCCTCTACATTGTACTTGATCGCATTTTCAATGAGATTGGAAAATGCAAGAGAAAGTTTTACCTCATCAATCTCCGCTATAACCGGTCTGTAGCTTTCATATATCAATTCAATATTATTTTTTTTGGCTATGGGCCGCAGCCGCTTTAATACCAGCTCAAGTAAATCATTTATCTTAATAGAAGTAATATTCATATCGCTGGCTGCTTTATCAAGCTTCACCAAGGACAGCAAATCGTTAATAATTTTATTCTCTCTTTCAATCTCATCTGCAATGTCAACCAGGAATTCTTTATATAATTCGGAAGGAGCATTCTCCTGCATTAGAAGAGAATCGGCCAGTACTTTGACGGAAGTCAGAGGTGTCTTAAGCTCATGAGATACATTGGAGACGAATTCCTGCCTGGAATTCTCAAGATTCTTAATTCTGGTAAGCATCTGATTGAGTGAAACAGAAATTTGCTGTACTTCGTAAAAACCATCCACCTTAACTTCATCATCCATATAACCTTCTGTAAGATGCCCGATTGCTTTTTTCAAGTTAAGGAAAGGCTTGGTGAATACTCCGGAATAGAAAAAGGCATAAATAAATATCAATATAATGGTTGTAACAAATAAAACCGTTGTTTTTCTATAAAGTATCGTATAAGTGGTCTGAATGTTCTTCGTAGAAAAGTTCATAAGAATAACACCCACCGTATCTTTGGAAGAGGTATGGGTGATTGGAACAGTCATCTCAATATAGTTTGCATGATTTCCCTGGTATACATTATCGCCGCTTTTCAGGCATTTGATAACATCTTCGGATATTATGATATTTCCATCCTCAATTCCATAGGTATCCTTAAGGATATCAAGCCTGCTGTCAATCACAAGAACTCTGCCCTCATACATGTTGGCAATCCTTGTAATCTCAGTATTGACCTCCTCCAAGGTAGGATCAGAGAGATATCCGGAAGAAACCAGCAGATTGGCTAGTGAATTCCCCTGACTCTGCATCTCTGCTTTCTTCTGACTAATAGCAGTACTTTCATAGGTATTTAAGATCTCCCAGGAAAAGAATAGCAGCGGTATAATGCCAATAATAAACAAAGCAAGGAGAGAATGTACTCTCATGCTTTTTAAAAACCATAATTTTTCTCTAATTTTGGAAAAAATAGCCAACACCCCATTTTGTATGTACATATTTAGGCTCACTGGGATTATCTTCAATCTTTTCACGAAGTCTTCTTATATGCACATCCACTGTTCTAACATCTCCGGGATAATCATATCCCCAAACTGTATTTAGTAAGTTTTCCCTGCTGTAGACTTTATTGGGATTGAATATTAATAATTCCAGCAAATCAAACTCTTTTGCAGTTAAATTCACTTCTTTGCTGCCAACATATACTCTCCTGCTTTCACAGTCGATTTTTAGATCTCCAAATACGACTACCTTAGCCTGAACCTCTGCATTCTGCTTCGTACTTCGGCGCATGATAGCCTTAATTCTGGCCTTAACCTCCAAAATATTAAAGGGTTTTGTAATATAATCATCTGCTCCGTATTCCAGACCAAGGATCTTATCCATATCATCCCCTTTGGCTGTAAGCATAATAATCGGCATATTCGAAAATTCTCTGATCTGCTGACATACTTCGAAGCCAGTCATCTTCGGAAGCATGACATCCAGCAATACCACATCATACTCTTTTTTCCTTGCGGCTTCCAGAGCTTCCTCACCGTCATAAGCACAATCCACTTCCATGCCATCCTGCTCCAGACTAAAACGGATTCCTTTTACAATTAACTTTTCATCATCTACAACAAGAACTTTCTTTCCCACTATAATCACCTATTCCAATTCACAATTCATATTTATAATTGTTAAAAATCTTATTTAATTACTATCTTGTCTTTTATTTTATTATAAACAGCATCCTTAATTCCATTGATTTCTTTTAATTCCTCAATACTCTGGAAATTACCATGATCTGTCCGATAGTTTATAATACTGTCTGCTTTTGCATCACCAATACCTGGCAAGGTACACAATTCATCTTTGGTAGCAGTATTGATATTGATTTTACCGCTGTTCTCCGCAGTTGTTTGTCCAGTTCCAGCCACGTTTTCCTTATCTTCAAACTCTCCGTTTAGAACTTCATCCTTCGTAGGAATATATATCTGCTGACCATCTTCTATAGAAGCTGCCTGATTGACATATTCTTCATCTGCATCTTTGGTAAAACCGTCAGCCATCTCTACTATTTCAAAAATTCTGGCACCGGATGAAACCTCATAAACTCCAGGCTTCTTTACAGCCCCGCAGATATGGACGTAATAAGCTTCCGTTGTCGGCGTAACAGTAATATCTTCATTCTTATTATCGGAGTCTTTGGGTAAATCAATAAGAGCATCCGCCTGCATTGTTTCCTCCGCAGCAAGGGGTGTGCCTAAAGTGCTGTCTGCCTGTTCTTTCCCAATCCGCTGACAGCTATAGATGATTCCTGTCAGAACAAGAAAGACAGCTATAAGACCTGCTTTTAAATATTTATACTTTTTCTTCATAATAACACCTTTCCAGTTTCAGAAAGGGCTGGCAAATTGTATCCTCAATACACCTGCATGTTATCATTCTACCTAATAAATTGTGGGATTACAATAGATATTTTGAAAAGTTTACAACCTTAAGAAAAACGTAAAATTTACTCCCATTTAAAGGTCAGAATACCTCCTATTACCAACACTACTCCAATTAACCTGTGCCACTCAAAGTCTGCCTTTTCGGCACCGAATATTCCCAGAAGTTCAATAAGATAGGCTACTATGAGCTGAGAAGTAACGATTAACATGATGGCTTTGGCAGGCCCTAAGGCATCCACGCTCTTCACAACCGTAATCGTAATAAAGGCACCAATTGCTCCACCTAAAAGCATATACTTGCTATCAATTTTAAAAAGTCCTCCGAAATTGCCTTCTCTTCCTGTAATAAACCAAGCTACTATGCATACAATTAGCGCCGTAAGCTGAACAAAGGCTGCGGATACCCATATACTGGTCTGTTTTGTGACACCTGTATTAAAAACTCCCTGAATACTCATGAGTGCTCCTGAAATAATTGCCATTAAAAAACCCATAAATCCCATAACTGTACATCCTTTCCTCTTCTACTGAAAAACCGCAGTAAAATTCTTCTTTCCATAGTTTGTACAATTATGGGATTATTTACTCTTTATTCTATTACTTTTTTTAGTATTTCCAACATTTCATCCACATGTTCTTTTGTTATCACAAGAGGCGGTATAAACCTGAGAACATTACTTCCGGCTGAAAACAGTATCAGGTTGTTGTCCATTGCTTTTTGAATGATTTCCTTTACAGGATATTCAAATTCTAACCCCTGAAGTAACCCCTTCCCTCTTCTTTCCTTTATTCCGCTATGGCTCTTAGCAAACTCCTCCAAGGAAAGCTCCAGATAAGATGATACCTCTTTTACATGTTCAATAAGGTTTAGTTTTTCATACTGGTCAAAAACAGCATTGACTGCTGCCGCTGTGAAGGGATTGCCACCGTAAGTAGTTCCGTGATCTCCCGGTTCAAAAGCCTGACAGACCTTTTCTACCGCTGCAAAGGCTCCCACGGGAACACCACAGCCCAGGGCCTTGGCAGCCGTTAAGATATCCGGCTTAACACCGTATTCCTGCCAGGCAAACATACTGCCGGTTCTTCCCATACCGCACTGGATTTCATCAAATATCAAAAGAATGTCTTGTTCATCACATATTTTTCTTACTTCTTTTAAATATTCACCCTCTGCCGGATAGATGCCGCCCTCTGCCTGAACGGGTTCAAGGATAATAGCACAGGTCTTCTCATTAATTTTGGCTCTTATATCCTCAACAGAATTAAAATCAGCAAATACAACTCCTCCGATTAAGGGTTCAAAAGCCACTCTGTATGAGGGTTGGCCGGTCACAGATAGCGCTCCCATACTTCTTCCGTGAAAGGACTTATTCATTGCAATAATCTGGCTGTCCCCCGTATGATGTTTCTTATAATAATATTTTCTGGCAAGCTTTATAGCTCCCTCGATAGCTTCTGTTCCGCTGTTAGTGAAAAACACTCGGTCCATCCCTGAGGCTGCCGCCAGCTTAGAGGCTGCCTTTATAGAAGGGACATTGTAAAAATAATTAGACGTATGCAGCAGTTTATCAATCTGCGCTTTCAATGCAGCATTATATTCTGTATTACCATATCCTAAAGCAAACACTGCAATACCTGCTCCAAAATCAAGATATTTTTTCCCTTCAATATCATAGAGATAAACGCCATCCCCTTTATCTAAGATAATCTTATATCTGGAATAGGTATGCATAAGTAGATGTTCCGCTTCGTTTATATATTCCTCCATATTGGCTCCCATCTGCGTGCTTTCGCACACTTTTATTATCAGAGCGGCTAAAAATCAAACCCTTCTCACCGCTTAACTTTCTGCCTGTGTTTTCTCATTCTCAAAAAGAATACTTTCATTATTAATAATTGCGGTTCCAATACCTCTGTTCGTAAAGAATTCCAGTAACAGACAATGTTCCATTCTGCCATCCAGGATATGCACTCTGGAAACACCTCCTTTTACCGCATCAATGCAATTCTTTAATTTGGGGAGCATACCGCCTCCAATAAATCCGTTTTGCATCAGTTCATCTGCTTTTTCAAGAGTAAGTACAGAGATCAATGTTTCTTTATCAGAAGGATTCGTATAAACTCCTTCAATATCTGTAAGAAAAGCCAATTTCTCTGCACCTATTGCTGTTGCCACCGCACAAGCAGCATCATCTGCATTGATGTTATATGCATGGTAATCCTCATCTAAACCGATAGGTGAAATAACCGGTATAAAGTTATTATCAATCAGAGTATTAATTAAATCCGCCTTTACGTCTGTAATATTACCCACATATCCGATATCCTGGCCATTGACGAACTTTTTCTCTACCTTGATCGTAGAACCATCCTTGCCGTTGATACCAACTGCTTTTACTCCAAGCTTTTCAAGCATCTGCACAAGATTCTTATTTACCTTGCCCAGGACCATCTCCGCCACTTCCATGGTAGTTTCATCGGTTACTCTTAATCCTTCGACGAAAGTCGATTCATGCCCTAACAAACTTACCCATTTGGAAATTTCTTTGCCTCCTCCGTGTACAATAATAGGCTGCATACCTACTAACTTAAGAAGTGCTACATCTTTTATTACATTCAGCTGGAGATTCTCATCTAACATCGCGCTCCCGCCATATTTTACAACTACCTTTTTATTATTGAATTTCTGTATATAAGGAAGCGCCTCAATCAGAGTCTGCGCTTTCATAAGTATCTTATCCATGGGTTCCATACCAATCCTCCTGCAAATTGTGATATTGAATGCTACCTGTTATCCGGCTAGGTTACTAAGAACGGTAATCTGCATTAATATACACATATTTGTCCGTTAAATCGCAGCCCCATGCAGTCGCTATGCAATCCCCATTTTTTATATCAGCGATTGCTTTCACTTCCTTTTGCTTTAGTATTTCTGTTGCCTTTTCTTCGCTGTAATCTGTTGCCATACCATTTTCTACAAGTTTCAGGGAACCTATGGCGCTTTCAATATATAAATCCACCTTATCCGGGTTAAAAGGAACTCCTGCATAACCCATAGCGCACAGTATTCTTCCCCAGTTGGCATCATTGCCAAATACTGCTGTCTTTACCAGGTTGGAAGTAATGATGGATTTACTTAAAATTACTGCCTGTTCCTTCGTAGCAGCACCTTTTACACTGCATTCAAAAAGCTTTGTAGCTCCTTCCCCGTCGGAAGCCATCATCTTGGCAAGCTCTGTAGTTACCTGATTTAGAGCCTTTTTAAATACTGCATACGCCTCATTTTTCTGCGTAATTTCCTTATTTCCGGCCATTCCATTTGCCAATAGGAAGAGAGAGTCATTGGTGGAGGTATCCCTGTCAACAGATATCATATTAAAGCTATCCTTAACATCTTCTCTGATAGCTTCAAGAAGCAGCTCTTTACTGATTGCAAGGTCTGTTGTAATAACCCCTATCATGGTAGCCATGTTAGGATGTATCATACCGGACCCCTTCGACATTCCGCCTATTGTAATTTGCTTATCATCTAATTCAAAGGTAAGAGCATATTGTTTGGCAAAGGTATCAGTAGTCATAATTGCTTCCGCTGCCAGTCCTGCACTCTCTGCACTCTCACCCAATCCTTCTTTCAAAAGTTTACAGCCCTCTTTTATTGCCTCAATAGGAAGCTGAGCACCAATAACACCAGTGGATGCAGTCAGCACTTCTTCTGCCTTAAGTCCTAATTGTTCAGCCATAGCGGCTGCCATCTTTTGATTATTTTCTACGCCTAATGCACCTGTACAGGCATTGGCAACACCACTGTTTATTACGATTGCCTGAGCTGCGCCGTATTCCTCAACTATCTTCTTATCCCATAAAACAGGTGCAGCCTTAACCAGATTGGTAGTAAAAGTTCCTGCTGCCTTTGCCGGAACTACACTGTATACCAGTGCCATATCCTTTTTCTTTTTCTTAATTCCTGCATATATACCAGTTGCCTTATATCCTTTTGGAGCTGTAACTCCACCGCTAATAATCTCCATGTGTATACCTCCCATTGCTAAATCTGCTTCTATTTGTGCCAATACCTGGCAGCCTGATTTCTTTAACTGATTTATAATTATACACATAAATAAATTATTATGCAATACTTCTTTTTAATTTTTTAGGATATCAATACCTTCTTTTAGAAGTTCTCTGTATATTTTTGCGATGGGGAGACCCACAATATTGTTGTACTCTCCTTCGATTCCCTTGATATGCACTGCAAACTTTCCTTGGATTGCATAAGCACCGGCTTTATCAAAAGGCTCACCGGTGGCAATATAATCGTTAATCTGTGCTTCTGTTAAACTGTCTACTTCAACAACGCTTTTCTGATGAAACACAAGCTGCTTGTCCCCTTTTCCCCTTTCGCGTATACTAACAGTAACTCCGGTATATACCTCATGCTTTTTCCCCGAGAGTTTTAAGAGCATGTCAAATGCATCTTCTTTATTCTTTGGCTTTCCAAGAGGCTTTCCGTCAAGAAACACCAGCGTATCCGCACTAATAATAAGGAATTCGCCACTCTGTTTATCTTTTATGGCTTCTGCTTTTAATAACGCCAATTCTTCAACCATATCAGCAGGTTCTTGCTTTTCTGTTATTTCTTCTGTATTACTCACCTGTATCTCAAATTTCACCCCTGCCTGTTCCAATATTTCTTTTCTTCTCGGTGAACCTGATGCTAAAATAATTTTATACATAATTACCTCTTTTCTGAATATTCATTCTTTTATTTTTTCTTGCCTTTGATTTTCCAGCATTTTTCCAGCACTTTTTCTTTGCCTGGAAACTGTTTCTTTCCAGATTATAGCATTGGGAAACAACCTTGTCCACAGGGGGTGATATCACATTCTTACTAAATATTTCATTTAATAAAAATTAGTATTGCATAATATATCATTTTGATGTATATTTATAATAATTTAAAACGAATACAAGGAGGATTTAATATGAAAGAGAAAGTAATACTTGCTTATTCCGGAGGTCTTGATACCACTGTCATTATCCCCTGGCTAAAAGAAAACTATGATTATGATGTTGTCTGTGTGTGTATAGATGTAGGACAGGGTAACGAACTGGATGGTTTGGAAGAAAGGGCTAAGGCTTCCGGAGCTGTAAAGCTCTATATTGAAAATGTGGTTGAAGAGTTTGTAGACGATTTTGTAATACCCTGTGTTAAGGCCGGCGCTGTTTACGAGAATAAATATTTACTTGGAACCTCTATGGCAAGACCGGTTATTGCAAAACGTCTGGTGGAAATAGCAAGACTTGAAAATGCCACCGCCATTTGTCATGGAGCAACCGGAAAAGGAAATGACCAGGTACGTTTTGAACTTGGTATCAAAGCTCTGGCTCCTGATCTGAAGATTATCGCTCCCTGGAGAATCTGGGATATCTCCTCCCGGGAAGAAGAAATTGAATACTGCAAGGAGCACGGTATTCATCTTCCTTTCTCTGCTGATAACAGCTACAGCCGTGACAGAAATCTCTGGCACATCAGTCATGAAGGTCTGGAACTTGAAGATCCGGCAAACGCTCCGAACTATGACCACCTCTTGGTACTCGGTGTATCACCGGAGAAGGCTCCTGAGGATGGTGAATATATTACTCTTTCCTTTGAAAAAGGTATTCCTACTGCTTTAAACGGTGAAGCTATGTCAGCCTCTAACATTATCGGGCAGTTAAATACTTTAGGCGGCAAGCATGGCGTGGGAATTGTAGACATTGTTGAGAACCGTGTTGTAGGTATGAAATCCCGCGGTGTGTATGAAACTCCCGGCGGAACAATACTTATGGAAGCACATACTGCTCTGGAAGAATTGATTTTAGACCGTGATACCTTGGCATATAAAAAAGGGATTGGTGATAAATTTGCAGATGTTGTTTATGAAGGCAAATGGTTTACTCCTTTAAGAGAGGCTCTTCAAGCTTTTGTTGATTCCACTCAGGAGTTTGTTACCGGTGAGGTTAAACTCAAGCTATATAAAGGAAATATAATTAAACAGGGTACAACTTCTCCATATTCTTTATATAATGAAAGCATTGCCTCCTTTACAACAGGTGAATTGTATAATCATAAAGATGCAGAAGGTTTTATCAATCTCTTTGGTCTGTCCTTAAAAGTTCGTGCCATGAAACAAGGTACGAAATAGTAAAATGTTATTTCAGAATTAATTTTTAATAAAAGGTTAATACTCCTCTCACAGAAGCTTAAGCTTTATACTATATTATCATAGGTATAAAGCTTAAGCTCTTGTTTTGGCAGCATAACATAACACAGGATAAGAGTATCAAATAATAAATAATATGGAGAAATAGAATGAAGAACCAAAGCCTGTTCTTCATCTATAAGCTCAGGAATATCATTTCTAAGAATTGATATTCGCGAAAGGAGATAATATGATTATAACAACAACCAATACTATTGAAGGAAGAACTATTACAGAATACAAAGGTATCGTTTTCGGAGAAGTAATATCCGGTGTCAACTTTATTAAAGATTTTGCGGCAGGATTATCTAACTTCTTCGGCGGCCGCTCCGGCACATATGAAGAAGAACTAATTCAGGCAAGGCAAAATGCAGTCAGGGAAATGGAAGAACGTGCCAGAAATATGGGTGCCGATGCCGTTGTGGCTGTAGATGTAGATTATGAAGTATTAGGAGCCGACAATGGTATGCTTATGGTTACTGTTTCCGGAACCGCTGTAACTTTACGTTAATATTAAAACGGCTAAATATTTCCATGTTTAGCCGTTTTTAATGCTGCATAAATCTTTATTTTATGCTATAATCCCCTAAAACCTTATTCACATCAACATTTTTCTTATTTTCTTTTGGATTAAGTTGAAATTTTCTCCAAAATGCTATAATATAAAATAAGTTAGTTATAATGTTAGTATTGCAATTTTAATTATGCAAGGAGATTTGTTATGGAGAAGGATACCGTCTTGGTAGTTGATGACAGTGAGATTATATGTACCATCATTAAGGATATATTAGAATCCTCATCATTGCACATAGCTATTGCCCATTCAGGTGAGGAAAGTATTCCTATAGCCAAGACCATTCGTCCTACCCTGATTTTACTTGATATCATGATGACTGGAATAGATGGATACGAAACCTGTAAGATTTTAAAGGAATTTCCTGAGACAAAGGATATTCCGATTATTTTTATTACCGGTAATAATGATTCTGAATCCGTTCTGCGCGGATTTGAGGTAGGTGCAGCAGATTATGTTTCAAAACCTTTTATTCCCGAAGAGTTAAAGGCCCGTGTCAAAGTTCATATGCAGAATGTCAGAAGCCAACGAGAACTTCAGGTTCTAATGAAGGAATTAAAGGAAATGGCCATTACTGATTATCTGACAAAATTATATAACCGTCGCTATTTTATGGAAAAGCTTCATGAATATGTAGAATCCGATTACACGGAATTTGCTCTGATACTGTTTGATGTTGATAATTTCAAATATATTAATGACACCTATGGTCATAATGCCGGAGATATTACCCTTGTCAGTATGTCCAATATCTTCAGGCTTATGTTAAGCGAAGAGAATACTGTAAGCCGCTGGGGCGGAGAAGAATTCCTGGTATTCCTGCCAAATTCCGATCTGGAACATGCGTTAAAAATAGGCAACAAATTACGCAGAGAAGTTGAGAAGTACACTTTTATCTGTGAGAATATAGAATTCCATTGTACGATAACCGGCGGTATCGTTAAATATGATCCCGAATTATCGGTAGAAAAAAATATTACCTGCGCAGATCAAGCCCTTTACCAGGGTAAATCTCTTGGAAAGAATCTGTGTATCTGTTATTCAGACAGCTGATGCTTACCTGTAGAAAGATGATTATTTCAAACTAAGGCAATACAAGGCAGAAAGAAAGGATATTCATGGCTTACGAAATACTTGTACTAGATATTGACGGAACATTGACGAATTCACAAAAAGAGATATCTCCTAAGACTTATCGTTCCATTATGGCAATTCAGGAACGCGGGCATAGTGTAGTATTGGCTTCCGGGCGCCCTACTCCTGGGATACTGCCCCTTGCAAAAAAGCTTAAACTTTCAGAATATAACGGTTACATTCTTTCCTACAATGGTGCCAAAGTTATGAACTGCAAGGATGGAGAAGTAATCTTTCAGCAAGCCCTAAACAGAGAATATCTTCCTGACCTTCACCTTGCTGCAATGAAAAATAATGTTGGAATGATATCTTATGAAGGTGATTGTGTTATCACCGATTCAAAGATTGATAAATATATGGAACTTGAGGCCAGAATAAATGGCATCCCCATTAAACAAGTACAGGATTTTATTTCTTACGTTCAGTTCGATATCAATAAATGTCTTATGACCGGAGACCCGGATGTATTAAAAGAAATGGAACCGGAGCTTAAAAACAAATTTATAGACAACTTAAGCATTTACCGCTCCGAGCCCTTCTTTCTGGAAATCATGCCGAAGAACATCGACAAAGCATATTCTCTTGGTAAACTCCTTGATTATCTCGGATTATCAAAAGAACAGATGATTAGCTGCGGTGATGGTTATAATGATATCTCAATGATAGAATATGCAGGTATGGGTGTTGCTATGGCAAATGCTCAGGATGCAGTAAAAAATAAAGCAAATTATATTACCTATTCCAATGATGAAGATGGTATTGCTCACGTAATTGAAACTTTTATGCTATAACTAAAATACATATGCGAACAAGCCCTGAAAATTAGTTACTCTTATTTTCGGGGCTTTTATAATGCTGTTTATTATTTTTTACTGTAAGATTATACGATTACGTTACTTAATAGCACCTTCAACCATTCCCTGTATAATTTGCCTCTGAGCAAAAATAAACAGAATAATAATTGGAATCATTGCTAAGAGGGCTGCTGTTAATATCAAATCCCACTGTTTTACATAAGAGCCTACGAAGCTGCTTACCGCAATAGGCAGTGTCTTAATTCTTCCGTTTAGTCCAAGCATAAGAGAAGGCAGTAAATAATCATTCCAGATCCAGATACCGTTAAGTATTAAAACTGTCATTTGCACCGGTTTAAGCAAAGGAAAGATAATTCGAAAAAAGGTTCCTTCCGGACTGCAGCCGTCAATCCAGGCCGCTTCTTCTAATTCATAGGGGATACCCTTAATAAAACCATGCAGAATAAAGATAGACATGGAGCCACCAAAACCCAAATAAGCAAATATTATTCCGGTATAGCTGTTAAGGAACTGTATTCCGGTAAAAACAGATAAATTTCTAAAGGTGGATAAAAGCGGCAGCATGACTACCTGGAAAGGAATAACCATTGCCGCTACAAAGAGCATGAATATAATATTGGACCAGGTCTTTTTATTACGTACCAAAACCCATGCTGCCATTCCGGAAAACAATGACAGTAAGGCCAAAGATACTACGGTTATAATAAATGAACTGGAGAATGATTTCCAATAGCTGAAATTCTGGTTATGTATTACGTTACTAAGATTTGTAAACAATTGTCCCATGTGTCTTGGAGGCATTATCGGACTGATTACAATATCCGCACTTTTCTTTGAGGAATTAAACAGTACTAAAACAAAAGGGAGCAGCACTACAACGGAAAGCAGAATTCCAATAAGCTCTGCAAAACGCAGATTTATCTTTTGCTTCTTCATTACAATTCAACCTCCTTCTTCTTATTTATAGAAACCTGAGTAAGTGAGACCACCGCAAGTACAATAAAAAAAACTACGGCTTTTGTCTGCCCCAAGGCATATTCATTTTTAGCAATTGCTGTTTTATAAATATTCAGTGCCATAAATTCCGTCGACAATATAGCCTTTCCTTGAAGTATCCTGCTAGGTGCACCATTGGTGATTGCAAAATTTAAGTCAAACTGTTTAAAGGAATTGACTAATGTAAGAAAAAGACATACCGTAAAAGTATTCGCAATCATTGGTATCTTTATCTTTCGCAGAGTTACCCACCAATTCGCCCCGTCTACATTTGACGCCTCCATAATATCCCTTGGCACTCCCTGAAGACCGGTTACATAAATCATCATAATATATCCGGCATATTGCCAGGTACTTACGATCAGAATAGCTAACAGAGCCAGATTAGGGTCAGTGAGCATGGACTGGCTGCCTGCTATAGCAGCAGTAAATACCTTATTAAAAATAAATTGCCAAACATATCCAAGCACAATTCCACCAATTAAGTTAGGAAGAAAAAAGGAAGCACGGTAAAAATTCTTTCCCCTTACCTTAGAGGTACAAAGAAGTGCAAGTACAAAGGCTGTTATGTTTACTGAAATCATATTTAAAATGGTAAAAAGAAAGGTAATCAGGAAGGAATATATATAATCTCCAGAACGAAACATGGTTATATAATTCTCTATACCTGTAAACTTTGTAAATTTTATACCATTCCAATCCGTCATTGAGAGGAATATACCCTGAATAAACGGATTTAAAACGGTGAAGAAAAATGTCAGCAGAACTGGGAGCAAAAACAAGATATTGACAATAGCTCGATGTTTTTTAACCGGCAGTATAAAAAGTCCCGCTACTGCCAATATAAGTCCCGCTACCAGCAATATTCCTCTGTAACTGCTTTCACTGCCTGTAAAATCCAGGTACAAAGCAAATGCCATTGCACACAAGCCTAGTATTATCTCAATCAGGGAGAAAGTTCTTTTTAGCTGTATATTCACTTTAGTCCTCCTATATCACATAGCCGCCTTGCCTGAGATTATCTTTAAAAGACTCACTGCATATTAAACAGGTTCGATTAGAAATTTCCCTTTTATCCGGTTGTTTTAATATGCAGCGGTCTTCTGTTCTATCTATTTCTTTACATAATCAGCAATTGCCTGGCCTAACATTTTAACAAATCCATCTTTGTCAATATCACCCTTTGCATATAATTCAAATACAACACCTGTTGCATTTGATGCAATACCCTCCGGCATTTTTGCCCACTGCCATGCGTAAGTATTTCCCGCATCAATATAACTCTTTAAACTTACTGCAAGAGGTGTTTCAGGAATTTCTTTACATGTTTTATAAGGTGATATCATACCGCAGTCTTTTACCAGTGCTTTCTGGCCTTCTGCCGAGGTAGCAAGGTCATTCAGGAAAGCTTTGCAGGCATCTATGTTCTTACCGTCATTATAAACAGCCCACCAGGAGGGACAATCAGCCAGTATCCCTGGCATATCTTCTTTTGTAAAAGCTAACGGGGCAATACCACAGTCAAAAGTAGCATTGTAGCTTGGAAGAGAAGGATCTATCCAATTTCCCTGGGTAATAAAGGCCGCCTTACCTTGAGCCCAAAGAGCCAACTGGTCATCATAGGTACCGGATATTAAAACATTCTGATCAGAATAGCTAAAGAGCATTTTAGTAAAGTCTGCAAACTGTCCAAGTCTTTGTTCATCTACCTTACCTTCTTTCAGCATATCAATATAGGTTTTATCATCTCTCTTTAAACCTGCTGACAGGTAATAGCCAAATATGTGATTTGCAGTAGACCAATACATTTGTCCTGCTTCTGCAGCAACGGAGCAAACGGCAGTTAAACCAAGCTCTTCCTTCATTGAATCAATCTTTTCAAAAGCTGCTTTATAAGCATCGTAGTTTATAAGGGACTTCGGATCCACCCCAGCCTTTTTTAAGATATCTGCATTGTATGTAATTCCATAACCTTCTACCGCATAAGGAAAACCTACCGTCTTACCGGCTGAATCCTTAAAACCGAAATCTGTCTGAGAAGCCCAGGCCTCACTGCTTAGATCTGCCATATAGTCCTTCCAGGTCTGATAATCCCCTTCACCGCCGAATACGAAAATATCAGGCATATTATTGGTTGCAAGATATCCTTTTAAGGTTCCGTTGATATCCGCACCGCCCCCTAAAGACTCTATAATAACCTCCTGCCCTGTTCTCTCTTTATAAGCAGCTGCAAAAGCTTTTAACTGATTGTCAATTTCAATCTTTCCGTTCACCAGACGGATAGCTTTACCCGTCCCTTTGGAATCACTACCTGTCTTATCATTTTCTGTTGTTGAAGAATTGTTACTATTGCTTCCGGCAGTACTTGGTGTACTGCTACTTGCACAACCTGTTAAAGAAACCGCTGTCAGCACAGCTGAGAGCAAAACTGCCAATAATCTCTTTTTCATATAAAACCTCCAATAATAGCATGTAATTTTATTTACCTTTTGCGCATAAGGTTTGTTACGGTTACAATACTATCATTTTATTTTTTAATTTTCAAGTACAATTTTCAACTTTTTATATTATTTTTTATGCACATTTATATTCAAATAAAAAATAAATTCATTAACAGATATGTCATTTCGCTTCCGCAGACGTTAGCATGCCTGAATACAGCTATAAGATTTTACCTTTTCAATTCTCTTCATCCTCTAAGACTTTATCTTCTATTGCATCCTCTTCTACCTCTAAATCTTCCCCACTGCCATCCATCAGAACGCTCATGACGATACCCTGGGCATAATCCCCGAACTTTTCTCCGAATAAGTTCATTCCGCCCAGATTCTTAGCATCAGGTTTTACACCGATTTTAAAGCTGATAAAATAATCCTCACAGATACCAAGGGTATCAATCGTTTCTTCAGAGGTTTTTACCAGATCTTCAAAACAACCTTGTCCATTGATGGTAACATTCTTTAATACACCGAACTGGGTCATAGTATCGCTCCACCAATCAGGATTTAGATGTCCTCTTCTGCCCCCAAAGTCCCCTTTCGAATAAACCGTCGCGATTTCCCTTCCGTTAACCCACACGGTTATATCAGAGGACCAGTCATTCTGGTAACCCGGTGCTTCCGAGCAGACTTCAAAAGAAAATGACACTTCTTTTACTTTGCTCTGTTTTAGCATATAGTTTGGAAAACGATACTCCAGATATCCTGACATAAACCAGATGAGCTGTGCTTCGTGCCGGTTCTGAGCATAAAAACCGTAAGGAGAATCTTCCACACCAAGGTAGGAGCGTTCACTGATAATACCACAATTCTCATTGACCATGCAGTTATAATAATTCCCGATACCCATGGGAAAGTGGTATACTTTCATATTATCCCTGTTCATCTTATGTCTAAAAGCATTAAAGTAAATATCTTCAAATGCAATTCCGCATACCTTCTGTGCTCCTCTTACTCCTGCCTGTTCTGTCGCGGTTATCATGCCGGCCTCTTCCAGTACCTTAACATGCAATGCAGCAGATGAAAAAGGAATCTGAAAGGTACTTGCAATCTCACTGATATTTGCTGACTTGTCTATTAAGAATTTTAAGATATCAAGTCTTACCTCAGAAGAAAGAGCCTTTCCCACCTGTACAATTTTTTCTTTGTTATTAAAATCAAGAGCAATCCTTTTCTTCTTGATTTTCAAACAAACACCTCCTTATTTGATTGTTACATTATTCATGTAGTTTTTTATCTCTCACTTTTCTTAATATAACACTACTAGGACATATTAGCAATTATTTATTACAATTTTTATGTTTTATTTTTTTGTTTTATTTGTTCCAAAAACCTTATGCTAATTATTTTTTTTGTATTTATTGATACATAAAGGTAATATTGCACAAATATATAGTTGTATTTTTAGATGTTTTTTGTATAGTAATATGCTTGATTTTATTGTAGCTTTATATTTAACAAGTTGCAATTGAATCTCCCTTTTCGTATCTCACAACTTTTTATGCTGTGAAATATACCCTTTTTCCAATCTAATCCTACATTTTTTTTGTAGTTATTATAAACAAATACATCCTTTATAAATCCATGCCTCTGTAATAATTGCAAAGGCATAGAAATAAATAATTATAAGGAGTTTACTATGAGGAAAAAGAGCTATTTGATTGTACCACTGGCAATAATTCTCTCATTATTGCTAACAGGCATTACATATGCCGATGTAACATCCAATTATCAAAACCCGCTTATGCGTGGCGCTGATCCAACTATTGCAAGAGCTGCCGATGGTTTTTATTATTCCTGCTTTTCAGTTGGAGACGGAATTCACCTGCAAAAACATGAAACCATTCTTGGGGTAACTACTGCCAAAAGCAAACTAGTTTGGCCTCAGCCGGCTTCCTATGGTTACGTATGGGGACCCTATATTTATCGGCTGGACGGAAAGTGGTATATCTATTTCACTTCTGCAAGTGCTGATAGTTATGGTTATGGACACCCCAATTCTTATGTCCTGGAAAACTCCTCACCTGATCCTTTTGAGGGAACATGGATTGAAAAAGGAAAGCTAAATACACAGAGCAATGGTCTGGCATGTGGTGTTGTAACACTAAATGGTACACGTTATTTTAGTTATACAAAATATTTCTACAGCGGAGATACTTTCGATGAATGTCCTACTCTGGTAGCTATGAGTAATCCGTGGACATTAACAGGTACTGAAGGTACCGTAGCTTATCCGGTTAATACCTGGGAAAAGAATGGAGGCAGCATAGATGAGGGATGTGCTGTCGTTGAGAGAAATGGTAAGATATACTTTGGATACTCTGCCAGCAGCTTTATGAATGATAATTACTGTGTCGGAATTTCATCCGCGCTTTCAAACAGTAATTTGTTAGATAGTAATTCCTGGATAAAAAATCCTCAGCCGGCAATGGTAAAATCACCAGAAAACAGTGCTTTTGGACCTGGTTCACCTTTGTTTGTTAAGTCAGAGGACGGAACAGAGGATTGGCTTATCTACCATGCCGGACCGGTAGGTGGACAAACCGGCTCAAACAGGTGGGTAAGAGCCCAGCGGATTACCTGGAACGACGATGATTCCATAAATCTTGGAATCCCTTCAAATCCCGGAACTGTACTAAGCAGACCCTCCGGTGAAGAAAAAAGTGAAGTATACGAAGCAGAATATGCAACCCTGTCAGGAGCCTCAAAGGTAATCTTAACCGACAGCCCGAACTGTTCAGGCAGCGGATATACCCAATATAATAACAGCAGCAATGACTATGTGGAATTTACCGTAAATACGGAATCTGCCGGCAGTTATTCACTGTATTTCAGATATAACAACAATACCGCCGGGGCTATACCGATGAAATTAGATGTTAATCAAATAAGCCGTGATATTTCCTTCCCCTCTAATGCAGGAACTACCTCCAATTACGATCTGGCAGGAGTAAGCAATATTCAACTTAATGCCGGTAATAATAAGATTCGTCTTAGTGTAAACGGAAAGAGCGGGTTATCTTTAGATGCTCTGATAATAAAAAGAAGTATAATGTATGAGGCCGAAAATGCAGTATTAACCGGTGGTGCTGCTGTGGCTGCTGACCATACAGGCTATAGCGGTACCGGATTCGTAGCCGGTCTGCAAAATATAGGGGCATCCGCACAATTTACAGTGAATGTTCCATATGCAGGTAACTACTCTATGGGCTTACGTTATTGCAATGGAAACGATACCGATAAGACATTAAGCGTCTATGTTAACGGCTCAAAGGTTAAGCAAATACAACTGCTGAATTACAAGAACTGGGATAAGTGGGCAGAACGTTATGACAATATAACCCTGAAAGCCGGTAACAATACCATAACCTACAAATACGATAATGAAGACAGCGGTAACGTAAATCTTGACTCCATAACCGTAACCGAAGCGGCCACCTGGCATTATGAAGCTGAAAATGCAGGCCTTTCGGGGAATGCCAAGCTGGCAACCAATCATATCGGCTATACTGGAACCGGCTTTATTGATGGTCTTTGGGTTTCCGGTTCCACAGTGGACTTCTCTGTACATGTGGAAACCGCCGCCTCTTATGATGTAAAGTTACGCTACGCAAATGGTAATTCTGATAGTAAGACCTTAAGTCTCTATCTAAACGGCTCCAAACTAAAACAGATATCTTTGCCGCCTACCGGTAATTGGGATACCTGGAGTGAAAAATTAGAGACTATAAACTTAAACAAAGGAACTAATATTATTACTTATAAATACGATACGGGAGATACCGCTAATATAAATATTGACAGTATTCATCTTAACAAACGTACCCCCTGGAAATACCAGGCTGAGAATTCAACACTGATAGGCGGTGCGCAAACCGCCACCGATCATTTATGGTATGACGGAACCGGGTTTACAGCGGGATACTGGCAGCAAGGTGCATCAACTCAATTTAATGTTACTGCACCGAACACAGCTTCTTATACTTCGACTTTAAGATATTCCGGGTATTGGCCTGCAAAAGGAAATTTAAGTATAAGTCTGTATGTTAACGGAACAAAAATAAAACAGCTAATACTGCCCCAGACAACAAGCTGGGATGCCTGGGCAGAATCCACTGAAACGATAAATCTAAAAGCCGGCAGCAATATAGTTGAATACAAATATGATGCCGGTGATACCGGTGATATGAATATTGACTGCATCACCATCGATAAATACAGCGGAGGTAATACGAGCTTATCGAATACAGAAATCGCATCAGGTAAAGTATATAAAATCACCGCCAAACACAGTGGTAAATCCTTAGACGTTTCAAATTATTCCTCTGCTGAAGGTGCCTTGGTTAATCAATGGTCTTATGTTGGGGGTAATAATCAGAAATGGGAAATAACAGATACCGGCACAGGATACTATACTATAAAATCCGCTCACAGCGGACGCGTTCTTGAAGTTGTCGGAGGCTCCGCTGCAAACGACGCCAATATCTGTCAATCGGCTTATATAACCGGCAAAACCAGTCAGCAATGGTCCTTAGAGAAAATAGGTGAATACTATAAGATTACAAACAGAAACAGCGGAAAGGTTCTGGATGTCAGCAATATTTCCACAGAAGATGGTGCAAGAATACATCAATGGGACTATGTCGGCGGAGATAACCAACTCTGGAAGATAGATATTCCCTAAGTGTACACACTCTCATTGATACCTCATAATCATACATTAACTCTTTCGTAAATATATTTTCTTACAAAACAAGTATACCCCTTTGATTAGATAATAAAAACCATCTATCAAAGGGGGATTATTTTTACTTTTTCAGCATTTTAACACTTTGACGAACAACTAGCTTTGTAGGAAGAATAATTAATCTCTCTTCAATCTCTTCCCCAGTGACGAGTTTAAGAATCTTTTCTACTGCTATCTCACCTTTCAGGGTTACATCCTGGTGAATTGTAGTTAAGGACGGCCTTACTATCCGTGCATATGCATTGTCATCAAAGCCAGCGATAGATATATCTTCTGGTATTCTCTTTCCATGATCTCTTAAATAATTCATGATTAGCACCGCATATGTGTCCGAAACACAGAAAAGCGCCGTATAGCCTTTCGTATACTCCAATAAGTCTCTCAGACATGCATCCAATTCCTTCTCACCCGGAGTAATCAAAAAGAAATCCTTATCTTTGTAAGTTACTCCTTGTTCCCGCAGTGCCTGTTTATAGCCAAGGAACCTTTCTTTATCCCCGCCCAGACAGTTATCGGCAACAAAACCTATTCTGCTGTGTCCGCAATCCAGCAGATATTTTGTAATATCATAGGCTCCCTGTAAATCATTAAGCCCGACATTGATATATTCATTTACCTCTTCACTGAAGTAGCAGTCAATAAAAACCATAGGCTTATTGATTTTACTTTTAAACAGGATACAATCGTCCCCTGTCATGCCAAATAATATGAGTCCATCTACATTCCAGGTTGATACATAATTGATAATCTGTTTCAGATCCTCAGATATATAAATCATTAAAAAATAGCCGCTGATACGCAGGGATTTTTCAACAGCTCCCACCAATTCACCAATAAAGGTATCCTTTAGGGCATTTTCATATTTATCACTTTTAGCCTTCATGGCAAACCCAATAATTTTAGATTTATTCTGTGCCAGGTTTCTCGCATTCATATTGGGTACATATTCATATTCTTCAATCAGCTTTTGTACCTTCTCAATGGTCTTTTGCGATACCTGACCTGTTTTTCCATGGATGACATTATTAACAGTGGTTGTACTAATTCCCAACATATCTGCTATCTCTTTAATAGTTATCACTACGAATCCCCCACTTTGTGTTGAATTTTAAAGAACTGCTGCATCATCCCTTAAGGGAACTCCTTTGCAGCAGTTCTATCTGTTAGTATATTTTAATGGTTCTATAATAAATGTTGGGGTGTGTAAATAAAACACATTCCAACTTTTATTTTTATGTTTTATAATAAAAGAAACCTCCCTCGAAAATGCCGTCTACCAAACAACCACTTTCAAAGGAGGATCTCTCAATGCATTCTAATTGTACCAGAAAACTTTTAGGATTAGAAGATATTTTAATTAAAAATGTAATTCAAGCTGACTCTTTTGTCCGTATTTATATCGAAACAAAGCCATCGACACAGATCTGTCCTCATTGTGGCAAACAGACAAAACGCATTCATGATTACCGCTCTCAGACAATTAAGGACCTCCCATTTCAGCTTAAGCACACTTATTTGGTGTTGAGAAAGAGACGTTATTCCTGTAGTTGCGGGAAAAGGTTCCTCGAGAAATATACTTTTCTCGCTCCTTACAAAAGGCGTACCCTTAGATTGTCTTATAAAATCATCGACCTACTCAGGAATCTACGCAGCATGAAGTCCGTTGCTGTTGATACGAATGTTTCCGTTAGTACCGTTTCCCGGTTATTGGATACCATCAACTACTCCTCCCCTTCTGTTCCTGAGTGCATCTCAATTGATGAGTTTAAAGGTAATACGGATGCTGGAAAGTTCCAGTGTATTCTGGTAGATGCAAAGAAACATCGTATTCTTGATATTCTACCTGACAGAACTCAGAAGCATTTATCCGCCTATTTCCGTACATGGAACCGCACCCAAAGGTATCGAGTGAAGTTCTTTATCTGTGATATGTGGGAACCGTATGTAGACTTGGCGAAAGCCTATTTTCCTAATGCAACTATTATAATTGACAAATATCACTTCATTCGATATGTTACTTGGGCGATTGAAAATGTAAGAAAACGCCTTCAAAAGAAGATGCCTTCGAATTTGCGCAGGTACTACAAGAGAAGCCGGAAGCTGATACTTACAAGATATAATAAACTAAAAGAGGAGAACAAGAAGGCTTGCGATCTGATGCTACTTTATAATGATGATCTGAGGACTGCCCACCGACTTAAGGAATGGTTTTATGAAATCTGCCAGAGCGAGAAGTATAAGTATCAACGGGAAGGATTCTGGGAATGGGTGAAGACAGCTGAAAAATCAGGTATTCCCGAATTTGAAGCCTGTGCGAAGACTTATCGGAATTGGTCACAAGGTATTTTGAATGCCTTTAAGTACAAATATACCAACGGACCTACAGAAGGGTATAATAACAAGATAAAAGTATTAAAAAGGGTATCTTTTGGCATGAAGAATTTCGAGAGGTTCCGTACAAGGATTATACATAGTTCTATCTAAATAAAAAGAAGACGGCAGGAGGTTTATTTCTCATGCCCTAAAACATGGATTATAGACCAGTACATTAAAATAGCTCTAAACTCAGTGATGGAGTGGGATTCAAATGAATCCCACCCCCATCATTGACAAAGAGCCATTTTAATCTTGGCTAATTTGCAAGGGGTATTCCGGAAGTACGAAAAATCCCCTTCACTTCTTCCAGTAACTTTTTATCCGGCTCTTTGGTATCAAACAATTTGTATTCGTATCCCAATGCCTGCCACTTGTATTCACCCATCTTATGGAAGGGAAGAACCTCTATTCTTGTGATATTCGGATAATTTTCAAGGTGTGCTGCCAAACCCTTGACACCTTCCAGATTGTCCGTCAATCCCGGAACTAATACATAACGAATCCAGGTATTGATTTCCTTCTCTCTCGTATAATCCAAGAATTTAAGAGTCGGTGCTAATTCCACCCCTGTAACATTGTTATAAACAACGGGATCGAAATTCTTTATATCCAAAAGTACTAAATTTGCATATTCCAGAACTTTCTCTACCGTTTCAGAGAATACATATCCGGAAGTATCAATTGCCACCGATATGCCTTCCGCCTTACATCTTTTACTCATTTCCAGTATAAAATCAGCCTGTAAAAGGGGTTCACCACCGGTAAAGGTTACTCCTCCCCCCGAAAATGACATATAGGATTTGTATCTAATAATCTCATTCATAAGCTGATCCGGTGTATATTCCGTGCCTTTTGTCGTATCCCAGGTATCAGGATTATGGCAAAATTGACATCTTAGTGGACATCCCTGCATAAATACCACAAATCGGACGCCAGGCCCGTCTACTGTACCGCAGCTTTCTACTGAGTGTATTCTTCCTATTGTAGCCATAGTGGCTCACTCCTTCCGCTTTGCTTGTCGTATAGAACCTATTGTTAAATGTGGGGTTTGAGACCACTGCAGACGAATTGAATCCTGTCTGCCTGACAAAATACCAATCTTCTTTCATGGAACCAAACCCCTCATCTTGTATATTTAGTTTAATTAAACTGCCGCTAATTACCTTTCGTGGAAAGTACGGTTGATAACGTCAAGCTGCTGTTCTCTGCTTAATTTAACGAAATTAACAGCATAACCTGAAACACGGATAGTAAGCTGAGGATACTTTTCCGGATGATCCATCGCATCCATGAGTGTCTCTCTGTCAAATACATTTACATTAATATGATGTCCTTTATCGAAGAAGAATCCATCTAAAAGTCCTACAAGATTGCCGACTCTCTCTGTCTCATTCTTTCCTAAAGCTTTTGGTACAATGGAGAAGGTATAGGATATACCATCCTCTGCATGTCTGTAAGGAAGCTTTGCAACAGACGCCATAGAAGCAACAGCACCTTTCTTATCTCTTCCATGCATAGGGTTCGCACCTGGTGCAAAAGGTTCTCCTGCCTTTCTTCCGTCAGGTGTATTACCGGTCTTCTTACCGTAAACAACGTTTGATGTAATTGTAAGAACGGAAAGTGTCTGTTTCGCATTACGATAAGTCTTGAACTTACGAAGCTTGTTCATAAATCTTTCTACCAGCTCTACCGCAATCTGATCCACACGGTCATCATTGTTACCGAATGCAGGATATTCGCCTTCTATTTCATAATCTACGGCAAGACCTTTTTCATCACGGATAATCTTAACCTTTGCGTATTTTGCTGCGGATAAGGAATCAGCTACTACGGAGAGGCCGGCAATACCACAAGCTTCCGTACGCAGAATTGAGATGTCGTGAAGAGCCATCTGCAGTCTCTCATAGTTATATTTATCGTGCATATAGTGAATAACATTTAAGGTGTTAATATATAATTCAGCCAGCCATTCAAGTGTCTGGTCAAACTTAAGCAGCAGCTCATCATAATCCAGATATTCTCCCCTTACCGGTTCAAACATAGGTCCGACTTGCTCTCCTGTCTTCTCATCCTTACCGCCGTTTATAGCATAAAGAAGAGCTTTGGCAAGGTTAGCACGTGCTCCGAAGAACTGCATCTGCTTTCCTACTCTCATAGCAGATACACAGCAGGCAATCGCATAATCATCGCCCCATACATCTCTCATAATATCATCACTCTCATACTGGATGGAGCTTGTATCAATTGATACTTTGGCACAGAAATCCTTAAATGCCTGAGGAAGAAATGTTGACCATAATACTGTGAGGTTCGGTTCCGGTGCCGGTCCAAGGTTATAAAGGGTATGAAGCACACGGAAACTGCTCTTGGTTACCAGCGTACGTCCGTCAAGTCCCATTCCGCCGATGGCCTCTGTTACCCAAGTAGGGTCTCCGGAGAATAAATCATTGTAGGATGGAGTACGAAGGAAACGCACCATACGTAATTTCATAACGAACTGATCAACGATCTCCTGAACTTCCTCTTCTGTAATCAAACCGTTCTTTAAATCTCTTTCATAATAAATATCAAGGAAAGTACTAACTCTACCAAGACTCATGGCAGCTCCGTCCTGTTCCTTAATAGCACCAAGATAAGCAAAATAAGTCCACTGAGTTGCTTCCAGAGAGTTCTTTGCAGGACCGCTGATATCACAGCCATATCTTGCTGCCATTGCTTTTAACTCTTTCAGGGCGTTGATCTGCTCAGAGATTTCTTCTCTTAACAGGATCTCCGGTGATTCCAGGGTATTACGTTCAAGAAGCTTCTTCTGGTCTTGTTTCTCCTGAATTAGAGCATCTACACCATATAATGCTACTCTTCTGTAATCTCCGATGATACGGCCTCTTCCGTAAGCATCCGGAAGGCCTGTAATAATTCCGGTGTGTCTTGCCTTTCTCATAGAATCAGTGTAAGCTGCAAAAACACCGTCATTGTGGGTCTTTCTGAGATGGGTGTAGATTTCTTCGGTTCTCTCATCCAGCTTATATCCATAGGATTCCAGCGCATTCTTAACCACACGGATTCCGCCGTTAGGCATAATGCCTCTCTTTAAAGGCTTATCTGTCTGAAAGCCGACAATAATTTCATTTTCTTTATCCAGATATCCTGCTCCAAAAGCTGTTATGGTAGAAGGTTTTGTAGTTTCTGCGTCTACAACACCTTTCTCTGTTTCCACTAACATCAGCTCCAGAACTTTGTCCCAAAGCTTTTTCGTCCTATCGGTAGGACCGGCTAAGAAAGAGCCGTCTCCTTCATAGGGTGTATAATTATGTTGAATGAAGCTTCTGACATTGATATCTGTCATCCAGCTTCCAGGTGCAAAACCGTTCCATTCTTCTCTCATGAATTTCCTCCTAAACTTGCATATGCACTCTTGTATGTTAATATCAGAAGGGCATAATTATCTTCTATACAACTGTGCCTTGCAGGCAATTTATATATCTTGTAGTTAATCAGAAAAATACTAACTAATACATCTATATATAGAAATATAAAAGAATACGACCTGACTTGTCAATACTTTTATTGAGAATTTTTATCATTTAGGAGAAACTGCTAGTAATCTGATTCATGGAGTCCTTTCTTACAGCACTTTTGATAAGAATTCTTTCAGTCTTGGATTTGTAGGATTGCCAAAGAATTCCTGAGGGCTATTTTGCTCCATAATCATCCCCTGATCCATAAAGAGAACTCTGGTCCCAACCTCTCTGGCAAAACCCATTTCGTGGGTTACTACCACCATGGTCATACCATCTGCAGCTAGTTCCTTCATAAGCTCTAATACTTCTCCAACCATTTCAGGGTCCAGTGCCGAAGTTGGTTCGTCAAAAAGCATTACATCCGGATTCATTGCAAGGGCTCTGGCAATAGCAATTCTCTGTTTTTGACCACCGGATAGCTGTTTTGGATAACTGTCTGCTTTTTCAGGGAGCCCTACACGCTTTAGGAGCTCGGCAGCTCTTACATCAGCTTCCTCTTTATTCATCACACCAAGCTTTATAGGTGCTAAGGTAATATTTTCTTTTACTGTTTTATGAGGGAATAAATTAAATTGCTGGAATACCATTCCCATTTTCCTTCTTAATATATTAATATCATTCTTAGGATCTAAGATATTCTTTCCTTCAAACCATATTTCACCGCCATCCGGCACCTCAAGGAGATTAAGACAACGCAGAAATGTAGATTTACCAGAACCGGAAGGACCGATAACAACAATCTTCTCTCCCTTTTCTATGGTTTCTGAGATGTTATTTAATACGATATGGGAGCCGAATTGCTTTTTAAGATTTTTAGTTTGTATCACCTTGGTCCATCCTCCTTTCAATAAAACGTAACAGCTTTGTAAAACCTAAAACCATGATAAGATAGCATACTGCAGCAATCATAAGAGGCGGTATAACATCATAGGTTCTGGAGCCAATATACTGTGCTGCTTTTGATAAATCCGTAACAGCAATAATACTTGCTACGGAGGTTTCTTTAATCAGAACAATAAACTCATTGCCAAGAGCAGGTAAAATATTTTTGATTGCCTGAGGCATAATAATTGTAAACATTGTTTGATTGCCGTTTAAACCAAGGGAGCGCCCTGCTTCATATTGTCCTTTATCTATGGATTCTATGCCGGCTCTCACAATTTCTGCCACATAAGCACCTGAGTTAATACCAAAACAGATACCGGCAACAATTATTTCATTGGTATCTCTGGCGGTAAACACCATGTTATAGATAATTAACAGCTGTAATAGAACCGGTGTACCCCTAATTACAGTTACATATAAATTACAAAGGCTTTTTATCCATTTCAGCCCTTTAATATTTCCGGTAGAAAAACGTGCTACTGCTACCAATATTCCAAGGAAAGCGCCAATCATCAAAGCGATTAATGATATCAGCAGGGTATTCCCTAATCCCTGTAAATATGACATATATCGATGCTCTGTAATAAATGAATCATAATAGCTTTGGCCTACACTACTAAACCACTCAAAAATTGCATTCAAAGTTTCTTCTCCTTTTTTACGCATAATTAGCAGCAGACAATAGTACCTTGGCTGCTGCTAATTATTATGTCTTTTAATTTATAAATAATAATTAGATTATTTATTGACCACTTGTTTTCGTATGATTTGCAGTAAATTCTTCTATCTTACCGTCTGCAATCAATTGGTCAATAACTTTGTTAATCTTGTCAAGAAGTTCCTGATTTCCCTTCTTAACAGCAATCGCATATTTATCTTCGAAAAGCACGTCATCAGTACCATCGTCTTTCTTTATGATTACAAGAGAATCATTAGATGCAACCAGTTCCTTTGCGGGATATTGATCCATTACGATACAATCAATTTTATTATTCTTAAGGTCTTCCGCAGCCTGAACGAACTTGGAATATCTTTTGATATCCTTTGGTGTTACATTATCCGGATTTGATACATAGAAATCAGCAATATTACCTTCCTGAACACCTACAATTTTGTCATTCAAGTCCGCTGCACTGGTTACCGTAGCCGCATCCTTGTTAACTACGACCACTTCAGTAGAGTTTACATACTCATGAGAGAAATCCATCTTCTTTTTACGTTCATCATCAACAGAAACTCCTGCTGCCACAAGATCAACTTTACCCTTTTGTACTGCTACAAGAGCTCCTTGGAAATCCATGTTCTTAATTACAAGTTCTTTCCCCATAGAATCTGCAATTGCCTGTGCAATATCCATATCAATACCTACTACCTTATCACCCTCCATGTATTCATAAGGTGCAAACCCTGCTTCGGTACCCACAATCAACTTATTGTCATTTGATTTACCGCATCCGGCTAAAGATACAGCCGTCACTGCTGCTAATAGTAAACATACAATTTTCTTCATCTTAACCTCTTTCCTGAATATCCAACAGAATTGAATATTCGTAAAATTTTACTTGAATTATACTTCTCTTTTCAAACTACAATATGTATCTATCCAATCACATAGCTCTATAAAAATACGTCAGGAAAAGGTACTGAGACTTCCCTTACGAATGGAAGACACTTAATAATTATTTAAAAAAACTTATATTAATGCTAGTATTGTACCATGTTTTTTTCAAAATTCAAGTATTTTTATTCAAAATTAAGAATATTTTTTCGGAGACTTATAGATTAACTCTTAACAATTCGTCCTGCCCTTCCAGATGGGCATAATCGTTAAACCGCTGCAGATAAAACCGCTCTCTGTCCTTACTGTAAACCAGATGTGTTATACTGGTATTTTCAAGTGATATTCCAAGCAACAGCTTTTTACTCATATCTAGTCCCAATAACCCTGATACCAAAGCCCTGATAACCCCCCCATGAGTCACAACTGCAACATTGGACTTATCTGAGTGTATAATTTCTCCCACTGTCTCCATAGCTCTGTCAAATACTTCCCTGCCGCATTCTCCCCCTGGATAAGGAAGATCCTCTTGTAATAACAATTGCTTTCGTTTAAAATCTCCGAATTCCTTTTCAATTTCATCATTTGACTTGCCTTCCAGGAAACCAAAGGATATTTCCCGAATATCCTCCCGAATGATATGGTCAAGTTTCAGATATTCGTTTAAGATTCCCGCTGTTTCCACTGCTCTTATCAGATTACTGGAATAGAGCGCGTCAATATTGTAACTTTTAAGGCGTCTGCCAAGAAGATGGGCTTGTTTTTTCCCTTCTTCCGCTAAATCCACATTCACATTGCATAGTGGACTGCTCTGTCTGCCATGTCTTATTAAATATATATTCATAATTCTCTCCGTTCCAATAAACATTCGCTCACTCCCCTTCGATGATAATATCCTATGGGATGTATTAAGTCAGCTTCGATTTTGTATGGGTGAACCATTCGATGGTCGCTTCCCTTTGCTCTTTCGGTAATTTATCCTTAACCTGAGCATGAAGCCATTCTAATGTCTTATTTTTCAGATATTGCCGCATCTGTTCTTCCGCTTCCAGCATTACGACTTTTATTAAACAAGGGCATTTCGTATGGGAATCCGGCAGATTATTCTTATCCAGAAGGAGCTCATTCTGCCTGATTTCAGCACATTGAAACATTGGAGAGGATCCTTCTACTGCCTCAATCACATTCCAAAAGCTTATGTTTTCTGGTGCCAGTGCCAGAGCATACCCACCATTAACCCCGGGAATGGCTTTTACAATTCCTGCTTTCCTTAATTTTGTGTATACCTTTGACAGATAGGTTTCCGAAACCCCCTGATAGGTTGCTAAATCCTTAATTCCCACTGATTTTCCCGGCGGAACATCTATCATGTATAATAAACAATGCAATGCATACTCAACGCCTATCGAAAATTGCATTCGTATCATCCTCTCATATTACGATATAATCTTCCCACATAATACTTTATTATTTTTTGTTAGTCAATATCTATTCCATTATTATAGATAATATTTATCCGCAATATACTTTAACATTGACAATATTAAAAACTCATTGTATAATTCAAATTACAGATAACACTTATCTGTAATATCTGTATAAAGAAAAACTATTACTCATATCGTTTTTCTTTCAGAAATTCTCATATGTGTTATGTTAATAAATCTCAGGAGGATATAAAGTAATGTTTACAGACAAATTTCATGATGTTATAAACCACGAAGGAGTAGTATCAATTGTATCCTGGGGAACAGAGGAACCCCATGTAACGAACACCTGGAACTCTTATTTAGTTATAACGGAGGATGAGCGAATTTTAATTCCGGCAGCAGGCATGCGCAGTACGCAAGCAGATGTTTCTCAGAATAATAAAGTGAAAGTAACCCTGGGCAGCAGAGAGGTTGAAGGATACAATAATTATCAGGGGACTGGATTTTTATTAGAAGGAACTGCAAAATTTCTAGAATCCGGAGCAGATTTCGAGCGTATGAAAGAGAAATTCCCTTTCTTAAGCAGAGTATTAGAGATAACCGCTGTGTCTGCTAAACAATTGCTCTAAGAATTTGATACAGCATATCATATTCTGCTAGTATTATTTCAAAGTTAGCTCATCAAATAAAACGAGCCTTCTATAAACCAAATATAGAATAATACTTCAGACTGCAGATAAGTTCTTCGGACCTTGCCTGCGGTCTGTTCCATTATACTATCTATCTGTTTTCAGGCAGCTACATTTGGTGTAAGTTTAAAGGCAGATGGGTTAATAATAACACCTGCTTTTTGTAAAAGAGGAATTCCTTTTAACAGCAAAAAAAGCGGCAAGGTCAGTATTATAACCAACCTGCCGCTTATAATCCTTGAAATCCTGACAAGACTCTTATTTATTTATGGTAGGGCTCGCCTGCAGTTATACGGTAAGCTCTATATATCTGTTCCAATAGAATAACCCTCATTAACTGATGGGGAAATGTCATTTTTGAAAAACTGATAAGAGCATCGGATCTTTTAATAACTGCTTCACTCAAACCCAGTGAGCCTCCAATAATAAACGTAAGATGACTTTTGCCGTTGGTTCGCAGCTTCTCAAGTTGCTCGGCAAATTCTACAGAATCATACATCTTTCCTTCAATAGCAAGTGCAAAGACAAAAGAACCCTCCTTTACCTGCTTTAAGATTCTTTCGCCTTCCATATGTTTAATCTGCAGTTCTTCCGCTTCGCTGGCACCATCCGGAGTTTTTTCATCAGAAACTTCCACGATTTCCAGCTTTGTATATCTGCTTAATCTTTTAGAGTACTCTAAGATAGCCTGAGTCAGGTAATTTTCTTTTATCTTACCGACACCTATTACTGTAATTTTCATTTTAACTGCCAGCCTTCCTGCCTATGCTTCACCTTATGATATTTCAGTTTCTCCCAGTTCAGGCATAGAAGTTTCTCTTATAGGGTCTTCTTTTACATACTGGTATAGTACTCCATTTTTTACCCGTCTTATTTTTTCTCCTGTAAACTCTCGTTTTTTAAGCTCTTTTTGAAAGTTATATAGCATGAAGCCATGAAATACTATCAGAATATTTTCTTGTGACCAATCAATTTTATCCAGGAACTCATTTATACGCTTTCTGGTCCCTTCTCTGGATTCCGGCTGGCTTTTTGACTTAAAATACCAAGCAAGCCTGCCGCATACATGCCATACTTCAAAAGGCAGTTTTATTCTTTCTGTATGTATAAAAGGAGCATTATCAACTTCCCGAAGTAATTTGTCTATATGTAAATGTCCGCTGTAAACTTCTTTCGCCGTCGTTATTGCCCTTGGAAGATCACTTACATAACAGATATCCCACTTACTTCCATACATTTCAACTTTATTTTTTATAACCTTCGCTCTTTCATAATGCTCAGACCATTCACGAAATTCCTCCGAGGTCATCATCTTTTTATGCGGACAATTTACCTTAAAATGTCTTACTAATCCAATTCTCATGTCTTCTCCTGTAAATAAATGTTTCTTTCTAACCATCCTATGGAGTGGAAATTACTACTTAATTTCCATACTATCAAACATACTTTTCCAAGTTTATATGAATGAGGTATTCATTAATTCACAATACCTATTATATTCTAGCTGGTTTTGATTTATATTGCAAGAAAGGATTATTCCCAATTTTTATCCCTTCTTCTGAAATACCCTGAATATGGTATCCATGATAAAAATAGCAAGAGCTATCATACCAGCAGTCTGAATGGTTTCATTCATGTAATGACCTGCCAGAGAATTGTTATTGGTTATCAGGTTATAAACAATACGATACATACCGACTCCGGGAACCAACGGTAATATACCGGCAATAAGAAATAATGTAACCGGAGTCTTTAACAATCTTGCAAAGCTATGGGATATCAAGGCTACCATAAGCGCAGCAAAAAACATACGTCCAGGTACACTTAACCCCGTCGGCTCTAACAACAGATATACAAACCAGCCCACTGCCCCTACAAGACCTGCCTGCCAGAGAAATTTTTTAGGTACACCAATGATAACAGCGAAGGCAACGACTGCAATGAAAGCTCCTACTACCTGTGCAAACATCATAGGATAGCACCTCCTGTCAGACAAGAATAAAGTGCTATTCCTATACCAATACCCACTGCACTGGAAGCTGCCAGGACAAAGGATTCAATTGCTCTTGCTCCCCCTGACATATAATCTCCCTGTAATGTGTCCCTAATTGCATTGGTTATAGCAACTCCCGGAAGCAAGGGCATGATAGAACCACCAATCAATGCATCCAGCTGAATATAGCTTCCCATATAATGCAGGAATATCATACTGTTTAGAGCAATTAAGACAGAAGCTGTCAGATTCTTTATAAAGGTGTTTATATTCAATTTCATAGTAAGGATTGTAACTAATACAATGAATCCTCCATTTAAGCCTGCTATAATACTATTTAGCAGATCACCGCCAAGAAGAATGGTAAACGCAGAAGAACCAACTATCGTGCATGGATAAATCAGGTAGTTACTGTACTGCTTCCTGGTCTTAATACTTTTGAGTTCCAGAAAGGCTTCTTCTATAGTTATAATACCGGAACATAAATTTCTGGAGACATTATTGGTTTCATATATATAGGCTATATTAGTCACACGGTTTTCCACTCTCTTCACAAGAGTAATGCTATCGATTGCTGTATCATCAAGGCACAAAAAGATACCGGTTGGAGTTACAAAGGCTTCTGTTTTCTCAAGCCCGGAAGTCTTTAGAATTCTGCTCATTGTATCTTCAACCCTGTAGGTTTCTGCACCGCTTATTAACATGATTTCGCCTGCCAGCATGGCAGTATCTGCAAGTAGCTTATAATTCATAGTGTTTAGAACTCCGTTCTTACCTTCGAGATAAATGTTCACATTTTATTTTTATTATCTTCATACTTTACTCATAAATTTATTCTATAATATTCTTAGAAAGTGAAACAAAGTTTTATTATTAGCTTCACCTTCTCCTCCCCCATATTATATATAAAGGTGTCGATACACCACATAACTGCCGAAAGAAATCTTTTCCATGAGATTAATTTCGGCAGTTTTATATTATCTATTTGTAAGCCTGCAGACTCGTTTGCTTCCTAACTGGTGAAGTATCAATGGATTAAAGGCTAGGTATTGCACACAGATAAGGACAAGCTAAAAAGCTCGTCCCTTTGTTAATGTTATATTTCCATTGTATGCAATGCTCTTCTTTTCCTTCTGGCCTCTTCTGAAGCTGTCAATAAAAATTCTTTTATTTCAGACGCCTTTTTTATATGCAGAATCCTTAATTCCGGATGGGTGGTATCTCCGGTGTAACAGGTTAAGGAACCTAATCCATAGAATCTTTCCCAAAAACTCTTCGTAAGCTTCACATCCTGAACTTTATACATATAGGCATCATCTACAGTAATGTTCAAAAACCCACTGGTTATCGTTATCTTCTCATCAGATATGGTATAAGAGGTAAATGTGAGAGGCAGTCCAAATAACTTCGTCCGCTTTTTTTCTGTATAAATCATTGCTATGCTCCTTTAAGGAATTCCATTATTCATTCAAATTTATTTCTGTATTTTGTCCGTTTAGTGAAATGCTTAGAGCGAGCCCGGATTTATTAACATTCTCAGGCACATCAAATACTAATACCGCAACATCTGATTTACCGCTTTTTAAAGTATAATCAATATAATTTAAGTCTGTATCCAGCAACGTAACCATTGGTTTATAGGTTTTTCCGTTCGCTAAATGCAGCTTATAACCTATATGTAACTGTCCTAAATCCAATGTAACTGCTTTTTTGGCTATATTGCTGACCTTAAAAGATACTACCAAAAGCTTACTTCCGCTCGAAGGCTGCAGAGTAAAATAGTCATTTCTCTGGGCGTAGGAATCATAGAACTTATATCCAGAATATTTTACCTGATAGTTGTTATTGCTCAGAATCTTATAAAATTCCTGATAAGTTAAACTGCTAGGTTCCTTCGCAGTATTAGCCGTGCTGTTATCTTTTACTGATGCATCTTTATCTGATACATTTTCATTCTGACTGCTGCTATTTGTTTCATTGTTATTTACATCACTTCCTGTGTCCTTCGCAGTATCTACTGCAGTAGCAGAGGATGTATTTTTATCTGCAGTTTTTTTATTTGCATTTTCATCCGGATAAATCAGACCTTCCATATAATTATCCGTATATCTTAATACAGAACCTGCCATATATTCCGCTATTACATCGCTTTGTTTATCTGATAACTCTGTTAGCTGCGCACAGCCTGTCAATAATAAACCACATGCCATAACCAGCGCTAAGAATGTTTTTTTCATAGTTGGCTCCCATCTGCGTACTTTAGCACGCGTATATATTCAGGGGGAGTAAAAGTTAAACTTTTACTCATTGTCCTCCTTAGTAAGTATATGTGAATATATCATACCACTGTTTACAAAAATGGGCAATGAAAATTTTTAAACTTACGCTAATCTATGACAGATTTCCTATTGAGCCTTCGTATCCAATTCAAACCAGAATTCAACTCCGTTGCTATGATTAATTGCTCCGCACTTTTGATTATGTGAATCCATGATTGCCTTAACAATAGATAATCCAATACCACTTCCGCCATATTCCCTGGTTCTGGCTTTATCAACTTTATAGAATTTAATCCAGATATTCTCTAAATCTTCTTCCGGAATGGGAATACCGGTATTAAATACTGCCACTCGAACAACATCCTGTTTCTGGATAAATTTTATTTCTATAATTCTTGGATCTTCCACATGATTTAAGGCATTGCTGACATAGTTAGTAAGTACCTCTTCTATCATATACTCGTCTGCCCATACATATAAAGGTTCCGTCTGCACAAAATGCAATGTTACTTTCTTTTGTTCCATAAGAATCTCAGTTGAATGAATAACAGAAGTCACAAGGGCCGTAAGGTCAAACCGTTCGATACCCGGCTGATTGTTGCCGAACTCAATCTGATTTAAGGAGAGGAGTTTCTTAACCATGGTATTCATCTTCTGAGCTTCATCTACGATAACTTCGCAGTAAAATTCTCTGCTGTCCTCATCGTCGTTAATGTTATCTTTTAAACCTTCTGCATAGCCTTGAATAAGTGCAATAGGTGTTTTTAACTCATGGGTAACATTGGATAAGAAATCTTTTCGCATTTCATCTATCTGTACTTTATTCTGAAGATCTGAAAGTAATTCGTTATTTGCTTTCTTTAACTCGGATATGGTACTCTCCAGTCTCTCAGACAAGGTATTAATACTGCTGCCCAGTTCCCCTAACTCATCCTGTGTTTTAACATTATATTTTACATCAAAGTCCAGGTCACTCATCTTTTTTGCAATTCCGGCAAGCTGGAGAATCGGAGTTGTAAAACGTTTGCTGATCCATAGCATGACCAGAATAGAAATGGCTACTGCACCTAACCCTACATAAGCTAGAAACTGATTTGCTACTTTTACACTCTCACGCATACTCTCAAGGGTAGTAGTTAATATAATTACACTGCTCCCTTTGTCATTGGAATTTCCGACCAATACCAGATTCTTTGTATCAAGAGTAGGATCATAGTCCTCAAAAATATCATAACTCTTATTCAGTACGATACGTTTACCACCATTCGAAAAAACCAGCCGCTTGTACTGATCTATTCGTTTTTGAAGGGCATTTGGTGTATCAACCAATAAAACCCATCCATTTTTATAAAATAATCTACCGTTTGTAAATATATAAGGATAAATATTACGGTTCTCACTATATTTCATTAATTTTAAAGTTAATGTTTCTGCTAATACATCGGTGTCTTCTGTATTATCAACTACTTCTTTCAGGTCCGTATAGGTTTTCCCGAGGCTTTCTGCTTTGCTTTTGATATAATAGGACTCCAGAAATGTCCTGTTTAAGACCCATAGTATTCCTATTGTTGCAACTATCAGTATTGTAAGCGTTAAAGTAAGCTTTACCCTGATAGAATCTTTATTAAAATATGTCTTTGCCTTCTGTTTCATAACAGGTCTTACCTCATTTCCAGTCTGCCTTTTAGTCTACTTCAAATTTATAGCCCATACCCCAGATTGTTTTAATATAATCACCTTTTGCACCCATTTTGCTTCTTAGTTTCTTTACATGGGTGTCAATGGTCCTGGCATCACCGAAGTAATCATAATTCCAGACATTGTTTAGTATTCTTTCTCTAGACAATGCAACCCCTTGATTCGTAATAAAATAAGTCAGGAGTTCAAATTCCTTAAAACTTAAATCAATTGATTCATTATCAATCTTAACCATATGAGCGGCCTTATCTAACACGATACCACCAATTTCCGTCACACCCTCTTCCAGAATGTTGGTTCTTCGAAGAATTGCTTCTACTCTTGCAACAAGTATCTTGGGACTAAAAGGTTTTGAAATATATTCATCTACTCCAAGCTCGAATCCCAACAGTTCATCCTTTTCATCGCTCTTGGCAGTGAGCATGATAATAGGTACTTTAGAATACTGCCTGATTTCACGGCATACCTGCCAGCCATCCATCTTCGGCATCATAACATCCAGAATGATTAAGGATATCTCCTTCGTATTAAAAAACAAATCGACAGCCTGCTCCCCATTCTCGGCCTCATATACCTCAAAATTCTTTTTACTGAGGAAGTCCTTAACCAGTTTTCTCATTCTGCTTTCATCATCTACGACCAAAACTCTCAATTTTTCCATAATCCTCAACCTCTTTTCCGGAACTGACTTAACCTACCATTCCAATTCTATTATGTATCCGCACTTTTTCTATCTATGTAATAATTATAACAGAAATTTATGAAAAAAGTATGTTTTCAGAGATAATAATAAGGACTGTCCTCATAGGACAGTCCTTATTATTATCTCTGCTTGCTGCTGTTTCATTCAAGCTTTAAAGAGTATATTTATTCACCATATTTTGAAACAATAATCTTCTCGATAGCAACATCTGTTACAGGCTTATCATTTTCACCGGTTTTCGTTGCCGCTATGGAATCAACAACATCCATACCATCATATACTTGGCCGAAAACAGTATGAGCACGATAGAGCCAAGGGGTACCGCCAACTTTACTATAGCCTTCAATCGCATCCTCACTCAAAGTAACTCCTGTTTGCTGCGCCAGAGAATCTAGCGTGGCTTTATCATAAGTATCCTTATCCTGAACAATAAAGAACTGGCTTCCGTTCGTATCCGCGCCGCTGTTCGCCATACAAAGTGCTCCTCTGTAAGGCTGTAGATTATCTGAGAACTCATCTTTAAAGGCACCGCCCCAGATACTTTCTCCGCCAGTACCGGTTCCAGTAGGATCCCCGCCCTGAATCATAAAGTTATCTATAACCCTGTGAAAAATTAATCCATTAAAATACCCCTTTGTTGCATGGGTAGTAAAGTTCTCCACTGCCTTAGGAGCTTCTTTCTCAAAGAACTTTACATGGATGGAACCAAAATCTTTAACCACGATTTCTGCTACGGTATCTCCCTTTTTAGGTTCTGCCAGCTGTGCCTTATAACCCGCTGTTCCCGCACTAGAGCCTGTCCTTCCGTTTCTTATCGCAGCGCCTATCCCTACTACAGCAATCAGGATAATTAAAACAACTAAAATTGTAATCTGATTTTTTTTCATATTGTACTGTTTCCCTTCCTCTTATTGACTCCCGTTAGCAGCGAAAATTATTGTAATACCAAAGCTTTCGCTGTTCTGTTCTTCCCTATTATTCTAAAAGAAGCAATTAATTCAATCTGCCTCTTCCTCAAGAATTTATGATAACACAGCAGAAGCTTTCCGTCAATTTTCCTAGATATACTTTATACGACAATTTATTTAAAACTTAATCAAAATTATAATTTTACCGCCAGCTGTTTTCCAATCGCAAAAGCTTCCTGAAGGTCCAGCGGAAATTGTTCTTTTCTTACTTTTTCTTTCTCCTCTATGGAATAACGAGTAGCGTCATACTTATCATAGTCTTTGAATTGATAGGTATCACAGGACACTAATATTTTAGACTCTGCCCTTAATAATCCCCCGATAATGTTTTGGTTTTTTTCAGTTAATGTTTTATAAGCCATTTCATAGTGTTCTTTGGGAACATTCATGGTATAGATAAATGCTGAGGGAATGCTCTTCTTTAAGAGCTCTCTTTCTCCCTCCTTATAGGATAATATAGGGAAGAGAAGTCTTTCAAGAAAAGATCGTATTTCACCTGTTACATCAGAAAAATAAATCGGAGATCCAATTATTAGAGCATCACATTTTAAAATCTCCTCTAAAACATCCTTTAAATCGTCTTTTACAACGCAAAGTCCCTTGCAGTCATTCCCCTTCTTCTTACAGGCAAAACAGCTTACACAGCCTGTATATTCCAAATCATACAGATGATAAAGCTTCGTTTTTGCTCCGTTTTCTTCTGCTCCTTCTAAAGCTCGTTTTAACAGTTCTGCTGTATTTCCCTTTTTTCTTGGACTTCCATTGATTGCAATAACTTTCATATACTTTTCCTCCTTTATATGTTTGATTTGGTATTCTTACTTCTTAGCTCATTGCGATTGTTGTTTCTCCTAAATTATTGCTGCTTATCCAGCTTCAGCAGATTGGGCAGTATTGTCTTAAACATATTCTTGGGCATCTGTACTTTTAAGATAGCATAACCAAAATTTAATGAAAATGGTCTTGGATTGAAGGCCAGATATCTGGGCTGCCAATCTGTCGGTCCATACTTTAATTTAGCATGATGCAAAGCTCTAAAATCATAGGTTTGGTTCATATTTTCATAGATAAAAGTAAAAACTTTTTCCGTAAAGCTGCAGCCAGGCTCATTAGGGATATTATACAAGGGTGAAAGTCCCATATTGCCCCAAAGAACACCTTCTTCCTTCATTACCATAAAGGCATCATAAATAATTTTCTCCAATACACCTTGAGGAGCATTGCTTCTCCTTCTGGTAACATCTGCAAGATATCCCTTACCTTTCATATAAGGAAGGAATACTACGAATCCTAACATCTCTCCTTCTGTATTAATTGCATAAAAATACCTTCTGTCCATGGGTTCATTCAACCCCATACCACCAAGCATAAAGCCCATTTCCATGCCGCCTTTTTGCTGCAGCCATTCTTCTGTTATGGATTGCATCTGCTTTTCAATCAAATGATCTCTCTTCTCTTGGGGGGTATATTCAAAGACCATTATCCCTTCTTTGTTAGCATGATTAATAGCAGCTCTGACCTTTGCCGCCTTTTTTCCGGCTAAATTATACTCCTCAAGTAAAAAGCAGGCATCTTCCCCATACTTTATAATTCCGAAGCCTGCCATCTTAAGAAGGGAAGAAAATTTATCCGTTATATTAATGAATAGGGTATCATAATTATTTTTTCTGCAAAAATCAGTTATTTCCCATAAGAAAAGCAGCCCGTCTTTCTCATCGCATATCATATCCCCGCACACGGTAAATACGTCTCCTGCCAAATTGTAAGCACATACTCCTTCGATTCTGCTGCCAAAGAAATACTTTTTATCATTTTCCAGGGCCAGGTAAGCCATAGGATTATCACCGTATTTTAATACTAATTGTCGTGCTTTTTGCTTTCCTTGTTTGTTGATAATAGGGTTATATACAAGAGGCTTTAGCAATAGAAAAGCAGATGCCATAATGCATATCCAGTTAATAATTATGAGAGTGTCGCCATAAAACTTCCCTGCTTGTCCTTTCATACCTAGGCTATCGGTATCCATTAATACTAAAAGCTTTACAGAACTGTAGATGGCATCATAAATAGAGTGAATGCTCCGAATATCTGCCTTTAGCAAGAATAATCCGATGGCTGCATTAGACAGCACCAGAAAAAAGGAACATAGAATAAATCCAATGGCACGTTTAACGGTTATTCGATCACTGCTTCTTGCAAAATCCTTATAAGATGCTACCAATACCGTAAGTACAAAGATGTCTGCCAGAACTGTGTGAAAGGGAAGTACCTGGTGTCTCGCCAGATGGTAAGTTAAGCCTACCGTTAACGCAATGATTTCAATAATCCAGGCCAAACGTACTCTTTTATATAATCTGTACGCCAAGAGCAGCATAAGCGTACCGGACAGAAAGGGAAGAATCCCCCTGGGCTGCATCTGAGAAGGTGCTTGTATTCCTATTATCATATGATGCAGGCCGCTGTGTCTTCTGATCGGCAGTGCTATTGCAATATCCTTTAAAGCCACCAGAATCAATAAGACCATAGTTATATTCTGCAGCAGTCTTTTTATAAAGGTCTTCATGACTCCTTCCTTCCTTTAACTGTTAGTATATGAACTTTCTGCCATTGTACTACCTCCCGCAACATTTTTCAAGTCGCATGGCAAGCGAATGAAAGGAATGGTATAATTCCAAAGACAAAACCACAGTTTCCTAACTTCCTTAACATATTATCAACCTATACTAAGAATAATAAACAATCGGAAGAAGACACAGCTATGCTAGATTCCACTCATGGTATCGTGCTCTTTTTTTAATTCTTCATAAAGCCTTGGAGCACTCCAGAACCGGTTGGTATCGGTCAGAATTGCCTTCAGACAGGATTTTGGGATCCCTGCTTTTCTGAGCGCTGCCAGTACCAAATCTACTTTTGCGCTGTGTATACCTGCCATTACTATCATTTCACCTTCTAATTCATTTCCGTCATAAGTGCCTCCTGCTGCAGGCATTTCCTTATAACCTGCCAAATACCCGATACTTTCCATGTAATACTTACTTTCAACAGCCTTTACAGTTACATTTAACGGCAGTAAGGCTTTCCCTATTTTTAGCCTTGATTCTCTTAAAGGTATATTAAATAATAATACGGTTTCTTTCATTTGTCTCTTTGCATCTCCTTGTAGTTTTTCGCAATAATTTATTTTGTTCAGTGACAGTAATTCCTTCACCAAAAGCTGATATTCTATCATACTATGCTTATTAATTCCTGGTCAATCCCTCTTTCTTACATTCTAGCCAGGAAGTGTTTCAAGTATATACCCTGTCAGTTAAATAAGATTAATTCTATTCTATATACCAGTATTTCTATGAATCCCCAAAATATCAACTATAATTCGACTTATGCCGAAAATAAACAAGCAATTTCAACAAATTTATGTTGTATTTTCATTGAAGAGATGATATTATATGCCAGGTGCGTTTTCGCATATACAATATACGAAAGGATTTTTCAAATAATGTCAACTAAAACATCTCAAACAATCCAGTCAACACCAACAGCCCAATCATCTCCCTCTAGTATTGCCAATCCGGCTCCACTTGGACTCTTAGGATTCGGAATGACTACCTGTCTGCTTAACTTTCACAATGCAGGAATTATCCCTCTATCCATTGTTATTATAGCAATGGGGTTTGCATTAGGCGGTGCCGCTCAGATTATAGCTGGCATTATGGAATTCAAGAAAAATAACACCTTTGGTGCAACAGCCTTCTCAGCTTATGGTTTCTTCTGGTGGTCCTTGATTTTAATCTGGATTAACCCTTTTAAAGGAATTGAAGCTGCTGACTCAAAAAGCATGGGCTTCTACTTAGGTCTATGGTGTGTATTCACACTTTTTATGTTTATCGGAACATTGAAGCATAACCGTGCCAGCCAGATAGTATTCGGTTCTCTTACTGTTTTATTCTTCCTGCTATCACTTGCTAACTTTACCGGTGTAGAATCCATACATACCCTTGCAGGATATGTAGGAATATTCTGCGGAGCTTCCGCAATCTATAATTCTATGGGGCAAGTTTTAAACCATGAATTCAAAAAGACTGTTTTACCTTTATAATCGATGAATAAAAACAAAGGATTTGAAACACTTGGTTTCAAATCCTTTTCTTATGAAGCTGAAAGATTACCATACTATAACAAAACCACAGTGCTAAAAATAACCATAAGGCTCTGGATTATACTATTAATGTTGCTTCTTTCTTTTCAAAAATCGGATAACATCAATTATTATAACAAATATAATATAAACAACCGTTGTATGTATTGACTTTCCAAGATTTCTATCTTCCACCCAGAAATATATCAATCCTCCAAAAAGTAATATGCTAAATATCTGTGATACTATTTCTTGTTTTATTGGCTTATTCATATTGTCTCTCCTCTAAACATATGTCCATTATTACCATTAATTTATATAATATACAAGAGGTCCTAAATAATAAAGCATCTCTCTAAAATGAATTTAAAATAGAAAATCCTATATTTCAAACGTGTCTATAAAGTAAGCTCCCCTGAATTGCTTGTATACTTTTTAGTCAAGTGGTATTTCTACCACCGCGGCTTACATCAAATTTTTTCAAAATAGGTAATATTAATTGTCTCTTCTGTCAGATTCATTCTAGGATTTCCCAATCTAGCTCTAACTTTTTCAGCAACTTCCCTATATGCATTCCAGTAATCCTGGTCAGTTGCTTCTTCATCGGGAACTTTCTTACTCTCAATCAAAAAAATAATGCTACCGTTAAGTTCTCCAATTTCTGGATTAACAAAATATCTGTCATGTACCTCTCCAGTAATGCTAATACCGGTTTCTTGATAAACTCTAGTTGCTTCCGCATTCCATATATCTCCAATAATAGCATTCGTGTAATATTGGGGGTCAAGTCCAAAAAATGAAATTGTATAACTTTTTGTTTCCATGATTCACCACTAATACAGCTTTATAACAATATATGCCTCTCTATCACTTTTAACTGCTTATATGTTAATTTTTTATATTCACTCATGTTTACCTCCTTAATTTGGATTACAAAAAAACTACCAACTGATTTGATAGCTGGTAGTACATATACAGGATAAAATCATCATATCGCTTTCAAGACAACTTGTAATGCCAACGCTATTGCTGCTATTGCTAAAAGTGCAACAATTAAAATACCTGATTGAAATTCAATAAAATAATCACTTATCAGAACTAATCCTATACCAATTATGGAAGCGCCGTTTATTCGTGATTGTAAAGCTATGTCTTTTACGCCTTCATAATGTTTCAAAAGCGGAATGCTTCCCTTTGTTGAGGCATATACACCTAATACAATAAATATAATTCCGAATATCAAAAGCCCTATCATATGAATCTCCTTTCAGAAACATATTTATATTATACCCCTTATTTTACCAACTATCAATATTCAGTCATTAAAGTACGTTAATTTTATTTTCTCCTTTACAAGTTTTTTTTTGCTGATAATTCAATAATTTAAAGAGAGCTAATAGGTTTTATTTACCCTTACAGTGAATATATTAATGTAGATTAGTCTATTTTTTATACTACGAAAGGTCTAAGCAATATGAGTAATAATTCGAATTCTGATCAGAGTACCAACGAAAAAACTTGTGATAATTCATGTTTGCTTTCATTGCCTCCAAAGCAATTTTCCGTGCTGGCAACAATATTTGGTTTATTATTACTAGATGACCTAAGTATTGATCAGCAAAGTGCAATCGGGAACTTTTTATTAAGTGTTGGTCAAACAATGTTAACAGCCTCTGCTCAAGAACAAGCTTTACAAAGTTGCAATCCACAAAATGATCAGATTAATAATGACATTCAAGACCTAAAAGATCAAATAGCTTTACTAAAAAAAGAAATAGACAAGTGTAAATAAATACGTAGTATCATTTTTGCCGTTTTTCTGCCGCTTGAACTGATATGTATGACAACTAAAAGTGCAAATACCCCCCAGGGAGTTTTTAAGAGAACACTTGATGAATGATATTCATATCAAAGAAAAAAGTCCTGAAGAGCAAAAACGCATCATCAGAACTTATGTGGAAAATATTAATTTACCCTGCCTATATAGAAATCTATACAGACAGAGGCTTTACGCATGGAGCTGAGGGGAATCGAACCCCTGTCCGAAAGCCCATTCATTGCAGCATCTCCCATTACAGTCAATCATTTATGCAGGTCTTACCTGCTGTTCCCTCCGTCAAGCGCCGGTTGACAGGCTCATGACTTTGGTAGCTTCATGTTTCTTTTATCCTCTCAAAGCTTTGAGGACAAAGTGCCTTGCTAATTTGATGCCGAGGTCTTAAGCCGCAAGAAGCTTAAGGTCGACAGCTGCCATTAGGCAGCGTACGCTAAATTTTCGTCTGCGTTTAAATTTAATTTCTAAGTTGATGACGCGGTCCTAGTCCGCGAATGGCTTCCGCAACTTCAAAACCCCCGTCGAAACCAGTACAACCCCGAATATAGGATTTTTATGGTTTGCAGACATTCGAGTTTAACTAAACAAATTACAATAGCTATTATATGCGATAATTGTGTCTAAAATGTGTCTAAAAAAAATTAATAATATATTTAAACTCTATTCAAAGTATATACATATATGAACGATATAATCATAAGTGTAGAAACAAGAGAATTCTTGGTTAAATAATTTTTTTCATAAAAGGGGCCGTTGTTAACTTTCCGCATAAATAAGTTGGCAACAGCCCCTCCTCCTTTCTTATCTTCTGCTACACCATTAATACTTCTATATTAATGAAAGATTCTTTATGAACCCGCAATATTTTCTGTAGGATTTTGTTGTCTTACATGTTCCCAGTGTTGTAATAACTTTTTCATAGCATGTCTTACTTACCTGCTACTTCCGAATAAATCCGATAATAGCTTAATTTTTAGTTTTATTTATAATTTCTGTTATCATAGGTTTAAAAATCATAAGTACGTTTCTTCCGGAAATTCATTATTTCTTCAAAATCACACGAACTAATCGTATACCTTCCGGAAGGTCCTTTTTCATTCTCATTGCACGGTGTGCTTTATCGATTAACTGCTTTTTTGTATCTTCAGGATATTTTTCATCAAATTCATATATGTATTCTTTCGGAATATCCTTTAATGCAGCATCTACCAGGGACCCACCATTCTGCAAATACGTAAGTAGTGCTTCTTTTAATAGCTCTTCACATGCTTGATATTTCATAATCTCTCTCCTCCTATTTCTTATAATATTAGACCATTATATGCAGCAGAATTGATAAATTGCTCTTTCTTATAAAAATGGAATGTTGTACCAGCACTCCTACATAAATATCCCATAGAAATAAGTTCTATTGAGGTATCAGTTTGGATAACAATAATCGTACCGGATATTATTCAAAAGAGGATCTTCGAAATGTATTACGGCAATATTTCACGGATTACACCATGTGGATGCGGTTTTATATCGTTAGCAGAGTTTCCGGCCTTAATGACCAGGAAGTTATTAAAAATCGGATATATGAAACACCTATCCAGCTGGCAAGACTATTTCGAATCTATTACGATGGGAAAGAAACTGATATCTTTGAGGATTTGTTTCGAACTCATATTAGACTTAGTATCGGTTTGGTGGAAGATGTTATAGCGGGCAATACCTTATCCTATGCCAAAAACATGGAGGCTTTTAATGATAATGCCAAAACACTTTCAACTCATCTATCACAAATGAATCCTTATCTAAATCAACCGCAGCTAGAAAACCTGCTAAAGAATCTTCTGGACATGACATTGGATGAAGCTACCAAACGTAAAAATATGCATTATGCCGATGACGTATATCAATATGATAATATAGAATATTTTATACTTATGATAGCAGATATTTTATGGGGGGCCATGGTGAAAAAATTTTATAGTTAGCCCTCTTTCATCACATAGAATAAAGAACCGACATATAATATCATGATAATGTGTCATATATTATCCTTGACTTTTATCAATACTATAAATGTGTCGATTGTTTTGACAATATGTATGGAGGTGGCTTATGGAGGGAATAAAAGAGTTTATTAACAATACCTGTGCCAACCTGAATGTGACCTTAACGGTCAGAGAAAGAGATTGTGTAGGCTGTATCTGTCGTAGAGAGGAATTTTGTCTTCTAATTGGTGAATGCAAGAAGGTCTGTTATGGAAATGAAGAAAATCCCTTTCTAGACAGTATATGTGCCTGCTACTGCGACTTCGGACAATGTGCGAGTACAGAATTGGCTGTTCGGAAAAGAGGCTGCATTGTCGACCAGTTCATTAATCATACACCCAAAATTATGTTTCTGAATGCCGGACCTTCTATCGTTATAACTTCTTTGCACTGGTGTCATTGAATCCCTTAAAATAAGGGTAAACTATACTGTCTGAAATGTTTAAGTTTCCATACACTCCACGACAGCAATAGCTTACCCTTACTATTAATATAGATTCTTGACTTTAAAATCCTTCTCTGCTTCTCTTCTCTGATCTTTTTTCGCTATATCTTCTCTCTTATCATAAAGCTTTTTGCCTCGTGCCAGACCTATCTCTACCTTTACAAGACTGCCTTTTAAGTAAACGGTCAGGGGCACAACTGTGTATCCTTTTTGTGCCACCTTACCCATCATTTTATTAATTTCATAATTATGAAGCAATAGCTTTTTAATTCTGAGAGGATCCTTATTAAAAATATTACCTTTTTCATAAGGACTGATATGCATGCCGTAAATATATACTTCTCCGTTTTCAATACGGATAAAGGACTCTTTTACGCTGCATTTTCCCATTCTCAAGGATTTTACCTCTGTTCCATGCAATACAATACCTGCCTCAAAGGTTTCTTCAATGAAGAAGTCAAATCTGGCTTTTTTATTGTTTGCTATCATTTTGATACTGTCTTTTGCCATATACATTATCTCCCGATTTTATACTAACAACTATATTTTCCTGCAAGCTTTACTTGCTACCGGCATTCCTTAGCACTAATGTTAGTTAAAGTATAAACTTACAATATCAACTAACCTCATACCTTTACAGTTCTTCTATTAATCTAAAGTCTATCACTTTCTGCCATTTATCGGTATCTACAACTTCAACCCGAACTTTTTGACCAAGTTTATAGCTCTTTCTAGTATGCTCCCCCGTCATAGAGTATTTTTCCTCGTCGTAAACATAGAAATCATCCTCCATATCTGATACTCTAACAAGTCCTTCGACGGTATTCGGTAATTCTACATACATACCCCAGTTTGTAATACCGGATATAACACCTTCAAATTCTTCACCGATATGGTCACTCATATACTCTACCTTTTTAAGTTTTAGAACATCCCGTTCCGCATCATCTGCTCTGCGTTCCGTGATACTAGCCTGTCTGGCTACATCGGGAAGTATCTTATCATAGTGGTTGTAGCGTGTATCACTCAGCTTCCCTCTTAAGTTCTCCTTAATGATTCGGTGTATCTGCAAATCCGGATATCTTCTTATTGGAGAGGTAAAGTGGCAGTAATACTTTGCTGCCAGTCCAAAATGTCCATCACTCTCAGAAGAATATTTGGCACGTTTCATAGAACGCAGGGTAAGCCTGCTTATTAATGCTTCTTCACTTGTGCCTTCGATTTTACGTAAGAGCTTCTGTAATTCTTTCGGATGGATATCCTCCTGGTTAATTCGTATACTGTAACCAAAGTTATTGATAAAGATACCTAATTCCTTGATTCTGTCGGAATCGGGATTTTCATGCACACGATATACGAATGGAATCTCCTGCCAGAAATAATCCTCTGCAACAGTTTCATTCGCTATTAACATGAAATCTTCTATTATCTTCGTTGCTTTATTTCTGTCATAAGGCTTAATATCAATTGGACGCCCATCTTTATCTAATACAATCTTACTTTCCGGAAAATCAAAGTCAATTGAACCTCTTTTACTCCTCTTTTCCCTAAGGATTTCTGCCAGTTCTTCCATCAATCGAAACATCGGAACAAAATCCTCATATTTTTCTATTTCCGCTTCATCTTCCTCTTCCAGTATCTTCTTAACACTTGTATAAGTCATTCGCCTGTCTACACAAATAACTGTTTCTGCAATTTCATGTCCGATTACCGTACCTTTATCATCTATATCCATGATACAACTTAAAGCTAATCTGTCACTGCCTGCATTCAGGGAGCAGATTCCGTTAGATAATTTATGAGGCAGCATCGGGATTACACGATCCACTAAATACACGCTGGTTCCACGGCTTAATGCTTCCTTATCCAAAGGCGTATTCTCCCTTACGTAATGGGAAACGTCCGCAATATGAACACCCAGATGATAGATATTACCTTCTTTTGAAAGAGTAATGGCGTCATCCAAATCTTTTGCATCTTCTCCGTCAATTGTTACCGTAGGAAGGTTTCTTAAATCTGTTCGTCCAACAAGCTCCGCTTTATCAATTTCTTCTTCTGTTGTCTCTACTTGATCTAACACTTCTTTCGGAAACTCCAAGGGCAGATTATAAGCTGCGATAACCGACTTGATATCAACTCCCGGGTCATTGATATGGCCCAGAATTTCTATGATTTTACCTTCCGGGTTCTTTAGTTTATCGCCAAAGTTCGTAAGTTTCACAACTACTTTATGTCCGTTAACAGCCCCTTTGGTATGCTCCTTTTGAATAAAGATATCTTTCCCGAATTTGGTATTATCGGGAATAACAAATCCATAATTCTTGCTTTGTTCAAAGGTACCTACAACGGTTGAATTACTGCGCTCCAATATCCGAAGGACTTCTCCTTCTTTTCTTTTACCTTTTTGCCCTTCTCTTACACTTACAAGTACCTTGTCATTATGAAGAGCCCCTTTTGTAGCATTCTCCGGTATAAAGATATCATCCTCTTCCCCTTCGACTATTACAAATCCAAACCCCCTCTGAGTACCTGAAAATGTTCCAGTTTTTGTATTATTATCCGATACCCTGTATTTGCCTGCATTATCCGCCTCAATTTTACCATCAGCGGCTAAAGCTTCCAGTACTTCTCTGAAATCACTTTTTTCATTTCTTGGTACCTGCAAAATTGTCGCCATTTCTTTTAATTTCATTGGTTTGTATTCTGTACTGCTTATAAATTCAAGCAGAATTTTTTTTCTTTCTTCTAATAATATTTTATCCATATATCCTCTTTCTTTTTAAATGCAATGTCATGATTATTCAGCTTAAATAAACTTCAGAATTAGTATTCCATAATTTTTAATTATAAAATCATCAGGGTTATATAATTTTATATTCAATTAGTGCCATTCTACTAGATTATTATTCTAAGTATACCATAATTCTCCTGTATTTAATACTGTATTTTTCTATATCCCATGATTAACGCTAGTGCTGAACATTAACAGCATAAAAATTTATAAAATAAAAAACATCCTTGAAACCATATGGGTTCAAGGATGTTTCTATCAACCTATCTTGAAGTTTAATTATATAACATTTAAAACGATGGAGAAAACGAAGAAAATAACACTAAGAGCGATGGTTGCTTTTAATAAACCACCTTCCTTGGATCTACTTCTGTTCTTGCCCCAATAAGTATCTGCTAAACCACTGATAGAACCGGAAAGACCGGCAGATTTACCTTCCTGTGCTAATACACATACGGATAATGCAAGGCACGCGAGCACAAATATAATAGTTACGATTATTTTTAATACTTCCATTACGACACCTCCTAACGCACTATTTTGATTATAACACAGGTCTATAAAAAAGACAACCTCTTAAGCTTATTTTTTGATTAACAGTGATTTTCCGGTCATTTCAACAGGTTTTGTCATACCCATCATCTCTATAAGGGTCGGTGCGATATCAGCCAGGCATCCGCCTTCTTTTAAACCGTATTCCTTATCATAATTTACAAGAATAAAAGGAACAGGATTGGTGGTATGAGCTGTAAAAGGTTCACCTGTCTCATAATCGATTAATTGTTCTACATTTCCATGGTCTGCACAGATAAACATCTGGCCGTTAACTTTAATCAGAGCATCATATACCTTGCCCACACAATCATCAATTGCTTCTACCGCTTTCACAGCCGCTTCAACAATACCGGTGTGACCAACCATATCAGGATTTGCAAAGTTAACGATAATAACATCATATTTTAAGGATTCAATTGCTTCAACTAATTTTTCAGCTACTGTGTAAGCGCTCATTTCAGGCTGTAAATCATAAGTTGCAACTTTAGGAGAACTAACGAGAATTCTCTCTTCACCTTCGTTCGGCACTTCCACACCACCATTAAAGAAGAAGGTTACATGGGCATATTTTTCAGTCTCTGCAATTCTAAGCTGTTTTAAATTATTCTCAGCAAGAAATTCTCCAAAGGTATGATTAATTCCAACTTTATGGAAAGCAACTAATTTATGTCCAATGGTAACATCATAATCGGTAAAGCATACATACGTTAAATCCATTCTGCCCTTAGCTCTTACAAAGCCTGTAAATTCATCATCACAGAATGCTCTGGTTATTTCCCTTGCACGGTCAGGTCTGAAGTTAAAGAAAATTACGGAATCTTTTTCTTTTATTACAGCAACCGGTTTACCATTCTCTGTCACTACTGCAGGTACTACAAATTCATCATTTACTTCTTTATCATAAGAAGCCTGAATAGCTTCCGGGGCGCTTACTGCCTCTACTCCTTCACCATTAGCTAAAGCACGGTAAGCTTTTTCTACTCTATCCCAACGATTGTCACGGTCCATAGCGTAGTAACGTCCCATAACAGAAGCAACCTTACCAACTCCAAGTTCTTGCATTTTCTCTTCCAGAGCAATAACATAACCTTTACCGGAAGTCGGAGGAGTATCTCTTCCATCTAAGAAAGCATGCACATAAACATTCTGAATGCCTTCTCTTTTAGCCATCTCCAGTAAACCATAGACATGTGTGATATGGCTGTGTACACCGCCATCAGATAAAAGGCCGAATAAATGAAGATCCGAATTATTTACTTTGCAGTTTTCCATTGCCTGCTTTAATGCTTCATTCTGAAAGAAATCTCCATCCTGGATTTCTTTTGTAATTCTTGTTAACTCCTGATAAATAATTCTTCCGGCACCCATATTCAGATGACCAACTTCGGAATTACCCATCTGACCATCCGGAAGTCCTACTGCCAGACCGCTGGCATATCCTTTTTCCCAAGGATACTCCGCCATTATTTTATCCATTACAGGCCTTTTTGCTAATTTAATTGCATTGCCCTCTGTCTTATCATTTAATCCATAACCATCTAATATCATTAATACTGTAGGTTTTTTACTCATATGAATGCTCCTTTTCCGAATGCTCACAGAAAGAATTCTAGATCCTGCCAATATCTGCGGGCCATTTTCAATAATTTCAAGCAGTATATAACTGCGAATTCTTACACAGGATTATTCACCCTGTATAAGATGGTATATCAATTAAATCTAAAAATCGTCCAGCTACATTCCAACTTCCTTAAATATAATATTTAGCAAAGAGTTATGATGCAGAACCTATACAGGAAAATTATTCTCCTGTAGTATAACTTCATTATATACCAATTTTATGAAAGTGCAAGTTTTTGAAAAGCATTTTCAATACAGTTTATTTATAGTTAACAATTTTACCAAAATCCGGTTTTAAGCTGGCTCCGCCAACAAGGCCGCCATCAATATCCGGCTGAGAGAATAACTCAGCTGCAGAATCTGCTGTTACACTGCCGCCGTACTGTATTCTGATAGCTGCTGCTGTATCGGTATCATAAATTTCTGCAATACAATCACGAATAGCTTTGCAAACTTCCTGTGCCTGTGCGGAGGTTGCAACCTTACCGGTTCCGATAGCCCAGATAGGCTCGTAAGCGATAACTGCTGTCTTTGCCTGATCCGGAGTTACATTTAAGAATGCTATCTTAATCTGCTGACGGATAAAATCAATGGTTACGCCCTGCTCTCTCTGTGTAAGAGATTCTCCGCAGCAAACAATTGGAGTAATACCGTGTTCAAATGCCTTTAATACTTTCTTATTTACAGTTACATCTGTTTCAGCAAAATATTCTCTTCTTTCGGAATGTCCGATTATAACATAACGAACACCGATATCATCAAGCATTCCCGGAGCGATTTCACCTGTATAAGCTCCGTTTTCTTCAAAATGCATATTTTCAGCACCGATTTGAATATTGGAACCTTTTGCTGCTTCAACAGCTGTTGTTAAGGAAATGGCAGGAACACAGAATATAACATCTGCTTCCTCTGTAGCTACAAGGGGTTTTAACTGATTGATAAGTGTTACGGTCTCACTGGGAGTCTTATTCATCTTCCAGTTGCCAGCAATAATTTTTTTGCGCATAACTTTTCTCCTTTTTCATCAAGAAAAGGGACTGTCAGGCATTTAACTCTGCCAGTCCCTGCTTCTTCCTATCATTATTTATCGTTAGCTGCTGCTACACCGGGAAGTTCTTTTCCTTCCAGGAATTCAAGAGAAGCACCGCCGCCTGTAGAGATATGTGTCATCTTATCTCCAAAGCCTAAGATATTTACAGCTGCTGCAGAATCACCACCACCGATGATTGTAACAGCATCAAGATCAGCAAGAGCTTTAGCAACTGCAATAGTACCTTTTGCGAAGTTTGACATTTCAAATACGCCCATAGGTCCATTCCAAACAACTGTCTTAGCATCTTTTAATGCGTCTTCATAGAGCTTGCAGGTCTTTTCTCCGATATCAAGTCCAAGCCAGCCTTCATCAATTCCTTCTTCACTGGTTACAGTCTTAAATTCTGCGTCATTATTGAATTCTTTTGCTTCTACTGTATCAACAGGAATTAAAAGTTTAACACCTTTAGCTGCTGCTTTCTCAATCATTTCTTTTGCATAGTCAAGGTAATCTGCCTCTAACATGGAGCTGCCGATTTCCTCACCCATTGCTTTCATGAATGTATATGCCATACCTCCACCAATGATAAGAGTATCAACTTTATCAAGCAGGTTATTGATTACAGAAATCTTACTGGAAACCTTGGAACCGCCAAGGATTGCTACGAAAGGTCTCTCAGGGTTATTTACGGCATTACCAAGGAAATCAATTTCCTTCTGCATTAAATATCCTACAACTGCTGTATCAACATATTTTGTGATACCTACATTAGAGCAGTGAGCTCTATGTGCTGTACCGAATGCATCATTCACGAATACATCACAGATGGAAGCAAGGTCTTCGCTGAATGCATCTACATTCTTTGTCTCTTCTGCTCTGTAACGGGTATTTTCAAGAAGAACAACATCTCCGTCCTTCATTTCAGCTACTGCCTTCTTTGCATTCTCGCCAACTACTGTAGCATCTGCTGCAAAAGTTACAGGCTGTCCTAACAGTTCTGTAAGTCTTGCTGCCACAGGAGCTAATGATAATTCAGGCTTGGGCTCACCCTTGGGTTTTCCAAGATGAGAGCAAAGGATAACCTTTCCGCCATCATTAATCAATTTCTTGATTGTAGGAAGAGCTGCTACCAGACGGTTTTCATCAGTAATTTTGCCTTCCTGTAAGGGTACATTAAAATCACAGCGAACAAGGACTCTTTTTCCTTTTACATTGATATCATCAACAGATTTCTTATTAAGCATAAAATTGCTCCTTTCAACTTTCAATATGATGTTACATATTAATATTGATGTATACATAAAAAGGGTCCGTATCTTTAAGAAGTCATGGGGTTCGGTAAACGTTCCTCGACTTTTTCAAAGACCGGACCCAAAATAGGATCAATAAATTATGAAATTACAGTTGGTATTATGCTAATTCAGCAAAATATTTGATTGTTCTTACCATCTGGCTTGTGTAAGAATTTTCATTGTCATACCAAGCAACAACTTTAACTAAAGTCTTATCTCCATCAAGAGGTGTAACCTTTGTCTGAGTTGCATCGAATAAAGAACCTTCACTAATACCGATGATATCGGAAGATACTAATTCTTCTGTTGTGTAACCGAAAGAAGCATTTGCTGCTGCTTTCATAGCTGCGTTTACATCATCTTTGGATACTTTAGTTTTGCAAACAGCTACTAATTCTGTGATAGAACCGGTAGGGGTAGGTACACGCTGAGCTGCGCCATCTAATTTACCTGCTAACTCAGGAATAACAAGACCGATTGCTTTAGCAGCACCAGTTGAGTTAGGAACGATGTTTTCAGCAGCTGCACGAGCTCTTCTTAAATCTCCCTTAGGATGAGGACCATCTAATGTCATCTGGTCACCAGTATAGGAGTGAATTGTTGTCATGAAACCTTTTTCGATTTCAGATAAGTCATTTAATGTCTTAGCCATAGGAGCTAAGCAGTTTGTTGTACAAGAAGCTGCGGAGATGATTGTATCTGCTGCAGTTAATGTTTTTTCGTTAACGCCGAATACAACAGTAGGAAGATCATCACCTGCGGGAGCAGAGATTACAACCTTCTTAGCGCCTGCATCGATGTGTGCCTGAGATTTTGCTTTGGATACATAGAAGCCTGTACACTCAAGTACAACATCTACTCCGATTTCTCCCCAAGGAAGATCTGCTGCATTTTTCTCAGCATAGATTTTGATTTCTTTACCGTCAACAACGATTGAAGATTCTTTAGCTTCTACTTTGTCTGCTAAAGCGTATCTTCCCTGTGCTGTATCATATTTTAATAAGTGTGCAAGCATCTTGGGATTTGTTAAGTCATTGATAGCTACAACTTCATATCCTTCTGCTCCAAACATCTGTCTGAATGCAAGACGTCCAATACGTCCAAAACCATTAATTGCTACTTTTACTGCCATTTTTATTCCTCCTAATTGTTAATTTATAATATGCTGCCATGATGCCCAAATCACTTTATGTAGGAGCGACAGCTATTAACCTACTTGATTGACAAATTTTTCTCAAACACATATTATTTTACCTTTTTTGAAGAAAAATATCAAGTGTAAAATAGAAAATGGTTTAAGATTAATAGATACTTCACAAAAACTTTTTTTGGATATATTTCTTTGTGCATTTTACCGCTTGCTAAACCACAATAGGTAATTATTAACACTCTCTTATGATGTTTACTGACCTTTAAACACAACTATTACCAGGAAAAGGAGCTGCCTTTGTAAGGAGGAAATACCTCTTTTACAAAGCAGCTTTCCATCCCGGTTTCATATTCTTCTTATATTATTTACTGACCGGACATACCACTCTGTGCACCCTGGCCGGAAACCTGGCTTGCAATTCCTCTTAAGCTGTTAATTTCTTCCGGTGTTGCTTTCTGAGAGGGAGGATAATAATTTTTATTTTTTGCTATTGTATATAATTCATGCTGGCAAGTCTCTGCATCATTTCTCATCTGCTGAAGTGTTTGCCTAAGCTCCTGATCTTCTGCTTGTGATATCATATCTCCAAGACTTTTTAATCCTGCATTAATTGAATTCAATGCATCTGTTACCATTGCCTGTTCCTGCATAATGAAACCTCCTTATTTAAGAAATTGAACTAATTTTTGTCTTTTCTGTTCAGCTGACTGTACTTCTTTTTGGAAAAACTGTTTTACATTAGGATCTGTGCACTGCTCCGCATAGGTCTGATATTTCTGTTTGTCGGATTCTCCAAAAACCAATAAATGTCTTAAATTTTGAACATCAAGTTTAGATAAATTACTCAATTCATTTTCCTCCTTTTACTAATTTAAGATAATGGCTACGTTTTAACACACTATCTGAAATTATTATCTCAAAGAGGACTCTATCTTATACAGGTTAAAAATTAGTAAATCTTGAAATGAATATGTTATATTCATCAGGATAACATATTCTGGTATAATTCTTCATACAAAAGTGCGGAAGTCTTCCAGGAATAATCCTTCGCCATTCCACGGTCGACTATTTTATTCCACTCCCGCTTTTTATTATAATAAATATTTTTTGCATAATTTAATATTGAAAGCATTTCATGGGCATTATAGTTATGGAAACTAAAACCTGTCCCGGTGTTTTCAAATTCATCGTAGGGTTCAACAGTATCCTTTAATCCGCCTGTCTCCCTAACAATCGGTACAGTGCCATAACGCAGGCTGATTAACTGACTTAATCCGCAGGGTTCAAATAATGACGGCATTAAAAAAGCATCACAGGCGGCATAGATTTTATGAGCTTTTTCTTCTGAAAAATAAATATTAGCCGATACTCTGTCTCCGTATTTCCAGGCATAATGTCTGAATAAATTCTCATACTTTCCTTCACCTGTTCCAACGATAACTAACTGTGTGTCTTCCGCACAGATATTTTCTATAACACAATCAATCAAATCCAGTCCCTTTTGATCGGTCAGCCTTGATACAATTCCGATCATAAATTTCTTAGGATCTACAGCAAGTCCTAATTCTTCCTGCAAGGCCCTTTTATTCTTCGATTTTTCTTTTCTAAAATTCTTGGAATCGTAATGAAATGGTATGAAAGGGTCTTTAGATGGGTCATATTCTTCATAATCTATACCATTAACAATTCCCAACAAGGAATTGCTTCTTGCCCTCATAAGTCCGTCTAGACCTTCCCCATAATAGGATGTCTTAATTTCTTCCGCATAGGTCTTACTGACTGTTGTAACAGCATCAGCGTAGGTAATTCCGCCTTTAAGATAATTTGCATCACCATAAGCTTCTAACTTATCCGGTGTAAAATAATAATCCGAAAGTCCTGTCACATCCTTTACTGTCTTTAAATCCCATACACCTTGAAATTTCAAGTTATGTATAGTCATAATAGATTTAATGCCCAAATAAAACTCATTATTTGAGAATATATCTTTAAGATATACAGGTATCAAACCGGTCTGCCAGTCATGGCAATGTATAATGTCAGGTTTAAAATCAATCTGGGGGAGTATGGAAAGTGCTGCTTTTGAAAAGTATGCGAACTTCTCAATGTCTTCATATATATTTCCATAAGCCGTATTTCCACAGAAGTAAAATTCGTTATCAATAAAATAATAATGTATACCGTCTTCAATAATTTCAAACAGTCCTACATATTTGTTCCTCCAGGCAAGATCCATATTAAAATTCAATTTATAGACCATCTTTTCTTTTAAGACTTCCGGTATAATCTTATAATTTGGAAGCACGACCCTTACATCAAACTCGTCTTTGTTGATATATTTGGGAAGAGCACCTACTACATCTGCCAGACCGCCTGTCTTTAAATATGGAACACATTCAGAAGCTACAAATAGTATTTTTTTCATAACTACCTCCGGAATATTAAGAAATCTGCCTTTCTAATCTCTATCATAGATACTTATCATCTGCTTTTCTGTAACCCTAGGGTACAATTTGATTATACATGATTTGCCACTTTTAGCAAAGTTTATTTTAAAATAAAAAACTGCTTCAGTAAAACGATGTTAAACAATCGTCCCCCTTTTACTGAAGCAGTGTAATTTCTAATAGTAAATAACTTACTACTAAGCTCTTAATTTATATTCTAATCTAATCTTATCAGCTATTAACGCTACAAATTCAGAATTTGTCGGTTTACCCTTACCGTTGCTTACCGTGTAGCCAAACAGCTCATCTATTGTATCCATCTTTCCTCTGCTCCAGGCTACTTCTATAGCATGTCTGATAGCTCTTTCCACCCTGCTTGGTGTTGTTTTATGCCTTTTCGCTATGGAAGGATACAACAATTTCGTAATAGAGTTCAACATCTCACTGTCATTCACTGACATCATGATTGCATCCCTTAAATACTGATATCCTTTAATATGAGCCGGTACCCCAATTTCATGTATAATATTCGTTACATCCGACTCCAGATTTCTTTCCTTATAGTCATCCTTACTTTCGTAAGTACTGACGCGGTGATTCTCAAATACTTTTGTATTATGTAAATCGCCTCTGATCTGCTTTATTCTGGTTAAAACCATGTTATTATCAAAAGGCTTCATAATATAGTAACTCGCACCAAGCTCAAACGCATTTTCTGTTACGCCTTCCTGGCCGATTGCTGTAATAACGATGAATGCCGGAATATTTTTGAAACTATCGTCGAGTCTTACTTTCTCCATTACACCTAAACCATCCAATTTAGGCATAATCAAGTCCAGAAGAACAACATCCGGCTTCTTATCTCTTATTACTTCCAGTGCATCAATACCATTATCAGCTGTCCCAACTACTTCAATATCAGAGTCTCCCTTCAAGATCTCTTCTAAAAGCTTTACGATTCTTTCATTGTCATCCACAATTGCTACATTGATCTTACCCACTTTGTTTTCCTCCCAAAATAATCCTTTTGCTTATAATTTTTGACTAACTTGAGTGATTTTAACCTCCTTTTTCACGACATGTGTGTGTAAATAGTTCATCCGTACTATATTATAACTCTTTATTGTTTCCAAGTCAATATTTTCCATATTCTTTGACAAAATCGCGACTTTTCCTATCGATTTTGTAAATCAACACAAAATATACAGCCTTTTACATAATATAATACAGATGAGCGAAGTCAATTTAAATAATCTGCAAATAATAACTTGTAAATTATTTACATGTTCATATTATATACATTAATTTCCATTTTATCAATTCTTTCTTATCGCAATTTACGACATACCGGCTTTTGTTTTGTGATTATTAGAGAAATAATATTTCTTTTTAAATTATTAAATTTTATCTTCTCTTTTTCTAATGTTATATCCTGTTGTTTTTTATTTGTACCGTTATATTTAGTCGATTGCGGTTAATTTTTACTTATCTGATAAATTATTCAGCATATTTTCTATAAATGTTCCATACCCCTTGGTAGAATCCTGTATGAATACGTGAGTAACCGCACCTATAATCTTTCCATTCTGGATAATAGGACTTCCGCTCATACCCTGGACTATACCTCCGGTTTTCTTAATTAATTCGGAATCTGTTATAGTGATTACCATCCCTTTATTAGGGCTTTGACTATTTAAATCAATCTTATCAATGTTAATTTTATATTCTTTAATTTGGTTTTCCACACAGGAAAGTATGGTGGCTGGACCGATTTTTATTTCCTGCTTCAAGCCTACCGGTAAAGCATCATGTGTATTGGCTCTTACAAATCCATTATTGATTTCCCCAAAAATTCCTTGGTTGGTGTTCTTGACAATATTACCAATCTTATCATCTTCATTTTGATTGATTAGGCCAATCAGTTCTCCCGGAACGCCTTGTTTCCCCTTTATAATAGTCATAATGTCAGCATTATATAGGTACCCCCTCTCTATTTCCATCAAAAGGCTGGTATCAATATCTGTAATCCCATGGCCCAAAGCCCCGAATTGTCCATCTTTTGTAATAAAAGTTAAAGTACCAATACCCTGTGTATTGTCTCTGATCCATGCGCCGATTTTATATTCCCCGTCAGCTGTCTTTACCGGTGTAATTTTGTATTCAGTTATTTTATCGTCTCTTCGTAAGGTAACTTTTATATCTTTTCCGTCACAATGTTGAATTTCTTCAATTAATTCTTCTTTATTATGAATAACAGTATCATTTATTTTTGTTATATAGTCACCGGTCTTTAATTTGTTCAGCGCAGGCTCATAATTCAACCCATCAGCGGCATTTATCACACCGGTTCCAAGAACCATAATACCATCTGTTTCGATATATATTCCAATAGGATTACCACAAGGAATTACCTCTTTCTCATCAATAACCCCAAGGTTAACTTCCTTAAAATTAAATAATCCAAATAGTTTCAAATGAATCTTATAGTTACCGGTACTGCTTGATTTTATAGTAAATGGCTTACCCAAATCTAATTTTATTAACCCCTTGGGAACAGTCTTATTATCCACACTCAATACATCTACATCCCCCGAAGTAACACTGCCCTCCATGGGAAGTTTAAAATTAAATTTTTCATTTTCTCCTACCATAATCTTTATAGAATCCGGAACACTGCTGTCCATATATCGATAAGTAAAATAAAACAACACGGTTATGTTTATACACAATGCCAGAATGAGTATTCTTCTATAAATTGATTTTTTACGCATAATATCAGCTCCCTTACGTATTCATCTATTTTTGTTATACCATACATATATTTTTAACCTTTATCCGTATTTTATTAGTCTATCTTTCTTCCATTTGATGTGGCTTTCACTCGTGACTTTATTGGCTGAATTCTTATCCGAAATACAAATTTTACAATTATTAATCTGTAAAGATACTAATGACACAAAATGGTAATTCAAATAAACCTATACAATATTGCAAATCAAAAAAGGATATACACTTTCAAGTGTATATCCTTAAATACTTGCCTTATTTAGTATGTGTATAAATTGCAATTTCAAACTCGTTCTAATTTGTTTTTTTTCGCAAGTTGTTTCATCTCCTCGGCACTCTCAAGAACAGTTTTTGTAATTACAGCACCACCAAGAATTCTCGCGATTTCCTCAATGGATTCCGTCTCATTTAACTGCCTGATATCCGTTTTTGTAGTCATTCCGTCAGTATTTTTTTCAATAATATAGTGTACATCGGCCATAGATGCTATCTGTGCCAGATGGGTGATACATATAATCTGGTGACTGCCCGATATCTGTGAGAGCTTTTCGGATACTTTCTGAGCTGTTCTTCCGCTGATACCAGTATCAATCTCGTCAAAAATTAAGGTTTCTATTTCATCCTTGTCCGCAAAAACCGATTTAATAGCTAACATGATTCTTGATAACTCACCACCGGAAGCAACCTTAGAAAGTGTTTTTAATGCTTCACCCGGATTAACGGATATCAGGAATTCTCCTTCATCAAACCCATCCTGCGTATAATAATCTTTTCTGGTTAATTCAATAGCAAATCTTACATCCAGGAAATTAAGATCAACCAAAGCTTCTTTTATCCTCTCCGACAATATCGCTGCATTTTTTCTTCTGATTTCTGACAACTTTTCACTTAGAGCTCTTACTTTCTTTTCTTGGTTATCTATATTAGCCTGTAACTCTTGTAAGGTCTCCTCGTAATGATAATACTGCTCTAATTTCTTCTCTCCCTCATCCACAACCTTTTTAATATCCTGTATGGTATTTCCGTATTTGGCTTTGAGATGATTTATAAGATTTAAGCGTTCTTCTACTTCTTTGAAATCTTCCTCATGATTACTTAAATCCGCCGTGTACTCTGATAAATTTCTGTTAAATTCATTAACAAGGGCTTCAAGGTCTAATATCTGTTGATAGAATCCTTTTAATTCATCGTCGTAATCCATCAGTTTTGTAAGCTGCTTGACACTTCTGCCAATCATATCACCTGCTGAACCGGATGTCTGATAGCCCATATGTTCATATACCTGGGAAAGTCCTTCTGCGATGATTCTGGCATTGGACAACTTCTTATATTCACTTGTAAGTTCTTCATCTTCTCCAATCCTTAAATTGGCTTCCTTAATTTCTTTTACTTCATACTCGAGATAGGAAATTTCTCTTAGCCGTTTGTCCTCATCTACTGTGAGCTGTGACATTTGCTTCTTTAAATCTGTTAAAGCATAATACTCTCTTGCCAGGTTCTGCTTAACGGCTGCGGCTTCCTCCTTCGCATAGCGGTCAATAATATCCAAATAGTTCTCTTTATATAAAAGTGACTGATGCTCGTGTTGTCCATGTATGTCGATTAGCAGTGCTGCAATTTCTTTCAGACTTTGCGATGTTACCGTTTCACCGTTTATTTTACTGATGCTCTTTCCATTTGTAATCTTTCTGGTTATGAGAATCTGTCCTTCTTCTATGGGAAGGTCCAAATCCTTCATCTTTTGTATCACTGCCCTGTTGTTTGATTCAAATAACAGTTCTACCAACGCATAATCCGCACCATGTCTTATAATATCTTTGCTTATCTTCCCACCCAGGCAGACATTAACAGAACCGATTATAATGGATTTACCGGCACCGGTTTCACCTGTCAGTATATTAAGGCCGTCTTTCAATGTAATATCTACTTCATCGATAATAGCAAAATTCTTTACATGTAAATTGAGCAGCAAGTCTCTTCCTCCTATAGGTTTGAAATTATATTACAGATCTTAGTTTAGCTATACGTTGCATTTAAATACTTTCAATCTGGCTGTATCCCAGACAAACCAAGTATGGGTGGGATTTTGTTTTAAATTAATTAAATTGTATGGTAAAGAATTGCATTTAACAACATCCAGAATAAGCTTACACAAAACATATGTTCTTATTAAGTTTAGCATAAGTTTATTATTTGTGCAAGAAATTTTAATTATCAGAATAAATAACCGATAATTTTTCTAACAATACTAAAATGTTTGAATGGTTGAATCATAAATGGGAAGTATTAGAAGATTTAATTCATTTGGGAGATATAAAAGAAAACACACTCACAGAATATTGCAGATAGAACATAGAAATATCATGTATACAGCCCGTAGACATATTAAATCCTGCTGTCTATAGGCTGTATACTATGAAATTAAGAAAAATTAAGCATTAAATTTTAAATTATTTTATATCACTATTTTATTTTGGTAACAGTTAATTTACAGGTTAACCGCCTTCCGTTTACAGTAGCAATAATTGTTGTTGTACCTACTCTTCTGGTACTAACTTTACCATTGGTGACAATTGCAATACTTGAGTCAGCAATATCCCAAGTTACACCGCTTGTAATTCCTAATACCATTAATGTATAGTCTGAATACTGCTCCAGTATTAGATTGGTTGTATTAAGTCCGACAACTGTGACTTTTGTAGTTGCTGTTTTACCGGATTCTGTCATTACAGTAATATTGGCGATTCCAGGTCTATTCGCTGTCAGTCTGCCCTCAGTTGTAACTGTAGCGACAGTTTTGTTGTCACTTGCCCAGCTTGAATAATCAGTTGAAGTGGAAGGATTAAGTGCCTTCTGAAGAACTGCAGTTTCTCCCACAACCATAGTAAGATTCTGATTCAATATGGTTACGCTGTTAGCCGGAACTCTTGGCTGCACGATTACATAACTGATCGCATATCTTCCGCTGCTATCTTTTGCTGCTGCCTTTATTGTAACATTTCCAGCCTTTAAGGCTGTAACTTTACCGGTGGAGTCAACGATTGCAACTGATTCATCACTGGATTTCCAGGTCACAGTTCTAAATGTTGCGTTGGTAGGCTTAACTGTTGCCTTTAATGAGAAATTTCTGCCCACAACCGTTGTTACCGATGTTCGATTTAGTGTGATATAGGAAGCATTTCTTACAACTCTAATTGCAACTGTATCCTTTTCACCGCTTCCGTCTGTTGCAGTTACTGTAATGGTTGCTGTACCTATTATTTTGCCGGTAATTTCACCTTTTTGGCTGACTGATACAACTCTTGAATTACTGGTAGCCCATTTTAGCTTTGGATTGCTGGCGGCATTGGTTTTTACCTTCGCTGTCAGAGTATAGGTCTTACCAAGGCCAAGCTTATAGCTGGTTTTATTTAATGTTACACTTGTAACTCTTTCTATAACAGTTACCGTACAGAATGTGGTAAACTTACCGTCAGTTGTTTTACAGGTGATTACTGCTGTGCCGCCTTTTATTCCCTTAACTCTTCCGTTGGAGGAAACTGTAGCTACACTGGTCTTTGAACTTACCCAGATAATAGATTCTTCACTGGCAGCAGAACTTGGTTTAATGGTAGCTTTTAAGTCAAAATAATCGCCGATGACTAACTTCTTTTCCGTATAATTTAACTGCAGGCCGGTGGCTTCAGCTTTAACAGTAATATTACAATAAAGTATACTTCCCGTAGAAGTGGTAGCTGTAATCATGGTTTTTCCGACAGCTTTTGCAGTTACAGTACCATTTGCATCTACTGAGGCGATTGCTGCATCCAAAGAATTCCAGGTCAGTGTATAATCTGTTGCAGTTGCCGGTGTAGGTGTTACTTTTATAGTATAGGTCTTTCCGATGTAAAGCTCCAAACTGGTTACATCGAAAGCAAGACCCGTTGCTTTTTCTTTTACCGTGATGGTACAGGTGGACATATAAAGCCCATCTGCTGTTCTTAAGATTATTACCGCCGTACCGGCTGCTACTGCTTTTACATTTCCCTTTGAATCAACGCTTGCGACACTGGAATCTGTTGTACTCCAGGTAACATCGGTATTGGTTGCGTTGGCAGGTGTAATTGTATAAGAAAGTTTAGTGGAATCTCCGGTATACATTACTTTCTTGGAATCATCCAGCTTAATGGCAGTGATAGAAATTCCAACTGTCAGATTACATACAGCTGTTACGCTGGGGTCATCTACCGAGGTTACAATAATAGAGGTGGAACCAGAAGCCAATAATGTGACAAGGCCTGAGTCGTTTACCGTAGCAACTGTAGGATTCGTGGATTTCCAAGTTACGTTTGTATTCGTAGCATCACTGGGTGTAACAGTCGCCTTAAGCTGATAAGTTCCCACTGACTTTAATAAACTTAGATTCGTAGCAGAAAGTGAAATACCTGTAACTCTTTGTTTTACAGTTACCTTGCAGGTACCTATAATAAAGTTTTCTGTATTAATCGCAATAACCAAAGCTGATCCGGCTTTGTCTCCAGCCTTAATATTTACAAATCCGCCATTGCTGTTTACTACATTTACAATGTCTGTGTCCGTACTTATCCACTTAACCGGAACAGACTGTAAATTGGTAGGATCATAAACAACATTTAAAGTTGCCGGTTCTTGTTTATTCAGAGATATTTCAGAAGGACTAATATCAATTTGTGTAACTGTATTACTAACCGTAATTTTACAGACGGCTTTTTTAATAACTCCGGTGCTTGTCTTAATAGATGCTACGATATATGCCGTACCTGCACTAACACCTTTTACTACAGCCTGTGTTCCATTTGCAGTTACTGTTGCTATCGAGGAAGCGTCACTGCCGTTATTTGCGTTGGTCAAACTTGACCAGGTTACAGTTGAGTTACCGGTTACTATGGCCTCTAAATCCAGTGTTCCTTGCACATAGATATTAGCCTCTGTCAGATTGAGTGAAATACCATCAATCACTGTAAGATTCATCGTAAATTTGTTACCAGTACTATTGTCTATAACTTGTATAACGGCATCTCCGGCACTTTTTGCTGTAATTATACCATTTACAGAAACAGACGCAATGGTAGCATCGCTGGATTTGTAACTATAACTATACTGAGCCGTATTTAAATATTGCGTTACATCGTAGGTATCACCAACACTCATAACCATATAAGCCGGAATGGAAGGAACAACATTAAAATCCAGCTCCACATAGGGTATACTATTTCCTTCCGGACCGGTTTCAATCTTATCTGGCACATACATTGAATCCAAATATCCCAAGATTGCGTAACTTCCCGCTTTTGCGTTGTTTACGGTGAGGGTATTATCAACCAGACTTGGTGTAAAAGATATAATCCCGTTAGGGCTGCTAATCGGTGTCAAGGATAACAATCCATTAGAGGTTGTGGTTCTATAATAAGCTCTCCATATGAGCTTGGAAGCATTCGCAGCATTTGTATAGAAGGTCGTGGTGCCGCTGATATTCCCAGGAACTTTCAAGTGATTTGTAAAATCAGAAGAAGAATCTTCACTTACGGTATGAGAAACCGAACTAACCTTAGGTTTCACAAGGACTTTAAAACTTGCAGTCAGCGGTTTGGGCACACTGCTATCTCCGGAAGAAGTATTGGTGGTAACTGTTATTTTTGCAATTCCAGCACCTTCAGACTTTATCTTTCCTCCTGTAACACTAGCCACTTTCGGATCTGAACTTGTAATAGAGATCGCATTGTTCGACAGTAATGTGGCGGTATCCAAACTGCCGCCGGATATGCCATCGTAGGATAGAAAAACGGTCTTTGTATCTCCAACCACATCAAATAACATTACTTTATCATCATAAGCATTTCCACTGCTGATAACACTTGTAAGAGTTTGATCGTCTACTTTAAAATTAACGATAATTTTAAGTAAATAAGCATAGTGACCACCATTGATATCATCATACATCAATGTTAATGAAGCATATCCCGGTCCATTTACTTTGATTTTTGCACTCAAACTGTCTTTATCAATATTCGTTAAGGAAATAACCTTAGACTCAGTACCACTCTCTGTGACCGAACCATCAGTATTGATAGAGTATATCTTACTATTAACAACCCATTTTACGGTTCCAGGCTTAAAACTGCCAACCGATATAGGCTGTCCGTCTGCTCCTCTTAAATAAATACTTGGCGCTGCAGTTCCAAGAATGACTTCATCATCAGGATTACATATCTTTGAATCAACTACAAATTGAACCCCGCCGGCTGCTTTGACCTCATTTGTAGACATAGGCTGTAAAACTGTTGTTACTACTATTATCAGGCAGCATACAACAGCCATCCACCGTTTCATAAATATTTTCTTCATTCTGACCTCCCTGTCGCATAGTTCCTGCTTTTAGTACATATACATATATCGTCATAATATATGATTTTTCTTATATTTTTCTAACTTAAATTTAATGCCATGTTTTGTCATTTATGTGTCAGGCTTTTACTATAGAAGAGGTAATTAGTCTCACTTACAAATAATTCTCAGCTTACTGACCAAAATATAATCTTGTTTTTATTCTTCTTAAATGGTTATCCGTCACTACTCCCATGTGGTAATTTGACTCTACTGTTAGCGAAAACCCGATATATTTCCCAATTCTCTCATGGATGAAAGATATCCTTGAAAACGAGCATTTCTTAGTTTAATATCCTCTTTATTTACTCCCCGGAATACAAATAACCTATTAATCATGCTTCGCCCACCATTACTGCATTGAATATCCCCTGTAGTTCTCTCAAAGAAAAGGCAAATATCATTACAATAGGTATCTATAATTAAGTCTTCATTATGCTTTGTAATTCTCTCTATTTCACTTCTAAATTCTTCATATAAGTATAAGTTGCGTTCTGTCTGCGGCAAGTAATATCCTGATATTTTTATACCATATTGTTCTGGTAAAGTATTCATTAATTCCCTACGAATATCACTTTGTATCCTATTCCATTTTTCAATTGCCTCATTATTCATATCAAAAGGAAACACCGATAACTTATCTTGAAGCTTATAATTCATAACGACCGAATACTGATAGCTTCTCATTCGTTTATCATCATTATCCATAGGCACAGCCTCACACTGCTGCAAGAAATACTGTTCCGTTTCTTCTATCGTATGAGAACATGGTTGAATAATATTCGCATACTCTTCTATCCAATTATGGTACTTTTCTTCCAGCAATGGGTCTCTTTTAGGACTAAAAGTACCTCCTATTATCCCGATAGAAGATATAGAACTATTACTACGTCTGCTGATATTATCACTACCATCTGGGTTTTGCCAAATTGACATCTTATACTCTCCTTAAATTTACAAAATCCAATTAATTCAGAGACAGTATCCATAATTTATATTCTGTAACTTAAAAAATCAGAGAATGTAAAAACTTTTTTTTAATACCAATTTGTTTTATTCTACGTAACAATTCTGTAGCTTCCTCATTACACTGTAATAATAAATATTCCATACAGTATTTACATTGGTAAAGTATGCTCCTTATCAAATCCGTTTCCAATAATAAACAAATTCAATTATTCCCACAAATTCTTACGTATTTGAATATAAATGTTTAATCAATTTTCTACTCTTAATTATACGTAAACAATCATGACTTTACAATTCATTTTCCTAATTATATCATTTATCAAATAATTGGGTTTTGATTTTTGTTTATCCCTCAAAGTAATAATTTATTTTATATTATATTTGATAAGCAAGATGAGCTATTGGGTATGGCTCCACCGTTGGTAGGTTATTCTGAGAAATCCGTTAATCATAGTCGTTGGTAAATCGACATCCAAATCCACCGATATGAGCTAGTAAACTTATCTATTGGATATGATGACATTGTTTACTTATTATTTTCCAAAAGCGTACCAGAAAGAGTTAGCGGTATGTTTGTTCCAACTAAAAGTAATACAGACTATAAGCGTATTGTTTTGATAGTTGATTGGAATAATAATGAATTACTTGGTTCTAAAATGTATAATCTAGGTATTCAAGAGGCTAACATACATTTCATTCAACCAATAGGTAATGAATTTCTCCTTCTTGGAGCAAGAGCACGTTTTTACAAGGATGGAAATACTGACAAAAATGCCATTATTACAGACAGATACGGTACGTTAATTAAAAAGTTCTGCCTAGGAGATGGTATTCAAAATTGTATCGTTACCTTGGATAAAAAGATAATTACCAGTTATATTGATGACGGTATATTCGGTAACTTTGGATGGGACACCCCCTTAGGTCGAAACGGAATCGTTATCTGGGATGAATTAGGCCAGAAAATATGGGAGAACACAAAGTATGATATATGCGATTGTTATGCAATAAATATCGATGATCAATGTAATCTATGGTTTTATTATTACACTGATTTCAATTTAGTTAAAACGAACTTAATTAGTGACCAGGTATATGACGTTAATATAGACGGCGCATCTGCTTTTCTGATAAATAAAAAGCAAAATGAAATAATCTTTGATGGTGGTTATAATAAGCAAAATCAATTTATAGGCTATAGCTTGGACAGAGATATTATCACAGGTAAATTCAGTTTTGATGCCATCTATAATTCATCACGATTATTGCTTCAAAGGTATACTTTTAGAAGTTCAAAAGCAGTATTTATGGATAATAACAATCGTATTTTTTGCAATGACTTTTTATAAATATATAACATTTGATCTATACGATACAAATATAATATGAAATTAGGTGATTAATAAGTAATCAGCCTAGAAAACATCATTATGTACCTCAATGCTATTTATGACATTTTTTTGAAGGAAGGTTAAAATGAAGAATATGGGATTAAGCTTCGAAATACCAAATAAATATGGAACATATCTTTCTGAAATACTTAATCCTTTACCATATACAGAATTTCAATGGTTAATTGAAGATGACGAGATATATAAAATCATCAACGGTGAATTCTTAGATGAGGGGCTTTTCCATAATACAAATAATGTAATAACTGGAAATGAACTTTACAAGATTGCGACAAGCTGCTCCCAGTATTTAATATTTGTAACATTAAGAGCATTTAATAAAAAAGAAAACATAGTACCCGTGGGAAACTATCAAGAATTTTTGGATAGTGATTGCCAAATAATTCTGGGTGTTTATGATTGCTCTTATGTTATGCTATGGTTTAAAAATACCAGTTTAACATCATTGATGTTCAATTATATTCAAAAAAAGGGATTTAATAATCTAAAGTACATCACAGAATATGAGCTTATTAAAGGAAAGTACCGTATCGTGTAGCATCTTATTATGTGGTAATCTATACCAATATCACTACCTGTCTTCACCTATCTCATAACAATTTGCATTAAAAAATCTTTTATATACAGGCTGATAAAAAATATCCCTCCGTCATATCTGTCAATTACGATATACCGGGGGGATAGATAATTTTAAATACTATTTTGAAATGTTAATTTCTTTCATGGTCAGATGCCCTATATAAAATAGAGCTAACATGCCAAAACCTAATATTGCTATATATCCATGAAAATATCTATACAGTAAAGTATTGTATCTCTCAAGGGGAGTAAGCATAACTACTACGGCTATGGAAACGATACTTGCTGCCATGGAACACAGCATAATAAATTTATTTTTTTTATGTTTTAATATCTCTACATAAAAGGAAGTTACAAACATCCATAATACAAATAAAATTAAGGCATGTGTGCTTCTTTCTAAAAATCGTCCGTGCAAAAGAGTTGTCAGTAAAATGGTAAATATTACAACCCCGATTAAGGGGGCAATCATAAGCAACCGGCTTAACAATACAGTTACTTTTTTTGTTCTGTCATCAATGTCCATAGTCTTAGCTTTATGCTTTATATACAGAAAGCATATGCCTATAATAAAAATTAAAATCGCAAGCATCATAAACTAGTTCTCCTCAAGTTGATTACAAGCTGGATTTAACTCTGCTTCTTACTCGTCCCAGTTATGATATACTTCCTGCACATCATCATCCTCATCCAGTAAATCAAGGGTACGGTTCATCATCTTAATATCCTGCTCGTCTGTAAGAGCTACCCAAGTCTGAGGAATCATAGTAACTTCCGCTTGTGCCATAGGGATTCCGGCACTCTCAAGTGCTTCTCTTACAGCACTGAAATTATCTTCTTCTGTAAGAATTTCATAGCTGTCTTCTTCTTCATTGAAGTCAGATGCTCCTGCATCTAAAGCTAACATCATTAAATCGTCAGCTTCTTTGTCATATTCCTCTTTATCTATAATAATTTGTCCTCTTCTGTCAAACATAAAAGATACACAGCCAGGTGTTCCGACATTACCATTTCCTTTGGTAAATGCATTCCTTACATTAGAGGCTGTACGATTTTTATTGTCTGTTAAAGCTTCAACGATAATAGCAGTTCCATTGGGGCCATATCCTTCATAGGATACAAATTCGTAATTAACAGCATTAGCATCTCCTGCTGCCTTCTTAATACTTCTATCAATGGTATCATTGGGCATATTGTTGGCTTTCGCCTTTGCTATAACATCCTTTAAGCGGCTGTTAGCATTAGGGTCAGCGCCGCCTTCTTTTACGGCAACTGCAATTTCTCTTCCAAGCTTTGTAAATATCTTACCTTTTGTAGAATCATTTTTTTCTTTTTTATGCTTAATGTTCGCAAATTTAGAATGTCCTGACATAATACATCTCCTTTTACCTATTTCCAGGCCCAAAAAAGGCCGCAAAGGCGGCTCCTTTTTACAGACTGCTACTTTTAATTAAATTCTTAAATTATTTTACCATGGATAGCTTTTCTTTACAAGGTTTTAGAATTAATAAGTTTATTCAGCTTTTCCATTACACCGATGGTTTCCTCATTGGTCTTTATGACGCACATAAGGGTATCATCTCCTGCAATACACCCCATAATTCCTGGGATATGCAATGCATCCAATGCGGCTGCTACAGCCATTGCCATACCGGATACGGTTTTGATGATAATGATATTCTGAGCCATATCCATGGATAAAAAGCCTTCTCTTAGAACTCTTACATATTTGTCACTCATACCGGTTTCGGCATTGTTCAATACAATATATTTCTGTTTTCCGTCATCTACCGCTATCTTCGTAAGCTTTAATTCTCTGATATCTCTTGAGATAGTTGCCTGAGTTACATTATATCCTGCCTGAGTTAAGAGGTCCGCCAAATCTTCCTGGGTTTCAATATCATATTTATTGATGAGCTCAATTATCTTACTTTGTCTGCCAACTTTCATCTCTTTTCTCCGCCTTGTCCGATTTTTTTTCTCAAGACCTCGAAAAACTCCACGTGATTAATCTTGACCATCCTGGTTTTTTCTAATGCCTTGGTAATATGGATACTGTCTCCGGCTATTAACTCTCTGGTTAACTTGCCATCCAGTACAGCGACAGCACCTTCCTGATCCGATGTTTTATTCTCATTTATTTGTATGCTGACAGAATCGTTTGAAGATATGACGATACTTCGGGTTCCCAAGGTGTGAGGACATATCGGCGTTAAGACCAAAATATCGGCATCCGGCTTAACTACAGGTCCTCCTGAGGAAAGACTATACCCGGTAGAACCGGTTGGGGTCGAAGCAATAACCCCGTCACCACGGTAACTGTCTGCAAGTTCTCCGTTCACATAAATACTGATATTGATTATTTTTGAAAAATTACTTCTGGAGATTACAATATCATTCAGCGCTACGCCAAGATATTCACTGGTATTATCATTTACCAATACTCCCTTTAACATAATTCTCTCTTCTATAGAGTACTTATCAGCAAACAGACAATCTAATGCTGCCCATACCTGATTTTTTTCTATCTCTGCCAGAAATCCCAAGGTCCCCAGATTAATTCCAAGAAGGGGAATCTCCAGCCCGCATACAATATCTGCAGCTTGTATGATTGTTCCGTCACCGCCCAAAACCAAAATGCAGTCCGTACCCGGAGGGATAACCTCTGTGGAAGTAATACACACACAATCTTTTTGATGCATTGTCATATATGCTATTATTTCATTCGTTAACTCTAAATCTGCATCTTTACTGCGATTGGTTATCAGACAAAATTTATTCATGAAAACTCCTGTTGTTACATTGTTATGGTTATTTATACAATGATGTGTTCATTGTAACATAAAGACCCATTTTTTACAAGTTTAAAGTAGCATGTGATTTCTCTACAACCTCATTGATTAAGCCTTCTGCAGTGAAATCCTTCAAATTTTCAGGAGCATTTGATTTTCTGAGATGCAACAGGTATTCAATGTTTCCTTCCGGGCCTTTTATAGGTGAATAATCCAGATTCAAGATAGTAAACCCTATGGATTTTGCATAATCTATCACTTTTATGATTACTTCCTTATGGACAGATTCTTCTCTTACTACCCCTTTTTTACCAACCTTTTCTCTTCCTGCTTCGAACTGCGGTTTAACAAGGCATACCACTTCTCCTTCTTCTTTCAGAAGATTTCTTACAGGTTCCAGTACCAGTGTCAGAGATATAAAGGCTACATCAATAGAAATAAAGTCCATCTCTTCCCCAATGTCTTCCTGTGTTACATAACGAATATTCGTCTTTTCCATAGATATCACACGTTCATCCTGCCGTAATTTCCAGGCAAGCTGATTTGTACCAACATCTACAGCATATACTTTGACGGCACCGTTCTGGAGCATACAATCCGTAAAACCTCCGGTAGAAGAACCGACATCCATGCAGACTTTACCAGAGAGCTGTAAGTCATAGCTTGCAATCGCTTTTTCTAACTTCAGACCACCTCTGCTGACATACTTTAAATTCTGCCCTTTTACTTCTATAGTAACCGTTTCAGGAAAGGATGTCCCTGCTTTGTCCTCTCGCATTCCATCCACAAACACATTACCGGACATTATAATCGCCTTGGCTTTTTCCCTGGATTCCACCAGATTTCTCTTGACTAACAGGACATCCAAACGTTCTTTCAACTCTAACTCCTCCCGGCTGCTGCTATTGCTTATATTCATGTACTGTCACTGCCAGCCTGTATTCATACTTTTTTGTATAACTCCTCTGGCTATACTGCCTTTATTGTTATATCTCAGATGCAAACTCTTTGATACGGTTAGTCAATGAAACCGCATCGAATCCAAGTTTATCTTTTAGTACATTAACATCCCCCTGTTCGATAAACTGATTGGGGAGCGAAATATTTAATAACTTGATATTTCTTAGGTTCTTTTCAAAAAGATAAGCCGCAACCCCTTCTCCGTAACCACCATGCTTGATATTCTCTTCAAGGGTCACCCAAATTCCATGGCTTGCTGCCATGTCTGTTAAAAGTTCCGTATCCATAGGCGCAATAAAGCGGATATTCACAAGGGTAACTTCTCTGCCTTCCCGGGTCAGTATATCTCGTATTTCTACACCCGTTTCAACCATACTGCCTGCTGCAAGAAGAAGTATTCGGTTTTTATGTGCATTCTTTTTCTTTCCATCTATATTACTTTGAAAGATTATTTCACTTTTACCATAAACAATGGGTTCATTATGGTCCGCAAGTCCTTCATAAGCTTTCCCTCTGGGGTAACGTATGGCAACCGGCCCATTCTGTTCATAAGCAAATATTAACATCTGTTTTAACTCGGCTCCATTTTTAGGAGCCATAACAGTCAGATTCGGAATATGTGATAAAAATGCAACATCAAAAATACCCTGGTGAGTCTCACCGTCATTTCCAACAATTCCTGCCCTGTCTACAGCAAATATCACAGGCAGGGAGCTTAAGGCTACATCATGAACTATCTGATCATAGGCTCTTTGTAAAAATGTAGAGTACACGGCCACAACCGGCTTCATACCTCCTAAAGCCAGACCTGCAGCAAAAGTTACTGCATGTTCTTCTGCAATTCCCACATCGAAGAAACGCTCCGGATATTTTTGCTTAAATTTATTTAAACCTGTACCACTGGGCATAGCCGCTGTTATTGCAGTAAGATTGTCGTACTTCTCACCCAGTTCTAAAATGGTATCAGAAAAAATCTCTGTGTAAGTGATTCCTTTTTTTACTTTACTATTCTTTCCGGTCTTAATATCAAAGGCATCCACACCATGAAAATAACTTGGATTTTTTTCAGCCGGTTTATACCCTCGGCCTTTCTTTGTGATAACATGGATAAGAACAGCCTTTTTAGCCTTGGAGGCACTGAGCAAAGCTGTCGAGAGCTCATTCAGATTATGTCCGTCGATAGGTCCGATATACGTTAATCCCATATCCTCAAATAACATTCCTGGAATTACCAGACGTTTCAGAGAATCCTTGGACTTTCTGACTTTATCCGCGATAATGTGTCCAATGCCAGGCACATTATTAAGGGCTTTTTCAACAGTCTGCTTCAGGTTAATATATTTATCACCGGTTCTTAGTTTACCGAGGTAATTTGCCATTCCTCCAACATTCTCAGAAATAGACATTTTATTATCATTTAATATAATAATTAGATTGGATTTTAACTCTGCTGCATTATTTAAAGCCTCAAAAGCCATTCCGCCAGAAAGCGCACCGTCACCGATTACCGCAACAATTTTTTCCTTTCCGCCTCGTATATCCCTTGCCTGAACCATCCCCATTGCAGCAGATAAAGATGTGGAGCTGTGTCCCGTATCCAGACTATCACAATCACTTTCTTTTCTTTTGGGAAAACCACTTAAGCCTTCGTAAGTACGAAGGCTTGAGAATTCTTTCTTTCTTCCTGTTAAAAGTTTATGGGTATATGCCTGATGTCCAACATCCCATACAAGCTTATCAGCCGGAAAATCCAAGTACAGGTGTAATGCCATGGTAAGTTCCACCGTTCCCAGATTTGATGCCAGATGCCCTCCGGTTTTACTGATATTTCCGATTAAAAACTCTCTGATTTCATCTGCCAGCGCCTTATAGTCCGACGGCTTTATCTTTTTTATATCATTTGCCTCATTTACAAGGTCAAGTATCCCTGCCACTGATTCACCTTCATTCCTATTTATTGCATATTTGCAATTTATTTAATCGTTTCTTCCGTTCTCTCTAGTTTTTACGATTAATCAAGCTATTAAGCAGGATCTCAAGAAATTCTGCATTTTTATTAAGATTTTTAAGAGTATTTAAACCATCCTCGGTAAGTTTTTTAACTTCCTTTTGGCTTTCATCCAAGCCAAGCAGATTCACATAAGTAATTTTATTGTTCTTTTCATCGCTATGAATGGGCTTTCCCAAGACTTCAACGCTAGAAACCACATCTAAAATGTCATCCTGTATCTGAAAGGCAAGACCTATACTTTCTGCTACCTGCTCCATCATTTTCACTTCTTTTGCAGTACCTCCGGCAAGAATAGTACCGATCATCAGAGAGGCCTCCAGCAGTGCACCTGTTTTTAAGCGGTACATATAATCAAGCTCTGACTTTTCTGTTTTTTCAGTAAAGCCTTCCATGTCTACTACCTGACCGCCTAGCATGCCCCGTATTCCGGACTTTCTAGCTAATACTCCCATAGCTTCTGCTATCTGCTGGCAATATTGACTCTTTTTAAAAGCCAGGCAGGCGGTCTCAAAAGCATAGTTTAACAATGCATCTCCTGCCAGAATACCAATAGCTTCACCATAAACAGCATGAGTGGTCTTCTTTCCCCGTCTGTATTCATCATTATCCATTGCCGGGAGATCATCATGAACCAGAGAATATGTGTGTATCATCTCAATAGCAGCTAAGAAAGGTTCCAATATTTCTTTCTCATTGCCCTCAAACATTTCAAAAGCTGCAAGCATCAGTATAGGCCTTAATCTTTTTCCGCCTGCCAGCACACTATAATTCATAGCCTCATATATCTTGTTTTGAGGTTCATCACCAAAAGGTAAAAAAACTTTCAATACTTTTTCGATGTATTCCTTCTTCTCCTGTTGTAAACGGTTAAATACTTCCCTCTCCATCATTTCCCTCCATGCCATAAAATGTGCATTTCAAACCAAACGGATATCTCTGCTATTTACTATACGGCAACAGGGTCACCTGATTCTCCCAGAATAATAAGCTGTTTTTCCACTCGGTCAATTGAATCGTTACAGCTCTTTAAGAGTTTTATCCCCTCCTGATATAAGGTAAAGGAATCTTCCAGGGATATTTCCTCTGATTCTAGTTTCTTTATAATATCATTTAATTCCAGAAAAGATTGTTCCAGATTATTTGTTTTCTCCTTCATAACCCTCCTTGCGCGTCTTAGCGCTCTTAAGCTCTCCCCTACAGAAACCAAATATTGTCTTTATAAGGGCGAACACTTTTATATGGTTAATATTATTCGTTCTCCAGGTTCTGCTTTCGGCCTGCAACCTGTATTAGTTCCGTGACATCAGCCAATATATCTCCATCTGTTACACTGATTCTAAGTTTATCACCAAGGGTGGTTTTCCTGATACTGTTTACTATCTTGCCCTGGTCATTGGTAACTAGAGCATAACCTTTATTCAGCTTCTTAACCGGTGATAATCCTTCGAGTCTTTCTATGTAAAGCTCCAGCATATGCCGCTTATTTCTGATTTTAGTATTAATCAGCTGATTTAATGTTTGCTCGGAATCAGCAAGGAATTGGCGTTTCTGTCTGATTTGATAGATTGGGCTCAGATGCTCCAGTCTTAAGGTTAAACTCTCTATTTCCTTCCGGCAGAGGGAAACTCTGATTTCCATGCTGCGGTTTAAAGTGTTTTTTACTTTCTCCAGTTCATAAAGTATAGCCCGGACATCCGGAACAGCCAATTCTGCGGCTGCAGATGGTGTAGGTGCTCGTAAATCCGATACAAAATCTGCAATAGTAACATCTGTTTCATGACCTACTGCTGATATAATCGGTATCTCACACTGATAGATAGCTCTTGCAACAATTTCCTCATTAAACGCCCAAAGGTCCTCAATGGAACCTCCTCCGCGGCCAACTATAATTGTATCTACTTTCTGTTTTTCCAAGGCTTTGATACCGGCAACAATAGTCTGTGCCGCACCTTCACCTTGTACCTGCGCCGGATATAGATACAATTGGATATAAGGATTTCTTCGCCTAGCAATATTTATAATATCCTGTATTGCTGCTCCAGTCTTTGCAGTAACAATACCTACAGAAGCAGGGAATGGCGGTATCTTCTTCTTGTGTTCGTTTAAGAATAAACCTTCCTTTTCCAGGCTTTCTTTCAACTGCTCGTATTTCTGATAGAGAAGACCTAAGCCTTCTTCAATAATTTCTTTCGCATAAAGCTGATATTTACCGTCTCTCTCATATACGTTAACCGCACCAAGGGCAATAACACTCTGACCTTCCTTTAAAGTAAACCGAAGTCCGCTTCTCTGTCCGGCAAACATAACACATGCAATCTGTCCTGTCATATCCTTTAATGTGAAATATATATGCCCTGAGGTGTGATATTTACAATTGGAAACTTCTCCTTTTACATAGATATTCCCTAAATTGTAATCCCGGATAAAGAGGTTTTTAATATAGGTATTCACCTGTGTGACTGTATATACATTACTCATATAGGGCTCCCATCTGCGTTCTTTAACACGCACGTAAAATCAGTGGGGAGTGAAAGAAGTTTATCTACTTTTGCTCTTCTTTCGCTAATTTCGCAAGAACTCCGTTTACAAAGGCTCCCGAAGAATCTCCTCCAAAAAGCTTTGCAATTTCTACAGCTTCGTTGATTGCAACTTTGGTTGGTACATCTTCATCAAATTTTATTTCATATACGGCAAGTCTTAATATGGTAAGATCCACCTTTCCCATTCGGTTTAACTTCCACCCGCTTGAAATTTCACTTAAGATGGTATCAATTTCAGGGAGCTTTGAGAGTATCAGAGCAGAACGCCCCTTTAGATACTCGATATCCTCTTCTTCCTTCGGTTCATCCAGAGATTCCAGATACAAATTCATCTGTTCCGATATCTCGTCTTCTTCATGAAAATCCTTTCTAAACAACATGCGGAACAAATGCTCTCTTATCTCTCTTCTATTCATCCGTAACCAACCTTTCTTAATACAAATACAACAACCACGCGCCAAAATGAGTTCCTTTTATTTCATACTAACGCATAAACAACCCTTAAATAGGAAAATCTTAAGGGCTGCATAGGTTAAGAACTATTCGTTTACTTATTTATTCTTATCAATATTAACATCAGATATTCTGACATTGACACCAGATACCGTTAATCCAGTCATATTTTCAATTGCTGCCTTTACCTTTTCCTGAACTTGTCTGGAAGTCTCAGGAATACTGTAGCCATAATTTAAGGTCAAGGATAAGTCTACTGAAACAGAGTCAGTACTCACTTCTATCTTAACTCCTTTGGAATAACCTTTCATGCCAAGCTTGCTTACCAGTTCTCTGGTAGCATTACCGCTCATAGCTGCTACACCTTCAACTTCAGTTGCAGCCAGGGCTGCTATAGTGGCAACGACTTCATCGGCTATCTGAACTTCTCCGACATTACTGTCCGCATGAATTTGATAAGTATTTCTATTTTCTTCCTTAACCAACTCTATTACCTCCTAGTCTTAGGCAAACGCCTTCACATAAAAGTTTTTTCATACCAATTGCCATGCCTACCTCATACACCTTGGGCTATGCTGAGGATTTCACAGGTCTACACTTGTGTGGACTATGCATTTTATAATTCTCATTGTCACACCCTATTCAACATACTGCAAGATTATGCCGAGGTTATCCCAGGTATAATCTTGTGCAGGAAAAAATGTATTTCAAATTTTCCTGCAATCCCTATATCAGGTATTATACCAAAAATATGCCTATTTGCAAACCATTTTATACATCTTTTCATACAGAGCGCAATCCTAAAGCTTATAGCTGCTTGTTTTTATTATGATCAATTTTGATTGTAAAATACTGGTCACTTTGAGTTTAACAGCAAATTATTCGTTTTTGAAAGTTGCAAAAACACTATATGAAGCCGTCCAAATTATGATAGAATAATAAAATACATTGTAATACAACGAGAGGATGATATCAATTATGGAAAATACAGATAAATCAATGGCACATGGATGCGGAAACTGCAAAAGCGGTATTTTATGTACTACAGCTATCCCACTGTTTAACGCACTTCCCGGAGATGTGCAAAAAAAATTGACCGAACATTCCGTACAGACAACTTTTGAAAGGGGCAGTACATTATTCAGAGCCGGAGAAGAAGTTGATTCTGTCCTGATTATTCGTAAGGGACGGATTAAGCTCTGTAAATATGACGTGGACGGTAATGAATATATTCTTGATATTATTAATGATGGGGATGCCGTATGGGAAAATCTTTTTTTAGAGGAGCCTGTTTTTCCCTACGATGCTATTTGCCTATCGGATGTGCATCTATGTGAAATTAAAAAGACAGAATTCATACAGCTTCTGGCATATCACCCAAGTATCGCCATGAACCTCATCTCCCTTCTCTCACGCCGCTTACAAGATTCCAATGAAAAGGCACTGCTGTTGTCCATCCATGACCCCAAAATACGGCTGGCGGGCTTCTTATTGGATAGGGATATCCGCTGCGTCGGACCAGAGATTAAATTAAAATTGGAGGATATCGCTGCCAGTATCGGGCTGCGTCCGGAAACAGTCAGCAGGAACTTAAGTAATTTCGAAAAAGCTCACCTCATTAAGAGGCTCGGAAAAGGAAAAATTATAGTCACTGATCGCAGCGGACTTAAAAAGATTTATGAAACAAAATAAAACTTGATTACAAACTTGATTATAATCAAGGAAAAAATATAAAAGCGGTAATATACTGTGCATACCAGAAAGGAGGAACCACATGATCAAAGGTGCAATACATTCAACTGAATCCTTCGGCTCCGTTGACGGACCGGGAATTCGATATCTGATTTTTTTAAAGGGCTGCCATATGCGCTGCCGTTATTGCCACAACGCTGATACATGGGACCCTCATTCAAAGGATCTGCGTACAGCAGAGGAACTCCTTGACCAGGCAGAACGCTACCGCAGTTATTGGGGTAAGGAAGGCGGTATAACGGTCAGCGGCGGGGAGCCCCTTTTACAGATTGATTTTCTTCTTGACCTGTTTCAAAAAGCGAAGGAACGAGGAATCCACACCGTACTCGATACGGCAGGGCAGCCTTTTACAGTAAAAGAGCCGTTCTTTCATAAGTTTCAGGAACTGATGAAGTACACAGATCTGCTTCTGGCGGATATCAAGCACATCGATACAGCCGAGCATATAAAATTAACCGGCTGTTCAAATGAAAATATTCTGGAGATGTTCCGGTACCTTTCCGATATCCGGAAACCTATCTGGATCCGATATGTGCTTGTTCCGGGAATTACCGACAATGAAGGCAGCCTTAAGAGAACAAGGGATTTTATCCTTACCTTAAAAAATGTAGAGAAGATTGAAGTGCTTCCTTATCATTCCATGGGAGAATATAAATGGGAAGTACTTGGTATTCCCTATTCTCTAAAAGGAGTAATGCCGCCTGATGCGGTCAGTGAGAAAAATGCGAAAAGCATTCTTCTAGACGATACCTGTGCCGCTGATTAATATGACAAAGGAGCAATACGATGAAACAAGAATGGAGAAACTTTACAGGCTCACATTGGACAGACGACATCAATGTGAAAGATTTTATTCAAGCTAATTACACCCCGTATGATGGAGACCAAAGTTTCTTGGAAGACCCCACCGATGCTACAAACAGCCTCTGGGATAAAGTTCAAAAGCTACAGAAACAGGAAAGAGAGAACAATGGCGTATTAGATATGGAAACAAGTGTTGTTTCCGGTGTTACCGCCTACGGACCCGGCTATATTGACAGTGAAGCCAAAGACTTAGAAAAAGTAGTTGGTCTTCAGACAGATAAACCTTTAAAGAGAGCTTTTATGCCTTACGGCGGAATCAAAATGGCGGAAGATGCCTGCACCACCTATGGCTACACCCCTGATCCGGCACTGCATAAAATCTTTACAGATTACCATAAAACACATAATCAGGCAGTATTTGATGCCTATACACCAGAAATGAAGAAAGCCCGCCACAATAAGATTGTTACCGGCCTGCCTGACACCTATGGCCGCGGACGTATCGTAGGCGATTACCGCCGAGTTGCTCTCTATGGAATTGATTTTTTGATTGAGAAAAAGAAGGAAGATCTTGCCCACTGCGGTTCCGGAATTATGACAGATGATATTATCCGTATCCGTGAAGAGGTTTCCGATCAAATCCGTGCATTACAGCAGATGCTTAAAATGGCAGCGGACTATGGTTTTGATATTTCTAAACCCGCAGCCAATGCCAGAGAAGCAGTTCAATGGCTCTACTTCGGATATTTGGCTGCAATCAAGAGTCAGAACGGTGCGGCCATGAGCATCGGACGTATTTCAACATTTCTTGATATTTATATTAACCGTGATTTAAAAGAAGGAAGTCTTACTGAGAAGGAAGCTCAGGAGCTTATCGACCATCTGGTACTGAAACTTCGTATGGTAAAATTCGCACGTGTGCCTTCTTATAACCAGCTATTCTCCGGTGACCCTGTCTGGGCTACTCTGGAAACCGCAGGCCTTGGCTTGGACGGCCGTCATATGGTAACAAAGAATGATTACCGCTTCCTGCATACTCTTGAAAACATGGGACCTGCACCGGAGCCAAACCTTACAGTTCTTTATTCCTCCAGACTTCCGGAAAACTACAAAAAGTATGCGGCTTATATTTCTGTGAAGACCAGCTCTATCCAGTATGAAAATGATGATGTCATGCGTACTGTCTGGGGTGATGACTACAGCATCTGCTGCTGCGTCTCCGCAACACAGACCGGTAAGGAAATGCAGTTCTTTGGTGCCCGTGCAAATCTTGCAAAATGTCTCCTTTATGCCATTAACGGAGGTATTGACGAAAAGAGCGGCGTTCAGGTAGGACCTGCTTATAAACCTGTTACCTCAGATGTTCTTGACTACGATGACGTTATGGCTAAGTATGATGTCATGATGGATTGGCTTGCCGGTCTTTATGTAAATATACTGAACCTGATTCAATATATGCATGATAAGTATTACTATGAAGCAGCTGAAATGGCACTAATCGATACTGATGTAAGAAGAACTTTCGCAACAGGTATCGCAGGTTTCTCCCATGTGGTAGATTCCCTGGCAGCCATCAAATATGCAAAGGTAACACCTGTACGTGATGAAAACGGCGTAGCTGTTGACTTTAAAATCGAAGGTGATTTCCCTCGTTACGGAAACGATGATGACCGTGCAGATGATATCGCTGTTTGGCTCTTAAAAACATTTATGAAAAAGCTGAAGAAATTTCATACCTACCGTGATTCTGAGCCTACTACTTCCATCCTTACCATAACCTCTAATGTTGTATATGGTAAGAATACCGGTACTCTCCCGGACGGAAGACCTGCATGGACTCCTCTTGCTCCCGGTGCTAACCCTTCTTATGGTGCTGAAAAGAACGGCCTGCTGGCTTCTTTGAACTCTGTTGCAAAGCTGCCTTATGAATATGCCCTTGATGGTATCTCCAACACCCAGACCATCAGTCCCAGTGCTTTAGGCCATACAGAAGAGGAACAGAGTAAAAACCTTGTAAATGTAATGGACGGTTATTTTAACCGCGGAGCACATCACCTTAATGTCAACGTATTTGGTGTGGATAAATTAAAGGATGCTATGGAACATCCCGAAAAGCCGGAATACGCTAACTTTACAATTCGTGTCTCCGGATACGCCGTAAAATTCATTGACCTTACAAAAGAACAACAGCTTGACGTTATAGCAAGAACCTGTCATGGCAATATGTAATTCCTTGTAATTGATTTGATTATCGAAGGGTCGGTCTTTCAAAATGGGACGGCAATTTGCACCAAGCAGAAAGACTCATGCACTGGTTCCAAGGTGCATTCGTTCTTTTTGCTTGGTGCAAATTCCCTGTTATATGATTGAAAAACTAAAAAACATCCCCTGTAAACCTCTTATTTTAAGGTATTACAGGGGATTTCTTATTTATTCATTTGCTATTGTTGGATTAATATGAATCTGGCTTGCTTTCATACCGGTTTCAGCTTTTACAACATCCATGATCTGTGCAAGATCCTGTTCTGTTAATTTCTCAGCATTTACTACTACATCAACTCTCTTATCGCGCATAAATACCAATGAATCCGTAAAGCCCTTTGCACCAAGCAAGGTTTCTGCTGCATTTTCAGCTTCTTTAATCTTATTTAATTTAATAAGTGCATTTACGGCAACCTGCTTACTCTCTTCAGAAAGATTATCTTTAGCAATAATATCATTATAAGTATCTATGTATTTTGATCTCCACTGCTCTCTGTTTAACTTGGCTGCTTCAAAGAAATCAGCGGTTGTAGTTGTACTTACTAAAACGGCTTCACCTGGTGTACTGGTCTCTTTACCATCGGATTTATCTGCTGTCTTTGTTGTGCCATCATCAGTTGCTGCTACATCTGCATTATCCTTTGATGCGGTATCAGTAGTACTGTCCTTGTCTGCAGTTTTCTTTGTGTCAGTGGATGCATCGTCCTTTGCTGTAGTATCTTTCTTTGAAGTATCTGCTGCTACGTCGCTGGTTGTGCCCTTGTCAGAGTCGGAAAGGTCCAGTGAGGATTCCGGTAATACATTACCCTGATCATCTAATGCCAAAAAGTCGCTGTCAGATATATCATTTCCCATAGTGGATTCTGTATTTGCGTCATTTGTATCACCGGTTTTTAAGGGGTCATGTTTACTACTAAAGTTCAAATACCCGGCAATGATTATCATGATTGCTAAGGCTGCAATTATGATATTATTTTTTCTGAATAAGTTTTTCATGCTAAACCTCCTTGAAGAATCTTTATGAATTCATTTTCATTACTTTAACTTTATGTGACGGAACGCCAAATAATACCTGTACAGCATCAATTATTTCACTTTGGATGACAGCCCGATCGCCGCCCTGAGCTATCACAAGGATACCTTCTACTTCCGGTTCAATCTCCTTTAGGATATAGGGCTTTTTTACACCGTCACTTCCCTCTACCATAATGGTGGTATCACTTTGTTCTGTTTTGTCACTATTCCTGCTTCCGCCCTCCCCGTCAACTTCATTCACGCTTTCATTTGTGTATGGTCTATCTTTTAATATTACTTCCTCTTTGGATCCCTTTAGGGTTATCATGACCTCTACAGCCCCGATGCCATCTACTTTCATTAGCACCTTTTTTAAGCGGTCCTCCAAATCTGTAACATAAAGCTTTGTTTCATCCTTGGCGCTGTCAGAGGATTGACTTACCAAACTTTTGCTGCTAACAGACGGCTCTTTGGTTTTTTTATCAGAAGATGTTAAATTAGGAAGTGATACTAACACCAGAAATATTCCTGCCATTAGTAACATTACAAGTCTTGCTGGTCCTATCTCTTTCAAGGTAATTTTCTTTTTTTCTTTTTCCATATTTTGTCTTCCATGCTGCTTTAACGGTCACCATCTCCGCTGCATTTAATAGGTGGGTTCCCAAACTAGGAGCCTATTTACTGGTATCTTATAAAACATTCTTAGTATGTGGGAGATTACTCCTGTATACTAATATTTATATTATCTGCTTTGAGATTATAGAAGTCCGACAAAACTTTTTTTGCATTGATTTCTACCGGGGACAGGTAGTTTTTACTCTCCTTTGTATCTTCCATACTCTTTGAATCTTTCTTTATGTTAATATCATCAATAACAACCCTGTCAATATTAATAGCCTCCTTATCGGCTTTTTTATCAGACTGTTGATTTGCATTGTATACCCCCTTAATATCAAGTTTCTTAAGTTCACCATAGTTACTGTCTGTCTCATCCTCCACTAAGGTAACTTCCATACTGTCCACCTCAATATTTTCATTTTTTAACAGCTCCTTTACTTTATTTTCAACTTTTACTTTTACCTGTGAGAAAATTTCTTCTTTCTGCCTGGCCCCTGTGCTGTTTAATTTTTCTTCCATGTTAAGAGAATCCTTTGTCTCTGCTACCAGTGAATTCGTTGTAAAATAATAGTCCAGCGTATTATTCAGCTGAAATATCTTTAGCAGTGGAGATATGACCAGAATTACCAGGATAATTCCTGATATGAGGTTGATGTATTTTTTATAAGAGCTCTTACCCAATAAATTGGTTATCACACTAATGAGCACCATAAAAATAACAATGTTCTTTACCCAAGAATAGATATACTGCATATAACCTCCATACTGCCAAACCCGTTAATTGGGAATATCAGCAAATAAATATGTAATAAAGTATTTCGCATGTTTCATCTCCTCTATGTGGTAGTAGCTGCCACAATGGTGATGGTTATAATAAATAAAACTGCGCCGACGATAACCGTCTGTAAGAGAAACATAGAAGCATCAGCAGAAGCAGAGATACATTTTAGCATACGCTTGTCCGATATTGGCTGGACAGCCGCACTGCTGACCTTATATATTAAGGTCATAACAGCAAGTTTGATAACCGGTACGGCACACAGGATAATTATAACCACTACTCCCGTCACGCCTATTGCATTTTTTAAAAGCACTCCGGCACCCAGTACGCTTTCAGCTACAGTACCAAAGATATCCCCCACTCCCGGCACAGCACCTGCCGCTTTAAAGAGCAATGATTTCTTCATCTTGTCAGATACCGGTGTAATAAGTCCCTGAACAGCATTAAACCCTACTACGACCCCTACCAGTGTTTTAAGTCCCCAGCTCATTACGGTTTCCAATAGTTCTGTCAGTTTTGAGAGAAGGTCTTCTTTCGAAAGATTATTTGCCATGGAGATAACGAGATAGATATTAATCATAGGAATAATAATCTTAATTAACAGTACATCTACAAAGGTTATTAAAAATAGTGTTATCTGATAATATACCATTGAGGTTCCCGGTCCGGTGGAAAATGCCACCGCAATAAAATAAGACGGAACCAGTGCTTTCATCAGTTCAAGCAGTGACGAAAGTGTCTGGGCAGCCATGGAGGAGGCAGTAATAAAAGAACCGGTTAAAATAGAAAACAGTAAAAGATAAGCCACATAAAATCCGGTATCTGCTACCTGTACATTGTGAAACGCATATGAAAAATTCGTAAATACCGCCGCTATCACGGCTATGGATATAAGACCGGTAAAGGTACCGATGTTATTTTTAATTTCATTTGCAATTACTTGCTTTAGGTCATCTAGTATCCCGGTAATTGAAAAAGTTTTTCTTCCCGTTACTAAATCATTTACATAATCCATAAAATCAAATTTATTATTATTTGACAGGGTATCATCTATCACCGATTGAATCTGGCTGAAATCAATATCCTCGCTTCCTTGTGAAAGTTTATCAGAGGCTGCAAAGACTTTTGTCTGAAACATCATAAGAAACAGCAGTAGAAATATCACGCAAAGGATTGCTTTCCTCATAATACCCCCTTTCCATTCGTAGTTGAAAACTGCCTTTTGTTTAAGTAGTCAGAAATTTGTTAATGGTATCCAGCAGAGCTAACAATATTGGCATACCGGTGGCCAGTATCGTCAGTTTTCCTACCAATTCAATTTGGTTTGCTACGGCAGTATGTCCAAAATCTTTGCAAAGGTCTGCTGTAAATTCTGCTATGTAGGTAATGCCGATAATCTTAATTAATATCCCTAAATAAGATTCGTTTAGGTTAATATATGTTTGAATTTTCTTAATTGTACTGATTATCAGCTCTAGCTTACTTAAACCCAGGTAGAAAATCAAAATACAGCCTGCAAGGCTTATATATATTGAATATTCCGACTTATAATTTTTAAAAATAATCGCAAGCAGTATAACACTGATCCCGACTAAGGCTATCTGTAACATTCCTTTCTCCCTTCCTTATAAGGTAAACAGGTTTTGAATGGTTTTAAATAAGTCGGAGATATAAGGTACAATCCAGAAAAGGACCAGGATGAGACCTGCCAGAGTAGTGAGAAATGCCTGCTCATCTCTTCCTGATTGTTTTAATATCTGATTCAATACAGAGACCAGGATTCCTACCGCAGCTATTTTAAAAATTACGTTGATGTCCATGTTAACCTCTATTCCGCCGCCAACAGCAGCATAAAATCTTGAAAATTACAGCATGACAATTGTTAAGAAAATCCCTCCAAGAATTCCTAGAGTATTATACATATAGGTTTTTTCTTTAACATTTTTTGAAAGCTCCTTTATCTCCTCTTCAATCTGAGTCAAATATAAATCAATGGTATTCAATTGCATTTCCTTATCCAGGTATCCCATATTCTCACCGAATTGAACCAGATTAAGAAGATCTTTCTTGCTAAGAGAAGTGTTTTCCAATCCTTTACCTATGGATTCACTCCAGATTGCAGCAAACGATACTCCCCCAAGTTCATTTAACTTATCTGCAACCATTTGCAGAAACTTCCTATACTTACCATCATGCCTTACCGTAAGGGCTTGTACTGCTTCCGGCAGCGGTGTATTGGCATAGCGTATATCCCCTCTTAACAGATTCAATATTCTCCTCAGCTCCTTTAAATCTTGAATCCTTCCTTTTAACTCACCGCTAAAGTACATCCCCATTCCTGCTGAGGAGATAAGTATCAATATACAGCCTAACATTTTGATGAAGGTGATGATCATAAGCCTCCTCCTGTTTTTGAATAAATTTCAATACCATCTCTGTCATAAACCTCTTCCAGATGTCCCACGCTTCCTTTATTGCTTAAAAGAATATACCTCTCAAACAGTCTGTCTTCTATTAATTTTCTTAAAAGCGGTTTGCCCTTGACATCTTGCAGAGAATTGCCATGAACTGTCGCAATAAGTTTACATCCGCAGTTTATTACATATTCAATTGCTTCAATATCCTCTTTCGAACCAACTTCATCAACTGCAATTACTCTGGGCGACATAGCACGGATTAACATCAGCATTCCCTTGGCTTTCGGGCAGCAATCCAATACATCAGTACGGATACCAAGGTCATTCTGAGGAACACCCATATAACAAGCTCCTATTTCAGATCTTTCGTCCACTACACCTACCGTAAGTCCGCCTCTGTCTTTTTCACCATCGGATATCTGTCTGATAATATCCCTCAAAAGTGTGGTTTTACCGCAGCAGGGCGGTGAGATAATGAGGGTATGCAGACAGTTCCCATTTTCCATAATAAGGGGAATTACTTTATTGGCACATCCTTTAATCTGATGGGACAAGCGAATATTGATAAAGGAGATATGTTTAATACTTTTTAAACGATTTTCCTCCAATACTGTCTTTCCGGCAATTCCCACCCGGTGCCCCCCGGTTATGGTAAGAAAGCCTTGCTTTAATTCCTCTTCAAATGCATACAAGGAGTAATTACTTATATACTCCATAGTCTCTTTTAATTCATTTTTGGTTAAAAGGTAACTGTCCTCCCCGCATCTTGATAATTCAGATTGCTCTGTAAGAAAATATTCCTTATTATCATAGACAATCAACAAAGGAGCGTTCACCCGTAACCTGATCTCCTGCAAAAGCTCATAATCCAACTCAGCCTTTGCCAGTATATTCCTAAGCTTAATGGAAAATATCTTAAGAAGTTCCTCTTTCTTATTCATTGCAGACCTCCATATATGTACCCATGCCAAAGCCTGTGCACACTCAATCAAAAGTGGAAAATTCCTTCCGACGGATTCAAACGGTAACTTCCGGTACTCGTCCTCCTCCTTTAAAACAATATATGTACCCTTGAAAAATTTATGACCTCATATTTTAACTTGCAAAATAGAATTTATTATATTATCCTTGGTATAGCCTTATAGGAAGATTCGGGTGGCAAAGGTACGTAATTTATACCTGTCAGAAAAAGGCTGCGTTGATTTTAAAGCGCATTTCCTGATTAAAATGTTGTTATCACCGGAAGATTATATGCTTCCTTACAAATAAAATATTCTAAAAATCTAAGAAAGATTTACTAGAAAGGGCAGGTATTTATTATGGAGTATGGATTAATCGGAGAAAAATTAGGACATAGCTTTTCCAAGCCAATTCACGAAAAGCTGATTCATTATCATGATATTAAGAATTACAGCTATGAGATAAGACCTGTCGCAAAGGATGAATTTGCAGATTTCATGGTAAAGAAGGATTTTAAAGCAATTAATGTTACAATACCTTATAAGAGTGATGTAATTCCTTATTTGTTTGAAATTGATGAGCATGCCAAACAAATCGGTGCAGTTAATACCATTGTTAACCGCAATGGACAGTTATATGGTTACAATACAGATTTTTTTGGATTTCTATATACGCTGGAACATCATCAAATGGAGGTGAAAGGGAAAAAAGTCTTTATAATTGGTAACGGCGGTTCCTCGAAGGCTGTGTCTGCGGCCCTCTCCCATTTGGAAGCTTCAGAAATACTCCATGTAAAGTACAGAGAGGATAATGGCTGTATTACTTATGAAGATGCTTTGAAAAATCACCTGGATGTAGCATATATAATTAATACAAGCCCTGTGGGAATGTTTCCGAATACCGAAAACTCTCCTATGGATCTTGCCCCTTACACCAACTTAAAAGGGGTTGTAGATATTATCTACAACCCCCTAAAAACGAAGCTGTTGCTGCAGGCAGAAAGCCTTGGCCTTCCTGCCGTAAATGGTCTGGAAATGTTAATTGCTCAGGCAAAAAGGGCAGTGGAAATATTTTTAGATACTGCTATTAATGATGAAGCTATTGAAGATATTTATATGCAAATGATGAAAGAATTTACCTGATTTGAATGGCAAAATACGGGTTTTTTACAATGGGACGGAAAATTACGCAAAGCAGAAAGACTCATGCGCTGGTTCCAAGGCGCATTCGTTCTTTCTGCTTTGCGTAATTTTCCTGTGCATATGGTGAAACAGGTCGGTTGCTGGATTAATTTATATGTATATATATTAGGCTATAAAAGAGCCTGAAACTTCCACATATTTTTGTTGAATAGGTTTAGATTCTCATGCTTATGTAAAAGACGTACAAAATGATGATTGATAGTATCAATCTGACAATATGGTGCTGCCAGTGTGGTTTGCCGTATTTTTTATAACCATTTACAAGCGCACCTATATGTATGAAAACTAAACCAGTTAGAAGAACAAAGATATAGTTCGTAAATTGCTCTAGTAATAAGGGGAGGATGCTAAAGAACTGCAATACACTTCCGATAAGGATAAAGAGGTTTCCTGTGTCTATCTTCTTGTCCTTTTCCTTCGGATTTTCACCAATGGCTTTTACGGATGATACCAATAATAGAATACTGTATAAACATATAAAAATTATATAAACAATTTTAAGAATCATGCAGACCTACCTCATTATTTTTTTAAAATTTTTATAACCTTCCTTATTTAATCAGTATATGTACTAAGCCTTATTACTATTTTTTAGTCTAATTGATGATTTTACAAATGTCAACATTTTTTCTAAATTTTGTATAATTATTAATTTTTATATAATAGCATTCATAATTTTACTTCTGTTTTTTATTAAATACTAAAAAGAATGCTTTATGGTCCGCAAGATATTCTTAGAAACCATAAAGCATCCTTTTTATTTCCACTTTTCAATTAAGGAATTCAACATATCATTTAACTTGGCCAGATCTTTTGCCGGTCTCTTTTCACTTTGACGTATAAGAGCTGATAGCTTGTTAGCGGTGTCCAGAAGACGTATATAAACAGAAGAAGTAGCTTTCTTCTCTTCTCTTTCTTCACCCTTCTTCACACGAATACCTTGATTTTTCTCAAGCCAGATACCTTCCTTTAGATCATAGCAATCACCGCTAAAGGGAGTGAAACTCTCAAGTCCATATTCATTTTTCAGCTCAGCAGCAAAGGATTCACAGCTTTCTTCATCACCATGGGTTACAAATACTACTTCCGGTTTCTTCTTATAGGAATTAATCCATTTTAAAAGTCCGGTCTTGTCAGCATGGCCGCTGGTACCATTCATTCTTCTGATTTCAGCCTTAACCTGTATGGTTTCGCCAAAGAGCTTCACATGATCCGCTCCATCTATAATAATCTTACCTAGTGTTCCCTCTGATTGATGTCCCACAAACAGAACAGTACTTTCACTTCGCCATAAATTATGCTTTAAGTGGTGTCTAATTCTGCCTGCATCACACATACCGCTGGCGGATATAATAACCTTTACATCCTTATCAAAGTTGATGGCTTTAGACTCCTCTGAAGTAACAGCCGTTATAAGTCCCGGGAACTGTATCGGATTTATTCCCTTCTCCACCAATTCCATTGCCTGTGCATCATAGTAACCCTGTACGTTTTCCGTAAATATTTCCGTCGCTTCATTTGCCAGAGGGCTATCCACATATACTTTAAAATTATTGTGGCCTTTGATGCGGTTCTCCATCTTAATCTGACGAATGAAATATAAAAGCACCTGCGTTCTTCCCACCGCAAAGGCAGGAATCACAACATTTCCTCCTCTGTCAAAGGTTGTCTGCAGTATGTCAGTCAGTTCTGTAATATAATCCGGAGCCGCTCCATGATCTCTGGTACCATAGGTAGATTCCATAACCACATAATCTGCTTCTTCAATATACTGGGGGTCGTTAATTAAAGGCTGATTGATATTTCCGATATCTCCGGAGAATACGATTTTCTTCGTTACACCATCTTCCGTAATCCATACTTCAATACTGGCAGAGCCCAGTAAATGACCGCTATCCACAAAACGGAATTCAATACCGTTAAAAAGGCTCACCTTTTCTCCATAACTGTGAGAAATAAATCTGTCCAAGGTTCCCTTGACATCCTCAGCCACATACAGAGGTTCAACCGGCGGTTCTCCTTTCCTGATACCCTTACGATTCTTCCACTCAGCTTCAAACAATTGAATATGGGCACTGTCTTGAAGCATTATCTCACACAAGTCTTTTGTTGCCTGTGTGGAATGTATATTACCGCTAAAACCTTCTTTATAGAGCAGTGGAAGCCTTCCTGCATGATCCATATGGGCATGGGTCAGTAAGACCGCATCAATCTCTCTGTCCGATATCGGTATAGGCTTATTGATAAATATATCCCGGCCCTGTTCTAATCCGCAGTCAATCAATATATTCTTTCCGCAGGCTTCTAGTAAATAACAACTGCCGGTTACTTCATGGGCAGCTCCAATAAATATTAATTTCATAAGCAACCTCCTGTTCTCTATCATTCCCTATAGATGATACTTCATACATGATGCGTTTGTTTGATATGAGATTTTATACTTTCAGTTTATTTGCAACACCTAACACACTAGCAGTTTCGTGCCGAGGATTTCCCAGGCATAGAATTGTGCAGGAAATTGTATTATATTTTCCAGCTTACCTACCAGTACCAAAAAAGAATAATGCTATCGTTCCGGGCCCTGAATGGGTGCCAACCACCGGACCGATATAATTAATAATCACATCCTTTACCGGATATTTTGCTTTTATTAATTCTGCAAGATACTCTGCATCTTCTTTTGCATCGCCGTGACCTATGAAGATAACCTGTTCTTCCGGAGCTGTGACAGAAGCTTCCATATGACTAAAAAGTGCCTGGATTGATTTTTTTCTACCTCTTACCTTTTCCATTGGAATCAGGCGTCCTTCCTCATCAACATGCAGAACCGGTTTAATGTTAAGTGCTGTACCGATTCCTGCGCTAAGTGCGCTGACTCTTCCGCCTCTTTTAAGATGAAACAAGTCATCCACTGTAAACCAATGACAGATATTTAGTATGTTTTTTTCCAGCCAATTCTTTAATTCCTCTATGGTATACCCTTCCTGTTTTAGCTGGGCAGCTGTATAAACACAAAGTCCTTCTCCCACAGATGCACATTTGGAATCAAAACATATGATTTTTGCCTCCGGATATTTTTCTTCCAAATCTTCTTTTGCAATCAATGAGGAATTATAGGTTCCACTAAGGGCAGAGGAAAATGCAATGTATAAGATATCTTTGCCTTCTTTTATAATCGGTTCAAATACTGATAAGAAAGTGTCTGTATTAATAAGCGAAGTTACTGACTTACTTCCTTGCTTAAGTTTTTCATAAAACTCATGGGAAGCCAATTCCCTGGCGTCCGGATAATGAATATACGCTTTTCCTTCAACCTCAAACCCCATCGGTATAGAGATGATTCCAAGTCTTTCTATCATCTCCTGTGTCAGATCCGCTGTACCGTCCGTTATGATACAAAAATCCCTCATTTATAATCCCAAGTATCAGAGTAATGCCTTGATACTGCCAATTCCCGGCATCCTTTCTCTCTTAAATTTATCAATCACTAATACAGTTATATTTTAACACTTTTAACAAATCAATACAAGACAGGCATGATAGGTGAAAGCCTAGCATAGAAAAAAACCACTCAAACGCTACAGGGTTTTCCCCTATAATTTTTGAGTGGTTTAAAAGAAGAACTAACTGTTTATATAGTTTATAAGACCTTCAGCCTTAATAATTCTCTGCATAAATTCCGGAAAGGGCTGTCCTTTAAAGGTTTTCCCTTTTGTCACATCGTATATAATACCGCTGTCAAAATCAATCTTAACATCGTCTCCAGCTTCTATTTCATCGGCTGCTTCCTTACATTCAATAATTGGGAGTCCTATGTTAATGGAGTTTCGGTAGAAGATCCTAGCAAAACTTTCTGCTATAACACAGCTGATTCCGGATGCTTTAATAGCAATAGGCGCATGCTCTCTGGAGGAGCCGCAGCCAAAGTTCTTATTAGCAACAATGATATCACCCTTTTTTACTCTATTTACAAATGCCGGGTCAATATCTTCCATACATTTTTCCGCCAGTTCCTTGGGATTGGTGGTATTAAGGTATCTGGCAGGTATTATTACGTCTGTATCCACATTGTCACCATATTTATGCACTGTTCCGTGTGCTTTCATTTCTGACTCCTTTTCCGGGGAATATTAGTATTTCCATCCTCATTTATTTTATCTTCCATATATTTATCATCCATATATTTTCAACATTAAATATCTATCCTTAATTATAAACCCAGTTCTTCCGGTCCGGATATTCTGCCTGTTACGGCACTGGCTGCTGCAACAGCAGGGCTGGCTAAATAGATTTCGGATTCCACATGCCCCATTCTTCCTACAAAGTTACGGTTAGTGGTTGCCACTGCCCTCTCACCCTGTGCTAAAATCCCCATATGTCCGCCAAGACAAGGCCCGCAGGTTGGAGTACTGACTGCTGCTCCTGCTTTTATAAAGATTGAAAGAAGCCCTTCCTCCATTGCCTTAAGATAGATATCCTGGGTGGCCGGAAATATAATGACTCTCATACCTTTCTTTACTTTTCTCCCATCTAATACTTTAGCTGCCGCCCGTAAATCTTCAAGTCTGCCGTTGGTACATGACCCGATGATTACCTGCTGAATCTCAATATCACCAACCTCATCAATTGTTTTGGTGTTCTCGGGCAGATGAGGGAAAGCTACTGTCGGCCGAATCTTAGATAAGTCAATATTATAAGTTTTTTCATATTCCGCATCCACATCTGCTTCATAAATCTTATATTCCTTTGAAGAATGTCCCTTCATATAATCAATTGTCTTATTATCCACCGGAAATATTCCGTTCTTGGCGCCAGCTTCAATCGCCATATTCGCCATAGTAAAACGGTCATCCATGGACAGATTCTTTATTCCGTCCCCTGTAAATTCCATCGATTTGTAAAGTGCACCATCAACTCCTATTAAGCCGATAATGTGAAGGATAATATCTTTTCCGCTCACCCATCTGTCAGGACATCCTGTCAGTTCAAACTTAAGTGCAGAGGGCACTTTAAACCATGCTTTACCGGTTACCATTCCGGCTGCCATATCGGTACTTCCGACACCTGTTGAAAAGGCACCTAAAGCACCATATGTACAGGTGTGGGAATCTGCGCCTATCACTACATCTCCGGCTACCACAAGACCTTTCTCCGGCAGCAGCGCATGTTCTATTCCCATTTCTCCGATTTCAAAATAATTGGTGATTTCGTATTCTTTTGCAAACTCACGCAGACACTTACAGTTCTGAGCTGATTTAATATCCTTATTGGGGGTAAAATGATCAGGTATTAACGCTATCTTATCTTTGTCAAATACCTGTTTTTTCTCTATTTTTGTCATCTCCTGTATCGCAACAGGAGCAGTAATGTCATTGCCTAACACCATATCCAAATCAGCTTCTATCAGCTGTCCGGCTACTACATTGCGAAGTCCTGCATGAGCGGCCAGAATCTTTTGAGTCATAGTCATTCCCATATTAATCTCCATTCCGCTGACGTCTCTTAATTCTCATGCCAGCACAAATTTTTAGAAAGGCTGATTCCTGTTTTCCCAAGCACTTGTCTGAAATGTGCTTTACAATATTCATACCAGCAATCTTACCTTTACCAAACCTATGTGTGAATTATGCTTTGTAATAATTCACACTATCTCCTCTGCTATCAAATCACCCATCTTATCTGTGCCAACCAGTATATTCCCCGGTGACATAATGTCGATGGTTCGGTATCCCTTACCCAGTACCTTACTTACAGCTTCCTCTATCAGAAGGGCTTCCGGTTCCAAATCAAAGGAATATCTAAGCATCATAGCGGCAGATAGGATTGTCGCCATGGGATTTGCTTTGTTCTCTCCGGCTATATCCGGCGCTGAGCCATGGCTTGGTTCATACAGTCCAAGTTTTGTTTTACCAAGGCTGGCAGAGGGCAGCATTCCGATAGAACCGGTTATCATGCTTGCCTCATCGGATAAGATGTCTCCAAACATATTCTCCGTGAGAATTACATCAAATTGCCCCGGATCCTTTACCAGCTGCATTGCGCAATTGTCAACCAGCATATCGCTAAGTTCCACATCGGGATACTCCTCTGCCACTTCCTTAACGACCTGCCTCCACAGTCTGGAAGAGTCAATTACATTCGCTTTATCTACACTGCAGAGTTTCTTCCTTCTTTTTCTGGCGATTTCAAAACCGGTTTTTGCAATTCTCCTTATTTCTTCTTCGTCATAGGTCAAGGTATCATAAGCTTTCCGAATTCCATTCTCGACCACCGTTTTCCGGTCTCCAAAATAAAGCCCTCCTGTCAGTTCCCTGACCACAATCATATCAAAACCTTCTCCAATTACCTCTTCCTTTAAAGGGCAAGCTTTCTTTAAATCGTCAAATAATAGTGCCGGTCTTAAGTTAGCAAATAGCTCCAAGCCTTTTCGAATCTTTAACAGCCCGGCTTCGGGTCTTAATTCCGGTGGGAGACTATACCACTTGGAGACACCTACATTACCGCCCACAGCTCCAAGCAGTACTGCATCGCTTTTCTTTGCCGTCTCCAGAGTCTCTTCCGTCAAAGGAACTCCATGAACATCGATAGAAGCACCTCCCATCAGAAGTTCTGTGTAGCGGAAGTTATGTCCGCAAACCTTTCCCACTTTATCCAGTACCTTCCTTGCTTCTTTGATAATTTCCGGTCCGATTCCATCCCCTGGAATAACTGCAACACTATATTCTGCCAACTTACTTTCCTGCCTTTCTTACTTTTACTGGTATTTTATCACAAGCTTTGATATAATTGAAATACATAATACGAATAATTATTATAACTATAGAATATATCAAGGAGCAGAATCATGGAAAGTAATCTGACCTTATACCGTATTTTTAATTCCGTCGCAGCCACAGGGAATATTTCCCGTTCCTCTAAGGAACTTTTTATCAGCCAGCCTGCTGTCAGTAAAGCTGTCCAAACTTTGGAAGATAATCTTAAGATGACCTTATTTATCCGTTCCTCCAGAGGGGTCCGCCTGACAGAAGAAGGTGCTCTCCTTTATGAATACACCAAATCCGCCTTTGATACGCTCTCAGAAGGTGAATCAACCCTGCTTCGTATGAAAGAGCTTGGAATCGGACATCTGCGTATTGGTGTCAGTAATACCTTATGTAAATATATCCTGCTGCCTTATCTAAAGGATTTTATCAAAAAGTATCCACATATCAAGATTACAATTGAATGTCAATCCACCTATAAGACCTTGGAGCTTCTTGGCCAGAATAAGATAGATATTGGGCTTATTGGCAGACCCGCTAATCTAAAGGGTATGGATTTCTATGAGATTCAAAAAATTGAAGATATCTTTGTCAGCACCCAAGCTTATCTTGATAATCTCAATCAGCAGCTATCAAAAAGCCACCGCCGTAAGCCGGCTATCTCACCTGAAGATACCTTGGATATCATAAGTAATTCCAATGTCCTTTTATTGGACGAGAAGAACATTACCCGATTATACGTAGAGGATTATTTTACAAGAAATAATATTAAGACAAACCAGTTATTAGAAGTAAGCAGCATGGATTTACTCATAGAATTTGCAAAGATCGGATTGGGTATATCCTGTGTCATCAAAGAATTTGTACAAGATGAACTAACATCAAAGGAACTTATCGAGCTTCCCCTAAACCCTCCTCTTGAGAAAAGAGCAGTCGGTTTTTCTTACTGCAAAGATGCTTTTCTGTCACAGGCAGTCAAGCACTTTATTGATTTTTACAAGGAACGCAGCCTTCGCTAGATGCATATATTAAAAAATAAAACCACGAAAAGAGTCTCTTATGACGCAATATAATTCCTATTCAGGGATAATTTTATCAATTGAAGATATCCTGATAGATTCAAGAGATACTTTAGGCTGTAATAAATTATTTACCATACAGGATAGCGACAATAACATAATCACTTTTCATGTAACACCTTCAACCTACTTTATAGATAACATAACAGCAAAAGAGGGAGATCTTGTTACCGGTTTCTATGACAATAATGCACCCGTTCCTCTCATATATCCTCCAAGATTTCGTGCGCTGATAATGGCTGTCGGGTTGAACGATGTAAATGTAAAAGTTGATTTTTTCAATCGTAATCTGGTAAGCAGTGACGGATTGCTTCGTTTGAATATTTCTCCAAATACTCAAATCACACTAGAAAATGGGCAAAGCTTTTACCAAAATCCCTCGAACCGTAATCTTATTGTACTCTATGGACCAACAACTAGGAGTATTCCTGCTATTACAACACCTTATAAGATTATTGTTCTATGCGGCAGAGAAAGAGAAAAACATTAATTTAAATAAAAGCAGTTTGTCTGATATGATTGGGTTATCAGCCAAACTGCTTAAATTATTATAATTACTCACCTGCAGCCTTTCCTGCAACCGAAAACCGTATATTTTCAACCTTTTATATTAAAAACTTCTTGTAGTAATCAAATGCTGACGGCAGTGAGTAGATCTCTTCAATCTCTTTTGCGGATGCCCAAACTGGCGGGTTTTTGTTCATCCCTTTCTCTGCCCCATATATCTTAGTGTCTTCGGCTACCCTTTCCTGTAAGCGTACAAGGTATCCTGTCATATGCCACTCCACATGGGAAAATATATGTTTTGCATCTCCTAAGGGAATAATCTGTTCCATAGAATATCCCATCTTATCAAGATATTCTTCTGCTGCAGAAGAAGACAGTTTCATCTCTATTCCAGGGAATTCCATCAACCCGGCAAGAAGACCTTTTTTCTCTCTTTTGTAAAGCACATATTCTCCTCCGGCTTCTATTACAAAAATTGTCCTCTCCTTTATCTGCCTCTGTTTCTTTTCCTTTTTAACAGGAATTTTATCCTCTGTACGGTTCTTATATGCCTGGCATAAATGTACTAAAGGACACTTATCGCATAAAGGCCTGCCCACGGGTATACACACGGTTGCCCCTAATTCCATCACTGCCTGATTAAAATCTCCCGGTCTGCTCTTAGGCATTACTGCCCTAATATCCTCTTCCAGCTGCTTCTTGACTTTTGCTTCGGTTATATCATCAAAACATCCCGAAACTCTCATCATTACTCTTAAAACATTACCGTCAACAGCGGGTTCAGCAATATGAAAGGCAATTGATGCAATTGCTCCGGCAGTATAGCTTCCAATCCCCGGAAGTTTCAGCAGTTCCGTATAATCGCTCGGAAGTTCCCCACCATAATCTCTCACCAGTATCACAGCCGCTTTTTGAAGATTTCTTGCCCTGTTATAATATCCCAGCCCTTCCCACAGCTTTAAAAGCTTATCTTCATCTACCACTGCCAGAGAATGAATATCCGGAAGTGCATGGATAAATCTTTCAAAGTATGACTTTACTGCCTCTACCCTTGTCTGCTGGAGCATTATTTCAGATATCCACACATAATAAGGCTTCGGATTTTCACGCCAGGGGAGTATTCTGGCATTCTGATCATACCAGTCTAACAAAAATTCTATTGTTGAGGAATAGTCATACATCATATCACAATTGCCTTTCTAATTTGTTTACCATAAAGCTCTTACCTTCGTTTAAAAAACGCACCGGAACCTGTTCCAAGTTCCGGTACGTTTTAATATAAAATAATTTATACTGTTTAGTTGTTGATTAATTTATTTTTATTGGTCCAGCTCATCATCTTACGAAGTTCATCTCCTACCTTTTCAAGCTGATGTTCGGATTCTCTTCTTCTCATGGCAAGGAAGTTCGTACAGCCAATCTGGTTTTCTAAAAGCCAATTACGTGCAAAAACACCTTCCTGGATATCTTTTAATACCTTTCTCATGGCATTCTTGGTATCTTCTGTAATAATCTTAGGTCCGGTTATATAGTCACCATATTCCGCTGTATTTGAGATAGAATATCTCATACCAGCAAATCCGCTTTCATTGATTAAGTCAACAATCAGCTTCATCTCATGGATACATTCAAAATAAGCACTTTCCGGTTCATATCCGGCTTCTACCAGCACTTCAAAACCAGTCTTCATAAGCTGTGTAACACCACCGCACAGAACTGCCTGCTCACCAAAAAGGTCTGTCTCTGTTTCTTCTCTGAAGGTTGTCTGAAGAACACCTGCTCTTGCGCCTCCGATAGCAAGTGCATAAGCAAGTCCGATATCATGAGCCTTGCCGGTTGCATCCTGGGCAACGGCTATCAGACAGGGAACTCCCTGGCCTTCCTGATACTGGCTTCTAACGGTATGTCCGGGTCCCTTAGGTGCGATCATAATAACATCTACATCAGAAGGAGGTAATATCTGACCAAAGTGTATGGAAAAACCATGTGCGAACATAAGCACATTACCTGCCTCAAGGTTTGGTTCAATTGATTCCTTATAGAGCTTAGCTTGTTTCTCATCGTTTATAAGAATCATAATGATGTCAGCTTTCTTTGCAGCCTCAGCCGCCGTGTACACTTCAAAGCCCGCTGCTTCTGCCTTCTTCCAGGATCTGCTGCCTTCATAAAGTCCGACAATGACATGAACACCGGATTCCTTTGCATTCAATGCATGAGCATGTCCCTGGCTGCCATAACCGATAATTGCTACGGTTTTACCTTCCAGTAATGATAAGTTGCAGTCTTCCTGGTAAAAAATCTTTGCCATATCTTTTATCCTCCTAATAAAATTAAATTATTATTGAAAAAGTGTGGCTGCACATATGTGAAGTTACACTTCGGAATAATCGTTAGTCATCCAGATAATCCGCAATATCGCCTGAGCCTCTTGCAAGTCCTGTGATACCCGTTCTGACCAGTTCTTTTATTGTGAATCCCTCCAGCAATTTAATAAAGGCATCTATCTTAGCCTGATTTCCTGTAAGTTCAATCATTAGTGATTCTTTGGCCACATCCACAATCTTAGCCCGGAATATATCTGCCACTGCAATAACTGCCTGTCTTTCTTCAATGGCGGCCAATACCTTAACTAATATCAATTCTCTGCAAACAGATTCCTCCGGTAATAGCTCTCTGACCTCTCTTACATCTTCTAGCTTTAAAAGTTGTTTTCCAATCTGTTCCAGTATCTGATCATCACCATTTACCACAACTGTCATCCTGGAATACAAAGGATCTTGCGTAACGCCAACGGTAAGACTGTCTATGTTATAACCTCTTCGGCTGAATAATCCTGAAACCCGGCTTAATACGCCGGCGGTATTATCCACCAATATTGACAAAACCATCTTCTTCATACTAACCTCCATTCGCACCTTAGTGCATTCCAATCAAAAGTGGAGCGGAAATTGTCTTTTCATTTCCACATTGGCTTCCTGAATATAAATTGTTTACATTGTAACAATATGAATATAAAATGTCAATAAAGAAAACTAGATTTGATTTTTCTATATAATCAGAAGCAAAGCAAGGTTCCTAAGTAGGCCTGATTTCAGGAAACCATATTGTATACACTGAAATTTCCTGAAAAACCAGCTCTGATTCATTATGTTTGCCATTGCATAAACTTGCATTTTTTTATCATTTGGGAGGCAATCCTTAAAGATTTCATAAAATTCTTTTGCTTGCTCTGCATTGGAGAAAAGAACTTTTTTTTGCTCTCTTAAGGCTGCTATCCTTCTCTTAACGTAACCATAGTAGTCTTGATTTCCCACCACATTACCGCTATGCTGCCGGTAATAAAGTGTTGGAGTTGGAATATATACCATATGACCAAAGGCAGCTCCCAGTAAACCGATCCACCAATCATGGTATCTGGCCTTCTCAGGAATAATAGATAACTTACCTGCAAGAGCGGTATTAAACATTACTGTACACCCTATAAGCTTATTCTCCATCATCATATGAGGCAGGTCAAGTTTTCCGGTATTTAAATGATTGCTTTTATGAAAAGAGGAGTTTATTACTGTTAGCTTTTCATCGGTTATCGCGGCATCTGTAAATACAACCAAGGGAAGTTTTTTTGAGTACTTTTTTTCACACCGTTTCATTACTTTCAGTGTTTTCTCGATTTTATCAGGCATCCAATAATCATCCTGGTCACAGAACATGAAATAGTTATCTCTATCATCTTTTAAGACCTCAACCTGCTCTTTAAAAACAGATTTAACCCCGTCTAAAAAATTACGGGTAACCCCTTTATTCTTTTCATTGCGAATATAGTGAATTCTATCCTTCTCACATACGCTCTGCTCTCTTATGATGCTCTCCGTGTCATCAACAGAACCATCGTCAAATATCCACAGTACCCAGTCAGAAAAGGTATTATCTTTTATGGACTCAATTTGCTCTTTCAGATATGCTGCTCCATTATAGGCAGCCATAATGATATGCACCCTGTCCATCAATTTTGCCCTGCCTCTCTTGAGGCTCCCTTTCCTTCTCTGAAATACCAAGGATTCAAACTCCATTTTCTGATAAGAGCAAGGGGTAATTTTTTATAGTTCTTGCCTGCCAAAAATCCCAGATATTTAAAACCACTTTCCATTATAAGGTCCGGAATTAGCAATATTCTACCCTTTTTCAGCAGATAGGAGGTTGTTTGAAGCACCATCTTCTTTCCTTCATTCTCTGATTTGATACCGGAAAATATCGCCGGGAATTCTGCATGTGAAACTGCCAGGTCAAAGTTTCTCTTGAACTGTTCCTTATAGCTGTAATTATGGGAATGATAGACCTTAGCTTCAGAAACATAAGCGATAGAATAACCTGCTTTTATAATAGCAGCTGCCATAATCATATCTTCATTAAAGATTGTCCTGGTAACAAACCCCCCCATTTCCTCATAAACATCTTTTCTGTAAACGGCACATACATTGGAGCAAAAATAAGTCTTTATACCAAGCTTTGGCAAGTCATCTAGTGTCTTAACACAATCTGTCTCGGGATAGTTGAATTTCCTGGTATAGCTTTCAATGATGCCAGCTCCTTCCCTTGGAAGCTGTCTGGCATAAGCCGCACCTACCCTATCCTCTGCAAAGGCTTCCTTGAGCTTTGATAATAATGAGGTATCTGCAGGTACGGCATCCTGCGTCATAAACATGATAAGATCTGCCGTTGACAGAGAAGCCCCGTAAGCCCTTGTTCCGCCATGGTCGAAATCTTTTTTATTTATCTCAACACATTCAATGCGAAAATCACTATCTTCCAGCTCCATGGCATAAGCAATATACTCTTCCCCTATCAGATTTTTACTCTCCCCCTGTCTTTCTTCCTCCACTGTTTGAAGAAGTATGACTCTGTCAGGCTTGTCCTTCTGTTTTTTCAACCTTTCAACCAAATGCTTAAATTTAATATCCGGCTTGTATACCGGGATTATAACGTCTATCTTAATATCAGCCGCTTCCATCACAGATATGACCTCTTTTCTCCTTAATCTAAATCTTATAGAACTTAGTTTAAACTATATCATACCCGTGTGTACTTCTATTTGTCAAGGAATTCAATATCAACAATGAAATAATAAATTGTATAAAAAGTTAAAATAAAAACCGTACAGGATAGGATGCCTACCCCATACGGTTCTTAAAGATTTCACTTACTCTCTATTATTATCTATTATTCGTTATCTTAGCTAACTGTTTATTTACTGGGTTTTTCACCAAAAGTAATATCCAAGGTTTTTTCTTCATACTTACCGTTTTGCAGCGTCTGAACTTTGATGGTACCTGTGGAACCAGCTTTGGTATAACTTAAAGCCTGCTGTAAATCTGTCATAGAAGTGACGGTAACATTATTAAGGCCTGTGATGATATCGCCTGCTTTAATACCTGCTTTTTCAGCTGCGGAACCTTCAGCTACTGTTCCTACATATACACCAACGGGCATATTAAAACTTGCTGCGTAATCCTCTGTTACATCCTTACCTTGAATTCCTAGATAGGCAGATTTGCTGTTATTAGTAGAGGATGTATTCATTAGTTCATTAATAACCGGAATTGCGGCAGAGATAGGAATTGCATAACCAATACTTTCTACACTGTCATCCACATATTTAACGGAGTTTATACCAATAACCTCACCTTTAGAATTAAGTAATGCACCACCACTGTTACCAGGGTTAATTGCTGCGTCGGTCTGGATAAGTTTTAATGTGACGTTATTTACTGTTACTTCTCGGTTTAAAGCACTGATATATCCCACTGTTACAGACTGCCCATATCCTAAAGCATTACCGATAGCAATGGCCATTTCGCCAAGTTTTAAAGAACCGGAATCCCCTAAGGTTGCTACTTTGATGTTATCTATTGTCTTGCTGTCAAGTTCACTTTCTTTTACGGATACTACTGCAAGGTCAGAGCCGGGAGCTGTACCGACAATGGTTGCTTCTGCTTTTGTATTATCATTAAATACAATCTGGACTGAACCGGCATTTTCAACTACATGGTTATTGGTAGCAATTAATATTTCACCCTTTTTCTGTCCGATAATAATACCGGAGCCGCTTCCTTCTTCCTGTTGATTGTACTGTCTTCCAAAGAAATCTGTTGTTTGCTGATTAATTGTTGAATTAATCGCTACAATTGAAGGCATAACATTGGAAACTACTGTGGAGACATCACTGGAAGCATTGTCTTTTGTACTTGTTTCCACTGCGGTTACATCACCGTTTGTATTGGTGGATACACTTCCGATTTTAACACTTGATGCATTATTGTTTGTCACTGCGTAATACCCCTGGAAAGCTGCTCCGGCAACAAGTCCAAATACAAGGGCGGAAGCTATTAGCTTCGCAAAAGATTTTGCTCTTCCTTTTCCCTTCTTTCTCTTATTATCCTTCACAGGATTTTCTTCAAAGTAGGGACCTTCTTTTGCTGAACGCATATTTTCTGCTGCAGGTACTTCTTCTGCTGGGATATCTTCTTTAAAGACTCCCTCTCCTTCAATAATGCTTTCGTTATTTTCATTAAAACCATTGAATTCGTTCATACTTAATTTCTCCTTTCAAACTTTAGCTATCTATATTATTTGTTTCTTTCTTGTTTATGACTAAAGTTTAACATCAAATTATGTCCTCTTTGTGTAGAGAAATTGAAAAAAATATGAAATTCGGCTAGTAATTTCCCAAAATCTTTAAAGTTATTGCTTCCTCTTTGATCCCAAACAGAGCATTCCTTACCCCTGCATCCTCTAAATTCCCCTCAAAATCCACAAAAAAGCGGTATTCGAAAGTCTTCCCTTCTAAAGGTCTGGATTCGATTTTGGTCATGTTAAGATTATTATATATAAAATGTGATAACATATTATAAAGACTTCCGCTTTCATGGGGCAGTTCAAAGCAGATACTTATTTTTTTTGCATCCTGTTTATACTGCTTGTTCCTGCCGATAATAATGAAACGTGTAGAGTTATTACATTCATGATTGACATTTTCCCTTAATATCTTTAGTCCATAAAGCTTGGCTGTTTGAACTCCTGCGATAGCAGCCTGTGTAATATCCCCTTCTGAAACAATTCTTTTTGCTCCGTCCGCAGTACTTTCACAAACGATAGCTTCTATCTGAGGATTTGCTTCCAGGAACTTCTGGCATTGTAAGATTCCCTGGTTATGAGAATATACCTTTTTAATATCCTTAAGTTCTGATTGTGGAAGCCCCAATAATGCATGATTTACTTTAAGTATATGTTCTCCCATGATAGAATTTTCATACTCGACTAAAAGATCATAAATATCTGTAATTCCGCCTGTAGAGGTATTTTCTATTGGAAGTACTCCGTAATCCGCACTTTTATCCTTTACTTTTTCCATGACTTCTTTAAAGGTGGAAACATTGAAAGCCTTCACCTCTTCACCAAAATATTGTTTAAAAGCTTGTTCCGTATAAGACCCTTTCGCACCAAACCACACCACCTTGGTAGATGTATCCACCGGTAAGGCTGTTACTTTCTCAAAGGGAATACCCGTATCTTTTTCCTTAATCAGACTATACTGCATCTTCCGGCTCATTGACATAATCTGCTGAAACAATTCACTAATACCGTGACGGTTAAATTCATTCCCAGCCAATGCCTTTAGGGCGGTGAGTTTTTCTACTTCACGTTCTTTGTCAAAGACCTTTTTACCGGTTTGAATCTTGAATTCTGCCACATCCTGCGCAAGCTTCATGCGATACTCAAAGAGCCTGACAATTTCTTTATCTACTTTATCAATCTCATTTCTGCTATCCTGTAAATCAATCATACTGTCACCTCATCTCTGCCAATGCTTTTTGTAAATTGTAAGGGAAAGCTCTCTTTTATTTGTTTTAATATTGAAAGCGAGCCAAAGGCCAGAATTGCATAATTTTCTTCCTCTTTTACTTTATCTGCTATCATATGAATGGCTGTTTCAACATTCCCTGCATCAACTGCTGATATTCCTTGGGAAATTGCTTCTTCTGCCAACAGCTTACTGTGAAGTCCCCTCTTAGTAGGTGGTGTTATACAATATATTTCTCTTGCATACTTTCCGGTAAGCTGTAGTACAGTTTTATAATCTTTATCCTTAAACATGCCCATTATATAGTATAATTTCTTGTCCTTTAGATAACTCCTGATGTTCTCGGCTAATACCTCTGCCGCGCCTTCGTTATGGGCTCCGTCAATTATAACAAGAGGCTTTTTACAGATGGGCTGAAACCGTCCTTCCCATACTGTACTTTCAAGTCCAGTGTAAATCTCCTCTGTCTTAATGGGAAAGCCGTTATCATGAAGTGCTGTAACCGCAAGGATTGCCGTAACAGCATTATATACCTGATTTTTCCCAAGCAGTTTTATTTTTAGATTCTTATAATTGCTATAATCAAAGAGAGTACCTTCCATGTCCATATCTTTTATAACAATCTTTGAGAAATCCGCTTCAATCAAAGACGACCCTTTTTCAATTGCCCTCTTTTCTATTACCTTCTGAACTTCCTCCTGTTGCTGATAGGTGACTACCGGTATGTTTCTCTTAATAATCCCAGCCTTATGCTCTGCTATTTCCTGAAGCGTATCGCCAAGGTACTCCATATGATCCATACTGATTGCTGTCAGTACAGCACATTTGGTGGTATCTATCACATTTGTAGCATCCAGTTTACCGCCCATTCCCACCTCAATAACAGCAATATCACACTTTTTCTTTAGAAAATATAAGAATGCTGTTGCAGTTTCTATCTCAAAAATAGTAGGATGGTTCTTCCCATTTGCTATCATTCTTGAACAAGCTGCTTTGATTTCGCTAATACAATCGGCAAGCTCCTCCTCTTCTATAGAAAATAGCTGAATTACTTCCCCTGACTCTTTTTCCTGGACATTCTTATTTAATAACTGTATCATTTCTCTATAAGCAAATACTGCAGGTGAAGAAAATCTACCGGTCACATAACCGGCACTGGCCAAAATAGTAGCAATATAAGCACTTACCGATCCCTTACCATTGGTTCCGGCTACGTGTACAAATGCAACCTCTTTCTGAGGTGAACCAAGTTCCTCCAGAAGCTGACTGATAGTGGCAAGACCCGGTCTGCTACCAATCTGCTTAACATCTTCTAAAAAAATCATAGCATCTGTTATATTCATCTTATGAATCACTCCCACTGTATGCCATTTTTAGTTCAATTATTTCTCATCACATACCTGGAATATATAGAACTTCAAATAGTAGGATTCATCTGCTGCCCAAAGTATTGGATGATCCGGTGCCTGTGTACGGTATTCTACCTGACGCAGCCTCTTTCTGGCACTTTTAGCTGCTTGTCCTATGGTTTCTGTAAAAAGTTCAGGTGTCATAAAATGAGAACAGGAACAAGTGGCAAGAAAACCTCCGTCCTTTATTAATTTCAGTGCTCTGAGATTAATTTCTCTATATCCCTTTATGGCATTCTTTACTGAATTTCTGGATTTGGTAAATGCCGGAGGATCTAAGATGACCACATCGTATAACTCACCTTCTCCTTCCAGCTTAGGAAGCAGTTCAAAAACATCCTCACAAATAAAATGAACCCGGTCTTGCAATCCGTTAAGTACTGCATTTTCTTCTGCCTGGCTGACACCAAGGGCAGAAGCATCTACACCTGTTACTTCACTGGCTCCTGCAAGTCCTGCATTTAAAGCAAAAGAACCCGTGTGGGTAAAGCAGTCAAGAACTCTTGCATCCTTACAGAGTTTTTTAATGGCTTCCCTGTTGTACTTCTGATCTAAAAAGAATCCTGTCTTTTGTCCTTCTGCAATATCGACGATATATTTTACACCGTTTTCAAGTATTTCTACCTTCGTATCAAAAGGTTCACCTATAAAGCCTTTGGTTCTTTCCATTCCTTCATTTTCTCTGACCTTCGCATCACTTCTCTCATATACTCCGCGTATATTTATTCCGTCTTTTTTTAGGATTTCCACCAGTTCGTTTAAAATCTCCTGCTTTAAACGGTCAATTCCCAATGCCAGAGATTGAACTACCAGCACATCAGAGAATTTATCTATTACAATCCCAGGTAAAAAATCAGCTTCTCCGAATATAATTCGGCAGCTATCCGTATTAACAACTTTTTTACGGTAATCCCAAGCTGCCTTCACACGCATTCTAATGAAGTCTCTGTTGATTTCTTCCCCTTTCATACGGGATAGTATCCTGACAGTAATCTTTGATTTTGTATTTATAAATCCACAACCCATATAATATCCGTCAAAATCATGAACATTTATAATATCACCATTATTAAACTCTCCGGTAATAGTGGCTATTTCGTTATCATACACCCACATTCCGCCGGCTTTTAAGGTTCTGCCTTCTCCTTTTTTTAACGTAACAATTGCTTTTTCCATGTATTTCTCCTGTCTTTTGCTTTTATCACCAATTATATCATAGTGACCTGGAAAGTCAACGGAACCCCTTGTGGTTTTCATGGCAGATGACAAACTCACAGAAAGGTCCAAAACTGACCCTTTTGGTCATCAGGAGCTATTAATTCCTTCTTTACTTTATAACTTTGGATTTTCTCTTAACGTTGTAATATAGGGAGATTGTAGTTATAATGAAATAGAATTATGTCAGACTAAAAAAGAAAGAGGTCCGGTTATGTTAAAAGGTGTTATTTTTGATATGGATGGTGTTATTATCGACAGTGAACCAAGTCACGCAAAAGCTATTGAGAATGCATTAAGCTCCCTTGGTATTTCTTTACCAAAGGAATATCCTTATCGTTTTATAGGCTCTACTACTGAATATATGTTAAAGATGATAATAATTGATTTTAATCTTTCTGTTAGTGTGAAAGCATTAAATGAACTCTACAATGAGGCTCTTGCTACACTTATTAAAGAAGAAGGTTACATCCCTGTTCCATATGTTATTGACCTAATAAGAAATCTCCACCGTGAAGGATACTCTTTAGCTATTGCCTCTTCTTCCACACCGGAAGAGATCGCTGCTGTAACAGATGCACTGGAGATATCCTCCTGTTTTGAAAAATTAGTAAGCGGTGCCACCGTACAGCATCCAAAACCTGCACCGGATGTATTTTTAAAAACCCTGTCAGAGTTGAACTTAGAAGCAAGTGAGTGCATAATAATAGAAGATTCCAGTAATGGTGTTAAAGCAGCATGTGCTGCCGGAATCCCTGTTATCGGATATATCAACCCCAATTCCGGTAACCAGGATTTAAGTCTTGCCTCCATTTTAGTGGAAGGTTTTGATGAAATAGACTCTGCTTTTTTTGAAAAGACATACTGTCGTTATCATAATCTGCCTGTTATCATTGCAAAAACAGAAAGACTTCTAATCAAAGAAATTCCGGTAGAGGATATTCCAGCTCTTAAGGCAATTTATCAAAAATCTGAAATAAATAAATTCCTTCCGGAGCTTTACAATGCCTCTCTGGATTCCCCGGAAACGGCTATTCAAAAACATAAAGCTTATATCAAGAATATGTATCAATTCTATAATTTGGGCTTATGGGGTGTATATTTAAAATCAGGTGAACTTATAGGTCAATGTGGTATTGAACCTCTTCAAGTAGAAGATAAAGTTGAGATGGAAATAGGTTACTTTATTGATGTCCCTTATCAAAAGAACCATTATGCGAAAGAAGCACTTGATGCAATCCTTACTTACGCAGCTCGCTCTTTTAACCTTTCCAGTTTTACGGCTCTGATATTACCTGAAAATACGGCCTCCTCTAAGTTTGCGGTAACCTTAGGTTTTTCTTATAGTGGAGAAATCACCCGCAATGGCATTCTTTATCATAAATATTGTATCAAGAACTAAACTTAAATATCTATTTCCTTTTCCCTATAAAGATAAATAGGGCTGCCACCTGACAGTCCTATTTATCCGAAAATTAAATCGTTTATTAGTTCTCTTTGCTGTTATCCGTTCGTTTTATTGGTGTTATCTATTATTACCACCTACTGCATTTTTCACACCATTTTTAACATTATCTGCTGCATTTTTCACATCATTACCAATAGTATTATTTGTGGTTCCATTCATTCTGCTATTGGTTGAACCGCTTGTGGTTCCATTTGTAGTACCATTGGTTGTTCCTGTAGTACCATTTGTGGTACCGTTAGTTGTTCCATTATTATAAGATCTATTTGTGGTTCCTGTAGTACCATTGGTTGTTCCATTTGTAGTTCCGTTTGTGGTTCCGTTTGTTGTTCCGTTCATGGTTCCATTTGTAGTACCATTTGTTGTTCCGTTTGTGGTTCCTGTAGTTCCGTTGTTATAAGTCTTACCATTGGTTGTACCATCTGTGGTTCCGCTGTTATAACCTGTTCCATTATCATAGGTCGTACCATTTTTACCGGTATCATTATAATCTGCTCCCGTTCTATTCGTGTCCGTTGTCGCAGAATTATTTGCATCTTTTGTAGCACATCCGGTAAATGTTAATATTGTCAGACAGCATATTGAGCATAACAGGCTTATTGTTTTTTTCATGTTCTTCCTCCTATAAAATGATTTAATTTTACCTGTTTAGTATCTCTCTATGCACTTATATTATTCTTAATTTCCCTTATCTAAACTCTGGCATATTTCCCCGGAATCTAAGAGGAAGATTATTGCGTTGAAGACCTTTATTTTCTCTTTCTTTGATGGAAACTGAATTAAAAAAAGCTTTCCATAAATTATCAATGTTCTGTTCTTTTTCAGTCATTTCCTTAATTTTCTCTAAATCCAATAAATCAGCGTTTGTATAGAACCATTGGTCAGCCATTCTGTGAATGATTGCTGTATTCCTGCTCTCATCATATATAATAAAATTCTCCTGACTCAATCTATCACTAAAATGCGGTGCCAGCAGCCTAACTATATCATTTTTAGGTGCTATCTTTGCAAATAGTATTCCCTCTTTTAATTCCTGAAAGCGTAAAAACCCCTTAAAATGATGAGCCTCATTGGAGACATTTCTATTCAATTCAAAAATTTTCATTACATTCTTGTCATAAAGACAATCCACCACGCCGCTTCCCATAGAAAAACCAATAATTAAAAACCGATAAATCGCATCTCCTCTTGTTATATCACAGGAACAAGAGGCTCCGCAGACAAGTTCATACGCCTCTTCGGAAATTTTATTATAAATGGCTTTCATTACCTTGCCGATTTTCTCTTCAGAATTTTTAACATAGATATATTCTGTGAACAATTCCATATCCCCAAGATCTTCACCTGAAATAATGCATATCTTATTATTCGCATGTCCGTTCCTATCGCTCCACGCATCATAGACCGCACTGAATATACCCTCCAGGCTATCTTCACAATAATAAACTTTCTTACTATTCATAGAAAACTTCCTATCTGTGCATTGGCAGCTGTAAAATTCATATCATCAAATAAAGATAATTGCTTATAGGCTGTGGAGGCATCCATATCAAAAGGCAGCTTTTCTTTCACCCTCAGCAGCATACTTGTAATATAATTCTCTTCTATCTTAACAGGGTACATCATTCTGCCCGCGCAAGTAATAAAATAAATTGCACGTTTTAGAACAACACCCATCTTCTTTAAATCTTCAAAAGACAGTATAGCTGTTTTTCTGGCTTTTACAATTCTTTGGGCAGATTTTACTCCAATTCCGGGCACTCTAAGCAGGGTGTAGTAATCTGCCTTATTAACTTCAACCGGAAATTGCTCCAGATGTCCAATAGCCCAATTACATTTGGGATCCATCAAAACATTGAAGTTAGGTCTGCTCTCAGACAACAGCTCTGCCGCTTGAAATCCGTAAAAACGAAGCAGCCAGTCAGCCTGATACAAACGATGCTCTCTCAGTAAAGGAGGACCTTGATTGACTGCCGGAAGAGAATTGTCTTCATTAATACTGATATAAGCAGAATAAAACACTCGCTTTAAATCAAACTTCTGATACAGTGCTTCCGCAACAGACATAATCTGATAATCACTCTCCGGCGTTGCTCCGATAATCATCTGAGTGCTTTGCCCTGCAGGTACAAACCCTCTGTTGATGCTCGGTGCCTTAATCACACCAAAGGAAGACTTTATGCTATCTGCAGCTATTATATCCTGTACATCCTGTAAGACGGAAGCAGGTGCTGCTATATTATTCTTGTAATTATCCGGTAATACTAGAGCTGATTCTTCTTCTATAAACGGCAGTCTGTTAAAAGCAGCTTTCCCTTTATTCTCAATTCTCCCAATTTGAATCTGCTTCATGGGTCTTAATATATTCTTACGGGTTTTATTAGGAGCAAGCATCCTCAAGCTATCAGCTGTGGGTAACTCTAAATTAACACTCATTCTGTCTGCATACCAACCTGTCATCTCCACCAGCACGGGGTCCGCTCCCGGAACAGCTTTGCAATGGATATAACCGTTAAATTGATAGACTTCCCGAAGCATTCTCAGTGTTTTACACATTAATTCCATTGTATGATCCGGTGTCTTTAGTACCCCGGAACTCAAAAAAAGCCCTTCTATATAATTTCTGCGGTAAAACTCTATGGTCAGGCTGCAAATCTCTTCCGGTGTAAAAGTTGCTCGCAGCACATCATTGGACGCTCTGTTAAAGCAGTATTTGCAATCAAAAATACATTCATTCGTCATTAATATCTTAAGAAGTGAAATACATCTGCCGTCTGCAGAGAAAGTATGACAAATACCGCAGGCTACGGAATTACCGATTCCGCTGCTGCCGCCTCCGCTTCTATCAACGCCGCTGGAGGTACAGGCTACATCATATTTTGCAGCATCCGAAAGCACCTCGAGCTTTTTTTGCACTGTCATATCTTCCTGAATTATTATACTCATGCTAACCTCCTGCAAACATTTGTTTGTATTAGTTTAACATACTGTACCTAAATATTCAAGTATTTTCGAACAAATGTTCATTTATTTGCTTTGTACTCTATTTTTATTGATTACCAGTGACAGACTAAAATATGCACCTGCAATTAAAGCATTTACTCCCAGCATATAGAGAATTCTATAAATCGCTGACCATGAAAAATGAGGAAGATTAACGATTTCATTATTTATATTTTTCAGCCAGTAAACCGGTGTAAACTCTGCCACATTTATTAGCCCACTCTTATTACTGTAGAATAAATCACCATTAAAGAATGCCATGATGGAAGTATAGAACAGGATTAAAATTATATTGATTTCTGGTTTTAACGCCAGCGCGGATAAGATATAGCATATTCCTAAAACACAAATGGAATAAACGAAAAAGTTCAGCATAGAAAATATTATATTCCATCCTAGAACTATTTCAGGGTTCAATAAAAAAAAGAGCAAAAAGATAATACCATCACCACAAAGTACAAAGATAAAATTTGATAAAAATAAACGCAGGCTATTCTTTCCCGCTGAGATCGGAGCAATTTCATGTTTCTTACGAATTCCGCTTAATCCGAAAAAGCCGCTGATTCTGCCGATTGCAAAAAAATAAAGAAATACCATGATATATGCAGCAGCTTTAAAAAAATTCTCAATATACACATTATTCTGGGAATCCCTGTCCTTTTCCTCAAAGGATAAACTCACACCTCTATCCATGGTAGCATCAAGCTTCTTAGTCAAATCTCTCGCCGAAATGCTACTGTTATCGGAAAGGCATTGCTGTGCTGCTGTAAGATATCCTTCCAGCATATATTTTAACGGTAAAACTTCCTTTTTACCGGTTTCTGACAGTCCCATAACAGGTTTATTCCCCTGCATAAAGTCTTTCTGATAATACTGTGGGATATCCAGTATATAATCATATTGTACATTAGACAAATAATCCAGATAAGCATCGGAGGAATCGGAAATTACCAGCCTGCAATATCTGCTCAGATATTTTATAAGGCTATTTGTAAGTTCACTGCCGGAATCCCTGTTTATGATGAGAACTTCTGATTTCATATCTGCTGTAATCTTGTTTTCAGATTCTTTATACTGAGAATATTTAGCGGATAACATAAGTAATGCAAGCATAAGTACAGGTATCATTATGGAGTTTTTTAAAAGTTTACTATATATTTTTGCCAACTTTTCTATTCCTTTCTACTTTTCCAACTAATACTTCCTTATTCCTCCTGCCTTTTATACTTTATATAAATCCATACTATGATTATTAAATTATAAAGAAGCAACAGCAGTCCATCCTTTATAAGCAAAAAAAAGCCATCCTGTAAGGTGATACAATAAAGCATTTCTGTAATAAGTGAAGGTGGATTGATTAGCTTAATATATGGCAAATTGCTGGTAATATAATATCTGGAGGCTGCCGGTGTAAAAAAGGCTGCCAAAATCATAACCACCATAATAATATTAAGCATTATATCCTTTACTTTCAAATTCAGCTTTTTTATTGAACCAATGAGCAGCCCTGTCAGAATTCCTCCAAGGGAGCCAAGTGCTGCTGTTAAAAAATACAATTCCCGCCTTAATTGCAAACCATTTCCGATAGTGCTTATGATAATAAACGAAAAAATCAATATACACACGGTCTGCAGAATATATACACAGGAAAAGTGAATCAAGAAAACTTTCCATTTGGGAGCAGAACTAAAGCGAAGTTTTTTACCAATACCAGAATGCTCCGGAACTAATTCCTTCATCTCTTCAAATCCCCATCTAGCTCCTAGAATACAAAGCGAAGCTGTAATATATAAAAATGCCAGGATTTTTTTATCCGGCAGCGTCATCGGTACTGTCATACTAACAATCAAGTTACTCTGATTTATTTGAGACGACTCGCTGGTTTTGTCAAAGGATTCATCCTGCTTAGAAGAATCCAGTTTAAGATTTCTTTGCGCTTCACTGTCCAGATAACCTTTAATAATTGACTGCTTGTAACCCATATCGTTAATATAAAGTTTTACTTCATTCCCGGTTGTAATATAAGCATCAATTTTTTCCTCTTTTAACAAGGTCTGCATCTTCTCCCTGGTTCCGTAAACCAGGTGAAATTCCTCCCCCTTCAGAAAAGAATAAGGCAGTTTTATATCATCCCCTGCAACTATTCCTAGCTCTATTCGCTGTGTGTCTCGTCTATCAGGCAATGTATCAAACATGAAATTAATAATTCCCATCACAAAAAGAGGCAGTACCAAAGTGAATATAATAATTTTCTTCCGTCTGCATAAAAGCTTTGTTCTGGCGATAATAAGCTCCCAGTAATTCATTCTAACCCCTTTCGTGAATATCAAATCTTCCCTTGGATATTCCTATATCACAGGCACAGTCTTGTGTATGAAAATTAACGTTCTTTTACTCTTTAATCTTTCAGTTCTTTACCGGTTATCTCCAGATATACATCATCTAATGTAGGCATCTCGGTAATAATCCTGCCAAAAGGAATTTTTTGTTCCTGCAGATAATCCAACAGCATCACCAGATTATTTCTGCCCTTTTTTGCTTTTACAACCAGCATTTGATTATCATATTCTGCTCCGGAAACATTAGGAAGCTCTCTGATGATTTGGAGCTGGCTTTCTAAAAGTGAATAGACCTCAAGTGTTATCTTCTCGCCAAGTGAAATCATATTCTTTAACTCTTCCTTCGTCCCTTGGGCAATTACACGACCTTTTTCTAACATTGTAATTTCCGTACAGAGCTGCTCTATCTCATCAATGTTCTGAGAGAAATAAAGAATGGTAGTCCCCCGGTTCTTCAGTTCTATGATGCAGTCTGCCAGCTTCTTTCTACTATGTGGGTCTGTGCCGTCAATTGGTTCGTCCAAAATTAAAAGTGTGGGCTTATGAACGATACCACAGGCAAATTGCAGTCTTTTCAAAAGCCCCTGGCTTAACTTTTTGGGATATAGTCTCACAAAATCTTCCAGCCCTAAAAATTCAATTGTTTCCCTTGTAAGCTCTTTTACTTTCTGTTTATCTGTTTCATAAAGACTGCAAAAATAAGAAATGTTTTCGTATAAGGTCAATTCCTCGAAAACCGCTTCTTCCGCCAAAACCACTCCAATATTTCTTTTTATATCATAGGAATCTTTCTCCAACTTCTTATCCCATAAAAGAATCGATCCTTTATCATATTTCTTCAGACCTAAAATACATTCTAGCAGGGTTGTCTTCCCGGAGCCTGCAGGTCCTAATATACCGTGGATTTGCCCTTCTTTTACTTTTAATTCAAGATAATCCAGTGCAATAATCTTATCATAGCGCTTTACCAGATTCTTTACTTCTATCACCATTAGAAAGTCCTGCCTATAAAGTATTTTTTACCAATCAGTAACACCTTTTTCTCATTATACTGAAAGTATTACCCCTACGCAATATGAATTGCTTTTTATTACTGATTTTGTTATGATATAGGAAAAATAAAATTCCATATAGAATGCTATAAAACATGTACTTATGTTATATCTTTCAATAATAAAATTGGGGAAAGGAAGGAAAATCAAATGCAATTTATTACGGATAAAATGATTCTCTTCGGTATTTGTCTGGCATTATACCTATTTTCCTACCCAGATACCTTTTCTCCCGTTCACATATTGGCCTTTATCATATTGACCTGTTTATGTTCATATACAGAAAACCAGCGCATCCGTCTTGCTTTGTTTCTGTTGGCTCTTGGTGTCTGCCAGTACTTTCCGCCCTGTCTTCTGCTTATGCCCTTGGTTTACTATGATATCTTATATGGCATATATGGAAATTTTGTATTTTTAATCCTGATACCATTATTTATGAATTTTACGGAATACCATACAATAACTTACATTCTGATATTAATGTTATTTACACTGGCAACTTTCTTAAAGCATAAATCCTTCCAGTACACCAAAATGATATTGGAGTATAATGAGCAGCGGGATACTTCAAAGGAACTTTCTCTTTTACAGGAAGAAAGAAATCAAAGCCTGCTGGAAAATCAGGACTATGAAATTAATGTTGCCACCTTAAATGAACGAAATCGTATCTCAAAAGAAATCCATGATAACATCGGACATATACTCTCCAGAGCTTTGCTGCAAATCGGTGCCTTGCTGATGGTGTCATCGGATGAAATTCAAAAGGAAGGCTTACAAGATCTAAGGTCATCACTCTCTCAAGGAATGGATAGTATCCGTTCAAGTATCCACAATATGTATGACGAATCCATTGATTTATACACTTCTATTGAAACTCTGACGAAAGATTTTACTTTTTGTCCTGTGAATTTCGATTATGATATCCGAAATACACCGGATATCAAGCTGAAGTACGCATTGATTGCCATCACAAAAGAGGCTCTCTCCAATATTATGAAGCATTCAAATGCCACTAAGGTCCGTATTAGCCTGCTGGAGCATCCGGCCATGTACCAGCTTATTATCTCCGATAATGGGCATCTCAGTGAGGAAAAATTGATTAAATTAAAAGCATTGGATAAGAGCCAGAACTATTTTGACGGAATGGGACTGCAGAATATGATGGACCGTGTAAAAGGCTTTCAGGGTATTATGAATATTACTGCTGATAATGGTTTTAAAATATTTATCAGCATCCCTAAGTAACCGTAGTATAAAAAGATATTAACGATGAATAAGTCTTTATGATGGTATCAGATGCATCGCTGACCGGATTCTATAAGGGTTTGCTTCGTATAAAAGCAGTTTCAAAATAATTTGCATCAGCGCAGGATTATGAACTGTGTTGAAAATATGGAGGTTTAACATGAAGGTTCTTATAGTGGATGATGACAAACTTGTTTGCTCTTCCCTGAAAATTATACTTTCTTCTGACAAAGAAATCACGGTCTGCGCTAGTGGCAACAATGGGGAGGATGCTATCCGGCTATACGCAGAGCATTTACCGGATATTTTATTAATGGATATACGTATGGAACCAATGTCCGGTCTTGTTGCAGGTGAAAAAATCCTTGCCGCGTATCCAGAGGCAAAAATCCTCTACCTTACTACCTTTCTAGATGATGATTATATAATTAAGGCATTGAATATCGGCGCAAAAGGTTATATGTTAAAACAGGATTTCGAAAGTATCCTCCCGGCCCTCAATGCTGTTTATAAAGGTCAGAATGTGTATGGAAATGAAATAATTACGAAATTACCCGGCCTGTTGCAGCAGTCCAGCAGCCAAATAAACACTGCAAATTATGGAATAACAGAAAAAGAATACGAGATCATCTGTAAAATAGCCGACGGTCTATCCAACAAGGAGATTGCAGAACTTCTATTCCTAAGCGAAGGTACTGTAAGAAATTATATCAGTCTGATTCTTGAGAAACTCTCCTTACGAGATCGTACTCAGATAGCAATCTTCTATTATAAAAATTGTTGATTTATCAAAAAGTCCCTTATTTCAGTAACTACCGAAATAAGGGACTTATCTATTTTTATTTAATTTACAGTACTGTAATGCGTAATTATCTGTCATTATAATCGAAGCAGATGAAAACAATCTCTAAAAAAACAACCAAGCTATTAAAGCAAATAACCCAAGAATCAGGATAGCTATCGGCATAAAGATTAATAACGCTGACAAAGTTAATGCTAACATATCATGCTTTTCAATCTCCATGCCATTTTTCCTGTGAGTTCTTGATGATTTTTTAGGTTTAGCATTTATAGACTTATCCTCTATATCATCCGCTGATTCCGGTGTAAATGGCGCTTCACCATCCAGGCCTTCAACTTCTTTTTGATTTGTTTCTTTCAGCCAATTCATGGCTCGTTCATTTTTCTTTTCAAAGAGCACCATTTCACCTTCTTTCAGCTTGCATACTTATTACAGATTTATCTTATGATGGCACGCTACAAAATGTCCAGGTCTTACTTCTTCAAAATCAGGAGTCACCTTTTTGCAGATATCTGTTGCATAACGGCAGCGTGTATGGAATTTACATCCTGTAGGAGGTTTAATAGGACTTGGTATGTCTCCTTCCAGAATAATTGCTTCTTTCTTATTATCCACATCCGTTGTAGGAATTGCAGATAACAGTGCTTCCGTATAAGGATGTGTCGGATGAGCGAAGAGTTCTTCTGTGGTAGCTAATTCTACGATATTTCCGAGGTACATAACACCTACACGATCACTGATGTATTTTATAACGCTTAAATCATGAGAAATAAAGAGATAAGTTAAATTCTCCTGCTCTTTTAAGTCCAGTAACAGGTTAATAATCTGAGACTGGATAGATACATCAAGAGCGGAAACTGCCTCATCACAAACTACAAACTTCGGTTTCAGAGCCAGGGAACGGGCAATACCGATACGCTGACGCTGACCGCCTGAGAACTGGTGAGGGTAACGGTGAATAAAGTAAGGTGCCAGACCGCACTTTTCCATTACTTCCATTACGTAGTTCTGCATCTTCTCGTCGTTCTTATCAAAATATTTATGAGCTAAAAGGCCTTCGGAGATAATCTGGCCTACAGTCATTCTTGGATTCAATGAAGAATAGGGATCCTGAAAGATTAATTGCAAATCCTTACGAAGTTTACGGCTCTCTTCTTCTGTTAATCTCGCAAGATTGATTCCTTTATCTCTATATACCTCATATTTAGCGAAATCAGGATTACTCTCATACTTTTTCATAAGCTTGTAGATTTCCATACGGATTTCTTCCAGCTCTTTTTCTTTTATTTTGATAATTTCTTCCTGCTTTTCTATCTGTGACAATGCATTGCTTGTTGCTGCATCAATCTGTTCCTTCGTCTTTCCTTTCTCTTTTTGGAAAGAACGGGCTCCTTCATATGCAACACGGGCATCATTAAGTTTTTCTTTTAATTTGCGATATTCAACTCCTGCTTTATATTCTTTTACAAGAATATCTGAGATAGGAGCTAAATCTTCAGCTACAAAGAATCCGCCGATTAACTGTACGATGTCCAAAAAGCTGTCTCTGGCATGCTTTTCAGCTTCTAATAAGTGTGTACGCATGGAATATTTCTCATCACCATCCGGTAATGCATCATATTGCTTTCTTACATTTACTTCTTTTTCTTTTAAGTTAAAGTATTCTTTCTTTCTATCAACTAAAGACTTTAAGATATCCAAAACATAATCAGGTGCAATTTCATCTACATCCCTGCCATAATACATGGTTCTTCCGTCTGTTTGAGCGTATAACTGAAGCAGGGTACGTCCAAGAGTTGACTTTCCGCAGCCGCTCTCCCCAACCAAACCAAGGGTTTCTCCCTCATAAATATCCAGGGTAACATCATCGTTTGCCCTTACATAAAGTTTCTCCTTCTGGATAAAACCCTTCTTTATGGGGAAGTATTGCTTTAAGTTCTGAACACGTATGAGTACTTTTTTGTCCTTATTTTCCATTTGCCCTCACTCCTTTCTCCGGATAAAAACAACGAATAGGATGACCTTTTTCGACCTCAACCAAAGAAGGCTCTTCATTACGGCATTTATCCGTTGCATATTTACATCTGGGGGCAAATTTACAACCCTTCGGAAGATCCAAAGGATGAGGTACAGCTCCCGGAATAGCCTCTAAGCGAACACCGGTAGGTGTATCCAATCTTGGAATAGAGTACATTAAACCTTCGGTATAAGGATGGGAATAGTTATTGTCTTTTCCGAAAATAACTCCCACCGGAGCCATCTCAACTACCTGACCGCAGTACATAACCGCTACATCATCTGCCATTTCATTAATAACCCCAAGGTCATGTGTAATGAAAAGGATAGAGGTTCCGTTTTCCTTCTTCAAAGCATTCATAAGCTTAAGAATCTGCGCCTGTATAGTAACATCAAGGGCTGTTGTAGGTTCATCGGCAATTAAAAGCTTGGGCTTGCAGGCAAGGGCCATAGCAATCATAACACGCTGTCTCATACCACCGGATAACTGATGGGGATACTGTTTCGCCACCGCTTCCGGATTGGGTATATTAACTTGTCTTAGCATCTCAACAACTTTCTTAGCTGCCTCTGCCTTTTTCATTCCCTGATGTACGATAAAAGGCTCAGAAACCTGCTTCTCTACAGTAAAGACCGGATTCAAGGAGGTCATTGGTTCCTGAAAGATAACTGAGATATCATTTCCTCTTATCTTACTCATGTCCTTGACGGAAACATCTGCAAGGTCTTTTCCGTCAAAGATAACTTCGCCGCTGTCAATGTAACCGTTACCGTCTAACAGCTTTATAATACTCATAGCAGATACGCTCTTACCACTGCCACTCTCGCCAACAACGCCGAGAGTCTTACCAGCTTCTACTTTGTAAGAAACACCATTAACTGCCTTTATTATTCCCTTTTTCGTAGTAAAAAATGTGTGTAGGTCTCTTAATTCCAGTAATGCCATTGTATTTCCTCCTAACGTTCCTGAGATTTCGGATCGATTGCATCACGCAGTCCATCACCGGTCAGATTGATGCATATTACACAGATACCAAGAACGATCGATGTAAATACCCATCTCCACCAGTAGTTCTGTATAACGATACTGTTATTGCTGCCATAAAGCATGTTGCCCCATGTAGGCTGGGGAGCCGGAACACCAAAGCCTAAATAGGAAAGTGTCGCTTCTGTAAGCATACAGGTTGCAAAATCTAAGGTAGCAGTTACGATAATAACTGAAATAACATTTGGCAATATGTGCTTAAATACAATTGAAAACTGCTTTACACCAACAGCTCTTGCTGCTGTTACGAATTCTTTCTCTCTTTCTGAGAGCACCTGAGCACGAACCAGACGAGAAAGACTTGGCCACTGTAATAAGCCTAAGATTATCATCATTAAATAGATTCTCTGATTGGAGGTCAGAGTATTTCCTAATAAAGCGGAAAGAATCATAGCAAATGGCAGGAACGGGAGTCCTGAGATAATCTCAACAACACGCTGTAATATGATATCTATCTTGCCGCCAAAGAAACCGGAAACACCACCGATAATAACTCCTATGATTGTTGATATAATAACAGCGATAGCGCCGATAGTCATTGACATCTTACCACCATTTATTAATCGATTGAAGATATCTCTTCCCAAATCATCGGTTCCCATCAAATAGCCCTTTAAGCCCCAGGTTAACACTTTTCCGCTATCTGTAATTGCATAGTTCTGGTAGAAGCCAGTATAAATCTTCGTTACTTTAGCATTCTTAACAGAAGCAGGAATTGTAGATTGTTTAAAATTATTATATCCCCAGGCTACTGTTTTGCCGTCTTCCATCACCCCGGTGTAATGATATCTTCCTCCCTGGATTGCAACAACCTTACCCTTAAAATCAGGAACTTTTCCTTCACCACGTTCAGAAAGATTTCCCCATACGAATACCTTTCCGTCACTATTAACTGCTGCCATTGTGGAAGCGGTAGCTGCTATATCTACAATCGTTCCCATATTCTCAGGCATTTTGGAATAAATACCGGTCTGCTTGCCAAGATATACGGCTGTGCCATCTTTTGTCAGGCCTAAAACAGCATCAGAAGTAGTTACTACTTTTGCTATCTGTCCTTGATACTTGTGACCACCCATATAATCGTTGTTTGCCTCATTACCAAAGAAATAAGTATGTCCGTCTGCAGTAAGGATAATGGAACATTGATAACCTGCGATAACATCCACAATATCAGTAAGCTGATTTACTTTATCAGGAATATCACACTGCTTTTGTCTGTCACTTCCCCAGGCGAAAACTTTTCCATCGGCATTTAATGCCAGTACATGATCATAACCAGCTGAAATTTTTACTATTTTACCCATACCTGAGGGTACATACTTTACATTTACAACACTTGTAATTCTGGTTTTTCCCCACATATACAGCTGTCCGCTGTCAGACACAGCGACTGTAAAAGTCGGACCAACTGAAATCTCTCCTACCTTACCTTGCAAGGAAGAAGGAACGCTCATAAAATCAAATCCCGGAGCCACATTTTGCTGGCTGGTTTCTGTATATGCTAAATCTAATTTTACAAAAAAAGGTCCGATAATAACGGTTGCAAATATTAAAAAGAATACTATCAGTCCAATCATTGAAAGTCGATTACTCAAAAAATTCTTAATTATAGTCTTAACGGGACCCTGCATCTGTTCTTCTTCCAGAACAGATAATTTCTTCTTTCCTGCGCCAAAGGCCTTTATTAAAAGAAGGCGGAAGAAGCTTCTTCTCTTTTTAGAAGTATTATTATTGTCCATTTTCTATCCTCCTTCTAACGGTTAACCCTGACACGGGGATCAACAAAACCATAGCTTAAATCTATAATTAAATTACCAATTAATGCGACAACCATATAAAACATCTGTACCGCAAGCGCAACATTATAATCCTGATTCATTAAGGCATCCATGTAGAATTTACCCATACCATTTAGATTAAACATCTGCTCAATAACAAGTGAGCCGGAGAAAATACTGATAAACCATCCAATAATTAAAGTGATAACCGGAAGAAGCGCATTTCTCCAGGCATGAGAGTAAATAACAACCTTTTCCTTTAGACCTTTTGCTCTGGCTGTACGGATATAATCCATTCGAAGTGCTTCAATCATAGCCGCACGAACGTATCTGGTCATACCGCCAAGAGACCCAATGGTCATAACAATCAATGGCAATGCCAAGTGCTGCATTTTATCAGCAAAGGCAACTAGACCTGTCCCATGGAAATTAGGCGAATGCATACCGCTGACAGGGAACCATCGCAAGTTAACTGCAAAGAAAAATATACTAATAAGAGTAATAATAAATATTGGTAAGCTATACCCGACAATGGTCAAGACTTGTACCACATTATCCATGATGGAATTCCGCTTGACAGCGCAAATAATACCAAGTGGTATCGATATACCAAGGGCTAAAACAGTAGCGAAAATATTAATAAAGATGGTATTACCCATAGGTGCCTTAATCAAATCAATAACAGGCTTCTTATGTCTTGTGGACATACCGAAATCTCCATGTAAAATACCGCCAATCCACTTACTATATTTAACTATGATCGGATCATCAAGGCCCATCTGCTGTCTTAATTGTTTGTACCTCATCTGGTACTGTTCCGCTGTCAAAGTGGTTTTAACAGGTTCCAATTGGGCTCTGGCCGGATCTCCGGGTATCAGATTATATAAAAAGAACATAACGAGAGACATGATTAAAAATACAAATACCATGTAAAGCACTCTCTTACCAATATACTTTAACATCCTTATTCCTCCTGCAAAATTATCTAACTTATCCTTTACGAACATCCTATAATGAATGAATAGGCTTCTTCACTGAGTTTAGCTTATTCCATCTTCCTCTAAGCACAGTGAAGAATCCTATTCTTATCTATAGACTTTACTTGTTTAAATCAGTAAACAAGTTTTAATCATGAGAAATAGGGTATGTAGCATACCCTATTTCGTCAATCATATTTGATTCTTACTTCTGATTTATTCTGTTACGTTTGCGTAAAGAATAGCATATTTCATATCCCAAATACCATTAGGGTTATAGTTCTGTAACTTAGCGTTATAGAAATCATGATACTGGTTAGAATATAAAGGTAGATCAGGAAGTAACTCATTCCATCTGATAATAAAGTCTTCAAACTTGCTTTCAAATGTAGTCTTGTCAGCAGGATCTACTAATACCATATCCTGTGCAGTCTTTGCAAGTTTATCATCCTTAATAAAGTTGGTGTTAGCACCATTCTTTAACTGTTCAGGATCTGTTGTATAAGCTGAAGCCTGATCATATACAGGAGTAAAACCAGTTCCTAAGTTAAACATATTGTAGGTAGGTACTGCATATTTCTTATCGGTAGAACCATCTCTATAAATGTAATTTAATAATTCTGTAAATGTCATAACTGTCTGGTTAATCTTCATACCTGCAGCTGCAACATCAGGATTGTTCTGTAATTTTGTTACAAGTAATTCAGAAACAGGATTCTGTTCGGAAGATGCCCATTCAAGTACAAGAGGCATATAAGTTCCGTCATCTAACTTCTTATAACGGATACCGGAAGAATAAGCCTTTCCGTCTTTGTCATATACCCAGCCGCCATCTTCTAATAACTTGATAGCATCATCAAGGCTGTAAGCATAAGAATCTAACTTGCTTTCAAGATCATCCTTAACATCCTGATACATCCACATAGCAGGTCCGTAAGGTCCGTTTACAACAGAACCGAAACCGCCGGTGAAAGCTTTTGCGAAATCGTTACGATCTAATAAGTGAGCTACAGCCTGACGAACCTCTACAAACTGTGTAGGTCCGAAATCGCATACGAACTGTAATTTACCATATCCGTTACGGTCATAAGCGGTATAGTTGAAGCCACCTTTGTCAACTAAGTCAAGACCGGCATTGATTTCATCACCACTTGACATACCGGTTAATAAGTCTACAGAACCGGTTGATAATTCATCCATAGATGTTTCAGTTGTAACTTTTTTGTAAACGATAGTTTTGATATGAGCTGTCTGTTTCTGATAGTCTCCTAAGTATTTAGGGTTAACTTCAAGAACAGCTTCTTTTGTAGAAGAATCATACTTTGTTGCATTGTAAGGTCCGCATGTAATTGCAGGAACCTTTGTTCTTGCAGCATTGATTTTAGCTTCATAATTCTCTTTTGTAAAGTTATCAGAAAGGTAAGCACCTTTTCCATCATCATTTACAGTTACAGTATCATCTGTAAAGAATGATAATTTGAAAGGCTGAAGGCTTGCCATATTTAATTCATAGAAGTAAGGAAGGTTAGCTTTATCAATTGTAACTGAGAAGCTGTCATCACCGAGTAATCTAACACCGGTAAATTCTTTTGCCTTTCCAGTTGAATAATCCTGGAATCCCTTCCAATATTTTGCTACTATTGTATTATCTGCGCCCATATCGGTAATAACTTTAGAGGACCAGAAAAGAGCTGTAGCAACATAATCCTTTGCAGTGATAGGAGTGCCATCATTCCAAACAAGATTATTGTTAATAGTCCATGTATAAGTCTTAGATCCGTCATCATTATCTGTTGTTTTCATGTCTTTAACTACTGTAGTATCAACAACAAATTCACCAGCAGGTGTAATATCTACTGTTGCATAACCGTTTGTTAAACGGAAGATATCATTGTCAGCAGCGCCGTTCTGGAAATAAGGCATGAATTCACCGCTGATATCTGTTGAACTTCCGATAATAATCTGACCGGTAGGCTCAGTGGATGTTTCTGTGGGGGTTGGGGTTGCTGTTGCTTCATTTGTGCTATCAGCAGGCGTTGTAGTAGGCTCTGTTGATATTCCCGTGTCATTCTTTCCTTTGCATCCTGCAAGAGAGAATACCATGACTACGGTCAGCAATAATGCTAACACTCTTTTTTGCATAAAATTTCCTCCTTAAAATTTTCTTGATATTATCCTGTTATTATTTGATTCTACGATGTTAATATGTATTTAACTCTTTATCATTTTAAAGTGTTAAACTCAAAAAATATTATACAAAAAAAGCCTTTCTTAACCCACAAAGAGTCATTCAGAAAAGCAACATCGCAAATCATTTTTAATAGGACTATATCACTACGACTTTAGGCCGTCATCACATGTTGTATTATATAATACAATTTCATCAATGTCAATGAATCTTTGCAACCCCTGTATTTATCTATATTTATACAAAAATCACAATGGACTTTACCCTTTTACAGGCATTTTTAATGCAGAAAAATACAATTAGAGTGATTACTTATCGATTTATGAGATAAAAATGTTTCTATTTCGATATTTTCTGCCAATAAAAGACTATCCTTGTATAAAGATTGTTAAAATAATATAAAATTTAAATAAAATTTAATCCAATTTTTTTACAGATTTATGAAATCATTATTTCATATTGTATTCATATTGTACTATTTAGATAATTTTCCAGCAGCCTTTCTGGAGATTCTTCTAAATTTTAGCATATACATATTTAAAAGCACGTCCTGTGTTTCAGACGTGCCTGTGGTAGGAGTTTATATATATATCAGCGCTCATTACCTTTACATTATATTACATTCCAAATATTGTCAAGTAATACTTTAGTCTTGATTTGAACAAAATTAATTCTAAACGCAATAAACCATAAATCTGTTCTAAGACCAATCTTAAGTCAAAATCATGTCTCCTATCGATATCTCCACCTTTTAGGCTACACATTATATATATAATACTTTCCAATAGAGTACAAGTAATTATTTACATTTTTGTAAAATTGAGTTATATTTGTACATTATAAGCACAAAATTTTAGCAAAGCTAATTTGGATTTTCTGATATTGCACTGGTAACGATCAATTTATCCCCCTATCTGCATCATACAAGCTCGGAAGAATCTTTTTAGAAATCTGACTTTAGCATCTTGAATGAGGTGTTACTTATGCAATTCCGTTCAAGTTGAATAAATCAGGTCTAATACATATGGGAGGACAATTATGAAAAAGTTTGTAAAAAGCAATAAATATAGTTTAATCATAGCCTTAATCTTAGTATTTATAAGTTCTGTTTTTAGCACCATTGTTCAATTTAATAAAGGCGATGTTTTGGATAATGCCTTAGCGCGTGATAAAAGCATTACTTTGTTCAGCATTATATCATTAATCATTTTTATTTTTTTAGAAATTATTTTTCACTATTTTTATGATCAGTACAGGGCTGCTTTTACAGTTAACTGCATTAGCCAATTAAGAACAAGCCTTTTTAAAAATACTATTAATAATAATTATGTAAGTTTTTATAAAAACACGAAAGGCGAATTCCTATCAAAATATACGAATGATGTTGAAATGATTCAAAATTCTTATTTTGCAACGATACCTTTGTTGATAGAAATAATTATTAAGATTATTTTAGTAAGTATAGGATTATTTATTCTTGATTGGCGTATTGCTATTGTTACTTTAGTTCTATTGACTACCCCTTTGTACATTCCCAAAATCATTGATAAAAAACTTCAAAAAGCAAAAAAAGAATATTCTGAAGCATTTGAAAATAATTTATCGAAAGTTACTGATTGGTTAGCAGGGTTTGAAATAATAAAAAATTACTCTATAGAATCAAGAATAATAGATAAGTTTACAACATCAAATAAATATACAATGCAAAAAGCTTTAAAAAATAAAAGAATAAATTATACCACGAACTTAATAACAACCTTAATTTCCTATTTATCTTATTTTATCATCTTAACTTTATCCGCAACATTTGTTTATAGACAGATATTTACAGCTGGTGATTTTTTTATTGCAATTGGTATGATTGATCAACTTTCATATCCCTTGATAGCCTTATCTGTTTTTATTCAAGACCTGATATCTATAAAACCAATATGCGATGAAATTATGAATATTGCAGAAATGAAAGAAGACGATGAAAGCAAAAGACTTAACCCAGCAACATTAACTGTGAATAATAATATATTATTTGATAATATTACTTATGGTTATAACGAAGAAAATCCGTTAATAAGCGATTTTTCATTATTACTCCAAAAAAACCAAAAGAACTTAATCCAAGGTCGAAGCGGAACTGGAAAAACTACTCTAATTAATCTACTTTTAAAATACTATACTCCTGATAAGGGAAATATTTATTTAGACAATATTCCTATTCAAGATATTGATAATTTATTTGGGATCATTACCATTGTGAGACAGGAAGCGTTTTTATTCAATGATACTCTTAAGAATAATTTATCGATGTACTCGGATATCAGTGATGAGGTCATTCTAGATGTTTTAGAAAAAGTAAATTTACATAAATTTGCTAACCTATCCAGTCTTAATATGGATATAGCAGAAGGCGGAAATAACCTGTCTGGTGGTGAGAAAAAGAGATTATGTATTGCACGGGCTCTACTTAGAAATACAAACGTATTAATTTTTGATGAGCCTTTAGCGAATCTTGATAATGAAAATGTTTCAACAATTGAAGATATTCTACTGAATATTAATGACAGAACGCTAATTATAGTTTCCCATCAGTTCAGTGAATCCAAATTGAATCAGTTTGATAAAATAATTAAACTGGATGCTTAAAATGGGCAGCAAATTCTGATTGTTTGGTTCTTAAATTAAATAATCTATTGTTCAAATAGGCTTGAGACTATTGGAACGCATTGTCATGATGCGTTCTTTTTTATGGAAACAAACTCCAATTAAATCCCAATACAAGAAAAAAGCACCCTTACGGATGCCTTAACTTCTTTATTCAATCTATAACCATTGATTTTACTGCATTTCTTATAAGCTGGAAATGGGATTCGAACCCACGGCTTCCTCATTACGAGTGAGGTACTCTACCGGCTGAGTTATTCCAGCACATAAAAAATCGAGGTGACGGGATTCGAACCCACGGCCTCTGCGTCCCGAACGCAGCGCTCTACCAATCTGAGCCACACCTCGTTTTACAAGAAGTAATAATTAATCTTGCCAAACTATTATGCTACTTTAACTGTTAAAAGTCAAGAAAAAAATTACTTATTTACAATATATTATGATAATTATATGTATTACTTGGTGAAAATGGAATATATATTTAACTAGAACTTACTTTTGAGGTCTCCTATGATAATTCACGTGGTAGAACCGGGCGATACTATTTATTCCATTGCCGAAACCTATAAAATATCTCCGGAAGCCCTCATCCGGGACAACGGAATTGTTAATTATAATAATCTAGTAATCGGACAGACTATTGTCGTTGTCTATCCACAGGAAGTTTATACAGTTGCTCCGGGGGACACCTTGTATAGTATCGCATCATCACATGGAGTAACTCCTCTTTCACTGTTAAGATACAATCCAAACCTATCAGACAGAAAATATCTCTATCCCGGTGAGCAAATTATCATAAAATACGATAATAATGGAGGACGCTTAAAGGTCAACGGTTATGCATACCCTTTCATTGACCCTGAAATTCTAAAAAAGACCTTACCCTATTTGAGTTTTCTCACAATATTTGAATACAGGCTCTCACTAGATGGTACAATTACAGAGAATAATGATTCCGAACTCGTCAATATGGCTAAGTCATACGGTGTCGCTCCGATTATGGTATTAAGTGCTTATAATACCGTCGTTTCCGATAATTCTTACTCCTATTTTACTCAAGTTAACTCGGCAGAAACCAACCAAAGGACCTTCATAACAATAATAGAAAAATTAGTTGAAAAGGGGTATCTTGGTGTTAATATTTACGTTCAGAGAGTTACGGAGGAAACTCTTGAGATTCTAACAGATAATTTAAAGGCATTCTCTGTGTTACTGAAAGAAATTGGATTTACCATAATGCTTACGCTTACTCCTGAGACCTTTGACCTCCCCCAAGGTGTTACTTATCTAAATATAAACTACAGCGCTCTTGCTGAAGCCGTAGATTATATTTTGCTTCTCTCCTACAACTGGGGGTATACCTATGGACCGCCTGCTGCTGTCACTCAGGTGAATATCGTCAGAAGGAATCTTACTTATGCCATCAGTCAGATTCCGTCCCATAAAATATTTTTGGGTGTTCCTATTATCGGTTATGACTGGAGGCTAATTGGTGAGAATGGCCAATATGTTGCAAATGCCTTGACTTCTGATGCTGCTGTTTTATTGGCTTCAGATGTAGGTGCGGTCATACAGTTTGACTATAATGCTATGGCCCCTTTCTTTACCTACACCAGCAGGGATAATAATACTGATGTGAACCACATTGTCTGGTTTAAGGATGCCAGAAGTATCAGTGTGCTTTATGGTTTAATGCAGGAGTTCAACCTTTCCGGTGCTGCGGTTTGGAACATTATGCATTTCTTTAAACAAATGTGGTTCATTGTAAGTACACAATATGAAATCATCGGTCCATTTGATACGATCTGATTTTATTACTGTTTGTTTCTAAAATGAGGATTATACTTATATATCCTTACGAAGTAAAAGCAAGAAGGAGCAAGATGTTTTAAATACACTAATGCTGTATGAAAACAAACCGCTCCTTCTATATAATTCGAATTATATATTATCTGTTTATAATCTTTTATACATTTGCTTTTCCTTCTCCCATAAAGCATATACCGATAGCACCGGGTCCGGAATGTGCTCCTATACTCGGGCTAATAACATTTACAATAACGGACGCTCCGGCAACTTCTTCCTTTATCAGCTTTACCACCCGTTCTGCATCCTCTGCAGCGTCTCCGTGAACTACACAGATAGTACCAGGATTATTTAGGTATTCTCCCATTTGTTTAACCATATTAGCAACAATGGTAGAGAGGGATTTTTTACGTCCTCTGACTGTGCCTGCCGGTATTAACTTTCCTTCATCATTTATTATCAATATTGGTTTAATATTAATCATACTTCCAACAATAGCTGTCATTTTAGAGACTCTTCCACCTCTTTGCAAGTGAAATAAATCGTCAACGGTAAACTGAACACAGAAATTCTTTAGATGTTCTATAAGCCATTCTTCAATCTCATCTAAGCTTTTACCCGCTTCTTTTAACTCAACAGCTTTCATAACCATCAGACCCTGGCCCAAAGAGGCATTTAAAGAGTCGAACACTATAATCCTGGCATCCGTGAATTCTTCACACAACTCCCTTGCACCGGCAGCTACATTATTATAGCCTCCGCTTAAAGCAGATGAAAAGCTGATATGTAATACATCCTTGCCTTCTTGAATGTATCCTAAAAAGGTCGAATGAATTACCGCCGGATTACTAGCCATTGTACTCGGTAATTTTCCAGCTCTCATGCTGTCATAGAATTCTTTTGGTGTCAGATTAAGCTCATCCCCATAAACTTCATTATTTAGTTCATAGTAATGAGGAATAATTCCCACCTTTTTTTTCTCCACGTACTCGGGCAGTAAATCGCAGTTCGAATCAGTTGTTATCACAAAATCTCTCATCTTAACCTCCATGCTGCCAACTACCGAAGTTTAGGCGTCAGCACTAATAACTTTTATTGTTAATGCTTTATGTAAACTCGTTCTTCTATTATACCTGATGAGTTATAGGTTTGTATAGCTTTTACATCCGACATTTTATTAATATATTACTATTATATCTTATTCCTGTTATCGTAATCAGACTTTATCTCCTTTATCTATACACAGAATATTTGAAAATCTTGCATTTTGACAAATTATTTTAAATCTTTCACACCATTCGCCAATTTATCATATAATACAATATAACAAAATCGGAGGAAACTATGGGAAAATTACTTAAAATAAACAATGTAGGCTATACCTACCATAGTTTAGACGGAGAAACTTTGGCGTTAAAAGATATCTCTTTTCATGTAAACGACGGTGAGTTTCTTGCAATTGTCGGACCTAGCGGCTGTGGTAAGTCAACGCTACTTTCATTGATAGCAGGACTGATAACTCCTGATACCGGTGATATTTTAATAGATGGAAAAGATTTAAAATCATCTGGTAAAAATATTGGGTATATGCTTCAAAAAGATCACCTGCTTGAATGGAGATCAACACAGAAAAATCTTACTCTTGGACTTGAAATTCAGAATAAGCTTACAGATAACAGCTATATCTGCATTAATGAAATGCTCTCTACCTATGGTCTTATTACCTTTCGCGATTCAAAGCCCTCTTCCCTGTCCGGAGGTATGAGACAGCGGGCGGCTCTTATTAGAACTCTTCTGTTAGAACCTGATATTCTTCTCCTTGATGAACCCTTTTCTGCTCTGGATTACCAAACACGTATTGAAGTTTCTGATGATATTTGGGGAATAATACGTAATGAACATAAGACGGCTATATTAATTACCCATGACATATCAGAAGCTATGACAACGAAAATGCTACAGTTTTTTCGCCATTTTTCACCTTTTTCTGATTTTTTCATATACTAATAAAAAAGAAAAGGAGTGAATTATATGCCCGATAACAAGAATAACAAAGATGTTGAGCAGACAGGTTGTTCCAACTGCGGCGGTTGGCCGAATTACTGGGGACCTGGACCTTGGGGACCCGGACCTGGACGTGGGCCTTGGGGGCCAGGGCCTGGACGCGGACCTTGGGGTCCCGGACCCGGACGCGGACCTTGGGGTCCCGGACCTGGACGCGGACCTTGGGGTCCTGGACCCGGACGCGGACCTTGGGGTCCTGGCCGGTGGTAAATTCAAGTAAAGAAAACTCATATGCTGTTTTAAGGGCAGCAACTGTTTTCCTTAATATGTAATATTCATACTATCAATAACTCATTTTTGCCTGCCTCATCGGTTTAAAAAACTATGAGGCAGTTTTTAATAAACTTTATCTTTGATTTGCTTACTGACACTTTGCTTATTGACACTTTCCTTACTGACACTTTGCTTACTGACACTTTCCTTGCAAGCTTTTCTCGCTTAATCTTCATTTATCAATATACTTATTATCCTCTCGTACTCCATCGTTCTATCCTCTTCTGCTTTACTCAGGATTACCTGCTTTAGAAGTTCAGCAATAAGCTGATTTCCTATTTTTTCTACAAGCGCTCTGCCATCCTCCGGATTTTTAATAATAATCTTCATATCGTTTATCCAGCCTGCTTCTATATCACAAACTATTCTTTGCCTTTCTGATTTATGTAAGAATCGTCATGTTCTTCCGCTTTTTACCGTATATTAAGCTAGGAGGTGATCCGATGAATATAGCCATATACAGCCGTAAATCCAAGTTCAGTGAAACCGGAGAATCCGTCGAAAATCAAATACAGTATTGCAAATCCTATGCCGCCGTACATCTGCGTCCGGCACAGGATATTACCTTCTATATCTATGAGGATGAAGGTTTTTCCGCGGCTACTTCCATGCGTCCTCAATTTCAGAAATTATTATCAGATATCCGGAATGGAAAGATACAGCTTCTCATGTGTTATCGCCTCGACCGTATTACCAGGAAAGTATCCGACTTCTCAGAAACCTTAGAGCTTCTTGAAAAAATGAATGTCGGCTTTATCTCTGCCACCGAAAATTTTGACACTTCCACTCCTATGGGAAAGGCTATGATTTATATAGCCTCTGTATTTGCTCAGCTGGAGCGGGAAACCATTGCAGAGCGCGTTCGCGACAATATGCTTGCCCTGTCAAAGACCGGCAGATGGTTAGGAGGACTTACTCCCATGGGCTATGTTTCAAAAGAAATTATTTATCTTGATTCTGAATTTCGGGAGCGAAAGTTGTATCAGCTGGTCTCTAAAGAAGAGGAATTACATACCGTAACGCTGCTTTTTTATAAATATCAGGAACTGGGCAGTCTCTCAGCTGTTGAGAACTATTGCTTTATTCATGGAATAAAAAGCCAAAAGAATTGTTTCTTTAGCAAAGGCAGTATTGCAAAAATTCTTGAGAATCCTACTTATTGCATTGGAGATCAGGATGCCTATGCGTATTTCTCATCACTTGGCTGCTGCATTACATCCTCCGTTTCGGAATTCAATTCAGACAGAGGAATACTGTGCTATAACCGTACAAACCAGCAGACCAAGAACCACCGAAAAAAACGACCTCCCACCGAGTGGATTATCGCTCTTGGCAAGCATCAGGGTGTTATATCCGGCAGGTTGTTTACAGAAACTCAGGCAAAGCTTAAGAAAAACAAAGAAAAGGCCTCCCCCAGAAAGGATACCTCCGCCTATTCTATTGTTTCCGGTAAAATACTATGTTTAAAATGCGGTTCTAAAATGCGTATCAAGAATATACGAAAAGAGAATAAAATCACCCGCTTTAGTTACGCCTGTGAAAGAAAAACACTTACAAAAGGGGTGAAGTGCAACACTCCTAATATAAATGGAGCTGAATTTGACAAAGCTCTGATCGAGACTCTGTGGGAATACCTGCAATCTTCCCTTGATTACAACCAGGTAATAAGTCTTTTAAAAGCACAAAATACAGCTCTACTAAAAGCAGATCCAGACATTTCAATACAAAAAACTTTGGAAAAGGAAAAGGCCTCTTATCAAAACGAGATAGATCAACTTATAAACCAGTTATCCAGAAATCCCTCCCCGCTATTAGAAAAGTATCTGCTCCCTAAGCTGTTGGAATTAGATCGAAAGATAAATGATGTAAGTAATCAGCTAACTATGCTGTCAAAGTCTTCTGAAGGATTAACTTGGCCTGCATCAGTTCCTAACCTTCACCAAAAAAATCCAAATGATTTAGCATACATCATTAAGAACGCAGATATCCAAACCAAGAAGACCTTGGTAAATGCACTGATTGACTCCATAGAATGGGATGGAAATGCAGCGTATTTAAACTTCCGTACATCAAACGGAGCATTTTAGTATTCATAGGTGAAGCTGTCTCTATGGCTGACCGTATTATCGTTCTAAGCAGCCGGCCGGGCACTATCAAATGCGAGATAGATGTAAATCTATCCCTGGATGAACGTACCCCTTTCAAAGCCAGAAGTGCTCCGGAATTCAAAGATTATTTTAATCTAATCTGGAAGGAGTTAAGCCATGGCAAAGTCAACAGCTAACACCAATTACTCCCCTGCCCACCAGGTTTATTTAAAAAATTATTATAAAAAGAAATGCTTCATACGAATCATGCAGTTTGTCATAATTATAAGCTTTCTGGCTTTATGGGAAGTTTCTACCCGCATTGGCTTGGTAGACTCCTTTATATTCAGCAGTCCCTCCAGGGTGGCAGGGACTTTTCTTGATATGGCAGCTGATGGCAGTATCTTTTATCATACTGGTATTACTTTGCTTGAAACTTTTGTCAGCTTTGCCATTGTAAATATTTTTGGTATAGCTATGGCTGTACTGCTTTGGTGGAATGAAAAACTTGCCAAAGTCCTGGAGCCTTATCTGGTAGTATTAAACAGTCTTCCAAAATCCGCTCTGGCTCCGGTTTTTATTGTATGGCTTGGAAATAATGTCAAGACTATCATCGTTGCAGCCGTTTCTGTCGCAGTATTTAGTACTGTTATCACCCTTCATACCAATTTCAGCAATACAGAGGAAGATAAAAAGAAGCTTATACTAACACTGGGAGGCGGCAAAAAAGATATCCTTCTTAAAGTCGTAATTCCAGGGAATATTCCGCAAATCATCAGCATTATGAAGGTTAATATCGGCTTATCCTTGGTCGGAGTTATTATCGGAGAATTCCTTGCGGCAAAAGCCGGACTGGGTTATCTGATTATCTATGGCAGTCAGGTGTTTAAACTTGATTATGTCATTATGTCAATCGTTATTCTATGTATTCTGGCTACTTTTCTATATCAGCTGCTCACTTATTTTGAAAAGAAGTACAAATAGCAAAGAAGCAAATTATACTGTTTGACATTCTTTATTCCTGCTGTTATAATGAACGCAATTGAATATACATCTTCAGGGCAGGGTGCAATTCCCTACCGGTGGTATAGCCCACAAACCGTAAGGTACGATTCGGTGAAACTCCGAAGCCGACAGTAAAGTCTGGATGGAAGAAGATTTTATAAAAGCTGCAATTAGCATTCTTTTGTATAATTACTCTGAAATGATTTTTTTCATTTCAGAGTTTTTTTATCTACAAAGAAAATAATCAGGAGCTCCTGCCTTGAATATATATGTTCAAGGCATTTTTTATTATCGGAGGTACCTATGTCTGATGAAGAATATATGAATTACGCTCTTTTACTGGCAGAAAAAGGCGTTGGTTATGTGAACCCCAATCCTTATGTAGGCGCTGTTATAGTCAAAGACGGTAAAATTATCGGTCAGGGCTGGCACGAAAAATACGGCAGCTGGCATGCCGAGAGAAACGCACTTGCCGATTGTCTTAAGAGTCCCGAAGGCGGAACCTTGTATGTTACCTTGGAGCCTTGCTGTCACCATGGAAAGACACCCCCATGTACTGACGCCATTTTGCAAAGCGGAATAAAAAAGGTTGTCATTGGCTGCCTAGACCCAAATCCCCTTATAGCCGGAAAAGGTGCCGCTCTTTTGCGTAAAGCTGGTCTTGAAGTAATTACCGGTGTATCAGAGGATAAATGTCAAAAACTAAATGAGGTATTTTTCCACTATATCCAAACACATACTCCTTATGTTGTGATGAAATATGCTATGACAATGGATGGAAAAATAGCAACAGCAAGCGGAGATTCCAAATGGATTACAGGTTCCAGTGCAAGAGAAAATGTTCACAGAAGCCGGAACAAATACTCTTCGATTATGGTTGGCGTGGGTACTGTAATTACTGACAATCCTTCCCTTACCTGCCGCATTCCCGGTGGAAGAAATCCAATTCGAATCATCTGTGATACGGATTTAAATACTCCCCTGGATTCTACCGTTATCACCACAGCAAAAGAAGTAAGAACCATAATTGCCACTGCCTGTACCTGCAGCAATAGGCAAAAGCCTTACCTTACATATGGCTGTGAGATACTTTTAGTCAATCGTTATGAAAATTATATCGACCTAAAGCATTTGATGACAGAGCTTGCTAAGAGAGGTATTGACAGCATTCTGCTGGAGGGAGGTTCTGCTCTGAATTTTTCTGCACTAAAAAGCAGGATTGTAAATAAGGTACAAGGTTATATTGCTCCGAAACTTTTTGGAGGAGAACAATCAAAATCACCTATAGGCGGCACCGGCATTCAGGAAGTAACTAATTGCTTTACTCTAAAGAACCGGACTCTCACTTGGTTTGATGAAGATGTTCTAGTTGAAGGGGAGGTGGACTATACATGTTTACAGGAATAGTGGAAGAAACCGGCATTGTCAGAAATATAAGAAAAGGCGCCAAATCTGCCGTATTAACCATTGAAGGCAAAAAAATATTTGATGATTTAAAGCCCGGTGACAGTGTGGCAACAAATGGTGTATGTTTAACCGTTACAGATAACAAGAACTTTTCTTTTACCGCTGATGTGATGAATGCGACTCTTTTACGCTCTTCTCTTGGAAGCCTGACTGCTGGAACCAGAGTTAACCTGGAACGCGCCTTGGCGGTAAACGGAAGATTCGGCGGGCACATCGTTACCGGACATATTGACGGAACAGGTAAGATTACCTCCATTAAAAATGACGATATTGCCGTTTGGTATACAGTGAAAACCACTCCTGGAATTATGTCGTATATCATTGAAAAAGGCTCTATTACCATAGACGGAATCAGCCTGACGGTTGCAGAGGTTATGCAGGATGGCTTTCTTGTATCAGTTATTCCCCATACAGCCAAAGAAACCATACTTTCTGAGAAAAAAATAGGAAGTATCGTAAATATAGAGAACGATATTGTAGGTAAGTATATCAAAAAATTTACTCAAAAGAATAGCAGTATTACAGAAACATTCCTGTATGAAAATGGATTTTAGTTACCGGAGCCTTAAAGGCCCCAGGTAACGGAAAGGCTAGGTTTTATATGTTTAAATTCAGTACCATACCAGAAGCATTGGACGCTCTGAAAAAAGGGGAGATTATTCTTGTAACCGATGACGAAGACCGAGAAAATGAAGGAGATTTTATCTGCGCTGCAGAATTTGCCACTACTGAAAATATTAATTTCATGGCAAGTAACGGAAAAGGATTAATCTGTATGCCTATGAGCAATAAATATATCAGCCGTTTACAATTTCCTCAGATGGTATCCAACAACACTGACAACCATGGCACATCTTTTACTGTATCCATCGATTATGCACAGACAGCAACAGGTATATCCGCGGCAGAAAGAAGTATGACTGCGCTTAAGGTAGTTGACGAAAAGGCTAAACCCGAGGATTTTCGCCGCCCGGGTCACATGTTTCCTCTCCTTTCAAAAGCCAACGGTGTGCTGGAACGAGCTGGTCACACCGAGGCCACCGTGGATTTAATGCGTCTTGCCGGCCTCAAAGAGTGTGGAATATGCTGCGAAGTCATGGGAACAGACGGGCAAATGATGCGTTCTTCCGAACTTATTCAGCTTGCATTAAAGTGGAATATGAAATTTATTACCATCAAAGCGTTACAGGATTATCGTAAAAAATTCGATAAGCTGGTTGAGTGTGTTGCAAGTCCTGCTTTACCAACATCCTATGGTGATTTTCGTGCTTATGGTTACCGAAATAAATTAAATGGGGAACATCATGTGGCAATGGTAAAAGGTGATATTGGTGAAGGTCAGGAGGTTCTATGCCGTGTTCACTCCGAATGTCTGACCGGTGATGTTTTTCACTCCAGCCGCTGTGACTGCGGGGACCAGTTGGCACAAGCCATGAAAATGATTGAAAAGGAAGGCAGAGGTATCCTTCTGTATATGCGCCAGGAAGGTAGAGGTATCGGCCTCTTGAATAAGCTAAAGGCTTATGAGCTTCAAAGTCAGGGCATGGACACCATTGAAGCAAATCTTGCCCTTGGTTTTGCAGAGGATATGCGGGAATATTATATCGGTGCTCAAATACTCCGGGATCTCGGCGTAAAAACCATGCGGCTTATAACCAACAATCCGGACAAAGTATATCAATTATCTGATTTTGGCATTGAGATTACAGAACGGGTTCCTATTGAAATCGAAGCAAACGAACATGACAAGCAATATTTACAAACAAAGCAAACTAAAATGGGACATTTCTTAAATATAAGATAAAAAAGGCTTGTAAGAAAATAAAAGTATAATTTACTTTAATCTTCTGCCTGTGATAACCTCCGTTCAAATATGAAATTATTGAAGAAGGTATCATAAGGCATGAAATGCTGAAAGGCACAAACAATGCACATATTCCCGCATGGAATATCCCTGTAAAACAGAAACAGAATTTACAAACATAAATTTAAGAGAGGCAAGGATTAACTATGAAAACATTTGAAGGAAAACTAGTATCAGAGAGCATTCGAATAGGTATTGTTGCAGCAAGATTTAATGAATTCATCACCTCAAAATTACTGAGCGGTGCCATAGATGCTTTAACAAGGCATGAAGTAAAGGAGGAGGACATTGAATTAGCCTGGGTTCCCGGTGCTTTTGAAATTCCTCTCCTGGCTGCAAAAATGGCTAAAAGCGGACGGTATGATGCAATTATATGCCTGGGTGCAGTAATCCGCGGCAGCACTACCCATTATGATTATGTCTGCAGTGAAGTCTCCAAAGGAATTGCAAATGTTTCCCTAAGCAATGATATACCGGTTATGTTCGGAGTGCTTACAACTGAAAATATTGAACAAGCGATAGAGCGCGCCGGTACGAAAGCAGGAAACAAAGGTTTTGATTGCGCTGTGGGTGCTATTGAAATGGTGAATCTGATAAGGGAATTTGACCGAATATAAATTATCTTTTGATAGAATTAAGTTTCTATTAATGTAAAATAAAAGCAAACCTTGTCTGGGTTATTCCCGCTGCCAAGGTTTGCTTCAACATACAAATATTTTTCGTCATAAAAATCAAAAGCTATCCACTCTAAACCAATCCCGAACCTCTTATTTAAACTGTGTAAGTATCTTACCAGTAGAATCTGCAACATACCATGTAATCCCAACATATCTGCCTCTCCATCCATAGCTGGCATCATTGTAGTCCATACAGGTTACTGGAATTAACAGATAGTCACCAAGTTTTTTAACCGATGCATAATAATCATATTTTTTATTTTGCTTGTAAGATATAGTAATAAAAGATTTAATAAAACCTTTCTTATTGGTTCCGGATGTAAAACGGGATACTCTAATCGATTCCTTACCGTCAGCTTTCGCACAATAAGTTTTATCTCCTAGAATATTGAAGGATTCTGTTCCAGTGGTTTTATAACTATAGGTGGAGGTTTTACCGGTCATTACATTGTATATATATCGTTTTTCGCTGCTTTCGGTTCCGTTATTAAAAATGCCCTTTTCATTATAATAAATCCTATCTTCATATAACTGTTTCACGATAACGGATTTTTTATTAGTATTGGAATCTAATTTTTTTAAAGTTCCATACCAATAGTTGCCGGAACCTTGATACGTTCCATATTGATAATAAATATCCCCGTTTAATTTAACAACATCAGAGACCTTGGGTATTCCTGGTTCATCTGAGGCAATTTTATCCGTGGTCAAAACTGATAGCTTTGTCTGACCAGACATCAGCGTATATAATGTTAGTTGTGAGGAACCTTCCTTAAACTGACTAAAATACAAAGTATTGTCTATGGCTTTCACAAAATTAAAGTTCTCATTTCCGGTAAAAATCAAGGTAGCCTCTGCGCTTTCATAATTCCTTTTATATAGTTTGCTTTCTTCTCCATTCATTACCGTATAATAGATACTGCTGTCATCAAGATAAAGAAAGTAGCCGTCGCAAATAGTTTTTTGTTCTTTGGTATCAATGGAAACAGTTGAAGTCTGATAAGTGTCTTTTTCTCCATTATAACAGGTATAATACAAAGAGTTGTTATGAATCATCATTCCCAGTATATCATTCTTTGACGTTAATAATCTGGTTTTATTACCTGTAGCTACCTCCAATTGATAGATATCATAGGAATACACATCGCCTTCTACTCTCTGGATATAATAGATATCTCCCTTGTCTTCCAGCATGGGTGAATATTCATAAACTGTCTTATTTGTGGCTGCACTGGTAATCATAGCATTATTTGGCAGAAAAAAGACCGTTATAAGTAAAATAATTATAAAGTTTCGTATTCGTTTTGTTATTGTGTTCATAGCATTCCTCTTTTCTCTAGTAGTTCATATTATTTGCAAATTCAGTATTAAATATAGATACACTCCAGATATACATTCAAGGTATTATCATGTCTTTTTGTATTGTAATCTAATTAGTCACTTTGAATCATACATAGTTTCCCGTGTTCCGGGTCTGACTTCTTCCATTCATATGTAATAAGATAATCCGTGCCATCGGCTTTTATCATCTTTAGAACCAGCATTGGACATTCTAATGCTATATCCCTTCCATTCTGATTTATTGTAATCTCCATTTTATTTTCCTGGATGCTTTTTACAGATGTAACACATGTTATATTCCAGATTTGATTCTGATCCTTAACAAATACTATTTGCATGACACATAATGCAAGAAGAATCAGACTTAAAAACCTGTTAGATTTTTCCCCTTTTTCTTTCATACTTTTGCTTATTGTTAATAACATCCAGATAATAGTAGCAATGATGCTTAGAAAAGGTATAAGTCCTAGGAACTCATGTACATTGTAACTGAAAATAGTGTAGATACCATATCTCGACATCTCATTATCACTAAGATATACTAACCAAAGCAACAATGCAACTAAAAAAATAATAACTATGTTTTTTCTCCTATCATTCATAATCAGCGCTTTCTGCATTCATAATATTGTTTTATATAGTATTTAATTTTCTTTCTGTATTTGTAAAACTAGGTTACAATTGCCTCTCTGAAATCAGAAATGTTAATATGCATAAACTGTTACGGGAATACTTTTCCGATTAACATCATAGAGTTCAAAACTTTCACAATTATCCGGAAGAATGACAGTAAAGGGTTTTGTAGGATCAACTAATATGGGAGAAATGTCTTTGTTTCCAAAAACAATTGTTTTTACCTTGTCACGATTCATAGATAGAAGCAAAGAACCATAATCTAAAAAGGTGAATTCTGCCACACCATCTGCTATCGCACCCTCTGAACCACCTGTATAAAAGAAATAACCCAAAGAAAATCCCTTCCTATTCAGATAGATAGAGTATACCGATTCATCCGAATGATCGCCATAAAAAATCATTGCACCGATATTATCACTGACTGCTTTTTCGACCGACCAGGATTTCACAATATGCTGATTTTTTCTGGCATCCTGTTCTAATCTTGATGCAGTGATTCCTATAATCCCGAAATTGTAGAGAAGCAAGGAAATAAAAAGGATACTTACAACAACTGTAATCATTATTTTAAATCTTTTCATCATACACTCTCCTGTTTTTTCATAAAATTATATTTTTTTCTATTCAGGCAAATGCCAAAACCCTACCCTGCCTACGACATGATTTCATAAGTTATTTCCAGATCCTTGAAGGCATCAAAATCTCTCTCGTGTAAATTTAGATAAGCGTTTCTTTCATGTGAACATACGGCGAGAACGATATTATCATTCTCATAAAAAGTAATGTCCTCATATTCGATTCCATCAATTATATATGGAAAATCATATAATCCCTTCATATTAGTTACAATGGATGAATAAACTTGACCTATTTTAAAATAACACATTTCAAAAACCGGGTTCATCGTTACCGGAGTAACTCTGGTATACATTGTTTTAATAAATTCATCAGATGTAGATGTAAATCTATTATCCGGTTTTTCAGAAAAATTACTATATTGCAGTTCTTCAAACATTGCTAATTCCTGATTAAAGAGTTCATCAAAATATGAAAATGCATCATGTTCGTTATTAAAATGTAACATATCGTTTAGTCTGAATTGATAATTATTCCGATTATTTTTATACTTTTCTCTACGTTCCGCATCCTCTTTGTATATATTCTTTATATTCCTTTTGCATTTGTATGAATTCTGATTCATTCAAGAAATCAGTATAATATCTGGACACTGATATAGAATTGCTTCTCTTACTTACCAAGTTTATCAGTTCAATAAACCTTCCACTGATAACATCTTCACAGATTGATATCTTTATCATGAATTGTCCTCCTATATTTCTCAATTACACATCTTATTTCCATACATAATGTCTCGGGCATTTAATATAGTAACATTCGTATAAAATATCATAATAAGTATCTGCTTTAGGTACTATATCCTCATTAAAAATCTCATTATAACATTTCCATATATCATCTAGTCTCTTTCTCTCTGATGATATATAATATTCTAAGTCCTCTTCCTCTTCAAAGTCTGATGTATTACTTTGTTTTTCAAGTACATCAAGTTTTATCTTTTCTGTGATATCATGTAATTTTTCTAATGCTTCTTCGAATTTACCGAGTTGTTTCAGTGAGTAAAAATATTTATTAAGCCAACTAGCGTCCTCAAGATAATTACATCTATCGTATAAATCAACACATTCCTTATAATCTTTTAAAATATACAAATAATCAGCCATTTCATCTATATCAAAATCAAATTCCTGGTATGACGTTTTCATAAGCAACCGGGCGATTTCTTTCGCTCGTTTTATATCACCTTTAAGTGCTAATTCTCTGCCAAGGGTAAGTGCAATTTTGGCATCTTGTTCTTCATTATCAAATGGATATACGTATAAAGATTCTAATATTTTAATTCCCTCTTCAAGTCTTGAATCTGCCAATAAGCTTACTGCTTCACAGTATGAATATATTCTTTTTTCCGAGTTAATAAATGCTTTATGGAACCATTCAGATGCCATTTCGAATCTCTTATTTTCGAAGTAGTATTTTCCCAATGCATAGTATGTATTAGGAAATTTTGAGTTATGAAAAACTGCGTTTTGTAGCAGCTCAACTGCTTGCTGTTCTTTTTCTTTCCCACATTCCTCGAGATAAAAATAAGCTATATCAGTAGCCCATAAAGCATAGCTATCATTTGAAAAATTATCTTTATTCTTATCATAGCATTCTTCTAACACTTTAAGGGATTGGTTCGTATCTTCTCTTAATTCACACAGTATCATTGCCAGTAAGCAAAATGCTTCAATATTTTTAGAATCTGAGACGATTATTTGTTCTAAACGTTCCTTGTATACTGTAAATATTTCAGCTCTTTCTTCAAAATCCAATTCTATAGAGCTCTGCAATTTCAGTATTATATCATTTAAATCCATTTGCTCACCACCCGGTCTGAAAATATAGCTTTATCTGAAGGTATTATAACATTATATAAGTGTAAATTACAGTAAATTTTCGTTATTAGAAGCTACATGTGCTCAATAATATACAATACAAAAAACAGACCTGAGACAGGGCGGTTCAATGCCCTATCTAGGTCTGAATTTATAGATGCTCTCGCATAATTTTCTATTTTTATTTTCTACTGTCAAGATAAATAGGATTGCTTTTTGAGATCTAGGTTTATTCAGCGACAAAATCTTTATTAGTAACAAATAATTATTCCGCCATCTCCTGCATACATCGTACTGACTCCGGCAGTCGAAACAATGATACAGTCCTTGAAATGAACTCTTTTTAATACCTCATCCCTAACATACATGGCTCTTTCAAGATTATTGCAATGAGCGATTGCAAATATTCTCTCTTCCGGTTTCTTCACATCTTTTTCTACGGAATCTACCATTATTCCAAGTGCTTTCTGTATTCCTCTTGCCTGGTCTAATTTATTGATCGTTCCCTCCGGTGTTCCGTACATGACCGGTTTTATATTTAATACGCTGCTTATAATAGCCTTAAGGCCAGTTAACCGCCCGCTCTTTCTAAGTGTGTCCAGATTCTCAAGTACGAATTTTGTACTCATGCCTTCACGGAATTTATGAACCAGTTCCACAATCTTGGCAAATTCCATTCCTTTTTCAGCATATTCCTGTATCTTTAATGCGATAAGAGTCTGACCCACAGATGCGGAACAGGAATTGAAGATTTCTATATTCTTATGAGGGTTCTCTTCCAGGTACAGCTTTTTAGCAACCTCTGCACTGTTAAAAGAACCGCTTAAATTGCCGGAAAGAGTGACTACATAAATATCTTCTTCTCCTTTAAAATGCTCCATATAGGCATCCGGCGAAGGGCATGAGGATTTCGGTGCTATCGGTGACTCGCTCACCAGCGTAAGAAATCTTCTCTGATTAAAGGTTTCATCATCAACGATTGATTTCTCTCCCACTTGTAAAGTTAGGGGTACAACACAGAAATGTTCGTCCTTTCTCATTTCCTGTGTCAAATCCGTGCAGCTATCTACAATTATCCTGTATGACATTGTTTCCCTCCAAATTTAAGATTCACTTTTATAGGCAGTATCTTAATAAATAATAATATCATTTGCAATTTGGTTACCATAATACATATTAGTTATGTCAACCATATTTCTTTATTCCAAATACTAGGTTATGTAGTTTTGATTACTACCAATTGTAACATATATTATTATACTTTTAAAGAGGTTAAATTATAAAATTTTAAAAATTATTTCAAAAAGGCAGCCTGATTCTTATTAAAAATCAGGCTGCCCTTCTGCTAATTCTCTATATAATTTGCTTTTTTACTCTGAAATTTATTCAGACAATATTTACTGTCCTATTAAGTGTTTTGTTTCCAACATAGGTTTGATTTATAAAGGAAGGAACTATTTTGCTAATATCTCCATAATCTCATTGCTTCTTGCAATAAAGTTTGTCATAGCTTCTGCTTCCAGAGGCTTGTGGCTTAATAAGGCAAGATCATAGAGCTGTGAGCAGAATAAGGATACATACTGGCTGTCCTCATGTTCGAAGATATATTGAACAAGCTTATTATTTGCATTGAGTACTAAAGTCTCACTGCTGCCAAACATGTTAGGATCCATACCATACATGTTATACATCTTCATCATATCCTGCATTCTGCGGCTTTCTTCCGATAAAGTTATCATGGAAGAAACTTTATCATTCTTAAGTTTAAGAACCTTTACCTCCAGCTTTTCTTTATTAAGAGTCTTTCTAAAGAGTTCTGTAAGCTTGTCGTTCTCTGCTTTTAGAGCCTCCTCGCTATGACCTTCTTCTTTAAAGCTGTCCGTAATGTCCGCATCAATACGCTGGAATTTGTAGCCTTGCTCCGTTTGCTCCAGCTGGGTGATAAAAGGCTGGTCAATATTGTGGGTAAGGATAAGGGCGTCAATTCCCTCCTGCTTGAACATATTGATGTACTGGCTCTGCTGCTGTTCATTCGTTACATAGTAAACGACATCTTTCTGTTCTTCCTTCTTATCGGAGGCATCCTCAGAAGCAGTATTATCTTCCTTCTTAGGCTCTTCTGCTGTTTCAGATGCAGTATCTGCTGAATCTGCTTTCGCAGCTTTTACATATTCCGGTAATGTTAGGTATTTACCATCCAGGTTCTTAAAGATAATAAAATCCTTCATCTTCTCTCTGAATTTATCATCCTTTAAGCAGCCGAATTTGATGAAAGGGCTGATATCATCCCAGAATTTCTCATAGTTTTCTCTTTCAACCTTATACATACCGGATAACTTATCGGCAACCTTTTTGGAGATGTATTCGGAGATCTTCTTTACAAAGCCATCATTCTGAAGTGCGCTTCTGGATACGTTAAGAGGCAGGTCAGGACAATCAATGGCACCCTTTAAAAGCATGAGGAATTCAGGAATAACTTCCTTGATATTATCAGCGATGAATACTTGATTGCTGTAAAGCTTAATGGTTCCCTCTAAAGTATCATATTCTGTGTTTAATTTAGGGAAATATAAAATACCCTTAAGGTTAAAAGGATAATCCATATTTAGATGAATCCAGAATAAGGGCTCTTTATAATCATGGAATACATTACGATAGAATTCTTTATATTCCTCTTCCGTTACATCATTAGGGTGCTTTGTCCACAAAGGAGTAGTATTATTGATGGGCTTTGGCGCCTTAGGCTTCTTCTCTTCTGTCTTAGCCTCAACAGCTCCTTCCGTAACATTACCGTCTTCATCAACGGAAGCATCTATGATATCCTCATTTGAATCCTCAGCTTCCTGGGTTTCTAACTCATCTTCCTCTAACTCTGCTTCCGGTTCTTCTTTCGCATTTGCATTCTTAAAGTAAATCTCAACAGGCATAAAGGAGCAGTATTTTTCAATTACTTCTTTTGCACGGTATTCATTTGAAAATTCATAGCTATCTTCGTTGAGGTAAAGGGTGATTTCAGTTCCTCTAACTGTTTTGTCCCCAGGTTCCATTGTAAACTCTGTGCCGGCTTCAGATTCCCAGTGTACACTTTCAGCACCTTCCTGCCAGGACAAGGTATCAATTGTTACCCTATCTGCTACCATAAATGCACTGTAAAAACCTAAACCGAAGTGTCCGATAATTTGCTCTTCGTTGGTCTTATCCTTATACTTATTTAAGAAATCTGTTGCTCCGGAGAAGGCGATCTGGTTAATATACTCTTTTACTTCATCAGCAGTCATACCGATTCCGTTATCAATAAACTTTAAGGTTTTTTCTTCCGGGTTTACAATCACATCAATTCTGTATTTATTATCCTCCGGAAGGTTAGCTTCTCCCATAAGTTCCAATTTCTTCAATTTTGTGATAGCATCGCTGCCATTGGATATTAATTCACGAAAGAAAATATCATGGTCGGAATACAACCATTTTTTTATAATGGGAAATATGTTTTCGGAATTAATGGACAGACTACCATGTTCATTCTTCATATTAAATCACTCCTTTTATTAATTTGTTTCACATAAAAATTATATTAATACGCTTGTAATAGTTTGTCAAGACAAAATTAGCACTCATCTACAATGAGTGCTAACAAATTCTATCCTATTGATTTAACTATAGTCTTCCGCTGCAATATTTTCTTTTTTCAGGAATTTTCTAATGCTTTCATCCCAATAATTATCCAGTGTTTTATCCAAAGTAAATGTACTGATAGAGGTTCCTGTAGTAATTAAGAGGATATCCTTTTCATACCGGATATTCAAATATAGGCCATTAATATCTCCTGGAGTTAAAGAAGCACCGGATTGTTTCAGTACTCTTTCCGTATTCTCCGAAGATAACAACATTACGATTTTTATAAATGCCGGAAGCTTGTTTCCTTTTATGATTGAGAAAACATAGGGCTTTATTTCAGACCATTTCGCATATTGTTCAAGTTTTAGTTCTTCTTTTTCTTCTTCCGTATAAAATTTCATATTCATTCTGCCCTCGATGGAAAAATGGGCATAGGTTGTAATCTCTGCCTCGGAGAGAAGAAAACTGTCAAAAACCTTTTGTATCAAAAGGCTTCCCATAAAGCTCTTAACATCCAGAATTTTTAATGATAACAAGTATATTTCCTCCCAACATACAAATACTAATGCCAAAATATAATAACCTATTTCATTTCCATACAGAAGTTTTTTATTTCAGTAAGGAGGGATTTTATATGTATTTTGACCATTCTAAAAGAAGTTATTACCGATTTCCAAATCAAAACAGCGTAACTGATTTTGACTCCCAAGAGCCAATGTATTTCCCGGATAAACATTCAGAACTATATAATCAATACTCTGACCTTTATCTGGATTCCAACGGTTACCAGAGAGAAGATCTACAGGATAGGTATTCCTGACTTTTCTGATTTTGTATAATTATTTACTGTCAGGGGCTTTTGCAACAGCCCCTTCTCTTGTCAGCTAATTCACACTTTGGTTTTTACGGCTTTTATAAACATTGATTGTTTTTCCAGGAAGCGTAAAGGATTTAACCTTTTCCCCAGCTTCTGCTGCTATATTGCCCTCTGACGTAGAGAGCAACAGATTCCATACCTGCCCGGCTGGTAAATCCGGCAGATGAAACTCCTTTTTTTCCTGATGAAAATTAAAAGCGATATAAAAACTGTCATCAAAATTTCTATGGTCCGTACTTGCATAGGCTCCGCAGAGCATAATACCTAGCAGTCTGCTGTAATGGTCATACTGGGTATACCAGGGAGTGGTTCCGTGAAATGAGATATCCGGCATCCCACAGAAAATATAGTCCGTCTGACGAAAGGGTTCCATTCTGCGAAAAACTGGATGCTCCTTCCTAAGGGCAATCAGTTCCTTCACCCATTGAAAAGTGTCATTTTCCTTTTGAAGGTTCTCCCAGTTAAGCCAGCTGATCTCATTATCCTGACAATAAGGATTATTATTTCCCTCCTGGCTGTTTAAGAATTCATCTCCGGAAAGTATCAGGGGGGTGCCTTGGCTTAGTAACAGCATGGTAAATGCGTTTCTTACCTGCCTTTTTCTTAATTCCAGTATGGCAGTCTTCCCTGTTTTTCCTTCTTTTCCACAGTTCCAGCTATAATTGTAATCTTGACCGTCTCTGTTATTTTCTCCATTAGCCTCATTATGCTTCTTATCATAGGAAAACAAATCAATTAATGTAAAGCCGTCATGGTTGGTAATATACTTTATACAGCCCCAGTCTTCACTGAGCTTTGTAAACTCTCCTGCAAATCCTCTGACCTGCTCTTCCTCTCCTCGCAGTAAACGCTTACTGGCTATACTATAGCTGTTGGTACATTCTGCATAGTTTAAGAATATTTTATTCTTCTCTATGGCCGTCTTATAATCCCAGCCTTCGGATATAATCTTGCAACGGCCAAGTACCGGGTCAGTGGCTAAAACAGATACCGGAAGTACTTCATTGGATAATTTAAAGCCGTCTATATGATAGGCTCTAACCCAATATCGAAGGCACTCCAGGGCATAGACTGTATTGGTACCGGGAGTAAAATTCATCTCCAGAATAACTTCCAACCCATTTGAGTGCAATGCCTTCACCATATCCTTCATTTCTCTGTCGGCCTCATCGGGCAGACTTGCATAAGAAGCTTTGGGTGCAAAATAAGCGTTACTCCCTCCATAGCCCCAATAATTAATTCTGTCCTCTATCCCTTCTGCCTTCATGGACTCTTCAAAATCATAAGCCGGCATTAATAGAAGACAATTAACACCAAGTTCTCTAAGGTAGGAAATCTTTTCTGTAATTCCTCTAAAAGTTCCCGGATTTTTAACTCCTGATGTGGTATCCCTGGTAAAACCTCTTACATGCAGTTTATAAAGAACTGTTTCACTGTATGCCCTGCCAAGGGGGAGGTCACCTTCCCAGTTATACACATCTGTTGCAATTCCGCTAAGAAGCTTCTTTTCTTTCTTCCTTCCGAATTCTTCTCTTCCATATATCAAAGTAGCACATGGATCCAGAAATTCTCCCCTTCTTGTTTCATAAAGATAACCCAGCTCTTTTAAGTAGTCTTCCCGGTCACCAAAATATTTCATTAAATTCTTATGTTTTATGAATACCGAAAAATTATTCCCAGTCTTAACTTCTTCTGTCAGCCGGTAAGAAAGAAGCAGCCTGTCTGAAATCTTATCATAGAAATTCAGCCTGCATTCTTTCTCGGTAGACGAAAAATAAGTAAATGTAAGCCCTTCTTTTGAAAATGTTACACCTAATTTATCTGGGGAAGCTTTTGCTGCTGCGGTTGCTTTGATCACTGAAGCTGCTTTCGAAGCAACTGTATTTTTCGAACCAGCTGCTTTTCTTAATTCCTTCATTTCATTCTGTGTAGTTTCCTCTTCCTTCTGTGCAGTTTCCTCTTCCAGCTCTCCAGTTGTTTCTGTAACCCTTTCTTGCCTTTTAACCTTCATCCGTACCTTCCTTCTCGAAATAGGTTTGCACCTTCTTTTCATGGCTTCCATTAAATTCCTGAATTATAGTATTAATTATATCATTTCAGTAAATATGAATCAAGTTTATCCAGTATCAAAGCTGTTATAAACAAAAAAGAAGTTCTGTTCTCCGAATATCTTGTGCCAGCTCAGCAAACAGATAGTTTATTGGTAACAAGTAACCTGTTTATGATATGAAGCACAATTAGTCAGAGAACAGAACTTCTTTTCTTGAAACAAAACATGAAATTATATGTTTATACAGCTTTTGTTCTTTTATAAAACAGCTTTATTTTAGTATGATTTTGTTTATTTATACCTGGTAATTTGCCGCTTGTGACTTAAAGAGTTTGTAGTACATTCCCTCTTCCTTCTCCATTAATTTCTTATGGCTGTCAAAATCAGCAATAATGCCGCCGTCCAAAACCAAAATCTTATCGCAGAACACACTGCTGGACATACGGTGGGAGATATAGATAGCTGTTTTATCGCCTACCAGTTGATTAAAATGTTCGTAAATTTCTGCCTCAGCCAAGGGGTCTAGGGCACTGGTGGGTTCATCCAGGATAATAAGTGAAGCTTCCTTATAAAGAGCCCTGGCTATTGCAACCTTCTGACTTTGTCCGCCGGACATCTCAATCCCTTCCGGATCATATTGCTTACCAAAGAGTGTATCCACTCCCTTTTTTAGTTCAGCTATTTTTTCTTTCAACCCAACTTGTTCTAACAGATTTTCCACTCTTTGTCTTTGTATCGAATCTTCTTCCGAGGCTTCCCCGCCTTTTATATTTTCTAAAATCGAAAAGGCAAAGAGCTTATAATCTTGAAAAACTGCCGCCAGGCATTTCATGTAACTGCTGAATTCATACTCATATATATCTCTTCCATTGATATAAATGGTACCGGAAGCAGGCTTATATAGTCTGCACAGGAGCTTTACAATGGTTGATTTTCCAGCGCCGTTTAAACCTACGATTGAGATTTTCTCCCCCTTCTTAATCTCAAAGGAGATACCTTTTAATACGTAATTCTCTGATTTTGGATAATGGAAGGATACATTTTCAAAACGCAGGCTTTCCACTGCACCTTCAAAGGGTACAGAACCTTCTCTTTTAGCCTCATCCGGCAAGGACATAAACTCCATAAATGGCTGAAGATAACCTAACATCTGGATAACTGTCATGATGTTTTTTCCTAAGTCCGTAGCAGATGTGGTAAAACTAATAGCAGCTGATACATACATTGTAAAGGAACCGATTCCTATTTTTCCACCGAATTTATCTGATATAACACGAATACCCACATATCCGTAGGCAATGGCTGCCTGCAGGTCGTTGATAACGCCTACAAATCCCTGAAATAATCCCTGTTTCTTTGTAAAGCCTTTGAACCAATCATAGATTTGACGGCTGTAATCCAGAACTCTATCCGTAAGCATCCGATTCATGTTGTAGACCCGGATATCCTTTTGATATTTTCCTTCAAAAGCCAGCCCGACATAATATCCATATCTTCTATTGATTGGTATCAGTTCCTGATAGATTTCAAGCTGATACTTAGAAAATAATTTTTGGGCTATAATAGAGATTGATATGGTTAACACTAAGATTAATACGAATACCGGACTTAAGGTGAACATAACCACAAGTAAACTTATAATAGTTACAGCATTCTTTAATACTCTTGCTACACTGCCAATCAGATTCTCCAAGGCACTCATCGTGCGGCATGCAAATACTGCTCTTTCCTTAAGGTCCAGATAATAAGGGTCTTCCAGACAGGCAAATTCAACTTTCATAATCTTATCCGCCATGGCCTGATTCAACTTTTCCTTCATATAAATATTACGTACATCCATAAACCTCTTCATTGTTTTATTGAAGAATAGAAATGCTACATTTGCAAGAACAATATATAATCCAAAACGAATCAGGTTCGCTTTGTCTCTTCCTCCTACCAACTCATCCACCAGATATTTTGGAAGTATGACATTGACTAATATCTGTCCTGTTTCCATGATAGACTGAAACACCAACAGAAAAAAGTAAGATGGTGATATCTGAAAGCTGATACTGATAAACTTCTTAAGGGTCTTTCCGTTACTCACTGACAGCCACCTCCTCATTGTAATATTTGCCTTGAATCATAAACATATTGTAATAAGCACCTTTTGCATCCATTAATTCCTCATGGCTGCCGTACTCTCTTAACCCGTCTCCGTCAAAAAATGCTATTCGGTCACAGAATTTTGTGCTGGCAAGCCTGTGAGAGATATAAACTGCTGTTTTACCCTCAACCAGATCGCTGAAGCTTTCATAAATTTCCGCTTCTGCCAGAGCATCCAGCGCAGCAGTCGGTTCATCCATAACCACCATTCTGGCATCCTTATACAAAGCTCTGGCAATAGCAAGCTTTTGACTTTCACCGCCGGAGAATTCCACCCCATCCTCTTCTATTACCTTCAGCATAGTTTGGTTGATACCTTTCGGAAGCGTATTTATTTTATTCTTAAGTCCTACCTTTTCCAGAGCATTTGTAACTTTTTCTTCATTAATATCAATAGAAGAACAGGCAATGTTCTCCTTGACGGTATATGCCAGTACATTGATTTCCTGGAACACCGCTGAGAACATGGCATAGAGTTCCTTTTTGTTAAATTCGCCAATCGGTATACCATTAATCCGTATTTCTCCCTCGGTTACATCGAACAAGCCCATCATAAGCTTTACAAGTGTACTTTTTCCTGCGCCGTTAATACCGACAATAGCCAGCTTTTCACCTTTATGTATGGTGAAGTTCAGGTTCTTAAAGATATATTTATCTGTGCCAGGATAGCAAAAGCTTACATTATCAAATACAATCTCAAGAGTTTCCCGTTCCTTTATACTCTTGACCTTCTCAGATTTATCTTGGTGTTCCTTATCTCCCATATCCGCATCAATAAATTGAAAATAATCATATACATACTGGCCTTCATTTAGGATAAAGCTGAACTGCTCCGCTAACGTAGCCAGCATGACAGTCAAGGTGGTAACTGCGGTAATATACATAGAGAAGTCTGCAATTGACATTCCGTTTACCGTTTTATACACCAAGATAGCATAAGTAAGACCATTACTGATAAAGAAGGAGAGAATTTCAAGAAGCCCAATGAAATATTCCTGGTTCTTTATTCTTCTTTGAACTTTTACATAGCCCTTTATTTCACCGTTATAATTCTGATCAATTCTATCTTGAAAACGGTATAGCCTGATATCCTTTCCATATCCGAAATCATGGGTGGTATTGTAGTAATATCTCATTCTGCGTTCCGCATGGGCTACATCCTGCTTCCTTTTATAAAGGAATTTTGATGCGCTGCGTTTCACCCATATACCTGCGGTAACATTAAGAAGAAGCCCAAGGAGAATCCAGATATTTAACCTGCCGATAAATAGGATCAGTCCTAATGCGGTTAATGCTACCGGACCGGCATCAAATAGTCTGGAATACACACCTTCTACGCCGTTATCATTGGAATTAGTAGAGTCCAATGCCCTGCTGTTATCTTCTAAAAAATTAGCGTCTTCCATGTATTTGTAATCAATACTCACCATCTTATCAAAGGTCTTTCCAAGATACTGAAGTCTTACATAACTTATTCTCGGGTAAGCCAAGGCCCTGATAAAAGTTCTTATAAATCCGAAGAACGCCATGAGAGCCAGAAAGATCAATACAATGGTAAGAATATCTTTCATCTCCCCATCGGGCTTTGAAATTGCATTTAAGAGATACTTTGGCAGCAGAACCCCAAGAAAGGGATAAAGCCCTCCGGTTATCGTAAATATTACAAAGTATAGATAGATATTCTTATCTGCTTTAAAACAATATTTCAACATCTTTTTTAAAGTCTGCCAAACAGGATATTTTATATTTTCTTCCATGCTAACTCCTTCCATGCTAACTCCTTCCATGCTAACTCCTTTCATACTAAATCTTGTTTTGATGTTTCTGAACCCTATTTCCTCCGGTCAATCTAAAGTATCAGTTGCACCAAGCAATTTAACCGCATCACCTAAAGCTTTGGTTCTTGAGGTATTGATTTCATAGAACACTTTTTTAGCATTGGTGCTGTCTACTGTGATACTGACTAACCTTTCCTGTAAAAGAACATTCATGTGATGGGATACGGTAGCCGGCGTCAATTCCAATATTTCAGCCATTTCCTGAATATACATCTTCTTGCCGGAAAGCATATGAACAATCTTTATCCTGGTTGCATCTCCCAGTGCTTTTAATGCTCCTGTCAGCTCTGCATCGTTTCTGAAGTAATCACTTTCCAGTGCATCCGGAAGAAGCATGTAGATTCCGGTATCAGCTATAATATCTCGGCTCTCCTCTAATACCCAGTCAATGGAAAGCTGATTATAAGCTATAATACAAGGCTGTACGGCAATCCCGTTTACTGCCCCAAGCTTAATGACCTCAAGTCTGTCAAAATAGTCCTCCATATTTCTCTTATCCTGCAAAGTTATAACAGCCTTTTCAAAGTCTTCCTGAATAATATGAAAGTGTTCTTGTAATATCTGAATGCCTTTTATTACGAATTCCTGAAGCCTCGGGAAAATGGTATAACGCTCTGTAAAGAACATAATTAATCGAAATTTAACACTATCTTCTTCCTCTACATTCTTTAGAAAAGATATGATATCCTGCAGGCCTTCAAAATGTTTGTCATTTTGCTCTGATTCGTTAATGGACTTTGCCCAATTCTCCAAAACATCCAATACAATCTTGTCGATTTCCTCTGTGGTATGCTCTATGGCAAGCACTTTGCGGCTGGCAAGACTTGATAGGATATGTCTGGCTCTATTATCTTCCTCCGCTAGACTTTTTGAAAAATAGGGCTTAATATCCTGATATTCATCAAGTAGAGGCAGTACCTGGGCAAGCACTTTTTGTTTAAACTCCTTAATATTAAACAAAAATTCTTCTATTTCTTTTTCGCTCATTACGAATTTTCTGGTCTTTAATGTATCTTCCTCTCTTTTTCCGTCCTTCTCCAATATACTTTCAATCAGTTCATATTCCCAATTCGGTTCGCTGTAAATCCTATATTCACCTATTTCCATAATCCACCTCCCTTTCGTTTGATTTAATATAACATCCATCTAATATAATTGTCAATATTATTTTATGAATATCTTTTAATTTATTTGATTAACATCTAATATAATTCATTTATTAGCAGATTAAGTATTAATAAATACTAATATTCTTCTAATCCATAGATAAAAACTTAATTTCCAAAAAATAATTTCCATTTTCAAGAATATATTATTTGACACTCATCTATTATAATACATTAGGTGCATAAACAAAAACAGCCGCATATGGAATTTCCATATGCGGCCCGCTTTAAACTTACTGTATTTTCTGTTTGACTAAATCTGAATATCTCTTTTCTTAAATACCACAAGGGAAATTGCTAAAAACAAAACCGCTGTGAAAGCCGACATACCAGTCACCATCTGCCAGGTAAACAAAAAGGATCCCGTACGTGAAACAATTCTTCCCGTTATAATATTATCAATATCTGAGTAATGAAGGAAGATAAATGGTGAAATCTTACGGTAAGATGTCGACAAGTTATAAACGATATTACTGCCAAGGATAGCACAGATTAATACTGTCATGGTAACGACACTGGATTTAGACATCGTGGAAATCAACAGAATAAAGGTCACCATAACTATCAGGAATAATAATTGCAGAGCCAGAGCCGCTATTAAATACTTCCAAAGCAAGATAAAATGCCCGCTGCCGGCTACTTCCGTAATAAAACGCTTTCCATTCTGATAAGTATATTCGAATTTTACCCCAACCAGATAAGGCCGGTTAAAGCTTCCGAAACCTTTAATAATCCCAACTCCCAGGAAGAATAACACTTGAGTTATCATAATCAAAGCAGTAGAACTTAACACCATTACAACGAATTTGCTAAGAAGCACCTTAATTCTCGATACCGGCTGTACCAGAAGAAATTTCAATGTCCCGGGATTATACTCATTTGATACATTATCACCGTTAAATAATGACAGACCGATTGCCAAGAAGCTTGCTGCGATCATTGTTACATTTAGAATATAATAATTAATACCTGTGTTATAATTCTCCGAATCCAAAGGAACATTATGCTTTTGATAAATCTTAAGTCTCTTAAGCTCCTGCCCCTGAACTTTTTTAGACTGGGCGTCACTTGCTTCTTTCACAATCTTTTCCTGTTCTTTTATCCTGTTATCCAGTGCTTCCTTCCAGTTCTCCTTGCTGCTGTTCTCAAGTTCAGCTTTTGCTGACTCAAGCTGTACTTTCAAGCTGGCGATATAGCTCTGGGTTTGTACTTCATTTGCTTTTTTCTCGTCTTCTGAAAGAGCTGCATCTGATTGAATAGTCTTAAGGTATTCCTCCTGGCTGGATATTTCATTGGCCAAATTTTGAACCTGTGCTTTCGGACTGTTATATTTTAAATAAGTTTTTTCAGAGGATTCACTTACAATTACAAGTATAATGCAAAGTAAAATGAACAAGCCCCAGATTATAAAAGTCTTCTTCTTGGCAAAAAGCTTGATAAATTCATTCTTTATTAATCCCAAAAACATTACCGGATACCTCCTTTGATTAATTCCATATAGCGCTCTTCCAGTTCCTTTAAATGTCTTGAGAAAGTCTGTACTTCTATACCTGCCATTACGATATCCCTCAGCACTTCACTGGATTTCCGGTCCTTTAGTTCCAAGGTATAGCCGTTATCCGCTTCACGAATATTGTCAATCCCTTCAATCTTTTTTAGCTTTACAAGGGTTTCTTCTGACTTTTCTATTTCTAATACGTAAATATAGGTTTCATGTACGGCTGTCATACTTTCAACCGTGGTGATAACACCATTCTCAATAAAAGCTACGGTATCGCATAACTGTTGAATCTCACCAAGGATATGTGAGGATACAAATACCGCCATGCCATATTCCCTGGCAAGTCTCTTTAGTATATTTCTTAGTTCAATCATTCCGTTAGGATCAAGACCATTGGTAGGCTCGTCCAGAATAAGAAGCTTCGGATCCGGTAAGAGCGCTGCCGCAAGCCCCAGCCTTTGCTTCATACCCAGGGAATATTTCTTCATTTTATCATGGATACGCCCTGTAAGACCTACTAGTTCCACTACTTCTTCAATTTTCTTCGTTGATATTCTTCTGATGCGTGCAATCTGGGCAAGATTCTCATAGCCTGTTAAATAGCTGTAGAGTTCCGGTGATTCCACCACTGCGCCTACATATTCCAGTGCTTTTTCCCGCCGTTCTTTAATATCGCACCCCATAATACTGATGCTTCCGGCATCCATCTTGATTAAATCCACCATCATCTTAATAGTGGTGGTTTTACCGGAACCGTTCGGCCCTAAGAAGCCAAAGATTTCTCCTTCTTTTACAGAAAAGGATATTCCTTTGATAATCGGCCTTTTTCCAATACTCTTATACAGATTTTCTACTTTTAATACGTTTTCCAACATTACCTCTTTCCTGAACTTATAAAGCCAAAGACAAATTTAAAGTTAAGCTACACACATATATAACAAATTTTACCTTTTTATTCTACCCATAAATGGTAATTTATTCAAGGAAAAGAATCTTACAATTTCTTTAATATTGCACGTAGTATAACATTTTACTTAGTCTCAAGAGCGGATAATATCTAAAAAGATATACCCGTATGTATATATGGTTTATTTTGTAAAATTAGTTGCATGTAAATTATTAGTATGTTAAAATGACTATAGCTATAGTTATTAAATAAAAACTATAGTTATGCTTTTAAATCACTAAAGAAAAGCAGTAAAACAGTATTATTCAAAATTTTAAGGGTGTTATATGTCTAATTTAGAAAGGAGTTGATGATTTTGTTATTTTCGTAAGCTGGTTATCGTTAATCAAGTTTATTTTAATAACCATATCCAGTTTTTACGGTTATTGTAACATCTCAACACTACTGTATTTTTAAGCAACTCTGTTGTTTAAAAGTAACTAATCACTGGCTCTTTATTCTTTTTATATCATATTTATTATTACATAAGAATAAAAAGCCCAAACAGGGAGGATAAATATGAAACGTTTAATTAGTCTTTTAATCACATTAAGTCTTATTATTACAATGAGCAGTACTGTCTTTGCTGAAAATTATGACACAAAGAAAACGGAAATCCTGACCAACGGTGTTTCAATGTCAGCTGCTGACTTTCGAGACACATATTCCGGTGCTCCTTCATCCCGAATGGCTGTATCCACCGCAAAATCTGTGACTGATACTTCCATATCACTATCAGACATCGTAATTAATGATGATGAAATCAGCTTTAATGCTTCATTAACCGTTAACAATAATACCACTAATCTTCCTGTAAAAGGTAGGCTTTCCTCAAGCTATAAATTTCAAAGAGGTATTAATAGTATTATTATAGATATCCCTGATTCTGTTAATGGATATAATTTTTTACTTTTTGAAATCTATAATGATTCTAAGCAAGACAACTTGCTTGTTACTAATCAGAAAGATAAGGAATCCCTTTCAACCAGTCCTCATCTGAAAATCTATATCCAGGACAAAGACCGTAACCTTTATCTTTTTGAAACAAAAATGCCTGATGTATTTTCTAGTCTGGATGCCAGTAAATATCAAAAGGCAAACAAACTACATGATGCATTATGGGCCAGCAATTTAGTGACACATGAAACACAAGAACTGACTACTGACAGTTCTATTATGCAAAATCTTGGTTTAGGTATTAAACCTATGGGGCTTAATACCTGGACTACCTGGGTAAACCCCACAACATATTATGATGCTTTCTATGTAGGTTCTGATTATACTCAATGCTGGTCTCTCCCCTATGTAGAATATAAACATGTAAATGTCCGTTCTCAGGATTCAACTTGGTCAGCAGCTTTTAAAGTAGCTGAACATATGTCAGTTGCTGGTTATACATATTATGGAAACAATGTATTTGAATACAGAAATTTAAAAATGGCATTCGCATGTGGTGATAAAACAACTTTTGTCCGTACATTCCAGGAAGGGAGGGTATATGATTATACAGCTTTTATACCAGCCACAAAAGCAGCAGGCTCCAGCATAGCTGTAAGCTTATTGAACAAAGCAGTAAGTGCCTTGCCCTATGGCTCAACTTTCCAAACAGTTCTGGGCTATATTAATTCAATAAGTTCAGCAAACGGTAATGTTACCCTAGGTAGCACCGGCGTAACACTTACTAATAGAAAAACTACCGCTGTTGGTGAAAAGTTAAGTAATTTTTCATTCGAAGAATGTACAGACCATAATGGCAGCATTAACAATGGACACTATTTTACTTATCAAGGTGTTCTGCAATATGAAGCTGCTTCCGGCAATACCAATACTGTGGGAGCTTTAGCTGTTTCATTTGACAAGTTCTATTGGAGTGATTATTCATCTACTCCCATATCAGTAAACTTCCAATTGGATTATTCTTCTCAACCATAACATAAACTTATTCAGGAGGTGATTATTTGTTTTCCGAACTAGAAAAGTTATCCAACCTATTTATTGTACTAGCGGTAATAAGTGGAGTAGGCTCTGTATTCTCTTTTATTCTGCTTCATGACTACTGGCATTTGCTGCAGACAGACTTTAAACCTTTCTTTTTCATATGTGGTTATTTGTCCGTTTCTTTACCTGTTATATTTGCAGCGCTTGCAGTTACAGTCAAAAAGATTGTAAGAGAGATGAGGATAAAAGATAATTATATAAGTGAACGCATAAGAAAGTTGGAAGCTCAATTGGATAAATAGGAAGATAATTGTCCTCTTGAATTTGCAGAAGGTTAACAACCAAGAATAGTTTTAAAATCAAGAACTGCTGCATTAAAATGTATCTAATACATACTCATTAATGCAGTAGTTCTTTTTCCTGTAACTTCTTTAAACTGGTTAACGGACAGCAGACTTAACCGGTGCTTAGAATAATCTCCTTTATAGAACTGCTGCGGTCTTTCAAGAAAACACTTGCAAATTGGAGAATATACGATAAAATAGATATGAATGTGTTTTCACAGTGTCCGTAATATAATGAAATAACGAGCAGATAGGAATCGCTCTTATTTTCCCCAAAGCAGTTAAACTGTTATTTAAGAAAGACCACATAAAAGACCTGATATCAGAAAAGGAGTTAAAATGATTCAAGCTAGTAATATTACCTTAAGACTTGGTAAAAGAGCCTTATTCGAAGATGTAAATATTAAATTTACAGAAGGAAACTGTTATGGATTAATTGGTGCCAATGGTGCCGGTAAATCTACTTTCCTAAAGATACTCTCCGGTCAGTTGGAGCCTACAAAAGGTGATGTAATAATAACCCCCGGCCAGAGACTTTCCTTCTTACAGCAGGACCACTTCAAATATGATCAATATGATGTATTGAATACGGTTATTATGGGTAATCAAAGGCTTTATGACATCATGAAGGAAAAGGATGCCATCTATGCCAAAGAAGATTTTACAGAGGAAGACGGCATTAAAGCCAGTGAATTAGAGGGCGAATTTGCAACTCTTAACGGCTGGGAAGCAGAATCCGATGCTGCTACTCTTCTTAACGGCCTTGGTATCGAGACCGACCTGCACTATAAGATGATGAGCGAGTTAAACGGTAACCAAAAGGTGAAGGTACTTCTTGCCCAGGCTCTCTTTGGAAATCCTGATATTCTTTTGTTAGATGAGCCTACAAACCACCTTGACATGGAAGCGATTCGATGGCTGGAAGAATTCCTTATCAATTTTGATAATACGGTTATCGTAGTATCCCATGACCGTTACTTCCTGAATAAAGTATGTACCCACACTGCTGATATCGATTATGCAAAGATTCAGCTTTATGCCGGAAACTATGATTTCTGGTATGAATCCAGCCAGTTAATGGTTAAGCAGATGAAGGAAGCCAATAAGAAGAAGGAAGAAAAAATTAAGGAATTGCAGGAATTTATCCAGCGATTCAGTGCAAATGCTTCCAAATCCAAGCAGGCTACTTCTCGTAAGAAAGCACTGGAGAAAATTGAACTGGATGATATCCGCCCCTCCAGCAGAAAGTATCCTTATATTGACTTTAGACCTTTCCGCGAAATTGGTAATGAAGTATTAACCGTTACCAACCTTTCCAAGACTGTAGACGGTGTTAAAATACTGGACAATATATCCTTTACTATTAGCCATGATGATAAAGTAGCTTTTGTAGGACCTAATACGATTGCGACCACCTTACTGTTCCGTATTCTGGCCGGTGAAGTAGAACCGGATGAGGGCAGCTATAAATGGGGAATTACCACCAGTCAATCCTATTTCCCGAAAGATAATACTTCTTATTTTGCATCCGAGGACACTATTGTTGACTGGCTGATGCCCTACTCTCCTGAAAAAGAAGCTACTTATGTCAGAGGATTCCTTGGCAGAATGCTCTTTGCCGGCGAAGAAGGCGTAAAAAAAGTAAATGTACTCTCCGGTGGTGAAAGGGTTCGAGTTATGCTCTCTAAGATGATGATACTTGGTTCCAATGTATTGATTATGGATGAGCCTACGAACCATCTTGATATGGAGTCCATTACCGCACTGAATAATGGTCTTATGAAATTTAGCGGTGTGGTTCTCTTTACCTCACAGGACCACCAGTTTGTTCAGACCATTGCAAACCGTATTATGGAGCTTACTCCCAACGGACTGATTGATAAGGTTACTACTTACGACGAATATCTGGATAATGATGAATTTGCTAGAAAGAGACAGATTATGCAGATTGATCGTGAGGATGACAATAACTAAAATAACTTAATTAACTTAATAAAATCCCCCTGAGTTCTGATATGTACCCCTTTACTGAACAAAAACAGCAAAGGAGATACATCAGAACTCAGGGGGGATTTTATTTTTACTTCCGCAAATGATAGCATCTGCCAATGTAGTGTATTAAGTTTGAGTTAACACAATTCTGCAGCAACTACTCCTGCTTTTACCTTTCTTCATACCAGCCTGCGATACCCGGATTCAGGTTAATGTTAATCTGTTTTACTTCCTGATATTCCTCCAGCCCTTGTATGCCAAGTTCTCTGCCATAGCCACTCATCTTATACCCACCCCAGGGTGCTTCATTATAAGTAGGATTATAACAATTTATCCAGGTAATACCTGCCCTGATTTCTTTTACAACTCGCAGGGCCCTGGAACCGTCTTTTGTAAATACAGCTCCAGCAAGGCCATAAATTGTATCATTGGAAAGTTTTATTGCTTCCGCTTCTGTCTTAAAGGTCTGTATTGTTACCACTGGTCCGAAGATTTCTTCTCTTACTATGGTCATGTCCCTGGTACAGTTATCAAAAATAGTCGGCCTCACAAAATAACCATTAACACAATCTCCCTCTGTATAGCGGCAACCTCCGCATACCAAGGTTGCTCCTTCCTCTTTCCCTGTCTCAATATATTTAAGAACCGTATTCATATGACTTTCCGAAACCAAAGGGCCCATATCCGGGTTATCAAGGCCATTGCCTAGTGTCATAGCATTGGCCCGTTCTGCTAATCTTGTTACAAATTTATCTTTTATACTCTCTTCGATAATAATTCTGGACCCGGCAGAACATACCTCTCCCTGGTTAAAGAAGATACCAATCATCGCCCATTCAACGGCGCCTTCAAAGTCAGCATCGGCAAATATGACATTCGGTGACTTTCCGCCGAGCTCCAACCCCACTTTCTTAAGATTGGCGATGGCAGACCTAGCAATATCCTGCCCCACCTCCGTGCTCCCTGTAAAGGTAACCATATCCACGTCTGAACTTGCTGCAATCTCATGCCCAACACTTCCCCCGGCTCCCATTACCAGATTCACCGTTCCCTTTGGTACTCCTGCCTTTTCCATAATTTCAAATAATATTACGGAAGACAAGGGAGTGTTGGTACTTGGCTTAAAGACGATACAGTTACCTGCACTAAGGGCCGGTGCTATCTTCCAGGCTGCCATTAGAAGCGGATAATTCCAGGGAGTAATCTGTCCGCACACTCCTACCGGTTCATGTATGGTATAAGAATGCATCTGACCAAAGTTATCATTTACGTCATATACCCCGCCATAAGGTGCTTTAATCATTCCCGCATAATAACGAAAGCAATGAATAGCATCATCCACGTCACCTTCCGCTTCTCTTAAGGGTTTTCCATTATCTAAGGTATCTGTTCTTGCCAGCTCTTCTTTTCGCTCTTCCATTATGGCTGCTATTGTTAATATAATATCCGCTCTTTTCTGAGAATCCATTCTTCTCCACTCACCGGTCCCATAAAAGGCTTCTTTAGCCGCTGAAACGGCAAGCTTAACATCCTCTTCATTTCCTTCTGCTGTCTCTGCAATTACTTCACCATTTGCAGGGTTCAGAATTTTTCTGGTTTTACCGGAGAGAGCCGGAATCCATTCCCCGTTAATGTAATTCTTTCTTAACTCCATAGATACCTCCCTGTTATTAAGACATTTTAATCATAATTTCATTTACAAATCAATTACTTCAACATGTATATAGACAATTGCCGCTCCATTGTAAAAAGCTTACCATCAAAGACTAAGCTCCTCCTTGGTCTCTGCTACTGCCTCTTCCAAACGTATGAGTATATTATCCATATCCTCATAAGTAATTACTGCTGCCGGTTCAAAGCGGACACACTTTGAATTTACAAGGGTACCTGCTGTCAAAACTCTTCTTGCGAACATCCCCTTCGCAACGCTATAGCCAACATCGCTGGTAACAAATTCAAGACCTATCATAAGGCCGATACCCCTGACATCTTGAATTACTGTCGGATATTTCTCATGAATTTTCCGAATACCTGCTATGAGATATTCACCCTTATCTCTGCACTGACCGGGGATATCATTTTCCAGCATATATTTAATGGTAGCGATAGCTGCTGAACAAGCCAGAGGGTTACCGCCAAAGGTAGGAGAACCAAGCAGCCATGGATTATCGATTAACTCCTGGGTCCAAAGATTAGGCCTGCAGATAATTCCTGTTATAGGCATTATGCCGCCTCCAAAGGCTTTTCCATAAGTCATGATATCCGGTACCACATCCTCAGCTCCACACCGAAACATTGTACCTGTTCTTCCCATACCTGTTTGAATTTCATCAAAGATAAGAGCAACGCTGTACTCATCACAGATTTCTCTTACCTCTTTTAAATATCCCGTCGGCGGTACTATAATTCCTGCTTCTCCCTGAATCGGCTCCAGAATAACGCCTGCTACTTTTTCCCCTACTGCTTTTAAATTACGGATTGCCTTTCTGATATCCTCTGCCACACCATACTCCACATGCTGCACCTGCTGCACCATAGGTGTATAGGGAACTCGGTAAGTCCCCTTACCGGCCATAGAAACAGCTCCCATGGATTTTCCGTGAAAAGCCCCCACTGTTGAGATAAACCATCTTCCTCCGGTTGCTATTCTGGCAAGCTTAAGAGCCATCTCCACAGCTTCTGCTCCTCCATTAGTAAAGAAGCATTTCTCCAGATCACCTGGTGTTATATCAGCCACAGCCTTGGCAAGATATCCCCTTAGGGGATCCAAAAGTTCCTGTGAGTGAAGAGCTTGATGATTAAGCTGAGCTTTAATAGTGTCAATAATTTCCTGGTTCCTGTGGCCGCAAGTATAGATACCAAATCCTCCAAGACAGTCTATGAATTCTTCTCCATATAATCCGGAGCAGTATGCACCATAATCCTTCCATTCTACTACTGCAGCATTGGTTGATACCGATTTTCTGTATTTTAACCAGCCTGGACTGACATAGGTATCAAAGTATTCCACCGTCTCCTGGGTGATTTCCTTCTTTTCTTCCTCTGTCAGCTCATCGCTATGAATGAATCTGATTACCTTGTTTAATTCTGTTACTACCTGTTCTTTGTTTTTCATACTATACCTCTTTCCTGAATATCTGCCCTTTTATGAATATCCATTTTTCATTTAATTGCTTTTAAGTTTCCTGTAACTTATATTATTTTGTAAATTCAGCCCACATCTCACTGTAGGTATCCACCGTCTTGCCGATATTCTGAACATATTTTCCTTTATTAATTTCCTCTGCCGGTATGCTGATTGCGGGGTTACTCTTATAATCCTCACCCATCAGAGCAACACCTGCCTTGTTTGGATTGAGATAAGGAAATTCCGTTACAATTTCTTTATTTGTTTCAGCCTTTATAACATAATCAATAAATTTGTATGCATTTTCTGCATTCTTAGCATCCTTGGTAATACACAGGTTATCCAGGAATAAATACATACCTTCCTTCGGATATGCTACTGCCAGGTCCTTATTTTCATTGATTGCAATGGCTGCTTCACCGCTCCAGAAAAGTCCTGCCTTGGTTTCCTCCGTAATCATTAAGGTCTTGGGTGAATCGCTGTCAAGGCTCTTGATATTGGGCTTTAGTGTCAGAAGTTTTTCTTTTACTTTTGCTAATTTAGCGGCATCGGTTTCGTTCATGTCATAACCCATACTAAAGGAGGTAATACCGATAATTGCCCTGAAATCATCAAGAACTACCAGGGAATTGGTATAATCGGGCTTAAAAAGCTCCCCATAGGTTGTAAAATCCGCTCCCGGAGCAACCAGCTTCTTGTTATAAACTATAACGCCTGCTCCTCCCAGGTAAGGCACTGAATACTTACTGTCCGGGTCAAAGCTTTTATTCAGGTAGGCTGTATCCAGATTCCCATAGTTGGTAAGTTTCGATTTATCCAATGTAAGGAGCATTCCTTGGGAAATCATGTTTTCTACCATATAATCACTTGGGCAAACGATATCGTAGGTGCCTGCGCTGCTTCCCTTTACCTTGGCAAGCATCTCTTCATTGTTGGAATAGGTCTGCATCTGTACTTTTATACCTGTTTCCTTTTCAAAACCCTGTATTACGGAATCCGGAATATACTCTGTCCAGATAAATAAATTCAGTGTACCATTCTTTCCTCCTCCGCTGCTGCAGCCCGATAATGCAACTATCAACATAAGAGCCAGTGCTGTAAATACTACAACATTCCATTTTTTCATAGAATCATCCTCCTTATAAATTTTCCGACTTCATTTTCTTATATTTGGAATCTTTTGAATCTCTTTGTGAAACCATTACTAAAGTTATTGTTACTATCAGTACAATGGTTGAAAGTGCATATACATCCGGTGTAATACCCGTTTTGGTAAGCTCCATTACCTTTAGTGGGAAGGTATTACTTCCGGGACCCGTGGTAAAAAAGCTGATAATAATATCATCAATAGACAGGGTAAAGGAAAGGAAGGCTCCGGATATAACGCCTGGCAGGATTATTGGCAAGGTAACCGTGAAGAAGGTTTTTATTCTTCCTGCCCCCAAATCCATAGCTGCTTCTTCCACCGACCTGTCAAAACCTGCAAGTCTGGCATTCACTGTAAACACTACAAAAGGAATGCAAAAGGTTCCATGTGCTATGATAAGGCTGATTAAACCCATGGGAATCCTGGATAAATTAAAAATAGCCAGTAAGGATATACCAAGTACTATTTCAGGGATAACAACAGGGATATAAAGCAGAATATCAATTATATTCTTTCCTTTGAATTTATACTTTGACATACCATAGGAAGCCAGGGTTCCGATAACCGTTGCAATTATCGTACTGCTAAGTCCTACTATCAGGGTATTACCATATGCCTCTAACAACGGTTGGTTGGTAAAGAGTTCCCGGTACCAGCGTAGAGTAAAGTTTTCGAATACGATATTTCTCTTAGAAGTGTTAAAGGAAAATAAAATTACCACTCCAATGGGCAGATACAAAAAGATGTATATCAGGAAATTGTAAATACTTGTAAATAACTTTCCATTGGTCTTCTTTTTTCTACTCATCTAAAGCACCCCCAAATCCTTCATGTCACCGCCGGCCTTTTTATAAACAGTTACCATGATGATAATAATTGCAATCAGCAGCATAGAAAAAGCGGCTCCCAAGGGCCAGTTATTGGCTGCCTTAAACTGATTTTCGATGAGGTTTCCAATCAACTGTGTTTTTGCTCCTCCCATAATATCCGATACAAAGAAATATCCGAGAGAAGGAATAAATACCAGTATAGTGCCTGAGAAAATCCCAGGAGCTGTCAAAGGAAATGTAAGATATAAAAATGTTTTAACTTTATTTGCCCCTAAATCATTCGATGCTTCTAATAAACTCATATCCAATTTATCTATGGAGGCAAATAATGGAAGTACCATGTAAGGAAACAAGATATATACCATACCAAGGATAACCGCTCCTCTGGTATAGAGAATCTCAAGAGGCTGGTCTATAAGCCCAAGATGAAGCAGCAAGGAATTCAAAGCTCCGGTCTTTCCAAGAAGGGTTTTCCAGCCATTTAGTCTTATCAGGGAATTGGTCCAGAAAGGTACCATTAACAGTAGCATCATAATGGTCTTTTTCTTTTTTGCCGCCCGTGCCATGGAATAAGCAAAAGGGTAACCAAAGAGAATACAGGCAAGGGTGGTAAATAAAGCAAGGATAAAAGAATTGGAGTAAATTTCAAGATAAGTCGGGTTTAACAGTTCCGTATAATTCGATAAAGTAAATCGGTACACCACGTTATAACCGTCAGTACTTAAGAAACTTAGGAAAAATACATAGATAAGAGGTGCTGCTACCAATAATATCAACCAAATAGTAACAGGAGAAACTGTGGCAAGAAGAGGTATCCGTTTATGCAGCTCATTACTTTTCTTCATCTAATCCCCTCCCAGTTTCACATTCTCAATGACATTATGGATAAGATATTCTCTGGACTTCATAATCACCACATCATCCAGATTCCAGTACAGGTTAACAACCTCCCCAATCCTTGGCACGTCATCGATATCCATACGGCTTATCTTTACCACTTGCCCGTTGGCAAGTATCACATTGCTCTTAATGATGTTTCCAACATATATTTGCTCCTTCACCCTGCCGCAGAGATGAAAGCCTTCTTTTTCCTCCTTGGAAAAGAGCATCTTTTCCGGTCTTACACAGATATGCACCATCTCCATCTCTGAAAGGGACACCTCCTTTTCAGCCTGCGCAAGAACCTCACCTACTTCCAGACCTAGCACGATTTGAGTGCTTCCCGATTTTTTTACCGTTGCCTCAAAAATATTGGACTCCCCGATAAAATCAGCCACAAATTTTGTTTTTGGCTTTTCGTATATGCCTTCCGGTGTATCAAGCTGATCTAAATATCCCTGATTCATAACAGCAATTCGGTCGCTCATGGTAAGGGCTTCCTCCTGATCATGAGTTACATATACAAAGGTAATACCTAATTTTTTCTGCAGATTTTTCAGCTCCAGCTGCATTTCCTTTCGAAGCTTCAGATCAAGGGCTCCCAGAGGTTCATCTAACAAAAGTACCTTGGGATTGTTAATGAGAGCTCTGGCAATTGCCACTCTTTGTTTCTGACCGCCGGAGAGTTGGCTCGGATAGCGTTTGTCATAACCGTTTAACTGAACCAGCTCCAACATCTCCTGTACCCTTTTCTTAATCTCCTCCTTTGGTACTTTCTTCATTTTCAGACCATAGGCAATGTTTTTAAAAATAGTAAGATGGGGAAACAGTGCATAACTTTGGAATACTGTATTGACATTTCTTTGAAAAGGCTCTTTTTCTTCTACATTTTCTCCTTCAATCAGGATTTCCCCGCTGGTTGTTTCTTCAAAACCGCCTATCATTCGAAGTATCGTTGTCTTACCGCAGCCGGAAGGACCTAACATCGTGAGAAACTCTCCTTCATAAATTTCCAGCTTCAAATCATGGACTACATGATTGTCAGCATATATCTTATTTACATTCCTTATTTCTACAATTGCTTTTCTGTTTCTATCCCCAGTCATCCCAATCACTCCTGTCCTTCTGATATTTCATATAACACAATTCCATTTTTCCCCGCTCCCATCTGTGATTCAAAAACACCTCATATATTGATTGTTCCGGCAATTCCGGACTGCCTTATTACAAACAAAAAAATGCCGACTTACCATTGTCAGCATCCTCGCATCATTCTATATTAGCTTTCTATAATTCTTAGACCGAGCTTTATTTTATATTGCGTCGTTTCCGCGCTCTCCGGTACGAATTCTCATAACGTCTTCCACACTCTTAATAATTACCTTACCATCACCTACCTGGCCGGTAGCAACTTTGTCCCTGATATCCAACAGCAGTTCTTCTACAATCTCATCCCTTACAATGGCTTCTACCTTAATCTTGGGTATCAGATTGATATTGGTGCGAAGTCCTTTAAAATCTACTGTTTTGGTGTCTCCCATCTGAATTCCGCAGCCCATGATACTCATAACAGACATCCCCCCGCAGCCATGCTTTAGCAGAACTTCTTTTACCACCTCTAACTTTTCCGGTTTGATATACATTGTAACTTCCTTCATACTGAACCTCTCCTTTCATGGTTATCCTTTTATGTTGATAAATACTCCGTTTTACTTCTTGCCAAAGCCTGTTTTAAATAAAAAAGAGCGCTTAAGAGAAGAGTCTCTTAAACGCCGTTGTTTGGTGTATCCATATTTTAGATATTTCTTTTTGAATTAAGATGAATTATAACGTTTGTGCGTTATATTGTCAATATCCATTTTATAAATATTTTTAATCCCAGGTAAATGTTACACTGAACTTAACAATTGAATCCCCGTCATTCTGATAGGTATGGCTGCAATAAGTCGGAAAACGAATGGAATTCTCTGCTTCTATCTCATATGTGTCTTCTCCCACTTTTAATGTAAGCACCCCTGTAAAGACCGTTAAGAATTCATAGGTATTGTCCCCATGTCCCTCCGACTGATAGGCAGAATGAGCTTCCAGATCCATCATATATACTTCAAAGGTTCTGTCTTCCTCATAAGGAAAGTACTCATAAGCTTTATAACTGGCGTCTTCACTGATGTATGAAGGGGTAAGTTCTTTTTTATTTACCTTGATGATATCATTTTTTTCTGAGCTTATCAGGGAATTAAAAGACACTCTAAGGCCGCTTACAATCTTTCCGAGAGTTTCCACCGTAGGCACTGAGACTCCTCTCTCGATCTGTCCAAGCATACTTTTACTGATACCGGTTTGTTTTGCCACATCATCAAGACTCATCTCTTTATTTTTTCGAATTCTTTTAAGATTTCTGGCAACATTTTGAGTAATAAATTCCATCCGATGTTCACCCTCTTTCCTTCGTGTGCGTTTTAACGCATATTAAACCGTAATTAAATATTTGTCAAGGTAATTTTTTATTCCTTAAATTTTGAATTAATTTACAGTGATTCTAATTTTATAAATAATTGCAAGCATAAAAAGCAACTGCATAGGAAGTTATGCAGTTGCTATCTATATTTTAGTCTATCTCGCGATTTATCTCTTTATAAATGTATCATTATCCAATTCCCGAAAAGCTTCTTCCAGCTCTTCTCTGGTATTCATAACTATTGGTCCACCCCAGGCTATGGGTTCCTTCAATGGTTTTGCACAAAGCAGAAGAAAACGGAGTCCAGTGTTACCTGCTTTTACATAGAATTTATTCCCTTCCTCAAAGAGAATCGCATGTTTTTCCTTCACTGCCTCATTATTTTCCGGTGCAAAAGTCCCTTCTCCCTGAAAAATGTAGATAAACAGAGTATTATTTTCAGCTGTTTCATACTCCCAGACTGTACCGGGAGCCAGCTCTACATCCAGATAATCCGCTTTTACATAAGCCCCTTCAAAGGCTCCTTTTATTTCACAATAACTACCGGCAATGACACGTATAGTAACTCCCTTTTTCTGCACGACCGGAACGTTCTCTTTCTTAATATCTCCGTAAGCTGGTGCAGTCATTTTATCCTTAGCCGGAAGGTTCAGCCAAAGTTGGGCTCCAAGCATTTTTTTTGAGGCTTGCGGCATTTCCTGATGAATGATTCCGGAACCCGCAGTCATCCACTGACAGTCTCCATCTTTTATACTTCCTTTATTCCCCAGAGAATCTCCATGCTCAATATCACCTTCTATCAGATAGGTAATAGTCTCAATACCTCTATGGGGATGCCAGGGAAAGCCCTTTACATAGTCTGCCGGATTTTCCGAGTCAAAGGCATCCAGCATTAAAAAAGGATCATAATCCGAGGTATCCTCATATCCGAACACTCTTACCAGCTTCACGCCAGCACCGTCTACACCGGCTTTGCCTGTGGTAATTTTTTTTATTTTTCGTAACTTATCCTTCATGCTTAAAGCTTCCTTTCCGCAGTCCAGGGTATGCTTTAAACTGCTTACGCTATTCTTGGCATTCCGCTTTGCAGCTAAACTCGACCTGGCACAATCATTATAATTTATTTCTGAATAAATCCTGCTTCTTAGTATAACACTATTTTTCTGTTATCGAAAGAGATTTACACATTCTCCCCGAATCACATGAAGGATAACCAAATATATCCGGTTAATCGTTTAGATAAGCAGTCGGTCAGGTTAATTTGAACACGATGTTCAAGTCTAGTGATTACCTGCAGGCTATGATTGCCGATTTGAGTATTTGCAGACCGCAGTCAAGCTGATTATCCGTAACTACAAGGGGGCACAGAAAACGTACCACATTGGAATAAGTTCCGGCATTTTCAATAATCAGTCCATTGTTAGCACAGTATCCCACAATATCAGATACCAAGCTGGCATTTGGAGTCTTACTCTTTTTATCAGTAACAAACTCTATTCCCATCATACACCCAATACCTCTTACATCTCCGACTTCCTCAAACTCCTCTTTCCAGGATTCGAATTCTTCACGGCATTTAGCTGCAATCTCCAGAGACCTGCCGCAGAGATTCTCTCTTTCCATTATCTCAATTACTTTTAACGCGGAAGCACAAGCCAGAGCATTCCCTCCAAAGGTCCCGCCTATAATACCGTTTCTTACTCCGTCCATTATAGTAACCCCAGCTGTAATCGCACTTAAGGGGACTCCACCGGCTATGGATTTTGCAGTTGCTAAAATATCCGGTGAACAGCCTGCCTCCTCCCAGTAATTTGCCACAAACATTCTGCCTGATCGTGCAAAACCTGTCTGTACTTCATCTGCAACCAGAAGAATTCCCTTTTCATCACAGATTTTTCTTACAGCTTTTACCCACTCTAGGGGAGCCGGTATAAAGCCGCCTTCTCCTTGAACAGGTTCCACTACAATGGCAGCCACTAATTCAGCCGGAGCACCTTCTTCGAATACCTTCTCCAGCTTCTCGATATAATACCTGACAGAATCCTCTTCGCTGTACCCTTCCGGCCCTCTGTACAGATTAGGAAACTCCGCACGATATATACCATCAGGAAAGGGACCAAAGCCGACTGAATATGCTTTTTTGGCTGTCATAGTGGAGGCAAGAAGAGTTCTTCCATGAAAAGCACCGGAAAATACAATAATATTTGGTCTGCCTGTATAAGATTTAGCAATCTTAACTGCATTCTCCAGGGCCTCTGCCCCCGAGTTTGCAAACATTGTTTTTCTTTTATGTTCTTTTACCGGCACTATCTGATTCATCTTTTCTGCCAGTTCAATATAACCCTCATGGGTTACAACATTCATCATAGCATGGAAATATTTTTCCGACTGACTCTTAACAGCTGCAACAAGCTCCGGATGGCTGTAGCCGATGTTTAAAACACCGACACCTCCAACCCAGTCCATAAAAATATTCCCGTCTACATCTTCAATCATAGCACCTTCTCCCCTGCTTATCACACAAGGGTACACGGACTTAATGGCACCGGGTACAGCCTCTTTTCTTCTCTCTAAAATTGCTGCAGCCTTTGGTCCCGGCAACGTTGTCTTTATTTCAGGTAAAGCTTCTTTTAACATATATTCCTCCTATTCTAAGCTTTAGCGCTCATTCCAGCGTAAGCTATTCTATACGAATTATATTGATTTCCGATATATATTCTTTATCTCCTCCAGGCTAAATACAACCGGGTGATTGGCCATACTGGGAGCAGAAACTTTCAGGCAGTTTTCCGCAAGCCAATCCACATCTTTTTCTTCCACTCCCATTTCTCCTAAAGTTACCGCCAAGTTAAGTTTTTTTAATAGCAATCTGATACGGTCAGTAAAATCCCTCTCATTTTGCCCGCCAAGAAGAACTGATAATTTTGCAAATTTATCCGTCCTTCCTCTTATGGAAGCTTCATAGAGGTGAGGTGCCAGAGCTGCAAGTCCTTTGCCGTGCACAACATCTTTTAGCCCGCTTACAGGGTGTTCCATTCCATGCAGAGCGGTAACTCCTGCTGTATTAATAACCATGCCTCCCAAGGTGCTGGCAAGGCATAAACTGTCCCAGCTGTCAAAGTTCTCACAATCCTCATAAAGTATCGGAAGACTGGAGGCTGCAAGTCTTACTCCTTCAAGAGCCATCATATCTGTTAGAGGTTGGGCAATAGAAGAAATATAAGCATCCATGTTATGACAAAGAGCATCAAAGCCCACACTGGCAAGCACTTCCTTTGGCATTGTCATCATCAGCAGCGGATCTATAATAGAGCAGGCAGGCACAATGGCACTGCAGCGCAAAGATTTCTTATCCGATGTTTCCGGATTCGTCATAACTGCGAATCCGTTCCCCTCGCTTCCGGTACCGCAAGTGGTAGGTATAGCGAGTATTGGAAGAGCCTTATTGCTTGATTTTCTTCCGTAAATGTATTCGTTGATATCGCCTCCGTTTACAGCCTGAAAAGCGATTCCTTTTCCTGCATCTATACTGCTGCCTCCGCCAAGAGCTATTACCATATCACAGCCATTGGCTACAGCCAGCTCTGCCCCTTCATAAACTGTTGTTGTTAATGGATTGGGGGTAACTTTGTCAAAAATTGTGACAGAAAGGCCATTATTTTTCAGCAATTCCTCCGTCTTTTCAAGGAGCCCGGAACTTTTGGTACTCTTTCCACCCGTAACTATTAAGGCGTGCTTTCCAAGCTCTTTTGCTTTTTCTCCGATAATCTCAGATTTTCCCCGGCCAAATACCAGATTCACCGGCAGATAATATTGAAATTCCATTTATGAACTCCTTTCCTATATATCCTTTTTAAAGATATATTTATACAGGGTGTTGTGAAAACGAAAAGGGCAATTTTCACGAAATAATGAAGGCGTTGGACATATATGAAGGGTATTGTAAGATGAAGCTTTTATATTTTTAAGCTCTCATCTCACACTCCCCTCATATCATGGCTGATTTGCCAGCAATTCTGTTATTTTACATTTGTGGTTTTGCCATCATCTACACTTACAAAATAATCTTCCGTTAGGCCATAATTCTTTAAAATAGTAAGCAAGGAGCCATCTTCCTTCATAGCATTTAAGGCGGTGTTCACTTCCTTTAAGAAGTCTTCATCTTCAAAACGTACGGCTGCTCCAATCTGTCCGCTGGCCTCTGCTTCGTAAGGTGACAGAAGTTTAAGCTTAAGTGAACTATCCGATGAAAGGGTGTAACCGGCTACAATACCATCTGTTACTACCGCATCTACCTTGCCCATATTAACGGCTGTCATGAGAGTTGCCTGGTTATCGAAAGCATCCAGTTTACCGATTTTACCGTCATCCAGCCATTTTTGGGCAGTTTCATAGAAGGTCGTTCCCGGCTGTGCACCTATGTCTTTGCCTTTCAGGTCTTCTTTACTGGCTATGGCAGAATCAGAGGGAATTACCACAGCCTCCCCTTCCTGATACCATTTATCCGTAAATGCCGCAACCTGGAGTCTCTCATCTTTTACATACATGGCATCCACTACCATATCAATATTATTATTATTTAGCTCTACAAGAAGATTTGCAAAATCCACTACCTTCATTTTAATATCCGGTATACCAAGTCTCTTACATATTTCCCGCAGAATCTCAATGTCAATTCCTTTTAGTTCTCCGGTACTTACATCCGTATAGCAAAAGGGAGCATCATTGGAAGAACCAATGGTAATATATCCTGTTTCCTTTATTTTTTTTAGAAGCTTGGATTCTGCAGCTCCACCCGTATCGGCAGCCTTTGCTCCCTCCTCTGTTTTAGCAGTGGGTGTAGCTTCTCCGGTGGCTGCCGTCTCTTTACTGTTATCATTCGACTTTGAACCGCAGCCGGTTAAGGCCAGTGCCATTACAAGAATCAGAATTCCCGCAATGCTTTTCCTTAGATTCATCTTTTTCATAAATTTCCTTCCTTCCTGCTATTAAGCATCATCCAGTTTGTTATCATGTAACTTAAACTTATTCAAGCAATACCTGTATTTCCGTTAAACGAAAAACTTCTTTCGTAATATATAGTACTTTCAATCAACGTACCTGTTTTAACTTTTGCTCCACAATTCTGCTTAATTGGGAAAGTGGTAAGCTTAAGGCCAGATAAACAAGGGCAAGTATCGTGTACGCTTCCACTGTTAAGAAAGTCTGGGAGGCATAGGTTTTCGTCCGAAGCAGCAATTCCTGAACAGTAATCATTGCAAGCAATGAGGTATCCTTAATTAACATAACCAGATAATTACCGAAGACTGGTACGGAATTCCTTAGTGCCGGTGGTATGATAAAGTGAAATAATACCTGATTTTCACTGAAACCCAATGCCAGACCTGCCTCTCTCTGACCGGAATCAATAGCCAGAATCGCTGATCGGATAACTTCCGACATATAACAACCATAATTTATGGCAAACCCTATGATGCCGCAAGTCGTGGCTTCAAGCTGTATCTTGGTATCCATTCCAAATATGGCAAGAAAACCGTTTAATAATGTCGGTACTACATAATAGATATAGAAAAACTGCACTAATAAAGGTGTTCCTCTTACAATCTCAATGATGACAGCAAGAAGTCTTCCGAGGATTTTGCTCTTTGATAGTCTGCCGATTGCTACCAACAGTGCCACTATTAAGGCACAAGCAAATCCGGCAATGGTAATATATATTACTATTCCGATACCACCCAGCAGATTAGGTCCAAGAGTATCAAATGCTTTTCTAAAATGTAATTCCACTTTGCTTCACCTCCAATTAGAGCACTCTTGCTAAAAATGACTTGGTTCTCTCGTTTTTGGGCTGTGAAAAGATATCTGCCGGTGCCCCTTCTTCTATCACATATCCTCCATCCATGAAGATAACTCTATCCGCCACATCTTTTGCAAAACCCATTTCATGGGTTACCACAATCATTGTCATTCCTTCTTTTGCCAGTTTCTTCATAACCTCCAAGACATCTCCTACAAGCTCCGGATCCAGTGCTGAAGTAGGCTCATCAAACAATAACATCTCCGGGTCCATAGCAAGAGCCCTGGCGATTGCTACCCTTTGCTGCTGACCTCCTGAGAGAGCTAAAGGATAAGTATTTGCTTTACTTTCCAGCCCAACCTTTTGAAGAAGCTCCTCCGCTTTCTCTCTAGCCTCTTTTGAAGGTATTTTGTTTAACTTAATTGGTGCATACATCACATTTTCCAGGGCTGTTTTCAAAGGAAAAAGGTTAAATCTTTGAAATACCATTCCCACATGCTTACGGTATCCGGTAACTCTCTTACCTAATTTGGTAATATCCTCTCCCATGTATAAAATTTCGCCTCCCGTAGGCTGTTCCAGCAGATTGACACATCTTAACAGTGTACTTTTCCCGGAGCCGGAAGGACCTATTATTACAACCACTTCACCTTTCTTTACCGTGATGTTTACATCTCGTAAGACCTCCAAATCATCAAAACATTTGGAAAGTTTTTTTATTTCAAGCATTTCCATGTTTTCACCTTCTTTCCTATTACTGTAAGCTAAGCTTTCACTTGTCACTCCCAAAATCAAGTGCCATGCAGTTAACTATTTATTGAAATTCATAGCAATAAACCTAAACAAAAAAGGCAAGAGTGCTTAAAAGTTAAGCTCCCTTGCCCAGTTGTTTCTGTATTATTTTACCTATAGATTATAACTCTATTGCTCTTATGTAATAAGATAATCCTTTTACTTATTATTTAGCATCAGTCCGAATTTTTTTTCAATAATATCTGCTAATACTTCACAGGTACCTTCTACGCCTAATAGACTGGAATCTAGCATTACATGTTTATAATCCTTGTCAGACATCGAATAACCGCAGTAATGTCTATGGTAGGATTCCCTAGCCTTATCCACGGAGGATATCATTTTCTTTGCTTCGTCCGGTTTCATATCTAGTCTTTCAACACAATTGGCCAACCTTGCTTCATAGGGTGCATATATAAATATATTGATAATATTTTTGTGATCTTTTAATATAAAGTCAGCACACCTTCCTACAATAATACAGGACTCCCTTTCTGCAAGATCTGCAATAATCTTCCTTTGCACGGCAAAGATTGAATCCTGAATAGAAGTCGTTCCCATTCCCAGAGGATAGTTCATATTAAAAAAAGCTGACTTGGCACTCTCTTCTACATCACTGATGGTAGAAACGGGAAGATTCAGATTTTTTGCTGCTATCTCTACAATATCTCTGTCATAGTATTCAATTCCAAGTTTTTCACTTACCATTCTTGCAATCGGCCTGCCAAGACTTCCGAATTGCCTTGCGATTGTTACAACAAATTTCTCACTCACACCAAACACCTCTTTCCAAATAAGTACTCTTTTGTTTGGTTTATTATATTCCAGCTAAGCCCGAGCTACAATATTCGTTTATTCTAATTTTTTACGTATTTATTGTACTTTGGGTACAAAGTATGCTATACTAATCCATCATTAGAAGGGGGAAGGATTATGGGTACACAAGTTACTGATCTCTTTGACTGTGCAAAAGGAAAATACAGCCTGGTACTTCATGGAGGTGAAAATGGGCTGACCAACTCTGTTTCCTGGGTCTATCTAGCGGAAGACTTTCAAAATATGCCCTTTTTAAAGGGCGGGGAATTTATTATAACAACCGGACTCTTTACCCAAAGCGGCGTATCACTTTACGATTTTATCTGCGCATTAATGACACATAATTGCAGCGGCATCCTGCTTAACATCGGAAAATACCTGGACCTGCAGGATATCACCTCAGATATTATTGAATTTTGTAATATCAATAAGTTTCCGCTCTTTACTATGCCCTGGAAGATACATTTGGTTGACATCATGCAGGATTACTGCCGTATCCTGCTCTATAATACCCAGAGTACCGACCATTTAAATGCTGCTTTCCAGGGAGCTCTCTATCAATCTCCGGTACACGAAAATATTCTTTTAACTCTTAATCAATATGGTTTTTCTACAACAGCAGATTATAGGATTATTGTCATTCAGAATCTCAAGAACACTACCCGAATCACTTTCTCTCTAAACCACTTGAAACTAAAGTACCACCTTTTTGAACATGAAAATCTTCAGGTACTGGTATATATGTTATCCGATCTTCAAACGACGCTGGATGACATTATGGATATTCTTTTATTTTGCGACAGTATAAAGCTAGGTATCAGCAGTACAGCCCATTCCTTGTCAGATCTTTCCCTTTGCTATAAGCGAGCCCGCTTCTGTCTGGCGGCAGCGATATTTTGGAATACTACCTCTGCTAATTTTGAGGATTTAGGTTTCTTTCAGGTTCTGTTTAGCACCTCGGACCTTGGTCTTTTACAAGATATTTATAAGAAAAAACTTGGAGCCTTAGAAGAATTTGATACCCTTCACGATTCCGATTATATGAATACGCTTCGATATTTTCTGTTGTCGGACTGTAATTTAATTAATACTGCCGAGATAACACATACCCACAGAAATACAGTGATTTACCGAATCAAAAAGATTAAAGAGATTTTAAATACAGAACTTGATAATTCAAAGATTAAATTTGATTTATTGATGGCTTTTTATATCAAAGAATACTTTTCTATATAATACAAGCTGTAATATCTCGAACAACTTATTCACTGATATGGCGAATTGTTATTGGAAATTCTTACAAACGCCAATACATAAAACACCTGCATATTCCCTCCACAAAAGAAGCTCTGTCCCAATAAGCGTAATTCTCTCTTATTGGTGCAGAGCTTCTTGATGTTCTTAGTTGATGTTCTTAGTTGATATTCATATTTAATGTTTTTATTTAATGATTTTATTTAATGTTCTTATTTTATACTCTTATTTTATACTCTTATTTTATACTCTTATTTTATGCTCTTATTTTATATCCTATGCTGCATTTGCCTGCAGCATCATAGCGTTGCGGTAATTTCTTTCAAAAATCTGTAAGATACCATCTACCACCTTATGGCAGAGCTCGACGATATAATCACAGTCAACTTTTATCTTCTTCGCTACTTTTAGATATTCCTCATGCATACTTTTAATAAATCTCAGTATCTCATCTACTGTATCAAAAAGAAAATTCTTTTCGCGGTTTTTTACTGCTTCTTCGCTTCTTACGTAACTTCTTAAAGCAGTTATCAGCTTCTTTTCATAAACACAATGTTCTTTGATATTGCCTTCGAAAATATTGTTGTGAGGATAGGTAAAATAATCAGCTAAATAATGTGTAACCACTCCAAGATGCCTAGTGAAATATCTGTCTATTCCCCTGTCAGAATCATAGTTATCCGTTATTTTGAGTATTTCTTTTTTTAGAATATGAAAGGTCTCATCAATAGTATGTCTTTTTGTAATAAAGGATGGGGTACAGTCCGGCAGAATACTACCGATGTAAAATGCTTTTTTGTGTTGTATAAGCCCGTCGTTCTTCATACTGTCCAGTAAATAACCCGCTAAAGAAATATGCGATTTTTTTCTCATTTATGTCTCCTGTTTTGTAATTGACAAATAGCTGTAACACATGAGGGATTCATTATCCTGTCATCCTCCCTCTGCTGACATTAGTGATTGTACACCCGTATTCCCTTTAATACAATAGTTATCTTTCGTTTTAACAAATTCTTAACGCAATCCTAAAAAATAGTCCTATTTGATACATATTATTTTACATCTGATAGCTTTGGCTTTTTTATAAATTGTATTTTATACCATATTACGGTAATATGTTACCAGCACTTAGATATATCTGATACCACTCTTCTCTGGTAAGTTTTATCTCCGTTGCTTTTATACAATCAAGCAGCCTTTCTGTATTCATAGTGCCTGTTACAGGCTGCATATTTGCCGGATGACGTAATATCCAAGCCATTGCTATGGTTGTATTGCTGACACCATACTTATTAGCAATTTCGTCAATCTTTGCATTTAATTCCGGGAATTTTTCATTTCCTAAGAATACACCCTCAAAGAAACCATACTGGAAAGGTGACCAGGGTTGAATCGTGATAGAATTCAATCTGCAGAAATCCAGAACGCTGCCATCACGGTTCGTAGCTGCATCATCCAGCATATTAACATGTAAGCCCTGAGAAATCATATTGGCATTGGTAATACTCAGCTGAAGCTGGTTTGCTATTATTGGTTGTTTTAATGTCTTTTGAAGAAGCTGTATCTGCATAGGGTTTTGGTTGGAAACGCCGAAATTACGAACCTTGCCTTCTTTCTCTAACAGATCAAAAGCTTCTGCAATTTCCTCAGGCTCCATAAGTGCATCCGGACGGTGCAGCAGCAATACGTCCAAATATTCGGTTTTTAATCTCTTGAGTATTGCATCCACAGATTCTAATATATGCTCTTTTGAAAAATCAAACATCCTGCCCGGAACTATGCCGCATTTGGACTGCAGTATCATTTTTTCTCTGACAGATGCATTCATTTGGATTGCATTTGAAAATATTTCTTCGCAGGTCCCTCCACCATAGATATCAGCATGGTCGAAGAAATTTGCTCCATTTTCCATAGCTGTATGAATAAATTTCTCCACTTCATGCTGGTCTAATCCATTAATACGCATACAACCGACAGCAATTACCGGCACCTGTAAATCTGACTTTCCTAACTGAATCGTTCTCATTTCAATCTTCCTCCTTACATTTTATCGGGAACATTTTATCTTCTTATACTCTTTTGTAAGTTAACTCCAAACACTAGTAAGTTAAACATGTTTTTATTATAATACCTAGAGTTAAATCGAGGTCAATAACAAATGTGTTATTATTGACATTTCCTATATTTTCATGTAGAATTTATTATGCCTATACTTTTAGCAGCTATACAGTTTTAAAAGTAAAGGAGAATTTATTGCCCCACCACAGAATAGGAGATGATTATTTGGACTCGAGCGAAGTCACGTGTATGATATTAATAGGTATTTTAATGCTGCTATCCATCTTTTTTTCATCAGCTAGAACAGCTTTTACAACCGTTAATAAGCTGCGGATACGCAGTCTGGCAGAAGAGGAAAACAAAAGAGCCAAACTGGTGAATAATCTAATGGAAATCCCTGGACGGATGCAGACTACCTTATTAATTGGCAATCTAATTCTGAATATAGCCATATCATCACTAACTACTTCTCTTGCCATTGATCATTTTAAGCCTTTCGGGATTATAATTACGATTGTTTTACTTATCTTCTTCATGCTGGTATTTGCCAGGATGATTCCGAATACTCTGGCAGAGATTGATTCTGAAAAGTTCACACTAAAGTACGCAGGTGTTCTTCTTTTAATTATCAGAGTCATGGCACCCCTGACCTTCCTTATAACTAAGATTTCTTCCTTATTTCTTATACTATTTCATGCAAAGACAAATGAAAAAGCCTCAGTCATTACAGAGGATGAGTTGCGCTCTATCGTTGAGGTCAGCCATGAAGAAGGTGTAATTGAAATGGATGAGAAACAGATGATTACCAATGTCGTGGATTTTGGTGATTCCATGGCCAAGGATGTTATGGTTCCCCGTATAGATATGGTATTTGCAGAGATTTCTCTCTCCTATGATGAGATAGTTGAGTTATTCTCAAAGGATAAATACTCAAGAATGCCTGTTTACAGCGACTCCAGGGATTATGTTCTTGGTATTGTCAATCTGAAAGATATCTTTTTCTATCAGGGCAGCGAAGAAGATTTTCATATAAAAGATGTTATGAGGGAGCCTTATTTTACTTATGAGTATAAAAAGACTACCGAACTATTAAAGGAAATGCGAAAGAATTACGTATCCCTTGCAATTGTAATAGATGAATATGGTACAACAACAGGTCTTATAACCTTGGAAGATTTACTGGAAGAAATCGTCGGCGAAATCAGAGATGAATACGATGCTGACGAAGAAGACAGCATCCGCAAGATATCCGATACGGAATACATTGCAGACGGAAATACCAAACTGGATGAAGTTAATGAAATCGTAGGTTTGGATTTGGAATCGGATGATTATGATTCCATTGCAGGCCATATGATATATCTTCTCGACCACCTGCCGGAGGTAGGCGAGAGTATAACAGACGGCAATGTGGTCTATACTGTGGATTCTGTTATGAAAAATCGTATTGATAAAGTACATATTGTACTTTTACCGGAGGATAATGATATTACCTCTGAGGATATATCCTTAAACACTGCAGATGCCGGTCCCGTTAGAGAAAAAATTACTGCTGAAAGTTATCCCATTGATTAAAAATATTTATTGTATACATTTAGAACAGGGGAATGCGTGATCTTTTGCGCATTCCTCTCTGCTATAATAGGGTTCACTTAAAACTTCATTGGTTAATACCGTACAGTTATTTTTATGGTAATATTTTTTACCGTCATCTTCCGTTATAAAGTAGGTTCTAGATTTGCTGATCCTGGCTCCCCCATAAGCATAACGATTATAAGTATCAAGAGTACCTGTCTGGTAAGGATATCCCTGAAAGATCACAAATAGGCTTATATCGTCAATGGTTCTATCCCAGTCAGTCCTATCTATACTTGGCAGCCAGAACTTGTAGGTTATACCGAATTGTCCTGCAATATCATTATAAGAATTAATATAGATAGCCATGTTCTTCATTATCTCATTAATCACTGTGTTTCTACGTGTTTCATCAAATAAGTCATCCTCCTTAAGAAAAGGGCTGGCAATTGAATCTTTTAAATCTTTGTAATCCCCTTCTATAACTGTATTGCTTTGCTTATCGATAATCCTGATATAGTTATCAAGGGTGAAACAGCAGATTACCTTTTCATCTTCATATACATAGGGAATTTTTTCGCTCCACCGTCTTCTTAGAATCTTTTCTCCATTCTTCTCAATGACTTCTGAATAGTTGATATAAAACCCGTCTCTATCCGTAATCAGGACAATTGGGACATATCTTCTTAATTGTTCTTCCAGCGCCGATTCACCGATTACCCCAAAGTTAGCATAAAGTGAAGTAAAGAACTGATTGACTGCTTTTTCCTTGTTGGTATGCAGAACACGGCTGCTATCCTCCTCCACCAGGAAGTAACAGCCGTCATCAACAGCATTGTCTATAGACGTATTGTAGGCATTGGACTTTTCAGTGACTGCCTCAAGCCCATTTAGTCTGATATCAAGTATACAAAAAAGCAGTATCTCAAATATTACAAATATGAAAGCAAAATCAGTCAGCTTCATCCCGAATTAATCCTCCATAAGTAACCAGAATTGATATCTCTTCACTCTTTCTTTTAAGCAAGAGACTCATCCTTTGCGCCAGTGTTCTATTGCGGTTCATAACTCTGACTGAAATATAATCACCTTGTGAAAATCTATACTCCCGCCCTTCATCAAAAGCTCGTAGTATCTCCTCTTCATAGGTATTATAATAATAACTGCTGATTGTATCTGATACCTTATCTGTAGCTTCATCATAGTCCGGTGCTATCATTTTATGGGCATGAGTAATCCTGATACTATAAAGATTACCGGTTTTATCAATTCTATTGATATAATCATAATACATAGTCTGATTAAGCACCCCCTCTGCCCTGATACTATCAACAAGCTTAATTGTCTCCTCGGTTACATACAACTGACATATGGAATCCTGTTTCTGCGCAGTATACAGCAGTGGAGTAATAAATAATAACAGGACTCCGGCAAATATGGCTATCAATTTACTAAACGCATTCATTTTAAGCCTCCTGCTAATTATTTATCTATAAGTGTAAATATAATTTCTTTAATTGATGAATTTTGCTCCCTTGTCTCGGAGGTTTTTTCATCGGAATTAAAGTCCTCCAGTACATATTCCTTACGATAAATACCTTCCGGTAAAGTAGTGTAATCAAAGCTGTCTCTTTCAAACGAATCCGGTGTATAAAGCATTCCGTTAATATTAATATTTACCTCCATTGAACCGGTAAGTAAACCAATAATTTCTCCTCTGGTGGCAATCAGTATAGGCTCATCATCCGTATAATTATCGAATTCCTGCTCTTTAATAATGTTCTGCCTATACATTGAAATCTGCAGCAGGGATATACTTTGCCCAATATTATTAAACGTAAGGAGTAAAAAGCTGACAGCCAGGCAAAAAAGTAAAGTGTATGCCATCAATTCCAATAATTTATTAACCTGTTCCATAATTACTTCTGTGTAAAAGAGATTCCTATAATGGTTGAATTCGTATCTCTTAAAATAGCTCCCGTAAATTGCGCTTTCTGGTTAATATAATAATTACTGGTTATCGTCTGTGTATCCTTTACTGAGGCAGGGCTCACATCTCCGATTTTGGTATCTGTATCTGTTAAGGTTCTATTGTAATAAACAACAGACTTCTTCGTAGTTACCTTTACTGCAATGTCCTCATTCTTAAACTTATTGATAGCATTAATTACTTCGCTGCCTGTTACATCCAAACCATCGTACATAACCTTATCCGACTCTGCAAATTCCTTATTCATTCGGCTGATCTGACCGGTCCCATTGGTTGCTGCGGCATTTGCTTCACGTCCGATATAAAATCCCAAACCAATTACAAGACAAGTAATTATGACACCGGCAGCCAGAATTAATCCTTTTAATGAATTTTCCATACTTTTATCTCCCTTAATTGTTTAATGTGTGGTTGAATTTTAAATTTTTTAAAACTACTACTCAAAATTCTAACCTTACTGATATACGTTTCCCTTTACAGCGCCTTTCTTACCCTCCTTTCATATTTATCTGCTCAATATAAACCTTGAACATACTAAGTCCTTCTAAAACAAAGGGAACTATAATATAGAGACCTACTGTTAAAGCGAATGGCACAAAAGCTATCATCTGTCCTAATATTGCTTTTTCCTGAATACTGATTTCATTGTCCAGTGCTCTTTTTTCCAGATAATTCGTTCTCTCTTGCTCCACATCATCAAAAGCCTGCTCCAAGCCAATCTTATCACTGTTTTGCAGTTCTTCAATCAGTTTGTAAAAAGGCTTAAAAGGTTCCTTGCTCTTTAGCGCTTCCAAAGCCTCCCACTCACCCAAAGGCAGGTTAATGCTGCAGGTTCTTAAGGAATCTCGAAAGACATAAGAGAATTCTTCCATCCATTCAAGAATCAGTGACGTGTCAGCTCTCTTTATATGCATAAGAATCAAGATGACTGACTGAAAAGAAAATACCTCATCTTCCATCTCCCTCTGACGCACTTTCTTAAGCAAAAGCAGAGTTATATGGGGTATATGATAAAATCCCACAGCTGCCAGAATAGTAGCCAGAAATTCATACCACTTAAAGTACTCTCCATTGATACTTTTAATTTTACGATAGATATCTTCTGCTGCAATATCCTGAAGATTCTTATTCTTTATAATTCCTTCATCTGTCACTATTCCTTTGATTTCCTGATAGCTCATCTTAACTTTTAAATATTTTTTCGTATAAAAGACTACTGCCTCCGATAAATCCAGTGCTTCCTCATCGGATAAAGCACTGGTACCATAGGGCAAAGCATTTGGTTTCAGGTCACTCTCTCTATTTTCCATATGGATAAAAAGAATCAGCATAACACAGCTTAAAAAGCCTGCTGCACCATAGAGGAGACTTTTTAATGTAAATTGCTTTATCGTCAGGGATTCACCATTAAGCCGAAGAAACTCCTCTCTTTTCTTTGCTTTCCCGTAATTCTTGCTTAAGAAATTTTCTAAAATATGATTTATTGCTCTTTTGCCGCATAGTGCCTGAAGGAAGATATTATTTACTGGATATACACTCCTCCCCTCACGCAGGGTCACAAGAAGCTGATAGGAGAAGAAGGTAAAAAGAAACAGAAAGAAGATAATAAGAATTCCAGGTGTTCTATTATAGAAATTATCAAGTTGAGGAAGACTGTTAACGGCCCATGCCTCTATTAATTTCAGAAAAATTATTGGAAGGACAGCAATAAGTGTTAACCCGGAAAATAAATGCCGTATTTTATCTCTTTTGATAATTTCTATATGTATTTCCTGCCTTAAATAGCGGATATTCGTAAGAAAGAGTGATTGCCCATCTACTTTTGTGTCACCAAAGTTCTGGATAATAATAGAAAGATTTAAAAAAGATTTTAAGAATCTATCCGGTATATGCCGGTTATAATCCTCCCTTTTCTTCACTGCTTCCATATCGGTCAATATGTTATAAAAGCATTTAGCATGAAGTTTTATTGGGTTTTTACTAAGTTCCATAGCATCATAGATTGCTTCATCTATCATACCATGCATTTGATATATCTGTCTGATTTCTGAAAGGAACACATCAAATTGAAGTAATAACCTCCTTTTTTCTCGCTGTTCCTCAAAAAGTATTAAACTGCTGCTGCCTGTATACAGATAAAAAACTGCTAAAAGTACATAATACCAGCTTCTGTCAAAAGAAAATAAAACTGACAGGATTATTACATCGGCTATCAATATCTTTAAAGCAAGCCATACAACTCTTTTTTCTGCCTCAGCTTCTCCTCCCGGATATAGGATTTCATATCTTTTAGCCAAACTCTTTATAAATCTTCTGGTTAATAGAAACCAACTGAAAAAATCATAAATACGGAATATGTAGTTAATCCCCGGATTCATACCTTCTGTTCTATAAATGCTAAAGCTCTCCCGAAAAATAATTCTTTTCTTTAAACAAAAGTATAACACCGAAATTCCAACTGAAAAAAAGAATAAAAGTACTATAATTAAACGAATCATTGCCCTATTATCCATAAGTCTTCCTATCCTCCCTGTTACAATAGACCATAGTTTCGGAGAACTTTAAGAATTCTTCTTTTTCACTGTCCGGGAGATTCTCACAGATACGCTTCTTGTTTCTTTCGGATAAATGCCCGGGGAATACATACTTTCCTTCTTGAAAGGTGAGAATGTCTTTGGTTTCAAAGGTTCGCGGGCTAGTTCTTCTATGATAATATTCTCTGGTAGCATCCACTAGTCCAGAAGGCAATTCTTTATTATCATAAGGTAATATTTCGGTAATTCTTGAGATATAGCGGTGTCCATTCTTATTCTCCATATGGATATCAATTCCGATAGAACCTGCCGCCTGATATTCTGCCAGACTTTCATTGTGAAAACCACCGGCTCGAAGCTGTGCTATTTTTAAATATGAAATGAAATCTTCTGTTGTTTCTGCATGATGAGAACAAAGTGTCATTTTAGAGATTCCGGATATCTCAACAAGGTAATTGGCAGTTTCATGTGATGCCACCTCTCCCAGGATCAATACTGTGCCATCTGTTTTTTTCATGGTATTTAAGATCTCCTGACCACTCACAGCAGAACTTTCTCTTAAAGAAAGAATGTTTCTACCAGGATAGGCTTTATTGAGATTCAACTCATAGACCTGTTCAAATACGCGGATAGGATAGATTTCTTCAATAAATTGAACTAAGAGCTTTAATAGAGTTGTCTTTCCGCTTCCCATCTCTCCGGTAATAACCATAGATAAACACCCCTTTACCATCCAGCTTAACAGCTTGATGACCAGCTCACAATTTTCTTCTGTTATGATTCGCCCAATATCCATATTGGTAATTACATCATGCTTTCTTACAAAAAATGCCCAGCCGGAAGCCACTGGAGGCCTGAATACCACTACTCTGGAGCCATCCTTCATATCATTAACCATAAACCCTTTTGTCTCACTTAATAGACCGGGGTGATTGTTGCGATATATGTTCTTGCATACCCGTATCAATTCTTTTTCATTGGGAAATGATAAAAATGCAAGGCATATAGTCTTACCCTGATAAAAAATCCAGACATCCAATAAGCTGGTATCTGCATTCAATGTCTTTCTCCTTCGTTGGTCCGTACTTTTATAGAATCCTCTAAAACTTTCTTCTAAATTACCCCCTGAGCTTTCTGCAGATAGTTCAAATGAGGATATTCCGCCTGAAACTCCGTCAATCTTCATATCTCTGATTGCATCTATTACTCCAAAGCCTCTATACTGCTGATACACTCTTTGCGTAATTATCTTAATCTTATCATCATACTTTAGACGGATTCCTTCCTCAAAATATACTCTATTAATATCTTCTCCCGTGACAGAATAATAGCTGCCACTGTCAGTTTTTTTCAAGTTATCCAGCTTATGACTTTCAAAAAGCTTAATAAGCCCCTCTTTCCCATAATTGACCTTATAAATATAGAGAAGTATTTCGAATTTGTCTTGGGCATCTAAACGGGTTGAGTTTTCAAAAGGTATAATATTATCGATAGTTTCCTCATTTACTCCTTCCAATGATCGAATAATTTCTTCCATATAATCTTTGATATATTCCTTTGCTTTCTCGTCCCCGGCAGCACATTCTTTTAAGTTCTTTCTTATAAGTCTCCTGATATTTTCCCTTTTTTCTGTTTCCGTTTGATTTAAATTCAATTCTCTGAAATCTCTGCCAAGTATATCTTCGAATACGAAATCCACAGCATTAATAAACCCTTCTATCGTAAGCTCATGATGAGGTGGCAGCACTTTCACTGCTTTTAGAAATCTCCTATATGCCAACATAATAAGAAGAGAGCATATCAAAATAATCAGCAGTAAATTAAGTACCAAACCCTGTTCCTCCTTTATCCGCGGCCTTCGTAATTAACAGTTCAGTCACTTTTGATATCCTTTCAAAAAAGTCACTTTTGTCAGTTTTATTTCTTATGGTCAGATTTTTTAGAAACATTTCCTGGCATTTTCCTTCTGAAATAGCATCCATAAAAGCCGTATAATAAGGTATTGTATATAACCTACCTTTTAACTCTTTGTATGTTTTTTCAAGGTTCCTAGGACATATGATAGAATCTCTATGATAACTTCCAATTAAAAAAATTGTCTTCTTTAATGGGAATTGATACTGTATAAGGCTATTCTCTATCATGTCCTTATTCTGGGAAAGCGTAACTATCAACAAATCAGCTTCTTCCCAGAGCATAGTAGAAACCGGATTACATCTATGAGAAGCATCAGTGAAGATCATGTCATAATCTTTATTTAAATACTGGTATAAAGCCGGCAGATATGTTAATAGTTCCTCTTCAAGGGTTTTACTGTAAACCTTTAGAGTACCGGGAAGCAGGTGAAGTCCTCCCTTTCCTAAATCCAGTGTATAGTCTTTCAGAGAGTTAGTGCCCTCCTTTATATTTCGTGTTCTTATCAATCTAAGAATTGCATCTAGACCAATATCCTGCAGCAGCTCTTTCTTAGGCATTCTACCAAGAAGACGTTCTTCCAAATCACTGCTGCCATAATGGGTCTGTGTCAAAAGTACTTTCTTCTCATACTTATATGCTGCCAAAAGAGCAGTTGCCATAAGGGATGCAGTTGTGCCTGTCTTACCTGCTACCGGACTCCAAAAAACAGCATGCATCCTAATGCCTCCTTTTTAGTTCTTTTTCTGCCAGCTTTATTTCATTCTTTCCCAATTTAAAAACCTCCTGTAAGATATCCCATATGAAAAATTTCACACTTGGTGAGAGTTCTCGATAACTTAAGCTATTATTATATTGCAGTGCAGCCATAGCTTCTCTATCAGAATCATCCAAATAGAAATAATAGCTTTTCTTCTCATCCAATCCCTTTACCTGCAAAAGCTTATGTATATATTCTTCTTTCATGCCCTCCGGAATCTCTCTCAAAAGAAGATAAACATTCTTAAATTGTATCCCAAGAGGCTCAATAACAGCTATGTTGTGCAAACCAGTATCCGTTACTAAGAACAGCGTATTACAGCCTTGTAAGCCCAAATGATTAACATTATTCCCATAATCTGCAAGAACAAAGTCATATTCCTCCGACGGTACCAGATTGATATCTTGTAAAAAATTTATTCCTTTATAACAAATCTCGGTCCTATTTCTTACTTTCGCATCAGACAAAGGAACACAAAAAGTCAGGGCTTTCTGACAGGAATTATCTGAAAGTAATATTTTTCTCTTCGCAGCGGTAAGCATCGCAGCAAGGTATATAATTAAGTCATAACTGTCCGTCCCTGCAAACCCTATACAATTAGCTTTACTCGGCATATTCAACCTCCTGGTCTTGTTCATAGGAAGCTCTGTCCTGATTAAAATTATAACCTTCCTCTATTGTATCCTTTGAAATTCCAGCTGAAGCTTCATCATCCAGTGGTATAGTGTATTGTGTTGATACCTCTGACGACTCTTGTCCCTTAGTTTCCTCCGATGTATCTGTTACCTTATCAGATACTTCTGTGCTCTTCTGTTTAGAAGCTCCTACTTTTCCGGTAATATAATATAGAGGACTACTGTTAGAACTATCTATGATTCCACCGCTTTCTGCATAAGTATCTGATTGGCTGCTGCCATATTGACTATAATAATTTCTCAATCTCTCTTCCAGACTTCGTCTATCCAATTCATTTAGATATTCTCTGGCTTTTACTATAACATTTGGATCTTTTTCTATCAGTTTTAATACATTTTCATTTGGAGAATAGGTTACTGAAGAAGGGGTTTGATAAGAAGCTGCTATGTATCTTGTAGTATATAGATAGGACCCGGAGTTTAAATAACAATCAACCAAAGCCGAAGAGATAAGGTGGATTTCTTCCGGTAACAGATTCATATATAAATAACCATTTTCCCAATCAATACGACTGATATAGCTCTTACTTAGTACAATATAGTCCTCACCGTCAGGGTATCGCAGCCTGATATCCGTATAATCTCCTTTCTTAATATTCTCACCTGCAATATTTAATGAAAATTCCAGTTCACGCTGGCCATCCTCTATTGTAGTATTCTGGGTCATGTTTTTTAGGACCTGGGTTCCTTTCGGTATATCCACTAATGCCTGTCCTCCGATATCTTCAGCCTTTATGAAACTGCTCTGTTTCTGTCCGGATAAAGTAGTTTTAAGCTTTACCATCTTCTTGGTGATAATCTCACCGGCCCTAATATCAGAAGAAGCTTCATAAACTGTGACAGTATAGCCGGCCATTTCCTGTGAAATAACTTTTATTTTTTCTTCATAGAAGTCTTTGATTTCGGAATATCCCAGGAAAATACTGACTGGTAAAAGAATGCAGAAACTTAAGGCTAGTACCCTTTTTACTATCTGCCTCTTTGGAAGCGGCCTTTTTAGCCTTTTACTCATTTTATTTGTCCTTTCTATCATATTGAAAACAGCTCTGATTTCAGTTTTTACATCCAAGGGACTTATCTTGTATTCGTTGCAAAACAGCAGATACATGCCTTATGCTGTTTATAAAGGGATAGTTTGGATGTTCACTCTTACATCTGTAATTACGCATCATAAACTCTACGACCCTTCCCTGCAAAATTGCCTGGCTATACTCCATATTATAGGGAATTGGGATTATCCTTGAGAGCTGAAAGGAATACTTACTGGAAATATTACTGATTTGTGAATTGTTATTTTTCGATAGGTTCAGAAGAATAATGCATTTTGATAAAAGAGAAGAATAATTACGAAAAAACTGCTCTATCACATCCTGTTGCGGCATTAGGGTAACTACTACAATGTCGACTTCCTCCAGTATGATTTTAGAACTTAAATTATTTTCATTTGAGGTATCAATAAAAGTATAAGGAGCAAAGTTCTCACTTGCCCATAAGATTTTCATAATGTTGTCGTTAAGGGTATAGTCAAATATGGATTGATTAAAATGATTTCCCGTGGGAAGATAATATAAAGAATTTATTAGAATTTCAACAGATGCTTCTTTCATAAGTTTCTCATTCTTCTTGTAGAAGAGTTTTTTCTCTTTTGGATGTAAATCATGCAGTGTCCACATTTCTTCCTGCATTTTTCCATTCTGTACTTCGCTGTAATAATATCTGCGTTTTTCCTGCTCCTTCCACATCTGATTAATTATGTGTTCGAGCCCTCTATATCGGTTAGTGCCTATGGTATTCTTGACCAACTTTTGATCCTGCCTGTGAATAAGCATATTTTCTAGCGGATTTTTCTGATAGTGATTTTCTAATAGCATTGTTTTACAGGAGCTCTCAAAGGCCATAGCTATGCTGACACAGGCTAAGTTACTTGTAACGCCAATGCTGCCTCTGGCGCTGCTCCAAAATGCAATTTTCATATTTGGCTCCCCTCTGTGTGCTTCCGTGCACATACACAATCTCCACTTTTTCTTGGAGTATATTCCTAAATATGTCAATATCTCCTTGTTATAGTATTAAAATCGTTATACCGGCATAATAATAACACCTCACTTGTTTAGAATACTTCGGGAAAAAAGGAATTAAAATTGAATTAAAAGATATAAAAGAAGAATATAAGATGTAATTATATTATATGAAAATAATGGAAATGTAAAGTGATTTTTTCAATTTCTTTAAAACAAAACTAAAATAACTCCACCTCAAGGTGCAAAACACCACAATCTCCGGAATTATGATAGTTAAAAAAGGTAAGACTTAATCAAACTTAAATAGACCTCTCATCTGCTAACCATTTATGAGAGGTCTTTTTAAATTTGTTTAGAATAATATTTCAGATTTTTTCCTTAGTAATCTGGCTCCGTTTACAATCACCAGAACGCCGCTGGCTATACCGGTGACAATAAGCAGAATTCCAATAATAAGATTGCCTACCCCGACAGACTTCATGGTAGTATAGATTTTCTCACTCATATCCAACTCCTGTCTGCTGCCTGTTGCAGCACTTTCGTAAGTTTCCAAATTCAATACCTTACAGCCTGCAAGCCGACTGCTATAAAAACCTAATAGATTCAGTGCGCTCCGTATTGCTTATAATAATTCTCTATTGCACTTTTCAGAGCATCATCTATTATGACATTTCCATTATAAGGCTTATTATACAAATGTTCAACTACTTCTTCCATCGTTACGATAGAAGTTGTTTGAATGCCATAAACTTCTTCAATCTCCGCCAGTGCACTCTTTTCCCCCTGGCCTTTTTCCATACGGTCTACCGATACTACAAGCCCTAAAACAGTCACCTCTCCCTGGGCATTTAGTATGGGCATTGTTTCACCGATAGAGGTTCCTGCGGTGGTAACATCTTCAATGATTACGATTTTATCCTTATCATATATAGGGCCGCCAAGAAGTATTCCCTTATCACCATGGTCCTTCACTTCTTTTCGGTTGGAACAGTAGCGTATATCCGTGTCATAGAATTCACTGATTGCCATGGAGGTAGCAACACTTAAGGGAATCCCTTTATAAGCCGGCCCAAAGAGTACATCAAACTCCAGCCCAAAGGCAGATTTAATCGCTTTCGCATAATACTCCCCAAGCTTTCTAAGCTGTGAACCGGTACGATAATAACCTGCATTGATAAAAAATGGTGTTTTACGTCCGCTCTTTGTTGTAAAATCTCCAAATTTTAAAACTCCGCAATCCACCATAAATTCGATAAATTCCTGTTTGTACTTTTCCATCTTTTTCTCCCTTTCCTGATAAGAATATTGCTCCGCTAGTTTACACAACCAATGATTTCATTGATATCATTTATACCTTCATTTACAAGAAATGTCTGTATTCCTTCAATTACTTCCGCAGTTGCCATAGGATTTCTAAAATTCGCAGTACCAACCGCAACAGCTGTTGCTCCTGCCATCAAAAATTCAATGGCATCCTCTCCGGTCATAATTCCGCCCATTCCAATAATAGGAATTCTAACAGACCTAGCAGCCTGGTTCACCATACGTAAAGCAACTGGTTTGATAGCCGGTCCTGACAAACCTCCTGTTTCATTGGCTAAGACAAATTTTCTTTTATGAATATCAATCTTAGTTCCGGTAAGGGTGTTAATTAAAGACAATGCATCCGCACCACCTGCCTCAGCTGCTTTTGCCATCTCTCTGATATCCGTTACATTCGGGCTTAACTTCATAATCACAGGCTGTTTGGCATACTTTTTTACCTGTCTTGTAATCTCTTCAACCGAACAAGCATTTTGTCCGAAAGCAATTCCTCCTTCCTTTACATTAGGACAGGAGATATTGATTTCTAACATATCTACGTCACATTCACCAAGGCGCTCCACTACCTTAAGATAGTCCTCCGTGGTTTTTCCACAGACATTTACAATAACCTTGGTATCATATTTCTTTAAAAAGGGAAGATCTCTGTTTACAAAAACCTCTACTCCGGGGTTCTGAAGCCCTATGGCATTTAACATGCCGCTTGCAGTTTCTGCAATTCTCGGAACCGGATTGCCGGTCCAGGGGGTAAAGGATACTCCCTTGGTGGTCACTGCTCCTAGCCTGCCTATGTCCATAAAATCAGCAAATTCCATACCCGACCCGAAGGTACCGGAGGCTGTTGTAACAGGGTTATTCCATTCCACACCTGCTATGGTAACTTTTGTACTTATCATATTTAGCTCCCATCTGCGTGCTTTAGCACGCGTACGAAATCAGGGGGAGTGAAAGATTTATCTTTCACTCTTACCTCCATGTGATGCATTTTGGCACATACTTAAATCAAAGGTGGAAATTGCTTTTGAATTTCCACCTTGAGCTGCCTAATCACGGTATTGGCTAAATATCGCTGCAATACCTCCGCTTTGAATCCTTAGATAAGTATAATTATAATTCAATTTCTTCCGCCAGAAACACAGGACCTTCTTTGCATATTCTTGTATTATTTACATGAGTATGGTGATCTGTATCTTTCGTCTTGCAGACACAGGCTAAACAGGCACCAATGCCGCAGGCCATACGTTCTTCCAAGGACAGCCAAGCAGTTATATTATGTTCCTTGGCATATGCTTTCACGCCTTTTAACATAGGTGTCGGACCACAGGCATATATTACATCTGCCTGCAGTTCATTCTGCTCTATGGCATTAATAACATTTCCTTTCACTCCACAGCTTCCGTCCTCTGTGGATAAGTATACCTGCCCGTATGGAATAAACTCTTTATCAAGAAATGTGAGATCACGGTAACCTAGTACAATACTTTTTTCACAGTCCAGTTCTTTCGCCAGTTCCAGCATGGGAGGAATTCCGATACCACCTCCGATAAGGATAGCTTTGACCTTACTGCCGCTAAGGGGAAATCCATTTCCAAGAGCTCCCATTACATCAATCCTATCCCCGGCTTTAAGCCCCGCGAACTCCTTCGTTCCCTTACCTGCCACACGGTAAACAAGCCGCAGGGCGGTTCTATCTTCACTTATTTCGCAGATGCTAATAGGCCTTGGAAGTAATTTGTCTTCGCTGCCGCAATACAAGGATAAAAACTGCCCGGGCTTTGCCTCTTTCGCAATCTTTTCTGTCTCCAGCCACATACTAAAAATTCCAGGTGCTGCTTCTGCCTGGGATATTATAAGGGCTCTATCATAAACTGCCATGGTCTTCTCCCATCTGTGCCATTTTTTAATCCCATACATTATAAACGAAAACAAAATCCAGTACAAGTACCATTTTCACTTTCTTTCTATTAAGGCTTCCGTTAACTTAGAATGAAACGAAATCAAGAATTAATTTCCATTTTCCAATACCTGCTTCCATCCTTTGCCCTTAATAAAAGCTTTTCATCTATCAGACCTCTTCTTAACAGGAAGAAGTCACCAAAGGTATGCCATCTGTTAATAATCTCATTCACTTCTTTTTCGGAATAATCAGTTCTGCTTTCAAATTTGGTACTAATGTAATAAAGTACCGCCATTTTACGTTCTTTTTTGGCTGGCCAGCTCTTTATCCGCTGGTTTTCATCGATAAACTGAGCGATTGATTCAAACAGTTCTTTCTCATCCTTAAATCTTTCTATTAATATATTATCCATTTTAAGCTCTCCTTTTTCTTTGTTCATTTATTAGGAAAATTGTATATTTCCTTTAACTTCAATCCATTACTGTTACACTTTCTCTTCTTTCCATTACATTGTCAGCCAATATTCCTTACAATCCGTGGTTCTATCCATAAAGCCATATTCTATCAGGTATCTTCGCAGCGTAGGATAGTCAGAATAGATTGACTTAAGAATACTGTTAAGCTCCTTTTCCTCATAGTGCCTGCCTTTTACAAATGATTCTGCTATCTTCTTTAAAACTACAATTTTTTTCTTCTCTTTTGCCGGAAATCCCTTAAGCTTTAGCGGTTCCAGAGTGTAAAAAGCTGTATCCAGTATCTTTTTCTTCTCCTCCTCTGTAGTGATATATCTGTCATCCACCATAGTGGCACCGGAATGAATGGGAATTAGATTATCCGCAAGTATCGTATTCTCCTCTGCCAATTCATAGGCTGCCAGTAACATCCTTGCCTGCTTTACCTTCTCTCTGAACATAAACTTCTGATGCCTGATAGTAGATGGAGTAACTTCAAGCTGTTTTGCAATTTCATTATCACTTAACCCTTTGCCCATAAGCAAAAGAATCTGTTTCTGATTATCCGTTAAAGTCATATACTTGCTTTCTGACTTCAACAACGTTTCCAAAGGTGCTCCGTGAACCAAGTAGACATGCTGCATCGCTGCCTTTCTATATTCATAAAAATGTCCGTTTATGGGATAAATCTCTCCTTGCATAAACCTTTCTCCGCAATATCTGCAGATACATTCTCCTCCCTCCTTATCAGAGTACTCATATCCATTCTTTAACTCTTCCACGCTAAAATCATCCGCTTTCATATTTCCAAAATCTCCTTCTCACTTTAAATTGCTAACTAGCTATAAATTCCTTTATTAGATTTTTCCATATTCATCTTGTAAGACGTATCTATAATCTTTCTTCATTCATCTCGAGGAAGTTCCTTTTCATGATATTGATTTATCGTCTATTTCAACGTAGCTCATGCATTACATATTGTATATCAGTTTATTATTTTAATAAACTTTATTATATATTAGTTTATATTATTTTACAACATTATTTAATTTTATTATAAAAAGCATTCAATTATTTTAAGATAATCAAAAAAATAAAACTACCTCCTTTCAAAATACGCAAAATAATAATTGAGAACTTCAGATGACCAGAAGAGTTGGTTTGTGAGTTGGTTTCGAGAGGTCCTTAATGACACTTAAGTGTCAGAAAACGTTACTAGGAAAAGCAGTACCACTGTTTGAGCGCAAGAACTTCCGGTGCCAAACTCACAAAACAACTCTTCTGGTCATCGTTCGCCTTTATTATTTTACATATTGCATTTCTATACATTTCCCATAGCATACAATGTAATTTCATTAGACACTCAATTTAAACTATGCTATAATTATCTTTTGTAAATATAAGATTACAGAAAGGGTATATAAAATGGCAGAAAAAAATCCTATTGTAACTATTGAAATGGAAAATGGCAGTCTTATAAAACTTGAACTCTATCCTGACCTAGCTCCTAATACAGTAAAGAATTTTATTTCTTTGGTGCAGAAAAACTTCTATGACGGAATTATCTTCCACAGAGTTATCCGTGGTTTTATGATTCAGGGCGGAGATCCGGAAGGTACCGGTATGGGAGGCCCAGGCTATTCCATCAAAGGAGAATTCTCATATAACCACTTTGAAAATAACTTAAAGCATACTGCCGGAGTCATCTCTATGGCAAGATCCCAAATGCCTAATTCAGCAGGTTCTCAGTTCTTTATCATGCATAAGGACAGTCCTCATCTTGATGGTTCCTATGCGGCTTTTGGTAAAGTAACAGAAGGAATGGATGTTGTTAATGCAATTGCAGATGAAAGAACAGACTATTCCGACAGACCGCTTACCCCTCAGGTTATGAAAAAAGTAACCGTTGAATTATTCGGAGAAGAATACGGCGAACCTGAAAAAATGTAATATGATAACAGGAGGTATTCTATGATAACAGAAAGATTACAGCATTTAAGAGCCTTAATGGCGAAGAATGGTATTCAGGCTTTTCTGCTGCCTACTTCGGATTTTCATGAGTCCGAATATGTAGGAAATTACTTTAAATCCAGAAAATATATATCCGGTTTCACCGGTTCTGCAGGTAGTGTGGTTGTTACCCTGGACGAAGCAGGTCTTTGGACGGACGGTAGATATTTTATTCAGGCTGCCAGAGAATTAGCCGGTACCGGAATTACCCTTTACAAAATGGGTGAGGAAGGTGTTCCTACCATAGAGGAATTCCTTTTTGATAAATTAAAGGAAGGTGAAGTTCTTGGCTTTGACGGCAGAGTTGTTAACGCAAAGTTAGGTCTTCGCTTAAGTGAGAAACTCTCTGAAAAGAAAATTACCATTCAGTATGATAAGGACCTGGTAGATGAAGTCTGGACAGACCGCCCGGCACTCCCTACTGCTCCCGCTTTTCTTTTGGAGGAGAAATACTCCGGTAAATCCACTGCTTTAAAACTTGAAGCAGTTCGAAGTGAAATGAATAAAAAAGGTGCCGCTTACCATATCATAACCTCACTGGATGATATCGCCTGGCTCTTTAATATCCGCGGAGGAGATATCGCTTATAATCCGGTTGTTCTCTCCTATGCGGTCATAACCGTGGATAAGGCTATCTTATTCCTGGACGAAACAAAGCTTTCAGAAGAAATCAAATCAACACTTAAGAATTTCAGTGTAGAAATCAGAGGTTATTTTGAAATATATGAATTCGTCAAAACACTTCCCGAAAATGAAAAAATATTATTGGATACTGCCAAAGTCAATTACGCAATCTATAAAAACCTTGGCAGCAGTTCTTCTGTTATTGATGCCCCAAATCCTACGGTTCTTCTTAAAGCTGTTAAGAATTCCGTCGAGCTTGAGAATCTCCGTAAATCTCATATCAAAGACGGTGTTGCAGTTACAAAATTCATCTACTGGCTTAAGAAAAACATTGGAAAGACTGAGATAACCGAAGTCAGTGCCAGTGACTATCTGGAAGATTGCAGAAAAGCCCAGGAAGGCTTTATAGACCTTAGTTTTAATACTATCAGTGCTTACAACGCCAATGCAGCTATGATGCACTACTCTGCCAGCGAAGAAAGCCATGCGGTATTAAAGCCCGAAGGACTTTTACTGGTAGACTCCGGCGGTCAGTATTTTGAAGGAACTACGGATATTACCAGAACGATTATTCTTGGCGAAATCAGTGATGAGATTAAGAAGCATTTCACCGCTGTACTTAGAAGTATGTTAAATCTTGCCGATGCCAGATTCCTTTATGGTTGTATCGGACAGAACCTGGATATTCTGGCCAGAGGCCCTATCTGGGATATGGATTTGGATTACAAATGCGGTACAGGCCACGGAGTTGGCTATCTTCTGAATGTCCATGAAGCACCTAACGGTTTTCGCTGGAAAAAGGTTCCTGAAAGAGATGACGGCTGTGTATTGGAAGAAGGTATGGTAACGACCGACGAACCAGGTGTATATATCGAAGGCAGCCATGGAATCCGTACGGAAAATGAATTAATCTGCCACAAAGGTGCCAAGAACGAATATGGCCAGTTCATGTATTTTGAACACCTGACCTTTGCTCCCATCGACCTTGAAGCAGTAGATACTTCTTATATGACAAAGAAAGAAATCGACAGTCTGAATCGCTATCACAGTGAGGTATATGATAAGATTTCTCCTTATCTGAATGAAGAAGAAAAGGTTTGGTTAAAAGAAGTAACCAAAGCTATTTAAGCCTTTATATAGTTTTTATATAAAAGAACAAGGAGCAATGTGGTTTATGGAAACCTGTTGCTCCTTGTTCTTTTCTGCTTGGTTATAAATTAAGGTGTCTTTGGAGCATTACTCCATTGGTATATCCTCAACCTCTGGGAAATAAGGTGACAGGAATGGATCTGCCTGCTCAGTAACTCCTCCACGCTTAAGTACAAGTACTTTAAATTTGTTTTCAAAGATATCTAGAGCTTCATCATCATACAGATATACAATTCCATAAGATCCTTGAGCCACATCTGCAATGAACTCCATAAAAAGAGTAACATGTGGTGCGGAATAATTGTGGTTGTGAAAGCCCGAAAAATGCAAAAAATACTCTCCGTTTGTCGGATATAGACTCATCAATCCATTATTCCAATTATTGTTATTAATATAATGTTGAATTTTTTCAACAATTTCATCTATGTTATCATCTTCAACAAAATATGCTTGTCCTCTGATGTTAATCCATCCATGATATTCTAACATTGCAGACCTCCAACATTTAATTACTTCGACTCATTACCTATCCGCATTTCTCAATCAGCTCTTTCAGATTATCTTCAATATACCGATAGGTCTTTTCCAGGAACTCCTCAATTGTCTTGCTATCCTTATAACAATCCTGAATAAATTCCTGGGGAGGCCTATCTTGTATAAGTGAAGTATAGAATTGTTCATATGCTCTTTGAGGATATGGCACTAATTCCTGAAGGCGCTTTGTATTTAGCGTAGGGTCTACTATCATTTCTTCTAAAAACCATAAGGGCTCCGGGTGCTCCGGCTCTTGCTCGGATTCAATCCTATGGATTGATTTCCACTTTTCAAACAATACAAAGTGATTAATTTCATGCATGGTTGCTTTATAGATAATATCTTCTCTGGTCAGATAATGAATCCAAAATTCTTTTGTAATTACTTTTCTGGGAAAGGAACTATATAAACCAAGATAACAAGTTATGTCACCAAAATTATTATTTATTAAATTAAATTCTTGGAATAAAACCGGTAAAGCCGGTACCACTACCCTATTCAATTTATCCTGGATTTCACAAGTCTTCTCAGACATATGCAGATATTCGCTTTTGTATCGTTGTTCAAAGACTTCTTCCACCACACAATGAATATCCTCATCTTTCATCCCACTATCTATTCTGTCAGCTAATTCCGGAAAAGCTCGAAATATCCGCTCTTTAAAGGGGAGGCTTTTATTCTTCTCTTGATAATTTGAACAAAGCAGATTTGCAGTATAATTAACATTGAATTTAAGGTCTGAAATTTTTATATGAACAGCAGGTATCTGCTGCTCTGTCATTTGGTTATTTAATAGCTTTTCATCAAGTAATTGACTATTCAAGTTCATATACAACCTCCACACAAAGATTGATTATTTCCAGGTCAAATCTGTATACACAGGATAATTATCTATACTAGCACCAAACCGTGAACTGAGAGCACCGTCTTCAATATCCTCCCAAGTGGCTGTATTATCATTGACCAATACATATCGGGTATATTTTTGAAACAAAGCCGACGGGCTTCTTGGCTCCCCTTTGTATTTCATCATATATTTATATTCTTTTTCGTATAGAGTACCCTCTTCAAACCCTGCTATCACATACTTATTTCCATCAAATCTTAAATCCTTTATGTAGAGAACCGGATATTCCGCCTTTATCGACTCATAATATTCCTTAGCGTAATGAGAAGGAGCATCCAAGGTATAATAAAAGGCCAGGCGAACAGTAGCCGGCTTTCCTTTTTGGGTTTTTGCTGTAAAACTATCCCATACGGACTGTCCATACGTAATATCCCCATTTTCATATACTACACAGTTATCTACTTTTGCATCTGCAAGACTGTAGTCATTCTGTAACTGATCCAAAGGATAATATGCCTTGTTGTTATAACTGTTCGTATTCTGATATTTGACAGGACATATAAGTAGCAAGGCAATTAAAATCAGAATAACGAATGCATATTTTTTCATTTTGTACTCCTATCTTCGTACTTTTGCGTGTATATAATTAAAGGGTTAGGTAAAATTTTTCACTTATAATTCTTCAACTTAAATTGTATTCCCATATTTTTCTATTCCAATATTATCATATTGTCTATACAATATCAATGTTGAGAAAAGATTTCACATTGACAAACTACTTTCTATCTGCTATACTCAGATAAATTTATAGTAAAACGCTAGGAATGAGAGAGTATGTAGATAATTTCTTTACAGAGAGCCTTTGGGTGGTGGAAAAAGGCAGGAAACATTTACAGAAGATGGCTCAGGAGCGGTGCGCCAAACCGTTTATAACGCTTAGGCCGCAACAGGTTTGCCTGTTATAGCAAAGGAGTATAATTATCCGGACAGGATAACGTACTTATTAAGGTCTTCGCCGTGAGGCAAAGATAAATTGAAGTGGTAACGCGGGTAATACTCGTCTTCTGAATAAGAAGGCGGGTTTTTTTATTTTATCCTTTAATTAAGATTACTATTTGTACCAAATCAACAAGAAGACTGTCTTTACAGACATAATTTTAGTCCGGCACTGCGGACACAGCCTTAACGAACACAAGAGCAGTGCAGAAATGAGGTTATTCTATGGATTTTACTACCCGATGTATTCACGGTGCAGCCAACAACACACACACTACCGGTGCCGTCAGTGTTCCCATCTACCAGTCTGCTACTTTTGCACATCCCGGGATCGGCCAAAGTTCCGGTTACGATTACTCAAGACTCCAAAATCCCACCAGGGAACATCTGGAAAAAATAATTGCTAATCTGGAGGAGGGTGTGGATGCCATCGCTTTTAGTACCGGTATGGCCGCCATAACTGCCCTGATGGAGCTCTTTTCTATTGGTGATCATATCATAGCATCCGAAGACCTTTATGGCGGTACTGTCCGCCTCTTTGATAATATTAATAAAAAGAATGGACTTCTTTTTGATTACCTTGATACCTCTGATTTATCGAAGCTGCGTGGCTTAATCCGCAAGGAAACAAAGGCCATTTATATAGAAACTCCTACTAATCCCATGATGCAGGTAACCGATATCCAGGCAGTGGCTGCCCTTGCAAAAGAATATAATCTGCTGGTTATTGTGGATAACACCTTTCTTACCCCATACTTCCAGCGTCCCTTGACTCTTGGAGCAGACATTGTAATCCACAGTGGTACCAAGTATTTAAGCGGGCATAATGATACCCTGGCAGGCTTTTTAGTAACCGGAAGAACCGATTTATCTGAGAAGCTTCGCTATATATATAAAACCACAGGGGCTTGTCTTTCTCCCTTTGACAGCTGGCTGTTAATCAGAGGGATTAAAACCCTTGCCATCCGAATGGAACGCCAGGAAGAAAATGCGAAGAAAGTGGCAGCCTTTTTAAATTCCCATGAAAAAGTGAAAAAGGTTTACTTTATAGGCCTAGAAACTCATCCTGGTTATGAGATTTCCAAAAAACAGGCATCGGGCTTCGGTTCTATGATATCTATTGAGGTAGATACTGAGGCGACAGCCAAGCAGGTTCTGGAAAGAGTTAATCTTATACTTTTTGCAGAAAGTCTTGGTGGTACTGAAACCTTGATGACTTACCCCATGGTTCAGACCCATGCTGATGTTCCCATAGAGGACCGTCTTGCCAGGGGAATCAATGACCGTCTCCTGCGTATGTCCGTAGGCCTTGAAAATACAGAGGATTTAATTGAGGATTTAAAGCAGGCACTTTCTTAAAAATAGGAGTATAATGATTAAGGAGAGGACAATCTTCTCTTCGAATATCTGAAAACAAACCTGTAATAATAATATGCGAAATTGGACAGAAATTACAATTTAGAGGGATTACAATTTAAAGGAAATACAACTCTAAGAATATCTCAAAAGTACATCCTCACTCAGGATAAAAGAAAAGGAGAATACTTCCATGCCCTATGATTTTGACAAATTGACTGATAGAGTTAATACCAATTCATTAAAATACGACTTTGCCCTGGAGCGCGGTAAGAAAGAGAATCTTATTTCCATGTGGGTTGCCGACATGGACTTTCCCACCCTGCCCGAAGTTAGAGAAGCTCTGATAAAATCTGCGGAACACGGTATCTTTGGTTACACAGAGGTGAAAGAAGATTATTTCAGAACACTTCATAAATGGTTTTCTTCCCATTACCACTGGGATATTGAGCCGAACTGGCTTGTAAAAACACCCGGTGTGGTATTTGCTGTTGCTACGGCAGTGCGTGCTTTAACAAATGAAGGGGATGCGATACTGATACAGCGACCTGTTTATTATCCTTTTTCAGAAGCTGTATTGAATAACAACCGAAAGCTTATAAATAATCCTCTTATTTATGACAATGGAACGTATAGCATAGACTTTGAAGATTTTGAACAAAAGATTATAGAGAATAAGGTTAAACTCTTTATCCTTTGTAACCCTCACAATCCCGTGGGTAGAGTCTATACAAGGGAGGAACTTATCCGTCTTGGTGATATTTGCTTAAAGCATAATGTACTGGTAGTATCGGATGAAATCCATGCAGATTTTATACATCCTGGCCATGAACACTTGGTATTGGCGTCCCTGAAAGAGGACTATAAATCAATATCCGTAACCTGCACCGCCCCCAGTAAGACCTTTAACCTGGCTGGTTTACAGGTATCCAATGTTCTGATTCCTAATCAAACATTAAAACACCGGTTTAAGGGTGAAATAACCAAATCCGGTTACAGCCAGCTAAATACTATGGGTCTCATTGCCTGCCAGGCAGCATACGAATATGGTGATGAATGGCTTACAGAACTAAAAGCTTATATATATGAGAATTTAAAGACTGCCAGGGAATTCATTGAGACAGAGCTTCCGGTGTTAACGGTTGTAAACACAGAGGGAACTTATCTTTTATGGGTGGATTTTAATGGTCTCGGGCTGGACACAGAGGAGCTTGAACAGTTTATTACTGATAAAGCCGGTTTATGGCTTGACGGTGGTACTATGTTTGGCCCTGAAGGAAAGGGATTTCAGCGTTTTAATGTAGCCTGCCAAAAAAGCACCTTACTAAAAGCATTAAATCAGTTAAAGGATGCGGTTGATTCTTTAAATCAATCAGTATAACTTAATTTGTAAAGCTCATTTCATACTATAATAAATCACTCAAAGGGACCGCTTAAAGTAAAGTCTTAAAGCAGTCCCTTTCTTAAAGTAATAATACTATTCACTAAACCTTATCCTATCAATTAATGATTCTTTCCTGACTGATTTTCCCAAAATCAGAGCTAACACAAATTGAATTAAGATCAATACAACTGATATGATTATTGCAGCGCTAGTTGGATAATGATAACGACTGATACTAAATATTCCATTGTACTTACTCCATAAAAAAATTGGATATCCTAATATACTACCTAATCCAATCGAAAGCAATAATGTTCCGATTGTATAAAATAACCCTTCCTGCTGTAACATGATTAACAATTGTCGGTCTGTCATACCAAGTGCCTGCATCATACCAATCTCTTTTTTTCTAACATGAACATTGTGAATCATTGTATTTATAATATTCATTACACAAATAGCTCCAAGAATGCAAAAAAACAAATAACATACACCACTTACCATAGTAATTGCCGATGCCCATTCATCATAACTTGCTTTCCAGGTTTGCAGTTCCAGAATATTTGAATTATCATCTATTAATTCCTTTAATGCTTGTTCTGTATCTCTATTGTACTTTTGTTTAGCAAAAATATGGTACACTTCATTAATATTATAAGTGCTTAACTTCTTTGCTCCCTCATCTGCCATTAAAAGATAATTGTAATTTGTAAATCCTAGCGGATAATCCCCAATTGCTACTATTTTAACTGCTTTTTTATGACTTCCGTCTGAATCATTCATTGTTAGGTCTATCATGTCACCGATACTTAAAGTCGGATACCAATGCAGAAGATTTTTATCCAGGATTACTTTATCCCCCGATTTTAATTCCTCAAAAGTTACATTTCCCTCAATTATTCCTTTCTCCAATTCTTTTGCGTATTCTTCCGGTATACCACAGATTCCTTCTGTATTATCTTCAAATATTTCTGCAGAAACTTTTACAAAGCCAAAACCTGCTACCGCTGTTACTCCGTCTATTGCTTCTATTTTCTTTCTCAAGCTTTCATTTAAGGGATTATTCTTAATAATATTATCCCACTCTCTTTCTGGGTGCTCTTTGTTCCCTGTTTCTGCATTAATCTGAATTTGATACTGCCCCAGTATGGAATTATTCGCACTTTCTATCGGATTAGCACAAGATAAAACAGTTGCTATCACCATCAGTAAGATACCTGTCATACCCATCGATAATATTGTTATCATACTATTCTTTTTACTTCCAATCAGAAAAATATAGGATAATTTTAATACGGAAATATTTGAAAAGCTCTTTTTATTCCTTTGCTTTTTCTTTTTATGACGTTCTAAATCATCCGATTGATAACGAATAGCATCTGTTTCTGATAGTTTTGATACTATTTTCATCGGTTTAGCAAGAGATATACAAACCGTGAGCACGGCTATAATTATTGTAAGAAGATATATCCACCAATGGTAAAGCGTTATTTGATTTTCGTCGAACAATTTTTTCATCGTTGCAGCCATCAGATTTTCATTCTTATAGAGAGATAGAAACGCCAGCAATGCCCTCTTTGAGATGATTGTTCCCATGATAAGTCCAATAGGTACTGCCACCAATGCAATCCCTAATCCCTCACCTAATACAATTTGCTTCATTTGAAACCTTGTAGCTCCAATTGCCTTTAATTTACCAAATTCCTGAATTCTTTCAGTCATTCCTATGTAATAGATACTATATATTGTAATAATTCCAGCAATAATGATAATGGCTAATATTCCAAGTATCCCTGATAATATAGACGGATCAATATAATTTGCCATCAGATAATCTTTATTAATCAGGATATTTTTTTCTGGAATAGAGAATATCTTTGCAATACGATTAATATCCTTTTCCAGGTCGTCTGTTATTGATTTTTTTGTTCCGTTTACCTGAAATAGGAAATAATATAAAATTTGATTTTCAGGTATTTCATTTTCCAAAAATTTTTTTGACACATAGGCAGTATATTTTTTTGCACTAGAATCACTTTCGGTAATTCCTGTAATTACAAACTCCTTTTCTTCCCTGAAATCAAGACTTCCATCTCGAAGTATTTGATAAGGTATAATTATCCTATCCCCTACTTTTTTATCTGCTTGCTCTAATTCTTCTAAAACACCTGAAGAAATCACAATTTCATTTTCCTTCTCTGGAAGTTTACCTTCTAGAAGCTTTAAGCGACTCAGTGAAAATCCTTTATTATCCATATAAATTAATGCTATCTGAGAATTTTTGTTTACTATGTAACCTGCGTCACTGCGTAAACCAGAACTTGCAATATTATGGAATGAGGATAGCCGGTCAATTGTTTTAGCATCTACATCCCGAAATAATGCATGCCAGTTAGGATATACTTCATTAATAGCCGCATGCTGCCCATCTATCATATTTTTCCCAACAGAAGGCACCAGAAAAAGTAATATTGTCGTTAAAAATACTGCAATTCCTATTAATATATTTTTACTTTTATGATATCTGAGATTCTCTTTAACTATCCTTACAATAATATTCATCAATAACTCACCACCTTGCCATCTTCAACAAAAATAACTATATCCGCCATTTGTGCAATGGTTTCATCATGAGTAATCATAACCAAAGTTTGCCCATAATCTTTTACACATTTTTTTAGTAAGCTCATGACTTCTAGCTCCGTCTGTGAATCCAGGTTCCCAGTAGGTTCGTCAGCAAGTATAATGGCAGGAGTTGAAGCAAGTGCTCTTGCTATAGCTGTTCTTTGCTTTTGGCCACCCGATAACGTGTTTGGTTTTGCATCTTTTTTATCTGATAAACCTATTTTATCAAGTATATCCAGGATCTCTTTTTCATTCACCTTCTGACCATCCAAGCCTATTGGCAATATTATATTTTCCCACACGGTCAACGAAGGAATCAGATTGTATTCCTGAAAAACAAAACCAACTTTTTTTCTGCGGAATTTAGCCAGATTATCGGCTTTCAATTCAAAGATATTCTGTCCTTCTAAAATAACCTTTCCTGAATCAGGATAATCCAACCCACCCATGAGATGTAATAATGTAGATTTACCTGAACCGGAGCGGCCAACAATAGCAGTAAATTTACCTCGTTCTATTTCTAAATTGGTGTGATCCACTGCTTTTACAACGACCTCTCCCGTTTGATAATATTTCACCAGATCCTCAACTTTTAAAATACTATTCATTTTATTATCCTCCCGCTTATCTATCCTTCCAACATATTTTAACAGGATAAAATTGCAAAACCCTTACAAACACTATTACAGTTTTGTAAGGGTTATATTGGCAAGGTTATACGAAAGACAGTACCGTTCTGCTGTTTTCTTTTGGCCGCAATCGTTCCGCCTTGTTCTTCTAATATTCGTCTTGCCAGGTAAAGACCAATACCAGCTCCTTCTTTCACCAGACCTCTTGCTTTTTTACCGCGGTAAAAACGTTGAAAAATCTTATGTAATTCTTCGGCAGGTATCCCCATTCCTTCATCCTCAATCTCAACTAATAGGATATTGGGTAATTGGTTCACTCTGATTGATACGCAGGAACCTGCTTCTGAGTACTTAATAGCATTATCTAATACGTTTGATATCGCCTCTACTGTCCATTTAGGATCATGGAAAACATTAACATCTCTTTCCATATCAAGCTGTATATTAATATTATTGTTATAAGCTTTCATAATCACCTGATTTACTGCCTCTGTTAATGTCTTCCTTATACCTAATACCTCTGGTGTTATCTGAATCATGTGATATTCCAGCCTTGACAAATTTATCAATTCCTCTAATAAAATCTCCAATTTACGAATTTCTTGTTCTTCCTGATTTAAGAAATCCTGACGTTCCTCATATGTTAGTTCTGTCTCCTGAGCAAGTTCGTGGCTCATTCTAAGTGAGGAAAGCGGCGTTTTCAGTTGATGCGATATGTCTGTTATTAATGATTTTGTATTATTCTCTTCCCTGTTCATTTGCTCTTTTAATGATGCAAAATAGTATCCTAATTCCTTTAACGAATTTTCAACATTCAGCCACTCCTCCGTTTTATCACTGGCTCCTTCCGAAGTAGCCTTAAAGAATACCCTATGATAATTTCCTTTTATAAACTGCTTTAATTGTTCATTTAAAAGGATCAAGTTAGTTATAATCCCATGCTTCTCTATTTTGTTTTTCTTCCTTTGCAAATAGTAAGTGAGACTAAAAGACATTACCAATATTATTAAGACGAGCAGCCAAACCTTAAAGAAATATGTATTTGATTCTTTTGAGTAAAAATTATAGCTTTCCTTTAATTCATCTTCTTGATCCGGATGCATTACGGATAATTCAACCATCTGTCTATGATAAATATGATTAAGATTTCTTGAAATAATACTTATTCCACCTGTCAGCACCACAGAGAGGATAAACCACATTATAATGTATATTATCACCTTTTTATTACTTCGCATGTCCATATATACCCTAAGCCTCTCACATTTGAAATGGAATCCGTATTCAATTTACTTTTTAATCTGCTGATATTTACTGTAACAGTGTTATCATCAACAAATAATCCATCCATTCCCCAGATTTTTTCAAGAATACTTTCTTTTGTCACTATCTGTCTTGCATTTTCAAGTAAATATACTAAAAGCTGTATCTCCTTCTTACTTAAAAGAATAAGATTATCAGATTTCTTTACCTGCATCTCTTTTAAATAAACTTTAATCTCACCTGATATTAAGACTGTAAGCTCTTTTTCATTTAAACGGCGCATCAATGCATTTACCTTCGATACAAAGGCATTCACTGAAAATGGTTTTGTTATATAATCATCGGCTCCGGAATCATACCCATTCACAATATCGATCTCTTGATTTAAAGCTGTTAGATAAAGAAGATAAGCATCACTTTTATCACGAATTGCTTTACCAAATGCAAGACCGCTTCCATCCGGCAGAGTAATATCGCAGATTACCATCTTAATATCGTTTTTTTCCCATAATTCCTCCGCTTCGGCCTGTGTAAATGCAGATATTACTTGATACCCTTCTCTTCTTAGTTTCAAAGAAATTCCTTTATTTAAGTTTTCATCATCTTCTAAAAGCATTATTGTATTCATGGAACCACCTCTATGGAGTTTAATCATTTGTTTCATTAAAAATGCTCTTCTTATAATCAAGAATAATTATGAAGCTGTAGATACCTGGTAATATTATACATCTAACTATGTTTCAAATACAATCAAATTATAAGTGTGTATCATCCACTGTTTTCAGATATATGCAAAAAAAGAAGGAGGATAATCCTCCTTCTTTAGTCTCTTTATCTAACTCTTATCTTACTACGCCGCTTTTTACAAGTGCTGACTGAATATCTTCCTTCATATCAATTACTGCCTGTCTGGATGCATCCGCATAGGCACTTTCTCCAAATTTCTCGTATCCCTTTGCTTTGTAAGCAGCTATGATACCTCTGGAAGAATTCACGATTGCTCCTAATCCATCCTTATTAAAATAATGAATTAAATCCTCTGCCTTACCACCCTGAGCCCCATAGCCGGGAACCAGAATATAGCTCTTTGGCATCAGCTTTCTTAAGACTTTACCCATCTCCGGATAAGTAGCACCAACCACTGCTCCGATATAGCTGTAGTCCTCAGACATATGTTCACTGCCCCACTCTGCCACTTTCTCACCTACCAGCTCATATAGTGGTCTTCCTTCCACAAGCTTGTCCTGGAATTCACCGCTGGAAGGGTTGGAGGTCTTAACTAATATAAAAAGTCCCTTCTTCTCTTCCTTACAGACCTCTATAAAAGGTTTGATTCCATCAGAACCCAGATAAGGATTGACCGTGGCAAAATCTTCATCAAATCCGTAATAAGAATTATTCCCTATCTTAACTTTTCCAAGATGCCCTACAGCATAGGCAGCTGAAGTAGAACCAATATCTCCTCTTTTGATATCACCGATTACTACCAAACCCTTTTCCTTACAGTAATCAACTGTCCTCTTGTAAGCAATCAGGCCTTCAATACCAAATTGCTCATACATGGCAATCTGAGGTTTTACGGCAGGAATGAGATCATAAGTAGCATCCACTATCCCTTTATTGAACTGCCATATTGCTTCTGCCGCACCAGCTAAAGTCTCTCCCTTTTCTTCATAGGCTGCTTGCTTGATATATTCTGGAATATACTCCAGCATAGGGTCAAGGCCCACTACTATAGGTGCATTCATTTTTTGAATCTTTCCAATTAATTGCTGAATCATTGCTGCTCCTCCGCTTTATAAACGATCTGTCCGTCGACTAGTGTATACATTATTCTGCCCTTTACTCTTCTATCATGAAAAGGAGTGTTCTTACCGAAAGATACGAACTTTTCTTTATCTATCCTATACCACTCACTGGTATCTGCAATTACGATATCCGCTGTCCAACCTTCCTTTAAGCTGCCTCGGTTAAGTCCAAGTACATCTGCCGGATTGGTGCTTAGCTTACCTACAAGCTCTGAAAAGGAAAGAACCCCGGTTTCCACAAGCTCCGTATAGGAAAGTGCAAATGCCGTCTCCAAACCTACAATACCAAAAGGTGCCTGCAGAAAGGATTTATCCTTTTCTTCTTTGCTATGAGGTGCATGGTCGGTTGCAATCACATCCAGGATACCATTTTTCAGACCTTCCTTTAAAGCTTCCACATCCGCCTTGCTTCGAAGTGGCGGGTTCATCTTATAATTACTATCATCACAGGGTATATCTTCATCGGTCAAGGTAAAGTGGTGGGGGCATACTTCTCCGGTTACGGGAAGTCCCTCTTCTTTTGCCCATTTGAGAAAAGCTACGCTGTCCTTCGTGGAACAATGGCATAGATGGAGTCTCACCCCGGTTTCCTTTGCCAATAGAATATCACGGATGGCTATGATATCTTCTACTGCATTGGAGATTCCCGGAAGATTAAGTTCCCTGGCTTTGCTGCTCTCATTAATAACCCCATTCCCTACCAGATTCTTGTCCTCACAATGAGCAAAAACCGGGATTCCTGCTTCCTTCGCCTTTATCATACCTTCTCTGTAAAGAGATGTACTCATAACAGATTTACCGTCTTCACTGATAGCTGCTGCTCCTGCCATAGCCATCTCGGCAATCTCAGAAAGTTCCTCACCCATCTGCCCTTTTGTTACTGCTCCAATTGGAAGAATATTCACCAGAGCTTCTTCGCGTTCCTTCTTCTTAAGCCATTCAATCATCTCTTTGCTGTCTATTGCAGGTTTGGTATTAGGCATAGGGCATATGGTAGTAAAACCACCTCTGGCGGCAGCAGCGCAACCACTCTTAATGGTTTCCTTATATTCAAAGCCTGGTTCCCTTAAATGTACATGTAAATCAATAAATCCAGGCATTACATAAAGTCCGCTTGCATCAATGACTTTATCTGCAGTAACATTAAGTTCACTGCCCACTGTAATAATTATTCCGTCCTTTATATAGATTTCCCTTATCCCATCTATTCCTGTGGATGGGTCAAGCACATGCCCATTCTTTATTAATACTGTCACGCCTTCCTCCTATCATTATCGCTTGTATTATTAATTGGTACCATTGATTTCAACCCTTATCAAACCTTACAATTCAGCTTTTGCAATATCTTCAAGCATAGCTTTATTACTTACATATTTCTCAATTTCTTCTTTCTTTACCCACTTGTAATCATTTAATTCTTCCGAAAGCACCACCTCATCACTCAAGCTCAGCAGATGAAAACAGATTCCGATAGTACAGACATCACCAATCATAAAGGACCAGGTGTATAATATACGATTAATATGAGCATTCAGACCGGTATTTTCATAAACAATACGCAGTACTCCTTTTTCAGGGCTTTCGCCGAATTCAAGTTTTCCATCAACAAATTCCCACTGGTAAGGGTCCATGATTCTGTCATCATACCATTTCTCAGCTAATAAATATTTATCTTCATATTGAACAATACCCTTTACAAGTATCCTGTATTTTTCCATAATAACTCCTTTCATGAATATCAATTAAAACCTTTTTTAAGTTATATTCTTCCATTCAATCAATTCAATTATAACGTAAGCTTTCGCCAAATACAACCATTCCTTTCATCCAAAAAAAGGATTGAATAATTCGTACTTTCCTGTAAAACCTATTCCTGTAACATTTATCATAATGCAAAATGGAAGGATGATTATATGGACAACTTCGGAAGCTTTAATAATATGTTCCCTCCTGCTCTGGCAATTTATCTGGCAAATGACAGGGTAGCAAGAGATGCTTTTTATGATCTGGATGATATGCGCAGAAGCGAACTTATGGAGTACTCCAGAGAATTTCAATCAAAAGAAGAACTGGAGAGATTCCTTTACCATCACGATGAAGATGATTTTCAATAGTACAAAACGAATAAAAGCCATGTAATAAGCTCCCCTTATGACAAACAGTTATATTATCGAAACTGCCTGGCACAAAGGGAGCTTATTACATGGTTCATATTTGTTGCTATGTTAGAATATATAGCTGCCTCAACATCCCACTCAGCTAGTTACCAATTGGTTGTTTAGCAGCTTATAGGAACCGGTCCTCCTTTTTTAAAAGGTATTAAAAATGACTGAATTCCACTGGAATATGGAGCAATCTCATAGAGCTGAAAAAAGATAACGATTCCTTCCGGGACTACATAAAAGTTTTTTTCATTGAAATTTTCTTTTACCAGTTCGTTAACATCTTCAAAGTATAAATTACTGTTATCCTTCTCATTGCTTGCAATCTGGCTGTTAATGACATCTAAAATATAGGCTGTGTAATCCTTCCTGCCGGGAAAATAGTCCGATAAGTCTATTCTTCTTCCGGTTTTCAGGTTCCAGGTGTCCGCACTTCTAACCGTCATTCCATGTGCCCCTCCCGTATATTCATACCTGTCAAAATACAGACTCAGCACACAGTTATCATTAAAGGTTATGGTATATACCGTAACAACATCATAAGTTCTTACCGGAAAGTTATTCGCTGTTGCATACTCATAATCATCAATTGCCATCTGATATAACTTTGTTATATGATATTTTTTATAAAGTGTGGCTTCTGCCTTATAGTACACACTGAGTTTTTTTGCAAATGCCCGAAACCGTTCTGACGAAAACTGCGGATACTTAATGTCATAAGTTAAAAGTATTTGTCCCTTGTACTCCATCTCACCTTTAAGCTCATATGCCCTTACATAAACACTATTAACGTTCAAGCTGCCTCACCATACAAATCTTTGTGTTAATATATGCGTTATAAAGCTTAATTGTTCAGGATATTCATTAAAGCTTCATGAGCTGTGGCAAATGCCAGTTCATTATTAGACATTGCAAATCTGCCATCATCTTTTTCAAGCTGCTTAAAACCTGAAAAGTCGGCGAGATGAGGCTCCAGACTTAAGAACCCCTGATAGCCTGCCAGATCAAGTTCTTTTAGAATTGCCTTTATATTACCATCACCATCTCCGGCTTTTTTCACTTCACCGGTTTCATTCACTGCGTCCTTGATATGTATGTAAGAAATATAACCTTTTAATAATTCAAAGGCTTTAAGAGTATCCTCCTTACATTGAACGAAGTTGGCAAAATCAAATACCGCTTTGAAGTTCTTATCATAAAGGCTTTCCATAATATCCTTGCAGCGAAGAGCTGTATCTCCATAGATACCTTTTTCATTTTCATGAAGCAGGATAACTTCACTTCTCTTTCCTTCCTCCTTTAATTGTCCAAGGCGTTCGATTACTTCGTTCTTATAATTTGCCGCTATACTGTTTTCCGGAATATAAAAGCTAAATATCCTGATGTTAGGAGTTTGCAGGATATGTGCTGTTTCAGTTACTCTTTTAAAACATTCAACATGTTCCTTAAAATCGTCTGTTACTGATATCTTACCAATGGGTGAGCCGATAGCAGATACTTCTATCCCTTCACTATCCATATATGACTTTAACTCTTTTATTTCTGTCTGTGAAAAATCTGCTACATTTTTTCCGCCTGCACTGCGAAATTCCAGATAGTTCATTCCAAGCTTTTTTAAAAGCCTTATCTGGATTTTAAGATCATCACTGATTTCATCCGCAAACCCGGTTATCTTTGAAAATTGAAGCATACTTAACTTAACCTTACCTTTCCCATACCTGCAGGCATCCGGCTGCAGGTATATATTTAAATAATAATCTCTTTGCCTGATCTGGCAGCTTCATATACAGCTATCATTAAGTCAATTGTATCTTTCACCTGGGTAATTCCTATGGGGGTATTCCTTTTCTCCTTATAGGCCTCATAGTAATCCGTAATGCAGTCCATATGCCCTGCTCCCCAGTAACCCTTGCCCATGGCTTCTTTCTTCTTCAATCCTTCAGTAGGAATATATACATTATCCAATTCACGGCCATCAAAGTCATAACATATAGTTCTCATCTCTTCGATTCTTACATTCATTTTTTCGCAATGCAGCTCTATGATCGGAGGCATATTAGTGCAATATGCAGTTGTGGCATAAAAGCAGCCAGTAACGTCATTTTCGTACCGGATATAAGCTTCCATCATATCCTCTACCTCAATTATGCCTTTCAGGTGATGATTTGCCATTACCGCATCTGCTTTTAACGGCTTTCCAAGGAAAAGAGTAAGTAAATCCAAAGAGTGTACCGCCTGGTTAATTAACGCTCCGCCGCCCTCTGTTAAAAGGCTTCCTCTCCATCCGCTCTCTGTATAATATCCGCTGTCTCTGCTCCAGCTGACAATTGCTCTACCTCCAATAACCTTACCGGGTATTCCATGCTTCATAAGTTCTAATGCCTTTAGCGTACCCGGATTATAACGGTTTTGAAAGCAAAACCCAAGTCTGCTGCCGCTCTTACCTGCTGCTTCCTTTAATCTGTCATATTCCTCTCGGTTCATAGCAGGTGGCTTCTCCATAAAAACATTGATACCCTTAGCCAGGGCAGCTTCTGCCATAGGTACATGAAGATAATGAGGTGTACAGATATGAAGGATCTGAATATCTTCCTTCTCTATCATTTCCTCAAAGGAGGTATATGCCTTCGCCTGGTACTCTCCAGCCAGTACCTCTGCCCTATCCCTTATGATGTCACAGACACAGGCCAGGCTTACTCCAGAAAGCTTGCTAATACAGGCGCTGTGGACCTGAGCAATACTGCCGCAGCCTACGATGGCTGCTTTGATATTATTTTCCATCCTTGCTACCATAACTACCTTTCGTATCAAAGGTTGCTTCCTTTACATTATCCTTTTTAACAGAAGCATTTCTTCTCTTGTTCAGTTCCGTTAAAAATAAGTCTTCTTCTATCGGAAGGGTTACAGGCCTATTCAACCAGGAGGATAAATGCATGGCATTAGAGAGCATTAACCCTCTGATTCCTTCTCTTCCGTCAGCAACTAACGGTGATCCTGTAAGAATTCTGTTTGTAAAGGCCTTTAATACTCCGATATGCTGACTATTCTCTCCGATCAGCTCCACTTCCCGATAAACTCCTTCCGGTTTTTTAAAACCTTCCGTAGCGGTAAAGCAGTATTCTCTTTCATTTTCCACAAGCTCGAAAAGTGTAAGCTCATCTTCTTCACATACCAGTTTTCCTTTTTCCAGCGTAATCTCAAAACGATTGGTTCCCGGTGCATCACCTGTAGTGGTAATAAAAACACCTGTCGCACCGTTTTCTAACGTAAAATATGCGGTCACATCATCCTCTACTTCTATATTGTGCCACTTACCGTTGTGGCAGAATGCCTGTACTTCCTTTGGCAGACCGCATATCCACTGGAGCAGGTCCAGATTATGGGGGCATTGGTTAAGAAGGACACCTCCGCCTTCCCCGTCCCAGGTAGCCCTCCAGTCTCCAGAATCATAGTAGGCCTGAGTACGGTACCAGTCCGTAATAATCCAGTTAACCCGCTTAATTTCTCCAAGAGTTTTACCTTCCACCAACTCCTTCATCATTTTATAAACAGGGTTGGTTCTCTGGTTAAACATCATGGCAAATACTTTGTCCTGTTTGTCTGCCTCTTCATTCATTTCTCTTACCTGCTTGGTGTATACTCCTGCCGGCTTCTCGCATAAAGCATGGAGTCCATGATGAAAAGCACTTATTACAAGTTCCGGATGCTGGTAATGAGGGGTAGCCACCAAAACCGCATCACATAGTCCGGATTCTATCAGTTCTTTTCCCTCCAAAAAAACCGCAACCTTTTCGCCTAACTCTTTTTTAGCCCAATCTCTTCTGCTTTCTTTTCTGTCTGCCACAGCTGTCAGTATAAGTCCAGGGATCTCACCCTTACTTATATTTGCAGCATGAGCACTTCCCATATTTCCGATTCCGATAATTCCGATTCTAACCTCGTTCATAACTTCCCTTTCTACCATCATACTTTTGTTCCATCATATTTTTGTTCCATCATATTTATCTACCTGTAACCTAATTTCTTCAGATAGTCATAGCTTTGCTTCAGGCAGCTGAATGGACTGCTTAAGCAGGTATCCTGTTCTACCAGCAGATACTCACAATTCGTTTCCTTAAGAGCCTCCAATATTCCAGGAAAATTCAGATTACCTTCTCCAACCGGAGCCATCACACCACCTCCTGAAACTACAGCCATATCTTTTAAATGTACGCAGGGAAGTCTGTCTTTTAGCTTCTGAATCCACCAGATGACATCTCCTCCGGCTGCCTGAACCCAGTATGTATCCAGAGTAATTCCCATTTCTTGCGGAGTAAAGAGCTCCAAAAGCCTCTCCAGTAAAGTTACTCCCTTCTCTTTTTCAAACTCAAAATTATGATTATGATACATAAAGAGTTTTCCGCTTGCAGTAATTTTCTTAATTGGTTCCTTAAAATCTTCATAAAAATAAGGAAGCCAATCAGTACCTCTGTACTTTTCCGGCATGGCACCAAGTCCGATATAAGGGCTGCCTAAGATATCATGCTCTTTTATCAGGTTCTCCGTATCGTAAAGAATCCGATTAACATCGCTGTGAGTAAGTACTGTTTTAATGTCATACCGGTCACAGATTTCTCGGAGTTTCTCTGGGGAGATTCCCTTTCCTACTCCAGATATTTGCACATAACGATACCCGATATCTGCAATCTTTTTTATTGTCCTGTCAAAATCCTCTTCTGTCTGAATAAAATTCCTTACCGTATATAACTGTGCACCCAATTCCATTCTATTTATGCCTCTTTCCCTTATAAAATCTAATATATTTCTATTATAATTCTACTTTGATTCTACTGTATTTTTCAAATGGATACCATTGCATATGAGGACAATTATATTGCAAATATAGCGGTTTTATTTTATAGTAAATAAAAGAACCTATCGATACCGGAAAGGAGTTTCTATGGCAGCCCTGGCAGAAATCACAACCGAACATATTATTTTTGGTTATAGTTATTCTAATGAAGCCAATAAGGATTATCAGCTTCATTGTCATAATTTTTATGAAATTTATTATTTTCTGGAAGGAGACATCGATTATCTGGTAGAAGGTAAGCATTATAAACCAGTTCCCCACAGTATGCTGCTTCTGGCTCCTAATGTCTTTCATGGTGTCCGTGTGAACAGTGATAAGACCTATCGCCGGATTGCTCTCCATTTTTATCCCGAGCTGCTGTCCGTTGAGCGCAGAGCCATGCTATTATCTATTTTCCCTTCCCTTACAAGAACTGATGATAAGAAGATCTATTACGAAGATATAGCACAGGAGAAATTCTATCCTCATTTGGAAGCACTCTTAGACTGCTCAAACCTTCCGGTTTCCCTTCGAGATGCCCTGGTACCAATCAACCTGGAGGCACTCCTGTCCCGCATCATGGCATATGACAGCAGAAATGAAATCTCTGCCAGAAAAGAAGAAGGCTCTGAGACAATTAACCAGATAATCGCCTTTTTGAATGAACACTTTACATCCCAGCTTTCACTGGATTTCATTGCAGAGAAGTTCTGCCTTAGCAAACATCACCTGAACAAGGTATTTCGGAAAGCCACCGGAACTACTCTTTGGGATTATCTTACCTATAAGCGTATCAGTTACGCGAAGCAGCTGCTTATTGGAGGGCACAGTGCAGAAGAAGCCTCAAGAATAGCGGGATTTTTAGATTATACGGCATTTTACAGGGCATACCGTAAAATCACCGGAAATAGTCCCATCAAAGACCGTGGCAACCTGCCCTCCTTAATTCAATAGACAGAATAAAAGTATCATTTAGATATATTCGGAATACCATAATGGTGAGTACCTCCGTTTATAAGGATTGGTTTGCCATGGAGAATAAAAAAACGGTAAGTTTATGTATGATTGTGAAAGACGAAGCCTGGATCTTGGAGAAATGCCTTGCCAGTGTTACCGGTATTGTAGATGAAATTCTAGTCGGAGATACCGGTTCTACGGACAACTCTAAGGAGATTGCCGCTAAGTTCGGAGCCTTCGTATTTGATGTTCCCTGGGAAGAGGACTTCTCAAAAGCCAGAAACCATATACTAAAGAAAGCCTCCTGCGACTGGATTTTGCTTCTTGATGCCGATGAAATCTTTAATTCAGAGGATACGGATACCTTCCTGCACCTGCTTACCAATGAAAATTATGACGGCTATCACTTTACGCTGCTTAATTATTATGATGATGAAAACACAAAAGAATATTCCGTACATTATGCCTTCCGGTTGTTACGAAATACAGGAGAATATCATTTTGAGGGCAGAATCCATGAGCAAATTCAAAAAGAGGGAGGAAGCTTAGACCCCTCAAGATTTACACTGGCTGAGGTTACGCTATTTCATTATGGCTATACCGTTAAAGCTATTGAAAATAAGCAAAAACATAAAAGAAACATGCCTCTTTTAAAAAAGCAGCTGGAAGATAACCCTGCTGACCCCTATTACTTATTCAATATAGCGAATGAATATATGGCAGAAGGAGATATCACAGAGGCGTTGGACTATTACCTGAAATCTTATGAAAAAAAGGTTACTACCCAGGCGTATTTTCCTCATATCTTCTATCGTATTATCCTTTGCTATATGTCATTAAAAGATTCTAAAAAGGCCCTTGCCTTTGCCCTGGAAGGGTTAAGTTATTACCCCGAATGCACCGATTTTGAATATCTAAGAGGCAGTATCTATCAGAATAACCACAAGCATTTGTTAGCAATTGCTTCTTTTAAGCGCTGCCTGGCCATGGGGGAGGCCCCCACCAGATTCCGCTTCACCGGCGGCTGCGGAACATATAAGGCTTATCAGACCTTAGGGGATATTTACACTTTGGAAGAGATGTATGAAGAAGCTGTGGAAGCCTATGTCAATTCACTGCATTATAAGGAATGCCCGGGTTGTACTATCTCTTTAGGTAAAGCACTATGTAAACTTTGTTCAGACAGTTATACCCTTTTTGACCAATTAATTACTTACCTGCCCTATGCTGATTATGGAGAAAAGCTTCTTCATGCTATTCATATACTGATAGAAGAAAGGTATTACAAAAGAGCCAACGTAATTTTAGAAAAGACCAACCTATCCGAGAACTGGAAAGGAGACTATCTGCTTTTAAGCGGAAAATTATCTTTTTATCAGCACGATTATAAGAAGGCATATCATGCATTACTGGAACTGATGACAGAAAAAAACTCCTTATCGGCCTTAACCTGCTATAAGGAGGAAATCTCTGCTTTCTTTTTTCTGACCTTAATCCAATATAACAGCTTATACTCTAATAACCAATCTTACGATAGCTACTATCATTATTTAGAGGGCTTGTCCATGGATAAGCGAAACACCTGCAAACTCATAGCAGGAAGATTAGCACCGGAACTATTCCAGATTGGAAATACTGATGTTCTTGACTATAACTTCTTCTTTTTAGTATTTGAGATATTGCTAAAATCGGAAGGAAAGGCCGCTGTCAGCAGACTTACAGCCGTGGTGCCAAAACTCTTCATCCTGGACGCTTACACAAAGCTTGGCGAAATTTATGCCAAATGCGGCTATTGTGAGGAGGCCACGGCTTCCATTCTGCAATCCATAAAAGAATATAGTTATATCGATAAGGAGAGTGCCTGGTACTTGGGAGCCTGCCTGTGAGCGCTCCTGCAGTTATACACCGAGTTTTGGTCTGGTGAGTTGAATCTACTGTAACTTACTTCTCTATAATATCCAATCTAAGTAAAGCTGCGAAAATATATAATATTCCGATCCGGGTCATAAAAGCTCATATTACAAGCACCCCATGGACGCATCTGAGGCTTCTCAATAATTTCAGCTCCCAGTTCCAATAACTTTTGATACTCTTTCTCCATATCCTCAACAGTAAATGCAAGGCATATATTCTGGTTATTATTATTTTTAGCACTTCCGTCATTATAAATGGTAAGCATTGTTTCTTCTGCTATTAATGTCTGATGAACTTTATCGTTACTGCCATTTTCAATATCCAATAGTGCTTTATAAAAGTCCGCCAATCGAATAACATCATTTGTTAATAATCCAACTTCACCAACACGCATAGTATTTCTTCTCCCTTTCCATCATCTGCAGTATTACTATTCTATAAGTCCAAGTACCATAAAAGCATGGCCTCATCCGAATTCTTGTACCCATTCTCATTGATTACACAGAGTTTCGCTCCCTGCTTTTGATAAAAATTACATGCCGGCAGATTCGTATTCTGGCATTCAATTTTCATCCTTTTAAATCCATTATTTTTAGACCATGCAGAAGCCATGTCAAATAGCCGCTTTCCGATGCCATGCTGTTTATATCCACGCTCAACTCTTAAATCCCACAAAACAGTAATATCATCTCTGCCTTCTAACATCATAACGCCTTCTGTTTTGGAGGCAACCGCCGCACCTCCAATTGCTTTTTCACCATCAAAAGCAATAAAAAAAGCCCAGTTGCTGACATCGAACCTCTTTGTCCAATCTACAGCACTATCATCTTCCGCAAAATCAATCACATAAGGAGGTACTTTCTTTCTATAAAAATGATAAGAAACTCCTTCCATCCCATTTCCTGTCTTATGTATCTCATAGATCTCTTCTACATCGACTGCCATTGAGACAGAATCATAAATTGACAGTGCCTCCTGCCCTACTTGCTTATAAATAATATCTTTCATTTAACCTCCATGTGTATCGCAGGCTTGCATTGAAGACTTCCCAAAACAGGAAGTGGAAATCATCTCTTAATTTTCACACTAACCTTGGTAGTTACCCAAATCATACTGTAGTACTCTTATATCGAAAAAGGAGATTGCCTTAGCTCTCCGGTTTTGTAATCATATTTCCAGCCATCATAACGATAATCTTCAGGGATGCGTAAATAACATCCAATGTTCTTGTACTTACTGCGTTTTACTATGCCGGACACATTCTTGTTATCGACATTACCTTCTGCAACAAGCAGACTGTCTTCCTCTGCTGAGAGAACAATACCAATGTGGTCATGCCAGGGAGTAAGCGGCGGTTTATTCTCTTCAGGAATGATATTATCGTATATTACAATATCACCTCTCTCAGGTTTAAATCCATTCTCTTCTTTGAAACAAAAACCGCATTTCTCACCCCATTCATACCACGCCCTAACACCGGCAAACCGTGTTATATAAAGAGGTTCCTGTCTGATTGGCAGCTTAAGACCGGCTAATATGGCACAATGGTAAACAAATGCTGCACACCAGCCATTCTTTAGTTCATCAAATGCTGTCTGCTCCGGATAATATCTGATAATCTTCTTATAATCACTATCTGTTCTTATACCCTCAATCTTCCTATCTGCCAGTTCTTCTGCTATATCAGCCATTTGAGCACGGTTATAGCGGATACTCTTAGCTATCCTTTCTTCCGCGGTAATTTTATTAGCTGGAATCTCACTTATGGGTAATCCCAATTCTGCCTGTACTTTAAGGAGTCTTTCACAGATACAGTTTTCCTTTTCTTTATCTGAGAGCCAATGCTGCAACAAGTCGGAATCCTTTAGCACTTCATCATATTCATCATGAAGATGTTCTTTATCGGAATGGTGAAATACCGCAGATTTTATAAGCTTCTGCTCCTCTTCCGTAAATATATCCCTTAGCTCATTCTTAAAAGCCACCCGTATCATTTCAGCTCCATTTATAGCATGAAACGGTGTATAACCCGTCTTAAAGGAATAGATATCATGAAGCAAACCGCACACATAAGCGGTATCAGAATCTATTCCGCGTTTAACGGCAAGTAATGAAGCACACTGTGCCACACCATAGGCATGTTGAAAAGAGTAAAACCGTTCTTCCTTGGAATCAATCTGTAATAAAACAGCTTCCAAATAATCTTGTACTGCATCCTTTTTTGTCATGCTTGTCTCCCCTGGTAATATATTTTATTCCATAAAACATCCTTCCTGTTTTTTCTGCTGGTGTGCTTCTGCAATTTATAAGTATATGTACATCAGTGGTACCTGTTATAAACTTTGATTCTCATATCTTTTCTAAAATTATACGTTTCCTAATATCGGAAGTCAACCAATGTATTATCATAATTTGGAAGTTTTAAAGAATATCTATTCCCGTATTACCCAAAAAGGGCTGTCGCAAAATGAAGCCCTGCGGAATATGGTAATTCCATATCCGCAGAGATACCTTTGTCGGCAGCCCCAAAATTGTTGTATCGGACTAAATACTTCCTATCTAAACAAACAGGTTGTTTCCCAGGTCCATAAACCCATGAAAGATTGTATTAGTAAGAATATTATTGTATTTTCGATGTAAAAAGTTAAACAGAATATGCCAGAAAAATAATAGAATTAACCAAACTACGTTACCACCTATAAATGCCAATGCATTGCTGCCTGCAAGTGCCATTTGAAATGGAATATGCATAAAGCTAAACATAATTCCAACTACAATAACAGCAACACTGTCCTTTTTAATCAATCCATAAATACGTGTCTGGATATATCCTCTGAATGCAATTTCCTCAGCAAAGGCAATAATGACAAAATAATAAAAGATGCCATACAATACTTTGTTTACCTGATTAAAGTGACATCCTGACATTACTGCAGGTATAACATTATTAAAAAGGACCATACAGATTCCTAAAATACTTCCTAGAATCACTGCTTGCTTTGCTTTACGTAAAGATATAGCCAAGGAATTTATTTTTTGCTTTCTTAATAAAACAAAAATTACACATAAAACCGCTAATCCAATATTACAGGCAATGCCCAAATAAAGGTGATTTGCTAAATATATTTTGCCCATACAATAATAGACAATTAAAAAAATCAAATAATAAAGCAATGCCAAAATACCATCTGCCTTTGTATAACTTGCGGTATTTTCTTTGTATTCTATATCTGTGCGAAATATATTTTTCACTTTTTCTCTCATATTGTAATTCCTTTTCCTAAAGATAATTAGAAACCTTTCCCTAAATCTGAGTATATCCTAACCAACCACTCCCAGGTTCCAGGATATTCTTTTAAAATAGCAGTTTTTATGTCTGCTCCCGTTACGTGATTTCTTAATAAAAGCTCCACTGCTCCATGGGCGGCTGTTTTTCCTATGGCAATATTCCCATTTGCTACATCACCAAGTGCAATTCGTGTAGCAGTCGCACTTGCACCTATGGCATAAACTCCCCTTGCCATAGCACCAATTGACAGATACCCCATGGATACTGCACCTAGGGCTATCAATCCTAAGGATATGCTGCCCGCTGCAGCTAACCCTGCCGCAAATACCGCCAAGGAAAGAATTCCAAGAGCCAGAATCCCAATGCTGACTACTCCTAAAGATAAACAGCCGATTGAGATAATTCCGACAGAGATTACCCCAATACTAATAACACCTTTTGCCTTATAACATCCACGCCCAACATTGATATGAACAAGCGGCAAATTTCCTATCATTTTATTACTCTTATATTCATAATGATGGGGGTCTCTTGCGCTGATAATGGTATCCATCTTAGCGTTTAATTCCTCATAAAATGTATTCTCGGAAGAAGTATATTCTCTTCCCACCAGTTCATCCAGGCTGATATGGAATAAATCACCTAATTGCACTAACTTATCCATTTCAGGAGTTGTTTGATTTAATTCCCACTTCGAAACTGTCTGTCTGGAAACACCGATTTGGTTCCCTAATTCTTCCTGTGACAGACCTTTCCCTTTTCGTAAATACATCAGTCTGTTTCCAAATTGCTCTTCCATAATTGTTCCTCCTTTTTCCACCCCAGTGTATATTCTGTAAGCTAAAATGTCTACCAATCCCAGCTTGAAATCTGTCAACCAAACTTAACATTGCAGTATTTATCATAGTTTCAGCGATTATAATATTTCTATATTTTAGGTCACAAAATTATCTGCTGAAACAAAGTTCATTATTACTTCAGTATTTATTTTAACAAATCTTATCCATTATAACATTTTTTTATCAAGATGAAAGCATAATTCAATTGTGCATTTAACTTCAAATACCACATAGCCAGCCAACCATGAGCTTCAAAAAAAATAGCACTTACAGATACTTAATCTGTAAATGCTACTGATTTACTCCTTCCTAAATCTTTATATCAGCAAGAATACCTGCTGCTTTAAGCTCATGTAAGATTACTCTTCCATTACAAGAGTTTCAAAAGCCTTTATTGCATTGTCTCTCATCTTATAATCAAAGATCCCATTGTTTATCAGCCTAATTGTAAAAAACATATTCTCTGCAACAGAAATCTTATAATCACTCATAAATGACTCGTAAGAATAATCTCGTATAGTTTCACAGAGACATTGATAGTAATAGTCCAGAAGAGGTTTTACTTTCTCTTTATCAGGTTCGATATGAAGGGCCAGCAGCATGGCCAAATCCTCAGTGCACAATCCCATTCTTACCGCTTGAAGACCGATAAATCTGACTGTCCTATCATGGGTTTTTGACAGTAAGGTTTGACCCGGATGAAAGTCACCATGAATGATGGTTATATTCTTACCAGCCTTAACTCTTTCCTCTATCAGTTTCGGATATTCCTCCCTCAGAAGTTGAATTGCAGCCTGAAAATAATCCTGTTTCTTCCTATCTAGCTTATCTTCAAAACCCATCCAAACTTTAGGCAGGGTGCCTTCTTCTGCTTTTTTTCTGTACTTTTTATAATCCTTTTCCAAACAGCTTATATGGGCGAGAATATTCTCCTTGGATTCTAATCTCCAATCACAGCCAATTTTATCAAAGGTCTCTGAGTTTTCCCAGAAAGCCGAATGAAAATCAGCTAACGCCGATAATATGGCTTTATAATTCTGCCTGATTATCTCACCATTAGCATTACTTTCATCAAACTCATAACCTTGTATATAATCTTCTGCTAAATCCTCCAACAGGACAATTTTCCTTTCCATATCAATATAATAAATAAGTGGAATTGCCATGGTATGTTCTTTAAGGAAATTTATATTGTACAATTCAGTATCACTACTTCCATAGATTTTTTCTAATAAGTTCAAGTCCTTTTGTGAGGAAGATATCCGTACCCTGGAAATAAGAGTACCCTCTTTTTTCACCGGCTTACCTTTAGTAATTGTACAATACCCAATATTGGGATATGCCTTATATACAGCATTCAGGATTATATTATCATCCAGACCCAGGTTGCTTTTATCATTTGATTTCAACTCTATTTTTTGCATTACGCACTTTGCAATATATTCTGCCTGCTGTTCCAAAAGCCTCGGCTTTTCCGCTTCTATTTTCTCATCGAATGAATAAGCCGGCATGATTATTTCGTCAATGGTGCATTGGAATATTTGTGCTAATATGGGTAATAAGGTTGTTTCCGGTAAAGTGTGACCGTTTTCCCATTTACTGATAGCTTGTGAGGAAATATGAAGCATTTCTGCTAGCTTTTCCTGGGATAACCCTATACTTTTACGCAGGGCAGTAATTTTAATTCCTACTTTCTTTGTATCAAGCATAAACTCTCCTTAGATTTCTATATTCAACGTTGATAATATCATTATACTTACTATCCTATGAGAAACCATATAAAAAACAGGAAGAGTATACAACTATAAGTTAACCCCTGACCATGAAATCAATTAGAAATTTCTATCCATTTTTCCAACCATAAATACTGTTCATTAAGAAAGTTCTCATCCACACAAGCTAACCCCTGACATTCAATAATGGTAGCTTGAATGTCGAAGTGGCGAAGAGCTATAAAATCAAAAACAGCCTTTTCTTCTTCCTTGTATAACTTAAAATATTCCTCATACCCTTTCAAAAACTCCCTTAGATTCTTTTGTGTTTGAATATAACCATTTCTAAAATTATCAGCAGATAAGTCGAAATAATCTGTAGCATCACAAAATGTTGCAATATCATATACTGGGCTGGCAATGGCACAAGCATCAAAATCAAAAAACACAATTTCATTTCTTTTTTGAATCATATTTCCGGTATGCAAATCTCCATGGATAAATCCCTGCGGTAAATCCTTTATATGTGCCCATAAGTAATTACCTAATTCCAAAAATTTATTGATACCATGATATTCTTTCTTTTTCATAATATCCAGATATCGATTTAGAAAGAAATCATAACCATGAACAGCTATCTCACCAGCATAGGGTTCCATTGATTTTCTCATCCACCCACATTGTTTGCCAATATGAATCAAACTGCTCTCTTTCTCCGGACATTCACCTTCTATATACTCATACAGTACTACAATCTGGCTATTATACACAAAATATCTGTTTCCGCTTAATGTCAATGCAATATAGGGAACGGGAAAATTATTATCTTTCAGATAAGTCATAACTTTTATGGACTGCAATGCCTGCCTGGTATATTCTTCCCGAAAAATCTTAGCTATGTATCGTTTGTTTCCATTTGTCACTTCATAAACTTGTCCGATCCAATCCCGTATCATATTCAGTTGATTAAAACCATTTCCATAGTGTAATCTAAGCTGTTCAAATAAGTCCACTTATTATCAGCCTTCTTTCTTATTTATTTAAAGAATACAGGAAAGTCATCTCTTACAAGCTTTCCTGTATTTTATGCGGGACTATTTAACTTATTTTGAAGGGCTAAAATCTAACGTATAAATATGATGTAAATATTGCTGACCTCTAAATTGGCAGAGTTCTGTTTCGCCGTTAAAAGTAAACCCAAACCTTTCGACTAGTCTGATTGATTTTGGGTTACCGACATATATATGTGCACGTACTTGACTTACCTTCATGTCATGCTTGGCAAAATCGAGAATTGGCTTTAGTGTTTCACTCATAAGTCCCTGTCCCCAATACTTTTCCTGAAGATCATACCCAATATCAACACAACTTTTATTTTTATCCCAAATATGAAAACCGCAGGTACCAATCTTTTCGCTGTTATCTTTTAGCGTTAATATCCAACGATGCTGTATTCGAGGTTCCGGTTGTATATAAAAATCAATTATTTCATCCGCTTCGTCTATACTGCTTAATGGTTCTGCATCGAATAGGTATCTATTTACTGTATCGTTTGAAAAATGGTCTAGAATGAAATTTCTATCTTCATAAGAGATATTTTTCAATAATAATCTCTCCGTTTCAATCTCATGAAAAAACATAATATACTCTCCTTTTTGAAGGATTACTGGTATAAAACCCTCCATCTAATGTTGTTTATTATCATTGCCATATCCTCCTTTCCTCAAAATATTTATTATACGCCAATTTGCGTTATAACCAGAATTAGATAGCTAACAGGCACTTTAATAAAAATCAGGTACCATTTATCTTCCATACAAAATAACATTTTATTCAAATTATTACAACATCTTCTCATAATGGATGCTTATAACTTTAAGTTCTTTTAAGTAGAACGGTAGTGGCTGACTCTCCATGTTCTGTATAATTAAATATATTTACAAAGTAATATCAACTTCATATTTATCTTCAATCAAGATGTAATCACACATTGCCTCTTTACACTTTTCCAAATTATACTTATTCTCACTAAGAAGCATTTCTCTTGTACAATATTTTGCATCATCAATATCTCTGCTTTCAATGTCACATGCATGACTTAAAATATCCTCATAATGCTCATAAATATATTTCTCACTGAAAATCAAACAAGTATATTTTATATGCTTTAAATATTCATCACTAAAATCATTATAATAATCAAATGGAATATAGCATCCTTCTATCGTTAAATTTTGATGATTTTCAATACAGGTTTTGACGATTTCTCTGGTTATTGGCCAAACTGCTTTCATTATATCCTCTATATCGTCTTCCGGTGTTATTGTACTGAAACCACTTCGGATTAAACCCATTTTTAAATGGTCTTGTGATAGATACGTGAATCCATATTTATTTAATAGCTTTTGAGCAAGTACCGTTTTCCCGGTATGTGAACTTCCGGCGATTAAAATAATCACACTAATTTCCTCCATTAATCGTAATTAATATATCCTTGATATCTCGTGGATAACCCGGATACAATGATATTGCCACACATTTATTCAATTTCATCTAAAAAAGTCATAGTGACTGCTTGAACTAAGTCCATTCCATCAAACTTTGAAGGAGAAAAGAAATCTTCCGTACTATAGGTTCTCATGGTGTTACCACTGTCATAAGCCATAATAGCCACCGGTATCTCTTTGTTTATTTCTATCTTTTTATAATCTACAAGAAAAACATGAGAAGATACTGCAATATTATTATCGGTATACAACGGCTCAGTCTTATAAGAAGCTACACCTGTTGTATTAACATTGAGATCAATCACATAATTATCTTTCAAGATCATTGCAAATGTGCCTTCCAATCTATCTGTTGATTTATCAGCTTCCCCTATCGACACCTGTCCTTCTCTGATAACGTTCCAACTATCTTTATCCTTTAAATAAACTATAATTTTAAGACTTTTTGCACTCTTTGGTGCTTTAAAAGAGATTAAATCTGTACTTTTTTCAATTCCCAAGGTCTGAAGAAGATATGTATCACTTTTTTTTAGCTCATAAGGAGCCACACCTTCCTTATTGAGTATTTTGGGTAAATCTGCTTTATTAGAACAAGCAGATAATAATATCATAATAATTAATAAAAAACCGAAATAATACCTTTTCATCCTTTAACCCCTCATATTTAAATCTTATTTACAAGACCATTTGTTAAGGCATATGTAACAATAGGTCTAAAATAAAAAATAATGTATCTCAATTATATAGTTCCAAATATAGGAAGTCAAACAGTTAATCAAAAATATTCAAGCATTATCTCCACATAACACTTGTATGTAAATCAGAAAATACTAGAGATTTATTTAGTTGTGGATTATCTTCGAACCAACTATCTATCCACATCCATAACAAGCTTCTAAAATCAATTAATATATTATCTTTACTTCCGTATTTATAAGCCAAATCTGATATGCTTGGTAATGAGTGCTGTAGTTCTTTGTCCATTTTATGAAACATTTCAATTATTTCATCACATGTCATTCGTAAGTAACTATCAATGTTACTCGGAGTTGCTACCAAGAGCATCATTCTTGATGTAAGATTTGGCAACTGTCCCTTCTTAATTAAGGAAATCCACTCTGCTTGTAGTTTATTTCTTTTCGCGTTATAAAGATTTTTTTGCAACAGAAATCCTGGTAATTTCTCACTATCCTCTTGTGTTAAAAATTCATTTTTTATTTTTTTAGCATTTCCGCGATAGTCTAAGAGAGTAAAGGAGATAGTGCCACCCAAATTATTTAATATAGAATAAAGCTCTTCTAACATTTCTAAATTACTATGTAAAATGAAAACTGTGTTATGGTAATTAACCTTTTGCTTACTTAACTCAGTTGCTAATTCAATTAAATATTGGTAATAACCTTTGCATTGAACAAATGAATCATGAAACACTTCATTCCCAAACCATGAAAGATTTGCATTTGTTACTTTACACTCATTTTTCAAGTATGAAACCCATTCTGATAACTTTCTACCAGAGCGAATTGGAGTTCCGTTTAGATTTTGGTATCCAGCGTAAGCGGATATTTTTCTATCTACTTCCATTGCGTGAGGAAGTTCAGGGTAATCAGAGCAGTTATATACACATAGTGAAGTATTAATGCCAGTAGCAGCTCTAATTCCTTCAAATTTTAAAGCTAATTGTTCAAGTTTATCATAAGGAATTTGCTGTATTCTATCGTCTCCTGAACATAATAGGCAATGCTTGCATTTACATTTGCAATATGATACTAAACCATTAATAGTTAATGAGACATCTTGTAGGTTCAACTCCATTACTAGGTCCTCCCAAAAATAAATCTAATTTATCAAACAAATTATAGTGAATTAAATTAAAATAGCCTTAATTAAAGTATTACTTATTTTCTTCCTGCTATAATAACATGATTACTTGCTCCTAACACTGATTTTTCGCGACATATATTATAATGATAATTGCACCAAATATCAAATTCAGCAGTATTAAAGGAGTCTACTTTCTCTCGTAGCAACGGAGATATCCCATCCTGTGCAAAATGTTCAATTACTTGTAACCCATTTCTTTTGTACAACTCTTCCATTTCATCCAAGCTAGAATAATAAGTATCAGTCCAAAAACATTTCTCGTCATCATGTTTCAGAACCCCGGTATTGATTAATTGATCTGCTAATTCTATGTCCAAATATTGTATATCACTCAAGGCCACATATTGAAAAACGTAATATTTAGGAATATATGAAGTCACTAAAATTCCACCCTTTTTAAGAACCCTTAGCGACTCAGAAAAACATTTATGCCTTTGAGTTTCAGTAATTAAGTGATAAAATGGTCCCATATTAAGAACAATGTCAAATGATTCATCTTCAAAAATATTCATATTTATTGCATCTAAAACTGAAGTATTCATGTTGTATTTTTTATCTTTTAATTTATCATTAATGAATTCAATATGTCTAGGTGTAATATCTGTAGCCGTGACATCATACCCCTTATCAGCTAGATAAAATGCATATGCTCCTGTTCCGGCAGCACAATCTAAAACTTTCATATTATCATCAAATAATTCATTAAATATCCTAATTGTAGTAATGAACTCAATTTTTCTAGCATTATTGGTAGTTAGTCTATCTTCTTCTCTGGAACTTTCATAGCTTTCAACAATAAAATTTCTCAAATCGAAAACCTCCTTTAATACAATAAAATTAATTTATATTACTAAAAAAAGCTCCCTCCTTTACTTAAACTTCAAGGACGAGAGCGTAAGCTTCGAGTTACCGCCTTAGTTTATCTGTAATTTACATAACAGATCTTAAACAAGTACGTAATAAGATCAATACTCTAACGCTGTAAACGGCATGCCAAGCGTAGCCTATACTTTTTTTCGAATTATAAGCTTAATACCAATTATTGTCAAGAATTAAATATTATATTTATTGTTATTAAACTATAAAAAAAAACTAAGCCATATTGTATGGTACACATATTCATTCAGTAATAATTTATAAAATATAGAAATCTTAAAAAAGCGCTTTTCCAGTCAGGAGAAGCGCTCATATAACACCTTTATATGTATTCACCGATAAGTCCAGCGATGCTGTCAAAGGATTTTCTTGCCTTTGAAATAACTTCAGGTTTTCCAGAATTAACACAGAATCCATTGAATTCCAGAATCATGTCCAGATCATTGAAATTATCTCCAATAACCAACACCTTCTCTTTCGGTACTTGCTTTAAATGCATGTATCGAAGCAATCCAGTAGCTTTATTAACCCCTACCGGAACTATATCAATACAAACACCGTTTTGAAAGGCGGTTACATTCTCAGAAAACAGTTCGTTGATTTGCTGCGTACATTTATTTGCCTGCTCTTCATTCTCATACTGAGTGCTAAGCTGCGTAAAATATGTAATCTTATATAAATCCTCCATTGAAATACGAGTGAATTCAGGTCCTGGCTTACATTTCATATTTTCACTAATCCAATAGCCGGCTTCTCTATCAACCTCTATTCGACCGATTGCCGCATGAAAACCTCCTGACTCCAAAATGAGTGAAACTAATGAAGGAAGCACCTTACCATCTACAGTCTTCTGCTCAATGGGAGCAGCCTCATTTTCATAAATCAAACCACCATTATTGCATAGAAGATAATCATAATCTATCTGATAGCGTTCTAGTTCCGTTTTAATACCGCAGTAGCCACGTCCCGTGTTGACTCCAAAAAGATTACCAGCCTTTCGCCATGCTGCAATAGCAGCCTTGTCCTTGTCCGATACAGTACCATTCTGTGTTAAGGTACCGTCAAAATCGCTTGATAAAATATACATATTTGGCTCCCATCTGCGTGCTTTAGCACGCGTACAAAATCAGGGGGAGTGAAAGATTTATCTTTCACTCTTTCACCTCGGTGTTATTCTATCATATCTTTTTTGAAAAAGATAGCTTCGTATTTATTTCATTATGAGTATCTGATTAATCCCATTGATTAGTAAATAAGTATATTTTCCATGAAACATCAACTGTTCGCATTCAAAAGGTATATGCTTATCCAATGTACCTTGTTTCATATCAATATCTATGTTGCTCTTGACTGGATTGGCATTTGAGGCTCCGCCATCGTTGAAGGCGATTTTATTATATTGTCCCAACATACTATTGCCAAGTTCAATATACTTGCCAAGATCAAAGCTCATCCATGCCATGTCTCCTGTTATATACATCCTTTGATCCCAAGGGTTATAGGTAATTGATTGTGATGGAATATATTTGTTGTCACCATCTCCTATCAGATCCTGTATTAATACCGGAACTTGTGTAATTACCAGAATTTCACCTTCTACTTTCAATTGATAGAATGCATATCCATACCATCCACCCGCACCTCTGTTTTTAGAGTAAGGAATCATGGAATATCCAGTGGCAGCATCTATCATGGTAAAATTTTTAAAAAATTTACCTATCATTTCGTTACCTTTAACTATATTTTTTCCACTGCTATCTTTATATGTTCCTGCCGCCACTTTTGTAAGCTTAAGCTTTTCACCTGATATTGACAGTTCTTGAAGTGTCTGCAATCCCGTTGGTATATCCGCACAAAGTACATAAGCCTTATCTCCTATGGTGGCAAGCGTCGCACCGTGCATTGTAGGAATAATCCCTGATATGGCTACTAATTTCGCTTTGAGAGCTCTTTTCAATTCGGAAGTACTTACCCTTGTTTTTGAATCCTGCAGGGTACGAGTATATTGCTCTTTGAAACAAATAACGAAGGAACCCGTATTATAATTATTTGTATCATTGTCATATATGATATAGATATTACCAGCATCGTCAACTTGCACACCTTGCTGAGATTTGAAATTATATTGTATTCCATTATACTCCAATGTCTCTTCAGCATAGGGTGAACCGATATATGATTCGAACTTACCGCCTTCTAATTTCCCGTTGATTAGACCCTTTGCAGTAATTTTATTGGACAATAACTTGGGTTCCGGTAATTTAGTATAAGAAGTATTTGGGATACCGATGTTGGATGGTAATCCCTTATTCAACGTAAACAAATTACCATATGGATAGTTCTCGGTACTGCGAGCAGTCAATTTCTTTGTAAGTGTGGTATCCTGCTTCGGTACAGATGTTACTTGCACATAGGGAAGAGTAGGAGTCATGATTACTTTTTCGTAGTCGTGCACATCCTTCTTATTATGAAAAGTGTATTCTGACTTCGGCTGATTCTTCGTGGAGGGTATAATCCCACCTTTTTGTGCTATCTTAACCTCGATTCCCTCAACAGGGTAACCATATCCATAGGTTCCGGCTTTTTGACCATTCTTTGCCCAAGCCATCCATCCAAAACCACTTGATTTTACATGATAAAATACATCAAACTTGTCTGCCAAATCCCCAGTCACCATTATACTAATTGCTTCCACCTGTTTCTTTTTGACAGTGCTCCCAGCAACTGCATTATCCTTAACATATGTACTCCAACTTGATTCTAAGTTGACTTGATATAAAATTGACCCGGTCATATTCTTAGGTAAGTTGTTAATCTTCAGTTTGACTGCTTCAACACTATTCCCGCTAACTCCCGAAAAAGCACCGTTAGAAACAATTCTTTGCCATCCCTTATCTTTTACATAGGTCTGGTAACTTACGCTTGGACTAAGCGCACCCAGGGCATCAACAGGTATTATCGATGCAATTATAAAAACAAAAAGAAATATCACCAATCGTTTCATGTACCTTCTCCTCTTTTATCCTAAAAATGTATCTGAATTGCCTCTTATAGCGAATTAATCTAATCTCATATAATTAACTTAATTATAGCATATAGAAAGTCCATCACAACTGGAAAAGTGTAACAACTGCACCAAGAAAGAAAAGGGGTACTTATCTGCACACATACTTAAATTATTCTTCAATTTTCGCTGTTATAGAATAGTGAGTAATTTCTTTTTGATAACAAAACACTGGTATTAGAAGCAAAATTCCAATTACGCCGAACACAATCACTTCTTTTGTTAAATTTCTGCCATTTATATACTGCCAAATAGATAATCCAAAGAATAAAATGACAGGTGTTAACCATGAATTTCTTATTTGCTTATAATAAACAGCTATATCCGCATTCGTAGTATGCAGTTGAAAGGGGTGCCCATCATTTTTCTTTTCAACAATGAAAAGTTCTTTATTATAATTACCCGGATTGGTTGAAATTTGTCCTGTACTATGTCCATAAGGTCTCCAACGTACTTTACCGATGGAATAGTTTAGATTAACATTTTTATAAAATACGGTATAACCCATATCCTCAAGAAAAGAACGGTATTCTTTTTCATTTTTATAGGATTTATGAGCGACAAATTCAATACAGTACTGATATTGGTCTGGTTGACATTCAATAAATTCATAGGATAATTTTCCTGTTTTATTCAAGCGATATCCATTATGAGCCATCTTATTTAACCATTTTACTTGTGTACCTAACATTCCTCCAAATAAATGATAGCATTTTTTCACTATTTGCACCCTCCTATAATTCTTGAAGCTGTTTCAATTAATTTATTTAGCCTTTTTAATTCAGCCTCAGCAACTTCTTTTCCGGTTTCTGAAATTATATATTCTTTCTTTCGCTCACTTCCCTCATTGACAGGGTATATCCATCCCTTTTCATACAAATTATTAATTGCGCCATATAGTGAACCGGCTCCTAAAATAAGGCGACCTTGGGTTTCGTTTTCTACAAATTGCATTATGCCATAACCATGTTTAGGCTCATACAATGATAGTAATATAAAAAACGTAACTTCTGTAAGAGCGCCTCCCTTTACATTATCCTTCATAAAATTCTCCTTTATTACGTTTACTGTAATATTTATATCACTAACCGTAATAAAAATCAAGAAAATTATATTTGAAAGTTACGTTTAAAGGCCATTGTATCCAAAGAGCCTTAATCAGCCAGTTATATGCAGGAGTATGCCTTTCAAGGATTACATATCCTGCACACACAATTTTAAGCAAAAAAAGTCGCTAATCCATGATCTATAAGGACTAGCGAAAATTTTTATTTTTGTCATAACTCTTATTTAGTTCCGCGTATATACAGCCAAATTAGTAGGCCATTCTTCATCTTCACCTGCAATTGAAAGTAAATAAAAACAATCCTTACTAATTACCCGGAAATCAACAATCGTATAGTATTTCGAAAGGTACTGACTTTGATTAGCTGACATCAAAAGTGAAAAGGTACTGTTCTCCTTTGAGGTATCGACACTATATATGCCTTCTCTGTTACAAACATAAATTGTATCCCCAACAGTATCGTAACTGAATTTATTATAAGCAGAATCAATGTTCAGCTCTCCTTTAGGCAAGTTCTGACTCCAAAGTATCTTTTTACCGTCCAAGGAGTATTTTATCAGTTGATATTTCTTGGAATCTGAGTCTGTTGTATTACTACTTGTATTTGCAGAATCGGAAGATTTTACACTGTATAAATAGTTCCCAATAAATGATATATAACTCATTTTACTTAATTTCTGTGTACTGAGCCTCTTTTTTGTCTTCCAGTTGTATAACTGAACCGAAGTTTGTGAGCCGTAATTTTCGCTCACGAGTAAAGCTACAGTAGACCCGGTTATATGAATATCTCGGATACTAATACTACTATCTGAAATGTAATATTTTAACACATCGTCTAAAACAAAATCCTTCAAAACCGTCCCCTTTTTATTAAGTACCGTAAGCATAGGGACATCAGACTTTCCATCGTAGGTTCCCATATAAGCAACAAATAGATTGCTGTTTTTGTCCTGCTTGGTAGCCCAGATATTATCCCCACTAGAAATACGTTTGGAAAACTTACTGTTCAGTCTAATTGCCTGATAAGATAATTTCCCATCATCCGACCACATCATTTTATACAAACCAACCCAATAAGAGTCAGAAGCAGAGACTTTGTAATAGGTATCCCATTCATAGGCATAAATCATACCACTGCTATTTTTGTTCAGCTCCCAAGGACCATTTTCGCATAAGTCCCCTTTATGTTTAAATGGTATTTCTTTTTCTTTATAATTTGGGGATACAAGTGTATTGGAACTTGAGGTGTTCTCCTCAGCGCTAAAGGCAATGGCTGGGTGGCTATTTATACTTTGTAAGGTCAGAAGTATGATTAAAATACAAACAAATAATTTTTGCTTATGTTTTCTCATTCACTTATCCTCCAACATAGAATTAGGCTCTGTCACAAGTTAAAGTTTTAATTCATTTGAAGCAGAGTTAATTATGTTCTGCTTATTTTAAATATTTATTTCAATTTCCAAAAATGTGAATCAATTCATCTCTGCATATTAGTTTTAGTCTACATCATATCCTCTAAAATCTGTAATGAACATTCTTTTGCTGATGATGCAAAAGTATCGACTGTTAAATCATAACCTTCTTTTGGAAACAAATATTCATAAGATGCTTCGGCAGAACCCAAACATCTATTTCTTCGTTCTTCTTCTCTTCTCTTTAATTCTAACAATGGGCACGTTACATGTACCAAATAAATATCGTATAATTTTAGACTCTCTATTAAATGTTTATATATACGTTCACTTGTAATTACATGATCAATAATAATGCCTTGATTTAACCGCAGCAATTCTATTGACTTATCGCAGAGCTTCGAAGATATATCAAATACATCTTCCTCATATATTACCTCTTTTGTGGACATTTTTAGAAAATCATCAATAGAAATTATAGCATATTCTTCGCTATTTTTATCTTTGATAAGTGCTTGCAAGTTACTTGACAAAGTTGATTTTCCACTGCTTGAGGGACCATTAAGCAATATAATTCTTTTATTCATATCCTTATTCTCCATACTTATACTGATTTGTCATATTCTTACTCACTCTCTTCCTCAAGTTTGACCCTTAAAAGCTTATTTTTTACCTTTAATGCATATTTTAGTTCATATGAGGGTATTCCCTTTTTTATTGCCTCTGCAATATCATCCATTTCATTTTTTATTTTTTCTTCGTTGGCATACCATCCTAATGCTATTGAGCTTTCTCCCCAAAACGCTCCATTATTTACACCAATTAGCCAATATTTTGGTTCATCTGCTCTTGCCTTAAACATTACCTTTGATGCAAGAACTTTATAACAATTTACAACTGATTTCCCATCAAATGACTTTATTGTTATTTTTCCCGTAGGTACAATTATATTTGGAGATATTAATTTATCACTCATATCATTTCCCGTTTCTCCCAACATTAAATAGTCCAGTGAGATATTCAGTTCTTTCGATAGGATAAGTAATTTCTCTGTTTCTGGATAACCGCTACCCTGTTCCCATTTTGATATTGCTTGGCGACTTACTCCAATCTTTTCGGCTAGCTCCTCTTGTGAAAGTTGTTTCTCTTTTCTTATTAATTGTAGATTATCTGCAAAGCTCATATTTCAACCTCTTTTCTTTGTTATTTTATGTAAAGTATAATGTAAATGAGAATTGTTACAACCAATTTATAGTTGCAGTTCCGCAACCTACATTTGCTATTATAAAATAAAACTATCTTTAGGAACAAAACAAAAGATATATTCGAAATACCGCTTTTTCTCTCTAATTGACATAACAAAAAATTCATAAGAAAGGCTAGAGATCTTAATCCAGAAAGTGATTTTATCTTTGAAAGAAATGGTGAACGAATAATTGCAGGAGCAGTAACCTATTTGCTATTTACACATTTATTTATTCGCTCTTCTACGACAATCTTTAAGATAGTTTAATGCTAATACCTGACCTTCCATTTCTCTATCACCACAATAAATAGGGTCATGAAAGCCCTCGATTGCTATATCATCACAATAACCACCTTGATTTAATATTGATATGATTTCTTCCCAATTACTATCCCCCAATCCTGGAAACCGGTGAACACTATAGTCAGAGCCAAACCAAGAACCATATTTTTTTATATACTGCCAGTCGATATTTGCATCCTTACCATGAACATGTACTATTTTAGGAATCCATGTTTTCAATTGTTCAATAGGGTCAATAAACTGTTCTAATTGATGAGAAGGTTCCCATTCTAGACCTAAGTAAGTACTATCTACTACGTCAAACATCATTTCCCATGCTTTTGGACAAAAACCTATGTTACATGTGTTCTGATACCAAAATCCGTACATTGGACAATTCTCTATTCCAATTTTAACGCCACTTGCTTCTGCTCTTTTTGCCAAATCGCCAAATACTTCTTTAAATCTTGGCATTGATTCATCTACCGATTTGCCTTCAAGTGCGCCTGCAAAGGTACCTACAATCTTTGTTTTAAATAAATGTGCATTTTCAATACAATACTCAAGTTCTTTTCTTTGTACCTCGTATTGTAATGGGTTACAATATAAACCAATACTAGAGACTGTTAAATTAGAATCTCCAATAATATCATTTGTCCTCTTTGATAATTCGGTAAAATCAGTACCCTCAAGAGATACATTAAAGTATAATTCAATTGTTTCAAAACCAGCATTAATCACTTCAGGTAATACTGATAAAATCTCATTTCCTCTAACACATGTTCCAATCTTGATATTTCCCATAAATATACCTTCCCAGTAAGTTAACTTTAAGATATATGAATTATAGATTAATAACCACATTGACAAATTGGAATTAGTAATGGTGTTATTAATTCATTGTTTTGAAATATTACGTTTGACACATTTACATCGCTTAATACTTATACTGCGGTGTGAGACAATTCATAAATACAATCAACAGTTTATTTACCTTTATAATTCTCAATAATGTCGCATATTCTTAAATACACTTTAGAAAACTGCCTCATAATACAAGCAATTTCTTTGCATTTCGCAGCATCCTGTAAAACTTCGTAGCTTATGTTAAAATCGCCACCTACTTCTTTTAACTGGTTTTCTAAATCGTCCAACGCCCGGTATTCCTTATCAAGCAGCGGTGCTATACTAGCTAATTCCGGATTCATTTGTATAGCGCGGTCGGTTGTATGTCCTTTGGAAAAAATGTTTGTGGCTATGATGCAGATGTAGACACAATAATACCGCCAACTTGCAATACTGTTTAAAGCTTCATAGTCTTTCTTTGACATGTGGTAAAAATTACTTTCCAGCATATTCGCCCACTGTTCAAAAGCGTCATTGCCGAAAAACACATTGTTGCTTTGGTTAGGCAGTGTCCTTATCAATCGGGGTGCGTCCATCAACGCTTTTTTATATGATTCCGCAATCGCCGGAAACGTTTCTTTCTTACCCTCGATAAATACAAATACATAAGGCAAGCCGTCGTCCAACGTAAAGGACATAAGGTTTGTGGCTTCTTCCGGCAAGCGATAAAAACACTCACCCTCATTTTCGTAACCGATAATTACAGATACTTCTTCTGTCGGCCACGGTTCGCCGCCTGAAGACGGTGTATGGTAGAAGCCTTTGCCGAGGACAGGGATACCTTTATCGATATACTCAATAATTTTGGTTTTGCATTTTTCCTTGTCTTTTTTCCACTCTTCGGCATCAATATAGGAAAAATTATAGCCGATTGCATCAAAGACCCGTTTTATTAACTCGTAATCAAACTTTGCGTGTGAGAAACAAACTTGCCATTTTTTCTTATCTGTGCCGTACACCTGCACGTAGCAATCGCCCGAAACAGCGGAGAAGAACCAATAATCATACTGTTCGTTCTCACCCAAGCACTCCATTAAAAATTTCATGCAGCCATTAAAAACATAATTCTGCCCTTGATCAGGGTACTGTAATTGATGAATAGGTATGTTGTCAATCAGTTTACGTGACATGTCAAATCCTCCTTGAATAGTTACATTGATAGTCAGTGGTTGAAAGAGTTTTAATCTACCTCCTTGCTTTCGCACACTTGAAGGGGATATGCCGTGAAACCTTATGAAAGCCTTTGAAAAACTCTCTTGTGTATCGTATTGATAGCGCATAGCAACATCAATAATTTTGCTTTTTCCATGCAGTAATTCTTGCCCAGCCAAGCTTAAACGTCTGTTGCGAATATAATCACCAATCGTCAAACCCGTCACCAAATGAAAAATACGTTGAAAATTTGAATTTGAAGAAAACGCTTTCTTTGCTACATCATCTATACTTATTTCATTGGTTAGGTTATTTTCAATATAATGTATTGCTTTCGATAGGCTTGTTATCCAGTCCACAGTTAACTACCTCCTTACTTCAATGTTACAATAATCACGAAGAGATAGTCATGTCTTTAAATGCTTAATGTTGTCTGGTAGTTAAAATAAACAGCATTACCTAATATAAGTAATATTCAGTTCGCATCTATTAATAAAAACAAATCTCTCGATTCCATACAAATTCTTATTAATGCACACCTTATTTATATCTAATGTGCCCTCAAATCATCATTCCAGATTGAATCTGAAGGGGCATTATAGAACGAATATAGTACATAGCAATTCACTGAACTATCAAGTTTCTTAATTTTCTTTTTTATATTTTTGCAATAATCACCAAAATCATATCCGTTAATAAAATCATCAAAGGAAGCATCATTTACTTTAATTAGATATACACCTTCCCAATCACTATTTTCCCAGTTTAAATTCTTTTCTGAATGAATTAGCAATGCTGAGAAATACTGCATACCGTTTCCGTTACCAACCAATTTTCCACACTCATCATCTTTTGCTAATATTTCATATGTGGCATTCAATTTGAAGTTCTCCAGTTCGTTTGTATGCTTTTTAAGAATAACATTATTGCCAATTGGAACAAACGACAACGCTGCTGGTATTATTAGACACAATAATATAATACCTATGTATTTTAATATCTCTTTCATTATAATTTATCTCCATAAGTGATGTTTTTTCAGTTATGTTCAATAGTCTGATGCTCAATAAACTATGTAATTTTATCCATTATATCATTCTTTTCATCGTCTGCCAACATATTCCAAATACAGCTATGCATCACAATCTGTTAGGCGTATTAATGAGGAAGCAGGCTATTCGAACGGGGATTTTATATTCTAGGATATAAAGTAGAACTAAGATTCGTGAGGTCGATAACTGCATCCGTGCTCAGTGCATACGTGCAGGAATTGAACTGAAATCCGTCTATGATATTCATAGAACGGTATCATCTGAAATGGGCAGAATGAAAATCCCAATCGAAGACATTCGCTGGTATCTTGGACATAATGATACTGCTACTACTCGAACCTACAAAATGAATAACGAAGGGAAACAGAAGACATCAAAACAGATTGTAAACGCTCTTTTAGAGATGAATGGAAGCGACGTACTCATGGGTACTCAAAACTCTAGAAATGAAAAATCGCCAGAAGCCTGATAAATAAAAGACTTCTGACGAATTAAGTTAAGCGCGAGACGGGATTCGAACAAATCCCCGCACACAAAAGCACTGATAAATAGGAGGTTTGCGGCTTCTGTTATTTATCTGCACACATTCTTGCTCACATGGGATGCCTGCTTTTTATTTGTCAATTTTGATTTACATTATGAAGTAAACGCATTAATGAAAGAGATTAGTTAGGATATCATTTTTTATTTTGTAATTCTATTAAATGCTTCAAGAATTTATATGTTATTTGCATAGAAAAATCAGATACATATTTTATGTTATCTTTAATTCCATTATGAGTGGTTTCTACAAATGTTGGTGGCTGCAATCCAACTATAGATAAAGGGTCACTACCTTCAATTTCACAATTTATTATTGCTAATATTGAAGAGATATCTTCTGCTGGAACAATTCCTACTGATAAATTAGGTATATTTAAAATTTCAAAACTTCTATCATCAGAACCTGGTGTTTTTTTGATTAACTGAATAGGATGTTGTTCTAATGTTTTCTTAGTGATAAAATTAAAAGCTTTGTTAGATAGGTTCTTTTCTGGGCCTAGGATAATTGTATCGCCGAATCCACATGTATCTATATTAATTACACCCACGATATTATCTTTTCCTATGTGTTCAATATACTGTTCACTTCCCCTATCTTCATATTCTTCCCTGTCAAAAAATATTATATCATAACAGTTATTTAACTCCATTCTCTGCATAAATTCAGCTAATTTTATTAATATAGCAACGCCAGAAGCGTTATCATTTGAAGCTGTACTTCCATCGAAATTATCATAATGTGCCGAAAATACAAACCTTTTATCACTATTTTTTCGATTTATTGGAATGATAATATTATTTACCCAATGATTTTTATACTTATTATGATAAATTTCATATGGCAGTTGATTTTCTTCTAATATTTCTAGAATATTCTTAAATCTTTCTTCTTTATTACTTTTTGCAATGCTTTCAACATAATTCATCATAATTATAAATCGAATCTCCCTTTTATTATTTTAGCCTCTTTTGACATCTACTGAGAATTATTATTACAACAAGAATAATTTACTTAATTATACTTTTCATAGCAAACGAAGTCAATCTTAGATGGTAATGTGTAACATCTACACAAATAAAGAAGTGTACACCTATAGAAAGACATGATAGCGGTTACTCATTATACCTTCGAGTAAACGGTTTTCATGTCATTTTTTAATATCACATATTAAAAGAATGAACGCTATCTTTGCTGGTGTGACTTGAAAGGTATCTGTTATGATAAAAGAGCCATGCTGATTGCTAGCCGGTTCCTTGGACATAACAGAATTAATAAAATAGCAGAACATTATTTAAGATAACTCTTTTGGCTGCAGGATCTACGGTCAAATTTATGGAAATCAAAAAAACTCCTCGTTAAATTCGCCTGTCATATTGTTTTATGAAACATGAAACAAAGTCCTTGCTATAAGATAGTGGAATATGTGAAATATGATATCCGGTTATCGTACCAATCCGCTGACTGATAAGGCTCAGAATATTTTAGGAGTGGTTAAAAAGCTTTCTGAAGTTTGTGGGTATCTTTTCACGCAAAGTAACGTTGAAAGAATGACGAGCAGAAGTTATAATTACTGGCTAGCGAAGTATTGCAGAGACACAGGGATATTGTCTAAGAGTAGTCATTACATCCGCTGAACATTTGCTAGCCGGTTGTTTGCAGCCGGTATGCCTTTAGCTAAAATCAGAGTGTATATGGGGCATGAGGACATTGAAACAACCAAAGGCTATATCTACAATTACCACTAGGTAGAGCAGAACCGGTCCTACATGAACAAGGTATTATAATAAGATTCAACATAAAATGACCTTGCACACATCCTTCACACATGATTTTTAAGCAACAAAATATCGCTAACCCTTAATTTATAAGGATTAGCGATACTTTTCAATTAAGCGCGAGACGGGATTCGAACCATAATCCCATCCCACAAATACTGAAAAGAAAGGGGGTTCATCTGCTTCTGATTTATGTGCACATAATAGTGCACATATTTTTTTGGAATTTCTATTTTAAACCAAATTTATCTAACAATTTGGCATTTATCATTTAATCACGTTTAAAATGATACCAACAAAAAATCTCATCTTTAGTTGGCTCATCAAATTGTGTCATTAGTTTATCTATAAGCCCTTCATCTACATAATAATCTGAACACATACCAGATATAACTTTTTGATTTCTCTCATTAATATTATTTAACCAATCGTCACTATTTATATCTATATAATGCCATTCGCTAATGATAGTTTTTGATTTGTAGAACTCTGTAACGGCTTTTCTTTCACTATTACTCCAGAAACCCCAATCAAGAATCACATCACAACCTGTTTCAATGATTTCAACTGATTTCTTATGAAGATACTCTTTTATGTCTTTTACTATTTCATCATGTTTGTCACCTTCATTGTGATGAAATAAATCTGATAAAATTTCATCACAGGATAATGATACTGCGTTACTTTTTTCTTTTAATTTATTGCAATAATATGTTTTCCCACTACATATTTTTCCACAAACAAGAATTACCTTACTCATATATATCCTCCTACAAAGAAAAAATGTAAATTATTAAATCATAATACTGATTGCCGCGATCACTATGCAGAATCAGCGGTTGTTCGGTGTTGCGTCTGGCTTTAGCCTTGTTAATTGTTTCAATAACACATGTTACTCCCATGGATTCAGATAAAGTCCATGCGATTATTTTTCTACTGTCGTCCAGATATATGTAATATCACTGCACCATACAGCATTTGGGCGTTCAGGGTTGAATTGCTCATTTAGTATATTTTGAAGTTCATTGCTAAAATCGGAATCTTTGGTAGTAATTGTCCACGGTTTTGCCCATTGAGCCTTGATTCCAAGCTGACTCATGTATTTGCCAACTGTACGTTCGGATATGATTTCGCCTTCCTGTTGCAGCTTCTTTGTAATTTTCGGAGCGCCATAGTTTTGTTTGGACTCATCATAAATGACCATGATTTTGGCTTTGACAGCATCTCTACGTTGCTGTGTACTAGAAGTTTTACGGTTTTGCCATGCACGATATCCAGATCGTGAAACGCCAAGAATTTTCAGCATTCCGGAGACAGATACCTGACGATTAGCTTTCATGGCAGCGTCTGTCTTTTCAGAAACCTCAAGGTAAATGGCTTCTGTCATTTTCCCAGAATGCTGATGGCTTTTTTTAGTACATCAAGAGCATCCTGAGTATCACGTAGTTCACGCTTCAGACGGGCGATTTCTTTCTCCTCATCAGAAGTATAATTACCGGATCCACGGCTTTCAATGTCACCGGTCTCACGTAGTTCTTTCCGCCATCTGGAAAGAGTCTGCTGACTGATACCAAGATTTGTTGCACAGCCAACCATACCTAAATCCTTGTAATCATGGTAATACTGAACTGCATCCAGCTTAAACTGTTTGTCAAAATGTTTCGGCATAATGAAATCCTCCTTAAGTACGATACCCTTATTGTATCATATTTTTCTATATAGGATTTTCTCATTTTGACTTGTACTATTTAGATTCTAGCACCAGAAGAGCCATGCTGATTGCTAGCCGGTTCCTTGGACATAATAGAATTAATAAAATAGCAGAACATTATTTAAGATAACTCTTTTTGCCGCAGGATCTACGGTCAAATTTATGGAAATCAAAAAAAATCCTCGTTAAATTCGCCTGTCATATTGTTTTATGAAACATGAAACAAAGTCTTTGCTATAAGATAGTGGTATATGTGAAATATGATATCTCATCCGGTTATCGTACCATTCCGCTGACTGATAAGGCTCAGAATGTTTTAGGAGTGGTTAAAAAGCTTTCTGAAGTTTGTGGGTATCTTTTCACGCAAAGTAACGTTGAAAGAATGACGAGCAGAAGTTATAATTACTGGCTAGTGAAGTATTGCAGAGACACAGGGATATTGTTCAAGAGTAGTCATTGCATCCGCTAACCCTTAATTTATAAGGATTAGCGATACTTTTCAATTAAGTGCGAGACGGGATTCGAATTCTATCCCCTCAATAAAATATCGATAGAAAGGGACTTTCCAGCACATCCGTTTTTTACATACTCAATTGGGTACTCAAAGCATCAATGGAATTATTTCGATTACCATTGATTACTTATATAATCTTATGAAATAAATCTTCATAGTTATTCATGTCCAATTAGCTCAAGAATTCTTTTTGCACTGACTTCTGTATTATCGTTATATGTATTTATTACAATATCATAATCATGTTGTGGATTTAATAATTCAATCTGGCTTTCCGCTAATCCAACTTCACGATTTCCACGTAGTTTTTCTCTTCTTTGTAATTCCTCAATAGGGCATTCTACTTTAACATATAATACTTTTACATCATTCATAATTTCCTTGAATTCTTGCAAAGTAGCTTCACCATTATCAGATTTTAATTTTTCGTCGCAAAGCAATACATGGTCTAGGACAACGTTCTCACCCTTGTCCACAAACATACGAACTGTACTATACATTAAAGACATTGTATGATTAAAAATTTTTTCAGGCATAATAGTCCAGAATTGTCCTGGCCAAATTTCACAAAACATATCTTGTGAAATTTGATAATAGGGTTCCTTGGCTAAATCTTGTATTTTCCAAGCCAATGTTGTTTTACCAGAACTCGATACTCCATTTAGAAAAATAACTTTCCCTCTTTTCACTTTTCAATCCTCCTCATGAAAGTATTTTAATAATCTCGTTAGCACATTCATCATAGTATAGGTATTAACGATAATAGCATATCCCTCTAACGGGTATAAACCTTGTTTTAATTGCCATTCAGAATTACCAATTTTTCTATTTCCCGGCTTAATTCACGTTTTCTTAATTCCTATATTGGGCATATTCCCTTTACTAATGTACAGGTTAATCATCTAGTTGTTTCATGAATCTATCAAAAAGTTTTTGTTCTTTACCGTCAACTTGATTTAAAACAAGATGGTCAACAATAAGATTAAGTCCAAGGTCTGAATAAGTAGCTAACCTATAAACTTTTTTTATTATATCATTCTTTTTTATTAATACCAACAAATTCCATTATTTATTAATAATATCAATAATTCTTATACTGTAATCTAATTCCAATAACGGTTACACATCACATTTATTTATGGGTAAACGGATATTGGGATTTTTTATACCATTTTTCATATATCGAACAAGTGATTCAATCATATTCTTAGCATCAAAGAAGAAGGGAGAAAAAATAAACTGAGTTTTGTTAATTTAAATTAGCAAAACAAAATGAGTTGAAGGATGAAAAAAACATCCTTGTATTTAATTATTATCTCAAAAGGAGATTTCACTATGCTACTCCGCCAAAGAAGCATGGTAGGTAATGAAGGAACCCTTTATTAAATTTCTTTCTGAAGCACAAAGTGTTTCGTGGCAAAAACAATCGTCCATAGATTGTATAAATAAGAGTGGGTTGTGCTTAGCTTTAACAGATACCCATTGTTTATGTTTTTATCGCGAAATCAGTGAGAAAGGAATCGTTATGTCACACAAGAATAAAAAATCTCTAGTTGACCAAGTGAAGCAATCTTTGGACAGTAAGCTTGCGATTGATCGTTCCAAACATCAGGATCCATTGACAGAATCACAGTTGATGACATTGAGGGTTTCTTTCATGGCTGTATCAGTGAATATGATTTAACCAAGAAAGAACTGGACAATATGAAGCAGATTTCAAGGACTTAATGAAGTACGCGAAGAAGAAAGGCTTAATTCTGTCCAATCCATATGATGATATTGAAATCAACGTGAATGGCTGTAAACCACCTAATAATCCTAAAGATGAAAGTAGGGTCTATCTCCCTGAAGAAAAGGAAAAACTATTTCGACAACTGAACAAGCGATTAATGCAGATGCCATACGAGACGGATACCTATGTGGTATTTCTTCTGTTCAAGCTTGGTCTTAGGATAGGTGAGGCTGTGGCACTGAAATGGTCGGATATTGATTGGGAAGCCAGAGAAATACACATCCATCGGATGGAAAGTCGTGTTGAAGATGAAAACGGGAAACTCAAAGTAGCTATCTGTGAGTATACGAAGAAGAAAAGCCCTGCTGGTGACAGATATCTTCCTTTAAGCGACTATGAAATTAATCTGTTTCAGACGGTTAAGAGCATCAATGAGGAAGCAGGATATTCAGATGGGGATTTTATCTTCTGCGATAAAGAAGGCAGAACCAAGATTCGTGAGGTTGATAACTGTATCCGTGCACAATGCACACGAGCAGGAATTGAAGTGAAATCTGCCCATGATATTCGCAGAACGGTAGCATCTGAAATGCAAGAAAAAAAGTGGCAATTGAAGACATTCAATGGTATCTTGGTCACAATGATGAAGCTACCACTCTTACCTACATACTGAATAACCAAGGAAAGCAGAAGACATCAAGACAGATTGTGAATGCGCTTTCAGAGATGAATGGAAATGACGTACTCATGGGTACTCAAAACTCATAAAATGAAAAATCCCCAGAGACCTTGATATTTCAAGATTTCTGAGGAAATTATTTAAGCGCGAGACGGGATTCGAACCCGCGACCCTCGCCTTGGCAAGGCGATACTCCACCACTGAGCCACTCGCGCACGTTTGTATTATTTCATCTGGTAATTAATTACCTGGCGAACACAAACAATATTATAGTACAAGCATTATTATATGTCAACACCTTTTTTACTATCGGTCAAGAAATCTTGTTCTTATACTCATATTAGGCTTCTCGCCTACCTGGTATTCCTCAACCTTCAAGGCATTTCTCATCTCAGTGCTCATAGTATCTGCGCAATTACGGCATAGGCGGCCATATTTAATACTTTCTCCGCATACTTCACAATTTATAAAAATAGGCGAATCATCTGATATAATCAAACGCCCGTCTTTTAGATAACTCTTAATTCTAACAACTCTCACATCTGTCTCTTTGGATACTTCCATAATGGTAGCCGAAGGATGTTCATATATATAATTCTTTACTGATTGAAATTCTGCTTCATCTTCCTTTTTACAATTCTCACATATACATTTACCCATTCCGGAATATATAAACATATTCCCGCATCTTAAGCAGCTCTGTAATCCGCCATTCATTCCCATGCTCAAATCCCCCTAACCTTTTATCCGTCCTTGGCGGGACAACTATGTACAATCCTTTGACATATTCTGCATATCTTCCGTAATATATTAGCATATTCAAGGCATAAAGTAAACTGCCAAAGATAAAATGTGAAATTATTATCGCAATTTAAGATGTAATTTAAACTATTTTGGTAAATAATGTTTAAATCCAAAAAATTTATATAAAAAATAGCAAAATATTTATTACTTTTCATGCTTTCCCTGTTGCTTCGTGTAGAATTTTGTATTATATTAGTAGCAAGAGATAAATTAATATCAGCAACTCAATTTTTTTCTCTATGTAACAGACAACAAGATTCGAAAGTTTTCATGTTGTCTATAATTACTTGGAAAGCACAATCTGATGCTTGTACCCCTCACAAGTATCGATTGCTTTCATTATAAAACATTTTGTTTCCCCTCAATTATTTAAAACACCTCCTACCAGTAAACAGCTTTGCTGTTTCACTTTTAGGAGGTGTTTTAAATTATTTCACTAAATTCTGCATTTTAATGTTAATCCATTAACGATCTTTGCCATCGTATTGCTTCCAGATATAATGTCATATACCTATTTGCTGATACCTGAGGATAACCACCTGCCTGAGACAACTTTTCCCATTCTGCACGTTCAAGAGCAACTACAGTATCAATGTACCATCGAAGCTGATTCGGTTTACCCAATAGTGCATCTTGCACTTCCTGTGATAAGGGAAGGCCAACCAACGCTTTTTCCATATTGGTATTCATCAGTACATCTACAGATGAAAACATGCCACCGATAAAATAATCCGATTCTTTTGCTGTATGTAATTCTTTTGCTAAAAGTGAAAGCATCTTCCCGCGAATAACAGAGGTTTTTACAAGTTCCGCATTCTCAGGACTTTGTACTCCTCTTAGCATCATCAGATATACCCAGCGCCTAATTTCATCTGTACCCATAAACATCAGTCCCTGCTTAATGTTCTTTATTCTGTACTTGGTTCCATAATATACAGAGTTGGACATTTTTAAGAATTTATAGGACAAACCTACATCCTGCTGAATAATTTCAGCTATTTTATCATAGTCAATCGGTTCAATATTAAGAACATTAACAATTCTTACAAGATTAACATTCAATGCATCAATCTCTTTAAGGTTCTCTAAGAGAGGTTTGCTGAAATAATACCCTTGGAAAAGTTTAAATCCCATATTCATCGCACGCTGGTGTTCTTCTCTGGTTTCAACTTTTTCTGCCAGAAAGGTTATCTTCTGTCCGAACTTATCAATAATCTTCTGTATACCATCCCCCTTAATAGCAGGAAATTCAACTTTTATGATATCAGCGATCTCAATTAAAGGCAGGTACTCTTTCGTATACTGTTCCAGAACAAAATCATCCAAAGCCAGTATGTATCCCTTCTCTTTTAACTTCTTACAGGCTTCAATGATCTTCTCATTGGGTTCAACTCTCTCCAAAATCTCAATAACCACCTGATCTTTGGGCAGTAAATATGCTAATTCATTTAAAATTAGATTCTGAGAGAAATTAATAAATCCTTTCGTTTGTCCTGTCAGTTCCTGAAATCCAAAAACTAAAAAAGAGTTATTTATCAAAGCTGTTGTTGCCTGGTCGTCATCTCCTCCCTCAAAATAATTATTTAAGCTCTTTCTATAAAGGAGTTCATAACCATATACTTTCATTTTACGATTAAATATCGGTTGCCTGGCAATATATACGTCCATACATCCTCCTATCAATTTTAAAAGCCATAATTTTCATGAAAAAAGATAATTTTTTAAATTTATATCGTTGTGATATATACCATTATATACCAATTTTTATTCTAAGTGGATAAAAAGTTGTGAAATTAGAAATATTATAGGGAAAATTTTTTATCATTGTTGCTTATTGTAATAATTTGTTATATATTTTAAATTAAAGGGGGCATAAACTTGCTAGACTGCACTATTAATTTGAAAAGAATTATGGACACCTACTTAATGGCTACAGAAAATGGTTCCTTTTTCTTTGATATTCGACTAAATCTGATTTTATCCAACACTGATTATACTACTGTAAATGAATTAAGCGACTTGGGTTTCGATCATGTATTGTCTTTTCTTTCAGAAAAATTTTCCAAGACTGTAAGCGATAAAAGATACTTTGCTTTTTTCCTTCACGATAGTATTATTTGCCATATTGTTTTTATAGTCAGAAATAACAATTATATCGGAGCAATTGTATCCGATCCTATTATAGTAAGAGAACTCTCTGATGTAGAATTTGATGAATTTACCGAACCTCTCCATCTATCTGAACATAAGAAATCAGAAATTCGCAAGCTTCTAATGAGAAAGAAAACCATTGTCTATGAAAAAGCAATATCATACGGAACTGTTTTATATTCACTCAGTACCAGCCTAATGAAAGAAAATGCTCCTATTCAAATAATAAAAAGTAATCAACAAACGGTAAAAAAGTCTATTAAACCATCCTCTATTTCAGAAAATCGTAAGTGGAATGTCAAGGGAATTGAACGTCATATTCCATCCTCAACCTATCTAAGCCTTAAGCAGGCAATACAGGAAGGTGATACACAAAGGCTTTTAGATCTTATTAATCAGCAAAGCGCTTCTTTCGCCCCAGTGCATCAGTTCTATAATACAGATCATATAAGAAGCATTAAAAACAGCTGTATTAAACTATGTTCCATGGCCTGTTATACTGCCATCGATGCCGGCGCACCTTATGTGCAGACACTGGATATGACAGACGAAATGATTCTTCGGATGGAACTTACTAATAATATTACTGAGATCTATGAAATGATGAAGAATGTTCTGGCGACGATTACAAATGCGGTCTCCAAGAGCAAAAAAAGTATCTATTCCCAGCCTGTAAGAAAAATCATAGACTATCTCTACAGCCATTACAGCGAAAAAATAACACTAGAGGATTTATCCAACCTCACCCGTTTAAGCACCTATTATATTTCTAATTTAATAAAGTCAGAAACCGGTTTATCCTTAAATGATAATATAAATAATATCCGTATTGAACAAAGCAAAAAACTCTTACTGGAAAAGAATTCAAGCATATTAGAGGTTGCACAAAGCGTCGGTTTTCATTATCAGAATCATTTTGCAGCAGTATTTAAAAAATACTGCGGAATCTCTCCTTCAGACTATCGGAATGCTCATGGCATCAGCTTCGTGGGAATGACTTCAATGACTGAAAACGCATATTATAATCTAATATCGCAAATAGTTTTTCAAATCAAAACAAAACTTACAATCTTTGACGGTCATTATGATGTGGCACGGATTGTGAATCCCATCGAACATACAACCTGGGTGATATCTGGTGAAGAAATCCCGAATGAATCTGCTTGCTATTACTTTTGGAACAATAACGAATCCTGTCAAAATTGCATCTCTATTCGGGCATATGTTCAAAACGATACCTTCTTTAAGCTGGAACAAAAAGAAAAACAAACTTACCTGGTTCTTGCTTTTCCTGAACATATAGGAAAATCCGTTTATATAACTGAGCTTTTAAAGGATATATCCAACCAGTCTATTATTAACATAGCTGCTGCTATCACTAATCCACTTCTTGAGGCAGCTGATAAATCGACAGATAAGCAGACAGGATTTTATACCAGGTATTACATTGATAAGCATTTACCTTTAGATATACGCAGATCAAAGGCAGAGCGGGAACCTTTAACTTTAATTACAGTTGTATTCACACTACCGGAGCTATCCAATGACATTTATGAATTCCTGCCTCTTCTTTCAGAATCAGCCCATGCCTGCCTTCCAGGACCGGAAGACTGGATTGGGCATTATGCCGGCAATATACTTCTCTATGTTCTGCATGGTAAAGCAGATGAACAGATACAAGAGATAAACCATCTCATACAAACCACCTTAAAAGGCAGATTAAATTCTATTGGCTTTTCAGATATTGGAGTACAGACAGCAGACCAGCATCTAAGCCAGGAAGTCTTCGAAGCAGGCGAACTTTTTTATCTGTTGTTTGCCAAATTACACGCGAAAGCTCAATCAGATACATGACACCCCTCGCAAGTATCGATTGCTTTCAATAAATGTTGTGTTTCCCAAATAAATTAAAACACCACTTGAACAAGACATTTTAACGTACTCGTTCTATGTGGTGTTTTAATTTAATCGGTTTTTCTAATTCAAATATTTATCAAACCGCTTTGTACTCTCAAGAACCTCTGTTAAATATTCTTTTGCAGTTTCTGATTTCTCGAGGTTTTTTTCACTGATGGCAGATACTTCTTCAGAACTTGCTGTAATCTCCTGTGTTGCGGCGGATAATTGACTAATACTATCAACTATCTGGTTATTCGCTTCTGCTAACTCTGCTAACATAATATCTATTTCTTCGATGTGCCCGGAGAGTATATTTACATCTTCATTTATTTTCTCAAAACTTTGAGAAGCCGTGGTAATAAGGTTTCCTTGATTTTCAGTGGACAAAATTGATTCTTTTACATGGCGGATTGCATCTGAAGCATTCAGATTTAATTCCTCAATTATCTTTGAGATATTTTCCGTAGAAACTCTTGTCTGTTCTGCCAGCTGTCTAATTTCTTCTGCAACAACCGCAAAACCTTTACCAGCTTCACCGGCTCGTGCACTTTCTATCGAGGCATTCAACGCTAACAGATTTGTTTTATTGGATATCATAAATATCATTTTTGCGATGTCTTGTACTTCACTCATTTTATTATGCAATTTATCCATAGAACTAACTACTGTCTCATTGGTCGATGCAATATAACTTGACTGGCCCTTTAAGTTCTCCATAACGGCCAAGCCATTCCGAACAGATTCCGCTGCATTGGCAGCAATCTCTACCATCTTATCAGAATGTTCTATGGTTTGATTAATGGATTGCTGGATATTATGGGTCATAATTGTCTGTTCCTGAATATTATCGGCCGTAGCCTGTGTACTGGCTGATACTTCACCAATTGATGAATTCACTATTTTTGTAGACTCTCCGAGGACTTGTACAAGTTCATTGCTTTTTGATGTTCCGTTCTTTACTATTTTTGCAATATCTAGAATATCATTTACCATTATATCTTGAATTTCTTTCTGATCCTTTACCGTATAAAGTGAATCATGGGAAAAACGATGCCCTATATCTGTGCATTTATAAATAGTATTAAGAGTTAAAAGAATAATAATTAGTTCCAAAATATTTTGAAATATATCCGTAGTCCCGGACATTATTAAAAGCACGGAATAGATAATATTAACAATACTGCTCCACAGACAAAAAATCCTCACTAATTTGGTATTGTAAAATAAAATTACTGCTGATAATACAGGGATTACACTTATCCTGACAAAACTGCTCTCATCACTCAAAAGGAAAATAGAGTATATAATCATGTAACTGATCAGGCTTCCCCACCCTAGTATATTACTAATAGGTTTCTTAATATAAACCGCCATGTTAATGGTAAATGCAAGGCAGCATAATGGAATAAGAATGGCAGGTATGATAAAGGAGACATCCTTTGTCATGTAATTTCGAACCAGGACTGCTATATACAAAGCATATAGTATGGTAGTTCCTAAAAGTATAAATCTGTTAATAACTTTGTTTCTTTCTGATTTCTCGTTAAACCTTCTGATTTTCAGTCCTTGATAAATAGTATCCATAGCAATTGATTATTTCTCCTTTTCGTCCCAGTAAAATGGTATTATTTAGAAGAATATCACTATTGTCGAATTAAGTCAATCTTATACAGTTTAAGAAAAGAAAAAATCATTCTTAAAGATACGTCTCCATTTCAACAAAGTCTTCATAGACGGTTTTTTCAGTGAATCCTACCGATTTATACAGTTTTAGGGCAGCCATATTATGTCGGTGAACTCCTATAGTAAGGTATTTACATCCTTGAGATTTCAGGTAGGTAAGCCCCTGCATCATCATGATTTTACCAAAGCCTCGGTTTTGATATTTCTTATCAATCAAAACACTTTCAATATAGTAATTCTCGTTTTTCCGATCAACCTTAAAAGCAACCAAACCAATGGAATACTCTCCTTCCATTAGCACAAATAGCTTCTGTTTATATGCATATGCAATACAGATAGCCCGCTTGGCATTACTCATATACTCCAACTGCTCCTCTTCAATGGATAATTCCATGGCATCCCAGAGATTCCTTTTATTAAAAGGAACCAATTTTGTATCTTTGGGGAACACAAATGCTGAGGTAACCAATTTTCTAAACTCCTTACGGAATTGGCTGATAGAATCTCCGCCGACACTGCGTTCTATCAGTTCACTGTTTGTAAGATGAAGAAGGCCTAATTTCTCCTTCCAGTTCAGATAAAGATAACAGCTCCAGCCTGTACTGCCGTATTCCAGACCGCGAGCACTTAATAGGCCGGAAACGGAATTAAAAGCTATACTTTGTTCAAAAGTTGCAGGTGTGGTAATTGCTTTCCAGGCCTTTTCCGACAGAAGCCTTTTCTCTACCAAGGCTTGTAACAGCTTCTTAGCCTCTCTGTAATTTATCCCAAAGGCATATTTTACATTCTCTTCGTATTCACTGTTTATGTAGCTGTTCATATGGTATACGGCATAAGGTTTTGTATCAGGTTTTTTATAATCTCCTTTTATACCAATGGGAGCGAATATAACCTCTCGAAGGTAATCCGGCAGCTTCATTCCTGCACATCTCTCTATTACTTCCCTGATAAATAGCGTTTCTGACATATTATCCAAGTCATCTGCTGGTTCCGTTCCGGGCAAACAAGTTAGTGCCTTATTGTTAACAAAAGAAAAAGCATCGTAAAAATCCCAGGGATGTGTAAGGAGCTTACGATCCTTGAGATTACGCTGTTCATCAATAAGATTCTGATACGCTATATCCTCCTGCTTATTTTTCATAATACCACTGTTAAAAAAATCCGGAATACCGCTCTGCTTAAGACATAGCTGCTTCAGTGTTATTTCAGTTGCATGGCTGTATTCCGGAATATAGGTGTCTATTGTTTCGGATAATCTTATTTTCTTTTCATCCAGCAACTTTCCAATGCAAAGACCCATTAAGAATCTGCTGTTATAGGAGATAAGATAAGTGCTGTCTTCTTTGATCGGTATTAATTTCTCTCTGTCTGCAAAACCGTAGTAATTCTCATGATACCACTCATGTTCCTTTACAACAGCAACAGCACCGGAAACATCCCATTCTATTACGCATCGATTTATCTTTTCACTCAGTCCTGCTTTATCTAACAATTTGTTGCCTCCTCTTAGGTTATATTTGCACTGCGATGTCATTGCTAATCTGGTTCACAATATCATTAAGGCTTAAATCCATAGACAATTTCACTTCAGGGATAATCCCTAAAAAGTCCCTCTCCTGCCACCATTTTCTCATGTCAACTTCACCAAATTCATGGGCATTTGGCTTTTGCTGATGACGAATTAAGGTTTCTTCAAAAGGAATATCAAAGTAATATGCCAAAATTCGGTTGCCTGAGAAATCAACATTGTACCGTGCCCGAATTTTTTCTGCAAGGCTTTTCCTGTTGTAGTCTTGCCACTCCCGGAATTACCTCTTAATATAATCAAAAGTGCAGTATCCTCCATTATAGAAACCATATCCTTTCAAAATACGTTCATAATCTGTCTGAGATTATTTTTTTCTTTTCTCTTCGTTTATATTAATAAAAATTCTATTCTCTTGTTCTATATGGAACAGTCTAACTCGTATTATAGCATAATATTGGAAATTATAGAACGTATCTCTGGAAACTTCCGGTTTTAATAATAAATTATTACATACCTTTCAGAATTCAAAAAGCTCGCAGGGTCTCTTTATAGGACAGCCCGCGAGCTTATATAAGCTTTATATTTTCTATATTTTCTCTGTATTTTTTTCTATATTTCTTTCTATATTTTTTCTATATCTTTTTATATCTTTTTTTATATCTTTTCTTAGACTCAAACAGAGGTTTCAAAAAACCGAATGATGGAACCATCGATTGTAGTTACGCAGCATTCCTTCGCCCCCCAGGGTTGCTCATATATCTCAGATATTTGATTCCATCCGTTATCTCTGACAAACTTATGGAAGGTATCAATTCCTTGAATATTAATAAAAGCTACTACCCCTTTTCCCGGCTCACCGTTGAATAGATGAATTCCTCGAAAGGGAGTCAGATTAGCAACGATTAACTCTCCCGGATAATCAAACACACATCCGTATATCGGATTATCCTTTTCATCTCTCCCGCATATATCTCCATACCATCCAAGGACATCGCGAAACCATTTACAGGTCAAATCCATATCATTTGTGAAATAAACCGGTGCATTTTCTTTTACATAATACCCACGCTTACTAAAACTTGTCATATCATCCATCTCAACCATACCTCCAAATAGTGTTTTTTGAACGGAGAGCTTTTCGAAGCTTGGTAATACAATTTTTCGGTCCCGGGCTGCCGAAGGAGTAATTCCAAAGTATCTGTGAAATGCCCTTGTAAAACCTTCCGGTGTATCATAGCCATATCGAAGCGCAATCTCAATAATATTTTTCTCTGTTGACATCATTTCCATTGCTGCAAGTGAAAGACGTCTGTTTCTTATATATTCTCCGATAGTGTGTCCGCACAAAATTGAGAATAAACGTTGGAAATGAAAGGTTGACATACAGGCTTGTTTTGCAATTTCTGTATAGTCCAACTCTGTCGTAATATTGGTTTCAATATAATCTACTGCCTTCTGAAGCTGTTTTATTTCAGACATTTTCTTACCTCCTGTTCATAAATATTTTATCCGAGGTTAGGGTACTTCTCTTGATAAGAACTGCTTGATTCTGTCATTTTTAAATTCATTTTTTCATGTATGTCCTGTTTGACTCTATTGGCTTCTAATTACATAATGCTCTAATTGTACACAATCAAGTATTATCTAAACCATACAACTTTCATAAAATCGGTAGATTTCCTCTAATGGAGTTGACATTAAACTATTTACATCGTTAATATGATTTCTCTTTTTATATTCTCTAATTATTTTTATACCAAAATAATATCCTGCATTTTGAGGTATTCCTAATTCTTCGCATCCAAATATGTATTTACCTGCTTCCTCCGGCGGTAGACATAATTTAGCTGCAGTTTTTATTTTTTTCCAGATATCCTCTTCCTCCTTGCTATTTACTCCAAGATGCCACGAGGGACTCTTATCTCCAAATATACTTTCTGCAAAGTCATCCGCTTCGCCTTCAATAATAATGCTTTCAATCAGCCATCCATGAAGTCCTTCGCCATTATGAAGACAATACCAATAATTTCCCCACACATTATGATGATATTCATGAGCAAAGACAAAGGGAAGCCACTCCTCAAAATTGCTGTTTGCAGCATTTATATTTAGGATAATATTTCCCCAAACTCCCGTACCATAGATCCCTTCCGGTATCCCTGTATTTGAGGGATAGATAGCCACATACATAGTATCTTCATCATCCTTTGGTAATCGATTGCATATATCATTAAAAGTTTCTTCAACCTGATTCCAGTTGACCGTCTTTAGTGCCTCCAGCTGCTGTTTTGCTTCCGCCTTGTCCAACTGACAAATGGGCATTTTATAGTCTTCCGGAAAAGGCGCCCATTGGGATATTGTATTCCAATATGGTTCCACCATAATTACTTTCCAGGTCTCTTGATCCTGATGTTCTGCCCGAATGTAATCTTCAAGCTTCAAATAAGCCGGTATTAATTCAATTTTCACGGTATATCCTCCTAAAATAAACTGGTTACTGGAAAATATAATGTATAGCCGCTTGTTGGAGAGTCCATCTCAAAAATTGGCGCACTATCCAGATCTCTACGTAATTGATAATCAGCATAATTAAAATCAGACAATACATCCCATGCCGCTAAGACATGTCCACCTAACTCGTAGCTCCTATAAGGCGGCACATTTACCTTCAGATAATCAGAAGAAGGACACATATTGACTTCAAACCCCTTAAAGCTTGGAATAGCTTCTGTAGGTTCAAGTTCGAAACCTAAAGTTAACGAGGTAAATTTCTGTCCCTTGTAGATATGCGTCAAATATACCCCCTCCATATACTCCACATCTTTCATCTGCCTTATCTTTTCAAAAATCCCATTCTTCATGGAGCTGGTATAAAAATCATGCGGGAATAAATCATCGGTATTTCTCATCAAACTATACCATAGACTTTTGGGTTTATGAATTATCTGGACAGTTGGTTCCGGTAAGACTTGTTTCTTGCTCCTGGCATTTTCATGGGAGGCTTCTTCTGTTACTTCTTTTAACATATTTTCAATCTGATTGCCTTCCAATTCCCCAAGCTCACGAAATTTTGAGGGAGTAGTCTTAAATGCTGACTTAAAAGCTCGTGTAAAGCTCTCCTGGGACTCAAAGCCATTATTCTGTGCAATCTGAATGATACTTGTATTGGTATAACGCAACTCCCATAATGCCTGCGCCATTCTCCTGTATTTAATATACTTACCTAAATTCATATCCGTAGCAGATGAAAAAATTCTTCTCAGCTGCTTTTCGGAATATCCATACTGCTGTGCTGCTTTATTGCAGCTTATACTATCCAGTTCTCGTCTGATTTTATCTTTTACTTCACTTACTATGCTTTCATAGCTATACATTTCTTCCTTCTTTCATTGTAATGTAACACGGACGTATATTTTTGATATTTTCGGACATATTATAAATTTTATCAACAGAACTATAAAGACACCGTTAATGCAATGAATTACAAATGTATACTCTAGCTTTTATCATCAAATAAATTTATTTTATCAATTCCAATACAATCAGTATTCTTAAAAGTAAACTTTACAACCCAAGGCATGAGTGATTTAATTCGTTCAAAGTCATCATATCCAAATGAGCTATCATAGTAATTTATAATTGTGCTAAGAGCAGTTCCATGGCTCCCAACAACTATATTTTTATTCTGATACTCTATTAATACAGCATTTAGTGCAGAAATATTTCGTTTTTGAACCTCATTTAATGCTTCCCCATCAGAATATTTATAATTAAAATCAGCCCATTGCCGCCTACTAAACGTCTGAAAATCTTCAATCCATATACTATCAATTTTCCTTTCACGAAAATCATGAACAGACTTAATATGAAGATTATATTTGTCAGCAAAGTCTTTTACTGTATCTACTGCACGCTTATAAGGACTTGATAAAACCACATCAATCATTTTATCTTTTAAGTAGTCAGTAACAAGTACTCTGTCTTTCATTCCTTTCTCGGTGAGTTCCCTTGTTTGATCATCATGATTCTTATAATTTGGTTCAGCATGTCTGATAAAATAAACATGAGTCATAATTTACTCCTATCTAGGTGTTTTTTGCAGCTATATAATATCATACTTGTGAAATCTTTAGTTTTACTTGCATCCTTTATTTCTAATGCGTTAGCTTTTTATTTTTTTATTTGATTCCTAATTTCCTTTTCATGCACGAGGCAATATTCATAACCTTTTTCCATAAACAAGAGGATATTATTGTCTTCAAAAAGCCTTTGCAGTATATCCAGCACAGGAGTTCCATCTATTTTCATTGTATAAAAATAATCATACGCACAGCCGCTTTCGAAATAGGGATTGATTGAATATAGCCTCTTATCCTTTCTCATAATGGTATCGACAACCATTTCGCTGAAAATCCATTTTATATGAGGATTTTCATATTCCCTTTTATCATCCTTAAAGTGACAATTCCATACATAAAACCAAACAAAATGGATAATTTCATGGATGGCCATTCCTAGAGCTCCTTTTTCACTATTTAAATAAAAAACATCAAATCTTCTTTCATCTAAAAATCTTGGACATATTGGATTCAGTGTGATATTTCCAATCAGGTCGTTAAATTTGTCCGATAAATTTAGATCAAATGTATCCTCTAATGCCTTTTGTATACTGAATGATTTAGAATCCCAATACTTCTGATAGCTTATTACTTTTTGCTTAATTGCTTCGAATTCTACAACACCATTAAGAACCTCTAACAAATAATCTCGCTTCTGAAGGCTATTGAAAGAACAAAGTTTTCCTTTATCAATCTGAGGATAAAAATAAAGGGAAGACTCGAACCAGTATTCGCTGTAATCTCCTTCAAGGAATAGCATGATACTATCAATGCTATGTTGTATCCCCGGATTATTATATCGTAATTTCATATTTGGCTCCCATCTGCGTGCTTTAGCACGTGTACAAAATCAGGGGGAGTGAAAGATTTATCTTTCACTCTTCCCTCCATGTGATGTGCTTTAGCGAGTACTTAAATCAAAAGTGAAAATTGTCTTTCATTTTCACACTAACCACTTTCTATTTCCATTCCTTATACTGTAGTATATAAGTTTACTGGATTCATAGATTCCTTCCCTTCAGCTAGGGCACTTAATTCATTTATACACAGTTCCTTCGCCTGATTTATATATGTAAGGATTTCATTGTATGGATATAGTTCGAGGTCCTCCCTGGAAGCTGCTTTTGAATCATTGATTTCACTTCTTAATGCCTGGCAGAATTCAAGACACAAAAGTTGATCAATCTCTTCTATACCAATCCCATCCATTAATGGAAGGTAATAATGTAAATTATAATCTTTTGATAAAATATAATTAAGTACTCTAAAATCTTTATAGCTCATCTCATAATATAATTTTCGTTCCGGGTAGAGATGAATTCTGATAAATCTGTCTGCAATACTTGAAAACCATAAAGCATCCATTATTAGATGACAATAGTAACCCATATAAAGGGAATCACTCATCTGCCAATTATATCTATCTTTAAATTTAAGCCAGTTAATGCCTTTCTTATTCTCTTTTGTCAATACTTCTCCAAAATGAGCTTTCTCATAACTGCCATCTTCATGCTTCGATAAATCCGGTAATAATGCTCCATATACAAATCGATCTCTATCTATTCCCGTATTCATTACCGCAATTTCTTCTGCAATCAAATAATGAATCAATCTTGAAGCCATCGTATTTTCTCCCTTGATTGTTCTTCAATAAACCAGCAACTCTTAAGTTTACTCCGAAACCGCGCTATCCCCTGCAATACCATAATTCCTAACACCTATCCTCATTATCTCATATGGCTAACAGACATTACCACGGCTTAATAAAGCCTCAGAAATTTAGTGTTCTGAGGCTTTTAAAGAACTAAATTCTATAAATGACACTCCATGCTGACCATTTGCTCCTGTAAGCCATGGCGTTTATAAAAACGTATTCCGCTGTGATTAGAAGGAAATACCGACAAACGTAAATAATCTAAACCGCGGTCTTTCGCCCATTGCTTTGAAGCTTCAAATAACCTTGTGCCAATACCGCAGTTTCTATGTATTTCTTTCACAATAAAGTCTTGCATATAAGCATACCTGCACGGTATTAATAGACTTGGACCATTGGTTTCTTTTTCAAATAATAACGAAAATCCAACTACTTCATCCTGAAGTTCTGCCAGAAGGAATTGTGATTTAGGGCCATTAATCATTTCTATTAAAGATTCATCGTTTCTATCTCCCCGCTGAAAATGTTCCGGCTGATGCTTTATAGCATCCGTATCCAATTCCCAGAAAAGTTGTCTTATAGCTTCTATATCTTTCTCTGTTGCAGGTCTTATTATCATTCGTAAATTCCCCTTCATCTATTAGATTATCAAATTGCTTTTATCATAAACATTTCAAGTGGCTGTTCAAAGCCCGGTATATCAAGTACCAGGCAACCACTATCTTTATAACCAAGCTTCCGATAAAAATGCTGTGCTTCTTCATCGGCTTGTGTTGATGTCATAACCATCTTATAACCCAACCCAGCCATTTCAGCCTCCCAAAATTCCATGGCTTTTCTGCCATATCCTTTTTTGTGATAAGAAAAGTCAATATAAATCATAGTTAAAAAAGGGATGTTATCCCAAAACATATTAAAACGTAATATCCCGATGGGTTTCTCATCATCAAATATTACATATCCTCTTTGATCTGCTACTTTTTTTATAAATTCTGCTTCCGGCAAATGCCTGTCAAGCGTATACCAAAAGTCTTTATCTTCTTTTTTTATGCCCCTTATCTGAAACATATCTGTTCCCCCTATTAATGATTCAATTGCCTTATGGTAATGTTAATACTATTAGAACATAAAAGCCAGATTAAGAATTATTATAATTATTTTTAACAATATGAAATATCTAAAATCGCTAACTCCTATTTTAAGGAATCAGCGATTTTTAGATTAATTAAACATACTGTTTATAATTTCTTTTTTCTTTTGTTCGTACTCTTCTTGTGTTAATAAATCCTTTTGATACATGTTTTTCAAACGCTCAAGTTTATTTTCAACTGAATCATCAGACTTTGATTTACTCGCACTTTGTCCTGCTTTTTCATAATTTTTGATTTCATTTGCAAACGCCGCAGCGATAGCTTCAGCATTTTTAATACAATTTTTTTTAGCAAGCAGATATGGTACTTTTACCCCACCTCTTATTAAAACCTTTGTAATATCAGAGGTTTCATGTGAAATAGTGACAGTCACATAATCACCCGGAGAAGCTGTTAACCCCTTTACCTTAATTTGTACTGTACCGATAATTTCATTTTCATCAGTAATTTCATAATTTTTGAGGGTTGATACCGCTTCTAATATAGCATCATAACAGTCTTCAACAGTAAAATTTACTTTTACTTCAATTTCATGTTCCATCATCATAAGTGTAACCTCTCCTTTTCATTTATCTGCATATTATACTATTTTATGGTAAAGTTACAACAAAATCAATCCATACCTATGTATTATTTTGTCAAGATTTCCGAATAAATTGTTCAAGTGTATGAAGTGTTTTGAATTAATCAAATTTACTCTTTATAATCAATAATTAATAATATTTTCCTTGACCTCGAGTTAGCTTTATTATGTATAATGTATCTTGTCAATACAACAACCGGATATTCCTTCTAGGAATGTCCAAACTAATAACTGCCGTTCAATAATAAAAGGAGGGTTACACATGATTTTACAGGAAACGTATACGTTGAAGAATGGAGTCAAAGTACCAAAAATTGGTTTAGGAACCTGGCAGATACCGGATGGAGAACAGACCTATCAGGCAGTCCTGTGGGCATTACAGAATGGATACAGACATATAGATACAGCGATGGCTTACGGAAATGAAGCAAGTGTTGGAAGAGCTATTAAAGATTCCGGGATAGCCAGAGAAGAGATTTTTGTTACTACAAAGCTCCCTGCAGAACATAAGGGGCATAAAATTGCCCATGAATGCTTTCAGAAATCTATAAATTTATTGGGACTGGATTATATTGACCTTTATTTAATCCATGCCCCCTGGCCTTGGCACAGCATTGGTCAGGATTGTACACAAGGAAATATCGACAGCTGGCAGGCTTTAGAAGAAATCTATGATAGTGGCGCAGTGAAGGCAATTGGTATCTCAAACTTTGAACCCAAACATATACAACCAATATTATCAATGTGCAAATATGTACCAATGATGAATCAGATTTCCTTTCATATTGGTCATAGACAGGAAGAGATCGTTAATTTTTGCGCACCCCTTGATATTAAAATTACCGCTTACTCTCCATTGGCAACCGGAAGAATAATTGGAAATAAAACGATTGTAGCAATGGCCGAGAAATATCAGGTAACTCCCGCACAGCTTTGTATCCGTTATTGCTTGCAGAAAGATACTGTTGTTATCCCCAAATCAACAAAGGAAGAACGAATTATTTCGAATGCAAAAGTAGATTTTGTTATCCTTGATGAAGATATGAAAACTCTGGATCAAGTTAACAATTAACCCTAGGTTCTACACATACCTCATCCTATAGTTTTAATAAAAAAGGGGCTGTTGCAAAATAGCCATAATGAACTCTAAAACAGGACTGGATGTATTATTATACACCCAATCCTTTCAAAAGAGTAAATTAGCTATTTTGCAACAGCACCTTTTTTGATTATGATAATCCATCCTTAAGACCTTCAAAGTCAAGATAATCTTCTATGAATTGCTTTCGAAGCAGTTCAAGGGGAATGAACTCGTTGTACTTTCCATCAATCTGGACCTTGTCAGGTAATGGTAAGTCATATAGATTAAGATCACTATGAACAATATCATAGATGATGCTCTCCAGCTCCTCCTTCGATCCTTCAAAAAGCACTTCTAGATAAACACAAGTAATCCAAGGAAGCTTACTCTTAATTTTTCGATACCGTAAAGCATAATTCAAGGTCATTAATTGTCTTGTTCCCACCCAGGGAAAGATAGCATATTTTCTATCTGACAGTGGGGTCACGAGATTATCCAGTATTCCGCTGTTGCGGGCAATATATTGAATTTCAGCTAATCTGTCTCTGCAGCGGTCGCTTAAATATGGATAGGGTTCGTTCTCTTTTAAAACACTGCGCACCTTGCGGACAAGAACTGTATGAAGCTCGGCATTAAAGTCTACATTCCAGTCTACAACCGATACCCCGGGTACCTTTTTTACAAAGATAACTTTCGATTTTTCATTTACATCCACTGTCTCCCATGCTATACCTGCCAATGCAAAACGGGTACCAACCGGATAGACTTTATCAACTGTACCGATAGTTCGGTTCTCATCTTTTACCAGCAGATACTCCGGTGCCATAAATATTGTCAGAAATTTATGACTGTTTACGATTTTTTCTCCTTCTCTTCCGATAATCAATCCGCCATGCTCCGTCCGCTGCAGCTGATCTATGTTAATCATATGAGAAAGAAGCCATTTATAATCCTCTTGGGGAATGTTCTTAAAACAGCCTAAGGATAGAATGGACTGAGCCAGTCCTGCCGGTGACATCTCACCGTTGCTTTTTAGACAGCTCATTGTCTGGTGATACAAAAGATTATAAGCATGATTTTGGGGAGGAATGGGTTCTATCCAATGATCCTTTAAATATAGCTGTATAATGCTGATAGTCCGTATAAATTCCCAATTAATCGGTCCTAGAATATCTGCGGAATTTATCCTTATGCTTTCGACGAAGGTAAATAACAGCTGAGGGACCTGTCCGCGCCTGCCGCATCGGCCTAAACGCTGAGCAAAGCTGGAAACATTAAGAGGTGCTCCGACTTGAACGGCCTGGTCAAGAGAACCAATGTCGATACCTAACTCCAGTGTGACAGTAGCTCCCGTGACAATCTTCTCATCCGCAGATTTCATTTCATCTTCCGTATTTTCCCGCAACAACGCCGAAACATTACCATGGTGAACCCGATAAACATCCGGTGCTTTATTCTGTAATGCTATCTCCCGTATATGTGCAATGATAAACTCTGTCTCTTCCCTGCTATTAGTGAAAATAATCGTTTTTTTATCCAGTGTTTGTCTGAAAAGGTATTCGTAATGTTCCCGGTCACCTATATCTCCTGAGTTGACATCTACTACATTTCCACTCCCGTCTCTCGTAATAAGATCCCGCTCTTCGGCGTAATTAACAAAGCGCTCAATGTGAAGCCTTACACGCTTTTTCCCTTCTTCCACAATGGGAGCGGTGCAGTTTCGTCCGGTTCCGGTATTCAGCCAATTTACCGCCAGTGATATATCACCTAAAGTTGCAGATAAGCCAATCCTCCGGGGATTAACACCTGTCAATTGTTTAAGCCGCTCAAGAACACATAGTAATTGCAGCCCTCTGACATCCCGCATGAAGTAGTGGACCTCATCAATAATAACAAACCGCAAATCAGAGAACAAGGACAGGCAGGCACTGCGTTTATTGGTAATAAGGCTTTCTAAAGATTCCGGAGTGATTTGCAGCAGTCCTTCCGGATTTTTGATAAGCTTGTTCTTTTGAGTCTGAGAAGCATCCCCATGCCATTTAGTGACAGGAAGATTGGAATCCAGAAGCATCTGCTCCAGCCGTTTAAACTGATCATTGATCAAAGCCTTGAGCGGTGATATATAAAGGATTCCCACCGAGCTTGACGGTTTGTTATAAATCTCAGTAAGCACCGGCAGAAAAGCCGCTTCTGTCTTACCTGAAGCAGTTCCGGAAGACAAGAGTAAATTATCCTCTGTGTCAAAGATAACCTCACAGGCAGCAACCTGATTACCTCGCAATTCCTCCCACTTATTTTCATAAATAAAATCCTGAATAAAAGGTGCGAGCCTATTAAAAACATCCATAATCTTTATACCTCAAATTCCTGAAATTCACTGTGTATAATCTCATCGGATACTCCGCCTTTCGCCATTTCAAAGCTATTATCACCTAAAATCTCTGAAACTGTCTTCTGGGGATTCTGGTACAGGATGTTGATCAATTCAATAAAATCCCGGATAATCTCACGGGGAGTGATATGGGTCTGTGCACCGACACGATTATATTCTACCGTTAAGAAATAAACCAAGTCATCGTGGGACAGACCAGCTAAATAATTATAAAGCTGTGCATGGATATTTAAGAGTTTCTCAACGAGAATATACATCTCTTCCTGGGACAGCATCTGCAGCCGGATAATAGGAGCTGAAAGGTCCTTTATATCAGCAGTGGCAAAGTGTCCCTCTGCCAAGCGCGAACGTAATGCTTCATAGCTGAATACCCCTTTATACTTGTCCTCAATACATTGAGGCGTTCCCCCCATAAGAAAGCCAATATGCTTTGCTTTTCCTTGTAATACATCATTATACATGGTGAGGATTTTCTCATAATTATTAGCTCTGGTGATGGAATTCGGTATTTTAAAGATATTGACCAATTCGTCTATCACGACAAGCATTCCCTTATACCCTGCTCCTACTAAGAATGCGGCAAATATCTTTAAGAAATCATACCAGGTCTCATCATTGACAATGAAATTGATTCCAAGCTCATCCTTTGCTTCTTTCCTGGATGGATATTCTCCCCTAAACCATTTCAGCACATTTGATTTCAGCGCTGCATCGTCCTGCTTGTAAGCCTTCCAGTAAGTGACCACTGCTTTGGCGAATTCAAAGCCATTGACCATTCCTTCCAGGGAACTTGCAACGGCATAGATTTGTCTTTCCACCAGCTCATCAAATTCAACATCACTCACCCCCGGCTGTGCTTTGACAGCTGCTTGGATACCTGATATCCATTTTTCAAGTATCAACGGAAGTGCACCACCATCAGGCTTTGATTTGGTAGAAAGATTCTGAATCAATTCCTTATAAGTTGCCAGTCCCTGCCCTTTGGTACCGGCAAACCGGCGTTCAGGTGAAAGATCGGCATCAACAACCACAAAGCCTTTCGCTGTTGCATAATTTCTAATTGTTTGGAGTAAAAAGCTCTTCCCGCTGCCGTACTTTCCGACAATGAAACGAAAAGACGCACTGCCCTCTTCAATCATCTGAATATCATGAAGTATGGCAGCAATCTCCTGGGTTCGGCCTACCGTGATATATTCAAGGCCAACTCTTGGTACAACTCCGCCTTTTAAAGCATTGATTAATATGTTCGCTATTCTGTTCGGTACTTGACTTGCCATATTCATCCTATTAATTCCTTTACTTGTTCTTTATAATCATCATAAATAACGAATTCCTCATCCAAAAGGTTATCCCCCATGCAATCCATCGCCTTTTCGTTAATTCCATCAACCAACACCTCAAGCATAATACCGCATTCATCAGCGTATTTCTTTAATTCTGAGTTACTGTGTAACACCACCGATAACGCATCGATTTCAATCTCTGTTAACATACTTTTCAAACTTTCCCAAGGACCCAGCTGGGAAGTCTGAATTGTTTCAGTCAATAGTTCAGAAAGCATGTCCTCCTTCGCTGTAAAAGCGAAATCCAAGGGGTTTTGAACAGGAACAGCAGATAGAAGCTGTGCTTCTGGTTCCGGCACTATTAGTTTTTCCTGTGTGACAAGAGCTTCCTGCCTGATACGGGACAGTGCGGTCTGGTCCACGATTACAACCGTTTTCGTCATTTCTTTGTAGAACTCACCAACGGCATTATTAATAATATTTTCAAGAGATAAGCCTGCTTTTTTTAATTTGGTGACGGCTTCATGGTTAACCGTGTCGATATTAGCAGTGAGCTTATACTTATAGTTCGTAACCGTTCTTAAAGCTGCTTCCATCTGCTTCATAAGGTATCCAATCAGCTGCCGGCCGTTTTCGGATGTGATGACAGTACTAAAAGACCATTTATTTTTATTGCAAATATAGATTTCACTTTCTGAAAGCACAATCTGCCTGTCTGGCTGTTTCTTCCATGGATAAAACAATGCATCCTTAAAGGGCTTCCATTCGGTCATTTTCTTAGTGGGCTGAAATATCGCTTCTTCAAAATGGATTCCGTTATTTTCAAATGTCTGCCGAAGTTTCTTTATTAAAAAACAAAAACAATCCATAACGAGACTTACATTGTCACCGGCAAAAAAGGTGGATTTTCTAATATCGTATTTTGATACTGCACAAAACAGACTGAAACTGTCATCCATGCCGTCCATTTTGGGATAATGACGGGTTAGATTATTCTTCTGAATAAATTCTTTAAAAGAATGGGTCAAATCGTAGTAGATATGGTAATCCTTCAGCCATCTTAGTACATATTTATCAATAGACTTATTATAAACACTGAAAGCTTTCCAGAAAGACATCAGTTGATTAAGTCCATCCTGTGGATCGCTCACTCCAATGTTACCTAATAGCTCATAGAGATAAAGAAATGCATAAGATAAGGATATATCAGTGACCTTCCCTTTTCTAACCTCTGTACGCCAGGTAAAATAGGTCCGCAGCTGCTCGTAACCCATCATCTGGTAATATGGAAAGTACTGTGAAAATTGTGCATTTCCGGGATAATCATCTGTAACATCTTTCATAAAAACACCTTGTTTATAAAAGATTCTGGCATTATCCTGCTGAACCTGCCGATTATAAAATTTTGTATAGTCATAAGTGGAGCCGGATGTTCTGGCAAGCTCTCTCATTTGACTGAACAGCTCTCGCTTTTCGTCCTTTTCAGGGGCTTCTATTTTCTGAGACTTCATTACAAACTTACCGACTCCAGGCATCGGGCAGGAATCATATTCAATCTCGTAATAAGTCTCTCCTTCAAATGAAATAGGTTCTGCATTTTTTCTTTGAGGCCAGTCATTAGCAGTCCCCTCTCCCTGAACCTGCTGCCGCTCGGGGATTTTAACTGATTCATATTTTTTATTTATATTATATTCGTCCATGATTCCTCCCCAAAAAGCGGATTACTATCTTTATAAAAAAATTACCCAACAACTTTACCAAATACCTTAAATTCATCATGCTCTAAAATTGGAATTGGGTCATATTCAGGATTTAATGAAATCAGGTACCCCTTCCCAAGCTTTTTTAAATAGGTGTTATTATTTAAGCAAAAGATTCCAATCTCTCCCTCCTCCAGCGAAGGCTGCTCATGGATAAAGATTATTTGCTGATCTACAAAGCGGGGCATCATACTATTTCCGCTCACTCTTACTGCATAATCAGCTAAACTTGGAACCGTATTGTCAACCTCAATCATCTCATAAGAACTGCTGTCAAGATAATTACCGCGGCCGGCAGAGACGGGAATGTCATATAAGCATAAAAGTCTTTTACCGACAAAAGCCTGTCGTATGTCTGTCACCCGGCAGATATCACAAATAGCAAGAAATGCCTCAATGGTAGGTTTTGACACCCCGGTTTCCCACTTACTAATGGTATATGTTTTTACGTCAAACCCTCTTTCTTTTAGGAGTTCAACCATCTGTGCACGTGAAATTTTTGCGTTCTCTCGAACTTCTAATAATTTTTTCCCTAAGTTCATGTTGAACACCTCCAATATCAGTATACAATATTTCCTATTATATGCAACACCAAATCGCAGTATCTGCAACAATTATATCAATTAATTGCAGATTTTGCATAGCTAGTAGTCTAGTAGTATTACAATACTACCCATTACTATTCATATGGGATGCCTGTACAATGTAAATATTTTATCTGAAATATTTCATTTTCAATAGCATAATAAATTATCCAAGAATATGCATTTAAGAATAATAATAACAAATCCAGCAATAATAGTACTGAATTTATACAATATAAAAGGAGGTATATATATATATGATTCAATCAAATAGGAATCCATATATAAATCGGTATGATTAATATTTCAGAAAAAGAGCGTTTTCTAATTCAAGATTTACAAGACCAAGAGAAATTGTGTATTGATAAGTATACAAAGAATGAGAATTCTGCAAAAGATACCGAGTTAAAAAATCTATTTAACTCTATAAAGCAGGAAGAACAAAAACATTATGATTCCTTAGGGCAGCTCCTTAATGGAACAGTTCCAAGCGGAAACTCTGGCAACAAAGCCGGTAAAGAGTATAATCCAACTGCAACTTATGTTGGAAGCTTTAATCAGGCAGATAAAGACAATGATGAATTTTTATGTACGGATGCTATTACGACTGAGAAATATGTTGCTTCTGCTTATAATTTTGATCTTTTTCAATTTGGAAATTCTGATGTAAGAAAACTTCTGAATAACATAGAAACAGAAGAACAGGGTCATGCTGAAAGAATATATAAATATAAAACTGTTAATCAAATGGTATAATTACGAGAAACAAGGATTACAGTTTTTATGCTGTAATCCTTGAACTTTAAGTTTACTTAAATAGGCTTATGCCTATAGATTATTTTCTCTTAACCGGACGTAATACCTCATATCCGAGAACTTCGGGATAATGACGCTGGTAGGCTTGGCAAATTTCTTCATTCCATTGATATTTCTGACAATTAAAGCCTTCCGCCTCAATATCATAATTCCAGGCCAGGTCCTCTACCTGTTTCATAACCTCACCGTTATCTTTTAGATAATCGAAGGAAGGATGGAAAAAAACAAGATAATAGCTTGCAGGAAATTCTTTCATGGCAAACCCTTTAGGAATCTCACCATTATAATCAGGGGATACACCAAAACCATAAAAATATCTACGAACTCCATTTACATAATGCCATCCAGCCATATGACACCCAACAACAGGGTCTGATAAATGTCTCATACTCTCAATTATACCGGACACCTCATCACAATTATGCTTCATCCAGAAGTCACCATAGCCATTCGCCTCATCACTCCAGATACCAATATATTTATGTGCTGGAAGATACTCCATACGTACTTCGGCATTTTTTAGACATGTTTTATTCATCGTTCTTACTCCTTTATTATAAAATTCGGGAAGTAAAACATCTTGTATATTTGAAAGAACAATAGGTGTAGGCTTCCTTCTATATGCCGCTGGTGTACATCCAAAGGCATTAACAAAAGCTCTCGTCAGAGCTTCCTGAGAGGAATATCCGTATTTAATAGCTATATCAAGAATACGCTCGTTGGTATCGCGTATTTCAAGTGTGGCTTTTGTAAGTCTGCGTCCTGCAATATAGCTTTTAATCGTCATACCTACTATTTCATGAAACTTGGTTGAACAATAATATGGTGAGTACCCAATCTGCTCCGACATGTCAAGAAGTGATGGATTATCAGGTAAATTATCTTCCAGCCAATAGATCATTTTTTGTATTGCTTCATTCCATTCATGCAAGATAGTTCTCCTCCTTTCTTATGTAGGATACTAGATAAAGGCCTAAAAAATCTTGATATAAGTTGTGATTTTATCAAAAACGGAAAATACTACTTTCCTTCTTACCCCAAACCTCTAAAAATGGAGGCTGGTATTAAAATTCTAATTTTAAACCATCATATGCAATATGATATTTATTTACATTAGAGAGCATCTCCATGTTATCGTGTGTATCATTTCCTTCATGTGATATATGCGTAGCATAGATATATGATTTTTCATGAATAATCTTTCTCTCTCTCATCTCATGAATAATTTCAATGACTTGCCCGCTGTCTAAATGTCCTCCCTGATTATATCCGCTTCCATAGGTTTGATCCAAAACTACCAAATCAAGCTTATAGTCTTGGATAATGTTCCATGCATCTCGTGATAAATTAAGTAAATCAGTGCCATAAAACATATATTTACCTTTATGCCCGATAATATAGACCAGTGCTTCAATTCGTTTATCATGTTCGGAATCTATCGCTATTATTTCATATTCATTTATATCTTTTATATCCCCACTTTTTAATAGATGTAAATCATAATTCATATCCGTTTTCCAATAGATATCATAAATATTAAAAGATGGTTCATTTTCCTTGATCCAATGATTCATATCATTACATGTACCAGAAGAGCAAAAAATATCAAGATGAGCTAGATTTTTAGTTGCATATTCACTCCATCTTGTTATAAAATGTCCTGCATCAAAATGGTCTGAATGTGAATGAGTCTGAAGTAAATACTTCACATTGCTCAAATCAATATCATACATCTCTGCCTGGCTACATAAATCTGGCCCAAAATCAATTAACAGCTCTCTATTTATAATTGCAGAAGACCTTTTTCTTATATCCTTACCCTTTTTAACTCGAGCTTGTTGACATATACCGCAATTGCAAAATACTAACGGTACCGATGTGGCAGCTGCAGTCCCAAGAAATTGAAATTCCATTTGTTAACCTCACTAACTTCCTATAATTAGTTATGAAATATATGATAGCATACTATTTAATAATTAAAAGAAAGAATTCCCTATGTCATGTACATTTTTATAACTTTCTCATTTTCACATGGTATTTATTATCTATACTTCTATACTATGACTTTTATATTCAAGTCAGTCCGTGAGTGTTATCTGGTCGGTTGAATGGGTAAATATAATTTAAAACTATGAAATCCTCCTTCTCCAGATTTCGTAATATGCTCTTCAAGCCATTGATGTTCTCCATAATTATATTGTTGATTTTGCATTAACCAGTAATGTAACGATTTCCATACTTTATCAAGATTCGAATCCGGGCCGTACGTAGCCTCTGAGGTTGCATATAAACCACCATCATAATCTTTAATAACAATATCCTTATATTGCACTTCTGTTTTTATATGTTCAGATATGTCAGTAAGCATTGCCCATGTTTCATAACCAAATTCATTGCAATTCATCGGAAAAGGATTTATAAACCCGAAATACCTTGTATACGGCGGTAAATGATGATTTTGATCAATCATGAATTTTCCGAGTTCTCTTGTGGCGGGTAATTTTTTTGTAGCACCATATTGCTTTTGGTATTCATAAGACATTTGCCATCTGATAAGATTTCCCCACGCTTTTGAAATCTCTTTTTCTTGTTCTTGCCTGCTATTCTTTAATTTTATATTGCCATTAAAGGAATGGTAAGAAGCTACCTTCATTGGTTGCAATCTCTCGATTGATACAGGAATTGATAACAATTCTTCAAAAAAACAATCTTTAAAATTAAAAGGCTTGTAGATATCATCCAGCATTCCGTTATTCCGATATTTCAGTGGCGAAATGCCAAAGTATCCAGTAAATGCCCGATTAAATGTCTGTTGGGAACTGAAATTATAGTCTAAGGCTATATCAATAATTGTTTTTTTCGTATTAATGAGTTCTTCAGCTGCGCATGACAACTTACGTTTTCGAATATATGAAGTGATAGGCTCACCGACAAAATCCATAAATATTCTATGGAAATGAGGATAAGAATAATATGTGCTTTCAAGAACATCATCAATATAAACTTTATGGGTCAAATTATTTTCAATATATGCAATACATTGTTCAATCTTTTTTAGATAATCGACTTTCATGCTGTTTTCCTCCTTTATAACTTAATTATAGCACTTATTATCAGAATTTCTTTGCTCATTCTATCTTGTTATTCAAATATTCATTCTATATCCGAAAGACTTCATACGGTTGGATATGTTTATGTTTGTTTGCAACAGTTCAATTCGATTCTTACCATTGCTATTTTCCATTGAGTCACCTCTTTTATAACAGAAAAACAGACTACTATATTAGCTAGTCTGCATTTTTTATTTTAAATTGATATCTCATTGCTCACATATTAGTTTTTATAGTTTTGCGGATTATGTTTATAATCTTCTTTTATGGTTTCCACGATAAAATTGAAACCATTATATCTTGTCAGATAAACTAACTTGTTGCTGCAAAACATCAACACGTAAAATATTGCACATTTTTTCAGGTTCTTCAAAACAAGGACTGTGTGCAGAATTTTCAAAGGTGTAGAAACCTTTTATGGGAGCCTTTAGCGCTGTTGCAAATTCCTTTGCAACTACATAAGATGTTTGATAATCGTACCTACCTTGAAAAATATACACAGGTACCTGCAAGCAGGGTACCAGCTCAAATAAATCCATATAAATCATACGATCACACAAACATTTCAGAGAAAAACTGCTACCCTGCTGGAATTTGAACTTCTCACCTAAAGTATACCCCTTATATCGAAGCACAATTGCAACAAAGTCCAGCATTGATGGCATGCTCCGCATAACACCGATACCAAGCTTATTCATGCCTTCACTCCTCACTCCAACAAGATATTTTAAACTGATGTCGCCACCAGTTTCAATTGGAAACTTTTTTAATTGCCGTATCATTTTTTTGTCCTTTGACTTGCAAAATTCCTCCATCATATATGTATAAGCCAAACGTTCTGACCGCTCCTGTTGTGCTACTTGTCCAATGCCTATATAAGCATGAAAAAGCTCAGGCTGTTGTTTCACTGTAATCACTCCCAACAAAGAGCCCCATGAATGTCCCATGATATATATCTTTTCTTTTCCAAAGCGATTGCGTAAATAATGCGCCACCTCAATGGTATCCGAAACTAACTGTTCAAGTGTCATTTCTTTCGGAGTAATTTTACGGTTATAGGATATCCCGCTGCCTCTTTGTTCCCACCAGCAAACAGTAAATAGCTTTTCCAGACCGGTCGGGTATTTTTCAGCAAATGCAGCTTCGGGTGAGCCAGCTCCTCCATGTAAATATAGCAACACAGGGTTTTCAGTATTTTCGCTCTGCAAAAACATTCCTTGTTTTGACCCATTGATTTCTATAAAGAACTTTTCATTCATTTTTTACCTCGCGAATTAAAAATAATCTTCGTTACCATTTTCAATCTGTATTTCTCTCTTGTTTACAGAATTTGGCTTCTAAATAATTATACTACTTTATCTTTATTAATTCTACTTCCCATTATTCGATTCGCTCCAATATCTTCTAATACTCTTTCTACTAAATATTCCTCATATGGCCCACATATTTCAATAAATTCCAGATATACTGTATGCCCTTGAGCTTCTACAAATATAACAAGAGAACTGGGAAGCCTTGAAAAATCAAGACTTTCCAGTTCCTTATTTAAAGCCTTATGGTATATATAAAAATTATACCATGCATACTAAACTGTTAGATAGAGGTTTAAAACTCTTGTCATTTATCTATACACATTGCTGCATAATGTACAAATCTTATTTTTACCACTTTAATCCCAAAACAGTAGTATATAATTTTTGAAGATGCATTTTTTTACTTATAAATAATCCCAATTGTAATAACCAATATATAATTAATACTGATATCAAAGGTCTTATTAATCCCATTATAATACTTTCCGGTAAGACTTTATTAAAAATAAACCCTTCTATCAAAAAGTGAATTAAATAAATTGGCATTGTTATTTTTCCAATTTCCTGTATATATTTTACATTCTTAAGTAATTTTGAAACTTTAAATAGTATTACAAAGAAACCCATTTCAATCCAAATACTATAATTAGTCCAATAGGTATTACCCTTTTCAACCAAAATCATTACTATTAAAAGCAAAATGATAAATATGGTAATTATTTTCTTAGTTATATTTTTATATTTAAAATCCCATGAATTTATACTTTCAAATATATTCTTTTTCCTCATTAGTAAACCTAACGCAAAGAAACCGATCCAATTAAATATATTTAAATATGTTGAAAGATATATTAATTCAGATTGAACATTCGTTGATTTTAAAATCGAATATGGTCCAACATTTCCAGCAACTAAATACACATTGATTAAAGTACATAGGATTAAAATCACCTGAATTACACTCTTATTAGGTAATAACTGAAATATACATAGCAATAAAATATATATCGTTAAGAAATATAGATAAGTACCAAATCCCAAGAGCCATAAAATTATTTCTTTCAAGTTAAAATATAACCCTGTTGACGTAAATCTTGTACAATAAATTGCCAATCCCCAAATAATCCACGGTATTACTATAGTTTTAAGTTTTGCTTTTAACAGTTGCCATACATTTTCATATTTTTCTTTTCTAAAATAATAACCGGATATAATAAAGAAAATTATGACACCACATCTCCCAAAGGAATTAAATACTTTTACCACCGTATCGTTCGGAATCAGAGTGTATACAGAGTGGGCCATTACAACAGCTAAGATAGCAAAGAATTTTAGTACATAAAAAGTGTTATTAACATCTTTTGCTTGCATCCTAGTTACCTCTTATTCTTTCATTCGTTTAAGCTTATTATCAACTATCTTAAATAATTCCATAATACATTCATTTCATATCGATTATACGAAAATTATGTATTAAAAATCAAATAGTAATGATGCTATTCCTGCTTAAACATACAAAATAATGAAATAGTCATTAGATGTAAATTCCTCGATAATGAAGTGGAATAAAAACAATGAAGCTTCATGCGGCGAAAGGATTCTTTGTTATTTTGATTTTACATAATTATCCATGGGAGCACAGGCAAAACGGATGACCTGCAGGTTCAAGAAGAGTAATCCACTGAGGCTCCTAATCAGGCTGCCAATACTGAGTAGATGGTTTAGTTACTCCTAACGACTTGTTTTTTCTTCGATTAAACAGTTTAATGTCCACATAATAGTGCACATATTTTTATAAATTATTAGAAAATTTATTAGAAAAAGTCTTATCAAACTCAAGAACACTATTACGATTGAGGCTATCATCATATATTTGGGATTCATAAAACTTACCATGAACACCTTCAAGATAGCCCTTTTTGAGTTCCATTGCAAAAAAAGAAGAATAATTACCACCGCCACAATACTTGCACAATATATCCATCAGTAGTTTCTACACGAGCATTACTGTAAATAATATGACCAACTATCATATTGTCGCCTTCTGCAAAATAACTAAGGTCGGTTATTCCATCTTCTTCACGTAAGACATGAACCATCCAATGTTCAAAAGGACAGCCTATGCCTCCTCTTTCTACTCGTCCTGGATATGAGAATGCGGAACGTGTGATTTCTTCGACTTTACGAAAATCTTTTTCTTCTTCTAACCTTATTTTAATATTCAACATGTTTACCTCCAAGGTTGAGCCGAGTTATTCTATGCTTTTCCTCCAAAGTGATAATTCATTTTATATAAATTACTGTTTATCGATGTAAAAAAAGATAACAATCCAGTATCGCAGTTATTTTCCTCTTTAATGTATTTTCATTTATTGAGTTTTTAAAATCATAGGTATAGAAATAATTCCATGTCGATTTTTTTTTGTATCTATTACCTCAAACCCTAGTTTTTTATAAAATTCAACAGCGAACGGTGATGCATTTACTGTAATTATATGCTGACTATACTTTAATTCATCTACAAGTGCACTTCCTATACCATTCCTCAACATTGTACTATTTACATATAAGAGCATTATATGATTGGTTCTTCTAACAACCATAACTCCACATAACCGATTTTGATAATACGCTCCCCATATATAATTTGTTTCTTCTAGAACCATTTTAATAAACATTGGGTTTTTAATTACATCTCTTTCAAATGATTTTATTCCTTCATCATCACAATATTGAGCATCAAATTGTAGAAATGATTTCCAAATTAATTCTAATGCTTCTTCATAATCATCTTCTTTTATCAATTTTATTATATATTTCATCCCATTCCCCAATTTTATCCAGCAAAATTTTGAATTATCCATTTTATTCCATAAATTATATATTACATGTTTTATTATGTCAATCTAACTTCGTTTCTAAAGTGAAACTTATCGTTTTAGCTTAATACAATTATAGATAGGTAATAGATTAGCTGATAATGAATATATTAAATAAACACGCTATAATTCTTACTATTAAAGAGGTTAAATCATGTATATAAGAGATAAATATACAAATATGCTTATAAGACCATTTAACTTAGAGGATTACAAAATTTACTATATTTCCAAGGACAAGATCAGTCAATTCTGGTTTATCATTAATCAAGGAATCAATGATATGGCTAGTTTAGTAGGTGCTAATTTTATTTGGGATGCTCCTGAAGAAAGATCAGCAGAAAAACAAATAGAAATAATTACGAATGCCGCGAATAACGGTGCAAATGCTATGCTAATAGCTGCTCTCGATCCTGTAAAAGTATCCAGTGCGATACAATATGCAAAATCCTTAGGTGTTAAAATTATATATCTAGATACTCCTGCAGCTGAAGAAGGCATTATAACACTTGCTACTGATGATTACAGTGCTGGTGTTACGGCTGGTGAAAATATGATTATTGAATTAGCAGCAGCTGGACTTAGACAAGGCACAATAGGAATTGTTAGCGATTCCATAATGAGTACAAATACTAGAGAAAGAGTTAATGGTTTTCGTAGCGTATTAGCTCCTAATAGAAATTACAGACTGCTTAATACTCAATTTGGTCCAGACACAGCAAGTGCATTAAAAATAGCAGATAGTTATATTGCTAATAACCCGGATTTAGTTGGAATATTTGGTACCAATGAGGATACAACTATCGGTGTTGGGTATGCAATCAGTAAAAGTAGCACCACAATAGTTGGAATAGGATTCGATTTTCCACCTGAAACTCAGAAATTGATTGAGAATGGAAGCTTAAAAGCGGTTATGGTACAAAATCCATACACCATGGGATATCTAGGAATGGCAGAAACCATAGCAGCTTTAAAGGGTTTTGAAACAGGTCCGCCCTATCTTAATACTGGGGTATCCGTCCGAACAAGGTATACTAGTTAATGTTTTTATGCTAGAATTCAAGACAAAAAGAGAAAACTAACAAAAACCTTATAAATATAACAAACTAGTGAAATAAACAGTCCGATTATAAATATCTATATTGTTTTATAAGTCGATAGAAATTAGTAGCCAAAAAACAGGAAAGCTTGATTTTGATATGCTCCCCTTATGGTAGACAGTTAAAATAATAAAACTGTTATCATAGGAGGAGCATTTTCATGTCTAGGGAAAAATTCAGTAAAGAATTAAAACTTGAAGCAATAAAGGAGTATGTTTCAGGAGGAATATCATTATATAAGCTTGCCCAAAAGTATGGTTCAGGTTTTAAGACTGTTCAGAGATGGTATGATAATTATCAGAAGTTTGGAGAAGAAGCTTTTGAAGGAACTCATCACAGTCCGAATTATTCTGCAGACTTTAAGAAGCAGGTGGTTAATGAATATTTAGCAGGCGGCACATCTTATAAAGAGGTGGCATTGAAATACGGAATTTATGCACCAACTACTGTACTTAAATGGGTTAAGCAGTATAATAATCATGTAGAACTTACCGATTCTCGATTAGAAGGAGTGTTTCACATGGTTAATGGCAATGGCCGCAAAACAACACTGGAAGAAAAAACTAAAATCGTAGAGGATTGCACTCAGAATCAATATAATTATGCAGAGACTGCTAAGAAATATGATGTTTCTTATCAACAGGTTTATTCCTGGGTACATCGCTATAAGGAAAAGGGATTAAGTGGCTTAGCTGACCGACGAGGAAAAAAGAAGCCAGAAGAAGAAATGACGGAACTTGATAAACTGCGACTAGAGAACCGAATGCTGAAGGCTCAAGCGATAAATCAGCAGATGGAGATAGATTTCTTAAAAAAACTCGAAGAAGTCGAGAGGAGGCGATTTTAGAAAAAAAACAGCACATAGCAACTTATTATGCAATCCAAGAACTCTTGGCAGAAGGAAAAGGATATTCTCTTTCTTCACTATGTCAGTTAGGGAAAATAAGCCGTTCTGCTTATTATAAATGGTTGAACCACGAAGATAACCCAAATGATAAGCTAAACAAAGAGCTGGCAGAACGCATTGAGGCAATTCATGACAAACATCCCGATATGGGTTATCGCAGAATCCGTGATTCACTTGAGCATGATGATAATATCAATGTCAATGATAAAAGAGTACTTCGTATATGCAGGAAGAAAAAGATCCGATCAAACTTAAAATATCGGAACAATGGTTGCACAAAATCAGCGGCTGATCCTGCTTATACGGCTGAAAATATCCTGAACCGTGAATTTAACGCTGGCAGCTCCAATGAAAAATGGGTAACTGATGTCACTGAATTTAAGTATGGGACAAGCATTGATCACATACGTAAACTATATTTAAGTGTAATACTTGATCTTTGCGACCGTCGTCCTGTTGCCTATATTATTAATGATCATAATGATAATAAACTTGTATTTGACACGTTTGACGATGCTCTCGTTGCTAATCCCGGAGCACATCCTCTGCTTCATAGCGATCGTGGGTATCAGTATACCTCTAAAGTATTTCATCAAAAGCTGGTCGATGCTGGCATGACACAAAGTATGTCCCGTGTCGCACACTGTATAGATAATGGTCCAATGGAAGGATTCTGGGGAATCCTCAAACGAGAGATGTATTACGGTAAGAAATTCCATACCAGAGAAGCACTTGTTAATGCAATCACTGAATATATGGATTATTACACAAATAAACGACCTCAAAGAAAGTTAGGGGTATTAACGCCAATGGAATATCACCAAAAACTATTATTAGCTGCATGAAAAATGCTGCCCTTTCATTGGGCAGCATATCAAAAAAATTTTTTGTTTTTTCAATTGTCTACTTGACGGGAAGCACACCATTTTACTAGCTTTCCTGCCCTTTTTTATTAAGGATTCGAACAAATCCCCGCAAGCACAAATACTGACATATAGAAGTATGTTTGCACACATAAGGCATCTTTTCTCATTATGCTAAATTTGATTAATTTAAGTTCAGAGTCTTTTTTCCCAGAAGAAATAGGTTGAACTAACCTTAAAACCAATTTTATAATAGAATTCCTGATTTGAAATAACAATTGCTCTTTTTGCACCCAATTTACTGCATCTTTTCATCGATTCATATACTGCTACCTTTGCCAAACCCTTATTTCGATACTCCGGCACTGCGCACACAGGTTCAATATACGCAGTCTTTTCACCTTCCTCATACCACATACCACAATGTGCAACATAATCACCATCTGGGGTTTTGATAAATACGGATAGTTCTTCCTTCCAATTTTCTCTCAATGGCTTATCATAATCATTATCAAAAATAGGTGGTTCTCCCTCGTTCTCAAAACCATTCCAGATAACTCTAACATATTTATTAATATCTTTCTCATCCTTACAACTCGTAAGCGAAAAACCATCGGGTAACGAATATGAAAAATCTTCTTCCATAAAGTCATATTCAAGAATTACTTCTTGATTGTCAGTCTTACAATACCCCAAAGACTTTAATAAATCTTTTTGAATATTATCTTCGCAATAAACTATAATACTTAATTTACCTTCGGAAGCAATATTTTGTTCTGCAAATTCAACCATCTCCTTTAATAATTCATAATTGTCCGGTTTACAAATTAAATATGCTTCACCCACTCTCATATCATGAGTTGTAATTCCAACAATCTTATTATCCTCTTTCCATAAACCTATCATTTTTAGCATATCATCATGAAAATTTGGGTGTCCCATTAGCCATCCCCATCGTGCCCAATGCCAATTTTCATATGCCTTAGCACTTGTTAGTTCTTTCAGAAATTCTCTAACAAGTGTAAAATTTTCAAGTAAATTTACATTTTCAGTATAGTATTCTAACTTCATTCTTATCCCCCACTTTTAAATCGTGATAAAGAGCAAATTAATTTACTGCAAAATAAAATTAACAAAATTATACTATTCTATGAATTCGAATTCTACCCTCTCGAGAAAATACTGATAGAAAGGGACTTTCCCGTATTCTACTCAAAATCAAATAACAATTAATCTAATAGAATTGTGAAGCTATAGATAAATATTGCAAATCAATATAGAATTCTTATCACACATAGTTATTTATTTCTTTCAGTCCTATTTCACGTATATCATCTAATTCTTCAACTGTCATTAATCCAGCTTCATAAAGGTTTAAATATTCCTGTGAAACGGTTTGATTAAAAATTAATAAATCATCTGTATTAATCGTTACCGGTATTCCATAATCATACAATTTTCTTATAGGGTGAACATCATATCCTTTTACAACCCCCAGCATTACATTGCTTGAGGGGCAAATGTTTAATTGAACCCGGTTATCAGCTAACCATTTCATAATAAAAGGAGATGTTACCGCTGCAACTCCATGATGTACTTCATCAAGCTCTAATTCTTCGACAGCCTCCATCACATCATTAGCAGTGCCAACCTCACCTACATGCGCTTTCAGTCGAAGTCCAGAATCTTTCGCTTTTCTGTATATCTTTTTAAAATTCTTTATCGGTTGAGCAAGTTCATCATTACAAATATCAAGGGACTTAAACCATTGAAATGACAATATTTCATCAAGTCGCGAATAGGCACTATCAACATCACAACAAGCTCGGTTGAAGGTTAATTCAGGTAAAAATATCGTTGAAGGAGCTAACCTTTGCTTGAAAGTGTTCATCGTCTGTATGAATAAACCTAAATCCATACCACCAATTTTATTAGCTTCATCCGTCTCGAAACTCATTGCCAATACATGTATATTATCATCATAAGCTTGTACGAAAGCTGCCTCAAGGCGCTTTAAATAAGAACAATGAACTTTTATGTTATCAGTAAACCAAGAATACATATGGAACATAGATTCAAATACAGCTGGAGGCTGGTCGATTTTTATATTAGTCTGGGAGGCGATATAGTTAACATTCCCTCCGCACCCAGCATGATTATGTAAATCACTCTTGGGAATAGAACTTAACTCTAAAAGATTATGATTTTGTAAACATGTTTTGAATTCATGTATCATTTCCACACCTCGCGTTATATGATTCTTTTTTGTATTGTCCAACATATTCCAATAAAGGTAAAACATCACATTTTGCTAAAAAATGTATGGTCTATGCTAATGAGTGGGTTGGAAAGCAGGAAAACTCTCTCTGCAAGTACACAGAAGTTAGTAGCTAGTTCCCTCGCCAATATCTTTGGATGTTCTACCGCTAAATTTATAAGAACAGATGAAAGATTAAGAGCGAATATTTAAAAGTCGATTAAGATGTGCAGAACTTTCCTCTTTGCTGCAAGCTTACGGATAATCCCATTATCACGCACAGAATTGTGGATTGCATCTATGTACAGTACTGGATATACCTCTGAAAGAGGGCGATGTGCTTAAACTGAACGTTCTATTAATTTCACGACTTTTTCTTTTGATATATTTAACTCTCTTCCAATTTCCTCGATTAAGCTATCCGAAATCACCATTCCTTTGCATTGATGCCATTGTATCTCTGATTCTACATATGATTCTTGCGCATTTTCAAAAGATTCTTCATCTTTATAAATAATCATATCAGTTTCTAAATTTAAAAATTTTCTGCAGAAATCTCTTACAACGATATCTATTACATTTTTATCAATGCCTTCACAGGGATACCATGTTTCAATAGAACGTGGTTTTATTTTTAATGCGTTTCGCTCTGCTTCATATGGAACTTCAAAGAAATCTTTATCATTAGGTTTGTCATAATAATAGTGATAGATAGTATCGTTGTCCGCTAAAAATCCTTCAATCTTATTAACAAATTCAAGTTCCTCATCATCTTCTTTTAATTCCTCTAACCCATTACGGAAGTATGCTTTAGTACATATGCATGTCCACGCTAATTTCCTGAAACCTTTCCCCCATTTTTCATAAATTATAACATCTTCCCAATCTGTTAAATTTTTAAAATTATAGATACCCCACCAATAATCAAGGTGACTAATTTCTATATAAACACTTTTCTTTTTCATTTAAAACCTCTTTCAAAAAACATAAGATATTTAATTAAACCAAATGTTCCTTAAATGTCTTATAAAACATCTGGTTCAGTTTCGAATAAATATCGTCTACCAATATCAACAAGTTCAAAACCAACACTTATAGTTAATTCCCTTTTTGATAAAAATATTTATCTGATTTTTGTATCATAAATAGCATAGAAGTTATCTTCACTGAAATTTACCATTAATATAATTATACTTTTAATAATGATATGAAGTCAATGAATACTGTAAATAAGTGTATTTTCTACACTTTCACAAAGTGTACGCATTCAATATTAAACATGAAAACGGTTGCTCGTTATACCTACGAGTAAAACGGTTATCTTGTCTTTTTTTCAAATATCTCATAAGGTCTTGGTCTTATAGGCAAGATTCTGCTCGATTTCATTGTACAAACCTAATATGTCATAATCCGAATTAAGACCTATTGCATACATAAATGGATATTGCACACATCCTGCACACATGTTTTTCAACAATAAAAAATCGCTAACCCTTAAATTATAAGGATTAGCGACCATTCTTCAATAAGCGCGATTCTTTTGTGTATAGTCCAACATATTCCAATAACGGTTACACATCGCATTTATATATGGATAAACGGTTATTGAAATTTTTTCATATATAGAACAAGTGATTCAATCATATTCTTAGCATCAAAGACGAAAGGAGAAACAAATCTTCTGCGATAAAGAAGGCAGAACAGTGTACTCAAATCCTATAAATTGAAAAATCCCTAGAAGCCTTGATTTCTCAAAATTCCTAAGGAAAATAGTTAAACGCGAGACGGGATTTGAACCATAATTCTATCCCACAAATACTAAAAGGGAAGGGGTTCCATCCATTTCTAGTTAATACGTACTATTAAATTAATATCTAATTATAATGAAAATATATTTAGCTCATTTTACTTTGCTTATTTACTTTTATACCTATTATCTTCATTAAGTCCTGTAATTGCTCTTTGTTCGTAATACGGTAATTAAGCCAGCCTCCGCTTCCACAAGGATATTTGTTATCCCATACAGCTTTGGCATAAATACTTAATTCATTGTAAATTGGTTTGATTGCATCGTCTGAAATACGGATAAGTACCATAAAAGCACTTATTTCAGCAAATATATCGCATATATGTTTGCTTTTATAGCTATACTTCATACTCCATCCATATTTATTCCCATACGGAAAGCGAATACAACCTTTCATATTAAGTTTTTCCTTTAGATATTTGTCCAAATCTGTCCACAACTCTCCGGCATCGTCACAATAAGAAATCATATCATCAAATGATGGTACCGTCTGCTTGTCTAACATTCTTTCATACAAAGTGTTTACACCTCCTAAAACCATCAATAGTTATTTTTTCTTGATTAGGGACATCAATTACCTTTGCACCAAACATGTCTACATCCTTACCTCAGCTCAGTTTTCGTAATACTCAATTTCTTTTAGACCAGTTTTACGGATGATATCCAACTCATCAACATTCATCAACCCTGATTTATAAAGATTAAGGTATTCTTGTGAAACACTTTGATTAAATACCGACATATCATCTGTGTTTATTGTAACGGGAATTTCGTTATCATATAATTTTCTGATAGGGTGGGTAGCATAAGATTCTACAACTTGTAACTTAATATTACTTGTCGGACAAACATTTAATTGAATTTTATGCTTTGCTAACCATTTCATTACAAAGCCTGACTTCGCAGCAGCAATTCCATGATGAACTTCATCTAATTCCAACTCTTCAACAGCTTCTATTACATCGTCCGCTGTACCAAATTCTCCAATATGTGCCTTTAATCTAAGACCATATTCCTTCGCTTTTCTATATATTTTTTTAAAATTCTTTATTGGTTGCTGCGTTTCACCTGCATTAATATCGATTGACTTATACCAATTGTATGACAATATTTCATCAAGTCTCGATAGTTCATAATCCGTATCACAACCTCTTGCAAAGTCTAATTCTGGTAGTAAAATTGTATTAGGTGCAAATTGTTGATTAAAGCTTTTCATTGTTTGGATAAATTTTTCCATGTTTTCATCATTAAATCCAATGCTCGCTGCCAGTATACTGATATTATCACTTGCTGCTTGAACAAAAGCAGCTTGCAACCTTTTTATATAGGGACAGTAATTTTTTATATTGTTTTGAAACCATTTATCCATATGAAATAAAGATTCAAATTTTTCAGGGGGCATATCAATTTTTATATCAGCTATCGACGCAATATATTTAATGTTTCCACCTTTTCCAAAGTGGTTATGTAAGTCACTTTTACAAATTGAACTGAGTCCATTAAGAGAATGATTTTGCAAATGAGTTTTAAATAATTCATCCATGTTAATACTCCTCTAAATATGAATTTTCTTCCTTACTTTATTAATAACTGCAAATTATCAATTGCCCGACAAATCCGATTTATAGTATACATTTGTTTACAACAGCGAATCTAATAACATGGATATATTATACATTACCTATCTAATTGATTTCAATAAATTTGTCAAGAGGGGTCTACCATTCAAGGGGTCCATCCACTTCTGATTTATGTGCACATAATAGTTACACATATTTTTTGATTGATTAGGAAAAGCTGGTCACTAACGTTAGAAGGTGACCAGCTTTTCCTTGTATATCATATTTTATTTATGTCACTTATCATCCATTAGCACTTTTCACATCAATTTTAATGCTGTCAATGTCTCTTATCTTCTGCTTTACCCAATCGTTCAGAATCTCTAAAGAAAAATCTTCATTCCCAAATATTGATGTATCTGATTTCAAAATAATCTCTGTACCCGATGAACCTTCCAAATTGTTAATATAAAGTTCGTGCTGGGCAATACCGCGAACATAGTCTTGTTGAAAAGTGTTCCCATCCCTTTTTACAATGATTTGCAAGGTCTCACATAATGAATTAACAGTCTGTAAGCCTGATTGTATAAGGTCGCCCATTTGGCTATATTCTGCATTTGTTATTGGGTTACCAGCCAATATTTTATCCAATACAACTTTACTTGCATGTAAATCTTTGGACAATGGTAAACCTCTTCCATTATCACTAATCCTTATTCTGCAATTAGGCAAAAGTGTAATTTCTATGTTAGTGCAGAATCCAGACTTAGCTTCTTCAATTGATTGTTCAAGAAATTCGAATACAAGTTGGTGCATATTGTGCTGTAATGAGCTTATTGCTTCCATATTAACCCTCCTGTTAATGGTTTTTGGTACAACATACACAGGAACCGCATACGAAGTGAGATACTTCCTAACAGTACTTGGCGTTGAACCAAAGAGTTGTGTAAAGGCACGTGTAAATCCTTCGTGGGAGTCAAATGCATATAATATTGCGACGTCGAGAACCTTACGCCCTTCCAGCAATGAAACAATCGCGTATTGTAATTTGCGAATCCGAATATAACCAGTAACTGGCATTCCCATTGCATCAGAAAATAGTTTGCTGAAATAGAACGGACTATAACCTGCCAATTTAGCTAAAACACATAAATTTATTTTTTCATAAATGTGCTCATCTATATAAGCTAATACATTTTCCAACATATCACTGTTCATATGCATTCACCTCCCAGTAGTATCAAGTTGCTGCCGGCAACATAATAATTATATCAATTATTCCAGCGGTATTCTTGACTTCATATATTATAAATTTGCAATAGCCTATAGTTGTAATAACGGCAAATAATTCCTGTTTGTCAAATTCGAGTAATATAATATCATACTGAATAAAATTAATAAACTCCATCTTGAAGAGGAAAGTACAATAGAAGCATTATGCATTCAACTTATTTCCAGTTTGGTGTTCGAATAGGTGAAAGCGTAGCGCTTAAAAATACCACCCTCGGTTATATTTACAATACCAATACGGAACAAGAGAACTTAGATGTTATGAATAAGGCTCTGAAAAAGAGTGATAGAAAGAACAAGAAATAATAGTGCTCATACGGTGCACATATATCAGTGCAACAAAAAACCCCTTGAAAATCAAGGAATTTCGTAAGCGCGAGACGGGATTCGAAGGAACCCCGCTTCCAAGAAAGCTAGGAAAGGAGAGGCTTCCGCAACCTCACCTAATAGTATTCAACAAGAATTCAACAGTTTACGTTAATGTTAGATTTCCAAGAAATCAATATCTAACCCTGACTTATTCTCAAAATAGTGTTTTATTTCAATGTGTTTATTCCATTTATTTGACGGATAATATCCATATCTTTGCTTTACATCGTTCATTCGCATTTCTATTTTTACCGGTTTATCTGGAAGAGCTATACTATCACATAATTGTATCAAAGTATCATAATCATCATACTCATACCCATCTATCAAGTCGCATATTTCCTTCAAATCTACATCCGAAACATCTTTATTACCAATATAAGTATTAATATCTTTTATAGCAAAAGAATGTGTAATACAAATTCTGGCAGCTTCATCATATCCAAGTGCCATTAAATAATGGTATCCATCAATAACATGAGAAAGGTTTGTTATACCCTCCCTGCGACCAATATCATGTAAAAGTCCAATTATATATGCTTTCTCTTCGTCCATATCATCACATTGCTTACTAATTACATATGCGCATTTTGCAACAACTATGGAATGGTCCTTCCAAGGACCAGGATTTCTTTCATATGCCTCATTTAATAAAAATAATGCTTTTTCTCTATCTGGTAACATTTTTCTCCTTCATCAATATTGGATTTGTCTTCCTAATTATACATTTATTACCTTATTATAACATTATGTTATTTATTCATCAATGTTTAGATATTGAGTTCCGAAATGTATCATATTATTAGTATAAAATTTAAAGGGGGCAACCACTATGAGATTTAACAACATTGACGAATTACAGGATGAAATTTATAAATTAAAAGAAGCAAACAGAATTTTGCTATTTCAAAAAGATTATTTAGAACAGCAACTTACAGAGTCGGAAGCTGCACGAGAGAATTGTAAACTCTTAGAGACAGAGACTTTTTGGGAACGCCACGAACATCTGTGTAAAAAATGCAAAAGACAAGAAGAAAGCAAGGTTTCGAAGGAAGTTAATTCTGCACAGGAGAAAGATGTATAAAATTAGACGCGCCATATCTTAACTCTACATTGCGTGCTATTACAGACCACTTAAGAAGAACATATAGTGCGTTGGGATTTAATATTACCAATAATCATGCATTTCGAATGACATTAAACAGTAACTATTTTATTGGTGTGTTAAATTTGGACGTAAGAGAACGAGCCTCTTTATTAGGGCATTCTGTTGAAACGAATCAAGCATATTACACAAAAATCCGTATGGAAGAAGAAGTAGATAATATCAGATTAAAAATGGATGATAAGACGTTCAACAATATTCAACAGATAAAGTAATACCATTTAGAACAAAAAAAATCTCGTAACCCAAGCAAATATAAGGGTTACAAGACTTTTAAAGAAGAAGCGCGAGACGGGATTCGAACAAATCCCCGCACACAAAAATACTGATAAATAGGAGGTTTGCGGCTTCTGTTATTTATCTGCACACATTCTTGCACACAAAAATATTATAACTTTCTCAAAATAATTGTAATTATTTCAGTAATGTTCAAAAATCAACTTGGATGTAAATATGATTTATTATCTATTGCACTCATGAATTTGTTATGTATTTCATACATTAAATCTTTTACTAAATTTTTGTATTCACTAAATATTTCATTAGTTACTTTTTCTTCTGACTCAATATCTCCACCATGTGCAACACCATTTCTATATCGTAAAAAAGTATTCATCTTTTCTTTAAGAGACGGGGCAGGATAATTATATCGTTCCCAACGTTCTGGAAATAATTCTAATCCAAACTGAGAAAGTAATTTATTCATTACATCATAACTAACATTACTTTCTGTATTTACAGAAGAATAAATATTATGTTTTTTTTCACTATAGTGATTAGCTAACTTAGCGTAAAAATTTATTTTACCCAAATTCTTTGATGGATATGAATGAAATTGCTTAAAGCAATTATCCATATGAAATACAACAATATTATCATTAAAATCATTGAAATCCAGATTTAGAGAGTTAATATATTTAATGTACAATTGGAATGACTGTTGAATATATCCTTCCCAAATAGCATATAGCATTGCAATAGATTGCACAGTAAAGATATCTAAATGCTTCTTTGAAATCTTATATCTTTGTGTAAATAGTACACGCTCTATCTCAAAAATAACATTTTCTTTCTGCTCTATCATTGCTAAATGTTCTTTTTCAAAATCAATCATTATGCTATCCCTCTTTAGCTATTTCAAAGATTTTACATGCAATTGATAGCCTGTTTTTTATTCTATTCTTACTATTTGATGATGAGCCAGAAAATCTTCGGAACTCTGGACTTTCTTTTAGTATTGAAATCTTCTCTGATATCTTCTCTAAATTACTACTATAATAATCTATTTCTTGTGCTATACCCAAAGTAATACCTTCAAATAATGCGGGTACAAATAGATTTCTATTACTTCTAAAAATAGTAGCATCTTTTAAGCGTCCTAAAACCTCCATAACTCTATTAAATAAATTTTTGTAGAATTCTACTGGAAATTCAGCGTTTTTTACAGATGTTTCCATAAAGGTATCTAAGTATAATTCGGTATTCAAATTGATTTCTTCTATATTACCATAAAATGCAATAAATCTAAGAATAAGTTCCTGGTCGTACAACTCCTGTTTCTTTTGATTACTTAACCCAGTCAATAATTTAAAATTCTGATTGTTGATTAATTCTTCAAGAAGTTCATTGATAGTAGGATTTATTCCTCTATATATAGCATTTCTTATTTCTTGCGGCGTTAACTTAGAGCCTCCTGAATTAAGCCTTTTGAATAATTCATACTTCATAGCAGTGTTGCTTTCACCTCTTAAGATTTCAACACGACATACTGCTCTTTTTAAGTTAATCACATATTTTTTAGGTAAAGTATTAATATCAAATCCATCTAATTCTTGAATAAGAGAGCCACTTTCTAACTTCCAATAATTAGCTGTTATTATTTTGTCACTATCTTCTTCCTCAATTTCAGTCGAATCAGTATTACTTTCACACTTATCACTTTCTATCGATGATATGTCTGCTTTTAATTCTCCAAAAAAACTAATAATCGTAGATATTCTCTGTAAACCGTCTACTAATTCCCATACTCCATTCTCATCTTCAGCAACAAAAATGGGAGGTACCGGTATACCTAACAGTATTGATTCAATAAGGCCAGTTTTTTGACTATTGGACCATCTAAATAATCTCTGGTATTCTGGTCTGATAATTAACTCAGACGAACGATATAAATTAATGATTTCTCCAAATGAAATATCCATTCTATCTGAAGAAAGTCTCGCACGTTCATCTGTGATTTCTTGTTCTAATAAACTTATCTTATCTTCTAAACTTAAATCCATCTTTAACACCCCTTAATTTATCTATTTTCATTACTGTATATTATATCCTATTATTTTTTAAAAACCAACATATTTTGTAAATGTATTATTGTTTAATAAAGTTGGAGTAGGAGTTAGCTCCGCTCAACATCTATTAATTAATATATAATATCATCTATCTCTTCGCGTATATGCCAACCAAGAAAAATTTCGAGCTTTCCAAAAAAGTTCTTTATTTCTTTTGGCGGTTTTTTGGAAGTCAATATATTTATATAGTTCGTCTCAACGTTATTATAATCATTACTATTCCAAGAAGTATAGCTCTTTACATTCATAAGATGAATGGTGCAAAAAACTGATTTATGTTTAAAGCTACCATTACCTTCCTGTTCAAAGCCACCATAAGCTAATAAAAACCGTTCAATTTCGTATGTTTTCCATTTATTTGATAAGCAGTCTGTTGAAATAAAGTAGTATCCATAAAATGCAGATTCCATTTTGCCAACCCTCGATTATTTATAGATAGAAATGCAATTTACCTAATTATACATTTCTAAATATAGGAAGTCAATCGGCATCAATGTGTATCTTCTACACATTACCCAAAGCGTACACCTTTTATATTTGCCATGATAACGGTTACTCGTGCTATCTTCGAGTAAACGGTTAATCATGTCATTTTTTTCGATATCGCAATTTCGATTATGGCATATTATGTTTACATTTATGATGAAAGGAGTTGAAAATAACAAACTAAACGTTTAATTAAGTATAAACAAAAATCTAAACAGGAAAAAAACATTTGCTTTTATGAGGTGATACTTGTTATCTGATAAAACCTTATTGCCGGTAACCGGCTGTCTGTACGAAGAAAAGAAGAAGGAACGAGGTTCCCTTGACTCAAAACATTCTGTATCGAGATATTACCGACAAACCACTAATTTGAAGATTGTAGACCATTAAAAACCACTCCGTTAATAATGGTTAGGCTGGATACCCTTTGACTGTATCTGTAGGAGTAATAATCACTAGGTGCCTGTGATTTTAATAAATTGGCGCGTGCTCAGCTTTAACAAATACAATTTAAACAATGGTGGTTAAGGCGAAAGGTTAATACCTTTCGTTTGGAAAATTTGTGCCTAAAGTACAAATTCAATCAAGTGCAGTTGCCTGCATAGAAAGAGGTAAGTATGGCTCGAAACAGAGAAAAACATGAATCACTGGTTCATCAAGTAGAGATGAAACTGAAATCAAAGTTGGCCATTGGTCAGTCAAGAAATGATGATAAGATGGCTGACAAGTTAAAACGAAAGAAAAAAAAGAAAACCGGTTCCAAGGAAAAGCTAGCCTATGATGAGAGTATAACCATGCATAAAATCTATACATGGAATACCTTCAAAGACTATCTGAAGCATGCCTGCTATTTTGCCAAATGGTGCAAAGAACACTATGGCTGCAGGACACTGAGTGAATGCATGCAATATGTAGACGAATGGCTGACGACAAGGCTTACTCTTTCACCCTATACGCAGAAGCTAGAAGCGTGTGCTTTGGCTAAAGTTTATGACTGTACTACAGAGGATTTTATTAAAACCGGTGTGCGTCATAGGGAGAGTATAACAAAAAGCAGAAAAACGGCAAAAAGAGATAAGAATTTCTCTGCAACAAAGAACAAGGAGTTTATAGAATTCTGTAAAGCAACTGGATTGCGTAAGAGGGAGCTAAAATGCTTAACGGGAACGCAGTTAATGATGAAGAATGGGTTGTATTACATAGCCGTCACCAAAGGGGCAAAGGGCGGCAAATACCGTGAGGCTCTCATCGTATCCAATGTTGATGCAGTGGTAAAACGTATGATGGAAGCAGGAACCAGCAAAGTGTGGTCATACGTTCCTGATATGGATGTTCATTCCTTTCGTAGCGATTATTGTACGGAGCTCTACAATTTGTTTGCAAGACCGCTTGAGAAGATACAAAAGAGTGAACGTTACCATTGCCGGTGTGACTTAAAAGGTGTTTGCTATGATAAGCGTGCTATGTTGATTGCAAGTCAGTTTCTTGGACATAACCGCATCAATATAATTGCAGAACATTATTTAAGATGAATCGTACGCCCGCAGATCCTGCGGGCGATTTTCCAATCCTAGAAGTTAACAATACTGTACAGCAAAAAAGCCACATAAAGGGCTTTTTCTATAAGATTATTTGTATACTTCATGTTATTGAAAAATATTATCTTTATTTTCACTAATAAAATCAACCATATATTCACTCATATATTCATTACAAATGTCAGTTCTAACTATTGCCTCTCCTCCAAACAATTCAAATATTAGTACATCCATTCTTTTATTTATAACCACAGGCTTCTTCTTATATATACTTTCACACCTCTTGATAGATTCAATAGGAGGAACTAATCTTAATGTCCTTATTTCTTTATTTCTATCGTCACTACAAAAATCAACAAATCTTGTTTGACCACCGATTAAATTTCCATATTTATTAATCCAGAAATAATCATATCCGGGTAATGGTTTATTGTTTTGGCATCTATTGTAATCATTTAACAATTCAGCTTCAAAAGTACCTAACAATCCATGTTTCAGACTTAAAATATCCTGAGTAGTGCTTTCAAATAAACTTAATGTGCCAAAACCGTAATATTCCATGAGAGATTTTAAAATGGCAAAATTAGGCCCTGATTTATTTGTTTCATATCGAGATATACTTCGCACTGTCATTCCTAAAGCTTCAGCTACCTCGGATTGAGTAACTTGTTTTAATTTTCTTAAATATACTAAAATATCTCCTAAATTGTTCATGCTTTATTCTCCTGCAAATTTTATTAATAAATGAATTATAACTTAATTTTCATGTACTTTCGATAGACATGATTGTCTACATAAGTTTATATAGAGAGTTATATCCAATGGTATTCTTTTTAATCGAGTAATCTTGGATAAAAGTTCTTGTTTTTAAATCTACCTGTCATATTGTTCTATGAAATATAAAATAAAGTGTTAAAAGTAATTATCAGGAGGTCACATAATTATGCTTGATGCATTAACAATCTTGCAGGAAGCGTATGATTGTGGTATCTTGGATGCAACAGAAGTCGCGATGAAAATAAATATGACTAAAGAAACCTTTGTAAAAGAGCGCCATCCGTATTCCATCAGCACCAGGAAGGACGGGCGCATCATAACCACTGTAAGAAAAGAGGAAGAAGAAAGACAGCAGATATCCGGGACAACCTACGAAGAACTGATTAGTAAGCTTTATGATTTTTATGCTGACCGTAAGAGGGAGTATACTATCAGTGATTTGTATGAGGACTGGATAGAAAAGAGAGGGAAGCAGGCTTCCGATGGAAACATCGACATTAAGACAGTAAAGAGAGACGATGAGCACTGGCTGAAGTATTACGCCGGTAACAAGCTTGTCACCATTCCCGTAAAAAAGATAACCACCAAGATGTTGAACGAATTTCTGGATGATGCCATTACCACATTCAAGCTTTCAAGAAAAGAAATGAACAATATGAAAACCATTCTTAATGCTGTATTCAAGCTTGCAATGGATATGGACATATTAACAATCAATCCTTTGCTGAACGCACGCACAGAAGCGAAATTCCGCTCTATCCAGAAGAAAAAGGATGGTTCCAAGCTTTATCTTGAAAATGAGATGGAAAGCCTCGAAGATTTTCTCTATCAGCAAGAAACTATTGAAGCCTATGCCATCCTAATGGACTTTCAAATAGGTACCCGAGTTGGAGAACTGGTAGTACTGACAAAGGATGATATGCTCGATAATGAAGTTTATATTCATAAGATGGAGATTGTGGATGAGGAGAGAGTAGACGGTAAATATATCCGTAAAGGCTATAAGATAGCGGAATACGTGAAACATGATATCTTATCTGGTTATCGTACGATTCCCCTGACTGTAAAGGCTCAAAAGATTTTAGAAGAGGTTCAAAAGCTTTCTGAAGGCTATGAGTATTTGTTCACGCAAAGTAATGGACAAAGAATGACGAGTAGAAGCTTTAATTATTGGTTAGCGAAATACTGCAGGGATGCAGGAATCTCTTTTAAAAGCAGTCACTGCATCCGCCGGACCTTTGCAAGCAGGCTGTTTGCAGCGGGCATGCCTTTAGCGGAAATCAGTGTGTATATGGGGCATGAGGACATCGAGACTACCAAAGGTTACATCTACAACTACCATAAGGTAGAGCAGAACCGGTCCTACATGAACAAGGCATTATAACCAGAAATAGCGTCAAAAAACCTTGCACACATCCTGCACACAAGATTTCAGTGCAATAAAAAATCTCAAATCCTTGATTTATAAGGATTTGAGACCATTTTTAGAAGAGCGCGAGACGGGATTCGAACCCGCGACCCTCGCCTTGGCAAGGCGATACTCCACCACTGAGCCACTCGCGCATTTGTTACTATTGTATGTGTTCTTTGCTTTACTTTATCGCCCTGAACACATACAGTAGTATACTATAGAAAGGACTTCATGTCAATAGTAATTTAATAAATTTTTTATTTAATATATTTATTATATTAAATTAAGACAGCTTAACACTTATGACATAGTCATTCTTTTTAAAGTTCTGGCTGCTGATATTGCTTAAGGTCACAGCTTTGCCTTCCAGCCACATCTCTTCTGCTGCGATTAAAAGATGCGCCAGGCAGATTCCCATGTCAATCAATCGTGTTTCTTTTACTATACTTTTAATGATTCCACTCTTCTTTGAGAACAAATGGATGCGGTTGTTATAGACTACAAGTCTCCAGGGCTGACCGTTCATACCGGAGGGTGCCAGTCTGACAGCTGATACAATGGCGCGAATATTCTTATCTGCTTCTTCTTTGAATACCGCAATACTCTTTACCGGCAGTCTCTTTGCTTTATCACTCTGCCTGTATACCTCATTCTCCCCTTCTCCGAAGGCAATGGCAATTACTTGCTCATATTCTTTTTCTTCTACAACTTTATCTTTTAAATTCAGATTTGCAATATAACAGGTTCCAAGACCTCTTGCCGTAATATACAGAACGATCTGTTCCATGATATTTCCTGCATTGATGAGATAACCTGATTCTTTTGTGGAATATAAGACCAGATAATACGGTGCCTTGACAGTCAGAATTCCAGACTGAAAATGCTTAAGGTCTGCCAGCTGTACCAATTCAAGTTTTATCTTGATATCGTCAAAAAGCATTGGTATGCTGTCGGCAAAATTCATGATATGGTCAATTACATTCTGGTCTATTTTATCCATGCTGTATTTTCTTACAGACTTTCTAACAAATATTGCTTCATATAGATTCATGGCAGACTCCCTTTGATGCCCTAATTCGGGTAACTCATCTCTTCCGTTTCACCTTTCGCTTCTTGTAAAGCATATCTCTTATAATACAGAGGCGATATTCCGTAATATTTCTTAAACAGTTTACTGAAGTGGTAAACATCCTCATAACCTACCCGGTTGGCAATGCTCTTGATGCTCTCTCCTTCAGAGGATATCAGAATATCTCTTGCTTTTTCAAGCCTTATCTTTATCAGGTAATTGATGGGTGACTCCCCTGTCTCCTCCTTGAATATCTTGGATATATAAACAGGGCTTAAGTACATATTATGTGCTATCTGATCCAGTGATATCTTACTGTCGTAATTCTCATTCAGATAATTGATGATTTTCTTTACTGCATAGCTCTTATTATAGGATTCGAAATTACAGCCCTTCTGGTTGATTTCCATATCTGTAATATCCCGCATAATAAAGAGCAGTATTTGTATCATATGTGCCTTTAACATAAAGTATTTTCCGGCCTTGCAGCTTTCATTCTCTGAAATCATCTCATAGCAGTGCCTTGAGATATCCTGTTTGGTTTCTGATTTTGTATGGAGAATATGCCCACCATCCTTAAATACTACCGAGTTAGGCGGCATGTTCTTAAACTGAAATCCGGTAAATCCCGCAAAAAATTCTACTGTGGGTTCTTTTGGATTCACCACGATATTCTGGTGCTTTACACCGGGATTACACATTATAACATCTCCGGCTTCTACATCATATACAATTCCTTCCACCATATACTTTCCCTTACCGGATAATATATATGTTAATTCAGTAAAATCATGATCATGGTAAACACCTTCTCTTACCATCTTCTGCTTACTGACAAACATGATTGCTGGATTTAGGTCACAATAGGTTATATCAAATTGGTGCTGGCACATAGAACCCCTCCTTTTTTTGCATATTTCCTTTCCCTAATTCCTGTACATTTGCAAGCCCGCAGCAGACTATCTATAGTCTTTACGATGTCGCTAATATAGAAATTTGAAAAACAGGTTGCATTTTCCAAAACTAGCCTCTATGTAAAAATATTTTTCATTTTTTAATTTAATTTTCCTATCGCATCTCTTTCATTATATCATCATTTCGAAAATTAAAAAACCTTTTTTCTGGTTTTTTTCTGTTTCTGAAATGAATAGGCGCCGCTGAAATGTAATATATTCCCATGGTTTTCAAACAGCTTCTCCACTTATTAACATATCAAGCATAATTTGTCGTATTCTCTTCCCATTATAACATGTGACATTATTATCATAACAAATGACATTTCAATTTCACACGTGAATACTATAATGGAACAGAATCTTAAAACAAAAAGCTGTCTTTCATACAAATCTAAGAACAGATATAAGACAGCATAAGAGTGGAGGCAAATATTATGACAGCATTGCAATGGGTTTTTTCATTCCTGAAAAAATACCGTTTTCGGCTAATAACAGCTTTGTTCCTGGTAACTATCTCCTGCCTTTTGACCATCGTTAATCCATACATATCTGGTATTATTGTAGATGATGTCATTAAAGGCGGCAACCGGGGAATTCTACCTAACCTGGTACTTCTCCTAATCGGCACTACCGTTTTTCGTTCCCTGATAAAATACCGCTTCCTGGTAATCTTTGAAACTACCTCCCAGAACATGCTCTATAGCATGCGGGATTATGTATACCGTCGTTTTTTACAGGAAGATTTCAACTTTTATAACAAAAACCGCACCGGTGATTTAATGTCCAGGCAAACCGGAGATATGGATGCCATAAGGCATTTCGTAGCATTTGTTATTTACTCCGTTTATGAAAATGCTCTTTTGTTTATTATAGCACTGGTCATGATCTTTACTGTTGATTTCCGCCTTGCACTTTGCATGATTGCGGTTGTACCCATTACCGCGTTGTTAACCCGCAAACAATTAACCTCTGTTAAAACAGCCTTCCACAATATCCGTCAGCGCTTTTCCAGCTTAAATACCTTCGTACAGGAGAATGTCAGCGGCAATCGTGTAGTAAAGGCTTTTGCAAAAGAGGATTATGAAATCGAAAAGTTCAACCGCGAAAATGATGGCTATCGAGACTCGGAATTAGCTGCTGCTGCTATCTGGAAGAAGTATGTTCCCATCTTCGAGTTCTTAGCCAATTTCCTTACCGTTATTCTTTACCTGGCCGGCGGCATCATGGTAATCAAGGGCTACATAACCATAGGTAAGATGGTTACCGTAAGCGGTTACCTCTGGATGCTTAATAACCCCTTAAGAATGGCCGGATGGCTGGCAAATGATTATCAGCGTTTTGTAACCTCCGCAGAAAAGATATATGCTACCGTAAAAGAAGAACCGGGAATTAAGACTCCTGAAAAAGCTGTAAAAACCAAGCGCTTCCAAGGTGACCTGGAATTCAAACATGTTAATTACCGCGCAGATGATGATGTCATCTTAACGGATATTAATTTTAAGGTTAATCCCGGCCAGACAGTCGGTATAATCGGTGCTACCGGTTCCGGAAAGTCCACTCTTATGAATCTGCTTTGCCGGTTCTATGACGTAACAGACGGAGAAATTAAAATTGATGGTATTAATCTAAAGGATATGGACTTATACCAGCTTAGAAGTAATATCGGTATGGCAATGCAGGATGTATTTCTTTTCTCCGACACGATTGAAGGGAATATAGCCTATGGCAATCCAAACTGCAGCTTGGAGGAAGTAATCGAAGCCGCTAAGTTAGCCAATGCCCATGACTTCATTACAGCCATGCCGGATGGTTATGATACCATTGTCGGTGAGCGCGGGATGGGCCTCTCCGGCGGACAGAAGCAGCGTATTTCCCTGGCCAGAGCACTCCTTAAAAATCCTTCCATTGTCATTCTTGATGATACTACCTCCGCAGTGGATATGGAGACCGAAACCCAGATACAAGAGCAGCTAGGTTCTCTTTCCGACAAGACTGTATTTATCATTGCTCACCGTATCTCATCTATTAAGGATGCAGATTTGATTCTGGTACTGGACAACGGCAGAATCATTGAATCCGGTAACCATGAATCCCTTACGAAAAAGCAAGGCTACTATTACACAGTATTTAACCATCAGTACGGCGAATTTGACCAATATATTAACGGAAACTTAAAGGAGGTGGTTTGCTAATGGCACGTAATAAATATGATATTGATGAGACCCTCCAAAGCGAATTTAGTTTTGACCAGCTAAAACGTTTGTACTCCTATATAAAACCTCATCGTAAGGAAATGTATTTTACCATATTTTTAATGATTGTATCCAGTGCACTTAGTATGTTTACTCCCTTAATTCTGAAGAAGATTTTGGATGTTTACATACCGAACAAAGATATCCGAGGTGTCGTTACGATCAGTTTAATCCTGATGCTGCTGAACTTAATTATTGTAGTTATCCTGCGTCTGAAGATTCATATAACCACCAAGCTAGGTCAAGGTATCATCCACCAGATACGAAGTGATATCTTTAATCATTTGCAGGAGCTGCCCTTTTCCTACTATGATGACCGCCCTCACGGTAAGATTCAGGTAAGAGTAGTAAATTATGTAAACAGTTTAAGTGACCTGCTCTCCAACGGTATTATCAATACCATAACTGACTTATTCAGCTTAGTATTTATTGTAATATTTATGCTCTCCATAAATATTCGTTTAACATTTGTGTGCCTTCTCGGACTTCCGATATTAATGGCAGTTATCTTCTTTATTAAAACCAAACAAAGAGTTGCCTGGCAGATATCCAGTAATAAGTCATCCAACTTAAATGCCTATATCGCAGAAAGTATTAACGGCATCCGTGTAACTCAGAGCTTCGTCAGAGAAGAAGAAAACATTAAGATTTTCAACAGCTTGAGCGGCAAATACAGCGATGCCTGGATGAAGGCAGTAAAATACAACTTCCTTTTGTGGCCGGCTATTGATAATATATCAATGGTAACCACGGCATCGATCTATATTCTGGGTGTCAGTTGGATTGCAGGGGGAGCTAAGGGTATCACCGTCGGTGTATTAATAGCCTTTACCGGCTACATCGGAAGGTTCTGGGCTCCCGTTAATACTCTGGCAAGCTTTTATAATTCCCTACTGACCGCTATCTCTTATCTGGAGAGAATCTTTGAAACCATCGATGAACCGGTACTGGTAAAGGATAAAGAAGGTGCTGTAGAAATGCCTCCGATTAAGGGAACGGTAGAATTCAAAGATGTAGTGTTTAGTTATGAAGAAGGTATTCCGATTCTAAATCGTATCAACTTTACTGCACACCAAGGAGAATCCTTTGCAATTGTAGGACCTACCGGTGCCGGAAAAACCACTATAATTAATCTTATCAGCCGCTTCTATAACCTGGATTCGGGACAGATTTTAATTGATGGCATTGATATCAACGAAGTTACCATAAAATCTTTGCGTAAGCAAATGGGGGTTATGCTCCAGGATAGTTTCATCTTCTCCGGAACCATCATGGATAATATCCGCTACGGCAATATGGAAGCCACAAACGAGCAGGTAATTGAAGCTGCTAAAACCGTTTGTGCCCACGATTTTATCATGAGTCTTGAGAAAGGTTATGACACAGAGGTAAATGAAAGAGGCAGCCGTCTCTCAGCCGGACAGCGTCAGCTTATCTCCTTTGCCAGAGCACTCCTTGCCGATCCTAAGATACTGATATTGGATGAAGCTACTTCCAGTATTGATACAGAAACTGAGATACTTCTTCAGGAAGGTCTCCAAAGGCTTTTAAAAGGAAGAACTTCCTTTATCATCGCCCACCGCTTATCTACCATTAAGAATTCTGATTGCATCCTGTATGTAGATAGCGGTAAGATTCTTGAAATGGGTAATCACGATATGCTGATGGAGCTGGAAGGTTATTATCATAAACTCTTTGTATCCCAGTATGATTTCTTGAACAAACAGACAGAGGATGCTCAGGATTATCAACAAAAGTTTCAAACACAAGGAGCTTAATAAAAAACTTTAACATAAAAAGGGACTGTCATAAAATAAATCTTCTCGTAATATCCGCAGAGATTTATTTTATGGCAGTCCCATCTTACATTTAGGACTATTCCAAATCTTGTACCCTCATCTTATCCAGATTACTTAATTTTTTCTTCTTATCTCTACACACAGCATAGATAAGCAGTAAAACCCCGGTAGGAATATTTAACAAAGGATAACCTACCATTATAGTAACAATGATAGAACCTACATCAACGGAAGATGTCACCTTTTCAATTACTTTACCATTTTCTGTGACAGCTTGCACTTGATTCGATTGGTAGGATATCATACTAACAATTCCAACAATAGAAATAAGAAAGAACATTGCCGGTAGGATTAATCCCAGCCATTTATTATTCCCTTTTGAAAGATAAATTTGTAATATTATAATTCCACTAATAAAAGCAACAAAAACAATGACTCCAATTATAAGTGAATATATTGCCATTACTGACTTCCCCCTTTTGATTTCTTATACTCGGTAATTAAGATCTTCGCAGTTTCATAATCAAGCTTCTCATTAATAACAAGTCTTTTAATTAAGCCGATATACGGTTCTTTTGCACTCTCTTCGCTTATTTGAATTTTTTGAATTAATCTATCCAGGCGAAGGCGAACCGTCGGATAGGTCACACCATAAAGCTGGGCGACTTCTTTTAGAGAGCCGGAAGCCTGAATAAACTTTTTTATAAAAGATACATCCTCTTCCTCTAGATTGACCATCCATTCCGGAACAATTTCGATTGCCACATTATTACCTCCTTTAATAATGTTAAGTATAATCTTTAATTTTATTAAAATCAATATTTATTTTATATTTTACAATATTTTTCTTCCTATTTTTATCAAATAAATTTCAGGCAAAATCCAGTTAAATCATTCTCTCCCTTTACAGCTGTTATTTCTTAAGTTATACTGATTTCGTAAATAAGCTTAACCTATTACATTCTATTTAAAAGAAAGGAGACGTTCTATCATGAAACTGAACTTTATGGTGTTTGACGAGAAAACTGTATATGAGCAGAGAAATGACCTGAGAACTTCTCTGTACTTTTAACCTTTTGTGAGATGATTAAAACCAGCACGCAGACGGCGTGTTTTTTTTATGTCTTTTATTCTGTTTGGCCGGGTGCTGTAAGGTAAGCCCCCTGCCATTACCGGCATAATCGAATTATACTGCCACTCTACACAAGCCCGGTTAAATAAACCATTCCAACCTTTCACCATCTAGTTCATCTGATACCTTTTCCTGCCCTATCGGGACCAGCCGCAGAAGAAATTTACTCCGGCAGCTTACACTCATTCATTGTACTATCAGCATTTTCATCTGATATGTTCGAAAGGAGATCAAATGATCAATTTAAAAAATTACGGATATACTGACTTTTTTGAAAGGCAGATAACCGAAAAAGAAAAAGAACTGGGATTAATCCCTGCAAGAATAATTTCCATTCAAAAAGAATCCTATAAACTACTCTCCACCCACGGTGAAAACAACGGAAAATTAAAAGGGTCTGTATTTTATCAGGATAACGAACTTAAAACTTATCCTGCCGTAGGCGATTTTGTTTTAATCAAGGCTAATAATCAAGGGGAAGATACGATTTACCGGGTGCTTGAACGGTACTCTGCCTTTTCAAGAGCCAACCCCTCTCTCCCCACTAAAATATCCGGTGCCAGTGCACAGATGGTAGCATCCAATTTCGACTATGTTTTTGTCATGACCTCCCTCAATCATGATTTTAATTTAAGGCGTCTGGAAAGATATCTTACTGCTGCTTGGCAAAGCGGTGGCACCCCAATTATCATTCTAACAAAAGCTGACCTTTGTGCTGATTATGAAGAAAAACTGGCACAAGTCGAAGAAATAGCTCCCGGTGTTGCTGTTCATGCTATCAGCTGTTATACCGGTTTTGGCTTGGAGCTACTAAACCGTTACCTGATTCCAGGTAAGACCCTGGTCTTTATGGGTTCCTCCGGTATCGGGAAATCTTCTTTGGTGAATGCACTTGCAGGCAAAGAACTAATGAAGGTGAATGATATAAGAGAGGATGACAGCAAAGGACATCATACCACTACCTATCGCCAATTATTCGCCTTGGAAAGCGGTGCGCTGATTATAGATACCCCCGGCATGAGAGAACTTGGCTTGTGGTCCGCAGACGAAGGCGTCAGCGAAGTCTTTTCAGATATTGAAGTGTTGATTTCTTCCTGCCGCTTTCATGACTGTCATCACAAAACAGAACCCGGCTGTGCTGTGAAAATGGCACTTGCTGATGGCACTCTCAGCCTATCCCGTTATCAGTCTTATCAAAAGCTTGAAAAAGAAGCCAGATATTCCGCTAAAAAAGCTGCGCTTTATGAAAGGCGTCTGCAAAACGGATTGAAAACCGGTAAAAAATAACGAACTAAATTGGATCCAATATATAATCCGCACTTTTAGAACAAAAGTTTAAACTTAAAAAGAAGCAATCTACCCACTTTTATATGCCATGACGGCACTTAAACAGAAAAATAGATTGCTTCTTTCATTTAACTTTAATTTAACTCTTATTATAAAACCTTATTGGTATATTCCCTGATTACACTGACAGAATTCTTAAACTTTGCAAGTTCCTCTTCTGTTAAGTGAACCTCTACCACATCCTTAACGCCGCTCCTGTTTAAGATAGCCGGAACGCCGCAGAACACATCATATTCGCCGAATTCCCCTTCCAGTAAAGTGGACACCGGAATTATCTTATTTTCATCATTTAAAATAGCTTTAATCAGGCCTGCGGCAGTTGTCGCTATACCATAGCAGGTAGTTCCCTTAATATTCAGAATATCAAAACCTACGCGGGTTACTCTTTGAACAATTTCATCCAAGTCAACATTTGCATATTCCTTGTTGTCTTCCAGAATGTCTGTGATTCTCTTACCGCCTACCGTTACATGGGACCAGGGGCACATCTGGCTGTCACCATGCTCTCCCATGGTATACCCTTGAACACTTCTGGGATCCACATTAAAGATATCTCCGATAAAATGTTTCAATCTGGCAGAATCCATTGCCGTACCGGTGCCGATAACCTGATTCTTTGGCAGTCCGGATAGTTTATAAATATAATGTGCAACAATATCTACCGGATTACTGACAACGATAAAATGTCCGCTGAATCCTGCTTCCATAATCGGAGTTACAATGGATTTTGCAATTCCAATGGATAATTCCAGGGTATCAAGTCTGGATTGACCGGTCTTTGGCGGAGCACCGGCGGTAATCACTACAATATCCGCATCCCCGCAGTCCTCATAGCTACCCTGTGTCACTTTGACATTGCGGTTTAAGTATTCCACGCAATGGCACAGATCCATAACCTCACCTCTGGCCTTGTCTCTGTTAATATCTATAATCATAACTTCATCGCAAATACCTTGAGTAATAAGGCTAAAGGCTGTGGAGGAACCTACCATACCTGCCCCGACGATTACAACTTTACTTCTATTTATTGTCATTTTTTATGCTCCTTTCGATTCTGTTCCGGCCATTACATTTTGCCTGATACAGTAGCTTATCAGCCCTTTTAACAAGTTCATGAACGCTCTCTCCGTGAAAGAGCGTAACACCGATACTAATTGTAACATGAAGTTCCTTATTTTCAAATACACAGTTACTTATGCTATCCTTAATTCTTTCTGCAACAGCAAAGGCTGATTCCTCCGTTTGGTCTCTCCTTAAAATAACAAGGAATTCCTCACCGCCGTAACGACCCGCATAGTTTTCTTCCCCTATACAGCCTTGGATAAGCTCTGTTACCTTTATTAACACCCTATCCCCGGCCTGATGTCCGTAAGTATCATTCACTCGTTTAAAATAGTCAATATCCAGCATCATGACCGATAATCCTTTTGGCTCATGCTGCTGTTGCTGTACCTCTTTCCTTAATAATGCCAGAATATATTCATGATTATACAGGTTGGTAAGACTGTCTTTTTCAGCTTTTTGCTTGAACACTTCGTTGCTCTTTAACAGCAGCTGGTTCATTCTTTCCATCTCAGCCTTTCTTTTAGCGAGCTTTTCTTCCTTCTTCATATACTCAGTAACATCTCTAGCTACAAAAACATATCCAAAAGCTTGCTTTACCTCGTCCCTTAAGGCCGAGGCTTTTACTTCTGCTATCCTAATCTTTCCACCCTTCTTACGATAGGTAGTTTGTATCGTATTGACGTCATTATACAGAAACCTCGTAAGTTTGCTCTTATCATCCCTTCCTTTTCCTTCTTCTAAGAAGTCCAGTATATTTTTAGGGAAATATTCTCCTGCGGCACTATATCCCAGGAATTTTTCTACACTTTTACTAAAGTAAGTTATCCGCCCGTCAATATCTGTTACCATTACCGGATCGGGAATGGAATCCATCAGTTTATTTAACATTTCTTCGGATTTTACCGCATCCTTTTTCAGACGCTCCTGTTCCGTAATATCTGTTACACAGGAAAAGATAACCTCTTCTCCTTTATAAGTTGCAGGCGCCATAGATATCATGGCAAGAAATTCCCCATTGAGGCTCTTCATCATACCAACCTGATTAATGGCTCTGCCTTCTCTTTGAATTAGCTTTACAATTTTCTCCCGAAAGCTCATATCCTGATAAAAGTTTTCTACATTTCTATCTTTCCAGCTATTTGGTTCGCATTGAAACAGAGCTTCTGCATTTTTATTAGCATAAAAGATGGTCTTTTCTGCCTTCTTGGTACAGATTATTCCATAGGGAATGGTTTCTGTCAGGGTACGGAAGAGTTCTTCACTTTCTCTTAATTTCACCATAGTTTCCTGATGACTCTCTATCTCCCGTTTTAGTTCTTCCATGGCCCGGATATCCTGGGCAATTATGAGAAATCCCAGAATCAGATCATTCCTTGAATTACGAATAGGTACAATAACCATATTTACAGGTATACTTTCTCCTGATTTGGTTCGTATACTGACTTTATTACTGTAAGTGGAATCAATGTTTTTTTCACTAATCCACTGATTAAACCTTATACTATTATCCTCATTTAATAATTCTGCAAAAGTAATGCTTAAAAAATCTTCCAAGCCATACCCAAGAGTCTCTAATACCTGCCTGTTAACTCTTGTAATCATTCCGTTTAAATCAACCAGAAATTCAAAATCCATTGTCTCTTCAAAAAGTTCTTCCACAATCAACTCATTTGGGGTAAGCAAAAAATTATATTTTCTAATAGCACGATATATGCCAAGTATCATAATAACACCATATATCTGAGTGCAATTAATAAAAGAAGGAATGAAATGCGGCATCACAAGCTCCCCTATCGCAGCTAGCAGATATGTACAGACAGAAGTAATTAATATAATCCACACTTGCTTCTTTACAACTTTATGAGTCGTATTGCGTTTCCATACTAAGAGCCTGATTATTGCATAAAATGTATATGTATAATTATAAATTGGATTTGCTATATTAAAAAGCTTATATAACTCTCCTGGATATGGTTTTCCCGGCCAAAATGCAAACAAATCTACGAAGCAAAATATTGCAGCCGGGACAAATAATAGTACGCATTTTATATTACTTTCTAAAAACAAGTCTTCTGTAATTACAAATACCATGTATAAAGTAAGTGCCGGAAACAAGCACCAACCAAAAGCAGATAACTTATTCCAAAAGGAAAATACATAGATATTCGCAGCAACATAAGCCTGGGAATAGCAAAAGGCCCATAAAGCCATTGATGCCGTCAGCACCAGAAAGGCCTTTCCGATTGTCGATTTCTTATTCAGTGTATAAGTTGTTACTCCTACAACAAGGTAGATAATTCCTGCTGCTAATGATAGAAATGACAGTATATATAACATATATTTCTGACCTCAACTTAACTTTCATTCGTACTTTCCGCATCCTTAACTATAGCAGAAATATATGTAGTATTCAATTATCTTACATACAAATTAATAAGAAAAAATATATCAACAGCAGAACTGCTCCTCTGCAGCTTATCCATCAAAGCTGCCAGGGAGCAGTTATAATCACAGTTTAATTCTATCGGAAGTACTCTACACCGGATTCAAAAATATACTGGTCACGATTGCCGGTTATATTAATGGCAACTCCTCTTCCTTTACGTTCGGAGTGAGTCATCTTTCCAAATACTCTGCCGTCAGGACTCGTAATTCCTTCGATTGCATAATAAGAACCATTGGGATTGAATTCTTCCTTCATAGTAGGATTTCCATCAAAATCCACATATTGGGTTGCTACCTGCCCTGCTGCAAAGAGTCTTTCAATCCACTCTTTGCCCGCCACGAATCTTCCCTCTCCGTGAGAGGTAGGAATAGCATAGATACCGCCTAATTCTGCCTTCCGAAGCCAGGGTGACTGATTAGAAACCACTTTGGTATACACATATTTGGAGACATGACGTCCGATATGATTGGTGGTTAAGGTCGGTGAATCCGCTTTCTGAGGAGTGATTTCTCCATATGGCACCAATCCCAGCTTAATCAAGGCCTGGAAACCGTTGCAGATACCAAGTGCAAGACCGTCTCTCTGTTTTAAGAGATTATTTACAGCTTCTTTTATTCTATCATTGCGGAATGCAGTCGCAATAAATTTGCCGGACCCATCGGGTTCATCCCCTGCGGAAAATCCGCCGGGAAACATTAGAATCTGTGCTTCTTTGATACCCTTAACAAAACGTTCGACAGATTCGTCGATATTCTCGGGAGTGAGATTATTAAATACAACCGTTTCAGCAATAGCTCCTGCAGCTTCGAATGCCCTAGCGGAATCATACTCGCAATTGGTTCCCGGAAATACCGGTATAAACACCTTAGGCTTTTTATTTTCTTCTTTACTAATATATATCTTCTTCTCTTCAGAGCTGTGATAAATACCGGTATTAATGGACTCTTCCTTTACACCGGAGGAGGTAGGATATACTTTTTCCAGGGCAGTTTCCCAGCTCTTCTGTGCTTCTGCAAGATTGATAACCATATCTTTGTATATAAGTACCTTTTCTTCTGTAACTTCACCGACAAGGCGTAATGGCAGGCCTTTCTTAAGTAAGCTCTCGAAGTGTTCTGCCTTTACTTCCAATATAACCGCACCATAAGCAGGTGCAAACAGATCATCTTCTGTAAGGTTCTCTTCAAAAGCAACACCAAAACGATTGCCAAAAGCCATTTTACTTACTGCCTCTGCAATACCAAAACCACCAGGGGCATAGGCTGAGAGCACCATACCCTCTTTCATAACCTCATATAGTGACTCATAATTTGCTTTTAATTTATCGTAATCCGGCAAGTCATATTCATTTTTTTCTGCTTGAACTTCTACCAGGAGGCTTCCGCTTTCCTTTAATTCCCCTGTTATAATCTGTGAAATCTTCGAAATTGCTACGGCAAAGGACACAAGCGTAGGAGGCACATGAATGTCCTGGAAAGTACCGGACATACTGTCCTTGCCGCCGATGGAAGCCAGCCCCAATTGAATCTGAGCTTCATACGCTCCCAGTAATGCTGCCAAAGGTTCTCCCCAATTTTTGGAGTCTTCCCCCAGCCTTTTAAAATATTCCTGGAAGGTAAAATAAATTGATTTATAGTCACCTCCGGAAGCAACTATTTTTGCAACGGAGGAAATGATAGCATAAACTGCCCCGTGATAAGGGCTCCAGCTGGAGAGATATGGATCGAACCCGTAACTCATAAGGGTTACTGTGTCACATTCTCCCTTTAGGGAGGGAATCTTAGCTGCCATAGTCTGGGCAGGTGTCATCTGGAATTTTCCGCCATAGGGCATGGTAACTGTTGAGGCACCGATAGAGCTGTCAAACATTTCTACCAATCCCTTTTTAGAACAACTGTTAAGGTCGCCCAGGACTTTAAGCCATTTATCCTTGACTGTTAGTCCCCTTTCTCTCTGCTCCTTTGCCACCTGTTCCTTGTTTTTAGCCTCCTCTGTATAGAAGCTGATGCCAGAATTAAAATAATTATTTTCTTTTTCAGGGGGTGTTACAACTACCGCAGTTTCCTGATGTGCACCGTTGGTATTTAAAAAGGCTCTAGAGATATTCACAATCTCTTTTCCTCTCCATACCATAACTAATCTTGGCTCCTTAGTCACTTCTGCAACCAGTGTAGCTTCCAGATTCTCTTCCCTTGCAAAGGCTAAAAGGGCATCCACATCTTTTGCATCCACCACAATTGCCATTCTCTCCTGAGATTCCGAGATAGCAAGTTCTGTTCCGTCCAGTCCCGCATATTTCTTAGGAACCTTATCAAGATCAATAAAAAGCCCGTCGGCTAGCTCGCCGATAGCAACAGAGACTCCGCCGGCACCAAAATCATTGCACTTCTTAATCAGCCTGCTGACCTCTTCTCGTCGGAAAAGTCTCTGCAGCTTTCTCTCTGTTGGGGCATTTCCCTTTTGCACTTCTGCTCCGCAGGTTTCAATAGAAGAAGCCGTATGAGCCTTGGAGGAACCCGTAGCTCCGCCGCAGCCGTCTCTTCCGGTTTTGCCGCCAAGGAGGATAATCTTATCTCCGGGCTCTGAGGATTCACGAACAACATTCTTTCTGGGTGCTGCACCCATAACCGCTCCGATTTCCATTCTCTTGGCAACGTAACCCGGATGATAGATCTCATCCACCAAACCTGTTGAAAGGCCAATCTGATTACCGTAAGAGCTGTAGCCGCTTGCAGCACCGGTTACGATCTTTCTCTGGGAAAGCTTCCCCTTAAGGGTATCTTCAATGGCAACTCTTGGATCTGCCGCTCCGGTTACTCTCATTGCCTGGTACACATAGCCTCTGCCTGATAACGGGTCTCTGATAGCTCCTCCAAGGCAGGTAGCTGCACCTCCGAAGGGCTCTATCTCTGTAGGATGGTTGTGAGTCTCATTTTTAAAGAATACCAGCCATTCTTCTGTCTTTCCTTCTATTTCTACCGGTACGATAATGGAACAGGCATTGATTTCTTCACTCTCTTCCATCTCCTGCAGTTTTCCCTGGCTCTTTAATTTTTTCATGGCCATAAGAGCAACATCCATTAAGGACATGTATTTGTCGTTACGGTCCTTGTATAATTCCTTATAATCTTCCATGTATCGGTTAAAAGAATCTTCGATAGGCTTTTTAAAGAAACCGTCTTCTATTCTGACATCGGTAAGTTCTGTAAGAAAGGTGGTATGACGGCAATGATCTGACCAATAGGTGTCCAGAACCCGGATTTCCGTCAGAGAAGGCTCGCGACCTTCTTCTGTGAAATATCTTTGTACATGAAGAAAATCCTTGTAAGTCATAGCCAGGTTCAAGGAATCATATAAAGCTTTTAATTCTTCTTCCGGCATAACAGTAAAGCCTGTAAGTATTCGCACATCCTCAGGCTCCGCATAGCTTGTCTCCAGTGTAAGCGGTTTATTCTCTTTTGCTTCCCTGGAATCCACCGGATTGATACAGTAAGTCTTAATTCTCTTGAATTCTTCCTCTGTCAGCTCTCCGGTAAGAACATAAGTTGTGGCACAGCCTATAACAGGCTCTTCCTTGGAAGAGAGAAGCTTTACACATTGAACGGCTGAATCCGCCCTTTGATCAAATTGCCCCGGAAGATATTCAACGGAGAATACATAATCCTTTTCTCCATGGGGAAAGTCTTCCTGATAGAGAAAGTCCACGGGAGGCTCTGAAAATACAGTCCCCATTGCCTTTGTAGCAGTTTCCTCACTGATGTTTTCTAGATCATAGCGAATCAGAACCCGAACCTGTTCCAGTGTATCTATTGCAAGATAACTCTTTATTTCTTCCATTAATTCCTGTGCTCTTACGGCATAGGGCAGTTTTTTCTCCACATAAATTCTTCTTACGCTGCTCATATTCTTCCTTTCCCTACGAGTGCATCCTGTTAGTTTCTGTTAGCATTATAACACAGCTTCTTTTATAAATTAAATTAATATATGTTAAAGTTTTGATAAGTTCAGCTAATGTAAACACTATGATTAAAATTCTTTGGCTCATTTACCTGACCGGTTTAGATTATTATATCCGATATGGAATCCTGTTGTATAATATTTTAGTATAAATTCAAAATATTTTTATTTCCTTAAATCTTTTTCGCAGATTTCTGCGTCTTATATTATAGAAGCTAACACATGCATGTTACGTAACTTCAAAATTGATATCTTAAGGGGGATGGATATGGGACACCAGATGGTAATTATAAAGGATATTCCGGTAAATGACTACTCTAAAAATTTAAAACAATAACAAAATTGGAGATTAATCCCCACAGGATTAATCTCCAATTCAGGCAGGTATAGTAACCTAACCATTTATTTAGTTTGTATTGCAGGAGTTATTTAGTTGAAACAAAATTTATTCTTTAATATGTTTACATTTTAATATCATCTAGGTTTGAAATCTTTATTATCTGCTTTTTTAACCTTATTATTATTTATGGCAGATGATTTGTATCAATATACCTTTACTTCCGATAAGTATCCTTTATCCTCTGTCATTTCATTATTCTTCTGGTTCCTTCGTGTTCTTGCAGAGACTGCTTTTAAAAATAAGAGTATGCCAACTACAAATAGGATTGCAATTGCCCCAACACCCTTATTAATGCTTCCGGTCAACTGTGATATGATACTTACCAGCGCTGTACCCATAAAGGAAGCACCTTTTCCGCAGATATCCATAATCCCAAAGTATTCACCGGATTTCTCTCCCGGTATAATCTTCGCATAATAAGATCTGGACAAAGACTGAATTCCACCCTGAAACATACCTACAAGTATGGCAAGTATCCAAAAGTGAAGCTGGCTGTTCATAAATACCGCAAATATCGTTATCCCAAGATAAGCTAAAATACATGCTGTTATCAGCTTATCCGGTGATATCCTTCCGGCAAGTCTGCCAAAAATAATACAACAGGGAAAGGCTACAAACTGCGTTAATAACAAAGCCAGCAGCAATCCTGTACTGTTAAGTCCTAGGGCTTTTCCGTAAGCAGTTGCCATATCAATAATTGTATATACACCGTCAATATAAAAGAAAAAGGCAAGCAGAAACCAGAAGATATTTTTTTCCTTCCGAATATTTTTAACTGTTTGAAACAAACTTGCAAAGCTGTCAATTACAGCGTGCTTTCGCTTTGACACATAATTTACCTGCCGGTAATTCTTAAGAAAAGGAATGGATGAGCCAACCCACCATAAAGCTACCACTAGAAAGGCTATTATCATAGATTGTTTCATAGAAAGGCCAAGTTTACTGCCGCCCATGACCAGACCAAGGCAGGCAATAAAAGGGATACAGCTTCCGATATACCCCCAGGCAAACCCCTGTGCTGATACCATATCCATTCTCTCCTCTGTCGTTACATCCGGGAGCATGGAATCATAGAATATAAGACTGGCGGAATATGCAATCTTACCAAGTACGAAAACAATCAAAAAGACAAGCCAGGCACTGGCAAGCCCGAGGCTGATACAGCATATCGCTCCTATGATAATGGAAGCCAAAAATATAGGCTTTTTCATTCCTTTTCCGTCTGAAATGGTTCCAAGGGCCGGTCCCATTAATGCTACCAGCAAGGTGGCAATGGATACCGCATATCCCCAGTATGCCAGATAACTTACAGATGAAAGCTTCTGCTGACCGGCCAGATAATCAAAATATATCGGTATTATTGTAGATACCAGCAGAGTAAAGGCAGAGTTTCCAACATCGTATAATACCCAGTGCTTTTCTAATTTTGTAAGTTTAAATTTCATACGAAGACCTCCTCCTTTGCAAGCTCTGTGTCCTTTGACCCAAAGGTAAGGCGGTATCTTGCATCCAGCATAACTCCCTGCCAGATGGATTCTTCGTAAACACTAATTAACCGAATAGACTCTCTCACCGCAGTAACATAAAGCCTTCTAAGCTTTTCTGTACTGTCTTCACAATTGGGGTTGGGTTTAAAATTCACCATTAGCCCATGCATCTCTTTGTAATTTCCCGTGACCGCAAGAATCCCATTTATAAGCAGACGTTTCCCCTTATGAGGCGCTATCAGCAATTTATTGAACTTGATCATGGATTCCAGTGCTTCTCTTACTTCTTCTTTGGTAATTCCGGGGAAAAACTCTGCAATAATTTCTGAGTTTTTCTCAGATGGAATAATGTGATCCGTAAGGGATTTATGAATCGGCTCAAACCCATCCCTTACCATTAAATCCCTGTCACATTCCACCTCAATCTCCGTATGGCTTACACCGCTTTTTTCAATCTTTTCATCAATATAGCCATGGCACTCACTATCCAGAACAAAGTGGCAGATAAAGCCGTATACATAGGCTAAGTAAGCTCCGCTTCCGTATTTGTTGACAATTAATCTGCCGGCATGCTCAAAGAATTTCTTTGCCGGTTCATCATGCATGCCAAATCCAGTCCCGTTCACATAATTTGCAAAAAAAGGTTTGTAATAAAACAAAATGTCCGGTCCATGTAGGCCAATATTATACAGTTCTTTATTATTCTCTATTATTTCTTTTATCGAAGCGGGCAGTTCTTTCGCTACTTCCTGCCCTAATCTGTAATGTGCATAGGTTGATGGCATAACTTTATAACCTCCTATCAGTTAAACTTAACTCTGTTTCTGTCTGTTAAGTTAAACTTTATAGGAGGGATGTTAAATCTGTCATCGGCCTTATGAAAAGTAGAGGTAAAAATTGTATTAATTATTACACAGATTTATTGCTATCTTCTGTACTCGCTCTTTTTAACTTATATGTAATTACTACTATTGCATTATAAATAAGCTGTGCTATTGCTACCATAAGAGGTAAATTCATAATCTTATATGTTTCATTATTGGTATACACTTTTATAATAAAAAAACTAAAGTCTATATTCTTAGCAAAACTGGGGTCTAGCATTATGAGTGATAAAATACTCTGTACACTTATAAAGACTTTCAAGCTTGCACTTATTAAAGAAATCGTAAATATGATATTCATTCCGATTACCAATCTATAAAATTGATCTATATATTTATTTATGAATTAAATGCTTATCTCCAGTTTGATTATATCAAATAATTAGATTAAATTTCCAGTCTCCTATACATTTTCTAACAAAAATCGGATATTAAATTTATTCTGGTAGAGTTGACATTTCATAAAAAATACGATGAACATATTTTCTTACATTGCAGAGAATAAAGCATAAAAAAGACTGTGTCATTCTATTTTTATAATGACACAGTCTAAAAGTTTACTTATCTAGATAACTTTTCGATTAATAGTAAACTAGCTCTGATATTATTTTGGACAGTTATTACTGCAGTCCGGAATAAGGAAATAACAATAATGTGACTAATGCTTGGAGCCCATATTAAGTTCACTATAAACTTTTTCTACTGCATTCCTTACATCACATTCAGATTTATATACCTTAGGATACATGTTTAAATCCTCTTCAAATTCGCTATATCTACTTGTGACATCATTTAGTCCATCAAATACTATTTCTTCAATATCATTAAGCCCGGCACGATATCTTTCATTACAATAAATAACAGTAAATTCTTCACAAAAAGTTTTTGTTATATAATTACCCTTTTTATATTCTCTAATTAGATAGTACAGTTGATCCCTTATATCCATAATACTTCTCCTAACCTTATAAATTATTTATAGACGAAATGCAGTATTGTGTTAGTTACTCTATCATATAACACTTCTAAAGTATATGCTTTCCCATTTTTCCATATTTGCATATAATACATTATCGCTCTTGTTCCTTGAGGGTCTGGTTTTGCAATACCGTTTTTAATACATTCTATTAGTGTACTTACTGGAACATATCTCCCTGTCTGTTGCATTCTTGCAGCAGTAGTCGCTGTAAAATTAACTCCCTTATTAAGGGCATTATAATATCCCACTGCGGATAATATCCACTTAGGTAATTTTAGTGCCACAGCAGAATTTGCAATAAGAAAGTCATTTACAATTGATGCAATTGTTGGACCAGCAAACCATCCTATAACTGCTCCACCGGCTGTTACTCCAACTCGAATTGCCCAATATTTCGCTCCTGAATAATATCCAAGTTTTTTTGCTACATAACTACCAAAAAACCATCCTGCTACAGCCCCAATTGTAGCACATATAGCTTGAATCGCTAAATGTCCATCTGGATCCGAAAAATTTATAGGATTATTATCACAATAAACATACATATTATGTGGCAACAATTTTCCTGTATTACCAAATAATCCATCCGCATTAATAAACCTACCCAATTCAGAATTATAATACCTACTCTGCAAATAATATAACCCAGTTTCATCATCATAATAATACCCTCTATACCTCAACGAATTCAGCTTACCAATATTACTATCACTGGTTACTTCATTTCCTGCACCATCCTTAATAGAAAATATCTTTCCCCAGGAATCATAGGTATATGCTGCCTGTAAGTCTCCGGCTTCATTATAAATCTGCGTTACATCTCCACGAGTATTCATCACCACATAATAGTTCTTGACTATTCTGCCTGCCTCTACAGTACGTAAACCTTTTAAAACTCCATTCGCATCATAAAGATAATGAACCTCCGTATCACCTTTCTTCTCATATTGAAGCTGCCCGTCTAAATATTGATAAGTAGTCTTGACACCATTCACAGTCTTTGCAGCTCTTAATCCATCCGCATCATAGGTATAAGAAGCTTCCACACCATTTCCGTTAAGAGTGGTAAGTTCTCTTCCGTTACTCCAAGTCAAGGTATACCCGTTGTAAGTTAAAGGATTTCCAATCTCATCGTATGTGATAGGCTGTCCGTTATAGGCTGTCAGCTTATCCTTCCAGTTATTATCACCATACTCATAAGAAATGGTGTTAACCACTGTGGCACTGCTTAAGTCCTCACTGGTATTATAGGCATATTCCTTGATATTGCTGATGTTTCCTCCCTGGTCATAATTATATACCCTGGTGAGATCCTGCTTCTTATCATCCTCCCGTATTAATTGACTCAACTGATCATAATGATAGATATTAATAACATCATAAGTACCGTCTGCAAGCTCTTCAGAAATTGACTGGATGTTTCCGAGCTTATCATAGTTATACTGATACCCGGTATCACCTACTGTTTCCTGGTATATTTTTGTTGTTTGAAGGCTAATCTGCCCGGGGGTACGTGAAGATGTATAGTACTTATAATTCACACTTAAAGGTTTGGCCGTATTAATATCATACTTTGTCAGCCTGTTCAACCCATCATAAGTATAGGAAACCGTTTTTCCGGAGGGCATTATGAAGGAAGACAGCCGATTGTCCGTAAGATAAGCATATAAGCTTACCAGTGTCTGACTTCCTGCTTTATTAATAAATTTGCTTACATTGCCATTGTCATCATATCCATACTCTGTTAAGTAGGCATTCCGATTGGAAGAGGAAGGTTTGCTTGTATCGGTTACTTCCTGGCGGATTAACCGGTCGCCAAAATCATATTCATAATTATACAACAGATGATTTTGTAAATCCTCCTGCTTTATGATACTACCTGAATTATCAGAATACCAATGATATCTGTCATTTCCATTTACTTTTTCATTTGCAATGTTACCATACGTATCATATTCAAAAGTATTGGAACCACCATTCTTATAATTTACCCCAGTCAGGCTGCCGTTATTATTCTGATAGTTGTATTGTACCAGATTCTGACTTCCCGCATCAACTGATTTCATATTCCCAAAGGTATCATATACAAATTGGTAAGCAAAGTTATTATGTGTTATGGTATCCAACATACCATTTAAATAAGTATAGGTGTTTGATACCGGTGTATCTCCCGCCATTCCCTGAACACTTAACAGATTATCATTGTTTGGATCATAAGTATAATTGGTAGTGTTACCATTTTCATCGGTTACTGTTTGTAAAAGCCCTTTATCTTCATTGTAGGTATAGGCAGTCGTAAACCCGTCCTGATCGCTCTCAGAAGCCTGAAAGTTTCCACTGGCAGTATAAGTATAATCCGACTGAATCTGCATCGTGTTATCTTTATCCGTAATTGTAAACTTAGTTGGATTCCCTCCTGCATAGGAATAGTTATACTGAATTCCTGATTGGGTATTGGAACTTGTTACGTTATGGCTATTATCATAATTATAGCTGGTTGTATTACTGTTATTTGGATTTTCGCCACTGGTTACAGACTTCAGATCATTCTTAGAATAGGTCATGCCCGTTGTCTCAGAAGCATGGTCTGTTACATGGGCCAGGTTACCATTCTCCCAGGTGTATTCAGCGGAATTATCCTTTGTTATGGAAAAATTATCAAAGTACGCAGCATTTGCCTGATTGTCATATCTGGGGTATATGCTAATAGAAACAGGGGTCCTCGTAACACTAACATCACCATCATTCAGATCAATAAAAGAAGCTCCATACTGCCATAATGTAATATCCGGTGTAAATTCAACCGGAGTCTTCCATATATACGTTCCATCACTGTACGTAACTTTAATGGAGATTTTAAATCTTCTGTCTACGATGGACTCTGCTCCCTTTATAAACTCCGGTATGGAATATGCTTTTGCCCAGCCGCTTACAATATAAGCATCTTTTTCTGTTCCGGATACGGCTACTTCCTGACTAAGATACTTGCTCTTATTCTTTTCACCGGAAATCTTATAGCCTACCATTCCCTCTGTGCAATATTTTCTATTGCTTTCAGAATCTGCTATGATTGCCTTGTCTAAATCCACACTCAGGTTACTTGTAGTATACCCATACAGAGGATTGGAATTTTCAAAACTGGAATTCTCCAGAAAATTGTAGGAGTTTGCCACGTTTCCTTCTTCCAACTGAAGTGCATCAAAATATGCATTGCCGTTGGTTCCTTTTTGAAGCAGGTTGACAGAGGTCTTGACGGCATTATCCGGTACTTTAAAAGTAACATTTACCCTGCGCCAGCCATTGTTAATATCCTTATCCGTATCGGATGTGATATAGTCCGAATAAAAGGACTGGCTGGAACCATCTGCAAAATAGCAGTAAACTAAAAGTGCGGCACCATATGTCCCCGGTATTAAAGTTGTTTCTCCTACCGTCCGGATATATCCGGAGAAGGTGTAAGTCTTTCCGGGGACTACCGCAGTGTTCGTTAACATCTGGCGCAATCTGACATTACTGCCCGTAGTGGCAGAAGCTACTCCTATTTTAAGGGATTTGCTTCCTGCATAATGATAAAAGGTGGAGTTTGCAATGGTTTCCGTACTGTCGCCGGTTTTGATGGTCTCCCAATTTGCAAGACTTTCTCCGTTATGATTTAACAACAGGTTACTTACATTTGCTCCGATACTGGTATTATCTATAACCCGGTTTGCATTCCTGATATTGGAATTATCACTGTTAACGGTCTCATAATTTGCCAAAGAAGCCCCCAACTGCTGGAAGCCGGTTTTTGCATAAGTAGAAGTCAACCGTCCGAAATTATCAAACTGATATGTTGTAATTACATCGTCTGCATCTCCATAGATGCTGTTCACTCCACTGGAATTTACCTTGGTAGTATTATAATCATTGTAAGTGAATCCCAATTTCTGTCCGTCTGTTCTGGCTCCGGAATCCTTCGCTACAGAAAATTCCTGTATATAAGATACACGCCTTCCCTTTTCTTTGGGAAGATAGGTGTATTCCAATCCGTATCCACTGGAATCAGTTATTTTTGTTAGGATTTTGTCGTCATAAGTAAAGGTCTGGATACTTTCATCCGGTCTTGTAACCTGGGTCAATCGTCCCTGCTCTGTTTTATACTTTGTCATACGACCGGAAGGGTCAGTCATACCTGTAATTTTAAAGTCACTGCTATATGTTATTGTAACGCTTTTACCTGCGCCGTCTGTAACAGAGGTAATAACTCCATCTGTATAATTAACGGTCATGGTATTACCATTTGCATCCTTAATAGAAATCAAGTTACCATCGCTGCCAAAGGACATGACTGCATCTGCACTGTCTGCTATTTCATAGCCCGAACTTAATTTCTTCATGGTAAGTCCAAGTCCGTCTTCATCAACCAGCACAGTTTTTCCATCCAGCGTAACTTTTGCAAAATAGTGTTCCGTTCCATCTTCATCTGTATATACATACGGATAATTCGTATGTGCATCGTCAGTCAGTCCATATTCACTGGAATCTTTCACATATTGCTGTACATTCAACTTCCAGCCAAAACCGCTCACCAGCTTTGTATTATTAAATCTCGGAATTGCAGAATTACTGATATTATAAACCGGATATACGGATATCGGCATCTTCAACCCACTTGTTTGCACACCCTCCTGTTCAAACACCATATTTCCCGTGTAATTATTCACATAAGCAGTTCCAGTGTCTCCTGCATTTAAGCTTGTATAGGAGTAATAATTTTCTAATCCTTTACTATTTCGATAGGTCAATACCAGCATAGGGTATGCGCTTGTATTCTGATTGTCTTCCATGTAATAGCTGGCATTAATTCCAACCTCTGTATTACTTCCGGAATCCTTTTCAGCCTGAATCATAATTCCAAAATTCGTGCTGTCACTGCTGTCACTGTCATACCATGCCTTGGCAGCCTTTGTAATATCAAAATATTTTTCTACTGTTTTCCCTTTATCCTTTGTGCTGATATAGTTATAATCTACCTCATTGGAATCCGTATTTGGCTTTGTATTCCAGGTCACTTTACTGACATCCCAGTTCTCCGTAATCCGGTAAGCATTTACCGGCATATCCGGGATGGTAGTCGTATAAGAACTTAACTTATATTGCTTCAGATCCAGATAAGCAGAATTAACAATATCTCCTTCATTTAATTCCGGTAACTGAATCTTCATCAGTGTGCGGCAGGCATCATAGGCATAGGTATCAACTCCTACCAGCGTGCTTCCATAGGTGCTGTAATTTGAAGCCGGTGTTCTCGATGCAATAAAAGTTGAATCTATAACCCCATTTTTCTGATTACTGATAATAGGATCAATTGTTACCGGATACTTTGTTTCTTTTCCATTTATCCAATTGCTGTCAGCGGTGATTTTAAGCTGATATTCGCCTGCTGTATTGGTCAACGTATAAGTTACAGCATTGGATATCCTGTTATTAGCATCATACATATAAGGTGCCGGTATCACGTAAACTACTTCGCCTGTAGCCGTATCGTAAGCTGTAATTTCATTGTTTTTCAACTTAAGTTCCAGATTCTTTGCATCGATATGAAAAATATATTCATATGTATTTTGCTCTTTGTTGACTATGATGTTTTCCTTAAGTCCGGAACCTGTTACCTTATATTCAATATCCGTTGCGGTGTTATCAGTAATACCGTCATACAAAACAGTATCACTGACTGCTTCCGGAACCTGAATATCCTCGTAATCTGCTATTTTACTGTCTGTATTATTTACTGATAAATCATTATTCTGCTCTTTTACAACCCCTTCCAGGTTTTCAGAAGATTTTTCCTTTGTATCCAGATTAAATTCTAATACATGATTGTCCTTTTCCATTCTAACCAGACTATCTTCTTCTGTATTGGCGGCAATTTTTACGGAAGATTCTCCTGCTCCATTGGTATAGCCTGTGAAATCGTCACCATTTTGTGCCTTTTCCAAAGTCAAGGTGTTATCAATATCCTTCCAGGCTCCGTCCTCATAATAATGAACCGGCTCTGAATACACTACAGCCTGAATTGTATGGTCGCTCATAAGAAATTGTTTTATATATTCTGATCTTTCACTCTCTATTTCCCCAAGAACTTCAGGTGGTGCTGCATTCTGCTCACCTATACTCGAATTTTCATCTGTAATTTCTTCCAAACCTGCAGTATTATCCACATTATCGGATGTACCTGTGCTTTCTTTCGCATATGCCTCCATGGGCAGTACTCCTATAAGTAGCGCTGTTATTAGCACCCAAGCACAGAACTTTCTCAAATCCCTTTTTTTCATCTTTGGCTCCCATCTGCGTGCTTTAGCACGCATACAAAATCAGGGGGAGTGAAAGATTTATATTTCACTCTTTCCCTCTTCTGTCTTATTTATTTTTCTCTATATCAAGCCCTACAAGGGCAAGACAAGTTTATAGGAAAAATTAGATATTTACATTAGAGGTTTGATGGATACCTAGATAGGTCCTGACATATTTACAAATCCCTTCCAGTTTCCAGGAGTAATAAAAATGGCTCTGTACAGATGGTACAGAGCCATTTTTGTTCTAATATTTTCTTTTTACACAATCCCCATTACATAAATCTGACAAGGATTCCATTCATCCCATAAGGTCGGGAAACATTCAAATTCTTTGAATCCTAATCCTTTATAGAATTGAATCGTTCTGTCGTACTCGTCATAATGACCTTCTTGCACTGTCTTCACCTGTATAAAGGAATATCCATGTTCTTTTGCATAGGCATAGAACGCCTCAAATAACTTCCTGCCATAGCCGTTTTGATGTACTGCTTTTAATACACCCATTACATATACTTCAGCCGTATGCTTACTGGTTTCCTTTAAAACAATGAACCCTTTTGCTGAATCCTCTTCTATTACCGCCCAAAAAGGCAATTCTTTACTATGTTTAATATACTCCGCGGTGCTATCCGGTAATCCGAACCATTCCGGTAAATCTGATAAGATTGCAGCAGCGATAAATTCCTTTTGCTCTTTCTCTTCGATAAAACGAACCATCCACTTTCTCCTTACTATATATGATTTATCATCTGAAACTGGTTCTTAAAGCTGACTGATAAAGTTCTTTTTCTGCAATTCGTAATCAATGGCTGTCTGCCATTCATTTAGCTGGTTCTTCCAGGCATTCTCTCTTGTGCTTATTCTTTGAAAACCCAGTTTCTCATAAACATGCTGTGCCCGTTTATTGTCAGCATTCGTATCCAGTACGATTTTGTCATATCCATATTCCGTAAAAAGTGTATGAATCAGCATGGATAGCAACCTTTTTCCATATCCCTTTTCCTGTCTTGAAATATCGCAGATCTTAATACCTATTTCAGCAGTACCATTTCCCAGGCTCCGGTAATTCATTTCACCGATCGGTAAGGCATCCGCTTCCATCATCAAAAGCCTGTCTGCATCACTGCTTCTTTTCCTTATTACTTGGCATACTTCCTCCCCGGTAATTCCCAAGCCATTCGGAAAACCAGCATGAGCCATAACCCTGCCGTCATTCCACCACTGTCTGAGAAGGGAAGCATCCTCCACCTTTGCGTCTCTGATTAATAAGTTGTCGTTATGTATTCGCATTTTATTTTCCCGACTTTATTGATAAATTATAGTTTGTCTTTCGTAACAATATTCCGTCACGGAGGTTTATAAAAAGCTTAACACAACTTCTTTCCTGCATAAAAGGAAACTTTAATTATAATAAAAGATTACATTCAAACCCTAACTTACTAAAAGATATATAATACTTAGCCCACTTCAACAGCCTGTACAACCTCCACACCGTTGATTATCATATTATAAAGCGACATTACATGAACAAGATTACCGTTATGAACACCTAAATCATAGGTTTCCACTAAATCCATGGGGACTATAATCCTTGTCTTTCGGTTTTCTTTGTTGAACCAGGTCTTAAGACTTACTGCAAACTGCTGTATACAGATGTCGGTGCAATCTCCCACTATAATAAAGTTATTGATTTTATCATGACTTAACAGCCATTTCTGAAATTCTTCCTCCAAAAATCCATTCGTAGAATTCTTGCGTATTAACTGGTATCCGCCTGCCTGCTTTAGTTCCTCCGCTATTTCTTCTTCACTGGTTCCAGCGAGGCAGTGGGGAGGGTAGGATTCAAACTCCGGTGAGGCCATCGTATGGCTGTCAGCAAATGCCAGAATAGGGATACCGGCTTGAATGCATGCCTTTTGAAGCTTCAGCACAGCCGGAAGTATCTCTTCCACTCTGGAGCTCTTTAAGGCGCCTTCCCTGATAAATCCGTTAATAAGATCTACCATAATTAATACTGTCTTGTCTTTCTGCAATTTTTGTAGGGAAATGCTTTTTAGAGAATGAAGCATCTCATAAATCTCTTCTAAGGTCTTACTGCTCTCGCTGATAAAATTTTCTTTACTTGTTCGAAACATATTAATCACTCCTTTCAATGTTAATCCCATTTAAATACTTAGAAATACAGAATCTAGTAAAACAACTTTTTATTATTCTAACTCCTTTATATATATTCGTCCATCATATTTGAAACTCTTTTAATAATTGAAACTCTTTCACTGCTAAAGCCATAGATGCGGCTACCTCTTTTCATTACCGGTACCATGCATTTTCCATGAGAAAACACATCTACACTCCAGTACTACTCCTCTTTCTTCGTCATATCCCTAATATAAAAAGCTACTTGATATGGAAATAATTCCTCTGCATTTTTCAGCTCACAGCCTAATATCTTCTTTATATTCTGAATACGATAATTAACGGTATTTCTATGGGTGAAGGTATCTTCTGCCACTCCTATAAGACTGCGATCATTCTTGATATAACTCCTAAGAGTTTCTACATATACCGAATTGTGGACTTTATCGTATTCCTCCAGGGTGCCTAGTATCTCCCCTGCATAGCTGTTAAGGATATCGGTATCTTCTACGGAAAAGAGAAGCTTAAAAAATCCCATTTCTTCAAATTGAATAATCTGCCTGCCGGTTCCCATAGACATCTTCATGGCTGTTCTGGCTTTCTTGTAGCTTGCGGATAAATTCTCTATATGGGATACTCTTGGTCCGATACCAAGATAGAAACGATGTTCTTTGGCAAAGTAGGAAAAGCTTTGCAGTATTAGCCCCGGCAGCTCTGCAAAGACTTTTTCCCTGCTGTTATTTAATATCAGCACGATATAATCCTCCATACGGATAAGACCATAAGAAGTATTAATTTTGTCATTTCCTTTCCAGAGCCCGAAGAGATTCTCCAGTTTAATAACCGACTGGTTATAATTAAATTCATCCTCCATCGTCTTCTTCACATAGACGCAAAAGGCTTGATAGGTTCCTTCCATATCGTAACGCTCACCTAATACCTGCCTGACATCTGCTTCCTTCCAACGTCCCTGTATTGCTTCACGAAAGGCATTGCTGATTTTCTTTTCAAATTGTTTCTGGTCAATTATTCTCATGCAGTAATCCTGAATAAGCTCTGTAATAGATATCTCCCAGGGCATCTCCAGTAAAGGAAAGTTATGCTCTTCACACCAAAGTATGACCTCTTCCGGTATTTCCTTTAAGTACATTCCGGTATTGATAATAATACCTGCGCAATCATCCTTTGCCATCCCCTGAACCACTTTCAATAACCAGCCGGGGCTGGCTGCTTTCATACCGGTTGTAATCCCAAGCTCTTCTCCGTGGAACCTGGATACAATGGTTTCGTCTTCTAACATATGAACCCAGCTGACAACGGTATCCATTCCTGCCTTGCCTGCTGCAATTTTCAATTTAAACTGAACTTTCGTTTCTTCATACATTTCCCAAAAACGTACCGCCATACGAATTCCTCCCCTTTACCATGATGTTTTGATATTTATTACTTTTTTACGTTGACTCAGCAAATTAATAAGAACATATGTTTTGTTCTTTCAGTACTAAATATTGTCTCTAGATTCAGACTAGCAGATTATATACAAAAAGTCAATTAAACTATATAATATAAACATAGTAAGGAATGAAACAACGAACGTAAGAAAGAAAAAGGAGGATTCGAATATGTATATCGGCAGCACAAATTTATATTTAAATTTATCAGAATATGACACCAAAGCTCCCGCCAGCTGGATTACCTCCGAGAAGTATGATAATTGTGAAAACTTTTATCAGCATCTGGTGGTTAAGCAGAACAAGCACAGATTATTTCATAAAAAAAGTAACTCCATGAGAGTCAACTAATCTTCGATTACAGGAACAAAAACATAGAATTACGCCATCACACTAAAAGAGGGTCCCTTAACGGCAACCCTCTTTTTTATTGTATCAATATATATTAAAATAATTTTAAGATTATTAAATTAATCCTTAAAGTTTTATCTAATAACAAGAGATTTGGCTATCTTATCTGAATTTTCATTTATTAATTCATTTTTATAAATTGCAAAATCTATAAATGTTTTATTATCATTTGTGAAAAAATAATGCAATTCATTTGGTATACTATTTTCATTTTTTATCTGTCCTGCTGCTGATTGTTCATAAGCAATATTTACTCTAGCCAATTTATAATCTTTCATCTCTACCTCATTTATTGGTTCTACACTATATGCATGTAGCCCTAGCCAGTTTTTAATTATTGAAGAAGTAGACGAACAATAAGTGCAATCAATATTAACTGTTATAGATGCGACTTTTATACCATTTATAAAATACCATGTTTCATATTCATTATTTTTTTCACTACCCAATTTTTAGGAATTGTAATTGAATAATATTTTGTTGTAATTTTATTTAGATTTTTATCCTTTGAATTATTTATAATAAATAATAGACTAAAAAAAACAATAATAAGAATTGTCATAATAAATAAATATTTTCTTTTCATATTTCTCCTTTAAACACTTAGTTTTATTATTACAGCTAATCAACTTGAAATAAAGATGAATTAATAAAAGTTTATGCTAAAACCAATGCCCCCTTAGAGAAAAGAGGCTCAAAATAATTAACAATAATTTTGAGCCTACTTAAATTAATTATATTACATTATCTAATAAACTATGGTATATAAACTGTCTTTACCTCACCATTAGGTGAATAACTAGATTCTTTATAATAATAATTTAAAATGTAGTAGTATGTATATCCTTGTTGTGCTAGATATTGTGAACCCCATTGTAACAATCTCCCTGTTCCTTGACTTCCGGCAGTTCCAGATGTTCCTGCCCCATATTCAGGAAAGAACAATTTATTATCTTTATTAACCAAATAATATTTTGCCATACTATCTATCATATTGTTCGTATTTGTTGCTTCTGTCTCAGGGACATAGAACTGTGTATATTGAGTAACATCGTATCCACCACTTGATGATACGGGTGAAATTGTTCTATACCAACCTACACCCTTTATACAATATATCCCAGTTCTCAAAGATTCATTACTCCACGAATTATACCATTCATTATTTATAGTATTTTTAACATAATAATCGAAGCCTATTTCTACAGCTGCTCCTGTCCCTGTTCTATTCATTAAGCATGTTATACTCCAAGGAACTGAGTAATTAGTATATGTTCCTAAATTAGGTGTATCTGAATAAGAATTTGGCTGTACCAATGATTCTTCGTTCTGTCTAACATTATCTGTATTGATTATATTAAATCCTTGAGAAATTGCTTCATTTTGAGCATTTGTCAAATAGCCATGGCTTGCATTTTCTATTACGTTTAATGCTGCTATTTTTTTATTATAATTAATATCATCCTTTTTTATTACAGGTAATATGGATTTGGTAGCAAGATCATATGATGGTCTATTAAATTGGACTATTTTCATCTCACCATTTTCTTGTGCTAGCGCTATAATAAAATAGTTTAATCCATTATAAAAATATTTATTTTCTTTACTCACTTTACAATCAATTCCAACAATAAAAGATTGAATATTATTATTACTTAATAATATAGGATATTCTCTCGTTAATAAATCTGACTTTGACAAATCTCCAGACAGCCTTATAATACTATCTAAGTTTGCTGTTTTAACTTGCTTAATACCATTTGTATATGAATCATCAGCAAAATATTGTATATAATAGCTTTGTTCTTCTAAAGACATTAAATTGGTAAACATACCCCAATTTTGTGTGCTAACAGCATTTACCATTTCCTTAATAACATTTTCAGAATCAGAATAACTTCGTAAACTGTTTGATTCATCTGGTGAATTTGCAAACACTACTACATTTCCAAACATAAATAGAATTAAAATAACTGCTACTACATTTTTTAATAAACTAATTTTTTTAAACATATATTTCCCTCTCTTTCTATAGTTTATATTAATACTATAGCAATAGTCACTTTCTGTCAATACAATTGTAAAATTTAGTAATAATATACTATATTAGAGAAATCATGTTTATCCAAATAATAATACGTTTATAAAAAGCCTTAAACTCAATTAAATCTCACTTTGCTGAGTTCATCACCTTGCCCATCTGGCTCATCACCATCTCATAATATCTTCCCTTTTGCTCCATCAGTCTCTCATGACTTCCGGCTTCTAATATCCTGCCTTCTCCGATAACCATAATACGGTCTGCGTCACGGATGGTTGAGAGACGATGTGCAACAAGAAAGCTGGTCCGGTTAACCATCAGACCGGTTAATGCCCTTTGGATTTCCTTTTCGGTCTTTGTATCTACGCTGCTGGTTGCTTCATCCAGAATCAGAATAGGACTATCACAAAGAACTGCTCTGGCGATAGCTATCAGCTGCCTCTGGCCCTGACTTAAATTATCTGCGGAGGAGCTGACTTCAGTATCATAGCCTTCCGGCAATTTATAAATAAAATCATGAGCGTGTGCCATCTTTGCAGCACTTATAACTTCCTCTTTGCTTGCATCGGTTCTTGCATACCGGATATTATCATAGATCGTACCGCTAAAGAGACAGGTATCCTGTAAAACGACAGAAAAGCATCTTCTTAAAGCCTCCCGTTTCATATCTGTTACCGGTACATTATCTATGGTGACTTCTCCCGTATCCGCATCATAAAATCTTGTAAGCAGATTGACTATCGTTGTCTTTCCGGCGCCGGTTTCACCTACCAAGGCAATGGTCTCACCGGCTTTTACCTGAAAGCTTACCCCCTTTAGAATAGGCGTCTTCTTATCATAAGAGAAACTCACTTCCTTAAAAGCCACCTCACCTTTTGGCACTTCCATCTCGGCTGCATTTTCCTTATCCGGCTTTTCCTCTTCATAATCCAGAATTTCGAATACGCGCTCAGCTCCTGCTAGGGCAGATTGTATGGTATTAAACATGCCTGCTATGGAGTTAAGCGGTTGGGCAAATTGCTTGGAGTAGCTTAAAAAACTTACAACTGTTCCGATGGCAAGTCCATAGCCTACAGATAAAATACCTCCTACGATAGCAACCACAGCAAATATCAAATTATTGATAACATTCATCAGGGGCATCATGTAGCCGGACCATACCTGTGCCTTATAGCTGCTGTTATAAAGCTTTCCGTTGACTTCCTTAAAATGCCCGATTATATCCTCCTGCTTATGAAAGGCCTTTACCATTTTCATACCCAGGATATTTTCTTCAATAATTCCATTCAGCGCACCCAGGCTGACCTGCTGGGCTTTAAAGAAAGCACGGCTTTTCCTGGCTATGGTTCTTGTCAGTAATGCTACAAGCGGAATACATAAAAGAACTACCAGGGTTAAGGGTATATTCATCCATATCATTACTGCCAGTGTTCCCGTAAGAGTGATAATACTGGCAAGGAGCTGTGTTGTCGTCTGTGCTATGGTTGAGCTGATATTGTCCACATCGTTTGTGATTCGGCTCATGGTATCACCATGGGAGCGGGTATCATAAAAAGACAGAGGAAGCCGCTGCATTTTGGAAAAGAATTCACTCCGCAAGGTATACACAAGCTTTTGGGATACTTTTAGAATAAGCAAGCCATTTATTAGGTTTGCTAACCAGCCTATCAGATATAGAGCCAGTATAATCGCCAGCAATGTTAATAATCTATCCTTATCAACAGATCTATTCGTAATCGAAAAGGTATTAAAGGTTTTACCCACATAATAAGGAGTGAGAATGGATACAACTGAAGTAACTACCGTAAGTGCCATGGCAACAAAGATAGTCTTGGCCCAGCGTATGTAAATCTTTACAATGCGAAGCAGTGTTCCTTTCGCATTCTTGGGCTTAGCTCCCGGTGCGAAACGGTTCCCGCCACCGCCGCCGGGTCTATGCCCCATAGACGGCACTTTCGATTGCTGCGTTTGATATTGTTCTGCCATTCTTAAGCCTCCTTGCTGCTTTCAATCTGAGTTTCGTAGATGTCACGGTATACCTGGCAGGACTTTATAAGTTCTGCATGGGTTCCAAAGCCAACACCTATGCCATTTTCCATAACCAGTACCTTATCAGCTGTCATTGCCGTACCACAGCGCTGGGTAATAATGATTACTGTTTGATCCTCTTTGCGTTCTTTTAAGTTACGCAGTACTCTGGCCTCTGTTATAGCATCCAGCGCACTGGTGGCATCATCTAATAGCAGAACGGAGGATTTCTTTAAAAGTCCTCTGGCAATTGAAATTCTCTGCTTCTGTCCCCCGGAAAAGTTTACTCCGCCGCTTCCTAAACTGCTCTCGAATCCTTCCGGCATCTGGGTGATAAACTCAGCCTCCGCTTGTTCTGCCGCAAGTGATATCTCCTCTGCTGTGGCATTCTTATTCCCCCAGATGATATTTTCCTTTACCGTTCCGGAGAACAGGGTGGGTTTTTGGGGAACGATTGCTATTTCGTTGCGAATTTCATCTACTCCTAGATTTTTTAGATTAATACCATTAATTAAGATATTTCCCTCTCCAGTGTCATAAAATCGAAGCAAAAGCCAAGCAATAGTAGACTTTCCGCTGCCGGTAGGTCCTATAATAGCAAGACTTTCACCTTTCTTAACCGTAAAGGATAAGTTCTTCACTGCCGGTACCCCGCTGCCTCCCGGATAGGCAAAGGTCACATTATGAAAGACAATATCTCCGGACAACTCCTCTTTCATACCGCTCTTTTTAAAGTCTTCATCACACTCAAATATTTCCCGGATTCTAATAGTGGAAGCTTTGGTTCGCACAAACATATTAAACACATTGGTAATCATCAGAAGAGAAGAAAGAATCTGCGCCATATAGATCGTAAAAGCTGTAATGTCTCCGGCATTGGCCATATTCAATGTAAAAAGTCTGCTGCCGATGTATATCACCGCTACCGTTCCAAAACCTACAAAAAGTGATAGAAGCGGAGAAATCACTGTGATTACAAGCAGTGAGGACACTCCCTTCTGCATTAAGTTTTGATTGGCTTCCTCAAACTCTCTGGTTTCTTTGTCATATGTACCAAAGGCTTTTACCAAACGTATTCCCAGCAAATATTCCTGTACCCTGGTATTAATCCGGTCCATAGCCTTTTGTAATTGGTAAAATCTCTGATAACTTAACTTCATACTGATCGTAATTAAGATAGCCACCACTGCTACTACACTATAAATAATAATACTTAACCGAAGGTTCAGCATACTGGCAAGTATAATACTTCCAATACAGGTAATGGGGGCTTTTAGGAATATACGCATAATTCCGTTTACAAATTGTACAATCTGGGAGGTATCATTAGTCATTCGGGTTATCAAAGATCCGCTCTCAATCTTATCCACACTCTCCTCTGAGAAGGACATAATCTTCGTAAACAGATCCGTCCGCAGGTCAGCACCCATTCTTTGGGAAACAAAGCTTGCAAGATTATTTCTGGTGACGGCAAAAACAGCTCCTATGAGTGTTACAAGTAGCATTCGAAATCCCCAGTAGTAGACCTTATCAAGGGAACCGCTTTCAATGCCGTTATTAATAATATGAGACATCAGGGTTGGTCCCAGCAAATCACAGACAGCTTCTAAGGTAACACAGCAAATTGCAATCAGAAAAGGAATTTTATATCGGTTAAAGTATCTACTGTATAGTTTCATCTTTTATCCGTTCTCCTTGCATACTATATTTTAATTCCCAGCTAACGTTCAGTTTCTTTACCAGTTCTGCCAGAGTTTCCTGTTCCTCTTTCTTTAACACTTCAAAGAGTTCTTCGGTGCCAGGTACTACTCTCTGTTCGATTTCCTTAAGCTCTTCAAAGCCCTCTTCTGTAATATGGAGCTTTGTCATCCGCTTATCAGCTTCGTCCTTTACCCGGTATAAAAGACCTCTTCGTTCCAGTTTATTAATAATCTCACTGATGGAACCGGATTGGATTCCTAACATATCTTGCAGCTCCTTCTGGCTTAGTTCTTCTTTTTCCGCTAATATTCTAAGAATCTTTCCCTGTCCGTGCCGCCCTCCGAACTTATGATAAAGAAAACGTCCGCATTTGCGCAGTTCTGCCAGTAATTCTTCCCTGCCCTCTTGCTCCGTATCACCACAGACTTTACTGAGGCTGCATTCTTTCTTATTGTCCATTATTCATCTCCTATATTGGATTTATGATATGTATTCAGGATAATGCCCTCTTACTCATATGTCGTATAATTGCTTTCACTTCATCCGTTAAGTCATGTACTTTTATAATATCTAGGTACCTTGATATTATAGTATTGCTAAATCAGATTAAAATCAAGAGCAATCTTTACGAAAAATCATTCTGTTTTACAAATGATTAAATTAACTACAGGTTAATTTTTTTTCATTTAAATTAAAAAGAGGTCAATTGTGAAAGCCATGAACGTCTGATACAATGTATATAAAATTAACAGGGAGATGAAAGCAATGCCGATTAATAACGTAATTCGTGAAAAAAGAAAAGAACTTGGATTAACACAGGAACAGCTAGCCGATTATCTTGGCGTGTCTGCTCCTGCCGTAAACAAATGGGAAAAGGGCGGTACCTATCCCGATATTTCGCTGTTGCCCGCTCTTGCAAGACTTTTAAAGGTGGACATGAATACCTTAATGGGTTTTCACGAAGGGCTTACCAAACAAGAAATTTCCTCTATCAGCAAAAACGTGGTGGATGAGATAAAGGCAAACGGCTATAGTGCTGGTTTTAAAATGCTAATGGAAAAGATACAAGAATACCCTAATTGCTATGAATTAATTCATACTGCTGCAATGCTCTTAGACGGTTCTCTCCTGTATTATGGCGCCGGGATTTCCGACAGAGAATATTATGAAAACCAGATTACAACCCTTTATGAACGTGCTGCAAAAGGTGATGATGAACAGATTCGAGAGAAAGCTTGCTTTATGCTGGTTTCAAATTATATAAAACACTCTGAGTACGACAAAGCCCAGGAGATGCTTGATCTTCTGCCGGATAAATCGGCATTGGATAAAAGAAACTTCCAGGCTCAGATTCTGATAAACCAGAATAAGCTTACAGAAGCTGCCATACTGTTGGAAAGAAAGTTAATCATGGAGGTCAACGACTTGCATATGACACTCGTGAGTCTTATGGATATCTCTATAAAAGAGAATAATATTCAAAATGCTGCTTATCAGGTTGAGGTATATCGGCAGAGTGCAAAGATTTTTGATTTATGGGATTACAATTCCTATATTGCTCCTTTGGAATTAGCCTTGAATCTAAAGAATATTCCGGATTCGGTGTCCAATCTGAAAGCTATGCTTGATGCTATCTTTCAGCCCTGGGATATGAAAAGTTCACCATTATATAGTCATATCGGTATTTCCTATCCCCAAGAAAATACCGGAAGATTAATGCTGTCTCCACTGCTTTCAGAGCTTGAAACCAATCCCAGATATGATTTTTTACGTACAAACGAGGAATTTACAAAGCTTCTGAAACAATACAGAGCCAAATATCCGGAATAAATTAACCTTTCAATCGTTGTTATTATCTTCATCGCTCCATTGATAGACCACCGCTCCATCTATAATGGTATAAACCGTATGCGTAAAGACTTCCATGGGATTCCCTGTAAAGATTGCGATATCCGCATCTTTTCCGGCTTCCAGACTTCCGACCCGGCTATCGACCTGACAGATCTCGGCAGCATTTATTGTGATTGCTTTCAGGCCCTCTTCTACACCAAGTCCTTTTTTAGCTGCAAGGCCGGCGCAAATAGGCAGATATTGAATCAGTGTAACCGGATGATCCGTTGTTATGGCTACCTTTACCCCTTTTTGGGCCAGGACTCCCGGTGTCTTAAAGTCCACATTCTTGATCTCAAGCTTATTTCTGCAGGACATCCCGGGTCCTATAATGGCGGGATAACCGCTATTTTTAATCTCATCTGCTATAATATGCCCTTCTGAGCAGTGATCCAGAGTCAGCTTAAGATGATATTCTTTTGCAATACGGATGGCGGTGAGAATATCATCGGCTCTGTGAACATGGGCCTTTAGAGGAATCTCTCCCTTTAATACGGGAAGCCAAGCTTCTAGGCGAAAATCTTCCTCAAAGCCTTCAACGTCTTTGCTCTTCTCTTTCTTCTGCTGATACTGCTTTGCGAGAAATAATTCCTCCCGAAGCATAGCCGCAATGGTCATTCTGGAGGCTGGCGGCGTATTCAAATCTTTATAAGCTTTCTTTGGATTCTCACCAAAAGCTACTTTCATGGCTGCCGGTTCTTTTATTACCATATCATCAATGACTCTTCCATGGGTCTTCATAAATAAAAACTGTCCTCCGACGACATTGCTGCTCCCCGGCCCTACCATAACGGAAGTAATTCCTGCCTGAATCGCATTGTGAAAAGCAGCATCCATTGGATTTACGGCGTCCAGTGCACGGATATAAGGAGTGATCGGAAGTGTTGTTTCATTGCAGTCATCCTGCTCCTGCCCTTCCTTTTCCTCTGAAATACCGATATGGCAATGGGCTTCAATAATACCTGGCATTACCCATAACCCATTTGCATCAATAACTGTATCTTCTTCTCCTAGAGATACATCTGCCTGCTCTCCAACATAAACTATCTTTCCATCCTTTATTAAAACCTCTCCTGGTTCATAGGTCTTTCCTGCCATCGTAAGTATCTTACCATTCTTGATTAACAGCATAATTCTACCCTTTCCAATCGTAAACTTTTATTTTTCTATCATAAGCTAGATGAATAAGACTGGCCTTTTAACACTCAGACCATAAAATAAAGGCTAAGGCATATTTCAGCCTTAACCTCCTAGATTTCATTCTAAACACGATTCAGTTTTCCATAAATATGCAAAGTTTATGCATTCTCAAAAAAACTTCTAACGGAGCTCAACATTAGGATTACTTTCGTAGGCGGAACCAATTTCGCACATGTAGTCCAGAACATCAGCAAACAGATCAAATAATGCTTTCAGCAAATCAATATCCCTGATAACACCGGCAACACTGAAATACAGTTCATCTACTCCCTCAGGAAAGCTCTCACCAAACCAGCCTTCATCATCCTTAATCTGAAGAGAAAATCTCGGCTGCAGCTCAATCAGGCTTCTGATACTTGTTTTAGAAAATAATTCCCGGATTTTATCAGTATTATTTCCCTTTATTACATAATCGGAATCAAATTCTTCAAAACCAATTTGGATATCCTGCATTCCTAGAAGCCTTCCAAGGTCACTAAAGATACCTGCTTTGTATATCCTAAAATACAGCCCGTCTTTATTAATATAAGGAGCTCTCATACGGGTATAGGTTATAGAGGATTTCCCTGTAGAGACAGTATATGTATCAAGGGTAATCGTCCATTCTTTTACATGAACCACTACTTTATTTTTACCAAAAAAACCTCCATCAACGTAATCAGCTCCAATGAATTCGCTTAGTTGGCTCCATACCTCTCTTTTACTTGGTCCAAAGATTTCTCTTAAAACACTCATACTCTTCCTCCTGGCTCTATAAATGAAATGCAGCTTATTATTAAACTGCTTTAATTCATAGTATTAATCAGCTTATTCAGATAGACGCTTAATTCCTCTGCCGCCTTTTTATGGGACAATATTCCTGGATGGCTTCTGGCGCCAACAGTCTTTTCCGTTGTATCCGGTAATTGTAATACCGATACCTTTTTGTCACTGCTAAGCTTCCGGTACTTATCAACTGCACGATAAATGGCTGGCATAAGAGCATTACCAAGCATTCCATAAGCCCATACAATATGAGCAGTTTTATTATATTTTCTTAGCTTAATTAGAAAGTTTTCTACCGCAGCTTCAAAAGCGTCTAAATCCTCCTCATTAAAACTGCCATCCTCGTTCAGTCTCTGCTTATGGCTTCTCCCGGCTTCATCCCTCCACTCAGGTGAATTAAATGCCGAATTGTCATTGGTTCCAAGGTTTACAACGACAATATCCGGCTGCCAGGCATCAAAATCATTCTCCTTTTGTGCTCCTAACCCTTCATTCTTCTCGCCTGTAAGCACACCGCAGACCTTTTCATAATATTGTGGGATACTGTAATCCGGATTATTATCCCAGCTAGTAAGAACTCCCCAGCCGCTCTCTGATATTACCCGGTAATCTGCTTTCAAGGCATTGGCCGTTAGCAGGGTATAATTCTCCGATGCACTAAACCACATGGATATCCAATCTTCTTCCTCTTTTGCTCCTACTACCCCTTCACCGGAGGTGATACTATCCCCGATAAATTCTATTTTTAACTTTTTCTCTTCTATGGGCAGGAATTCACCCTCAAGCCTTACAGCATGAACTACAAGAGAGCAGGCAGGGTCTCCGTTCATAGCCTGAACTTCTCGTATAATACGAACATTCTTTACTGTGCTTTCATTCATTCCACGGTAGAGGCAGAGCCAGTATCTTCCCTTTAGAAGCATTTGTCTGCTGACCTGAGCTGAATTAATAAATACGCCAAGCCATGGTTCATATAACTCATAATCAACTTCTACTTCTATCCAAAGTTCAGCGCCTTTTGTATTTAACTCTATCCCGCTGCCAGTCCAAAACAAAGGCAAAGGTGACAGACTCCCTGCAGTCCTTCCATGTATTTTTAGGTATTTTATTTCATCCAATTTATACTCTTTCATACCAATTCATACCTTCCTCAATTCCTCAACTTGTGAAAATTACCGATTTCAGACTTTCATTCCTATTATAACAAGCTTCTTTTTTAATTACCATCCCAGGTTTAAGCAATGTTGAAGTTACTCATGTTATTCTTCTCTTTTAAGGTAACTGATAAAGGCATCTACAATTTCAGGATCAAACTGCGTTCCTTTATTCCTTAACATCTCTTCTATCGCCTGTTCTTTCGAAAGCTCGCCGTTTCGGTAAGGCCTGCAGCTTGTCATTGCATCATAAGCATCTGCCACACATACTATTTTAGCCAGAAAATAAATATGGTCTCCATCCAGACCACCGGGATATCCCTTCCCATCTATTCTTTCATGGTGTTCATGGATAATTCTGCGGCAATTCGTTAAAAAGTTCAGATTCTTTAGTATATTATCACCTTTAATAGGATGCTTCTTGATCTCACCATACTCTTCCTGACTTAGCTTGCCTTCCTTGTTAAGAATATTCTCCGCTATTCCTATTTTCCCAATATCATGAAGGATACTGCCAAACTTCAAGTCATTCATTTCACTTTCATTCAGTCCCATCTCAGCTGCAATCACCATCGAGTATTCCATTACTCTTTCACAATGGCCGCCTGTATATGCGTCCTTTTCATCGATGGCATTAGCCAATGCTCTCACTGTTTCAAAATAGCTCTCCGAATTCTGCCGTAGCATGTCTTCCAACTCCTCATTTAGCGCAGAGGTTTCTTCATAAAGAGCCGATATTTCCTCTTTTTGATTAAATATTTCTTGATTTTTAGTCTGAAGATTTTTTTCATATTTATACCGCTCATCCAATAATCTGCTTAGCTCTTCTGTCATATGGTTAAACTGCTTCCCAAGAATTGCAGTCTCATCATTGATTTTCATTTTAAAACGATAAGAAAGATTACCTTCCGCAACCTCCTTGGCGCCTATTGTTAATTCTTCAATGGGCTTTACAAGTCTGCTTGCGATATAATACCCAATAGATGCCACAACTGCTGAACTAAGGATTACTACCAGTGCGACTACCCCTTCCATATAGCGCAGCTTATTCCTTGCTTCACGGTTGTTGTAAATAATTTCAATAACATTTCTCTCATTCGCTCCTCTGGCTCCTACGATCTCATAGGGAATATACTCATAATGTGCCGGGGCATTTAGGTAAGTTCCTGTAACTTCAACTGTCTTCATGGTATCAAGGGCTTGTTTAAAATAGTCTTCATGGTTTGAAGATATTTTAATATTCTTTCCGGCAGCATCTTTTTTATAGGAAACCCCCTGATAATCATATAATAATATACTGCTTATAAAGCTATTTTCATCCAGGAGCTGATGTTCAAAATCTTCAAAAGCAACATTAGAGGTTTTATCTGTTTCCATTTTCGTTCCGGTTTCAAAGATGTACTTACCATCATAAGAACTGATATAGCAATATTTCATCAAATCTCCCGAATTTATGGAGAGACTAACGCGAGAAGTTGAGAATATACCAGAAGCACGAATTACATCCAAATAGTTCAAGAAATCCGTATATCCGGTAAAATTCAATCCCAGATCTTCTGGGTCCGTTGCACGAATTACAGTATTGCTGCTATCTATAATATATAGTTGATAATCGTCCTTGCCATTTATAAAAGAGGAAAGATTAAAATCGATATTTTTATCCTCTTTGTATTCGTTCCAGACCTTCCTCAGTATAATTTCAGCTTCCTCTTCAATAGGCTTTTCATTCAGTAAATTTACATAATCAGCATTCTTAATCATGTTCAAGGCTCTGTCGTGGACCAATTTTTGTTTCTGACTAAAATCATCTTCCATATTGTTGTGCATGATATAAAATTGAAAAGAAGCCAAAATGCTTGAAACTAAAAACACACTAAAAAAAAGCAATATGAAAAGCTTATACTTAAACGGAAAAAACCTTTTGTTTTTCATGATGCATCCTCCTAAATTACACTGCCAGAAACTTCTTTACCAACGATTTTTACTGCTTATTTTATTATATCTAAACTAATACCGTAAGCACAACTAAATTTTCTTAAAAATACCATATTTTGATTATTTTTCTTCTTTTATCCCATAAATCGATTTCTATATAATAAATAAAGGGCTTTAGTCAGTAGATTATTCTTTCTACTTACTAAAGCCCTGTAAGAAGCAGATTCCCTCTTCCAATTGAAAGTTATTGTTTAAACTTCTGCTTATTTTAATACTATGTATCTTATTACTACAAAAGGTTATCTTAACTTTATAGATAGATCATCAAAACTTTGGTCAGCACAGTACACAGAAGAATTTTCTTCATATCCTTTATCAGCTGTAATTATCTTAGGAATAAAACGGACTCCACCATGCCCTTTCCAACACTCCTCAAACCTGCCAATAACTGAAGAATACTTTATATTTTAGGGTATGAAAGCAGTTTTTAGCTTTCTTTAACAATATATTATTCTTAATTCTTATCTATTACAGATAAGGCAACAGATTACTGCAATTACAGTAAACTAATAAAAAAACTAAAATAAATGTTCTCGCTTCTTAAAAAAATCATGGTAAAACCGGATACTTTCTAACTCTTCCCACCTTCTGATTTCAACAGGCTCTTCATCCAGATTATAAATTCTTGCTCCTTCTATAGACAGAAGAAATGGTGAATGAGTAGCTATAATAAATTGTACATCAAAGAATCTTCCCAGATCAAAAAGCAGCTTCGTAAGCTCATATTGATATTTAGGTGATAAGCTATTTTCCGGTTCATCTAAGAGATATAACTTGCCGGGAACAAGCTCCTTATCAAAAAATCGCAGAGCATTTTCACCATTGGAATACTCCCTGGTCTTTTCACCCGCAGTATTTTTAATATACTTTGTTGCAGTTTTTGACCTGGCCTGATTAACCTTCCTCAAGGTGTCATAATCCTTCATAGAAGTAAATTGAAAATCTCCAAACTTTAAGCTTCTATATTCTTCATAGGTTTCTTCTCTCTTTCTTCCGGTCTCCTTATTCTCTCTCCTTTGATTTAGAATCCCCTCAATAATATCTTCACTGGTTATAATCTTACTGCCCTCCGGAATTCGCTTGATTCCCTCTTCCCTATTCAGACTGTAATCGCACATCTTAACAAAGTCCAGGAATTCACCGGTACGGTCTACTGTGGTTCTCCTTGGTAATTCCAGTTTTTCGGAAATCAGGTTCAGCAGACTTGATTTTCCGCATCCATTCCCGCCATAAAATATGGTAATCCTATCAAAAGATATATGATTTAATTCTTTAAAATAAAATACACCAAAAGGGTAAGCAGAGGTATAACGATAAACATCCATTTCATACTGGCTGGGCAGATGGAATCCGGTAAGGTATTCCATACTTAATCCACCTCCTGTTACTGTATTTATTCGACTATTTAGGATATTTTAACACAAATACTTTCGGAATGGTATCTACTTTTGTATTGACAAATATTTAAGGGTGCAATATAATGATTTTAAAGTCACTGACTAAGGAGTCATTAATGAATACAAAGACATCCAGAAGCCAAAAAAAAGAGCAAACAAAAGCTTTACTTATAAGTACCGCTTACGAAATCTTCTCTGAGAGAGGAATTCAAGCTGTCAGAATGTCCGATATTGCATCAGCGGCCAATGTCTCCCACGGGACAGTCTTCCTGCACTTTAACACCCAGGAAGCATTGATTGCTGAGGTCGTTCAATACTATTGCCGCCAGATTGCTGCCTGTACCCATGAACTTTCAGAGGGTTGCCATACCTTAAGGGAACTGCTGTCAGCCCATTTGGAGGCGATTTCGAAATATGAGTTGTTTTATAAAAGGCTCGTAATTGAAAGCCGAATGCTTCCGATAGAAGCAAGAGACGCCTTTATAGCCATTCAATCAGCCTTATCTTTTCATTTTAGTCTGGTTCTGGAAAAGGAAGATGTACCTTCTCTTCCGGCAAGTATTTTATTTAATATGTGGATGGGGCTGGTGCATTATTATTTGATGAACGACGATTTATTCGCACCCCAGGGACAAGTTATAGCGCGATATAAAACGATACTGACAGATACATTTCTATCTCTCCTGGAAAAGGAAAGCCATCCAAGAATTACAAATTAGCTACATTGAATAAGATAAGGAGGTAAAAGATTATGGCATCCAAAGACACGTTATTAAAAGCAAAATGCTGTTACGAACACCTAGGTGGTACACTTGGGGGCCGTTTATTTAATCGTCTGGCCGAATTAGGCTGGTTTGAACAGAATAAGGAACATCCAAGGGAATATCTGATCACACAACTTGGAATGGAAGAATTGATTAAACTAGGAGTAGATCCATTTGAGAGGAGTAAATAATGAATAAAATAAATCCATTTATGTTTTTAAAGCAAGAGGCGCCGGAAGTATCCGATGCTTTTAACAATTTATTGTCTGCTATTGGAACAAAAGGAACTCTGGATGATAAGACAAGGCAGCTCATATTTATTGGGATTAAATCATCTCAAGGCGACATTCCTGCTGTTATAGGGCATGTTCCTATGGCAAAGCAGGCTGGTGCAACCAGAGAAGAAATCCGTGATACCATTATTATGACACTGGCGATTTCCGGAACACAAGGTGTGAGCAGTTGTCTTGTACCTGCTATGGAATGTTTTGATAATTTATCTTAAATGAGAGGATGTATTTTATGAAAATCTGTATTTCCTGTGGTATGCCAATGACCAAAAAAAGTGATTACCCCCTGGAGGATGAGAATAAGGATTTTTGCATCCATTGTGCTAAGCCAGACGGAACACTGCAATCCTATGAGGAAAAACTGGAAGGTACGGTTAGATTTCTTATTCGTACACAAGGAATCGATGAAACTGCTGCTCATGAACTGGCAATCCGAACCCTGAAGAAGATGCCGGCATGGGAAACTGCCGGTGATTTATAGTAAATTTATAGTTCTTATAAGGTAAAGGATTGCATATTGTCCGCCTCGAAAGCTTAACGGAGCAAGAATTAATAAAAGAATAAAGGACAGAAAATAAGCGGCTGTCTTCTCCTAAAGAGAAAGACAGCCGCTTATTATTATTTATTTCGCTTTAACCGTTACTCCGGCAGGCATCCTAAAATGATTGAATGCCTTTTTATAGCTGGTAACCGCTTTTTTCGGTACATAAATAGTACTCTGTGCACTGATATCTTCAAATACACATGGATATGGCATTACCGGTACTACACTGCTGGTAAATGTAACTTTTGTCAGACCTGAATGTGCAAAAGCACAACCGTCAATTTCCTTTACATTGCTTGGAATGATTACTTCTTTTAAACCACGGCATACACTAAAGGCATATGCACCAATTACTTTTATCTTACTGTCAACTGTGATTTTACTCTTAGCAGACGGATAAGATATTAAAGTTGTTCCGCTCTTATCAAGAAGCATCATTTTTTTCGCAGAATAATTAGGATTCTTCTTATCCACTGTAAAGGATACCAGATTACTGCAGCCGGTAAATGCTGTGGATGAAATATCGGTTACTGAATAAGGTATATTAACAGAGGCAATTCCTTGAACACTGTAGAATGCACTTTCATCAATTGAAACGACATCATATTTCTTTCCGTCCAATGTAATGGAAGCAGGAATTGAAACCTTTGCAGGCAGCTTATCGTTAATTTGATTGTTGGCTACTGCTACTGTTCCGTTAGCGTTTTCACTTGCACTCTTTGTAATTCTGTAATTAATATTCTTGTACTGAACTAACTGGTCATAATACTGAATATATCCAACCTTTGTAGGCTTTGCAACCGGTTTAATGGTTACCTTGATGGTATATACTTCAGATTTTCCCTGATTCGTTACCGTAGCCATAAGAACTGCTTTTCCGGCTTTCTTAGCGAATATATTTCCGTTTGCGTCCGCACTGATATATGTAGGAGTACATACATGATAAACTACGGAGGCATCCTTTGCCAGATTTTCAATGGCAACCTTTGTGAGTGTTCCTGCTGTTACTGCCATTTCTTCCGGAACCTTAATTTCTTTTGTTTCATCGGTATCCTTTGTGTCATCAGTAATTGCAGTGCCGTTTGCCGGAGCTGTTGTATATACTACACCATAAGTTGAGAATCTGTCTGTTTCAAACAGTAACTTTGTCCCGCCGCTAATAACAGTGGTCGGCAGATTCTCACACACACCATCATGGTATCTGACAACCTGATAATTGTATCCGGACTGGAAAGCAGCCGGGATATCAATCATAATAGCCACAGGTTCCTGGGTGTTGGATATAGAGGAATTACTGGTGATTGTTCCATCGGATACTGCTTTTATCAATGACGCATCAAAGAAAGTTGTAACATTATCCTTAAACGCACCATCCACGTAAGCTTTAAGGCTATCTTTTTCATCCTGCTTCTGAGGCTCACGAATTAAGAGCATTACCTTAATGGAAACTATATTTGAATCAAGCACATCACCTGATATATCTACTGTGTTCAGCAGATTACTATTTCCAACAGAAGCTGTAACACTGGTGGTATCTATCTTAACTTCTGCCTTTAAGACTTTATCCAGTTTTTTGATATGGAAGGTATAACTGTTTGTATCACTGAATTTTACTGTTACCGTAGGATTAGATACGGAACTGTCATAGGTCACCTTGATTTTCAGCGGATTCAACAATTCTGCCTCACAGCCTGAACCTGTTACTGTAATCTTATCGGTAGCTTTGCTAAGAATAGGTATAATATATAATTCTCCGTCTTCAGCATATACATCAAAGGTCTTTTCTTGATCCGGATCAGGTACTACCTGGGGGTAGGTAGTTTCTTCACTAACCTTTTGATAGGTTTCACATCGAAGTATCTTCACATCATCTGCTGTAACATCGCCACTCTTCTTAGCTGTTGTAAATGCCCAGGTGCTCTTGGAACCAAACTCAGCCATAGCATTTTTAGTTTCACTTTTTACAAAATTAGTATCCAGTTTCACATAATAAGCAGAGTCATATCCTAAAACTTTGGGAAGCTCAACGGTTACAACATTTTCATTAATCTTAACTTTATTGTTACTGCTGTGAATATCCAGGAATTTCTTTCCGGTCTTAGAATCGTAAACAGTAAGATATCCATCGCCCTTCACTACATTTTCACTTACCTGAAAACTTATGTTAGTATTGACTGAAACATTAGTAGCATCATTTACAGGTGTAATAATGCTGCTGACATAAGGAATTGTTCCGACAAAAGTAAAAGGTCCTAAGTATCCTACTGCCTCATTTTCGGCATTGTCCTTCACGGTATAATGGATGTAATAGGTTCCATCTTCCGGGAAAGTAACTCTGACATCCGGTGTTTCACCAACTATCCACTTATCAGAATCGGAAGGTGTATCCATGGATTTGCTTAAGAACACCTTATATTCTTTCAGTCCGCTGCCGCCGGCATCTGTAAAGCTTACCACTACATTTTTATCTCCGGTAACCGTACCATTACTTATGCTGGCTGTGGCTTCCGGCTTTGTACTATCCGTATAGTTTATTGGACCGAAGTATCCAACTGCTATATTTCCTTCCTTATCTTCAGCAACATAATGGATATAGAAAATTCCGTTTGACGGGAAAGTAACCACTCTTTCGGAAGCTGAACTTACGTCTGACCAGCCGTTTGCATTCGCTCCGGGTGTTGCAGTATTTGAACTGATAAATACCTTCTGATTCTTAATACCGCTGTTATCTGTAAAGGTTAACACTGCCTTTCCATTACCTATCGTAGCATTATTTGCCACATCACAGGTAACAGCAGGAGGTGTCATATCCTTATAGGTTATTGGTCCAAAATAACCTGTGGATTTATTGCCTGCTTTGTCCTCTGCTTCATAATGGATATAATAACTTCCGGTTGATGGCAGAAGTACAGTACGTGTTCCCTTGCTGCTTGGCTCTGACCAGACAGAATCTTCACTGATGGCAGACCCTGTGGCAACACAGATTTTTTGAACTTTTAGTCCGCTGCCGCCGGCATCCTTAAAGGTCAGGACAACTTTATTATCTCCGATAGTACTGTTGTTTCCTGCACTGGAGGTAGCTACGGGTGCTTTATCATCTGATATAAAGTCAACTGTTCTGGAGAAGGCTTCTGAAGTACCGTTTTCACTGGTTACTGTCAGGCTTATCTTATAAGTTCCAGGAACATCCTCGCTAAAATCAATTACCTGGCTTGTTATAGCGCTGCCTGAAACTGTCTGAGCTGTGATGACTTTATTATAAGGAGCTCCATCTTTTGTAACCGTATAAGTACCTGTTACTTCCGCTCCATATACATCATAACTTTTGTCCGTTAATACAAGCTGTTCATTTTGGCCCTTTATAAGAGTTGTTTCCGATAAGTCAAAATCTGCATGGGGCTTAAGCTTAACTCCGGTTTCGGTGCCTGTATCATAGGTATAGCTATAGCTAACCTGTCGTGCATAAGGATTGCTGACTGCACCAAAGGTATCTGTAACCGTTAAGGAAATCAGATAACGATGGTCCGGAATGATAATTGTAATAGGGGTATCTGAGGTTACCCAGGCAGGGCTATCTGCTGATAAATCGATATATTTCCAGACATTCTTTGAAGCATCAATTCCAATACCGTCCGGGTCATAGGATAAATCAGTATAAGTAATGGCTGCACCTGTTACAGTTATAGCAGGGCCTGTTACAACAGAATCACCTTCTGATATATCCGTAATGGCAGGACCTGTTACAGTGGAATCTTCGCCTGATCCAGCTGTAATGGCAGAACCGCTTACAACTGTTGCTGTAAAATAAGCGACAGGCTGTCTGTGTGCAATTACTGTTTGAACCAACGTATCCTTATAGTAAATCTCATATTTACCAGGCAGACTAAAGTCGTTGTCTAAATCCGGCACCGTCTGACCGCTCTTTGCATATATTCCTTCTGTGTTACTGAAGCCATCGGTAGTATGAACCACTTTCCATTTACCATTTGGCCACTCTGCATCTGCTGTACCGGAAGAAGCTGCTCCATTAACAGCAAGGTTAACACTTTCAGAAGTAAGCACATAAGCTATTCCGTCTTTGGAGTCGACAGCTTTGGGGTAATTGTCCTCCAGAATTTTATGTGCAATAGCAGTTATCTGCTTATCATAAGTGTCTGTATCTGAGCTGTCCACATTGACAAACCCACCTTTGGAATTATTTAATCCGATAAATTCTTCCGTCTGTGTTTTATTGTCATCGCTACCCCAACCTATGTAAGTTACATCGTCATTATTTAAACGATTAATGATTTCATTTTCTTCCTGGGGATCATTAAGGTCTGAAATCACGTCTTCATTTAAATTAACAATGTATTTAGAAGTATCTTTTCCCCATTCCGGTTCGCTGACAACTTCCTTTAAGGTTTTTGCCTTTTCCGTTGACATCGTAAGATTCTTTAAAGCTATGCTGGTGGGTCTGTTACAGCCATGAGCACGATAGCTGGCTAAAGGACCAAATCCATAGGCACTTGCCTTTTCAAAGCTTACCTTTGTACCTAAGGACTCGGAAGAACCTGCTTTTGTCCATGTAATGATATTAGAATCATCCAAATCATTAGTAATAGCAGAGGCACTTCCCGTATACCATACCTTTACATTGGCAGGCTGTGTTTCAATCTTTATTTTACGGTATTTTACATTCGTTGAATAAGCGTTAGAGGATGCAAGCTTTGTAAAGCCAGTACCGTTAATTAAGGATGGCTGTGACCTATGATGAAAATTCTTTGTATTAATATCCTTAAATTGATACAGTGCAATCTCCTGCCCTGTTCCTGAAGGGTTATACTGGAGGAATAACAGGTAACCTGACATCTTCTGTGTATCAGGATAGTTTCCAGTTACGGAAGTGTTAAATAAAAAACCAACACCATCTAAGGCATCATAAGCCTCATTCTCAATAATATCAAACTGGAAGGTTTTCGTGGTAGGATCCGTGTTCTGCAGATACATAAAGTCCTTATAAGCAGACGCTCCATAACCGGTGAAAAACAAGTCAGCTCCATTATTGGTAGGCTGAATATGGCTGACATTGTTATAATAAGGATGTCCGGAAGAACTATTATTACTTTCTGTCTGCTCTATGTAGACATGATCATTGTCCCTAATATCGGCAGCATTAATGGTATGGTCATAAACCCACCAGTTAAAGCTGTTGCTGCTTGTACTTACTGATTTTGATTCCAGCTCCGATACATTAATATCCTCTTCCGGAATCTGTCCCAATTCTAAAAGCTTTGCTTTCAGATCTTTTGAGAAATTGGAATAATCTACACCGGTGTTTCCAACCGCCAGTGCTACATCAATTTTTTTGTTTACTGATACGGTAATGTCAGGATTCCCTATTGCCTGAGCATTAGCAGTAACCAGGTTGCCAGGCATCAATCCTATCAGCATGGTTACAATAAGACATATTGCAAAAAATCTTTTTTTCATGTATGCTCCTTTCTTGTTCGTTTTCGCCTTTAAAGCTGTGATTTCAACTAAAATCCTCATACTTCAACAGGCTTCGGCATATTATACCAAATTAATCTTACAAGAATCTTACATACCTACTTTCATTTATTATATCCGTTCTATCCCACGAACCTGGGAAATCATATAATCCAAAAAGCGTTTATCAATATCTAACTGCAAATCCATCTTCATAATATTGGCGTATTTCTTAAACAACTGCTTGTACTTTTCCTTTTCATCCATTTCCATATAGAAGGCCAATAACTCTTCATACCCTCTGGTTGACATGGGATTAACGAAAAGAAGTTTTTTTAGGATACTCTCCTGTTTTTCCGGTGAACTCTCCTCATAAAACTCTGCCATGGAAAGCATTAATTCTTCCATCTGTATTTCCAGCCATTCTTTGCTTTCATTGGTCCATTCCGTGTCCATATTCGAGAATAATTCCCCATAATAATCTTTTGTCAGTCTCTCTGCTTCCAGGATATTGTTTTCACCGATTCTATCGTTATAACGAATGAAATGAAAGAAATCATACAAATCACAAATTCCTTTTTCTATGTATAATTCCAGATTCTTATTGAGCTTGACTGCCGTCTCATCGGCACCATAGCCGATAAGGGCACTTTTTAATCTGGATACCGTTACATAATAATTATTCCGGTCCATATTCTCCCTGCCTGTAAAAAGAGCAGTCATTAATTCATCTTTGTATACCGGCTTATTGGCTTTGCATATCAAATAGCTTAATAATTCCCTGCATTTTGTAGTCGGAAATTTCATAGCTTCTTTTCCATTTTTTAATACTTCAAACTTACCGAAGCACTTTATTTGAACTCTTTGATCCTCGCCTGATTTATTATTTTTTAGGGAAAGGAGCTCATATTGCTTCTTAATATTCTCCAACATCTTAACGATTCTTCCCTCTGTAACCGGTTTAAGCAGATAATCCAATGGCTGAACCTCGAAGCTTTCCACCGCATACTGAGAGTAAGCCGTTATAAATATGATTATGATATCCGGAAACAGGCTTTTCAAAGAACGAGCAAGCATAATTCCGTTAATCTCAGGCATTTCTATATCAACAAATAAAACATCCGGTCTGTCAGTTTCGGCATTGTTCAAAGCCATTACCGCATTGGTATAGGTCGCGGTAATATCAACCTTATATTTGTTTAAAAAATAACAGAGTAAATCAATGGATAGCTTTTCATCATCTATAATAACTGATCTCATCTATCCTCTCCTCCTTTGTATCATTCTAAGTGTACCTCAATGATATATTAGTTTTTCCTTCAGTGCAAGTAGTGTTTACTTTTATCCGTAATAATTATAAAGACAAGTACAGTATTATTATGTATAATATATATATTTTGTAAATCAAAATATATAGCAGGAGTTATGGCCATGAAACTACACAGGAAGCATTTATATATCTTATCAGCTCTTACGATTATTATGATAGTAACCATTTTTCTCTCAAGCTTTCAATACCAGAATTCTTCGCCTGTATGTCAGAATGGTTTTGTTGACTTGTCCCGCTGGAACTTTGAGAAAGATGGTAATGTAATACTCAATGGTTCATGGGAATTCTATCCGAATACTTTATTAACCCCACAGGATTTTACAAGTCACACCCTTCCTGAAGTACATTACATAAAAGTCCCCAGTCCCTGGTCTGCAAAAAGGAATCATGAGCTTATTAATGAAAGAGGAACCGGTACCTACCGTTTAAAGATTCGAATTAAGAAAACAGCTTCCTTGTATGGAATTAAGTCCGTTAATATAAGAACTTCCTGTAACATCTATGTAAATGGATTATTAATTGGTAACAGCGGAAATCCTGCCTATCATATAAAAGATGGTTATAAAAGCAATAATACTCCGATTGTATCTTATTTTTCAGCCGATTCCGAAACCCTTGAGCTGGTTATTCAGGTTGCTAATCTCGAATATTCAAAAGGCGGCATCATACAAAACATCTACTTCGGTACCGCTCATAGTATTTCACAATATAACTTTAAGTGTCAGTTTTTTGATAGCTTATTCACTTTTGCTTTATTGTTTTTTGCCTTATACAGCATTGGTATTTTTGCAGTACAAAAAGAAAAGCATAAGGCCTTTTTATACTCTGCCTTACTCTGCTTTCTATTATCTTTTTTGATTGCTTCCAGTGGAGAGAAGATTTTTAATATTTTATTTAATAATCCTCCTTACCTTCCTTTGATTAAGGTTAAAATAGCTGCTGTCTGCCTTTCTGTCTGCCTGATAACCCAACTGATACGGGAACTATATAAGATAACATTGCCTCACTTGTTGGAAAAATGCATATTGATACTGATGCTCTTTTTTACCTTTCTGACAGTCCTGCTCCCATCCACCACTACAGCTTTTATGGAAGCCATTACCTATCTGTTTTTTTTAATCATATTAACTGTTTTATGTTTTTTCATATTGAGAAGCATAAGTCCTAAGAGAACTCCCGAGAAAAAGGACCGGCTATTTTCCTTTCTGGCTTTTGTAATGGTATTATCCCTGCTGCTCTTAATGGTAGCCTGGGATTTGTATTACAATTCCCTCATTGCCTTTAACACCCTGTTTCCTGTTACCTTAATTATGTTTTTAGGGGGGCTTTACTATGTTCTGATAAAACACTATGAATATGCTTATAACTCCTTAGAAGAAATGAGCCGTAATCTTATTGCCATGGATAAATTAAAGGATGAATTTCTTCTAAATACCTCACATGAACTAAAAACCCCTTTACATGCGATTATTAATATATCAAAAATCACCCTGGAAAATGAACATCACAGCCTTTCAACCAAACATGCAGAGGCCCTGTCCTACATCTATTCTACGGCGAACCGGCTCTCAAGCCTTATAAATGATATCATGGATATTCAAAAGTTAAAAAACAACACCTTATATATTGATTTTATCACTTTTGATGTAAACGCTGCAGTCCAGACCTCTATGGAAGTACTGAAGTATCTGCGAAAAAATAAAGAGATAAAGATGATTAATAAAATCCCACAAAAATCTTTATACCTGACTACCGATGAAAAGCGTTTTCAGCAGATTCTATATAATCTGATAGATAATTCCTTGAAATACACTGATTCCGGTTACCTTGAACTTTCTGCCCACACAGATGATTCTTATCTTTATCTCTATGTAACAGACACCGGAAGAGGAATCGACTACACAACGCAAAAAATGCTTTTTAAGGAAAATTTATCACCAGTGGATTTTTATTTTCTTGGTATTCCTTCAGCCGGACTAGGTTTATATATATCGAAATTACTTGCTGTCCGACTAGGAGGTGATTTGTATCTGGAATGGTCCAAACCCGGTACAGGGAGTATCTTCGCTTTAAAATTACCGATAAATAACAAGTCCCTAAATTCCCCTCTACCAACCGATGAAACTGCTGCGACAGAGGCATGTGAAAACAATACCTTAGATATACCATATCTAAACACCGGAAATAATAACGACAACTTCGGTTACCGTAATAAAATCCTTCTGGTAAATGATACTCCTTCTAATATTAAGGTACTCCAGGAAATTTTCTCTGACCCTGAGTATGAGCTTTTGGTTGCTTATGATGGCAAGTCAGCGCTGGAACTTATAAAAATCCATAAGGATTTGTCCCTAGTTATTCTGGATGTAATGATTCCCGGCCTTTCCTGTTATGCTGTTTGTAAAGAAATCCGCAGGTATTATAAGCCTTTTGAACTGCCAATACTTCTCTTGACCTTCCGAAATACACCTGAAGATATAAAAGCAGGCTTGGAAGCAGGTGCTAATGATTTTGTACTGCAGCCCTTCCATTCAACAGAACTAAAAGCCAAAGCAGGCACCTTTCTTGAATTAAAAAGAGCTGTCAGCGAAGCTCTGCAAATGGAGTATGTGTTTTTACAGTCCCAGATAAAACCTCATTTTCTTTACAATACCCTAAATAGCATAACTGCCCTATGCTATAGCGACGGAGAACGTGCCGCTATGCTGTTAGGAAAACTTGGCGACTACCTGCGTTGTGCTTTTATGATTGACCCACGGAATTCCTTTGTTACAATAGAAAATGAGCTTGCCATGGTAAAATCATACGTTATACTGAACCAGGTCCGTTTCGGTGACAGACTTCAAGTAAATTATGATATTGAAGAGGACTTATTAAGCTATACTATCCCTACCTTTATCATTCAACCCCTTATCGAAAATTCCATAGGTCACGGCATAATGAAGAGATTGAAGGGCGGAACCATAGACTTAGCGATTAGAAAGGATTCCGGTAGGATACTGATATCTGTGAAGGATGATGGAGTAGGTATTCCCTCGGAAGAACTGTGCCAATTATTATCCGACGATTTTACTGGCAGTATAGGTTTAAAAAATATCAATAAACGTCTGATTATTGAATATGGACAGGGGCTTTTAATTGAAAGCGTCCTTGGCAGCGGAACAACCGCCACCATATATATCCCATTATTACAAATGTGATTAGATTACAGACTAACCCTATTCAATCCCATATAATTTGAGTGCTTTACCTTATACGAATTCAGAAGGGAGAACTGTTATGTCCGATATTGTAATCTCAGAAGCTAAACGATGCCTGCAATGTAAAAAGCCCTTATGTAAATCCGGCTGCCCTGTGAATACCCCTTTTAATGAGGTTATTCCTCTTCTTCTGGAAGGCAGTATTGTTGATGCCGGCGAAATGCTGTTTGCCAATAATCCGCTGTCTGTTATCTGCTCTCTTGTATGTCCTCATGAAAAACAATGTGAAGGCCATTGTGTGTTGGGAAAGAAAGGTGATCCAATCAAAGTAGGTATGGTTGAAAACTATATCTCCGATTATTACTTAAATTATGTGGAAACCACTCCTCAGAAGAAGAATGGTAAAAGAGTAGCCATTGTAGGCTCCGGTCCGGCTGGTATTACGATTGCCATCCTGTTAGCTGCCAAAGGATACCGAATTACTATCTTTGAGGCTCACGATAAAATAGGAGGTGTACTTCGGTATGGAATACCGGAATTTCGTCTTCCTAAGACCATTTTGGATAAATTAAAAGACAAATTAATTGAGATGGGTATTAAGATACGCCCAAACACCTTAATTGGTCCCACAATAACAGTGGATGACCTTTTCCGTGACGGCTATAAGGCTGTGTTTATCGGAACTGGAGTATGGAATCCAAATACCCTTAAGATTAAGGGTGAAACTCTTGGGCATGTCCATTATGCCATTGATTATTTAAAAAGTCCTGAAGTATATACCTTAGGTAAAAGGGTATGTATTATCGGTGCCGGCAATGTAGCTATGGATGTTGCCAGAACCGCCCTGCGCAATGGTTCCAGAGATGTTACTATTATGTACCGCAAAGGTGCCGCCAGTGTGGATGCAGAACCTGTTGAACTGGAATATGCCAAGCTGGATGGGGTAAAGTTTAACTATTACTGCTCTCCTTTGGAGATTAGGGAGGAAGGGGTAATCTATCAGAAGACTAGTGTAACAGGATTAAATGATGACGGAAAAGAAATAGTAGAATTTATAGAAGATTCGCAGGAACTCTTCCCCTGTGATTCCGTAATCCTTGCGATTGGACAAAAGCCCAGAAGAAACATAGTGAATAATACTAAAGACATTGATATCAACAGCCGGGGGCTTCTTGTTACCGACGAATACGGAAGAACTACAAAGGAAGGTGTCTTTGCCTCCGGAGATGTGGTTACCGGCGCTAAAACAGTAGTGGAAGCGGTACGTGTATCAAAGGTAGTAGCCCAGGCTATAGAAGAATATATAGAATCCCAGGAGTAATCTCTGGTATTCTAGAGAGTCAGATTCTTTACAATCTGATTCTCTAGAATCTAATCCTCTACATTCTGATTCTTTAAAATCTAATATCTTACACTCTGTCGTTGAGTTTGTTATAAACATCTTTCATGCATTCCTCTGAAGTAATATGAGGCGCCTGATCAAGGTTAAACCACTTTACCCCGCTGTTCTCATCTGCCTTAATTCGAAGCTCCTCTTTTTCGTCCGCCTGAAAAAGATAGGTCACATTAAAGTGCAGGTGAGAAGGGACAAAAACCCCTTTTTTATAATGGCTGTTAACACATAGGCTCTCCAGGGACAAAGGTTCCGGCTTAAGAGATATTATGTTTCTGACTCCTGTTTCTTCCTTAGCCTCCCGTAAAGCCACGGAAAATAAATCCTCTTCTCCATCTGCATGGCCTCCTGTCCAGCCCCAATTCTTGTAGATATTATGGTATATCATCAGAACCTTGGTCTTATCCTCATTTATTATCCAGGAAGATGCACTAAAATGTCCGATTTTATTTTCTCGAAGCAGACAGTTTTCATGCTCTTTTATAAAGGTAAGCATAATCTCTTTATCTGCCTCTTCTTGTTCACATTGAGGTGTGTATCTCTCTATTATATCAAATAGCTTTTGTTTCATCATATCTTTCCTCTCTTGTAAAAAAGGAACTTAATAACAAAGTACTTCATATCCCTCTTCCGTAACCAGTACCATTATCTCCCATTGAGCAGAAGGTGCTCCATCTGCTGTATAAACAGTCCAGTCATCATCCTCGTCAATAAATATTTCATCGGTTCCCATATTTACCATAGGTTCTATTGTAAATATCATACCCGGTGCCATCACCATCTCTCTGCCTCGTCTGCTTACATAGCTAACCCAAGGTTCCTCATGAAATTCCAATCCTACGCCATGTCCGCCGATTTCTCTGACTACCCGGTAACCGTTCTTTTTCGCATAGTCATTTATCGCTTGGCCCATATCGCCCAGAAAACCCCAAGGTTTAACCTGCTGCAATCCAACTTCCAGGCATTCTTTTGTAACTTGAACTAATTTCTTCTTCTCTTCACTTACTTCTCCGATTAAATACATTCTCGAAGAATCTGAGAAATAACCGTTGTAAATCGTAGAAACATCGACATTTATGATATCACCGTCTGCTAAGATATCTTTCTCTGATGGTATTCCATGGCATACCTGGCTATTGATAGAGGTGCACACACTCTTTGGAAAGCCGTTATAATTTAAGGGTGCAGGGATACCACCAAGCTGAAGTGTTTTTTCATGCACCATTCGATTAATATCTTCTGTGGACATCCCAGCCTTAATATGCTCTCCCACATAATCCAACACTGCAATATTTACTTTACAGCTAAGCTTTATTTGTTCTATTTGTTCCGGTGTTTTTATGATTTTTCTGGGTGGAACCTTATGTCCATTTCTTCTGAATTCTTCTATTTTCTCATCAAAACCCAGGTGGCAGAACTTATATTTGTTACCACTTCCACACCAGCACGGGTCATTCTTACCTATTTTTTTCTCCATAACAGCAACTATTCCTTCCTTAAATACGAATTAACATTAGAAAATTCCTGACTTATTAAGCTACCCTTCCTGCATTGTTTTGGTGCACAGCCGAAATTATTTACAAAAGCCCGTGTAAACGCCGCCTGAGAGGAATAACCATATTTTAGAGCAATCGTAAGAAGCTTCTCTCTCGAACCTTTCACCTCATTATAGGCATGATTCAGTCTTCTTTCCGACACATATTGCTTAAAAGTCACTCCAACTGCTTCATGAAATTGAGCAGAACAATAATAGTGGGAATAGCCGAAAAAGTCAGCCATTTTCTCCAGCGTTGGTTCATTGGCTATATTTTCATCAATCCAGTTTACCATATTTTCTATTACTTTTGATGACATATGCTCTTGCCGAGTAGATGCTCTCGACCCTCCTTTCCTGTATTATAACAGATAAATCAGAATTTTTCTTGATGTCAGTTGCTGATTTTTATTCATTTATACACTAATCTGAAGCCTTCTTCTCCTGCATATCAATAAATACCACCAAGGTACTTCCATCCTGCCGGCCCATTAGTGCTTGATATGTCGTATCTTTATTATCCTGACACAAAATATATGAATTATAAGTGTTTGTTTCGTTGTAGGGTATCTCAGTTTTTACCAGATAATTAAATCTTGAATTCAATGTATTAGGTTCCCTTGAAACAAAGATATAATAGTTCTTCTCATAGTAAAACAAATCCAAATAGTAATTATGTTGTAGACCCGCATTAACCCCTTCCCCTGTAACCGCATCTAACATTTGTGTCACTCTTACATATGCTTTTCCCTTTTTCTGTGCATCATTCATAAATGCCTCCATGTATTCAGTATTCTCTGTCTTCACTTGAGGGTCCGTTAAATACATTATTGCAAGTTTATCCTTCTTTGCCTGCTCAAAGCTGTAATCTTTCGGAATCTTATCCAGGGGAACAGTGCCTTTAGGTGCACATTTTATTAATAGTTTATCATAAAGTCCATTACTGAAGTTATTGTTAATAACGTTAAATTCCCTTACAAATGCACGGTATTTCAGCTGTTTCCGGTCGTAAACATAGACAGTAATTTTGTCGGTGCTTTGATACACTTTCTCTCCAAGCATACTTTTAGGCAACCCGCCGGCTTCCAAAGGGTGAGATGGCCACTGCCCTTTACTTACTATCTTTTTCACTTTTCCCACACTGTTTAAGGTCTTGGAAATGCTAACTAATGCTTTTTCACTATCTTCCCAGTAAGTATTTTCCTCAATCATGATAGACGGTGTCAATTGGATTCTGTGATCAAACAAATGAATTACCGATCTGATATTAAATAAAAGCGCAACTGCAAGAACAACGAATGCGACTCTTCTTAATATTCTTATTTCACTTTTTCTTTTTTTCGTCACATTCTTAATATGGTTCTTAAAAGGAGTATCTTTCCAATGAAAGCAATATGCACAAATTCTATAATCCTTACCATAAAATTCACCTAATTCATAGAAGCCTTCTCTTTTATAGAACCGCTTTAATTTCTCATCGCCGGCATTGCAGTCCAGATATATAGTAATTTTATCTCTCTTGCAAATTTTTTTGACAAAAGATATTATTTCTTTCCTAAGATTTTTTCCTTGATATTCGGGAGCTGTCATAACACGGTACAGATAGTAATCCTTCTCCCCAGGCTCTATGTCAAAGTAATTTAGCCCAAGAGGTTTAATGGAAAACACAGCGATAATCCGCTTCTGCTGCCTGCATACATACTGATACTCCAACTCTTTTTCTATCTCTTTCTTATACCAGGGATACTCCCACTGGTGATTACCCTCATCCAATAGTTTTAAAGTCGCCTCATCTAATATCCTGACAATCTCATCTACATCACCCATTACCGCCCGTTCAATTTTCATACTGAACCTCCATGCCGTTATCAACACCTATATCTTGCTTATGTACTGAGTAAAATACATATCCAATCATCGGATTATGCATTTATTTACATATAAGTATACCTTAATTGACACAAATTACAATCCTATTCTTCTATCGAGTGCCGCGCTTAATGACCAAATAGAGAAAGGAGAATTCCTGCTGCAACTGCAGAACCGATGACTCCGGCAACATTAGGTCCCATTGCATGCATCAGCAGATAATTACCCGGTTTTGCCCTTTGTCCTTCAATCTGCGCTACACGTGCTGCCATTGGAACTGCCGAGACTCCGGCTGAACCTATTAATGGATTGATTTTCCCGCCTGTCACAACACTCATCAGCTTTGCGATTAATAAACCGCCAACGGTACTAAACATAAAAGCTACTAGTCCCAGCAGGATTATCTTAATTGTTGCTGACTTTAAAAATGTTGTTCCATCCGCCGTTGCACCAACGGTTACTCCCAGAAAAACAGTAACGATATTAATTAAAGAATTTTGTACCGTATCCGTTAATCTCTCTGCTACACCTGATTCTCTGAATAAATTGCCTAACATCAGCATTCCGATAAGCGGTGCTACCGAAGGCAGTAAAAGAACGCAAATAATAGTAACAATAATAGGGAAGCAGATTTTTTCTAATCGTGATACATGCCTGGTCTGCTTCATTACAATTTCTCTTTCCTTTTTTGTGGTCAGCAGCCTCATAATGGGCGGTTGTATCATCGGAATAAGTGCCATGTAGGAATAGGCTGCAATGGAGATTGGCGCAAGCAACTTCGGTGCCAGCCTTGTGGTAAGATAAATAGCGGTAGGTCCGTCAGCTCCCCCAATAATGCCGATTGATGCTGCTTCTGCAGGGCGGAATCCCAAAGCAACTGCTATTACAAATGCAACTGCTATACCAAACTGAGCCCCAGCGCCGATAATAAGATTTCCAGGCCTTGCTATTAAAGGCCCAAAGTCTGTCATAGCTCCAATTCCAAGAAAGATAAGGGAAGGGTATATCCCAAGCTTAACACCCTGATAAAGATAATATAGTAATCCCCCGGGCTGACCATCTGCCATTGGCCCACTCGTCAAACCTGTTAAGGGAAGGTTGGCTAATAGAATACCAAAGGCTATGGGTAACAGTAAAAGCGGCTCGAATTTCTTGGCAATCGCCAGATAAATTAATACTCCTGAAATAAGAATCATAGTTAAGGATTGCCAACTAAGAGCCATATAGCCTGAATCCATCCATAATTTCTTTAACGCTTCTAAAAACATTTGATTACCTTCTTTCTCAATTTTTATGCTCAATTATATGAATCGCTGCTATTACAAGAGAAAAGAGCTTTATCGCTCCCCATAGGGCTATCAGCACAATAAAGACAACACTCATGCAAAACAATGCGTATAATACAGCTTCGGTTACAGACATTCTTCCTTCCACCTCTTTTCACAACCCGGCATACAGTATATATTATCTTTCCTACAGCAAAAAATGGAGAACTTCCCTACGGAAGCTCTCCACCCTAAAGCCAAATCTTGAAACAGTAATTAAACTGCCAACCGGACACTTATTATTTTCTTTTTCTATCCTACATAAAAATCACTAAACTTGTCAAGTGTAATGTGACTTATATTTTCGGTTCTTATTTCCCTGCTTCTATATGTATTCTGGTAAATCCAGAATAATATGTCACTTTTCTTCTAAAAATTAATAAAATATAGTACCACCTTATGGTGTGCCATAGATATAGAGAATCCCATGTTAATGACAGAAAATTGATTGCGAGGAATGATATTCATGGAGAGAACTCAATTATTATTTAGAACAGCCCCAGGTTCACAAGCTTTAAGCGGCGGAACCACAACAACTTTAACTTCCGATTTTCCAAACGGAATAGCTGTATTTCATTATCCAATTATACGCATACTATTTGGCAATAGAACATCTTCCGGTTCATCGGTAACCTTTAACCTCATTATGCTTCAAGGTCCGGAGCTGATTGGAAGACTTGATTCTGTTACACTCAGTCCTGGCGAGTCATTTACCAGGACTTATGAAGTGCCAGGATTAGCACTTATCATAGATGCTAGCAATAATGGTACTTCCGATAGTTATGTGGATGCTTTTCTTTATGGATTTGGTCCTAATAAAGACTGGAATTGCTGACATTGAAAATGGGGGCTGTTATAAAGTTAAGATTATCAGAGCTTACTCCGCTAAACTTACCCTTAGTAACAGTCCCCCGCATATATTTATCCACATATAGCTTACATTCCGGCATATTTTTCCACCGGAATGTAAGAATATCACCAAACATTATGTTATGAATAGCAAACTCATTATGATAGTTCAAACATACCGGTATATAACTGATAGTATTTTCCTTTTTGTCCTATCAGACCGTCGTGATTGCCTCTTTCGATAATCTCTCCGTTTTCCAATACCATAATGGCATGGGAATTACGTACGGTAGATAATCTGTGAGCAATAACAAATACTGTTCTGCCCTCCATTAATCTGTCCATTCCCTTTTCTATAAGAGCTTCCGTTCTGGTATCAATGGAAGAGGTAGCTTCATCCAAAATTAATACCGGCGGGTCTGCTACGGCAGCTCTTGCTATGGTTAGAAGCTGTCTCTGCCCCTGGGAAAGGTTCGCTCCGTCTGCAGTTAATAACGTATCATAGCCCTTTGGCAGATGCTTAATGAAAGAATGAGCATTGGCAAGTTTTGCTGCGGTGATAATCTCTTCCTCCGTAGCATCAGGCTTCCCGTACCGGATATTCTCCATTACCGTACCGGTAAAGAGATGAGAATCTTGCAATACCATAGCAAGAGAACGTCTTAAATCATCTTTTTTAATTTTATTGATGTTAATTCCATCGTATCGGATTTTGCCGTCCGGTACATCATAGAAACGGTTAATCAGATTGGTTATCGTGGTTTTTCCGGCACCGGTGGAACCTACAAAGGCAATCTTCTGACCTACCTTGGCATAAAGAGATACACCGTTTAATACCGTTTTTTCTTCATTATACCCAAAGGTTACATTGTCAAAATCTACTTCACCTTTTACTCTTGTAAGGCTTACGGTTTTGTCTTTATGAGGATGCTTCCAGGCCCAGATACCGGTTTTATCTTTTGTTTCCACAAGATTACCGCTTTCATCTTCTCTTGCATTTACTAAAGTAACATAGCCGTCATCTATTTCCGGTGTTTCATCTATCATATTAAAGATTCTCTCTGCTCCGGCTAAAGCTGCCAGAATAGAGTTAAACTGCTGTGACATCTGTGTAATAGGCATAGAGAAGTTTCTTGTATACTGTAAAAAGGCAACCACCGCACCAATTGTCAGATGTCCTGAAATTGAAAGAATTCCTCCAAATATTGCTGTTATGGCATATAAAATATGGGATAAGTTACCCATTATCGGCATCAGCACACTGGCGGAAGCATTGGCATTCGTTGCAGCCTCACAGAGCTTACCGTTTATCTTTTCAAAATTCTCTTTTGCTTGTTTTTCATAACAGAATACCTTTACCACTCTCTGTCCTTCAAACATTTCTTCAATGTATCCGTTAACTTCACCCAGATACTTTTGCTGTTCTTTAAAACGCGCTCCGCTTCGTTTTCCTATTGTCTTAATAATTACAATCATAACCATGACCATAAGAACCACAAGTATTGCAAGCTGCCAGCTGAGATACAGCATCATTATAAAGACACCGGTTACACTGATGGCAGAAGCGATAAAGTTCGCTACCGTATTACTGAACAGCTCTCTTAAGGTGTCCGTATCATTGGTATACCGGCTCATGATATCACCATGGGCATGGGTATCAAAATATTTTACCGGCAAGGATTCCATCTTCCGGAACAGGTCCGTACGAATGCGGTATAGGGTTCCGGTTGCTATGTTAAGCATAACTCTGCTATATATATAAGTTGAGACAACTCCCGTGAGATAGATTCCAGCCATGATAAGCAGTGTCTTTATAAATCCCGCAAATAATACTGCATCATACTGTTTTAACATTGGTGTAAGATAACCATCTACTATCTTTTTCAGATAAGCGGTTCCCATGATCTGTGCCACGGAGCTCACTGCTATTCCTACAAGTACAAGCCCAAGCTGTAAATGGTACTTTGACATATATTGAAAGATTCTTTTTAAAGTCTTGCCGGCATTCTCTGGCCTGCTGCCGGGTCTGACTGCTTTTCCTTTTTTCAAATTCAACCTCCATCTGCTAACATTCTACTAACAATCAATAACACTAAGTAAGAAAAATGTCTCTATTTTCCAAAACACCGCAAGTTTGTGCCGAGGATTTCGCAGGCACATACTTGTGTAAGAAAAATGTCCTTTATTTTCCAAAACACCGCAAGTTTGTGCCGAGGATTTCGCAGGCACATACTTGTGTAAGAAAAATGTCCTTTTATTTTTCTTACTATGCGCCTTTCTGCTGGGACTCATAGACTTCTTTATAAATTTCGTTATTTAATAACAACTCAGCAGGTGTATCGAAGGCATCAACAGCACCGTCTTCTAATACAAGCACTCTGTCTGCATCGCTGACGGAGGATATTCTCTGAGCAATGATGATCGTGGTGGTACCGCTTAGTTTTTCCTTTAAGGCTTCTCTTATCTTTTTATCGGTGGCTGTATCTACGGCACTGGTAGAATCATCCAGAATTATAATTTTGGGTTTTTTTAGCAAAGCTCTGGCAATACAAAGTCTCTGTTTCTGGCCTCCTGATACATTAACCCCGCCCTGTCCAAGCTGGGTCTCATATCCTTCCGGAAAAGACATAATAAAATCATGGGCCTGAGCAGCTTTACAAGCCTCTTCTATTTCTTCTCTGGTAGCCTCCTGATTTCCCCATCTTAAATTATCTAGGATAGAACCGGAGAACAGGACATTCTTTTGAAGCACCATTGCTACTTCACTTCTCAAATGCTCCAGCGTATAGTCTTTTGCATTATGTCCGCCTACGATAATTTCGCCTTCTAGTACATCATAAAGTCTTGGTATAAGCTGCACCAAAGTTGTCTTGGAGGAACCGGTTCCGCCTATAATTCCAATGGTCTCGCCGGGTTTTATGGATATATTTACATTACTTAGTGTAAGATTTTCTTTGTCTTTCGCATAGCTGAACGCTACATTTTTAAATTCAATGGAGCCGTCTTCTAATTGCAATTTTCTATCGGCACCTGCATCACTTAAATCAATATTTTCTTGCAGCACTTCATATATTCTTGTCATAGAAGCTCTCGATATAATCATCATAATAAAAATCATAGAAATCATCATAAGAGACATCAAAATCTGACCAATGTAGTTAACAAAGCTGGATAATTGTCCGATTTCAAATCTGCCGTCGATAACCATATTTCCGCCAAACCAAAGAATAGCAATCATACAGCCATACATACTAATCTGCATGATTGGATTATTCAGAATAATCAGCTTTTCTGCAAATACCTGAGCTCTTCTTACTGCATCGGCGGAAGCTTCAAACTTTTTAATCTCCTGGGGTTCTCTAACAAAGGCTTTCACAACACGGATACCCGTTAGGTTCTCCTGTACATCATTGTTCATCCTGTCATATAAACTAAGCATCTTAACAAATCTCGGATGTGCATTGCTCATAATTAGACCAAGGGCAACCGAAAGTACAGGAATTGCTACAAAGAATACCCCAGACAGTCTTCTGTTAATAAGAATAGCCATGATAGTAGCTCCTACTAACATTACCGGTGCTCTGGCAGCCATTCTGATTACCATCATAAAAGCATTCTGGGTATTGGTAACATCTGTTGTAAGTCTTGTAATCAGGGAAGAGGTAGAGAATTTATCTACATTGGAAAAAGAAAAATCCTGCACCTTATCAAACATGGTTTTTCTTAAATTTTTGGCAAATCCCATTCCGGCCTTAGCGCCGTACTTCGCACCCAGCCGTCCAAAGTTCAAGGATATTAGTGCCATGAAAACCATTAAAGCCCCCATCTTTACAACATAACGAATGCCGCCGTCTCCCAGTATTCCCTTATCAATCATACTGGCCATTACAAAAGGAATTAAAATCTCCATTATTACTTCCCCAATCATCATTAATGGGGTAAGTATTGCATATTTCTTGTATTCTCCAACACAAGCAAGAATCTTTTTATACATCTAAACCTCCATGCTGCCAATGCACCTCAAATTTAGGCATCAGCACAAATTTGTGTAAGAAATCACACCGCTACTTTCCTGCAAACATTTCTATGTTTTGTATACTTTTCTTCAACAGTTCCTTAAAAATTGACTGTTCTTCTTCCGTCATATCGGAAACAATGACGTTTTCTAACTTAAGGATATAATCTTTCAGAAATATAGATAATTCCCTTCCCTTTTCCGTCAGCCATACCCTCTTCACTCTGCCGTCAAGAGCATCTCCGCTCCTTCGCACCAGGCTGCTGCGCTCCATATTCTGAAGAATGCTTGTTACACTGGAACGCTTCAATTCAAACATAACCTCAATATCCTTCTGGTTTGCAGGATTCTCCTCTGTAAAGCCATCTAAGAATTTTAAAACTTTCACCTGTTCAAAGGTTATCTTATGGGCTATCAGATTCTCATCCGCTAAATATTTGATATTCTTCGCAAGCTTTTGAATATAATATCCATAATCCCCCGGATGCTCTTTACTGGAATTATTCATTTTGAAACCATGCCTTTCCAACAGATAAAACCCTGGTTACTGTTAAAGTTACAGTACATAAACTTTCACATACCACCTACCCGCTTCACAACTTTCATTCTTCTATAGTTAGAAGTCTAACAATTAGTATATTAAAAAATAGTTGCATTGTCAACTATAATTTTGCCATTATTTTTATACAGACATAAAACAACAGTTGCATAACAGGGTCAGCCAGCACAAACTGGTACATACTTTACCTAATCCCTCCATTGTCCTGCCATAGCCTTCACCCATATTTTCATACCAGATTCCTCCGCCTTCCATTCTCTTTAGTAGAATCTGGTACTGCAGGTTATCCGGTTCTAAAGCTGCTGCCATTCTGGCTGATTCTAATGCCGTAACATTATTTCCAAGACCTTGGTTGGCAAGTGCATTATAGAAATGCCATGGGGCATTCCTCTCAGGGACAGATTCCAGCACTGTTACAGCCTCCCTGTAGTTACCTGCATTGAGATAGCTAACGGCAGCTCTTAAACTCTGCGGCTCCTCATAACTCTGGTATTGTCCATAACCAAAAGGCCCATACCCATAGGTCCCCTGAGTGCTGTTATAGGTTCCCTGATTATATGTATTTTGTCCATAATCCTGTCTGTATGCACTTTGAGAATAACTTGAATAATTACCATTCTCCCTGCTCTTTATTATACTGTTATAAGCCGCCTGTATCTCCTTAAAGCGCTCTTCTGCCAGTGCTTTATTCGGATTATTAATATTAGAATCCGGATGATATCTACGGCTTAAGGAACGGTATGCTTTTTTAACATCATCATCGGAAGCCTCAGGGGTTACTCCTAACACTTTATAAGGATCCGTAAACATAATTCCTCGCAATCTGCTTCAGACAAGTATGAATTATTAACCATAATTCATACACATGGGCTGGTATGGTGCTGGTATGAATATTAATCGCATAATTCATACTCATTGGCTAGTGTGTTTCTAGTATGCATTTTTAATTACATAAATCATACTCATTGGTTAGGTATGATTACTTGTAAGAATTATGAAAGCATAGTTCAGTTCATACATATTAATTGAGAATGGTGGTCGGTTCGTACCTGTTAGCTAAGTATAAAGGTTTAACTTGTATTATTGATAATCTAAAATCATATATTAAGGCAATATTTCATTTTCTAGCTTTTCTTTTGTACTTCTATCCATCTGGATTCTGTCAAACTTAGACCATACTCCGGCATACAGGATATTTCGCAAAATATCTGCATTTAACAGTATGGGAAGCTTCTCAAATTCTCTGGCACAATCTGACATCATAAGATTTAGAATTTCCCTCTTGTCTACTTCCTTTTCCTGCAGCAAAAAGGGGTTATAACTACCGCTCTTACTATCCTTCTCCGTATCCTCACTGGCATCGCACAGATAGATGAACTTTCCAAGATAAAAGCCTACTTTTTTCAAAGTATCCGCCCATTCATCTTTTTTGTATTGAAAGATTTCACCTAACATCTCCCCGGTAAGACCTGCTGCCGTATCAAGATTCGGTTCCTTCTTCTTTTCACATTCCGTAAGAACTTCCATGTAGTGAGATACCGCATTGGTCTGCCTGGGGTATTTCTTTATCAACTTATGATAATTTCTTTCCAGCATTTTGGCAAGAGAAAGTTTACTAAAATCTTTATCATCCCGCCAGTCATCCATCAGGTTATGATATGCTAATATTATATTCATGTCAGCGGCATATTCTGTTATCTCATTCAACCGCATTGGATGTTTTCTCCCCGGATGTGCAATGCAGCGGTGCGCCTCTCCCTTTTCCTCCGGTTCATAGAGACCGCTGAGTAAGACTATGAGAAAGGTCATATCAAAAGTTAAAGTCGCTTGTCCAAGCATTCCGTACTTATGCTTTAATACATTGCACAGACCACAATAATAAGAATGATATCTCTCATAATCTTTTATTTTCATTTCCGGTTTATTAATGGTTACATAACCAAACATTCTGCTATCTCACCTTACTCTTTCACTAACTTTTACGAATAAATTCCGCGTGACACTTTGGACAGGTTATACAGATCTTTCCTTTTCCCTTGGGAATCCTTATCTTCTGCTTACAGGTAGGACACCTGTATATATGATATTTTTTGTGCTGCTCACCTTGTCCCTTTAAATTCTTAAACAAACTTAAAAATCTATCTTTTTGAAATATAAATTTCTGGTTTTCATTATATCTCTTATTGATATTTCTTGAAAACATTCTAACATAACAAATGATTAAAATTAAGAATGAAATTGAAGAAAGAATACTGCTTCTTACAAAGGTAGACAATAGCATAACAATAATACCCGTCCAAATAAGAAATTGTCCTAACTGGTCCATCCCATATCTGCCAATCATAAACTGTCTGAATTTTTCTTTCATCTTATTTTACCAATTACCGCCACTCGTTCTTAGAAGGAGAATGTGGCATCCTTTCTTTTCTATTTTCCTTCCAGTTATACGTAAAGACCTGTGGTTAAGATCTGCTTTCATATATACTTAAAGCTAAATAATTATAAGTCCATTAAACACGATACAGCAGTAAACGTACATTGTCAATGGAACTGAATCATTCTTAATTTACTTTTTATACATATCAGACTTTTTTCATGAATTGGCTTATGTTATACTAAATAAGTTACAAATATATAATAATAACCTTCAAAAAAGGAGCTATATATGGATTGTAGAATCGGGTGCGGCGCATGCTGCATCGCCCCTTCAATTTCTTCCCCTATTCCTGGAATGCCACAGGGTAAACCAGCCGGAGTACGCTGTATTCAACTTACAGAAGACAATAAATGCAAACTATTCAAAGATGCCAGGCGCCCTAAAGTCTGCGGCAGCCTTACTCCCTCCTTTGAAATATGCGGTACTGATAAGGAAGAAGCACTTCTATATTGGAAGAACCTCGAAGCCCTTACAAAATAATCTTAACCAGCATTTTTTCCTCCAATTATGCATATATAAAAGTAATTCCCATTATTCTGTACATTAACAGTTGGAAATATTTGAATAGATTTTTGGGTTAGTGCTTGTAAACAGCGCTACATGGAGGACTATTATGGATAATACCGATAAAACATTGCGGCCGATCGTAAAGGATCAATATTACGGAAATCTTCAGATACAGGTAGTTTGTGAAGCCGGTCGCAGGCCTATCGATACTGCTACCATTAAGATTTATGACAGACAAAATCCTGATGAACTAATAGAAAGTCTTACCACTGATATCTCCGGTATTACTAAAATAATCGCACTGAAAGCCCCATTATTGGAATATAGTATGGAGCCCTCCGAACCAATGCCATACTCTGAATATTTAGTGGTGGCGAGTGCTCCTGGTCTTCAGACAGTTATTATCGATGGAGTTCAGATACTACCGGAAACAACTTCCATTCAATTAATCCGTCTTCCAGTGCTGGACAGTACAAATGAAACCTCAAAAGTATATGTAATCGGCCCGCATTTCCTCTATGGTGGTTATCCCATAAAGGTATTCGAACCGGAGGTAAAAGAAATGCCGGAAACAGATGCTACCATCACGATACCTGAATATCTAATCGTACATAATGGTATACCAAGTGACGCATCCGCTCCGGACTATTATGTTGAATACAAGGACTATATTAAAAATGTAGTCTCAAGTATAGCCTATGCCAATTGGACAAAGGAATCCCTTTATGCCGTAATTCTCTCGGTTCTGTCATTTTCTCTTAACCGTTATTTTACTAACTGGTATCAAAGACAGGGCTACTCTTTTCACATAACTTCCTCTACCGCTTATGACCAGTTATGGCTCTTTCGCCGGAACATCTATGAGAATATCAGCATTGCTGTAGACTACATGTTCAATTTATTTTTGGCGAGACCCGGTATCCTGCAGCCAATCCTGACACAAAGCTGCCGTGGGAATATCCTCGACTGCCCTAATATGATGTCACTTTGGGGTGCCAAAGCACTGGCTGATACCGGCTACGATACCATGTATATCCTCCATTTTTATTACGGAGATACTCTTTATATCAGTTACAGCAATGACATCGACAGTGTGGATTTTCCTTGGCAGGGGGAGCCTCTAAAAAAAGGAAGCCAGGATGGAAATATACGCGGGCTGCAAAAAATGCTCAATCTCTTAGCCCGTGTTTATCCCGCAATTCCCTTATTAGAGGAAGACAATATCTACGGTCCTATGACAGAAGCCGCTGTAACGGACTTTCAGAGAATAGCCCATTTGCCGGAAACAGGGGTGGTAGATTCTGCCACCTGGTATTCTCTCACCACCTTTTATAATACTCTCATGAGTGCTGAGCAGCGCTGTCAATAATAGAAAAGGTGTACTGTGCAGAGCAAATCCGCTTTTAGCGTAGGAGCTCTGCCAGTTCTCCCATATAAACAATATGAAGTTCATGAAGGGCTCTGGTAATTGCTACGTATAAAAGTTTGGCATCTGCATCATTCTTCTCGTAATTGTTAATGTCCGGGTTCCATAAAAGTACGCTGTCAAATTCCAGACCTTTTGTCATATGAATGGGCAGTACCATGATTCCATTGGTAAAATTCATCTCCTCCATATCTTCTTTTAAAGGTTCCAGGGTTATAAATTCTTTCAGCTTACTGTGTACAAACTTAGTTTCTTCTTCCGTCCTGCAAATAACCGCCTGGGTGGTATAGCCAGCTTCCTTACTATGATTTATGATCTCGGCTGTTTTAAGAATCATCTCCGTCTCTTCTAATGCCTGGTAGATAGAAACCTCATTGCCATGTCTGATAATCGGTTCAATTTCATAAGTTTTAAAAGTAGCATGCCGTAATACCCTGCTTGCGTAATTTGATATCTCCACAGTGTTTCGATAACTTTTTGCCAGCACGTAGAATTTATCCTTCTCTTCAGAAAATACCTTCTGTCTTAAGGATTCCCAGTCGTTCATTCCGGTGTCATAATGAATATTCTGAGTAATGTCTCCCATAATGGTATAGGTACATTCTGCAAATAATTGTTTCATACAATAGAAGACGGATACTCCGAAATCCTGTGCTTCATCCACAATAATATGGCTGACAAATTCAAAATCTCTGGTTTCCTTCAGTCTTCTCTTTAGGAAGGTCAGCATGGCAAGATCATAAATGTCGATTTCCTTTGCAGTAAAATCACTGATTAACAGCTTCACCACATCGTTACCCGGTATGGAATATCCAAAACTTTTAAATTTATCTGCTTCCAACAGACTTTTTAAAAATTCCAGATACATCTCTTCCAGGTTGTATTTCGTATTTTTCTTTCCAAAGTACTCTTTGTACTTCTTCGTCTCGATACTGATTATTTCCTTTTCCTGCTGCTCTCTTTCATTTATCAGCTTAACCTTACTAACAAGGCGTTTATTTAAGAGCTCTTGCTTTTCTGACAAGGGTTTTTCTTTAAATATCGTCAGAAACTCACGTATTTCATTTTCCGGATAGATGTTTTTATCGTGATAAATGATGTCTTCCGGCCGAATAATAGTTGATTCATACCATTCCAGGTAATATTCCAAGGCTTTGATAAAGTCCAAAGAACCTTTATAGCGCTTTAATAAAGTTCTGGTATCTGACTTCTCTTTAATCTTTGAACAGCTTTTTGCAAATGGACTGATAAGTTTATATTTCTTCTTTTTCAGGTCAAAGTCCTTATCCAACAGGGAGATTAAGAATTCCTCCAGGGTCATCTGGTTGATATTATAAACATCCAGATTAGGCAGAACCCCCGTAATATAATTTAAGAGCATCTTATTACTGCCGATAATATAAAACTCATCCGAACGGCACCGCTCCTTATAATTATAAAGGATATAGGATATACGGTGCATCGCAACTGTCGTCTTACCGCTTCCCGCAACTCCCTGCACAATTACGCTGTGCCAGGGTGTATCCCTGATAATATCATTCTGCTCTTTTTGGATAGTCGCAATGATTTCACCTAATACCACCTCTTTGTTTTTACCAAGGTATTTTGTAAGAAATTCATCATTTGCTATAACATCCGTATCATAATAGTCTACCAGTTTACTTTCTGCGATCTCAAAGGTTCTCTTTAAGTCCAGTCCAATGTGAATCTTGTCACCATAAGGAGACAGATAGGAGCTTTCACCCACATCACTGTCGTAATAAACACTGGAAACAGGAGCCCTCCAGTCTACTACAATGATTTCCGTACTGCTCTTACTGACTCCGTTTTTCCCAATGTATAAGGAGAATTGTTTTTTCTCCTCCTCTTCCTCCAGTCCTTCTTTTACCTCCATCCCCAGCTCTCGGTAGTCGATTCGCCCAAAGAAAGGTTTCTTAAGTGCCGCAATATTTTTACTCAGAGAACGCTCCAAATCCGTCTGTCTGCTAATTCCCATAACAAGATCATTGTGAAGCTCCGGGTTATTGGACCGGTAATTGTCATACATTTCCTTGGTTTCGGCACGAACCTTTGTAAGTTCCGCACTCTGTGTTTCCACATTATACTGTATGATCTGTACACATTCCTTTAAATGCTCATCTTCCCTTTCCCACTCACTTCTTAGCTCTTCATGTCTTTCCGCCAAAGGGCTTTCGCCCATTTTTACATTCTCCATGATACCCTCCTATAGGTCTAGTTTGCACGGGTCTACTGCGAACTAATGGTTTAAGTCCGGTTAACAGGTTACCTGTATCATATTAAAGGAAATTTTAAAAAAATACTAGACTTTTCTTTTCAATTATGGTATCATTCATAATGTAGTTTACCTAAAGGTAAGGAAAAAGCTGTCAGACAATTCTGACAGCTTTATTTTTTTCTATTATAATCCTTCCTTGTCTTAAGACTGCTTGTAAAACCCTTACTTACACCGGTAATTCTCTTATAATATCATCAGCAAGTTTGTTTATCTCCTTTGTGCCATCTATCTTTTCATCCAATAATTCCACGATCTTAATCAGATTATGTAAGTTCCCTTTTTTCTCGTAGATTTGAATTAATAATTTCTGAAACTGTATCAGGGATATTTTCTCCGGTACGACTCCCTTTATGATTTCGGGGTGCTTCTCTGCCAGATTATCTGTAAGACTCTTCGTCAGTTGTTTATTAATTATCTTTCCATATTGGCTGATGGAAACCTTCTCCAAATCCGTGTAGATTTGTGTAAAGGATACCTCTTCTTCCCTTGTAAAGGTACTCTCATATAGTATTTCATCATAGGCTAGAATACGGTAGGAGAACTTATCCATCTCTTCCCTGTCTCTGATTCGTATCTTTGGCAGCAGTAAGCCCAGAGAACCTGCCAGCCTTTTTCTGATATCCGATAATGCTGCAAATCTTCCGGTACTTTCCTCATATGCAGCTGCTACCAGTCCGGTACCGATTTCTAGCAGCAAAGGTTCAGCCAGGATATTCTCCAATACTTCCCCAGAAGGTTTCCCTTCACTCTTTTCTGAAAAATCCATACGTTCCTCACCCTGAAACATATAGTCCAGAGAACAATTTAGAAGGTGGCTAAGAGATACTGCCAGCTCAATATCCGGATACCCCATCCCTCTCTCCCACTTCGATATAGCCTGAGGTGTAACACCAAGCCTTAAGGCAAGTTCTTCCTGGGTAAAATGATTATCTTTTCTTGCCTGTATTAATCTGTTTTCAAAACCATTCATTGCTTTCCTTCCTCCGTATAAGTACTGTTCCTTTAAGGATTATTTGATATTTAGTGTTATCATTATAATACCAGAGGATAAATGAGAAGTAAAACAACGAAAGGTTCATATGCTTCTAAACGGGAGGAAATACTTATAATCGGCTGAATCTTATATAGTTACAAAATGACGTGCCTCTTATCTAAATGGTATTGTATTTCTTATGTCCTGTTTTTATCTATTTCAGATCTGTCTTGCATCAAGCAATCTTAAAATATAATCATATATTTTATTAACAACGCTTTTATCCTTGAAGCAGAAAGCTTTGTAATCCTTCATTAAGAAATCTTCTTCCCTAGGTGATGATTGTAGAATAATATTAATCGTGTTTACAGAAGGATTAATATATTTCCGAATAGTATCGTTTACTTCATCAATCATCAATATCCTTATATCATATTCCATAAATTCTTTCATACTTGATGATAAGTATTCTATAGTGTATTGTTCCTGGAGATTAATAATCATTACATCAGGTTCATATATGCTATAAACTTGATTTAGAATATGTCTGTCTGTTATAATATCTGCCCTATCTTCATTAAAATTATTAATTGGTATTATCCCATTACAAATATCCTCCTCTGTATTTTTAGAGCATACAGAAATAGCATTATATCCATCTCTACGAAATAATGCACGCAGACTGTTGCTAATATCTTTCATGTTATTACCGGAAATATTGAGAATATTTATAGTGGGACAATTAATTACTTTCTGTTCATATTTTATCTGTTGATACTTATAATAATCTGTTCCTATCAGTAATTTATTAGAACTATGTTTTAGTTCCTGCTTTATTTCAGCAAGACTTAATTCCGGCCTTTTCTTTATAATCTCACTAACAGCAAAAGTTATATAGGGAGCAGCATAACTGTTACATAAAGATGTTACTTCCTCACATCCGTTATAGTTCTTAATCCGGTGCATACTTCCTGTAATACAATCTATGCCATCTGGTATATAGGAATTATAAATATATTCGCCAGCTTTCACTATATCCCTCAAATCACATTTAACTCCGATAACTTCTTTGAAGGAAGCAGGTGCTGTAAAAATATTTTGATTATGGCATGCCGCTACAATAATCAGACCTTTTGAAGTAACTCTTTGTATAGTTTCTTCAATCTCTTTAAAGTCTTTATAATACACCGATCCTGCACTCAAATTCACCAGGTGAATCTTCTGTTCCACACACCATTCTAATGCCCTGATCAATTGAGCTTTCAAGCCTTTTTGTGTACCTTTCGTTAGTATTTTTATACTTGATAAGCTAACTTCTTTCGCATATTTTCTGATAATAGCAGCGCAGGTTGTTCCATGTGAATTTTCATAGGTATCATAGCCGTATCTAGTTTGGATTATAAGGTCTTGCGTTATTTCAATATTATAATCCAATTGTCCGATATTATAGTAATCTTCGTTAATTCCATCATCTATAATCGCTATATGTATACTCATTGGAATTAAACTGCTTCCCTTTCGTACACTTCACATAAAAGTTCTATAATGTTGTTAATGGTTTTAAATTTACCTTGTATAATAAACTCTTGTGGAATCTTAATATTACATTCTTTTTCAAGATCAAAGTAGAGATAAAGTAAGTCTCTTGCATTAAATCCCCAATCGTATCCCAACAACTGTATATCTAAAAATGTAGCGTCTTTTTGATCAATATTAATATGAAACCTATTCAGGAAAATTCTATTTACTTTCTCATACGCCTTATCATAATTTGACGATATCCTGTCCATTTTCATTCCTTTCCTTTCTTTACTTCCTAATCCGAAGTTCAGATATTTACATACCCCACTTCAAGTGCTATACATGTAACATAGCAATGCCTAGTTCGAAATCCTTGAAACCCAACGAAGGAACCTAATATCACCATCTTGATAAACGGATTATAATCTACAAAATTTCTATATCTGAATAATTACTTAACCTATTTATAATATCATCCGCCATCGAAATCCCATGCTCTTTATTAAATATATTAAAAATCATTTTATTATCATTTTCATATTTCTTGATTTTTTGATTAATAAAATCACTCTCTAACTTAATATAAGTATCTCCGCTTAATCTCAATACAGATTCCCAGTCCATTTGGATATTGGCCAGATTAAAAGAATCGACCTCAAAACCGAATCTATACTTTGATAAAACACTTAAATTATCCAGATATTCAACTTTGAAATCTTCATAAAAAACACTCATAATTACATAGTCAGGGTCTATTGCCTGAGATATTTCATATGCGTATATTCCGAATTTATTAGTAAATTTATCATTCACTTTTGTGATACCGCCAGGAATACCAATAATAATGATATCCGGAGCTTCAGCTTCCTCAATTGCTTTTACATAATCATGATACATCAATATCTTATCAACTTCTGAAATCGTGTTATCGTACAGAAAGCTCGGAAATGAATGTCCTCCTATCATCTCACAATAATTTCTTGATCCAATAAGAGTTATACTATATCCCAGCTTCTCAAGCTGTTCTTTTATTGTTAACTGTATCTCAAATTTAGAACTTCGTTCCGTTACACCCATTACAAAGATAACCGGAGTCTTTATTTTCCCGATACTTTCATATGCATTAGATTTACTTTTATATTCCATACCACTAACTTTTAATTTATTTCTGAAATTATAATTACTATTCCTATCAATTTCTTTTATTTCACTATTAATAAATGAAAATTGACATCTTTTTTGACTGCTTAATTCAATTATTTCATCAAGGTATTTATTCTCAAGTTGAATTAGACTGACAATATTTTTATTATTTTTAATAGCTTCTTTCATTTTATTAATTATATCTGTTTCCATACCGTTATAGTATTGACTATCACAAAAGATAACAGTATCACACTGGTCTAATACTTTAGAAAAATCATCTTCTAATACCATTCCGGTATCGCATCCTCCGTCAATATATGAGAGGTCTTTATCGCCATACCCCCATCCCTTTGGTGATACAAGTCCAACAATTTCATATTCCTTCAATAAAGCCTTATGTCGTATAACCGGACATATCTCTATGTCCACCGGATAAAGAATTGCCTTCTTCTTTAACATAGATTCCCTCACAATCTAATAATCTATTAAATTATTTTAGCTTGTAAATTTATATCCAAATTCTATCAAGGTACATATGTCCTTTAGGTTATCTTCTGCCCTTTTTACTGAACCATAACATCTTTCAGCTTTTATGTCCTTTTCCATCCCTTTTCCACTATCTGCGGATGCTATACACTGATTGCAAAATCTTATCGCCCAACAGTCTTTACATTTGTCTTCCGTTAACTTACCAACATTTAATATCTGCCGCACTCTATTTAGATCTAACCCGTCTTCAATATTTCCTATCCTTGTGACACTTGATGTTTCACTTACCTTTTCACAGGGATAGAACTCTCCGAAAGCATTAAGGAACAACCGTTGAGTTCCGGGAATACATGGTCCGCCATGATGCATTTTTTCAGGTAACTTCTCCGATTTGCAAAAATGATCATAAATGTCTTGTAATTGTCCGATTCTTGAATTTACAAGCTTAGATATGTATTTTTCATCCAACTTATCCAATTTCGATAAAAATAATTTAAACAGCTCATAATTCATTTCAATATAGTATGCTTCATCATATCCAATTTGCGTTTTAGAGTAATAGTTTGATATCTGGGAATACATAACTGCCGATTCTTTTATTGTATCGAAATCATCAAAGAATTCGTGTACACATTTTAAATCATTCTGGGGATCCAATACGGCATTAAAAGTCACATTTTTCATATATTCAGGGCATTCTTTTTTGATCAACTGAATATTTTCAACTACTTTGTCAAATGTACCACATTTATTAAATACAAACTTTCTATTTTTATCGTGGATTTCTTTTGGTCCATCCAAACTAATTACCATATGAATGTTATTCCGGTTAAAATATTCAATAATTTCTTTCGTTATTAACGTTGCATTGGTTGTGATTGTAAATATCACTTCTTTCCCAACTGCATTTCTATTAACATACTCCACAATATTTTGAATTAGCTCAAATTCAAGTAACGGCTCACCACCATAAAATCCAACTGCAACCTTTTTTAGATCTGACGACCTGGCAATCAGAAAGTCAATACCCTTCTTAGCTAACTCCAGAGTCATTCTTTTATTTGTATGCTGTCTGTTATCATATCCTCCTGAATAGGAACAGTACTCACATCGTAAATTACATTGTTGTGTTACTTGCAGGCACACCATTAGTACTCTATTTGATATATAATCTTCCAAGATTTCATCAGCAGGATGCAATATCTCCTGCACCCTGTTAGAGGACAGAAACCCCTTTTCTTTTAAATGCTGAATCTTTTCTATTACATTTAGATTATTACAAATAAGGTCGGTGTCATTATTCAAGTATTTCCAAGTATCCTTTTCTACTTTAATAATTGAATTTTTATTGACATCATAAATATAAAAATTTCCATAAGTTTTAAACAAATGAATAAATGGCTTATTATCCATACTATTAACTCCTCTATACAGCCCTTAATAAATTAATATGGGGTATTTTAGCAAAGCAATTCCTTGGACTTATTAAAATGATTTATCCTTATGTAAACCCAAAAGTGATCAATATATCCCCTTGTCTTTGTTAATGCAACGTAGGCTAAAGATTTACAATATAATTCATTTCTTTACTGCAAATATTTTATTAGAGGACTACTATATAATGTAGTCCTCTAATATCATATTAACTTACGGATTTTGATTAGAGTTATTTGCAGTTACAGTACCATTCTCTGCGCTAACTGCTTGAATCCAATTTGATGTACCCCAGCAAATACTGCAGCCACAGTACTGACAAACTCTACAATTAGCAAACGCTTCGATTGTTGCCTGTGAACCATTAAGTTTCTTTCCTAACTTTTTCATATTTCACCATCCTCTCTTATAGTGTAAATACCAACTCACATCAAATAACAGTTTTTGCTTTATTTGAAATTTCGTTATCTATTCGCGCGCAAAGATAATGAAATTACAAAACCAGTTCACTTTATGTAGATGATACATTTTCCACATTTAAATCATATTGCATAATTTTACAATCCTCTAACTTAAATACACGGTCTACCTTTTTTAAGATACTTTCCTTATGACTAATAATAATAACTGTAATGTCGTTTCCAATCTTCGTTATTAAATCATTTACATACATCTCCGATTGAGCATCATAATTCGATGTAGCCTCGTCCAATATTAATATTTTTGAACTTCGTGCAAATGCTCTTGCCATTGCAAGCTTTTGCCGCTGTCCACCAGATAACAAAGACCCGTTATTTCCAATCTTGCTTTTATAATTATCTGGCATCTCATCAATAAAGTTCTTTGCCCCGCTCTTTATGGCCGCTTCTTTAACTCTTTTATCTTTAATAAACGGAAATAGCCCAATATTCTCTTCGATTGTAGAGTCGAATAGATAGATATCCTGGCTTACTACTGAAAATAACTTTCTATAATCCCGTAATTTAAAACCTTCTATATTTATTCCATCCAGTAGAATTCTCCCTCCAACAGGCTGACAGAAACGTAGTAACAGATTGATTAAGGTGCTTTTACCTGCTCCATTCTCTCCTATTAGAGCGATTTTCTCCCCTGGCTGTATCTCAAAATTAACTCCTTCTAGCAATTCTTCCTCTTCCCTATAAGAGAACGAAACATTTTCAAAAGTAATTTTACCTTTGATAGAATCCAAATTGATCCCGGTTAATTTACCACTTGGCTCTGTCTCCAGATCCATAAATTCAAAGAATCTTTTTGCTGAAGGTAATATACTGGAAAAACTGTAACGAATATTAAAAATCAATGATATTGGTCCTGTTATATAACCGGTGTACGATAAAACCGCAAATAAACTGCCGACTGATAATTCTTTATGAAAGACCAAATAGGCACCAAGAATATATAAGCCACTGGATAATACTTGAAATAAAATACTTTCAGAACACTCGTTATACTTATCAATAAATGAAAGCTGAATATTTGATTGAATTATATTTCTTTGCTTTTTAATATACCGCCCTAGTATTACCCGCTCAATTCCCCACAGTTTAATTTCTTTTACTCCACCTAATGTATCTCCAAACCATTTATGAAACTCACTATTATACCGTATGTATTCTTCAAATAATGTTTCTCTTCTTTTGGTAAAATACTTAACACTATAGTAGCGGACCGGAATTATACATAGTACTAGCAATGTTAATTTCGGGCTAATTAAGGCTAGACCTATAGCTCCGCCTGCCATACATAACAAATTCGAGATTAATAGGAGAACTCCTCTATTACATATTAAAGAAATATTTTGAATATCTACCTCTGTGTTACTAATTGTTTCCGCAAAATTCGTATTTTTGAAATAACTTTGCTTCAATTTCAATATATGATTAAATGCTCTTTCAGATAGTGAATATGAAAACATTGTATTAATATAAGAGGAATATTTCGTTTCAATTAATTTGATTCCCTGATTTAATATTACTAAGATTAGTAGGATGAGAGCATATTTTACGACCATATCCATATTGTTAACAAGAAGTCCCTGATCCATTAATTGCTTGATGCATAATGGCAATATAAGATTAATACCGGCTGTACATGTAATGCATAAGAATAATAATATAATTTTTTTTAGATATGGTTTCAGCATTAATAGGATTCTTTTTATAAGGATATTATTTTGCTTATTCATTACCCCCTCCGCTCTCAACCAATATTCACACTAAATTTACATAATCATACCATATTTTCCATTATTTATCAACATATTTATACATATTTTGTTAAATAAAGTAAAAAGCAGCATTACAGGAATGCTGTAATACTGCTTTAATATTATAGGAGTAATTATTTACCTTTTGCTGCTAAATAGTCTGTTAACTGTTTATTAGCTTCGTCTACTACCTTGTCAATTCCATTGTCTTTTAACTTCTGGATGAACTTCGGTAATTCTGTTGCAGGATCAACTGTTCCAGTATTTAAGGAAAGTGCATATTCTGCAGCAACGTTAGCAAGGGAACCTAATTCGGTCTCAACATTAGCAGGATCAAATGCCCAGCCTAGTGCAGGAATACTCTTAGCAGAACCATAATATGATTTAAAGTTATCCCAGAAATTAGCATCCTGTCCGTCTAAAGGAGGAAGCTGTGTAATATTTCCCATACCATTTGTCCAAGGCTTATATTCTGCACGTGTATCTGTAAATGCAACTTTGCCGTCTTTTAAGGTATAGTGTGTACCTTCAATACCATAATCTAATAAGGTGAACAGGGTAGGATCTGTATTCAACAGATTAAGGAACATCATAGCACGTTCAGGATTCTTGGAGGAAGTGGAAATAGCCATCATAGCACCCTGTGAAGATGTTGTATCAACATATGCAGGTGTGCAGGGAACCATTTCTACTTTAAATTTACGTTCGCTGCTTGCCTGTACTTCATAACCAAGGGAGTAGCTCTGTGTTCCGATTAAATACTGACCGGAAAGCTGTTTTGCTGTACGGGTATCATTTGCCTGATTTGCATTGCCCATTGCAGGATCAATATAACCGGCACTAAAATATTCACGAGTCTTTTCTACGAATTTCTTATATTCAGGTGTTTCAAATTTGCTTAAGATCTTGTTGCCATAGCTTCCGGGCTGAGAAGGATCTGTAGGATTGATGTAGTAGGAAAGAAGGTTATTTGTTCCTGCATCACCAGTAACAATAATAGAATTGTCTACCATTCTTTCAAGTACAGCACCTTCTACTAACAGAGGATAGAAATCAGCGCCTTCGCCTTCTTTTACTTTCTTTAAGATATCGCCAAATCCATAATAGTCCGTATTCTTGATATCATCAACTGTATAGCCATATTTCTGAAGTAAGGGAACGTTGATATCCCAGCAGTTCTGTGTAGCGATATCTTTGTAACCGGGAACTGCATATACACCTAAACCGTCAGAACCATTGATCTTAGCACCATCTGTTAATACAGTAGGAAGTGCTTTCCAAAGGTCGGGAGCATATTTTTCAATCAAATTGTTGTCCGGATTGTCAAGACGAACCCATGCGCCTTTTTTAGCGAATGCATTATACTCATCTGCACTCCAGGAGCTTGTAAAGTAAATATCAACATCGTCACCGCCGTTAATAGCAAGTACGGCATTGTTATCATAGTCACCCCATGTTCCCCAGATAGGTTCCAATGTTACATTCAGCTTTTCTTTTAAGTAAGCATTTGCTTTCTCAAGTACATCTTTGTCATTCTTTACATCACTACCAGTAAGATACCATTTTATAGTAACCGGCTCAGAAATGTCAGGTGTTGCAGCGGTATCTGTTGCTGCATTGGTAGCGGCGGCATCGGTGCCTCCGTTATTAGTACCTGAGTTCGTACTCTGATTAGTACTTCCTGCATTACTGGAAGTATTCTTGTTTTCCTTATTACCACAGGCAGCTAATGAAAACACCAGAACCAGTGTAAGGATGATAGATACTACCTTCTTCATAAATATAAATCCTCCTTTTTTTTATATAAGCGGCAGCATTAACTGCCGAACTTATCCTTTTACGGAACCAATTGTAAGACCTGAGATAATAAATCTTTGGAAAAAAGGATATGCACAGGCAATCGGAATAACAATTAAAACAACTAAAGCCATACGCAGTGTATCCTGTGGAATTGTTGCCATAATCTTGGACGCTTCTGCTCCTAGTACTCCTGCATTTCTAACCAAGAAATCAGCTTGATTCTGCATCTTCATCAAGAGATACTGCAAAGGTATGTATTTCGGGTCCTTAATATAAAGCATGGGAATAAACCATTCATTCCAATAGGCTAATGCATTTAATAAAGCAACGGTTGCTATACCAGGTTTTGAAATCGGAACAATAATCTTAAACAACGTATTATACTCTCCACTGCCATCAATTGCTGCCGACTCAATTAATTCAGTCGGTACGGATGACTGGAAAAATGTCCTCATAATAATAATATTAAAAGGATTGACAAGCATTGGGACAATTAATGCTGCATAATTATCACTGAGTCCCAGCAAATTCTTGCATACCATATAGGTAGGTGCAAGTCCGCCGCCAAAAAGCATCGTAAAGAAGCTAAAAAAGGTAAAGAATCCTCTAAACTTAAAATCCTTACGGAATAGTGCGTATGAATACAGTACACATATAAGTACACTTAAGATTGTTCCTACAATGGTTACAAAAAAACTGTTAAAATACGAAAGCCAAAGCATGGCACCTAAATCTATGACATATTTGTAAGCTTGCAATGACCATTTTACAGGCCAGAAAGAGAAGCCTATCTGCCTGATGCTTTCCTGGGAACTAAAGGAGATAATAACAACAAATATAAAGGGGATAATGCATGCGAGACAGAAAAGTCCCAATATTACATTTATAATAACTTCTGCTGGTACACTAATTGAGTTCAGCTGCCTTTTTTTCTTTTTATACACAACTGCATAATTTTCTTTGCTCATAATTCACCCTAACTTTCCTCGTCTAAATTTATTCCTGTCAATCATCCATACAGCAAATCTACTGGTTAAATTAATAGAATAAGAAGTAACCATACTTATACTAAAAGTTGACTAGAACAAACTACTTTCTTTATCTACTTTTCGCACAATGGTATTCGTCGCCATAATACAGACAAATCCAACAAAGTTCTGCAATAAGCTTGCTGCAGTACTCATTCCTTCATTATGGGTAGCCATTAATGTACGATAAATATAAGTATCAATTACCTGCGTTGTAGGAAACAACGGGCCTGAATTTTGAGGCACACTGTAGAAAAGTCCAAAATCGGCATTAAATATCTTTCCGACATTCATAATAAATAAAATAATAATCATTGTTTTCAGATGTGGAATTGTAACATACCATACCTGCTGCCATTTGCTTGCTCCATCGATACTGGCAGCTTCATACTGAGTGTTGTCAATACCGGTAATTGCAGCAAGGTAAAGAATTGTTGAATATCCTATATACTTCCACATATTTGCAATTGTAAGGATAAAAGGCCAATACTTCGATTCATTATACCAATTAGTAACACTCATCCCGTGGGATTGTTGAAAATGAACAATGAGTCCTCTTGTAGGATCAAGAAATGCAAGTACAAAGTAACTAGCAACCACCCAACTTAGAAAATATGGAAAAAACATTAATGTCTGGTAGCTCTTAGCTACAAACTTATTAGTTATCTGATCCAGCATGATAGCAAAGCTGACTGCAATAATAATACCAAGAACAATCCAAAGAGCATTATACCCAAGGGTATTACGTATCATTGTCCAAGAATCTGTAGTCTTAAACATGAACTTAAAATTATCAAACCCTACCCACTTGCTATGTAATACATTTCCAAAAATATTAGGTGTTTTATTACCCGGTGGCTTATAGATAGTGTAATGTTTGAAAGCTATAACAATACCAAACATGGGCAAATAACGCAGCAAAAGCAGCCAGATGGCGCCGGGTGCAACCATGCTAAGTAATAATAAAGTCTTTTTCGTCCGTCCCCAGCTTCTCTCCTTTCTTTTTGCCTCAGTCATAACCTTAGCCATAAATTTATCCTCCTGTCTTCTTTCTGTGTCTATGTAAAAATTATTTATTATCGTCTTTGTTTATATTAATTTTACATGATTTTAACGCAATAGTAATGAAATAGAATTGTTATTATTTGTTTATATATGTTATTCGTTATAGTTTTTCTTGCTAAGTATGTGTTTTTTTGTGCTTTTTCAACATAGACAAGGTAGTTTTACAGACCAGACGTTGAACGTCAATTATGAAATACAAGGGATCTTTAAATTAATATAATAGAAGGCATAGAATGAACCACTATGGTATGGAGATGAAGATTATACAGCACTTTTAGAATGCCTGGACGAATACTTGATCAAGGTATAAAAAATATCTCCAACCCAAATCAGGATTGGAGATATAAAAATTTATTTCATCTAATTATTTTACTTCTATTAAATATGTGACTAATTAATTATTCCATAGTATGCATCCTGATAAACATTACCTGAATCAGCAATTACTAAAACATTCACAATAGAATCAGTAGACGATGCAGGTATCGTAAATTGTGTACCATTACTGCCAACTACACTTTTATATATGTAAGTATCCCCGTTTACATTAACTATATATGTATAATTGCAAGCCTGAGTAAAATTAAACCAGAAGTTAAAAGATTTATTGGCAGGGACATGCCATTTCCAATCACTGGTTGTGAAATCGGCAAGGGTATTATAATTACCTTGTGTAATATGAAATGGCTCCGGTAACCACTGATAGATTTTTACCCCACTGTCATTTCGAACTAAAGTTAGACTGCTGCTGGCTGCCTGTGCTGTTGACGGTGCAGAAAATAATACAATAGCAATGGCTATTGCTAAAATACGAGATAAAACTTTTTTCATTCGATAAACCACCTTTCTTCTGTTAATGTGCTGGTCATGTATAAGTTGTATATTATTTGCTCTATCCGGATTCAAGTAAATTAATATATACATATATTACCATTTACTACCAAGATAGTCAACCCATATATCACTGAAATATACTGAGAATAATTTCAACTAAACGAAAAAGTTAATTTTCACCCTGCTTTCTATATGGCTGATTTTTACAGTTCCTTACCTAGAATATTGATATTTTCTACCTTTTATGGTAATATTCTTTTAAATATACTAGAAAATTCCACTTCATATAAGAACATGTCAGGGAAGGAATATAACTATGGCTTTAATAGATGTCGTAAGATTTGACGGACTTAGAAACCGTGATTGGATCATCTACAAACACCCATCCGATCAATTGGTTTATGGAACACAATTAATTGTCCAAGAAGGACAAGCTGCTATATTTGTAAAGAACGGAAGTGTTTGTGATGTTTTTTATCCAGGAACACATATGCTGAGTACACAGAATCTTCCCTTATTAAAAAATTTCGTAAATCTTCCCTTTGGAGGAAAAACACCCTTCAGCGCAGAGGTTTACTTTATAAACACTGCCGCGAAACTTGATATTAATTGGGGTACCACTGATCCCATCCAACTCATCGATCCAAAATACTTTGTTAAATTAAGAGTCCGAGCCTTTGGACAAATGGGCTTAAAGCTCCAGGATTATACCGGTTTCTTTCATGAATTACTTGGTGGAATGGATCAGGCTGATCTCGTAAGATATGATAAAATAAAGGAATTCTACCGTGGTTTGATAGTCCTAAAAGTAAAATCCATTATCTCTTCCACTATCATATCAGAAAAGATATCCGCCCTTGAAATCTCCACAAAGCTGGAAGAATTATCGCAATATACCAAAGAACAGATTTCAACGGAATTTGCCCAGTATGGATTTACAGTTGTGAACTTTTATATTCAATCCATTAATTTTCCCGATGAGGATTTTGAAAAAATAAATGAGCTCCTTGAGGACAAAGCAGCCTTTGAGATAATCGGTGATAACCGTTATACAACCAAACGAACTTTTGATGTTTATGAAGGTGCTGCCAATAACCCGACGGGGATTGCAGGAGCTTTTGTTGCCGGTGGTATCGGATTAAATGCTGCAATGAATATGGGAAACATTCCTACTCAAACCATTCCTAATACCACAACTCAGAGCAGCTCTGTCATATGTCCTTCCTGTCATACCACGAATAGTGCAACTACGAAATTCTGCAGTGAATGCGGTACATTATTAAAGGAGAAGCCGCAAGAAAATGAAATACCCTGTCCAGCCTGCGGCAAGCTGATAAATAGTAAGTCCAAGTTCTGTCCGGAATGTGGTTTTGCGCTTGGAAACCTGCAATGTGAATGCGGTAATAAACTGCCTGTTGGATCCAAATTCTGCCCGGAATGTGGAAAGAAGGTAATGATTAATCCACAAGGATAAGTGAATTTATAGGCGAGCATCCACTTTAGTATATTCTAATGTTCATACTATTTTAAAGTTAGTTCTAATTTATCATTTATACATTCAAACAGGAGGAAATTATGAGCCAAAATACATGTCCCCAATGTGGTGCTCCCATAGATACAAGTGCTCAATGCAAATATTGTGGTGAGAAAATCAAGCAGCAACAGACCAATCAACAGCATTACTATCAATCTTCTGAAAACAATGAGAATATGGCTGAATCTGTGTCTCAAGTCCGCTCTCCATTTCAATCTCAGCCACAGTTTCAATCCCAGGTTATTAACCAACCATATTATGAAAGAAGTTATACTAGTGGTATTGATCCTAACTGGCCAATAAAGAGTAAAATAGCTGCAGGAATTCTGGCTATCTTATTTGGCGGTATTGGTATACATAAATTCTATTTAGGGAAAATCGGTATGGGTATCTTGTGTCTGCTCTTTGCCTGGACCGGCATACCGGTATTTATTGGGGTAATAGAAGGTATTGTTTATCTGTGCTCTAGTGATGAGAGCTTTCAGAGGAAGTATCTTGTAAGGATTATGTAAGTGGAGATATCATGCGCCTTTAGGGGTAGGTGCTCGGACTGTAGACAAATCGACTCTAGGATGTGAATCTTAGGTCAATTTGTCTATGTTTATTTCTTATTTTTCGTATTTCTTTTAAAAACTCTTAAAGCTTGCCTTAAAAGACTTGTTTCACTGTCTCATCTTTGCTAGCTTCTATAAATTCATACATATAAAATTCAGCTCGACTTTCATTTCTATTCGAGCTTTCCCAGACACTTATGTATATCCGAACCTCTGATTCTCCTTTGCCGTTCCGAATAATCTATCGATTGTTTCCTTTCTCCTGGCATAAAAATCCTTCATTCTAAGTATTTGGCGTATATCTTCACAACCTTCCCCATAGGGTTCCCATTATATCTTGTAATTACTTTTACATAATTTCTGTTCTCTGTACATTTAGATAAATAAGGACAGCTTTCACAGATCATCCTACAGCCTTTTGTATCCTCAATATCCATCTCGGTTTGTTGTGCTATAACGAAGTACCTGGTTGTTTGGACAAACATTGCAATTATAATATTCATCATAAGCATACTCATATTTTTGAAAAATCCTTCTTTCATCATTTATACGAATAGCAGATTTATCCCATCATCAATCAGCACGTTGTAATAGCTGGTGTTTTATAACCTATATCTGCAATAAGGGTTTTCATTCCTATCTCTTTGATTGAGTCTATGGAATAGCCTAATATCCAGCCGTTCCTATCACATGCGTTTTCTACTGTATAGGCGAAATAGAATATAAAATATATATTATAGATATTACTGTTAATTGATCAAAATTATTGTAAGAAATAAGTAATTGTGATAAGATATAAAATCAGAGGTTATTTAAATAGAAATTAAAATAAAGAACTAAAGAATATTCAATTAGCTATATATAAATGAGTAAAATAAAAAATGAATATTCTATAGCTTTGAGGAGACTTATGAAACAAATAATGAAGGACAAAAAGCTATTTATCAGAAGACTATTCCTAATAATACTTGACACCATTTTTATTAATATTGCATCCTTTTTAGCACTCGTTATTCGCTTTGACTTTCGAATAAGTCAGGTTCCAACAAATTATTCTGAAGCAGTATTATCTTACACCCTTGTTAATACTATTATAACAATAATAATTTTTGCATTGTTTAGACTTTACAACAGTTTATGGAAATATGCAGGTATTGATGAACTTACAAATATTCTATTTGCTTGCATAAGTGCCGGTGTTATCCAGCTTATAGTTATGAATTACATATTAGAAATAAGTGTACCAAGAAGCTACTATCCATTAAGCACCTTATTTATGATTTTCTTCATTAGTATGATACGTTTTTTCTACCGCTCTTTAAGGAGACTCTCACGTAGAAATTTTGAAGAGATAGAGGAACGTATAATGATTATTGGTGCTGGAGAAGCAGGAAGTTCCATTATTAGAGAAATTTCTAGTAGTGTATTTATAAATGGTAGTGTCATATGCGCTATTGACGACAATAAAAATAAACTCGGTAACTATATTCAAGGGATTAAAGTAGTTGGTGATAGAAATTATATATTAAAAGCAGTTAAAAAATATGAAATAACCAATATAATAATTGCTATGCCTTCTGTTAGTAAAAAGGTAATACGTGAATTTCTTGATATATGTAAACAAACAGACTGTACTCTCAAAATACTTCCTGGTATGTATCAATTAATTAATGGTGAGGTCAGCGTTACAGAACTAAGAGATGTTGAGATTGATGATTTATTAGGCAGGGAGCCTATAAGGATTAACTCAGATGAAATTATAAATTACATAAGTGGTAAGATTATTCTTGTCACTGGTGGTGGGGGCTCAATTGGGAGTGAATTATGCAGACAATTAGCTAGCCATAACCCCAAACAGTTAATAATTTTAGACATATATGAAAATAACGCATATGCTATTGAGCAAGAACTTAAAATTAAATATCCATCCCTTAATTTAACTGTCTTAATAGCTTCTGTTCGAAATACTAAGCGCATACATAAGATAATGGAACAATACCATCCTGATGTGATTTATCACGCAGCCGCCCATAAACATGTTCCATTAATGGAGAATAGTCCGAATGAAGCAATTAAGAATAATGTAGGTGGCACATATAAAATGGCTATGGCTGCCCATATGTATGGAGTTAAGAAATTTATTCTTATATCTTCTGACAAGGCCGTTAATCCAACCAATGTAATGGGTGCTTCCAAGAGAATATGCGAGTTAATAATCCAATCCTTTCATAAGATATCACCTACTGAATTTGTAGCAGTTCGTTTTGGAAATGTACTGGGTAGCAATGGTAGTGTTATACCCTTATTTAAAGCCCAAATACAAAGAGGTGGTCCTGTTACAGTAACACATCCTGATATTATACGTTACTTTATGACTATTCCCGAAGCCGTATCCTTAGTCCTTCAGGCTGGTGCTTATGCAAAAGGCGGAGAAATATTCATACTAGATATGGGCGAACCAGTAAAGATTGCAGAATTGGCAAAAAATCTAATTCGCCTATCTGGATATGAACCAGGCCGAGATATAGAAATTGAATACACGGGACTACGTCCAGGAGAAAAATTATTTGAAGAGCTTCTAATGGAGGAGGAAGGCCTATCTTCTACTAATAATAAACTAATATTCGTTGGTAAGCAAATAGATATTGACCCAGATGAATTTTTAAAGAAAGTCTTAGAATTAGAAAAAGCAGCTAAAGAGGAGGTAGATGACATTAGAGAACATATTATTGAATTAGTGCCTACCTATCATCCTGATTCCTTTAATTCCATACAATATGTGGCAATAAGTAAAGAAATTTAATACTGTAAAGGCAAGTAAGATGTTTGCATAAAGCTATTATTTACCTTCTTATATTTACTTAATACTTTTTTGAATTTTCAACAATAAACTAGACGGCGTAAAGACTGTGTAAACCTTCAATCTGATGTAAAATATAATTGATGTGACCCAATAAGTTAGACTTTACTGCGTAGTAGTTTTAACTGCTACGCAATAATTTTATGCAGCCAGGAGGCTGAGGGAGTATCCCAAAGTTTGTGTAAACCTCCAAACTGATGTAAAATAAAATTACTCAGTTTGGAGGTTTTATTTTATGGCAAAGAGAAGAAGGGACGAATCTCCCGAAAGACAAGCACTACGAGAAATGGTTAATGGGTATCTGAAAGAAAATCCGGTCAAGAATGGAACAGACGTCAATGCTCTCATGAGAGAAATGATGTCTGTTATCCTAGAAGGAAGCCTAGATGGCGAAATGGATGAGGAACTGGGTTACTCTAAGTATGATTTCCGGAACAAAGAAACAGATAACAGCAGAAATGGCTATAACTCAAAAACATTACATACCAGTTATGGCGACATGGAACTGGACGTTCCCCGTGACCGAATTGGGGAGTTTGAGCCTAAAATCGTTAAGAAATATCAAAATACTCTGACCCAGGACATGGAGGAAAAAATCATTTCCATGTATGCCAAAGGAATGACAACTGGAGATATTGAGAGCCATATGCAGGAACTTTATGGTGTAGATATTTCAGACAGTACTATCAGCCGAATCACAGATAAAATACTCCCTATCGTGAAAGAATGGCAGGAACGACCACTGGAAGAAATCTATGCAGTGGTATTCATGGATGCTATACATTTTCATGTAAGAAGTGAAGGACGAATTGTCAAAAAAGCAGTTTATATTGCCATCGGTATTGATATGAGCGGACACAAAGATGTGCTTGGTATGTATGTCGGAGAAAATGAAAGTGCGAAATTCTGGCTTTCTATTATGAATGGTTTAAAGAATCGTGGCGTGAGAGATATACTGATTGCATGCGTAGACGGTCTGACAGGATTTCCTCAGGCCATTGATGCGGTTTTTTCGAAAACAGAAATTCAACAGTGTATTATTCATCAAATCCGAAATACAACAAAGTTTGTATCTTACAAAGATATCAAGACACTCATGGTTGATTTAAAACGTGTATATGCCGCACCTACAGAAGATATCGCATTAAACGAACTGGATTCGTTTGATGAAAAATGGGGAGGAAAATACCCTAAAATAGCAAAGTCTTGGAGGGACAGCTGGGTTAACCTTTCAACATATTTCAAATATCCCGAAGCCGTTCGCAGACTAATTTATACCACAAATGCCATAGAGGGTTTTAACCGGCAGCTTCGGAAAGTTACCAAAAGCAAAACGGTATTTCCCACAGATGATAGTCTTCTGAAAATGCTATATCTAGCCACGATGGACATAACGAAAAAATGGACCGGACACCGTCAGGACTGGGGACAGATTCACTCCCAGTTGGAGATATTCTTTGAAGAAAGGCTATCCTAAAGTATATAAACCAAGGTAATAAAACTGCCAAAGGGGAGTTTTACTTGACAACCCCAAAAACAGATTTATAATACAAGAATGGGCAAGATCCACTTAAAAATGGCCTTGCCCATAAATAACAACCTAAATTTTATATCAGTTTTTTGCGTTTACACGGACTTTGAAACGGCCTCCTGCCAAAGGGGAGTTTTACTTGACAACCCCAAAAACAGATTTATAATACAAGAATGGGCAAGATCCACTTAAAAATGGCCTTGCCCATAAATAACAACCTAAATTTTATATCAGTTTTTTGCGTTTACACGGACTTTGAAACGGCCTCGAGGCTGAGCCTGTATTCCACGGGACTCATCCATCCTAGTTTCTCTTTAATTCGTTTTTCATTATAATACTTTATGTATTTGTCTATTGTCTCTTTCAGTTCCTCATAGCTATAATAAACCGCACCATAATACATCTCTTGTTTCATAATTCCAAAGAAGTTTTCCATTACTGAATTATCATGGTAGTTTCCTTTCCGGGATATACTTTGGAAGATTTTATTTTCTTTTAGCTTATTACCATAAACCTTCATTTGGTAAGCCCAACCTTGATCTGAATGAAATGTTCGCCTGTATTTACGGCTCTTTGTCAATGATGGGGTGGGATTCATTTGAATCCCACTCCATCACTGAGTTTAGAGCTATTTTAATGTACTGGTCTATAATCCATGTTTTAGGGCATGAGAAATAAACCTCCTGCCGTCTTCTTTTTATTTAGATAGAACTATGTATAATCCTTGTACGGAACCTCTCGAAATTCTTCATGCCAAAAGATACCCTTTTTAATACTTTTATCTTGTTATTATACCCTTCTGTAGGTCCGTTGGTATATTTGTACTTAAAGGCATTCAAAATACCTTGTGACCAATTCCGATAAGTCTTCGCACAGGCTTCAAATTCGGGAATACCTGATTTTTCAGCTGTCTTCACCCATTCCCAGAATCCTTCCCGTTGATACTTATACTTCTCGCTCTGGCAGATTTCATAAAACCATTCCTTAAGTCGGTGGGCAGTCCTCAGATCATCATTATAAAGTAGCATCAGATCGCAAGCCTTCTTGTTCTCCTCTTTTAGTTTATTATATCTTGTAAGTATCAGCTTCCGGCTTCTCTTGTAGTACCTGAGCAAATTCGAAGGCATCTTCTTTTGAAGGCGTTTTCTTACGTTTTCAATCGCCCAAGTAACATATCGAATGAAGTGATATTTGTCAATTATAATAGTTGCATTAGGAAAATAGGCTTTCGCCAAGTCTACATACGGTTCCCACATATCACAGATAAAGAACTTCACTCGATGTCTTTGGGTGCGGTTCCTAAAGTATATAACCAAGGTAATAAAACTGCCAAAGGGGAGTTTTACTTGACAACCCAAAAACAGATTTATAATACAAGCATGGGCAAGATCCACTTAAAATGGCCTTGCCCATAAATAACAACTTAAATTTTATATCAGTTTTTTGAGTTTACACGGATTTTGAAACGGCCTCGTAAGCGCTTTATTTGACGCTTACTCTTCAGTTGTTGACATGTTCAATTTTCAATCGCACAAATCACTTTCTAATATATTAGCAATTCTTTTGCAGGCAAACCCATCCCCATATGGATTACTTGATTGACTCATCTTTATATACTCTTTTTCATTGTCTAACAACAATTTAAAATTTTCGTAAATTATATCCTCATTCGTTCCTACCAACTTCAAAGTTCCAGCAGCAATACCTTCTGGTCTCTCTGTATTGTCTCGCATTACTAATACAGGTTTACCTAAACTTGGAGCCTCCTCTTGAATACCACCACTATCAGTAAGAATTAAGTAAGAATTCGAAAGGAAATTATGAAAATCTATTACCTCCAAAGGTTCTATTATGCGTATCCTGTCACATTCACTTAATATTTCCTTTGCAATATTTCGAACAATAGGGTTCATATGAATTGGATAAATAACCTTAATGTCTGAATATTCATTAATAATTCTCTTTATAGCTCTAAACATATTCTTCATTGGTTCACCAATATTTTCTCTTCTATGTGCAGTCAACATAATTAGTCTACTACCTAAAGCCCAATCTAAGTCTTTATGATTATAATTTTCTTTGACTGTTGTTTTAAGTGCATCAATGGCTGTATTCCCTGTAACAAAAATCTTTGATGACTCTTTTCCTTCTTTGAGCAAATTTTTTTTAGCTTGCTCTGTTGGAGCAAAATTATATTTTGCAATTATACTAACTGCCTGTCGATTAAATTCTTCCGGATATGGCGAGTATATATTATATGTACGTAAACCAGCTTCAACATGCCCTACTGGTATCTGAAAATAGAAGCAAGCTAAGGCAGTTGCAAAAGCAGTTGAAGTATCTCCATGAACCAAAACAATATCTGGTCTATCCACTTCAAGAATATCTTTTATACGTATTAATATATTTGTTGTTAAGTCAAAAAGAGTTTGTTTATCTTTCATAATAGATAAATCATAATCAGGTATAATTTCAAATACCTTTAGTACTTGATCTAACATTTGACGATGTTGACCAGTAACACATACAACTGTTTTTATATTCTTTCGCATATTCAACTCTTTTACTAACGGACACATCTTAATTGCCTCTGGTCTTGTACCAAAAACTAACATAATTTTTTTCATATAGAACCTCTATGTATTTCATACAATTATTTATATTTTATTTTATGATAATCCAAAATCATATTAATGTAAACTAACTAGAATTAAGTAGCACTATATAATTATATCACTTTCCCTCTTTAAAAAACCTATATTCCTTTTAATTTTCAAAATATCCCAATCCCACCATTTTAATTCTAATAATCGATTAATCTCATGTTCTGAAAAACGATATTTAATATGCTTTGCGGGAACCCCCCCTACAATTTCATAAGGTTTCACATCCTTTGTCACTACTGCTCCTGCTCCTATAACAGCCCCGCTTCCTATTGTAACTCCCTCCAATATGATAGCATTGAGACTGATTAGTACATCATTTCCAATTATCACTTTAGCTCTAGATGCAGCGACTTCACCATTACGGACTATTGGATGCGTTGTCACCATTGTGTAATTGTGCTCAAATGGACAAATATACACCCCTGATGATATAGAGCAAAATTTACCAACCTGGCAATTTTCAATATATGAACCTTTATTTACATAACTATAATCCCCAATTTCAACATTATCTGAAATAGTTGTATTTTCTGAAATTAAAACTTGATAACCATACCTGGCCTTTTTACTTGCAAGAATACTATAGATTTTAGTATTATGTTTCCTATTGTAAAGAATCAACAATATCCTCTTTAAGCTATTGAACGTACTTCTCACTTCTTTATACCTACTTTTCTCCAATAATTATACAAGAATGGATGTATTATATCTTTTAAACTATATAATAAAATAATACTATATACAACTATACAAATTATTAATGCAAAAGGATTAGTAAATGAATAGTATAAGTATACTGATACGATTAATAAAAGGATATATATTATGTTTTTTTTGGATAATTTAAAGTGAAATAGTGCTTCTAAGGCTCGAAGTCGCATGAATGCTAAAACAATAAAAGCAAAACATAAAGTTCCAATCGCCCCCTGTAGTCCCCAAGCTGCAACAATAAAGAATGATCCAATCAAATTCACAATTGCACTTATAATAGTAGTCCATAATATATATCGAGTTTGTTTCTCCGTCATAAATATTGTTCCCAGAAAACCGGCAAAAGAATTAATTGCTACTCCAATTATAGATAATGGAACTATTAATAATGCGTCCTTATAAGATGCATTAACAAAATACGGGAATACAATCTTTGTAAACAACATAAATATTCCGCTACCTAATAAAACAATTTGTAAAATGTATTGAATACTCTTTCTATAACTATCTATCCTGTTATCATCTGCAGCCATACTATAAGCCATCTCATTCCATGCATATTGGAATACACTTATTATCAATGAAATCATTACAGAAAACTTATTAGCAACTGCATATAGTCCATTTTCATAAGTACCTAGCTGTTTCGAAATTACAACTTTTGTGTACCCACTTAATAACCAATATGATATTGTAGCAATACATAAAGGAATAGAAAACCTTAACATTTCTTTAATAAGTTTAAAATCCAAGACTTTAATATTTAGGTTTTTAAGTGGATTCAGAGATATTTCAATTATAAATATTTGTACAAAACAACCTATAATCGGAGAAATATACAGAGATTCAATACCCATATGAAAATATAATATTAGTATAATATTAAAAAATGCACTTAATAAACTATTTATAAAACCAGTAAAAACAAAGAGATTATTTTTTAAAAAAGCTCTAGCAATATACGAGTAGTGATATTGTAGTGCGAATGAAATCCCATAAAAAAACACCAACCATACATTTTTAAAAGGAAAAACATGATAAAAAATAACGATAGAAACGGAACACAATAAAATCCCTATGAAAGATATAAACAAAGAATTTGATACAATTACATATTTATCTTTCTCTTTTTTCTTATCAAATGTAAACCTAAACATTCCATCCCATATCTGAAAGAATAAAATTGGAATTAAAAAGTTCATGATTGTTATAATTACGTCAAACTCACCATACTGTTCTGGAGAGATCTTATATGTATATAATGGCAATAGGATAAATGAAATTAATTTAGATAATACATTACCAATAAAATACACTCCAGAAGTCTTAATAAATCTTGTTAATTTATTCATGAAGGCAATCTATACATATTATATGTATTTCTCCTATTTATATTAACTACTTTTTATAACTCTGTACAAACTATCAATAATATTAATTAGTTTTATAAATAATAAATTGATTCCTAATATATTTGACATTTGTAAAGTATTATAGCCTTTCTTTCTAGATACATTTGTAAAAGTGCATATTGCTTTTATATAATTAATTCCCTTTTCTGTTTTCATTCTCTGTTTAATGAAATGAACGAATCCATTATAACTATTAATTTCTTTATCTATACCCATTTGAGTTAATCCGTCTTCATTATATTTACAAATATAAATTATATCTCTGAACCACCTTATTTTATATCCATCATATGCTATAGCATTCCATACTGTGGCTTCAGTTACGAATTTTTCATTTTCAAATTCTGGAAAAGGATATTTTTTTAATAAATCTGTACGATAAATTTCCGCTTTATCCCCATTAAGATGAAATTTATTTCGTTGTAAATTAGTGGCATCAATATAATTTTTATTTTTTAATTTTGGATATTCTCCAACAATACTATCCTTATCATACCCCTTTACTCCAGAAACTCCAGCAAAAGTATTATCATGACTTATTGTTTTAATCCATTCATGAATCTTTCCAATAGTATTATTCAATAGGTAATCATCGCTATCAACAATGAAAATATATGAATATTTGGCATAAGTTACTCCTAAATTAACCGCTCTGTGCTTTCCACCATTTTTCATTTTATAATATGAAATATTAAAATTTGGTGTTTCGGATATCCATTTATTTACAATTATTTCAGTATTATCTTCTGATCCATCATCAATAACAATCCACTCAAAATCTTTGGATGTTTGCTCTAATAAAGAATTATATAAGTAATGTAATATATTCCCTCTGTTATAAGTAGCAGTAAGTACTGTTATCATTCGTATATTTCTCCATTTCTCTTTTCCCAATTATATAATAATTTAATTAATATAATAGGAATAATAATTCCATAAAAAACATTTCTAAAAAATAATGTTAAAGAATTTCTTATTACAAGTGTCAAAAAATATAGAATAATACAGATCTGCGCATCATATAATACTTTTTCGCTATAATGTTTTTTATTTGTAAAATATTTTTGTATTATATAGCCAAATATACTCATTATTGGCAATCCGAGCCATCCAAAGTTGTAATAAGATTCAGCAATGATAGAATAACCCGGTCCATAGTCCATATGCAAATTACTCTTTAACCAGTCTGGTAATGCGGCAATTGACGTAAAACTATATCCAAACAGTATGATACTAGGAATAATCGCAAGTACTGTTGCAATATATTCTACCCCATAACTATAATCTTGAACTTTAGGAATTAGTTCTATTGTCTTGACCATAGGAAATAAAGAAAATCCCATTGATGTTAAAGTTGATATAATAAAGTTATCTTGTGTAATCGTTTTCCCAATCACAACAAAAACATCTGAAAATGTTCTGGCTTCCATTCCTCTTAATTTACCAGCTGATGGAACTATAATCACAAACATTAATCCAATAAAAACTAATAATATAAACCTTTTTTGTTTAAACGGCTTAATGGAACAATGATAGAATAGTAATAAACATAAACTCAATCCCATTGAGACACTTCTGTCGCCAATATACAAAGATCCCAAAATAAATATTCCGAATATGATATATAAAAATAGCTTAAACTTTTTATTATCTTTATTTGCTGCTAATAAAAAGAATAAAGATGGTATAAAAAGAATGGATAAAGAAGATATTATATTATATAATGATCCTAAAACTCCATTTGGTTGTTTTTGGGTCTGGTATAACGCTAAATATCCATATGTCACAGATGTATATACTCTTTGACCTAAATTTACAAAAATATAAGGAGCTGAAGAGATAAACATTCCGAGTGCTATTTTATTCACTGCCTTTCTTAAAGATATGTCTTCAAACCTAAAAATTTCTACTGTTTTAACGGCTTTATTAATGTTTCGAGTTTTGTAAAATATTGCTCCAAGGTGCATAAAACCCATGCCACAACATTGATATACTAAAGCTGCAACTAAGCTTTCATTACTGTATGAATTTAACTCTGCTAATTTTGGAAGTATTCCAAACAAATCCAAAAAAGGCTGTCCAAACCAATACATATAAGATAATAATAAAAAAATCATCCACGCACTTAGAATATTATTTTCAATTCTAATCCATATTATGGATCCAGTTACAAAAATAAACAGACCTATGAGTTCCCATATCTTTACGTCTATTCTTTGGTAACCCTTACAAAAATTCAAGTATATTATTCCTATTAATAAAATACTTATATTTAATAAAAAATAAAATATTAAATAATAATTAGCTCTATTTTTAATATTATCAAATTGCATAATCATACACCCTAATTAGATTTTTTAGATCTTTAAATATTATCTAGCAAGTTTTCTACTTCAGCTATTGTTTTATCTTTGCTAAATTGGCAACCTCTTATATTAGCTTGAAATTTATAATGTTCTAATATATCGTGATTCTTGATCAACTCTTTCATACCATAATAAAGGCTGCTTTCATCATTAGGAACAATTAATCCGTATTCATTTTTTTCACCAAGTATCTCTTTCATACCTGCACAATTTGTTGTAATAACAGGAATTCCTATAATCATAGCCTCTGTTACTGCGGTACTAAATCCTTCTTTTTTTGAAGCACAAACATATAAATCACATTTTGAAACATACTTATAAGGATTATCTTTATACCCGACAAATATAAATGTTTTAGATAATCCATTATCTTTCAAGAATAATTCTATTTTCTTTTGTTCTTTTCCTTTTCCTAAAACATATATACGATTTTCTATACCTTCATCAATAAGTTTTTTATGTATTCTTGCTAATCTATCTATTCCTTTTGATTCTATTATTTTTCCAACTGTACATATTTTAAAAATATTCGAATCAAATTCCAAATCATCTACTTGTTCAACACTTTTTTGCTTAATTATTTCAGTTTCATTTGTATTATAGAGTACTTGAGTCGGAACACTTAATTTTGTAATATTTAAGAAAGCAGATTTTACTGATTGCGATACACATACTATCATATCATATTTATTATAACATGATAATGATTCAGTTAAAGTTCTAAAGCCACTAATTAATGCTTTTACACTTGTTAGTTCAGTATGTATCCAAGCTATTTTCTTACTATTAATAAATGAACAACCACTAATTACTCTGGCAGCAGAACCTTCTAAATATGCTATCACAATATCATATTCTTCTTTAATAAACTTCTTATAAATGAATGACGGAGAAAAAAGTTTTAAAACAATAGAATTTCCTCTAAAATACCTGCTAAACAAATATTGATATCGTATATTACTATTTAAAAACTTTTTATTAACTCCAAAATCAATTATAGTAAAAATAGAAATTTGATATTTTTCAGTATCAAGATTATTAACCAAATTTACAAGAACCTTTTCTGCTCCTCCATCCATTAAATTAGGAATACAAAATAAAATTTTTTTCAATTTTTTCCTCCATGTTTTTGTTTAATAACTTTTTTGTATTTATACTTAATATATATAGATAATATTATTCCTATAGGAAAAACTAATAATGTTAATAATTTTCGAGGTGATTTGCTTAATATATCATTATAATTTTTAGAAATTATACAACTTGAATCATAATGTATAGCATTCTTTAATATAAATTTAATATCAGCATGATGAATTGTCATATACAATCTTCTTAATTCAGCAAAACTATTTGGACTATTTATATATTGTTTATATATGTTGCTGCTCATTCCATCTTGTTGATATTCAACATAACATAAATTTTTGTTTAGAACTAAAAAGTCATAATCTTCACTTATAAGTGTATTTAAATAATTTGGATTAAAGTTTTTTTCATTATTAAACGTTTTCATTGGCGCAACTTTTTTGTATAGTTCGGTTCTCATAACTATTTTTTTGTCACCACATCCAATTTTATTAACAAGCATATAATTAAGATTAATACTATTAACTTCTGGTAATTTATCACCGATTATATTATCATTAATATCATAATCTAAACCAATTATTCCTGCATACTGATTATCCTTTTTTTCTTCCCAAAGTTTTAATATAATTTCAATTGCATTATCAGGCAAAAAATCATCAGAATCAATACATATACATAATTCAGTATTCATATTCTCAATTGCCATGTTATAAGCTGTGTGTAATCCGCCATTATTTTTATATCTATAATTAATATGAAAATCTTTTTCTTCATTCATCCATTTTTCTACTAATTCTTTTGTATTATCTGTTGAACCATCATCAATTATTAACCATTCAAAATTTTTTATTGTTTGCCTTTTTAAGCTGTTATAACAATAATGCAATAAATTAAATCTATTATATGTAGGCGTAAATACTGTAATATATGGAGTCATATTATCTCTCATTCTTATATTATTTTACTATATAGGTCATCTAATCTCATTTCCATTTTATTCCAGCTATATTGATTATTATATATGTCAGTCATTTTTTTTGAAATATTCGCCCATTCTTTATTATAACTTATTAATTTATCAAGGTGATATTTAAGACTATCAATATTATAATCAATTACTTCTCCAATTCCATTTTCTAATACTATATCATCCATCCCTGTGTTTTTTACCATAATAATTGGTTTCCCCAGCATTAATGCCTCATAAAATTTATTTGGTGCTGCATATTTGTGATTTTTTATGGAGGGGTCATAGATGGCCGTAATTATATCGCAATTATACTCTAACTCTAAAGTTTTATCATAAGATAATTTACCATAATACTTTATATTTTTAAATTTTTTTGATTTTTCCTCAAAATAGTCCTCTAATAAACCAAAACCTCCAATATGTAACTCACAATTTGATTTTTCAATTATAACATCTGATAATTCCTTTAGAAATCTATTTTCACTTAATATTCCTACATAAACTACTTTTATTTTACTAATATCAAGATTCAGTGAGTTACAATTATTTTGTAAAAGATCAGGAGAATTATGTATAATAGTCAAATTATTGGGCTTAGTTCCTAAAATTTGTTCTTTTCTTTTTTCAGAACATATTATTACTCCGTCAGAAGAATTAATAATTTTATGATCTAATTTCTCAATAATTTTTTTAATTTTACCTGGAACATGAAAAGCATCTACATAATAATCAAATATATCATAGATAAATTTCTTATTAAAAATTTTAGCACAAATGTAAGATACAAATGCTGTATCAAAATCACATGCATGTATTATTTTATATTCATTTTTGTTTTTAAAAAGCCAGCTAAAAAGCTCTAATTGAAAATTAAACAGAGGGAATAAATTATCTTTAAATCCACTCCCATAAATTGAAGGTATACCAAAACGATATATTGTTGCTAGTCCGTCTCTTAGTTGAAGTTCAAACTTTTTAATCTTATATTTGTTGCTTCTATCCCATGCTAAAATAGTGACACTAAAGCCTGCTTTTATAAGTGTATTCACTTCTTTTTCAACTCTTGAATCAGGATCCACTGGATTAGATCTTAAAAAAATTACACTTTTATCTTGCATATCTTAACCTTTCTCATTTGAATAATAATCATTCAAAGGTTTATTTCCTAATATAATAAAAAATATAATTATATTATATTTTCAATTTACTCATTTTCCAATAATCATCAAATAAAACAATTAATACTCCCAAAATTATCCCAAACACTCCTCCAAGTGCAATATAAAATAACTTACTTTTACCCACTGGTATATCTGATGATACAGCTGGTGACGATATAATAATTGCAGATTCTCCAATATTTGAAGCAGCTGTAATTATTGATTCTTTATGACGTTCTAGATATGCATTATAAGTTTGTTCAGCCAAATCATAATTTCTTTTTATAGCATTGTATTTATATTGCTCTTTTGCTAATGTAGACTGAAGTTCTTCCAAATCCTTTGCCATTCCAGTTGTTTTTTCTTTCAAAGCAGCCCTTTGAGATATATTTTGTAATAATCTAGTTTCAATTTCAGTTATTTTTACTGTAATTATAGCTTCTTGAAGCTTATTTGCATCCTCAATACCTAATTGCAATTCAGTATTGGATTTCTCTTCGTCTTGGTCAGAATTATTGCTAACATCAGACGTATCTTTACTGTCTTCAGAAGAATTTTTACTATCCTCAGTAATATCTTTATCTAAAGGTATATTAAAATTAATAGTATCGCTTAAATCAATTTTTACATCCAAATTTGTCTGTTTCTTTATTGTTTGCAGCGTATTATTATCAGCTACTATTTGCTTTTCAACATTATTTAATTGTCCCTTATAATCTGTTATTTGTTTATTCAATGCTTCTATTTCAAGTTTCATTTGGTCAACATCAGGAGCAGAAGCAAGGTATTTCTGGACTATCTCGGCTTGTTCTTCAAGCTTTTTTTCCTCATCTTCCATCTGTGCTTCAATAACGTTAGAGGCTTGCTCACCCAACTTTTTTGAATTATTTGAGATATATGTAATAAATTTTTCTGAAAGTTTATTAGCAATATTAGCAGCTGTTTCATAATTATTATAGTTTACAATAACTTTTATAAGATTAGTCCCATTCACAATGCTCACTGTAACCTTACTCGCTAAATTACTCAGCGATATATGCTTACCATTTTTATCAGTTAGATTTAATTCATTTATAGTTTCTCCTAAAACAGTAGGATTTAAAAATTGTTCCTTATAAGTTTCAACAGTCATATCTGGATATTGACCAAGAGAACCTATCATTTCTGAAATTTCATCAGACGAATTATTATTCTGCACTTTTTGGATTGGATTTGTCGATAATACTGTAGTTGCATTATATGCTGGCTTTACAAAAATGAAACTGTACATTCCACAAATAACAATTGAAATAATCGTAATAACAGAAATAATCCATTTTCCCTTCAAAAATATTTCTATAAAATGCCTTAAACTAAACTCTTTGTACATAAAAGTCCTCCTGTAATAGCTAAAATTTATCTTAAGTTCTATAACTTTATAACATACTAAATCTTGTATTTTCTTTATATTATTATTTTGCTAAATCATTATAAATATATTTCATTTTATTATTTACTATATTCATATCAAACTCTTTAATTATATTTTCATTATATTTCCCCATCTTTTTACATAGATTTTCGTCTTCAGTTATTTTAATAATTGCTTCTGTATATTCCTTAATATCAAAGGTTTTTATTAGATAACCTCCATTTTCATCAATTAAATCGATATTACCTCGAATACTAGAACAAACAACTGGTAACCCTACTGCCATTGCTTCCATAAGAGCTACTGGTAGTCCTTCCTGTAAAGATGGAAATAAAAAACAGTCAGATATTTGTAATAAATTTTTAACATCACCCCTGTATCCTGTTAAGATTACTCTATTTTCAAGATGAAGTTTCTCAATTAACTCCTTATAATATTTTTCAAGTTCACCAAGTCCACAAATCAATAATTTTACTCGTAAATTCGAAATATTGGCCAATGCTTTTATTAATATTTCTTGATTTTTTCTTTTTGATAGCTGCCCTACATTAATTAACAAAAAATCATCAATTTCTATTCCAAATTCTTGTCTTTTAGTCACCCTATCAAATTTAGAATGATATTCATTTGTTTTTATCCCTATTCCTGGTACATACTCAACTTTTTTTGCTCTAAATTTGCATGCTCTCAAATAATCTTCTTTATTAATCGTAATAAGGCAATCTGTATATCTAGCACAAAATCTTTCTATAGGGTAATAGAGCATCCAGCTTTTAATTGATGAACCATTAAAAAAATGAAAGCCATGGGCTGTATATACAATTTTTGTTCCATTTTTTCTCTGCTTTCTGCATGCTAGTCTAGCTATAACACCACCAATTGGTGAATGGCAATGTATGATATCATACTTATTTACTTGAGATATTTCTTTTAATAAGTGATAGGACTTAATTATATCTTTAATTCCCATTAAACTTCGCGGAATTGGAACATGATACGTCTTTACTCCAATAGTTTCCAGCTCATTACGATATTCATTTACACGCTCTTGGCTCGTAATACTTCCATGATGAAAATTACAGGCTACATCTACTTTATATCCTAAATCATTTTGGAGAATATCTATATTATTCTTATTAAATAAATCAATCATAGAAGCAACTGATGCTGTCATTAAAACTTTTTTCATTCTATCTCCTTTAAAAAATACTAAAACTATTTTTCCGTTTTTATAATTGACTCATCCAAATTATACACTTGATATTTTCTTGAATAATTACTCATACCTTTATCATAAACCAAACTTCCGAATACTTTATTAATAATCTGAATTTTAAAACTAAAAAAGTATAGGAATGGATTAAACAATTTGGTTAATATTATTTTATTACCATGCACCTCTGCTATCCTTTTAACTAATTCACTAGTTTTGATATATTCTTCATTTTGTGGAAAGAATAATCCACAATCTTCATTATCTATAATCATATGGATAAGTTCACAAAGATTATCAATATAAAGCATACTTCTTTGATTCTCAACATTGGGGAATATCGGAAATTTGCACGCATATTTTGCTAGAATAGTATAATTACCTTTTGAACCTTTCCCATAGATTATAGGTGGTCTAATAATTGCAACTCTAAAGGTTTCACATTGCATTTCATTAATTACGTTTTCAGCTTGTAGTTTACTCTCACCATAAAAATTGGAAGGATGAGGTATTGTATCTTGATCAATTATTCTACACTTATTAAATTGACTACTATCTCCATACACAATTATACTACTTATAAAAATGAATTGTTTAACTCCATCTTTTTTTGCTTTTACAGCAGTTTCTATTGCCAGGTCCCGATTAACTCTAAAATATAGTTCTTTAATTTCATTTGTTGCTTTTTTTATATCAACATGGGCTATTCCTGCTACATGAACCACTATATCATACATAGAAAAGTCTTTTTCACGCCATTTACCATCAATCATGTCAACAGTGTCAATTATGTATTGATTAAGCCATTGCTGCATCCATTTCTCAAAAGATGTCCCTATATAGCTATTTGCACCTGTAATTAATACTTTTTTCATCTTCCTATTCCTTCGTCATTGTAATTTCTTTCGTAGCTGCCATTTCAGTTTCTATAAGTTTCAACTTACCAGTACCACCTTCGATAACACCCTTGTGCTTTACAACACTTAAGAACGTTCCAAAAAAGCACTTACAATCAAATAAAAAACTTATTTTTTTTATATACACTCCATCTAATTTAGCTTTATTTGGTATTAAAAGTTCATCTCTGCCGTTAATCTGAGCCCAACCAGTAAGACCTGGGCGGATATTATTAGCTCCGTATTTATCACGTTCCTCAATTAAATCATATTGATTCCATAGTGCAGGTCTAGGTCCAATAATACTCATATCCCCAATTAGGATATTCCATATCTGAGGTAATTCATCTAAACTGGTTTTTCTTAGTATATAGCCAATTTTAGTAATATACTTCTCAGGATTTTCAAGTAAATGAGTAGGTCTATCTTGTGGTGTATCAATTCGCATTGTTCGAAATTTTAATATATTAAAATATTTCTTGTTCTTCCCAACACGCTTTTGTGTAAATAGAACTGGACCACTTGAATCTAATTTAATTGCCAATATCAACACCATAAACATTGGCGAAAGTAAAACCCCTCCAATAAGTGCTAATAAAAAATCTAAAATTCGTTTAATGTATAAATACATAAAATCCTCCTAATGGTTTCCAATATTATTTTCGCGATGTTTATATTTGGGGAATTTTTGATTAATTCCAGTTGTATTGAAGTCTCGATTTAAGATGTTCTTTTTTGGGTCTGAAGTGATTTTTTCTGAGTGATATCAGAACTTCTTAATAACGATGGATCGAATTCCTAAATCAGTTATATAACGTTGCACTCGCTTTAGGCTAATGGATTTACCCTGGCTGGTTAGTATCTTTTGAATTTTAAGTGCACCATATCTAGCTTTGCTATCAGTCCAGATTTTCTTGATTTCTGCTCTAAGTTTATCGGCTTCCAGCTGACGATTTGAAGGTACACGAACGAGAGACTTATAATAGGTACTACGCCGGAATTTTAAAGCTTTTCATATAAGTTTTACGGTATATTTTAATTTGTATTTTTCGATGAAGGTAACGATTTCTTCTATCGTTTTCTTACGAATATAGCAGTAGTTTTTTTAAGATTTTATTCTCCATTTCAAGTTCAGCAATACGTTTTTTCATTTTCCCGTAGTCCTTTAAGTTGAGTTCATCTTTTTCTGATACTTTCACTGGAGATAGCTGCTTGATCCAACTATAAATCGTTATATTTGAGACGCCATATTCACTGCTCAAGTAGGTTACTGAACTACCAGAATTATACAGATCAACAATCTGTTGTTTGAATTCTTCGGAATAACGGGTACTGTTCTTGGACATTGTTTAACACACATCTTTCTATGAAACATTTTAGCGTGTTAAACTTTTCGTGTCCATACTTTTTACTACCGCCATTTTTTCAATAATAAGCTTGTTTGTTTAACCATATAGTACATACAAAAAAAACCTTGTCATATGAGTTTAGGAGCTCATAAAAAGGCTCTTTTTATCTTATAATATGATATATTATATGCTATTACCACAAAGCTCAATTGTCAAAATGCTAGCATACTTATTTTATTTATCTCTCTTATATTACTATTACATATTACTATTACATATAAATAAGAGTGCTATATTATATAAGATATCTTCTCATCGCTGAAAAAATAATACATATTTTTATTGTTAATCTCATTGCTATAAATAGCACTTAAGAAGATATTTATAGAATACTTGATAAGCATATTCTTATGTTTTATTAATAACGAATTAATTATACTATGTCTGGAATAGAATGTAAACCTTTATTGAAAAATCATTAATTAATTTGTTAGAGTTCAGCCTACCAGCACCCCTCTAACTCACATTGTTTTAAATCCACCATAGAAATCATTTAATAACAGTAGGTAGTTCCTCTTTATATTTCATCAACCGGTTCAGGATGATTTTTCTACCTTTTTGAATATTCTTTGAGATTTAGTCTAAATGCTTTTTTAGAGGTATTTGCCTGTACTGTTTCATAGTCTGATACTTCTACATCATAAAAAGTTTCCTGCACTTATCTTTTCTAGTGTTCTCCATTTTTGTTAGAGAATATGACGTTCATTTATCCACTTCAATTATTTCAGATTCATTCTGTATTCTTCTTTAAATAACACATCAGATATACACAGCATTCCACATGTCTGTTCTCGATATAGTATACTACTGTCTAATGGATATATAGCTTTGGTACAACAAACAGGCAAAATCCCTGTCTTCTTTATAGAGTCTTATTCTTTTTTCCTTCGGACTATAAATAAAGGACTTCTTGAACTATAACATCTTAATAACATAACTATGTTAGTATTTAAGTATGGGCACTTAAGTATCAACGGCAATTATAGGCATTAAATAAGCTTGTAGTATTTAAAGATTTTCTTCTGATTATGGACTTTATTAATTTGACTTTTCACTTGTAAATAATAGAACTAAGTATTAAAATATTTATACTGTAAACGATAAAGGAGAAACAAATGGCAGCAAATAAGAAATATAATAAAAATCATCAAAGTACTATACAAGATAACAGTAAATTTTATTTATTACCTTTAGTCATAATATTATCTATATTACCTCTCATTATGAGATTACATAATACAAAAGTTCCAGACTTATCAATGTATAATTGGGCTCCAATCTCAAATGGGGATATTGATATTTTTTTGTATTACAAGCAAGTTTTTTTTACTTTTTGTGTTTTCGTTATGTTACTCATTATTATAAGTAAAATCATTAAAGGTTATAAGATTTTTGCCTTACCTAAAATATTGATTCCTATATCAATTTATTGTTTTTTAACAATCTTATCTACTATATTTTCTCCCTATAAATCAGCTGGATTATTTAGTATCTTTGATCAACACGAATCAGTATTTACAATAATTGGTTATATTATATGCCTATGTTATTGTTACATGTTTGTTAAAACACAAGACGATCTAAAATTTATTCTCAAGTATTTTTTTATTAGTGTAATGATTTTAAATTTACTAGGACTTTTACAAATTAGTAGTCACGATTTGTTTTCAACTGATTTTGGTAAGAAACTATTTCTGCCATCCAGTGAATGGAATAATCTAGATGCTTTCACGATGGTATTTGAAAAGAATCGTGTTTTTCTTACTTTATTTAATCCAAATTACGTTGGTGTATATGTATCGTTGATAATACCATTAATATTATGTCTACTTATTACTGAGAAAACCTTAAAATATATATTTTTTTATATTGTGGCTTTGATAGGTATGATTTTATGTTTCATAGGATCCGGTTCCAAAACTGCAATAATATCAATTGCGATAAATGTTTTTTTAATTATAATATTTTTTAGGAAACATATATTTAGTAAAAAGAAATATATGTTTCCTGTCTTAGGAATTATATTACTTTTTGTATGTTTTATTACAATATCACATTGGCAAACAATAAAAAATATAATCCAAGTACAGAAAAGTAGTTATATTGTTTCAGATATAAAGACTGATAAAGATTTAGAAATATTATATAATGGTTCTTTATTAAAAATAAATTATACAGTTACTGATACCAATTATAATATTAGTATTACTGATAATAATAATAACCCTATTTCATATACAGCTGACCCTTCTAATATATTAAATATAACAGATGAACGATTTTCAGGAGTTCAGCTTCAAATGATAAAGTACGATGATAAATTATGCTTACAAATAAATATGAATGATAAGACTTGGTATTTTACAAATCAACTTCCTGATGGTAACTTTCACATTATTAATAATTATGGTAAATATGATATCATCAAAAAAGCTGACTCTGCAATCTTTACCAATTATGAAGGTTTCGCTTCTGGACGAGGTTACATCTGGTCTAGAACTTTACCTATACTAAAAAAATACATTCTTTTAGGAGCAGGTGCCAATTACTATACCTTTGCATTTCCTCAACAAGATTATCTTGGTTTAAAAAATGCTGGATTTGATGGACAATTGCTTACAAAGCCTCATAGCCTATTCCTTCAAATTGCTGTGCAGTCAGGTGTTTTAGCTTTACTAGCTTTTATTACTTATTTTATTCTATATATTATATGGAGTTTTAAACTATATTGGAAATCTTCTTTTAATGATATCTATACACGAACTGGTATAGCGATTTTTCTTGCAGTTATAGGTTTTTTAATTTCAGGGATAAGCAATGATTCAAGCATAGGAGTTTCTCCTGTCTTTTGGGTTTTAACAGGATTAGGACTAGCTATCAATCATAAAAATTCACAAACCATACATCCTTAATTAGGATAAAAATTAACTTGCTTGCTGACAGTATAAATAATTTGTGCTTAAAACCTTGAACAGCAACATCTCAAAAACCGTCATTTAACTGGCGGTTTTTGATAAACTCTTTTGATAGATTTGGTTGTGGTGACTTAATTTTACAAAACGGCCATAGAACATGTCTATTTTTATGAATTTAAATTTGCGAAATTAATTATACGTCATCTGAGTTTTAGTAGTATTATTAATAGCCTCACAACTGTTTACATATAAAGTCATATATATAAATACCCCCATATAGTAATTGTCGTAATACAATTTCCTATATAGGGGTATAGTATAATATTTAATAAGATAACAAAATATGATATATATTATGACGAAATAAATCTAACTCGTCTTCTCCTCATAAATCCTGCTCACATCCGCAATTTCTCCAGAAGCGATAATCTCACCCTTTTCCAAAAGAATCGCCTTATTACAGATCTTTTGTACCTGAGCCAATGAATGAGATACAAAGAGCACTGTAACACCTTTGTCAAACATAGACTGAATCTTTGCTTCACATTTCTTCTTAAACTTAGCATCACCAACTGCTAAAACCTCGTCAAGAATCAACACATCCGGTTCAACAATAGTTGCAATCGCAAATCCTAATCTTGATTTCATACCGGAGGAATAATTCTTCAGCGGTACATCGATGAATTTACCAAGCTCGGAAAATGCTATGATTTCATCATATTTCTCTGATATAAATTCTCTTGGATACCCTAATACCGCTCCATAGAGATAGATGTTCTCAGCACCGGTATATTCCGGTTCAAAACCGGCTCCTAATTCCAGCAAAGGGGCTATCTTTCCCTTTACAGAGATACTGCCTTCTGTAGGCTTTAATACACCTGCAATGATCTTTAGGAGTGTACTCTTTCCTGCTCCATTTAAGCCTAGTATTCCAAGGCGGTCACCTTTTTCAATCGTTAGATTTACATCACGCAGTGCCCAAAACTCTGTATACTTTAATTGACGCTTTACAAATTTTATAAAATATTCTTTTAGGTTATCCACCTTCTGAGAAGCCAGATTAAACCGCATGCTTACATTTTTTACTTCTACTGCTACTTTCATGATAATCCTCCATGTGATACACTTTAGCGCGTTGTGTATGAATTAGGTATTTATATTAATTCATACCTGCCTCCTACCGAATATTATACGTGCAATATAAATTCATCCTGCTTCTTGTAAAAGATAATTAATCCGAAGATCAGGAATCCAATACTGAACATTGCAGATAATTTTAATGCCCGCATATCTAAAGGCTGACCAAATATAGCATTTCTAAAATTAACAATTACATTATAGAGAGGATTTATCTCAAGCAGCCAGCCATATCCATTGTCAATAATTCTTTCAACGGGATAAAAGATAGCTGAGGTATACATAACTAGCATTAGTGCAACAGACCAGATATACTCCAAATCTCTAAAGAACACTGAAAAGGTAGCAAGAATCAATCCAATACCATAGCACATTACCGGCAACATTAATAAGGGAATAACTGCCTCAACTAAATAAAGAGTCGGTCTGACATGAAGTACGATAGAAACACCTACTAATACAATCAGTGAAATCAGGAAGGTGATATAGTCGCTTAAAACACTGGATAGTGGATACATGTATTTCGGAACATACACTTTCTTTATCATACTGCTATGAGATCTGATTGACTTCATGGAAACCTTTGTACTATTTGAGAAGAAGGAATACATTAATCTTCCTGAAAGTATATAAATAGGAAAAGTCGGGTCACTGCTTCGATGCAATAAGCTTCCGAATACAATGGTTAGTACTATCATAGTTAACAATGGTTCGATTAATGTCCATAAAATTCCCAAATAGGAATGCCTGTATTTAAGGGTTACTCCCTTTTTTACTAATTCACCTAGTAAGAAACGATATTTTTTGAAATTATTAATATGCTTAATCAATTTAACACCTTGGCCTTTCAATTTTCGTACTTTTCAATCCCTTGGCTTTCATGCTAAATCGCACTATAAAGCAGCAACTGACAAACAGTATTAAAAATACCGCAGCGAAAGTACTTATAATAATAAATAAGGCTGAAAAAAGTAATATTACTTTTTCAAGTCATTATAGCTTTCTAACAAATGATCAATAGGCTCTTTATCCAGCCTTCCAAAGAAGTTCATGCGTTCCGGCTTATAAGGATTAGGTTTCTTGTGGTTCTTGCGAAAAGCATCTTTCACATTGCTTTCTTTCCATGTAAAGTTATCCTTTATTCCATTCCAAAAAGCTTCTCCCTTCTCATTGTTTACCATGAGAAGACTTGCACCTTTGTTATCAAACATTGATGGATCAATATCTTTTATTCCCCAGAAATCTCCCATTGTGAAATCTCCAACACGGTTCTTATGTGTAAAACCGCACTTGCTGCAGCAGGGTCTTGAAATATAATCCTTTGAAAATGATCTGTAGTAATCATTTTTTCTTGTATTCATGGTTATTGATTTACCATTTGCAAAGTCGATAACCATGCTGGCATCTGTACTCAGCCAGCCTTTACTCTTATTACGAAACTGCAGATTCGTAACCTTTGAACCGTGCTTTTTATTCAGGTAATCTATATATTGACGGAATACCTTCGGAGACGGCGATGCATGGCATAAAATCTCACTTATGATTAAATTATCGTAGTTCTTCTTAAGATAAGAGCGCAGCCCTGCACATTCACAGGGTAATCCGGAATAAAGAACTGTTCTTCCTTCTTCCAAAAGTTTTTTTACTTTAGGAAACATACCTGCAAAATCACTCTTAACATATTTGGAACCATAGAAAGCCTTTACCTCTTCCATGGTATATGCAATGTCCGAAACCGCATTCATGTCATTGTCATATCTTACACCGACAACAGCACCTTGCTTTTCTTCTATTACATATCTGGCAGCTGCCGGGAAGATAGCACCAGAGGAGGAGTTAAGGCGTATTGCCTCTTCTTTGTTCATTGCACAATAAATCTTAGGATAGGGCTTCTCATAAGTTACCGTATGCTCATGCTTACGGATACAAGCTCTACTGCAAGCACCACAATTAATGCATTTCTCATCTGCTACTGGATACAGGAACCCTTCTTTATCAGGTACCATAGAAATAGCATCTACAGGACATACTTCCTGGCAAGCCCTGCAGCCATAACAATCCATTTTGCTGATATCCGTAGGACATTCAACCTTAGTTTGGATGTTATTATTATTCAAAGCGTCAAATAAAAATGAAACAGAGAACTCTCTTAACTCCAGTATTCTCTTTCTTAACTTTTCCGGTTCATGAATCTTGAACTGTTCAAAATCCTTAAACTCTTCCGGACTGTGCAGCAGATGTGACTCCAATTCCAGTGAAGTAAGTAAGTCTACCGTTCTACTACCCGTATTGGAATGAAGCATGGAAACAAAAGGTGTTTCATATATGATAGAAAACACCGTACCATGGAAGGAATTTGTGATTACATATTCCGCATTCTCAATAAGTCCAAGAAAATCACCGGGTGCACTTGTATAACAACTGCTAATTTCATTTTTAAACAACTTTCCAGGCCTTCTCTGTACAATGGGAAGCCCTGTTGCAGTAGATACTCTATTGGCGAAAGCTATTACCTCTGGATTATGCTCCATCATATAGACGAAAATATACTTTCCTTTAATGGAAGGAACCGTCTTAATAACTTCATAATCTTCCTTCGGTAAGAGAAGAGTGGGGTCCAGTACGACATCTACCGGTTTCCCGGCTAATTCCTTGACTGCCTTAACTGCGCTCTTTTCTCTTACTGATAATGCGGTAAAGCTTTTTAAGCTATTTTTTATTCTTTCATGATATATAGGTAATAGATAATCTTTTCCGATACTGGCAGCATAAGATATCTTAATTTTTTCCGGGTTCGCAAAATCCAGGAAATAGGCTGGGTCAAACCCGCCTATATGCTCACTGTTCCACACCTGGTCACTTCCAACAATATAAGCATCCAAGTCAAAGGAAGCTTCAGCAAGTTCCTGATAATCCGTATAATCCCCTAATAAATCGAATTGTTTACGAATAAAATGGCTATAGTTCTTATATCTTTGAAGGCTTCGTGGGTTATCATATTTTAATTTAAGCTCAGCAAGCTTCTTACGAATGCCTTCCTTCCCTTTTAAAGGATTGTATAAATCATCAATAATAGGAGGATGATAATTAATCACATATGCTTCAATGTGATTTTTCTTAAGCACCCTTTGTAAAGCCCAGGTCTGAAGACTTGCTCCAAAATTATGGGCACTATGAAATGTAATGACACCAGCCTTCACTACTTTGCCTCCTTTAACAGCACTTCAAGATGAATTGGTGATTCCTCTGTTATAATAACATGCACTTTATTTTTAAGCTCTTCTACGCCTTTAAGCTGACTCATTACCTTGGGAACAACAACGGTTGTATAGTTCTTCAAATGAGCCAGTGCGTAATCTACATTTTTACGGTATTTTTTGTTTCTCTTATACTTCATATCATCATAATCAGAAAAGCAATATATCTTCTTATCAGCAAGATGCTCGAATTGATGTAATAGGAATAAATCCATACCGGAATAATTAATTACAGTATCAAAGCTGATATTCCCATAATTCTTAATGACCTCTCTTTTGGCAAGAGAATTAATCTTAGTTCTTGTGAATTTTGTCTCTATACCAAAGCGGAAAGTCAAAGCAAATGCTATATACTCAAGAAAAGTATTATTTTTTCCTGTTGACAGCGGAATATAGCCTATATTCTTATTTAGTAAGCTTAAATTCCTGGAAGTCTTCTTTAATGCACCAGCTTTAAAATTCAGATATATATGACTGTTTTTTTCTTTATGCTTGTTCAGTTCTTTAATTAGTCTTGTATCTTCTTTGGTATCACGTAAATTCTTTATATAAATAAGAGTGTTTGATTTCTTGTTATCATTATAATTTTGTGTTAAAAGTCCTGTTTCTTCCCCTAAAATTAAAGTATCACAGACTTTTTTTGCACACTCAGCAGAATCTAAGCTGCAGAATCTTTCATAAAACTTTGGATAAGAGTACTCTTCCTTGTTAATCTCCTTCACTAATTCTTTCACGGTATCGACTTTAGGAAGGTCCATCTCATCAAGACCAATATAAATTCCTCTATCTCCAAGATATTCTTCTCTATCATAAGTAAAAAGAATAATCTTCTTACCGGATACAGCATAATCGAACATAATACTGGAGTAATCCGTAATCAGCATATCACTGGCATTTAGGAAATCATAAGACTCATAGGCCGCAGGGAACTCTCTTACATGAAGTAAATCCCTATAATTTATCTCATTTTTTACAAAAGGATGCAATTTTACATATAAAACCTGGTTAGGCTTTAATTTTCGGTCAAGATAAGCCAGGTACCCAAATATTTTAGCTACCTGTTCTTTATTTTGCTTCTTGTGTAATAGACCTCTCCAGGTTGGCATATACACAATAACCTGTTTATCTGTTAGAAAGCATTCTTTTCGTATCTGATCACGTCTGTCTGTACGGTAAAAGCTTGAGTTTCTAGGATAACCCGATAACAATACCTTACCCTTATAAGCCTCCTCAAGCATGTAATCCTCGAAAAATACATTCTTAGAAAATTCATTCTGATATAAAAGATAATCTGCTATATAAAAGTTTCTCTGTACATTACCCAGACCATATTCACGATCTTGAACAATTCTACCCATTGCTTTTAATGGAGTTCCATGCCATGTATTTAGATATACCTGATCCGGCTTCTTTATATAGAAAGGAGGAAAGCTGGTATCAGTTACCAGATATTTCGCAGTAGCAAGGGCTTTTAAATATTCATCCGAATGAATCTCAATAAATATGACATAATTAATACCATAGTTATAAAGCAGCTCTTCATAGGTTTCAAAAAGCTCCCTTTTAAGTGCCAGATATATATGATAACCTCGATAAGTTCCTCTCTTACATTCATAAATGATATTAAAGATATTACCTGCCAAGTCTTCACCATGCTTGGATTCAAAGAGTATATCCTTATCCTTAACTGCCAGCTTCTCATAATATTTTGTATAGCGCATATCAGCAGGAGCATGAAACAGTTTATATAGTTTCATTTTTTTGAACTTATTCTTGATAAGTTTAATCTTCTTACGGCTTTTCTTAAATTTTGTCCACTTTGAACGTAAACTATTCCACTTGTCCTTGACACGCATAAGAAGTCTTAAAAGCTTTCCCGGTAAACGGTCTCTAAGGGTAACATAGCGAATAGTCTTTGTACGGCTCACATAATGCTTTAAATGCTTCTTTAGAGACTGGGAGGCTGTATATTTCAAGTAATGATTAGCTGGCCACTCCGGTGCCTGATTTTCTAAAAAGTCCTGGGTGGCATTTATAATATCTATTTTTAAAGGCAACTGCCCCTTCTTTTCATCCGAATAAAAGGATTCATAACGGTAGAAAAAATGTCTTACACAGATATATTCAAGCTCTTCTCTGAAAGTATCATATAGCTTATGCTCTTTCATAAATTGGAACAATAAGCTGAATGCCTTTACAATATCTTTCGTAGCTTCTGAAAAACTGTTTAGGAATCCGACCTGTGTAGTCTTTCTATAATTATACAAAGGTTCCGGTACTACACCAATACTTTCTGCGATAGCCATAACTTCAAATGCCAGTACCAAATCCTCAAAACGTATTCCTTCCGGAAAACGAATATCCTTTAATAGTGTTCTTTTAAATAGCTTGTCCCAAGGAAATGGAGAAGCATGTACTAATTCGAACTTTCGTTCAGACATCTTATAATTCTGATTCATATAGAAGATCTTCATCTCTTTCTTTTGAAGTTCTTCTTTTCCCGGTACTTCATAAACATTGTACCTAGCACACATAACCAAATCGTTGTTATCAGTTACAGCCTTGGTATATAACTTCTCAGCCATATCTAATTCTATAAAATCATCACTGTCTACGAATAATATGAATTCGCCTACAGCTCTGTCCAATCCATAATTACGGGCATGACTAACCCCCCTGTTCTCAGTTGTAAACACCTTTACCTTTACGGGGTATTTTCTTTCATATTCTTCTAATATTTTTATACTGTTATCCGGGCTGCCATCATTTACGACGATTATTTCGATATCTTCTAAGGTCTGATGAATCAGACTTTCCATACAGACTGTAAGGTATTTCTCTACATTGTAAACAGGTACAATGATACTTACCTTAACCTCATTCATTTCAAAACTCCTCCTAAAGGGTCTAATTACCACTAGATTGGATTTTATCATAGATAATACTGGAATGCAATAATTATTAAGGATTCTTAAGGAAGATAATAAGACATATTAATTCAAATGCAAAAAAAGAAACCCTATATTTCAAGGGTTTCTTTTTTTAGTAATTATTACTTAGAAAAAGTTCTATCAACAGGAACTACTACACGAATTACAGTTCCAGCTGTAACAGTTTCTTTTACTACTATATCTTTAACATTTATTGAATTACCAACTACTGTATAATGTCCGCTCTCGATAACAACAGGATTTCCATTAGCATCCTTGATTGTAACAGCTGCTGCAACACCAGCAAGATCAAGAGTAGAAACAGATAATGTGTTGATAGCTAAAGAAGGAGCTACCTGAGTGTCATCAACGGTGAAGAATGATGTAAATGTTGCTCCACCATAAACAGCAACTACTTTGTAAGTACCCTTAGCAACTTTTTCAATTGCACCACCAGATACATATGCTGTATTGAATACATAGGAACCGCCACTTATAGTAGCTGTGTATAAAGTATTGTTTGTATCATAGATGCTTACTGATGAAGGAGTAGCATATCCATCAAGTACTCCACCACTGAACTGACCAATCTTAACTTCAACATTTTTATCAGCTAAAGAAGTTCCATCTTTAATTACATTATCAATTTTGTTTGTTGATAATAATAACTGACTAACAGCTGCTGCACCAGAAGGTTCAATTACAGTTGTACCAACTGTTAAGCTTAATCCCTGTGCAGTAATTAATACAGAGTAAGAACCTTTAGTAGCATGCTGAGCAGTTACATAAACCTTATCGCCGCTGAATGTTACAGCAGGTCCGCTAACAACTGTTAAAGGAATAACTTTAGCATCAGAAACATTTGAGTTAAAGCTATCTCCATACTGATCTTTTACTGTAACAGTAAATGTTGCTTTGTCAACTACATTAAGTGTGTTGGATACAGTTGCAGTAGGCTTATCTACAGCAATTGTAGAAGCTTTTCTAGCAGCAACAACAGTTACAGGAAGTGTCCAGCTGGATTTTCCAGTTGTAGCAATAATATATACAGTTCCTTCTTTAACAGGGTATAATGTTCCATCAGTATCTACTAAGAGCACATCTTTGTTAGAAGATGTATATGTGATATTGCTCTGCGCAATATAATTGTTAGTAGAATCTTTAACTCTTAAGAAGATCTTCTTATTATCGCCAATAGCAACCTTTGTATCAGCTGTAACTTTAGTCCAATCGCTAGGTGCACTTGCAGCAATAGTATACTTCTCGTAGTTGCCGATTGTAACTGCAGCAGGATCAACAGCGGTTACAACACCTTTAGCAAATACAGTTACTTCTGCACCATTCTCATACTTGTAGGTATGATATGTGATTGTAACAGTTGCTGTATCGCCAGCATTGAATAATGTAATCTTGTTAGTGCCAGCTACTGCATAACCATTAGTAGTTTCAAATGCATAAGAAATTCTGCTTGCATCTACAGTGTTTGTGATGTCAATACCGTTTTTATCTAAAACAGTATATTCAACAGCGGTTTCTTTACCAGGAGCTACTGTAGTTGTCTTAATTGCAATTTTATCTACAGCGCCAACGCTAGCAACAAACTTGATTTCTTTTTTTGCAAATGTTAATACATATTCAGTAGCATCAGCAAAGTTTAAGTATGTTTCTAATGTAGCTGTTGTTCCATCCTCAGAAAATGTTAAGCCTTTAACTGCCTGAACCTGATGAGTGGTTGTGCTTTCAATAGCAAAATCTGTAGCTTTAACTGCATCTTTTGCATTACCATTGAAAGTTAATAACATCTTGTTAGATGCTGTCTGCTTAGCTTCTTTAACTCCAAGAGCAACCTTAACTTTAACAGTATCTGTTACGTTCCATTTGCTTGTATCAGGTGCTGAAGATGTAGCTTTTGCATAAACAGTAATTGTTGCTTCACCAGCTCCAACCGCTGTAACTACACCAGTCTTAGCATCTACTGTAGCAACTGCTTCTTTATCAGAAACATATTTTACAGCATCGGTAGAAGTTGAAGGTGTTAAAGTAGCCTTTAAGCTCTTTGTCTCACCTGCATTCAGAGTGAAATCATCACCAGCTGCAACAGCTGTTGCACGTTTTCTGATTGTAACGCTCTGTGTAAATTTAGTGGTTGTTTTGCCCTTCTTTGCTGTAACTGTTACTTTTACAACGCCGGGAGCTTTAGCTACCACGTATCCTGTCTTAGCACCGATAGTAGCTTTTTTGCTATCGCTTACTGTCCAGGTGTATGTTGTTCCAGCGTATGTCTTGCTAAGGTCAAAGTTTACAGCACTCTTGCCATAAGAAACCTTATCAACATAAAGAACCGCTGTTGCTGTGCTTGTACCCTTGTCTACGATTTTAGCAGCTGTTGCAGCGGAAGCACTTACAGGGCTAACGCTTGCTACTACTAACGCAAGAGCAAGAGCAGAAGCTAATTTCTTTTTAAAGAAATTTTTCTTCATATTCTTTCTTCCTCCTTAAAATATAGGTTTGGTTTGGTATTATATTTTTCAATATAATCATTCCAATAACAAGTAGATTATAGCAATAATCAGTTAAAAGGTCAAGTCCTTTTATCTATAATTTTACTGCTTGGCAGTACTGTAAAATAAGCATAAAAACTGAGGTTTTGCCTTATTTTTGACATATTCAGAGAGCTTTATCAGCTAAGCTGACCCGTCAATAATATGGATTTTTCTCCCAATTCAAACTTTTTACTACTTACCATTTCTTGTTATACCTTTATGGATGATTACATTTGGTTGAGGAGAGAAAACTTTTTTCAAAGCTTTGCTGTTCCTGAACTCTAGGTATATAATGCACTTTCTTTATGTCATTTTTATGTCATGCTTTTGTCACAATCAGCTTTTTTTAAAGGCATTTCAATTACTTTTAGACACAATTGCAAAGAAAAAGCTGCAATACTGTTAGGTTAATTGCAGCTTTCCTCTGATATCTTATTAACATTGTCACATGTTAGAACCAATTTTACATTCCCTGAACACACCTGGTATGAAACCTAAGTAAATTCGTTTCCGCTTTAAGTTATTATATTTATTTTAGTATCTCTTCTACTACTTTCTGCATTTCATCCTTTTTGCAAACTCTCTCATGAAGAACTTTCGCACTTCGAATTTCTTCAATGGCAGCCGGAACAGCTACCTTTGATATTCTGCTTAATTCATCTACCAGTTCAAAGTCTTCCAGGCTGCCATACTTAGGATCGATGGCTTCCATCACACTTCGGGTGAATTTGTAGGGGCTTGCTGTAGAAGCTATCACAGTTTTATTATTATCCTGATTTATTTGTCTATATCGGTTGTAAACGGATACACCAACTGCTGTATGAGTATCTATTACATAGCCTGTCTTCTCGTAGACTTCTTTTATCGTTTCAGCCGTCTGGCTTTCGCTTGCATAACCGCCTAAGACTCCGGACATATTTTCTTTCATTTCTTTTGTAATCTCATATTCCCCTTCCTCGCTGAGAGAATTCATCAGTGAAAGGGTCTTATCACTGTCTTTTCCGGAGGTTAAGTACAGTAGTCTCTCCAGGTTACTGGAGATTAGGATGTCCATGGAAGGGGAAGAGGTCAGGATAAAATCCCTCTTTCTATTGTAGATACCTGTCTCTAGGAAATCAAAGAGTACTTTATTCTCATTAGAAGCACAGATAAGTTTATCAATTGGTATTCCCATCTGCTTGGCATAATAAGCTGCCAGGATATTTCCGAAGTTGCCGGTAGGGACAGCTACATTAATCTTCTCTCCATCAGAAATGACACCTGTACGAAGCATTTTACCATATGCATAGACATAATAAGCAATCTGCGGCACCAAACGGCCGATATTGATGGAGTTTGCTGAGGAAAACACATAGCCTTTCGCTTTTAAGTCCTCTGCCAGTTTTCTATTATTAAACATTGCTTTGACACCATTTTGTGCATCATCAAAGTTGCCATCAATTCCAATTACATAGGTGTTGTCGCCTTTTTGAGTCACCATCTGCTTTTCCTGGATAGGGCTGACACCATCCTTTGGGTAGAATACGATAATCTTAGTTCCTTCTACCTCCGCAAAGCCTGCAAGAGCAGCTTTTCCGGTATCACCGGAGGTTGCGGTAAGAATGACGATCTCATCGGTGACATTATTTTTTCTAGCTGCCGTAGTCAACAGGTGTGGCAGAATGGATAAAGCCATATCCTTAAAGGCTATAGTCGACCCATGAAACAATTCAAGGTAATAGAGCCCATCAGCTTCTTTTAGAGGAGCGATTTCTTCATTATCAAATTTCCCGTCGTAAGCATTGTTGATGCAGTTCTTTAGTTCTGCCTCCGTAAAATCTGTAAAATACAGCTTCATTACCTCATATGCCGTCTGCTGGTAAGTAAGCGAACTTAACTCCTTTAAGCTAGTGGTGAGACTTGGTATACTTTCCGGAACATAAAGTCCTCCGTCTTCAGCCAGTCCTTTTAATATCGCCTGGGATGCTGTTATAGGTGCTGCTTTACTGCGGGTGCTTTGATATAAAAGATTCATAATAACTCCTTCCGTAAGTATCAAACTTGTAATTTGATATTTTTTAATTATGTTTATGATAAATTTATTTTCAATTAACTTGAATCTAAATCGCTATATATCGAAAATTTAAAGGTCTCTATGATATCTTTTGAATGATATATACCTAGTATTCTTTAGCATTAGTATTCTTTCGTCATTACTATTCTTTTGTTATTACTATTTTTTTCATTACTATTCTTTTGTTATTACTATTTTTTCGTTACTATTCTTTTGCTAATTCTATTCCCATCATCTTTTGCACATTACATAATCAGCTCTGATATATACCTTCGTGTTAAATAGTCTTCTATTAACACATATGATAATCAGTCTTACTGATTTGCGTTGTATTATAACATGTTTCTTACCTTTCCACAATACCTTACTAAAGTGAAATGCAATAAAAAAGATGCAGAAGGATAATGTATCACATATCCTTCTGCATCCTTTTCACTCCTGGTCTTACTTAAAGAACTCGTGTCCGCCATATTTGAACAAGAACTTAAGATGACGGTCAAACCAGCTCATGCTGCTTTTGTCTGCTCTTATTCTTGCTGAAAAATATAACGCGCCATTGGAGTAATCTTCTCCTTCAAGCACTCGCTTGATTGCGTCTTTGGTACTCTTCGATACTCTGACGGAATAATATCTTCCATCCTTTATCGGAGAAAATTGATAAGTACTTCCATCTTTCTGGAATACAACCGCTTTTACCGAATCAGGAAAATCCTTATTCTTCACTCTGTTAAGAATGACATTTGCAACCAGTATCTTACCCTTCACGTTTTCTCCGGTTGCTTCAGCTTCTACGATTCTTTGAAGAACTTCTATGTCCTCACTACTAAGCTTTACTTTGTTCACTGTCTTTTTTACGGTATTTTTCGCTACTTTTTTTACTGTCTTTTTTACTTCATTTGAGGCTGTCTTTTTTGTGGCGACTTCTTTCGAAACTTTCTCTTGTACTGTGATTTTACTTTTTTCTTTGGTTGAACTACTATCAACCTTACTATCTGCAGTTGCCTGTACTGCTTTTGTCTCGCTGTCTGTTTTGAGTTCGCTTGCTGTCAAGCTCATTGCTGTTTGTTTTTCTGCTTGTATCTTTTTTAATGTCAGACTATTTTCAAATATTGACTTTGCCTCTGTTATAAACATTTCATCTGCTGTTACTATCCAATCGTTCGTAGCGGTTACCGTTCCATTACTTAGTTTGAAGGGAATATAAGGAGCTGTTAAAGCAACCTGTGTGATTTTACCCTGACTATTCTCCGGATTCCATCTCACAATCGCTTCTATCGCTGTTTCTTCCGCTATCTTATTCTCATACGTCTCCGTATTTCCTGAGGTATAAACAGGAGCTTCCTGTAAGGAGGTTTGATTATAAATAGCATCCGGGCTTAAGATTAGGAAGATAGCTGCTGTCGCAAATAAAACAGCTGCTGTAATTCCTGACATATTCTTACCGGCAACTGGTATAACAGCTTTTACCGGCTTTAAAGCCCTTTGAAGAAACGAGTGTATTTTTAGCATATATACATCCTCTTTTCTTTCTAGATATTACCGCAATAAAATATCGCCTTTGTTATTCTATTGCTATAATTGTCTGTAGACTAGAAAACTTTTAAAAGAATCACAGGCATCGTCTCTCTTAAAAGCTTCTCATGCATTATATCATTTCGCTTTTTGCTGTCAATAACTCAATGCAAACTTTGGAAGAAACGATAAATAATTTTAACTTTTTTTCCCAGCTCATAGCTTTATGCATAATTACTGACTGCTTTTAACTTCCATTTTTTGTTCATAACAAACAAACAATTTTTAACTAAATGTTAAGGAGTTATTAAATATTTTGAACCATTTTTGGAGATTTATACATACTTGCTATATTTTTTTACCAATATCATTAGAAAAGCATAGTATTTTAGCGCTTTAGCTAGATAAATATTGTTACATTTCTATTAATTCGCTTAACATTTATGTAATATTGTAAAACATAAAGTTATCTGCTTACTTTCCTTTAAACAACCACTTTTCTGAGATTCCCTTCAGCATAATACTTTAATTCACTTTCTATGTAAATAGAACATGTCCTTTTAAAAATACCTTGCAATTTTTATGTAATTTCCTATAAAATAGAATCCAAGAAATAGGACGATATAAAATAGAATCCGAGAAGTATGACGATATAAAATAGAATTCGAGAAGTATGACGATATAAAATAGAATCCGAGAAGTATGACGAAAACGAAAGAGGTGAGGAGTTTGCCGCAGTATCCGGGTGTTACAATAGCATACAAGAAAAATGGTGAATGTTATTACCGTGCCGGTATCACTTACCGCAATAAGCATATCAGTCTCGGCAGCTTCAATAGCGCAAAGCAGGGAAACCAGGCTTATGAAACCGCTTTGTTGGTAATCAGAGAGAATAAATATAATCTGATAGATTATTCGGAAAATTTCGGCCTTGATTTTGAAAAGTGGGTTATTTTGATGAATTTCAGAGATAATGGGATATATATTAAGAATCCTATCTATTTAAGAACGAATTACTTCTTATATTATATAAGTAGAGATACCTTTTTTCTATTCGATACGGATGACTTATTTTATTATGGGCATCACAAAATTATGATGAGAGGCGGGCACCTGTTTGTCTCCGATTACGGCATGCAGGTAAATATCCTCTCCCGTTATGGTATTAAGAACTATGCCGTTGCCGGTAAAGACTACTGTTTCATTAATGGAAATGAACATGATTTACGTTACAGTAACATAGAAGTGATAAACCATTATCATGGGGTATTTTACAGCAAGCATAAATCCCTTCTTTGCTATACTGCCAAGATTCATATCGAAGGGGAATATCTGATTGGACGCTATTCCAGCGAGAAGGAAGCTGCCATCGCTTATAACAAAGCTGCTGACATGCTAAAAAGAAACGGCTGCAAAAAGAATTTCCCCGTTAATTACATTAGTGACATGGATGAAATCGAATATGCCAAGCTTTATCATAATCTGAGAATTTCAAAGAATTTAAGAAAATTTGCTGATAATTTAAATATTAATGGCTTAAATAAAGAATTCTAAAAAAATTCAAAAAAATATTACTTTTTTTCATTTTATATGTTATAATAAATCCATATTATTCTTCTTCCATTTTCATATTCCAAAAAATTGCCACCGGTTTTGCACCTTACGAAACCGATGGCTGTTTTTTTAAGGGATTCAAAAGAGCTGCTGACCAAAATAGCAATAGTACTGCAATTACAATCTGAAGAATCATGCTTATCAGAAACCAATTATCATTCCATACAGCAGAGAGATTACCATACTTTCCATATATTTCTGCCAGAGACCTTCCGGTGCCTGTCTGCCCTTTTAGTACGGACAGATAAGTTGCAATAGGATTCCCTAATAAAAGCAGCATCCAGTTTCCGATATCCGCCTGCATAGGTGTCGTCCCATCTGTGACTAAATGATTTAAATGTATCTGGGTTAAAAAATGGATGCCAAATACCGCACCAAATGTTCCAAGGCATAGCAACAATACGATTCCATAAACAGCTACTGTTGCTGAGGTTGATTTCTTTAATAAAGCCGAAAAGAAAATTCCGATGCTTCCAAGATAAACAGCTGTTTCCAGAATCAACAACAAAAAACCGCCCAGATCTCTCAGCGTAATACCACCAATAGAAAATACCAGTGCAATCACTGGAAGACTTGAAAAGGCTAAGAGAAGCATCGTGCTGATAGACGCTAATAATTTTCCTCTAATAATTGAACCCGGACTCATTTTTGTAGTTAGAAGAATTTCAAGGGTCTGTCTTTCTTTTTCTCCAGAGATGGCACCTGCCGTAACTGCCGGTACCACCAAAAGCAGAAGAAAGAATTCAACACCGGTTATAACAGAATATATCTCCAGGATAGCAGAATACTGCACGCTGTTTCCGAGACTCTGCTGGTATTCAAAGGTAAAATATAGGGCAAATAATCCAAAGAGAGAGAGAAGGCTGTTAAAGGCAAATATAATGATATATGTCCTTAAGCTTCTGGCCGTTGTCCGAAGGTCTTTCTGATATACAGGGTTCAATCGAAGCATTACTTTTCCTCCTCATGGGTAATTTGTAAAAATAGGCTCTCCAGGCTGCTCTCTTCTCTTGAGAAGGAGGATATAACTCCGCCGCCTTGTATAATTGAGCTTAAAAGAGTTGCCTCTTGTTCTTCATTACCGGAAAATAAAAGAGTAACTGTATTATCCAGTATTGTGATTTTTCTGGTATAGGGATTTTCTTTGATAACCTGTATCGTGATTTCCTGATTATCCACCATCTTAAGTACGATGGGTCTGGCATTTCCTCTGGCGGAGGTAATCTCCTCTATGGAGCCTGACATAACCAGTCTGCCGCTTTCAATAATACCCGCATGGGTGCAGACCTGCGCCAGCTCCGGCAGAATATGTGAACTTATCAGTATGGTCTTTCCTTCACTGCTAAGTCTTTTTAATATATCCTTCATAACAACTCTCGCTCTTGGATCAAGACCGGAGGCCGGTTCGTCAAGAATTAAGAGCTTTGGATTATGTACCAGACACCTGGCAAGACATAACCTTTGTTTCATTCCTCTTGACATGCTATCTACATAATCATCATAATGCTCTGCCAGCTGTACTAACTCTAATAGCTCCATACACATCGTTTTGGCTTCTTTTCCGTTTAATCCATAGATGGAAGCATAGAATTCCATATATTCTATTGCCTTCAAATTATCATATACCCCAAAGAAATCCGGCATGTATCCTATCTTCTTCTTAAGCTCCTTGTTATTCTTAAGGGCATCAATACCGTCAATGAAAACCTCTCCGGAGTCTGCTTTGATAAGCCCGGCACAGATTTTCATAGTTGTAGTCTTTCCTGCTCCGTTTGGTCCTACAAATCCATATATTTCTTGTTCACGAATGGTAAGGTCAAGATTATCAAGAGCTAGAAACTTACCAAACTTCTTTGTCAGTTTATTGATGGTCAGCACTTAATTAGCCTCCTTCCAATAGGATATATGAGGGAGAATCACCTGATAATTCTGAATGGCAGAATCCTGGCGATAGCGCACAGTCAAGGAGTTATTCTCTGTTAAATACTTGGCTGCATTTATTTTCATATCATAATTATCCGTAAAGACCTCTTCATATTTACCTGTATCGACATTCAGGAAGTATACCGTCCCATTAAAATTCTGGACATATTTATTATTACTCTTTGAATTCTGATCCTTTAGGACGGTAAAATTCTTAATTTTATCCCCTGCAGGAAACTGATAGGTCAATAGCACACTATCGTTAGACATGTAACGGCTGGTATAGTAAGTTCCCATATTACTGCCATCCAATTGAATATAAGGGTCTATACTGGATACAAATTCTTCATTATCCAGCTTATTATCCACTTTAACCGGGATCTTAACTATTTCAATACCCTTTGTCTGCATTAGAGATGCAACCTGTGAGATAAACTCATCTCCATCACCGGTACTTGAGAAAGTATCATTATTCTGAAAGCCGATAATACAATTATCAAACTCTCCTTGTGAATAGTTATTTTCTATCATCGTAATAAAAAGTTGATTCAGCCTTGCATTCTCATTACGGTCTTTTCCCTCTTCCGGTAATGCTGTCAGCTCTTTGATCAATTTATCATTATAAAGATCATCAATGGAATTTATATAATTGTCATTGGTATTATTTAAAGTTATTACCTGACCGCTTTTAATCTCACCGATATCTATAAGATGTTCATCACAGAGTAAAATTGCATGAGTAATATCAAAGTTAAATTCATTCCGTATCGTACCGCTTACACTGCTTCCGGTATGACTAAGACTGCCGGAAAAGTTTCCCTCCTGCTTCTCTGTTTTAAAATTACCCTGAAAGTAAACAGGAGAGAAGGCAGTATTATCCGTAACTTGTAAGGTTACTCCGGAGCTATTATATGCTATTGTTTTATTTGAATTACCATAATTAATATAACTATGTGCTGTTGTTATATCTTTCGTAAAGGGATTGGCATCACTCATCTCCACAAGAGGAAATCTTTTCGTAAGATTTAAGGTATAGTCGTAATTACTTGGCATCGTAAAAGATAAATCTACCCGATCCATTCCGGTTTGTGTATAATCCTTAATCCGCAAGTACTCAGCATAGGGTTTTGTAATCCTTGTATCCATCCCGGTTAGAATCATTATCATTGTAAACAATACTGAGAGAACAGTTACTGACAGCAGGCCATAGCCTTGTTTCTTCTTTCTTTTCAGGCACAGGTAGGTCACCGGGCCGGAAGCCAAAAGATATATTCCAATGATAATAACGTATTTATAGGTAGCCGGTACTTTCTTAGCTTCTTTCGAAGCAATATTGTTCATCATGCCATCTGATAAATACCAGCCGTAATATTCATTATTCAGTTGGTTTTTCTTTCCCTCGCTGATATTATCCGCAATCTGCTTAATCAGGGAAACAGCTATCGATTTGTGATCTTTTTCCAAGGCAATATCAAATGCGACCAGTTCTACCTTTCCATTGCCTTCTTTGGCACAAAGCATAAGCTCCTTCTGATTTTCCCTTACCAGACTGATTCCGTTCTCCAATGCAATATCCGACACTTCTTTGTTTATAACTTCCGTCTTTAGGGCATTTATTTCTTCTTCCGACCATTCCTTCGTAATATAGGAGCCGTAGAGTTTTCCTGTATTTGTGTTGATATTCGTAATATTACTATTGGTCAGAGTTTTCTGATTTTTCTCCGAAAGGTCCTGGTAGAATATTTTTTTTGCTTTCTGATAGTCATTAATATATTGTTTTAATGTTTTTAAATTACTAAATTCTGTCTGAAAGCTTATATTATCGCTTTTTCTGCTGTTACCAATGGATACCCCAAATTCTTCTCCAAAGGCAGCCATGATAGCAGTATCATATTTCCCGGCTGTAAGTACCAGGGTCCCCCCCTGATAAACCCACTCTTTAATTGCCTCAAGCTGCTCTTTCTTTAGCTTTGAGGTATCAAAATTATTAATAATAAGTACATCCAGTAAATCCATACCAAGAAAATTATCTGTAAGAGTATCTGAATTAAGATATATTGGACGTAAATTCAGATTGTTTAAGTATTCAAGGTCTTCTTTTTTATCCGTTAACACCCCGGCATAAACCGATTTGTCATAATTTCCAAAAATCAATTGAAACTTATGCTCTATTACTTCTTTCTGATTCTTATTAAATAATTTCACCTGAAGAAATCCGGTATCATCGATGATTGGTATAACAAGAGAAACTTTTATACTTTCTCCTGTCTTTACACGAATACTTTCCTTGTATAAGGTATTATCCTTTGACTTAGGTATCAGACATTGGAATGTTCCAGTAAATGTTTTCTTCCCATTATTCTGTATTATGCCTGTAACTTCTGTGTATCTCCCATATTTTACAGTATTATCATATCCATAAGTTACTTGAAGTGTAAGATTATCTTCTCTGTCCGTGAGTACTTTACCCTGTGTATCGTTCCCAGCTCTTACAGTGGCAGGAAATATCCAGCTAAATGCCATACAAAGTAACAGTACTGATATAAGAATGGTTATTTTCTTCATACAACCAAATGCCCTTTCCAACACTCTTCAAGATATTGCCTTAAAGTACTTCGACACAATCTTGTGCGTGAATTATGCTTTTCATGAATCATACATCACGCCTTGGCAGCTGGACCGAAAATACCGTCCCATTATGATCGCTGCTGGCCTTGATACTTCCTCCGTGCATTTCAATGATATTTTTTACAATTGCCAGACCTAAACCGGTTCCTCCGGTTTCACTGGAACGGGATTCCTCCAGACGGTAAAACCTTTCAAAAATCGCATCCAGGTCTTTTTCCGGTATCAGCTTCCCATAATTAATAACAGCTATGGTAATAGTAGTTATATCTGTTCGAATATCAATCTGAACACTTTTTCCATCTCTGCCATACTTGATAGCATTATCTATCAGATTAGCAAAGGCTCTGGCCAGTAAATTACCGTCACCATAAGCTAAGGCGGAAGACTTATTGGTGGTGAACTCATATTGGAGTCCGTTTTCCTGAAAACTTGGGTAGAATTCTTCGGCAAGCTGTTCTATAAACTTTACCATATCAATATCACTGCATTCCAGAGCCACCTCACCGGAACTAAACTTCGTGTATGCAAATAAATCTTCAATCAGCTTTTCCAATCTCTTGGATTTGGCATAAGCTATTTCCACATAATGCTTTTTTACTTCGGATGTAATCTTATTCTCCCCCTGTACCAGATCAAGGTAGCCGATAATGGAGGTTAACGGAGTTCTAAGGTCATGAGCCACACTGGTAATCAGCTGATTCTTTGTATTCTCACTCTTTCTCTCATTCTCAATAATCCGCTTAATATCCCCGCACATCTGATTTATCTTGTCCGCTATCAAAGCAAATTCATCATCATTATGAATGGTAATCCTTGTGTTTAAGTTTCCGGAGGAAATGTCTGTTATACCGCTGGCGATTCTTTCAATATAAATAGCAAATTTTCTGGAAAGCAAAAGAAAGTATAGCATAAATAAAATAATACCTATAACCAAAGCAATTAAAGTACCCATTACTATCATTCCTCTGGTTGGACCACCTTCCAGCCTTGGAAGATGGACATTTCCGCTAGGAGGTACATTTCCGCTTTCCTGAAACCGGTTTAACAGATTGCTATTCTGGGGAAGGGTATTATTTACCTTCGGGCTGCCATTTACCACATGGTAGATGATATATATTCCAAAGGTTATCACTGCTTCCGTAAGCAATGCATATACAAGGCTAAGCAGGCTGTAAAGGACTATTTCAAAACGAAAACTTTTAAATATACTATTTTTCAATTTTATATCCGACTCCCCATACTGTTTTTATAATCTGTGCATTTCTGGAATCCATCTCTATCTTTTCCCGTAATCTTCTTATATGAACCATTACGGTGTTATTAGCCTCATACATTTTCTCATTCCAGACTCTTTCAAAAATCTCATCCGTAGAGAAAACTCTGCCCGTATTGCTGGCAAGAAGGTACAAGATATCAAATTCAATGGGAGTTAATTTTACTTCTCTGTCATAGGCTATGACCCGGTGATCTTCTTTATTGATTACCAGGTGGTTAACTGCTATTTCCTTATCCTGCCTGTCCTCATGAGAGCTGGGATTAAACTTTGTAAACCTTCTGAGCTGGGATTTAACCCTGGCTGTCAGTTCTAGAGGATTAAAGGGCTTGATAACATAATCATCTGCGCCGGTGCCAAGACCGATAATCTTATCCAAATCCGCAGATTTAGCACTTAGCATAATAATAGGGATCGTACTGGTTTCCCTAATGGTTTTACACATACTAAGCCCGTCTGTTCCGGGCATCATAATATCCAGTATAATAAGTTTGATATCTTCTCTCTTTAGGATCTCAAAGCCTTCCTTTGCATTAAAAGCTTTAAAAACCTGATAACCGTCTCCGATTAAATGTATTTCTACCAATTCGGCAATTTCTCTGTCATCGTCTACTACTAATATACTTGTCTGCTCCATCTTATTATTCCTTTCCGCTAAAGATGTTATCCTACTTCACTCTATCATAATTCTTACCATAAAGTCTTTACTTTTTTCTTAAATGTAAAAGAAGCCGGTGTAAAATAGTTATACTATTCTACACCAGCTAAATGAGCAGCACTATAAGCCGAGTTCTGTATCAAATGGTCATCTATCTTTGCCCCATGTTACCATGTGGCTCGTTTAAAAGATGGGATTGTTACTCATGAGCTTATCACCATTATTCAGTTAGCTTTTCATTATTATAATACATTCGGCTGCTTTCCCTTCGCCTATTCATAACGCTGCGCTTCACATACAAGGCTCAGCCAGACGACGCCAAATTGTATTATAATAATAAAAAGCTATATCCTTTTCTTTGTAAGCTCATCAGTAACAATCCCATCTCTATAAACCGCGACCTACCCTAAAGCACGACGGGCCGCCGTATAGCTTTAATATTCGGTCTTGCTTCGAGTGGGGTTTACATATGCCCTGTATGTTACCATCCAGGCGGTGGGCTCTTACTCCACCATTCCACCCTTACCAGAATCCTGGCGGTATATTTCTATTGCACTATCCTTAGAGTCGCCTCCACCGGACGTTATCCGGCACTCTGCCCTATGAAGCTCGGACTTTCCTCACCTATGGCCTTTCGGCAGCTTATAGGCGCGACCATCTGTGCTACTCACGAATTGATATTCTAACACGAAAGGCAGACAATGTAAAGAGCTATCAAATAAAGATTTTCCTACACATTAAAACAGCTGCCGCCGATAAATTCTTTTAAAATTGAATGTTTTGGCACTACATCACTGTTTACTCCCAGGAAATAATCCAGGAATTTGAGCATTCTCTTAGCTTCTATATATTCCTCCTGGTCACGTCTGACGCCAAACAAAACCGGCTCCGCATAGGATTTCAGGATAGAAAGTTCATAAATCAAAGCTGAATTAAACATCACATCCGCTTCCTCCTGATAAGGGAATATGTTCTCCTCCTCCCCTCTTCTGACAGAAGGCCACATGCCGATGGTCTTTGCTCCATCTGCTCCTCTGGTTCTGGCATCCCGCACAAGTCTCCGTAAGAGTCTTAAGTCCGTGGTAGGTATACGATTATGCTCATCAATATTAAGCGCTGTAAGGGCACTGATATAGATTTTAAACTTGCTTTCCTTTGGCAGACTATAAGAAAGTTTATCATTTAAGCCATGAATTCCTTCTATTACAAGGATGTCGTTAGGCCCAAGGGTCAGAAAATCCCCCTTATATTCCCGGTGTCCGGTTACAAAGTTAAATACCGGAAGTTCTACTGTCTTTCCTGCTAAAAGGGCAGTCATATCCCGATTAAAGCTTTCCGTATCAATTGCTTCCAACGCTTCAAAATTAGGCTTTCCATATTCATCCAGAGGGGTCAAATCCCTCTCAACGAAATAATTATCCACTCCGATGGGATGGGGGGTCAGACCATGGGTCTTAAGCTGTATGGATAACCGGTGAGAAAAGGTAGTCTTACCCGAAGAGGAGGGACCTGCAATCATGACAAGCTTCTTTCCGGATTCCTTTATCATAGCAGCAATTTCACCGATTTTCATTTCCTGGAACATTTCCTGGGTCAGAATCAGTTCATTCATTCTGCCTGCAACAATTGCTTCATTCAAGGCTCCGACCGTATCGATCTCCATGGTCTCAGCCCATATGTTGGATTCCTTTAAAGTATGATATAATTTCTCCGGCACTTCAAAGGGCTTTATTTCTTTTGGTGTTTTTCCGTCTGGCAAGAGAAGAACGATCCCATCTTCTTTGGGTATTACGTCAAACCATGCCAGCATACCGGTGCTTGGTGGCATATAGCCATAATAATAATCCTCAAAGCCCTCCAGGCTGTAGATATTTGTTTTAGAGACGCGGCGGTAGCGAAAAAGCTTCTCTTTATCGTACATACCATAAGATTTAAAAAGTTCAATAGCATCATCGGTTCCTATGGTTTTCTTAGCAAAAGTAAGGTCCTTTGTCACATATTCCTGCATCTTGGCTTTTATCTTATCTGTCAGTTCCTTTGTAACCGGCACCTTCATATTAGGCTGACAATAGATACCTTCCTTCAGGGAATATTCAACGGATACCTTGGTAATATTCTCTCTTCCTACAATACTGTAGATTGCTTTCATAAATACCAGAATCATGCCTCTGGTGTATGTTTTATGACCGGCATCTTCTGAAGTAGTGACAAAGCGTATCTTGCAGTCCTTTTCAACTTTTTTGGTAAGTTCCCGAAGTTTATTATTAACCAGTGCCAATATAAAATCCCCGCCGTCTTTTGGCGTATATTCCCGGCTTATTTCAAGAAAACTTTTGCCTTTTGGATATTCTTTTATTATACCATCTATTTCAACCTTTACGATATCTTCCATCTTAACCCCTTTCGTAATACCCTATACCGAAAGCTCCACCTGATTATTCATAAATATTATAATCAGATGGAAAATCTTTGTTAAACAGTATATTCTTTTTTTTCAGATAAAACACTTTATTTTGTGAAATAACCCAGAGCTTTCTCAACTTCAGAAAGCTCAGCTTCTATTTCTTCCAATCTTTTAACACTTCCTGTTGTGGAAGGTAACGCTAATGCTTCTTTCACTTGAAGCTTCAAGCGCTTTTCTCTTTCCAGATATTCTTTTACGACAGGTTCTCCGCTCACTAAGAGAAGCTTTCCGTAAAGATAATGCAGGTCATCCTCATATATTTCTGATGCGTTTGTCTTTACAGCCTTTATAATGACATAGAATTTCTCATCCTCTTTGACCATTTTTTCAGACTGAATTGCAAAACCTACTTCATGAAGATACCGTCGTAACAGGAAAATCTCTGACTGGGGCTGTAGTATCAGTTCACTTACTCCTTCAAGGGCTTTCTCTCCTTCTTTTAAGATTCGGACCATCAAGCTTCCACCCATCCCGGCTATTACAATCGTTTCTGCTTCTCCTGTATTAAGCTTTGAAAGCCCATCAGAAAGTCTGGTCTCTATTTTATCAGAAAGTCCTCTGACCTGGATGTTTTCCTTTGCTTTGCTTAAGGGACCTTTGTTTATATCCATGGCAATTACACCCGGTGCTATGTCGTTCTCCGCCAGATATATGGCTATGTAGGCATGGTCGCATCCTACATCTGCAACCCTGTTACCCGTTGTAACAGTATCTGCTACAGTCTTTAGTCTATTTGATAATTGCATTTAAAACTTTTCCTCATCATTCCAAGTAGTCTTTTAGTTTACGGCTGCGGCTTGGATGCCTTAATTTTCTCAGAGCTTTCGCTTCTATCTGACGTATTCTCTCTCTGGTAACATTAAATTCCTTACCTACCTCTTCCAGGGTTCTCGCCCTTCCGTCATCCAGTCCAAAGCGCAGTCTTAGCACCTTCTGCTCCCTGTCTGTCAGGGTTCCAAGTACATCTAAGAGCTGCTCCTTAAGCAGGGTAAAAGCTGCTGCATCGGCAGGTACCGGCACATTATCGTCCTGAATGAAATCTCCCAGATGGCTGTCTTCTTCCTCGCCAATTGGTGTCTCTAAAGATACCGGTTCCTGGGATATCTTTTGAATTTCTCTTACACGCTCAACCGGTACATTCATTTCTGCTGAGATTTCTTCCGGAGTTGGTTCTCTCCCTAATTCCTGGAGTAACTGTCTCTGGACACGAATAAGCTTATTGATTGTTTCCACCATATGAACAGGTATTCTTATAGTTCTTGCCTGATCCGCTATGGCTCTGGTTATAGCTTGTCTTATCCACCAGGTAGCGTAGGTACTGAACTTAAAGCCTTTCGTATAGTCGAATTTCTCAACAGCTTTAATTAAGCCAAGATTTCCTTCCTGAATCAGGTCAAGAAACATCATACCTCTGCCTACATAACGCTTGGCAATACTTACTACCAGCCTTAAGTTTGCCTCTGCAAGCCTCTTTTTAGCATCCGTGTCTCCAACCTTCATTCTTCTTGCAAGTTCAATCTCTTCATCGGCACTAAGCAGCGGAACCTTACCGATTTCTTTTAAATACATTCTTACCGGATCGTCAATGGCAATGCCTTCCGGTATGGAAAAATCGATTTCTTCCAGTTCCTCGTCATCCTCCAGAAGAATGTCCTCTTCTTCCGTGATACGAAGAACATCAACATTATTTAATTCCAGGAATTCATAGATTCTTTCAATCATAACGGAGTCCAGTTCAAAATCCGCAAAAAAATCATTAATTTCCTGAAATTCCAGAACGTTTTTTTTCTTTTTAGCAAATACCAGAAGCTCTTTTAACTTTTCCGTGAATTTAACCATATTCTCATCCATTATTTATCCATCCTCCTGTTTTGCAATAATTGTGTGAATTAACCTTCTTACATTTCACACTGTATTCATGCACCTCGCAAGCAAACCTGATGCAAAAATCTTAGTAGTATTTTAACCATCAGCAAGGGAAATATGCAATTTTTGTAAATCCATCTGTGCTTTGATGATAATTTGAAGGTTTTGAGCATCATTTTTTTCGATTGCTTCTTTACTTTGTATATCAAGACTGTTCTTTTTAATTCTCATAACCGTCTCATTCAAAGCCTTTTCCTTCTCTTTCGCACTCATCTCATTGCTTAGCTCTAAACTAAACAAAGCCGCAGCTTCCTTTTGTTCTTCCTTGCTTTCAAAATGATTTAATATCTTAGCCGGCGTTACCTTTCCTTCCTTGTTGTATTGCGAGAAGAGGAGCTCTGCTGCCTGTTTATATAAATCCTCTGTAAAATCAGCCGGTGTAATAATCCCCTTAATCTTTTCAAAAAGTCTTAAATCTTCAATCAACCAGGTTAAAAGTATCCTTTGGGACTGCCGCATTCCTTGGGCAGGTGAATTCTTACCGGACATTTCCTTGTCCTTTCCTCTTCCTGTATATTCCTTTGGCCTGTAGCTTTCCCCCGTCCCAAGTCTGGCTCCATAACTATTAACTAACTTTCTTAAGTTTTCAAAACCGGTTTCATATTTTTTAGATACTGCTTCTATATAAATATTTCTCTCGATTTCCTCTGTAAATTGCAGCATCTTCTTTGCAATTTCATTGAAAAACTTTGTTTTCTGCTCCGGGTCATTCATATCATAGTCATTTTCCATGACTTCCACCTCAAAGAGGAAGGAATTCCTGGCCCCGTCAATTCTCTTCTGAAATTCCTCTGCTCCTAACGCTTTGATGAATTCATCCGGGTCTTTGTAGGGCTTCATATTAATGACCTTAACCGTAAGTCCTGCTTCCTTTAGGATAGGAATCGCACGAAGGGCAGCTTTCGTACCTGCTTCATCACTGTCATAGGTTAAAAGCACCTCTGTGGTATAACGCTTAATCAGATTGGCCTGGAGCCCGGTAAAAGCTGTTCCAAGAGATGCAACAGCATTGGTAAAGCCCGCCTGATGCAGCGCAATAACATCCATATAGCCTTCACAGATAAGAAAGTTCGGTTTTCTGGAGGTTCTGGCAAAGTTAAGTCCGTAGAGGTTTCTGCTCTTATCAAAGAGCTTTGTTTCAGGCGAGTTTAGGTATTTGGGCAGCCCATCTCCCATAACTCTGCCCCCAAAACCGATAACCCGATTGTTGGTATCCATAATCGGAAACATTACACGGTTCCAAAACTTATCATAAACTTTGTGCCTTTCATCAAAACTAATCAAACCGGATTCCCTTAAGATATCATCTTCATAGCCTATATGCTTTAAATAACGATAGATATCGTCCCCCGTCTGATTGGAATAACCAAGTCCGAATTTCTTAATGGTTTCTTCTGAAAGCTGGCGCTTGGTCAGATAATCCACAGCAGCTTGTCCTCTTGCTGATTTTAATTGGAAATAGTAATACTTTGCTGCTTCTTTATTAATTTCTAAAAGTCTCGCCTTAATGCCGGCTTGACGCTTTGCTTCTTCACTGATTTCTGCTTCCGGCAAGGTTACCCCTGCTCTGCCCGCCAGATGTTTTAGAGCTTCTACAAAGGAGTAATTCTCATACTCCATCAGAAAGGTAAATACATTACCTCCCACGCCGCAGCCAAAGCAATGGTACATCTGCTTTGAGGCACTTACGCTAAAGGAAGGGGATTTCTCATTGTGAAAGGGGCAAAGTCCCATATGGCTGCTGCCCTTTCGCTGTAATTTCACATAGGAACTGATTACGTCTACTATGTCGTTCTTCTGTCTGATTTCTTCTACCAGTTCATCCGGATAAAACATGGGTGCTCCTTTTCCTTCCTGTTAATTTACTGCAATATCTATTACTCTCTATTATTAACTATTTACTCCCATATACTAAGAAATACATTTCATTCTTGAGACTTCAGATTCTAAGATTAATATACACTCCAGGACCTTGGAATAGCAATCTCTTTGAACTTGGCTACTGCAAAGCGGTCTGTCATGCCCGCAATGTAGTCACACACAACTCTTGCTTCCTTTTGTCCCTTTTCCTTTACCATGTTCAGATACTCTTCCGGAAGCAATTCGAGGTTCTTACTATAATATTCAAAAAGAAACTTCAGCATAGATTCTGCCTTTTGTTCTTCTCCTTTTGCTTTGGGATTGGTATAAACATTATAAAACATATATTTTCTCATACCAAACATTGCTGCTTCAATGGCAGGGGACATAAAGATATCTTCCTTCTCCTCGCTGCAGCTTACAATATCATGTATTAGAGTGTTTAAACGTTCTCTGGAACTATGTCCTAATATATCGGTATATTCCTTAGGAATATCCTCTTCTTCCATTATATGTCCCCTGATTGCATCATCAATATCATGGTTAATGTAAGCAATCTTATCGGAAAGTCTTACAATCTTTCCTTCCAGGGTCATAGGTATCCCCTTGGTCTGGTGATTTACGATACCGTCTCTGACTTCCTTAGTCAGATTTAAACCCTTTCCATGGTTTTCAAGAAGTTCCACCACACGAATACTTTGAAGATGATGCTCAAACCCTTCCGGACAAATGGAATTTAGGGCTCGCTCTCCGGCGTGACCAAAAGGAGTATGCCCCAAATCATGTCCCAGGGCAATCGCTTCCGTCAAATCCTCATTGAGTCTTAACGCTCTGGCTATGGTCCTGGCATTCTGGGATACCTCCAGAGTATGGGTAAGTCTTGTACGGTAATGATCTCCCTCCGGTGCCAAAAACACCTGGGTCTTGTGTTTTAACCTGCGAAAAGATTTGGAGTGAAGAATACGGTCTCTATCTCTTTGGTAAATGGGCCTGATATCACAGGGTTCCTCATAGACATCCCTTCCCAAAGAACTGTCACTAAAAGAGGCATAGGGACATAAAAAATCATGTTCCCGCCGCTCTAACTTCTCACGCATACTAAGAGGTTTACCTGGTTTATCATTGTTTTTATCACTAAGTTCATCGAACATATACTACTCCTTTCTTTCAGATTAATGCTTATATTATTAATATTCCACCAAAACTTCCTGAATCCTTTTTTTATTTTCAAATTTTATAGAAATATTTCAATTATTTATGGTTAATTCTCACATTTTAGAGCCAAATCACCTGTGCATATTCTAATACTACTTTCAGCTTTCAAAAAAATGGTTAAATTCTCTAAACGGTTGTACTAATTGCTTCTCAACAATTTCTTCCGTACTCCCAGCCTTCCTCGTTATGATAAATCATAAGCCTGCTCATACCGCCGTCGACAGTAATATTTTCACCATTTATAAAGCTGCTGTCCTCACTGCACAGAAACATTACCAGCTTCGTAATATCCTCTGGTATGCCAATTCGCTTCACCGGATGCTGCAGCTTATCCGCTTCCGTAAATTCTCCTCCGGTCGTATCGATCCAGCCGGGAGATATGGCATTCACTCTCACCTTACCTGCAAGACTTACCGCCAAAGCATGAGTAAGTGAGAGAATCCCTCCCTTTGCTGCGGAATAACTCTCCGTATCTTCCTGAGACATAGCCGCACGGGTGGAGGAAATATTTACAATAGCACCTCCTTGGTGAAAGGAATCCATAAATAACTGGGTCAAATAATAAGGTGCTATAACTCCTACCTTTAATACCTCATCAAAAGCCTCATAACTGCAGCCAGACAGCAATCCCTTATTACTAAAGCAGGCATTATTAATGAGATAATCAATCTTACCAAATCTTTGCTTTACTTCTTTCGCAAAAATTCTGATATGCTCTTCTTCTGCCAAATCCCCTTGATAGGTATAGGATGCTTCAATATTTACTGCCGCCTTATCTATTACTGCAACATATGCCCCTGCTTTTAAAAAACCTTCAACTATATTTTTTCCAATGCCTTGTGCACCACCGGTAATTACGGCAACCTTACCCGTAAAATCCATATACTCTTCTCCGCCTTCCTATTTTATATACTAAAATACAAAAACAAAGCAGCAGGATTCCTATCTTAATCCTACTGCTTCTTATTATAACACGTTTTAAATAAAGAATCGAGGCGACAAGATTTGAACTTGCGACCTCTGCGTCCCTAACACAGCGCTCTAGCCAAGCTGAGCCACGCCTCGATTGTTTCTGTGAATTATGTCTTGCGTCTCACAGCAATAATATAATATAATATTATTTGAAAAAAATCAAGAGGAATTTTCATATTTTTTAAAAAAATTTAAAAAGTATTATTAAGTAGAAAAAAACGCTATAAAAACTGCCATAATCCTACAATTTTAGGCAGTTTGGGAGGGACATCAATGGATATTATACGAAATTACCAAAAGGAGCTGGAGAAAACCCTGTCGGACTTTGAGACAAAAGGGATTGTACCGAGCCTCCTGCTGCACAGCTGCTGTGCACCATGCAGCAGTTATTGCCTGGAATACCTGACGAATTACTTTCATGTTACCATATATTATTATAATCCAAACATCTCTTACAAGGAAGAATATGACCGCAGAGTACAGGAGCAGATACGCCTAATTAAGACGATGCCGGTGAAATATCCCATCTCTTTTCTGGAAGGAACATATGAACCGGAAGTTTTCTACCAGATAGCAAAAGGTCTGGAAGATCAGCCTGAGGGTGGTGAGAGGTGCTTTGCCTGCTATGAACTGCGGCTTCTTGAGGCTGCCAAATGTGCAAAAGAAAATGGGTTTGATTACTTTACTACTACTCTTTCCATCAGCCCTCATAAGAATGCTGCCAAGCTCAATGAAATCGGAGAAAAGACCGGTTCTGTGTACGGTGTTTCCTACTTGAATTCGGATTTTAAAAAGAGGAATGGATATAAGCGCTCTATCGAGCTTTCCAAAGAATACGATTTATATCGCCAGGACTATTGCGGCTGCGTGTATTCTATGGTAAATAGTCATTCCTAGAACTTATTTTCATTTTTTAACCTGTCTTTCTTGATTTTTATCTTTTCTAATTTCATCATTTCATTATTTATTAACTGAAGGACCGTACAGAAGTCCTCCTCCTTACAGGTACAAATGCAGAATCGTATTCCTTCTGATTCTGTAAAATCATTCAGATAGCAGTTCTTAATACTGCTTACAAGAATATTCTTCTTTTTTAAACAATTCACTATGATCTCCGAGGTATTTTTCTCTGTTTCTATCAGAGCGTAAATACCTGTGGGGGGAATGTGATACCTCACCTTCTCTGAAAATATCTCCTGACAGGCTGTTCTTAAAGCCTGCATCTTCTTCTGATAAAAGCGTTTTGTCCTTGTTATGTGGGATCTATACATACTGCTTTTCAGGTATATTTCAAGGGCTCCCTGGGTTAGAGTAGGAGTATTCAAATCCATACTTTGCTTAAATAATGTAAAACTCTCTTGAAGAACTTCCGGCAGAATAATCATCCCAAGCCGCAACCCAGGCAGTAAGGTCTTTGAAAAGCTTCTGATATAGATAATCTTTTCCTTTTCTCCCATGGCATAGAGTGAATCCTGCTTTTCATCTATCTCAAGATCAGCTAGGTAATCATCTTCTACTATATACACTCCATATCGGCCTGTCAGCTCGAGTATTTCCTGTCTTTCTTTCTTGCTATATCGAAACCCTGTAGGATTCTGAAATCTTGGCATAATATAGAAGAACTTAACATCCCCGGCTTGAAAAGCTGCTTCTAGCCCTTGTAAATCAATCCCTTCTTCCTTTCTTCTTACTCCTGTAACCGGTATATTGTTACATTGAAGCACTTTCAGCATAACCGAATAAGTAGGCTGTTCAACAACAATTCTCCTGTTTCCGGAAGGAAACGGCATTGCTGCCAGAATATACAGCGCCTGCTGTGCTCCGTTGGTAATAAAAATGTCCTGCTGTCTGGTAAAGATATGCGAATTCATCAGATATTTAACCAAGACAGTTCGCAGCTCATCCATCCCCTGGGGTTTATCATATTCTAAAAGTTTATTCTTATAGATATTGATAGACTTTTCCATGCAATGATAAAAGTCCTTGTAAGGATGTATACTCTCCGGCGGTGAAACTGTAATCAAGTCAATCTTTGCTGCACTATTCTTTCTCTCATACCTGGACTTTACAACATAATAGCCGCTCCGTTGTGCGGAGTAAATCAAATGCTCCTGCTCTAAAAGCTGGTAAGCTTTAATTACTGTATCCGAATTATACCCGCTGCTTTTTACAAGCTCTTTTATAGACGGCAGTTTTTCACCAGGTTTTAAGGTATTATTATGAATTTTCTCCCGGATGGATTCTGCAATTATCTGGTATTTGTACATTTACCTCACCACTTTCCCTCTCAATCTGCACCGGTACAGTTAAATACATTGTAGCTTGCTTTCTAATCCCTTTGGCTTTAACTTAAATCTAATATAACATACTTCATAAAAGGAGAACATCATATATGAAAGAATTTCCTCTTACTCTACAAGGACTAAAACAGCTTACTGACATTTATCCTACTCCCTTTTATCTTTATGACGAGAAAGCCATACGCAGCAATATCCGGAGCCTGAAAGAAGCTTTTTCCTGGAACAAAGGCTTCAAAGAATACTTTGCTGTAAAATCTACATCCAATCCTTATATTTTAGAGATATTTAAGGAGGAAGGCTGCGGTGTGGACTGCGCTTCTGAAACAGAACTTATTCTGGCTGATTCCTGTTCTTTTGCCGGAAAGGATATTATGTTTACTTCCAATGTGACTTCGGTTGCTGAATTTAAGCGTGCATTAAAACTTAATGCGATAATAAACTTAGATGATATTTCACATATTGAGACATTAATGGTAAGTGCAGATTATTCGGCTGATGCAAAAAGTGGTTTGTCAGGAAAGCTTCCAGATATTGTCTGCCTTCGTTTAAATCCCGGAGGAGTTATTACTTATGAGAATAAGAATATATTAGACTATGATGATTATAAGTTTGGCTTATCTGTAGAGCAGCTTATAGAAGGTATAAGAATATTAAAGAGTTGTGGAATAACACGATTCGGGCTGCATAGCCAATTTGGCTGTCACAGGCGGGAGGCGGACTATTTCGGAGAGAATGCACGGGTTTTATTTGAAAAGGCAGCTATCATAGCGAAAGAGCTAGGAATCCAATTTGAATTCATTAACCTGGCAGGAGGGTTGGGAATTCCTTATCATGAGGAGGAGGCTGGGGCGGATATTAAGGCAGTAAGTCAGGCAATTAAGACTGCTTACGAAGATGTGTTGGATCCAGACAGTATATCCCCTGTTCCTTTGTATTTTGAATTAGGGATATTTATGACAGGTCCATATGGTTACTTTGTATCTACCGTACTTCATAAGAAAGAAACCACTAAGTCTTTTTTAGGTCTGGATAGCTCCACCAATAGCTTTATGAGTCCCTCCAGATATTCCAATTATCATCACATTACAGTGCCTGGTAAGGAGAAAGAACCCTGTGACCAGCTATATACAGTTACTGGCTCCTTATGTGAAAACAGAGACCGTTTTGCATCTGACAGATACTTACCTGCTGTCAATCCTGGTGATATATTGGTATTTCATGATGCTGGAGCTTATGCTTATTCCCATGCCAATAACTTTAATGGAAAGCTGCGTCCCACAGAGCTGCTTTTACGCAGTGATGGTACTATAGAGCAGATAAGGCGTGCTGAAACCCCAAGGGATTATTTTTCTACGTTGAATTATCCCTTAAAGACTGAATATCTGTAATTAAAAGGTCTGACCAATTTAAAAGGGTTGTTGCAAATTAAGTCCTGCGATGTTTGAGGTAAGCCATACTCTGCAGTGCTTGATTATACAACAGCCCTATTATTTTATTTATCCAATGCCGTTATAAGGTTAATTGTACAAGTATAACCTGAGGTTACAGACCACCCCAAGGACTTTCTTTTAGCCCGAACAGCTGCTGCTGTCTTATCACCCCAGATTCCGTCAATCTTCACTTCAAGCTTCCACTGTATCCATCGTATTTCTGATGTCTTAGCCGTGGTCTTTGAAACCTGTTTTTTGGGTTTATCACAATATCCTTTCAGAAAGAGAATTCTTTCCTTCGTTCTACGTTCCGTTAAGCCAGGAATTACTTTTCCTCCTGACTTAGTCCAGTTCATAAACTGATTAGCAGCTCCTATATATTTTTTCTTATTCAGCTTCTTCAACAGAGTGCTGCTTTTTACTGCCGACACACCACAATTATAAGAAAGACTTATCAAAGCATCAAACATATTTTGAGTAATATGAACCATTACATAGTTATTTATAAAATTTTCATAACCCTTTAAATCAGATTTCAGCAAGGCTTCCGCCTGTAAAAGAGATATCGTCATACCTTGTTTTACGTCTGACCCAGAGTGTCCATAACCAATTGTGTAATATTTTTCAGTCGGCAGGGCTTTGTATGCTTTTAGCCGACATCCTTCGAAGTTTTTTAATAATTCGATACCGGCTGCTGATGTTTTTTTTGTCATTTTGCCACCACCTTTGCTACCTTATCAACTAGTGTATTATCCGGCTCAGTTATTTGCCGGATGATTCACCAACCCTCCATCAATAATATATGCATAGGCAGTTGTTTCTGCCATCTGCTGTAATATAAGTATATAGTAAGCGCCTCAAAGGATACTTATATAAAACCCATGAAAATTATTATTGTTTCAGCCACTTAGAGCCACTTAAACTTATCCCTTTCTCAGCATCACGAAACTCTAATTTGAAAAGTTGCTGAATGGTTTGATTCAGCTTTGAGCGTATATATTTTGTCTTGACCGATAATTCCTAAATAGATGATTCAAGGGATTTGTTTTTCATTATTACACCTCGAATTCATTTAGCCTTTTGTATTGGATTTTGCCCGCTCTTCAACCTTTACAAGTGCAACTTACATTGAAAGAGCTTATTTACGTTTAGTTCTAATTTGTACATATGTCTCTCCTATTGTAATTCGCTTAATATTTCAGATTTATCCGTTTCAGTCAGCTTTGTGTACTCCAGAATTATTTCCTCTGCTGTGCTGTCTTCTAACTGCATCCGGGCTTTAATTGCATTAATAAATATAGATTTCTTCCATGCTGGCATATTTTATACCCCCATCATTTCTGCCAAAGCAATATTAAGAGCTTCAACTTGTTTATTTATTTGTTCCACTTCTTCGTCTGCAGTTTGGTTTCTGCTGATAATAGTTGTTCCATCATTTTCGTAAAAAACACCAGCTATATACTTACAGCCCACACTTAATGGATACTGAGTAGTGTCTAAGGCAATTGAATCTTCACCATACTGTATCCTGGCTATTTGGTTTGCTACTTCATAATTATCGCACACGATAATGTTTTGTACTGTGCCTTCATTAATAAGACTAAAAATTTGATTGCACCACATATGTTTTCTCCTCTCTATTGTTCTGCCCAACGTACTATTACAATTCCGGAACCTCCAGCTCCTGCGGAAGAAGATTTTGTTCCATTACCTGACCCACCTGTATACCTGTAGTTATAAATTCCTCCACCACCAGCACCACCGCCAGTATTAGGAGTTGCATTTGCTGCAGGAGTTATACTGTAACTTGCAGAGCCACCGCTTGTCCCTCCTCCTGCTCCTCCAACTCCTGCTCCATATCCATAATCTAATGAGCCATTCCATTCATAATATGCTTCACCAGAACCTCCACCACCACTATATAGAGTATTGCCCGCCTCTAAAAAAGCTCTAGTAGTATGCCCTTGACCAGCTCCATGGGTACCATCTGAATTTGCACCGTTAGAACCATTACTACCACCATTACCGCCACCATTTCCATATAAACATTCTGCTCCACCAGAACCACCATTACCACCATATGGTGCCCAAAAAACAGTAAGGTGTTGGTTTGGATGCACTGCTCCAGCTGCAGTACATAAGCCTCCAAATGATGAAGTTCCAGCATCTGATATAGCATTTGCAGCACTACCTGCACCAACAGTAACCGCAATTGAAGAATTAGGGGTAACACCTGCATTTAATACTGTGTTTGTATAACCACCCCCTCCTCCTGAACCACCAGCAGTGTTTCCATCAGAAGACCCTCCAGGGTAACCACCGCCTCCTCCTCCAACACAGAAGATATCAATTTTACTTACACCTTCAGGAACTGTCCATACCTGGGATGAGGTGAAAATAACTTGGCCTGCTGGTACAGCTCCACTCCATGCTAACCTAGCAACACCACCAACTCCTACATAGACCTTTTTAATTTTTCGAGCTATTCCATCTACTCCGATATATGCCTTCTTTACTTTTCTAGCTACTCCTGATATGCCTATATACATTCCTTTTGCCATCTGTACCCCCTATTCGTACACTAGACATATGTCTCCACTTGTCAGAGTGGTTGTACCTGCGGTTAAATCCGTAGTTGTTGCATATATGTTGCGCATCCTTAGAGTGGTATAGTCCACAGCGCCAGATGGAGCTTTAGGAGTCCCAGTAAAAACAGGGCTTACAAGGGGAGCTTTTGCGTTCCATGCTGCCTTTTCAGTATCTGTTACAAATCGATTACTTGCATCCTGAGTTATAATAGATGGTGAATGGCTTGAGGGATGAGTGTAATTATTTGCACCTTCAGCGACTCCATTTAATTTTACCTTGTCCGTCGAGCTCATTAATCCCGCCGCTGTGGTGGTCGCATTGCCATATGTGGTATCTGTAAATTTCGCATCTACTGGGACATTACTTTCTACTGTATGCCCATTTACCTTTGTCGGATTTTCTGCTTGTCTTAAAGCCTGGTCAGCTTTCTCCTGTGCTTCCTTTATTTCAGCATCGATAATATCCATATTATTATTGGAATCCTGGATATTGTAATAATCTGTGGTATCTGGTTTATTAAGATGAAAATTTGTTGTTTGTTTCATTACAGGCTTAATACCTCCTCTCTTATTTGTGCATGGGTATAATAACTTAACCTGGCATGTGTAAATCCGGTAAGCTTAGTCAGCGTATTAAATATGTACTCAAAAGTATAACTTAAATGCGCCGGCTTAATTTCTTCAATTGCTTGAATCAAGTCTGCCATATTAGCCGGTATACCTAGAGTTCCTACGAATTTTATTACAAACCCATAATTTGCATTATCTTCAATTACTTCCACCTCACCATTTGAATAGGCTGCTGCCATCTGTTTCATCATAGATTTAGTGGTGGAACCTGCACCTCTTAACTTTGCTTTTATTCTCTCTCTTCGGAACTCGTATGACTTTGAAATATCCGTATTAATCTTTAATGCTTCTTCCCATGCACTTAGTCCCCAGGTTGCCGTGTCGACAAAAACCTGATTATATAAATCTATTCTAGCCTCTTCCAGCGCTTCAACAGAGTAATTTAATCCTCCTTGTATAACAGCCATCTGGGGGCTTTTTGAATAGTATTCCGGTAATAAATCCAGCAGAGCCATTATGCTATCACCACCGTTCCAAGGATTGGTACTTGCTCTTCCCCTATTACAACATTCGAAGCCCCTCCGTTTATAGTAAGTAACGTATAGTCTACCACACCATCGATATCAAGAAGCATGTATGCAACACGGTTATAAACTACGGTATAAGCTTCGAAAGCTATACTGCTAAGGTAACTTTCCAATGCTTCTTTAAATGCCTTTTGGACTGCCTCCATTGTAACTTTACTTTCTATTGTAATATTAGCTTTCACATTGATTTCAAGTCCTTTTGCACTCACTACGGTAACGGTAGCTCCTATGGGTCTGTTTTCTTCTATATGATCAGTGCAGTTATTAACAATTACGGAATCAACCGGTTCATAATTGTTACCAACTATAAGTACTCTGATCGTACCCGGTCCATCCCATAAGGGGGTTACTTTCGCATTTCCAACACCGTCAACTTCAAGAGCCCACTGCTTATAATGATGAGCATTCCCCGAGGTTGCAGGTCTTTGCAGATACTCATACAGTCTTGCAACCAAAGCTTCATCTGTTTCAGCGTCTGTCCCGCCTGACGCAGCTTCATTCGTAACAGAAGCTAATCCGCTTAGATTAACAAACTGCTTTGTAATGGTGCCGGCTTCCACATTATATTTCTCCCCTATTTCCTCCGCTGTAGCTATGACTGTTGTGATACCCTCTTTGAGTACCACCTGCTCATTTGTTATAAAAGCAAGACCGTCTGCAGTTAAGAAAATTTTTGCTTTGGGTATTACTGTTCCGGCGGTTCCGCCAAGCGTCAGAATCACTGCCGCTTTTTTCCCGGCCTTACGGACTATTCCATATTCCGCACAACGCTTATCAATGTATTCCCCTGAGGTCTCATCTACATATGCAATCGGGATGATTGCATCCAAGGCCTGATAGGACTTCCATATTTCATAAGCTGTTGCACTTATCATATCGTTTACGACACTGCCCTCTCTTGTATCTATATCCGATGTCATCCGTCCTATTATTTCGCTTTTTACATTCTCAACGGTTAAATTCTCATACATTTATCTCCACCTCCCCATATATAGTTTCGATTGAACAGCTGATAGTAAGCACATCCTCCGTAAAGATTACTGTTACGTTATTCACCCCTACAATATAGGGATTGGTCAATAAGCATTCTTTTATATAACGGGTCGCTTCTGATTGTTTCAATTCATCTGTATAGGGCTGCCCTATCAGAGATTCCATCTCACATCCATAATCCCAGGTATAAATTTCATATCGGTATCTCGGAGTATGCAGTGTTTTCCAGGCCCAGACTGAAACAGCTTCTTTACCGGTTACGATAACCGGAGCACCGTTTGCAAATACCGGTACATCGTTTATAAAATCCCATTTTATTTCTTTATATAGCCCTAATTTCGGTACTGCTTCGGTACTTTGGGGCTCAATGATTGGAAAAAGGCTCATGTATCCACCACCTTACATATTATTACATATCGTTGTTCCTGTTCTATCGGTACAAGAAATAGCCGGTCGCCTATTTCAAAAGAAATAAGTGCATCATTCTTTAAAAGCCGATTACCTGCTTGTCTGGTTCCTGCTACTTCCACTGTAAGCGGCATTGTAGTGATGACTCTGCCCAATCGGTAAACCACCGAGCTATTGGATTTATTATCGTTCCTTATGGTTTGTACCATTGATGCAAATGGATTACTGTTCATATACCGCACCTCCGACACTATACCTGCTATTTCTTGTTTTAACAGGGTCCATACTTTCCTTTGAATCTTTTGTAACACTTCCGCTTTTATTTGGTAGGCTGCCAGCTTCCTGCTCGTCCATAATATTCTTAAAATTAACTATTAGTTTGTTATAATACTGTCCCTGTTTCCAGGTATGTGTATCAGCATCTATGTAAAATAGTCCATAAAGTCCGGTATACGGTTCCCTTACAACAACTGTGCCTCCGGTTATATTCGCTATATTCCCCAGATTGTTTATCTCTATTGTTTGGCTCACATCATTGTCCAGAAGCATCTTTTTGGCTTTATCTGTAACATCCTCACCTTCTGACTGTTTTAGATAGCTCTGCATAAGTCCATACAGTTTCACGGAATCAGCATTTTTCTGTGTTTTGATAAGAACATCGTCCGAATTGTAAATAACGACTTGATTAATCACATTTGCAATGCTCTCTGTTGTAGAAGCAGATATTAGATTACTTCCGCCTTCTATTACCAGAGTTTCATCTGTTACCTTTTTTTCAAGAACATTTAATTCTGAATTCTTAAAACGTACAATATATTGCTTTCCTGTTTTCTCTGAAGCAATGGTATAACAGGTCATTATAATGTTATAAAGACTTACCCCCATGAAATTCCGATTAATCTTTACACCTGTTGTTGCAATAGAGCCGATCTTAATGTCATATTCTGCGCATATCCTTCTTGTTATGACCTCCGTCGTTTCTCCGCCAAAGGTATAATAGGCCTCATTTCGTTTTAAATAAATTCCTCTGTCGTAACAGGTAATATTTATTACATTGCTATCTGTGTTTTTCTGTCTTTCAAAGATATATCCCTCAAAAAGTATAGTACTGTTCTGCTTAAGTGTTACTGCACTCCCAAGTTCACACTTGATTACCGGTACATTCTTATCTGCAAATGAGGATGCTGTTAACTCAAATTCAAGTGTTCTGGCGCATTGCTGGTAATCTCCGGACCATGTAATTGTTTGAACTAATTCGGTTATATCTAAGGTTTTTGAATTATTTGTTAAAAGTATTTTGATTGCCATATGTTATCTCCGTTTAAATATTGTATAAATAGATATAGATGCCAGTTCATCAAAGGATGAGTTTAAAGTAATGCTTTACCGGGCAGCTTTATTTTATTGCCGGCATAAATCAGGTTGGGATTTTTAATTCCGTTATAAACTGCTAATTTCTGATATAGAGATGCATCACCGTATTGTTTACGGCAAATAGCACTCAATGTATCACCGGCCTTAATGACATAACTCTCCGTTCCAGCTGAGTCTTTATCGCTTCCCCTTGCACTGTTTCCGGTTTTATCTGGCTGCACTGCAGCTACTCTTCTGTATTCACGCAAGCTAATTGTAGCATAAACATCATTGGTACCATCTTTCTCCCCATAGGATATATCTGTTATGATTACTTCTATTTTGACAATATCCTTTGATTTACCCTTTGATAAGTCCTCTGATACAGAAAATTGTAAAACCATATGTTTATCACACCATTTGACTAACTGATCAATGTAAATATATGGTTGGGTTTTGGCTTTTGACTGATTAAAGGAGTACTTATGTGCAGGAAGCATACAATCAATTGTAATTGTTGCCAGTGTTTTATATCCCGGTAATATTACTTCTCCAAGCGTATGTATATTGATTGTTTCTATATTAATTCCATGAGACACTTCAAAACTCGGTGGAGTAACCGGCAATACCATCTCTTTTTTTTCTTTTGAATCAAATAAGATGAACTTTCGCATTGTCCCTCCTTATGGCGCTAACGCATATGCCTGATTAATTAGTTTTGCTATTTCCTGCGCTGTTTTTGTGATGTCGCTTTCTTTACGAATATTAAAATTATTACCGGTTATTGTGATTGGATTAGTTGTTTTCAAACTTCGATTTTCACTTGCTGTAAGTACTCTTTCACCTTCGTGCAGAAGAGCCGGGTAATTGTTATATGGGACATAACTTAGACCGTATGCATTACTACTATAAGATGTACCATTTACACTAACAGGACCGGCATATTTTTCAAATTTAGGACTTGATGATGTACTGTTACCATTTAAATAAGTAATAGCCGAACCGTTAACCACCTGCGGTGTGTTAAATGCAATTCCTTCATCAACTCTGGATTTCAGACCCAGCGTAAACTGCTCTCCCATATCATAGCCAGCTTTCCAGTATTCCTCTTGGCTTGCACTGTCGTTTTTAATATTTTCAGCCAAATCCATATTAGAATCTAATGCAATCTGTGCATCGTCGCTTGCGTTATATTCATTTGTTCCTATTGCCTGGGCTTCTGAAATTACTCTTCCCATAGTAGCGCCTGATTTTTGAGCATTTTCCTTGTCGCCCAGTTTCGTATATTTATCATAATCCGCTTTAGCGTTCTTATACTCCTCTGCCAGTCTTGCAAGGGCTCCACTTTGGTCGGATCCCTCATAACTATTCGCTATTGTTCCAGTCATGACAGAATTTATAGCATCTCTTTGATATTGTTCTGATAAATTTTCCAGAGATGCTTTCCATTGGCCAATTTGATTATAAGCCTCTTTCATCTCTGCTCCACTGTCACCACTGAGCCAGTCAATTTGCTTTTGCATCCCGCCTTCTCTGGTGGAGTTGTAACCCTCACCCATAGCACTATCAAGATCATCCTGGCTCTCTTTCAGGTTTTCAGAAAGCCCGGAATAGGTATGTGCTTGCTTATCCATATTTCCTGAAAATTCAGTTCCCAAAGCATCGGCAATCTTTTCAGCTGCTTCTTGCCCTGGAATAAGCCCTTCACTTACCATCTTTTTTACTTCTTCTTTTGACTTTTCTATGTTATCTTTTGTACTACCAAAAGCCTCTGCCATATAAGACCACACGTCTATTCCTCTATCGGAAAGGGAATCCAGTTCTTCGGTAGTAACTGCACCGGCAGTCTGCAGCTGAGCTATTGCCATTGTAACATCTGAAATATCCTTTTTGCTCATACCAAGTGCTGCGCCGGCATCACCGATATTCTGCAATAATGGCAGTATATCTTCTTGTTTATAACCATTGGATAACAAGTTTCTACTGATACTAGTTAATTCATCGTAGTTATATGGTGTTTTTTTAGCAAAATCCGTTAAGGAGCCCAGAAAATTATCAGCCTTATCCTCTCCTCCTAAAATGGTTGAAAAAGGTAATTCATCCGTTTCTCTTGATGCTGCTGTGGCTGAACCATTCGCTAATGATTTTTCTTGAGATTTGAGGACGTTATTATACAAATCTTCATAATAACTTTTAAATGCTTTGTCCTCGCTTTCAAAAATCTGAGTCTTTGCCTGAAAATATCCGAAAAGTGCTCCGCCAAGGGCTCCAATTGCAGTACCAATACCAGGGGCTATAGACGTACCTATTGCTGCACCCATCGCTCCCATTGACAGGACATTGTTCGTTATCGTACCACCTTCAGATCCGAAAGCACTACCTGCATATGTCGTAGCCATATTTATGGTGCCTCCAACAAAGGCTTCTACACCAGCAGATGCGTAACTTTCCACTGCTCCATTCAGAAGTGATTTTGCAGATTTCACTCTGCTTTCAGACTTACTTAGAGTATTAGTGAGATGTGCCATGGATTTTTCTGTTTCATTTGCACTATCCGATACCAATGACAAATTACGTCGTGCAGTTTCATATTTAGCACTTGCCAGCTCAAGATTTAATTGGTTCGCACTGTTTCTTGTCTTTTTAAAATTCTTTTCTGCTGCATCTAATGCGTTCTTCGCCTTATCTGTATCAACTTTTAGAGTCGCCTTTGTTTTGTTAAGCTCAGTAAGTTTATTTTGCAAACCTGCAATATCGTTCCCAAAACGCTTATTTGAATCTTTCATTGTAGTCAGAGCTTTGGAATAATCATCTTCTGAACCTATCTTAATACCATTATCATCCTGAGCCATTGTATTCCTCCTTTCTACAGTTTACCTGCCATACTTCAGATCCATATCCTTTTCAAAAAAGGCCCTTATTACAACCTTTTCCCCCATGGTAAGGTTGTAATAAGTTCCTGGTAATATCCCATTCTTCGTAAAGAGATAATACATAAGCTGCACATCCGGATCAGTGTCTATTTTTTTTTAATTTCTTCTATCGTTACATCACGATAACCGCTTAATTTTTCAACACATCTTGAAAGGTCTTCAATCTCACCGGGAAGAAGCAGCTTTTTTACAAGTTCTGCAGGTGTAACAGCGTTAAATTTCGCTAAAAGTTCCGGGTCCTTTAAATTAGGTTCTATTGTCCCTGCCAACAGGATATGTACATTTAAGTCATCTTTTTGGCTCTTAGTCAATTCAGTAGCTCTGCTATAGGGTAAGCCTCTTAGCTTAAAAATAACCGGTCCGCCGCAGACAGAGGAAAGCCTTTTTAACTTATATTCTTTTTCCGGCATGTTAGGGATATCTGTCTTAAGTAATAACTCCATTGTGTCCATAAACTAAGCCTCCACTGAATCAAGAAATTCATAATCTGTGAATGTAAATGGCGCTTCGATGCTTCCCATCTTTGCAACTTCCCAATCAGCAAGTGTCAGGTCATCAAAGGATACATTGTTTAGTACAATACGTTCAGCTCCATAAGCATCCGGATCTGCCAGTTTTGTTATTACCTTAAAACGTACATCTGTTCCATTTTTAATTTTCTCGCCGATAGCCATTGCCATTCTGCTGTTTACCTTATGCATCTTCAGCGATCCGGTATAAGCTATTGCTGTAATCTTCTTATCCACGGCCATCTTCCCGCATATATTTACATCTTCCTTTGTAAATGTGGCTTTTGCCTGAGCTCCAAAGCATTCTGCTACATACTCACTGTCAAGCCAAACTTCACCCCATGTACCACTCATTAATTTATTTCCAGTCATACTTGTCTCCTCCTTAAATTGTAATAGTAAGATTGATGTCTTCGATTGCATCAAGAATTGAAATAGTTGCTTTTAAAAATACTTTGTCACCGGTTGCAGCCATCTTAATATCCTGCTCTTTCATAAGAGAAATATCTTTACCAATACTCTGTAAATATTCCTTCTGCGCATCAAGATCGATATCAACAAGACTTGTTCCGGCCTCCAGAATACCGCTGTTCTCCAGCTCAACAAAATAGCCTTTAATAGCAGTTATAAGCAAGCATTTATTATCATAGCTGTTTGCATATTTACCGATGTAATTATCATCAACTGTTTTTCTAATGTCATTATGAATAGTGTTTACAATTTCAACTATCTTAATTTTCTTGAAAGCTTCCCCTTTACTGGGTGTCTGGGTCTGAAGAGAGTTTACGCCGCGGCCGACTTTCACTTTTTCCCCGTCATAAAGAAGAATGAATTTACCTTTGTCAATTGCTTCATCCATCTCATCTTTTGTTAATCCTTCAACATCTGTAACCTCCGGAAGTTGGGCATAGGTACAGGATATAGTCATAGGTGTACCTGCTAATAGTCCCGCAATTCTGGAACAATATTCTGCTGCCGTATAGGTTACCCCTCCTGCTGATATATTCTCTGTTGTAAAATTAATAATCATTTCATTGTCCCCTGCAGTATTTGGAAGTACTGCCTTTGGTGTAAATCCAAGATTATTCTGGGCTTTAATCCAAGTTACAATCTCACCACTTTCAGCTGCTGAAATATCAGCTGGACCTGCAAGGTAATCAAAAGTCTGTGTTTCCAGATAGGTAAGTGCTTCTGAAAGATCTGCAGCTCCTGCTGGTAAAACATACAGAATTATTTTTTTAGGCGGATTCACATAACCGAGAAAAGCCCTTTTTATGTAGTTCTGGTTTGCAAGTCCAAGTCCTTCCGGAATCTGTGTGATGCCAGTTAGCACATGACCTCCGTTTTCTTTGGCATCTCTTAGTATCAGTGCTACAATTCCTTTTTCAGAACGTGCAATTGCACTGGATGCCTGGGTTGTGAAAACAATATTAATATTTGGTAATTTCATAATTATACCTCCTGTATTTTTGTGGTAACCGATGCTGCCATAGGTATCTGTTCCACCTCATCGGTTCTGTTATCAACATATTCTAATTGCAGTTCAATGAAGGACTTATCCGTCTCCATTGTGCCTGTGCATTCCTTCACTTTTAATGCTCTTTCACCGACAGTAACATAACCCTGACCAAAAATCTCCAGAACCTGCTGCTGTATGATAGCAAGTTCTTCGGGATCTGAACGATTATATTGGTCTATCCCTGTATAACATGTAATTTTATAATTTACCGTCTTTTCAATACTCGTCCGACATAAATCAACCTGACTGCTTTTTATTAGTTCTATTAAGAAGGACGGCCTCAGGAAATCTTTCGGGCAGGGCTGAAGGTAAACGGCAAAAGCCGGATATGCCTTTATTAAGAGAGTATTTATAGCAGTTACAATATCTGCTTGTCTGACCATTTAAGTTCCTCCGATTTTACCTTTACTTTCGTTAGAGCTCCTCCTTTACCATGATTTCATACTCATTTTTGTATTCATGCAAGGTATGAGGAAGAATCATTCTATAAGTAATATCATTTACAGTTACTAAGTCCCCCGGCTGTAATATGATAGATTTGGGTGTAATCAATCTATATTTTGATTCCCTGTAACTCATTGGAATAGCCTGCGTAATTTCAAGAGATTCTTCCATAAGGTATCCAGGAAAAGTTATCTTTGTACCGTTATCATAAACCGGTCTGTTAAGCATATTTAGCTTTGGTTCTCCCCTTTGTTCCACACTGCAAGATAAAGGCTCTCTCAGTGCAGCATATACCTTATAATAACTCCATCCCTCTTCCTGGATATCTAATAGATGGCAGTGCATTCCCCTCCATAAAAAAGCTTTATGCAGGGTTAAATCATCTCTCTTTCGTAAAGTAAACCTTAGTAACTTTACGTCCGACCCTGATTTTTTAAATCTGTTACAACTTCTTAACTGCTCAACCTTTCCCCAGCTATCAGAGGTTAATTCCCATGAGTAGGCCGTGGCTGTCTGATTAAGTGACAGGATAGAAATTTTTTCCTTTAGCTCACCTGGATTCATTTAATCGCCTCGATTCTTTGTTCATTACACTTTCTTTAGTTGTGTAATGATTGCATCTAAGTTATATGGAAGCTGATGCATACAATTATTTTCAAATAGCACTACTGCCCTATATTCGTACCATTGAACAACTAAAAGCTTGATAGCAAGTTTATATAACTCTTTGGTATAGTCCTTGTTAATACCTTCCTTTGTAAGGTATTCTTCCGCTGACATTTGTAATGCTGTGATTAAACTGTCCTCCTCAGAACCATCTACCCTCAAATACAGTTTCAGTTCTTCTTTCTCCATAGATTCCCCCTTAAATCACCAAGGTTCCAGACCTCGGCAAAAAATAACACTATTAATTTGTATGGTTTTTCCTTCATCAGCTACAGCTTTTGCTTCTGCTGCCGGAAGTCTCTCTGTACAGAGTTCCATGTTCTGATTTTAACAGGTTACGGTATGCATGCTATGCAACTTGAAATAACTTTTGATCTTACGTGAAACAGTACCTTGGTCATAGCCTGTCTTTCGTCCAATCTCCAGTTGATTTAACCCGTCAAAGAAATACATTCTAAATATTACCCGCGTCAAACTATCCGGTATCTTATTGATGTAATCTTCCATTTCTCTTTGCATTTCAACTAGTTCGTCCTTTTGTGTTTCACGTTGCCGTAACAGGTCTAACACCTTCTCCTGTCTCTGTGCTGCCTCTGCAGGATCTGTGCCTGCAATCTGAAAAGTCTTATCTAACCTCTTTGTTTCCTCAATACGGCGCTTTAAGTCTGCAATCTCACTCCTAATAGCCTTATACTGGCCTAATTCCCTCTCTGTCAAATAATCACCTCCTTATAATTTCTTTAACTTTTTATAAAATTCATTATCCTGCCAAGGTCTATCTACTTCATTTTATAGTTCTGGCAATCTTTTCGTAGTTTCTTCTCTGCTGCCTCTAAAAAGCTATCACAAAGCTTACTTCTATTCGTTTTTGGTATTAAACAAAACTCACTCTAGCTTGTTAAATTCAAATCTTTTTAAACAGTTGCCAGAGTTTATGAGCTTTGAAATATAATATACAGATATTCTGTACTCTTTGAATATATCACAGTTAATCTGTACTGTCAATGTTTAAGTTCATTATTTCTGTACTTTTATCTTTACAAAAGCACAGAATAGCTGTACAATTATGGTATAATGAATTTGGAGGGTACTTATGAATACAATTGGAGAAAATATTAAAAGGTTTCGAATCCAAGCTAAGTTTACACAAGAAGAACTTGCGACCCGTTTAGGTAAATCCAAGAATGTGATTTCCAACTGGGAACGTGGAGATAATAAACCGGACGCGGATACGATTGAAGAGATTTGCCTCATTTTTAATATATCTCCTAATCAAATTTATAGTTGGGAAGATGCGGCTGAAAAACCGCTTACAATTGCAGCTCACTTTGAGGGAGATAAATTCACAGAGGATGAACTGGAAGAGATTAAGCAATTCGCTGAATTCGTTAAAAACAGACGTAAATAAGGGGAATGAGAATTTTGACATACGATGAGGAATTAGAACAAGAGGTATATGATTGCGGCGTTGAAATTATTGAAAGATACTATTTTAAAAGCCCTCGTATTAAAGGTTTATATAGTGATAACGTTATTGCTTTAAGTAAATCAATCTTGTCATTGAAAGAGAAATCCTGTATACTGGCGGAGGAGCTGGGACATTATCACCTAACCTATGGTGATATAACAAATCAAGCAGATATCATGAACCGTAAACAGGAATATAAGGCCCGCTTACTGGCTTATAATAAAAGAATTGGGTTAATCGGTATAGTGAAAGCTTATGAAAATGGTTGTACAAGCTTATACGAAATGGCGGAATATCTGAATGTAACAGAAGACTTCCTATGTGAAGCTTTAATATGTTATAAGCATAAATATGGGGAGTATATAGAGATCGATCATTATGTAATTTTCTTTGAGCCATTTCTGACTTTGTTTAAAATGATATGACTTCTGTACTCCAAATAAATGGTATATTAATACATAAAAAAGTTCCAACCATTTGGTTGGAACTTTTTTCTAAGCTCCCGACGAGACTTGAACTCGAGACCTTTACCTTACCAAGGTAACGCTCTACCGACTGAGCTACGGGGGCATTTACTTTTTTAATATAATTCCTTTAAAACTGTATTCAATTTCAAACGAATTCGTTGCAATGCATTATCGATTGACTTTGGTTCTTTCTTTAATTTGTCTGCTATTTGAAGATAAGAATAATCATGCAGATATAAATCCAAAACTGTTTTTTCAAACTGACTTAAATGCCTTACGAGTTCATATTCTAACATACTTGTACTCTCTTTGTCAATAACTAATTCTTCAGGATTTGAAATTTTATTCTGAATTACGACATCAGCTAAAGTCTCTTTTTCCTCAAAATCAGCATTTTCACTGTATGCCGGTGTATAGAGAGACACATATGTATTTAATGGAATATTCTTCTTTCGATTGGATGCTTTTATGGCTGAGTACATCTGTCTGGAGATGCAAAGGTCAGCAAAGCTGTAAAAACTACTGTCCTTTTCTGTACCGTAGTCCCTTATTGCTTTGTATAAGCCAATCATGCCTTCCTGGATTAAATCTTCCTTATCCCCTCCAATTAAAAATAGAGCCTTGGCTTTATTTTTAACAAGGTTTTTATATTTGGTAAGCATATAATCCATTGCATAGGAATCCCCTCCGCGGATCAAAGCTATGATTTCATCATCACTCTTTCGATCCAATTTTATATCAGGCATTTATTTTTAACCCCCTGGTTTTTAAAATGTCTAAATTCGTTTATGAAGCAACTTTACACCAGTGTAGCACAGGATTCAGGAATTAGCAACCTGCCGGAATAGCTAACCGAAGGAAATAGAGGTCTGCTCTTATTGCCGGATACAAAACTTCTAAAATCAACCTCCGTGAAAAAGGCACTGCCTGATTACTCAAGCAATGCCTTCTTACTCCTTAGAGTTTAAACACCTCTAATTTTTGATACAATACAACCATCCCCTTTCCTCTTGGAATCGACCGGTCAACTGTATTATCTCATAGCCTCCATCTCAATACCAGGGTAAGAATGATTATATCTGATTTTTCTTATATATAATTTTTCTAATGGTATCCTCACTTAAATGATATTCCTCCGATAAATTCTTAACCGGTTCTCCCTGCATAAATAAGCAGGCAATCTCTTCATTTCTTCTGTCAATCCAATCCCGGGAACCACTTATGTGTCCCCATCCTACCTTGTCACCCTTTTTCGGAATGTATACAAGGCATCCTTCAGCATATTGCTGAACTTCCTTTAATAGTTGGTCCGGCAATACATCTGCTCCTTTTTTGTACGTCAAACAGCATTCCCTCCATTACATTAACACTATTAACATTACGATTTACAAAGCTTCTCATGTATAGCCACCTCCTTATGAATATTAATAAAATAAATTTTTACCATGACCAGTATAACACAGTTAAAAACAGATTTCCAGTTTTTTGTGTTTTTCATTGAAGCTTTTACTCAAATATTATATAATTCATAATAACTATCAGAAAACATATCCTAACACATCAATATTTCTGTCAGTACAAATGATTTATCATCATATATTTACAATAGATAAGCAAAAGCTCCTTCAACTCTAATAATAGAAAGGATTTCAATATGAAAAAAATCTTGGAAGAACAACTAAAGGAAATAGAAACGAAAGAAAGTAATCTCCTTCTGGCAAAAGATAATTCTTATTTTAATACAACTATCAATCCTTTGCTGGATAAAGTAAGAGATAAAATTCCCACAACTTTAAAAGGTACTCTGGATAAAGCTTTTTTTAAAGCATTTGAGTTGATCTATGACAAAGGCATCGATGTCATTGAGAAGACCTACAACAAAGACAGGATTTTAGTAGACTACGATATCAATAACTTGGCTGTAAAAAGAAAAACTACTAAAAAGCATTTAAAAGATCTGGATAAACCTGCTGCCCTGTCCAGCCGGTTCAATTCAACTTTTTCAGCAGTTGAGGGCAGTGTATTAGGTGTTCTTGGTATCGGTCTTCCGGATATTCCTCTCTTTCTGGCTTTAATTATAAAGTCTATGAATGAAGTTGCTTTAAGTTACGGCTTCTCTTATGAGAAGGAGGAAGAGAAAGCGTTTATCTGTATACTGCTGCAGGCTGCCCTTACATCAGGCGCAAAGAAAGTAGAGCTTAATAGTAAATTAGATGAAATAGCAGCTCAGATTGATTCTGGTATTCATCCTTCTCTGGATGTGAAGGAAGAAATGAAAAACGCCTCCTCCTGCTTTTCTGAGGCTCTTCTTACCGCCAAATTCATTCAAGGCATGCCGCTTATCGGTGTTGTCGGAGGGCTTGTAAATCACAGTTATATTCGGAAAATTACAGCCTATGCAAGAGTGAAATATAAAAAGCGCTATTTACTAAAGAAAATAAATGAATAACAATAAAAGAGGGCATATGGTATCGGTAACCATATGCCCTCTTTTTATCACTTTATGTCCTTATCCTAATCTTTGTCTTACAATCTCGTAGGAAAGTATTCCCATAGCAACGGATGCATTCAGGGAATCGATATTTCCAAACATCGGTATCTTAGCCATATAATCACATTTTTCCTTAATCAGCCTTCCGACGCCTTCTCCCTCACTGCCAATTACCAGTCCGATCGGACCTTTCAAGTTTTGTTTGTACATGATTTCACCTTCCATATCAGCACACACAAACCAAAGTCCCTTTTCTTTTAATTCCTCAATGGTAGCCACCAGATTAGTAACCTTTGCCACCGGGGTATAATTAATGGCACCGGCAGAGGTTTTAGCCACGGTAGCCGTCAGACCTACTGCTCTTCGCTTAGGAATGATGATTCCATGAGCACCGGCCTGATTGGCAGTACGAAGAATTGCTCCCAGATTATGGGGGTCTTCAATCCCATCCAGCAGAATAATAAAAGGAGGTTCTCCTTTTTCTTCTGCCGCTTTTAAGATATCTTCTACCTCTGCATATTCATAAGCAGCCGCATATGCCATGACTCCCTGGTGTTTTCCGGTTTCTGAAAGCTGGTCAAGTCTTTCTTTCTTTACAAAGTTGATGATAGTATCACCCTTCTTTGCTTCTCTTAAGATTGATTTTATAGGTCCATCCTGACAACCGTCCAGAACAAAAAGCCTGTCTATCGTCTTTCCTGAACGGAATGCTTCCAATACCGCATTACGGCCCTCTATAGTAAGTTCTTCGTATCTCATTCTAACTCCTTTTCCGATTCTATTAATATTTCAGTATCATCCTCTTCTTGAAGTGTCTCAGATAAATCGCACTTCTTTTCTTCTTGCTCTTTTTTCATTTCATTTGACTTTGTAGCATTTTCCTTTGGAGTAACACTTGCTGCCGCACTTCTTCTTTCAAGGCCGGCTTTCATAAGTTCAAGGACTCTATCCAGCCGATTATCCAGATACAGATATCCCATTAAGGCTTCTAAGCCCGTTGCAGAACGGTATTCCGTAATAGTTGCATTCTTAGCTGTGGTAAAAGACTTCGCATTACGTCCTCTTTTATAGATAGAAAGCTCCTCCTCTGTAAGCATGTCCTCAATGCCATGATAAAGCTCCATCTGGGCAGATGCCTTTACCATACTGCTTACCCTTTTATGAAGCTTGTTAACCGGTGCATTTCCCTGCTCTACCACCAGTGTACGGATAATCAAATCGTACACTACATCTCCTATATATGCAAGCGTCAAGGGAGAATACGTCTTTAAATCCGTATCCGGCAGAGCAAATGCATCTTTTATTAAGCGGATTAACCCCTCTTCTAAGCCCTTTTCCATCGAACACCTTCTCTTGTATCCTCTAATACAATGCCCTTCTCAAGTAATAAATCTCTGATTTCATCAGATTTCTTAAAGTCTTTTTGCTTTCTCGCTTCCTGACGCTCTTTGATAAGCCCTTCAATCTCTTCGTCTAACAGTTCATCTTTCTTAATTGCTTTAATGCCGAGAACCTCACAAAGGGATGTCATAAGTTTTAATAATTCCTGTAATAAAGCAGGAGAAGATTCGGCTGTTCCATTTGTATTTGAGAGCTTTACTAATTCAAAAATTGCAGAAATAGCATCCGCCGTATTAAAATCATCATCCATGGCAGCTTCAAATTTCTCCTGGAACTTAGCTGCCTCTTTTAATATTTCTTCTTCGTCCTTGGAGATAGAATGCTTCTTATCCACCTCAAGACCGCTTACCATCTCACATTCAGCTTCAGCAGACAGGATTGCCTGACCGCTAGCCTGGCTTTTCGCTTCTAGAAGACTGGTCAGGTGTCCGGCTGCCGTCTGAATTCTATCCAAGGCATTCTTAGAGGCTTCCATCAAATCTCTGCTGAAATTAATAGGGCTTCTGTAATGGGCGCTCAGCATGAAGAAGCGCAATACGGAAAGGTCATAGCTCTCACTGATTTCTCTTACGGTAAAGAAATTCCCGGTGGATTTAGACATCTTCTTATTATCAATGTTTAAGAAGCCGTTATGCATCCAATATTTTGCGAATTCTTTTCCGTTGCAGGCTTCGCTCTGTGCGATTTCATTCTCATGGTGAGGGAAGATCAGGTCTTCTCCGCCGGCATGTATATCAATTGCTTCGCCTAAGTATTTCTTGCTCATGACAGAGCATTCAATATGCCAGCCGGGTCTTCCTTCACTCCAGGGTGATTCCCAGAAAGGCTCGCCGTCTTTCTTAGGTTTCCATAATACGAAATCCATGGGGTCTTCTTTTTCTTCACTCACGGCAATACGGATTCCTGCCTCCAGATCATCAATGTTTTTCTTGGAGAGCTTTCCGTACTCAGTAAAACTTCTGGTACGGAAATAAACCGTACCATTCTTCTCATAGGCATGGCCTTTCTGAATCAGAGTGGAAATCATCTCAATCATTCCCTCTATTTCTTCCGTAGCCTTCGGATTAAAAGTAGCGGGTTCTACATTTAACCCTTCCACGTCTTTTTTATACTCACCTATATAGCGCTCAGATATATCTGATGCGCTTACTCCTTCTTCAATAGCTTTCTTGATAATCTTATCATCTACGTCCGTAAAGTTGGAAACAAAATTTACGTCATAACCCTTATATTCCAAATAACGCCTTACCGTATCAAACACAATGATTGGCCTTGCATTACCAATATGAATGTAATTATATACTGTAGGTCCGCAGACATACATCTTTACCTTGCCCTCTTCCAAAGGAATAAATTCTTCTTTTTTCTTTGTAAGGGTATTATAAATCTTCATTGTAACCTCTTTCCTGAATACCTGTCTAAGGGTATTCCTTACTGTATAGTTATTATTTATCTTATTTTACTATTAAAGCATGCTGTTGTCGAAAGAAATTTCTTCAGACGGCCTGTTACTTAATGCTTCTTTCAGCTTAAACTCGTATTGAAGCTTTTTAATTTCCTCTGTCAAACGGTTATTTTCAGCTCTCAGGCTTAAAAGTTCTGTAAATACAGGATCAGGAAAATGTACCTGGTCCATGTCCTCTCTGGGTATTTTCATATTATCCCGCTTTACCACATGGCCTGGAACTCCAACCACTGTAGAATTAGGCGGAACCTCCGATAGTACCACCGAACCGGCTCCAATCTTAGAATTTTCCCCTACTGTAAAGGAACCAAGAATCTTAGCACCGGCACTGATCATCACATTATTGCCGACTGTCGGATGCCTTTTACCGCTTTCTTTACCGGTTCCTCCAAGAGTTACCCCCTGATAGAGTGTTACATTATCACCTACAATTGCTGTTTCACCGATTACAACTCCGTGACCATGATCGATAAACAGGCCCTTACCGATAGTTGCTCCCGGATGAATCTCAATCCCGGTCTTTCTGACTGTCCTTTGTGAGAGCCACCTGGCAAGAAAATAATGTTTTTTCAGATAGAGTTTGTGTGCCACCCGGTATCTAAGGATTGCCTTAAAGCTTGGGTATAAAAATATTTCCCAAGCAGATTTAATAGCCGGATCCCGCTCTCTTATGATTTCAATTTCCCCTTTTATATATTTTATGATTCCCATAATATACCTAAGCCCTTTCCGATACCTGCGTTTTAAAACCCAGGCACACCACTATAATTTGTATAATAAGTAATCGCGCAAATAATATCCGTCCTGAAAGCAATAAAAAAACTCCGTCTCAATTAGAGACGAAGTTACTCCGCGGTTCCACTCTACTATGCAGAAATCACCTGCACACTTAAAGGCTAACGGCCCTGACCGGATTAAGCTAAACTCTTCGTCTCACTTAATCAGCTCCCAGATGCACTTCATCAATATTCGGGTAAAGGATGCTTGCAGCCGGTGACATCCTCTCTCTGCTGCCCTCTTATGGATTACTTTTCTGTTCATAGCTTTTATCTATTCTTTTCTTTATTCTATGCAAAGATTGTGAAAATGTCAATTATAATCATACAATCTCATTGATAAATATCTGCTCGCCAAGCCGAAGCTCTGTAAGTACAGCCAATATATTTTCTTTATCCTCTGAAAGAATCAATTCTATTATTTCTTCTTTCTTCAGCTTTCCGAAAAACAACATAGCAAGTGCAGCAATATCCCCCTTAATCATAGGAAGCTCAGTTGTTGTCTTTGTAACCCAAGTCTTATCTTTCTCAACCACAATACAGAATACACCGTTATTGTCTGCAATTCTCTCATCCACAGCTTCTATTACCAAATGGATATCCTTATTGGCATTTAAGCAATTTAAAAAGGCTTTCAGATTAATAATTCTTACCATAATAGAAGGTTCAAAGCCAGTATTCTTTTCTTTCAGATAAGATGAGAATTTTCGGTACAGCTCTGTGAGCACTTCCTTTTTGTAAGCAGGCTCATAAATGCATTCTTCCAAATTAAAGCCATCATCTAACATGTATGCTGCATACCCTATTATAGTATCTCCCTTAAATACCAGAGAAATGCCTCCGCCTGTACTTCGCATCTCTTCTAGAAGCTTCTCATAATACTTACGGCTTCTTATCGCATAGATATCATAATTTTCTTTTAGTATACGTTCTGTAAATTCCGCCAGCAGCTTACGGTTATTACTGTCTGAAGCAGTAAGTTCTAATATCTTACTGCCGGTATCCCATGAATTTAGTGCCTGGGCAGTTTCTTTCATCTCTGCTACCCATTTCCTGATAAGGTATACTTTACGAAAATCGTATGGATAATAGATAGCATCCGCAGCCGGCATAAGATACGAAAGAGGCTTCTCTTCTTCGTACATACACTGAAAAGCTCTGTCTAACAATAACCCCATGTACCCTTTTTTTCTCTCATCCTGTCTGGTAGCAACGCCTACAATATAATCCGCCTTAACTTCTCTTCCCTTAAGAACCAGAGTATAAGGGTTAAGATGCAGCATGGAACACAGTTTATCTTCCTTGTATAATGTAAAAATACGGTTGTAGGGAACTACCCACTGAAAGTAAAAATCCGTATAAGCCTCCGTATCTCCAAAACAATCCTGCCAGAGCTGGTACACATCCTCTCTGACATTTTCTTTTCCATTTTCCTTAGCTTCCTCCAGAGAAGTATATATCACATATTCCATACTGTATCTTGTCACCTTCCTTTTCTACTGTAAAAAGCCGGTCTTTTATCCGTTATTTTTGATAGAACAGCCGCTGCAGCCGGAGCAGCCGCCTGCCTTTTCCGGATAAGAATAGCTGCGGTCATCATATCGGTAATCGGCAGCACTTGTTAAAAGGCAAACGGAATTAGCAGATATTCCAAGTCCTTCTCCTGTAAATCCAAGCCCTTCTTCCGTGGTTGCCTTTATATTAATCTGATTCAATTCTATTCCTAGCACTCGTGCGATATTCTCTCTCATAGTCGGTATAAAAGGCGCCATTTTGGGCTTCTGGGCTATTATAGTAGCATCGATATTCTCAACCAGATAAAAATTCTCTTCTAAAAGTTGCTTTACTCTTTCCAGCAAGACCAGGCTGGAGGCTCCCTTGTATTTCTCATCCGTATCCGGGAAATGTTGCCCAATGTCTCCCAGAGCTGCCGCACCGAGCAGACTGTCCATGATGGCATGGGTTAACACATCTGCGTCAGAATGCCCAAGCAACCCTTTCTCATAAGGAATTGTAACTCCTCCGATAATTAATTCCCGGCCTTCTACCAGCTTATGCACGTCATATCCTGAACCTATTCTCATCTATATCACCGGCGGTACTCCTATTGCAGAACCGCCACCACTCCTTTTATAAAAATTTATATTACAAAAAAAGACTGTCGGTAAGACAATCTTTCTAATAGCGAAGGACGGATTTGAACCGCCGACACTGCGGGTATGAACCGCATGCTCTAGCCAACTGAGCTACTTCGCCATATATAAGCAAATACATTGGGTTTTAAAACAAATAAAACTTTTCTTTGCTATTTCATAAAAATGGGACCTATAGGGCTCGAACCTATGACCCTCTGCTTGTAAGGCAGATGCTCTCCCAGCTGAGCTAAGATCCCATTAAGTACTTGTCTCTCAACAGGTACTTTTATATTATATTTATGAAATGCTTTTTTGTCAAGTGTTTTTTATTGGTTTTGTTCCGAAAGTTTGAAAAATTGCAGCTTATTCTCCAAATCAGCGGCAGTAAGCGCAAGATTCGAAGCATCTTCACCCACTGTTTCACTGACAGCAGCCACTTCATTGGCAGCTGACAAAAGTTCTGCAGAAGTTGCCAGTATCTCTTCCGCTCCTGCGGATTGCTCCTGGGTAATTGCTGCAACAGATACCGCTACCTGATCCACCTCTTTTACACTTTCCCCTAACTCCATTACAAGGGTATCTGTTTCACTAACTGCTTTATAGATATCTTCAAAGGCCGAACTGGTCTCTTTGATCAAATCGGAGCTGTTTTTAATACTTACTACACTTTCCTGGGTTTTTTGGATGGTTCCATCTACAAGTACATTAATCCTTCCGATATTACCGGATATCCTGTTTACTGCTTCAGAGCTTGTCTCTGCTAACTTTCTGATTTCCTCGGCTACCACGGCAAAACCTCTTCCTGCTTCACCGGCTCTTGCAGCTTCAATAGCAGCATTTAAAGATAAAAGGTTGGTCTGGGTTGCTATTTCACCAATCAGATGCACAATTTCGTTAATTTCCTTTGTAGACTTCCCAACATCACCTACGGCTTCTTCCAGATTATATATAACTTTTTCAACATCCTGTACATACAGATTGACTTTATCAATCTTTTGCTTGCCTTCTTCTGATAATGTTACAGTCTGTTTCATCTTTCTTCCGGCATCACTGCTGATGGAATCTGCTTTTGATACTACCAGTGCCAGAGAGGATGCACTTTCTGCCACTTCTCCAATGGACTTTGCCAGTTCATCCACCGTCAGATTCAGCTCCTTCATGGAGCTGGATTGAACCTTTGCTGTATTTGTCAGGTTCTCGGCGGCTTCACTGCTGCTTTCCGCCTGGTCATTCAACTTATTTATCAGTTCATTAAATTGCTGTATGATAAGCACCATAGTACCGATAAATTTCTGCAGTCCTTCCGTCATTACCGCAACTTCATTCGTTCCCTTTACTTCTACCTGTATTCCAAAATTACCTTTGGTAATCTCTTCGAGGGTACCGGTAACCTTCTTAATTGGTACAATAACAAAATGGAGTACTCTTTCTATTATGAACGCTATCAGTAAAATTGCCATAATTGAGCCGATTACCACTATTATGATAAGTTGGTTAATGGCTGAGAGCACTTCGCTTCTTGGTACATAAGAAGCCAGAACCCAACTGGTTCCTTCTATCGCTGTGATATTGCCAAGATAGGATTCATTCTTATCCTTTAAGGTAAAGACACTCTTACTGCTTTTTGCCAGTTCCTTCGCTATTCCGGCTACCAGCGCGTTATCTGAACCGGCATCCAGTTTCTTTGAGATCAAATCCTTGTCCTTATACCCAAGTATTACACCTTCTGTTTTATCGATCAACATGGAAGCTCCGGAATGAAGCACCTTCATTCCTGCTACTTCCTTTGTAATTTCGCTTAAGTATACATCTGCAGCTGCTACTCTTGTAATTCCGTCTTTAGAGGCCAATTTTGCCGAAGCCGTAATACAGTACTCTCCGGTATTGGCATCTGTGTAAGGTGCTCCAAAAGCAAAATTATCCCTTTGTTCCCCTTCCTTATACCAATCCCTGTCTGCTACCACATAATCAGCACCGGGGGTAAAATCAAATGAGTTCAGCAATTTATTATCACTTGACCCTATATATACCCCTAAAGGCACATTTGGATTCCTGTCCTTTGTTGTAGCCAGATAACTTACCGTTTCCGCATCATCCATTTGCTTAAAATCAAGTGTATTCTTTATTTCTGTTAAGCTGCTGACAATCTGTCCTGACCAGAGTTCAACCTCTTTTACATTGGCTTCCGCCTGATATTTAACAATATTGCTACCATAGTCCAGAATAATATTTCTGGCCGTCATAAAGGTAATTATCAATAGGCCTGCTATGGATAATGCCACTACTGGAATAAGAATAAATATCATTCGGCCTTTTGTTCCCAAACTCTTCTTTTTGCTTTTACCTCTCATAATTTCCTGCCCCTCCGCTAAAACATTTTTTAATTATTGTAGTGATATGAAAATAAATAGTCAAGTTTATTTTCATCATTTATCGACATATTTTTTATAATAAATTAAAAAAATACCCTGGCAATTTCAACCATTGCCAAGGTACTTAGGTTCTTGTACTATGCATTTAAATTAGAAGGTCCAAATCCCAAAGGCAGAAGTTCCTCCAGTGTATAAATCCAATAATCAAACTCTGATTTCGCAAGGATAATTAGAAAATTCTTCGGATTGCAAAATTCCATCATCACCTGCCTGCATACTCCACAGGGAGAACAATAATCTGACAGGATACCATCCTTGCCGCCTACAATTGCTATCGCTAAAAATTCTTTCTCACCCTCACTGACTGCCTTAAAGAAGGCTGTTCTCTCCGCACAATTAGTAGGTGTAAAAGAAGCATTTTCAATATTGCAGCCCTTATAAATTTTATGACTTTTGCTTAATAAGGCAGCTCCTACTTTAAATCCTGAATAAGGCGTATAAGAATAATTCAGGCTGTCAATTGCCTCTCTTATCAGTGCTCTGCAGGTGTCCGGATTAATACTGCCTGTTATTTCCCTTTTACCGGATGGGATTAGTGCTCCTTCATGCCTGCATGCAAGTTCATTCATTTCTTTTCGATCATTATGCTCATCCATGAAATCATCTCCCAGTACATATTTTTATAGTGTACCGTATATTATACCACAAAAGCATAAATCTTACAATCCTTGCAGGCACTCTCCATTTGTTGTAATTATATTATGATACCAATAAGCAGAATCTTTTAATGTACGGAGTTGTGTTTCAAAATCAACATGAATTAAACCAAATCGTTCTCCATACCCCTGTGACCACTCAAAGTTATCCATAATAGACCAGGCAAAATATCCGTTTACAGGTATACCTTCCTCTATGGTTTTGGATAATTCCAAAAGGTAGCGGTTCATAAAATCTATCCGCTGCGGGTCATGCACCTTACCATCAAGGCTTACCCAGTCAGCCATGGAGAGTCCATTTTCGGTTATAATGATTGGCATCTTATATCTTTCATAAAGAAATTTGGGCATATAACGGAGAATCTTTGGAGTAACCGGCCATTTAAAGGCAGTACGGTCATAGCCAATTTTATTATCTGCACGCACATAGCCTTCCTCTGAACTCCGAATACCAATTCCCCGATATAGGTTAATCCCCAAAAAGTCCAGAGGCTGACAGATTTGTTCTAGGTCTTCCTTTTTTAAAAGTGCTTTCGGAAAATGCTCTGCAAATGCCTTAACCCCTTCTTCCGGATATTTTCCCAGAATTACAGGATCTATCCACCAGCTGGTATTCCATAAATGTCTTTCGGAAGCGTCAAAAGCCGCTTTCCTTGCTGCCTCCACATCTTCCTCGCTGTCCGTCACCGGGTATACATCGCTGGCACAAGGGGCATATCCTACTTTACAAGGTTTTCTTGTATACTTTCGTATGGTCTGCACTGCTTTTCCATGAGCTAAAAACAAATGATGCATTGCCTGGAATACTTCCTCGTAGGTAAGCTTTAACTTCGGGGCACATTCCCCTAAAAGATGTCCGATTATTATATGGCACTGGGGTTCATTAAAGGTTATCCAGTGGGTGACACGGTCGGAAAGACGATTAATCACAATCTTTACATATTCCACAAACCAATCAACGCTTTCAGGATTGGACCACCCCCCTAACTTCATGAGTGCCTGAGGATAATCCCAATGAAACAAGGTAATATAAGGCTCAATACCCGCTTCTAGAAGTTCATCTACCAGATTATCATAAAATTCCAGACCTTTTTCGTTGATTTTTCCCTTACCCTCCGGCAATATACGTGTCCAGCTGATCGATAAACGGTAAGCCTTTAATCCGATTTCCTTCATCAAGGCGACATCTTCTTTGTATCGGTGATAGTGGTCGCAGGCTATATCCCCTGTATCGCCGTTATCAATATTGCTGCGTCCTGTTTTGGGGTCAATGGTCTTATCATGACAGTAAACATCCCATATTGAGGGTCCTCTGCCATCCTCTGATGCACCACCTTCAATCTGATAGGCTGCCGCAGCTGCACCCCAGAGAAAATTCTTTGGAAAACTCATATCTATGCCTCTCCTTCTATTTCATTAACTATTCAGATGTTCTTTCTAATAAGGCTTTTTAATCTTAAGCCGCAGCTCATCATTTGGTATCCTCAGCCTTTCACAGCACCTACAACAATTCCCTTAACAAAATACCGTTGGAAGAATGGATATACAATAAGAACCGGAACAGCACCAATAACTGCTACTGCCATACGGATTGAGGTAGAGGGCATGGGTGCTGCGGCAGCACCTGCTGCAGCGGCTTTTTTCAGCATTTCAATATTTTGAAGCATCTTATTTAGAAAAACCTGAATGCTGTAGAATTCATCTTTATTCACATAGTATAAACCATTTACCCAGTCATTCCAATAACCAAGGCCAACCAAAAGTACAAGCGTCGCAAGAATAGGAAGTGACATAGGAAGTACAATTCGCAGCAGTATACGGGTCTCACCTGCTCCATCCACTTTCGCGGCTTCCAAAACCTCCTCCGGTATGTTAGTGGTAAAATAAGCTCTCATCATGATAATATTAAAAGCACCAAGCATCAGATTCGGTACAATTAAAGCCCATATGGTGTTCTTTATATGAAATGTCTGAGTCCACATCATATAAGAAGGAACCAGGCCTCCATTAAAGAGCATGGTAAAGAACACAAAGAATGATATAAAATTCCGACCCGGCAAATTCTTCTTTGATAAGGGGTATGCCAATAAGGTAGTAAGACTTAAGTTTACTAGTGTACCTACCACGGTGACAAGGATAGAGACTCCATATCCTCTGATAATGGAATCCGTATCAAATAAAAGATATTTGTAAGCGGTCAGATCAATTTTTCCCGGAAGGAAACGATAACCGCCCTTCATCAGCACATCCTCTGCCGTAATGGAGGAGCTGATAAGCAGTACAATCGGAATAACACAGAACAGGCATAATAATATCATTATTATGTTAGAAACTATTTGAAATGTTTTGCTTTTTTCTACCATTGGTAATCTCCTTTAAAACAATGCATTTTCCTTGCTGAGTCTTCGCACGATACCATTGGCGCCAAGGACCAGAAGAAAACCTATTATAGACTGGTAAAAGCCTGCCGCAGCAGCCATACCCAGATTGTTTAACTGTGTCAGTCCTCTATAAACATAAGTATCAATAGTATTCGTAACATCCACCAAAACCCCGCTGTTCATAGGAACCTGATAGAATAAACCAAAATCCGAATAGAAAATACGCCCAATTGCCATTAGGGTCAATGTTATTATGGTAACTTTTAAGCCCGGCAGTGTAATATAGCGTATCTGCTGAAAACGTCCAGCCCCGTCAATGACAGCCGCTTCATAGTAACCTTTATCTATTCCCACGATAGTGGCATAATAGATAATGCAGTTATAACCGAAGCTTTTCCAGAGTTGAACAATGACCAGAATAAAAGGCCAATATTTCGGTTCCGAATACCAGGAAATTGATTTCATTCCAAGAAGAGGCAGTATGGCATGGTTGATGTAACCTGTCTGAGTATTTAAAAATCCGTAGACAATATAGCTAACTACAACAATTGAAATCAGAAAGGGGGTCAGAATCACCGTCTGGTACAGCTTTTTCGCTTTGTCCGACCTGATTTCATTTAACAGAATTGCCACTGCTATGGATACTATCGTACCAAGTAGAATAAATACGGCATTATAAGCTAAGGTATTACGGGTTATTGTAAAGGCTGCTTTCGTAGCAAATAGGAATTCGAAGTTCTTTAGGCCGATGGAAGGACTTTTAAACATTCCTAATTTAAAGTCAAATTTTTTAAATGCCATCACAATTCCAAACATAGGAATATAATTATTGATTACCAGATATAAAATTCCTGGGAGCATCATCAGATAAAAGGGCAGGAATTTTTTCATTTGTCTGAGATTATATGTTGTTTTGCTGTGGGGGTTTTTCATGTGGGCTCCTTTATCTTTTAAACCAGATATCCGGCAAGCTTCACGCTCTGCCGGATATCATCACTTAATTATTTATTAGCTGCCAGCCAGGCATCTAACTGCTGTTGCTTTTCTTTAATTATCTTATCAAGTCCTGCTGATTTTAACTCTTCATTCATTTTCGGAAGTGCTTCGTCAGGATTGACAGAACCGCAGTCCAGACTGGCTTCATATTTACTGATTACATTTTGAGAGGCAGTCACTTCATTTAACACCTTGGAATTATCCCAAACAAAGCCCTTTGCCGGTGAGGATTTGGCAGCTTTGTTAAATTCACCAAGCTTTGTCCAAACATCCGCATCATCTCCCTGCCATACGGAGGTTATCTGTTCGTTTGGCCAAGCCCAGCCAACAACGGAATAGCCTGTATTGGAGGCGTCAATGCCATCTGCATATGTTATAATATTTTTCTCTTTATCTACATATTTGTAATTCTTTCCTTCAATGCCATTAACAAATAGATTGGCTACTTCCGGATTGGTGTACATCAGATTGAGCATCTGCATTGCCTTATCCGGGTTCTTGCTGTTGTTTGCAATACACCAGGCAGCATTCACCATTGTTGTGATAGAATGTGCATCATACATGGTTACAGCAACAATATCCTTACCGCATTTTCTTGTTTCTTCCGCTTCAAATCCGGCCTTGATTGGGGTAAAGGTACCAAAACCTACACCGGAACGAATAAGCGCATCATAGGATTCCGTCGTATTTGCCGCATCCGGCATCATAAGTCCATTCTGAGCCCATTTATACATATAACCTACATACTCTTTATAGGAATTAGAATCATAAAGATTCACAACCTGTGTGCTATCTCCCAAGGCGTTCTCAAGAACTCCAAGATTGTCACCCAGGGTATCCACCGGAAGAGGTCTCATCATTGTACCGGCATTTGCTACAACCGGCCAGATATCAGGATGAGCATCTTTGACCTTTTGCAGGTCAGCTTCCAATTCAGCATAGGTTTTCTTTACGGTGTAATCGATTCCTACTTCATCTGCAATGGCTTTATCCATTAAAAAGCCTCTAGCCTGGGCTTTGTCTTTGTTCATAGGGATACCATATACTTTGCCACCCACCGTCACACATTTAAAATCATCAGCCGATATGGAGTTTTGCATATCACTTCCGTATTGTTTCAGCAGATCATCCATAGCGACTATCTGATTACTGGAAGCCATGGAAGAAAGTGATACTTCCCAGGGAAATGCATAGAATAAATCCAGTTTTTCTCCGGAAGTAAGAGCAAGATTTAACTGTTCCTTCGTTACATTTCGTACCAATTCAACTTTACAGCCAATCTCTTTTTCCGTTATTTCGCTGATCTTAGCAGCAATTGCATCACAATCCTCCGTGGTAGCCGCGTAAGGTGCATAAACTGTTACTGTGTACATATCCTCTTTTCCCTGTGCTTCCTCTTTCTTATCTCCTGAAGCACCGGATGAATCTCCCGATTTGCTGCAGCCTGCAAGGGCTGCGGTAAGCATTGCCACTGTTATGAACAACGCTGCTATTTTTTTACCAACTATAGTTTTCATTACTCCTCATTGCTCCTTCCTTTTTATGCTTTTATTTTACCCTTCTTTCTTTTTATACTCTACCAGTTCTGTTACTTTTCATCATTAATAAAATAACCTCTTTCTATTTCACCAATAAAAAAGTTACATTTCTTATCAGAAATGTAACTTTTTTTAGTTATCCTCCCTCATCCGGTCATCCACAGGTGCCACACCCATAATTTTTTTATAAGTCTGAGAAAAATGAGAGAAATTCGAATAGCCTACCTTAGTGGCAATCATGCTGATGGACATATGAGTGCCTTTTAATAAAATCTGGGCAGATTTCATCTTCTCTTGTATAATATACTCTTTCAACGAAATCCCCATTTCATTTTTAAACAGCCTTGAAACATAATTCTGGTTTAAAAATACCAGCCCGGCAATATCCCCGCGCCTTATATCCTTATCCAGATTACTCCTGATATACTGCAATATGGTATCTATCTGATTCTTTTGTTTTTCATCGGAGGTCTGGGTTTCATTAAAGAAAGCAGCAATATATTTTACCAGCCATTTCATTTCCTCTACGGAGGTATATGCCGTCAGGGATTTTTTTAAGACCTCCTGGCTCTCAAAGATCTGACTGGGTTTTATACCAAGCCGGTCTGAAACAGAGTAAACCAACTGCATAAATTCATGATAGAACCTTCTGAGAAAGTCCGCTCCAAGCCCTTCTTCCTGGTACATGCGGTCTAGAATCAAAAAAGCTTCCTTCTGAAGTCCCTCCGCCGCTCCGTTTAGCAGAAGTTCTTCCAAGCCCTCACATAAATTCTGATTTCTTTCTTCTTTTTCTATTATCTTTCCAGCCTGCTCCGGCAAGAACACCTTGCTTAAAAGCGCTACATTATCTTCCTTTTGTTTTATCAGCTTTTCAATGCTTTGAGGCAATTCCGTTACCTCCTTGCAGCTTTTGAAATAACAGGCAATTCTACAGAGAAAATACTTCTCATATACCTCAAGAAGCTGCCCTAACTGCCGGTAAACCGATTCCTCATCCATTTCATGGACTTCTTCCGTATATACAGCAAATACATAATTTTCCCTGTCAATTTGTAACAGCAGAATCTTCTGTCCATAATAGGAAAACAGCTCCGAAACCACATTATTCATAGTATAGCGCAACAGCTGTGATTCCCAGGTATCAATTGCCATACTCCATCTTTGGATATGAACCAGGCAGGAATATCCCAATCTGCCGGTCTTAAGATGTACTCCCAAAGTCTCCAGGGTCTGACAGGAAGCATTAACATCCTGACCTTTCCCCAAAAATACTTCCTTTAATAGTCCTTCCATAAGCACATCTTTTTTCTCAAAGAGTGCCTTTCCATAAGAAGAATATTCTGTCTTCTTCCTTTTTACATGGAGTTTTTCCATAGCGCGAAGGATAGCATTTTCAACTTCTTCATAGCGGGCGGGCTGCAGGATATACTCAAAGCTTCCAAGACGTATTGCTTCTTTCGCATACATAAAATCAGCATGGGCTGTCAGGAATATACATTCCAGATCCATATTTTGCTCCTTGGTCCAGGCATAAAGGCTTAAGCCGTTTTCCACCGGCATCTCGATATCACAAAGCATAATATCAACCTGATATTCCTGCAGAATTTTTTTTGCCTCGTAGGCATTATAAGCCTTCAGCGTACGATCAATCTTTAATCTGCTCCAATCAATTCCAAATAGTATTCCACTGACTACAACGGTCTGGTCATCTACGATTAGTACTGTCATTTTCTGCCTCTTTATTCTCATAGGGTAGATAGATTTCTATACAGGAGCCATTGGACCGGCTGAACAGAATAGTTCCCCGCTCTCCGTATATTAATTCTATTCTTTTCTTTACATTGCTTATACCGATATTTTCTCTGTCCAGTTCCCCGTTTGTTCCGTTAATCTTTCCCAATACTTCATCGGAAAAACCCATACCGTTATCTAAGATAGTAATGCATACAAAGGATTCCGATTCATCTTTTATTAATGAGATTCTTACGGATATTATCAGGTTCCTGTCCAGCTGTCCTCCATGTTTCACAGAATTCTCCACAAAGGTCAGGATAGACAGAGGTGGTATCTGAAAATCCATAAGACTTGTGTCAATATCAATATTGCAGCTGGGCGGATTGGAAAGGCTCATCTGCTGTAAAAGAATATAATTCCTTACGTTCTCCATCTCGCTGGATACTGAAATCCGTACAGAATTATTGCGGAACATCCTCCTAAGATAATCGGAGAGCACCAGTATCATGTTCTGGATTTCCTGATATTTTTTCTGTTCTGCAAGTGCGTAAAAATTCTTCAGACAATTCAAAAAGAAATGTGGTCTTATCTGAATCTGCAGATACTGCATCTGCGTGTTTTTCATTTCCATTTCTTTTTCATAAGCGGCTATTCTCATCCATTTAATTTGTTCAATCATTTCATTGAAGGTCTTGCTTACCTGTAAGAATTCATCGATTGTATAATTCTCACTCATTTTAGCTTCCATATTGCCTTCCTTAATGGATTCCATAGTTGAGATTAACCGGTTCATTGGCAAAAAATAAGTTCTTCGAAGTATCAGATAAATAAAGGGCAGGGCCAGAGTAATAAGGACCGACATTGCCAGCAGAATCAACTGACTGATATCCATATAGTTGAGGAGCCCCTGGTAATGAGTAATATAGAGCTGATTGATTCCCCCATCCAAAAACGGCCTCTGCACAATCATAAAATCATGGTTATTGCCGGATATATAATAGTTTCTCTTTGACTGTTTTATCTCTATCCCGTTTTTCTTTAAATAATCCTCATAGATAAGAGGTCTTCCGTCCATGGAAGTGTAGGCAAGCAAATCCATCCCCTTATAACCCAACTTGTCCTGAGGCTTTATCACCAGGTCAAAATTCATTACAGCACCGGCATAGGTCGTCCCATTCTTAAGTATCAGCATCACATATCTGCTGCCGTCTATATCATATATAGACCAGCCGGAGCTTATCTTATTCTCTTTGATTATTTTATAGATATAATCCTTTATAGCAGTCTTTTGCTTATATTTATAAGTATCAACTCCATTATAGCTTATCCGGAACTTATTATACCTCTGGGAATAAGCAAATAAAATACCGATTGTATTTTTATGGGTAGTAAAATAATCGTCGTATTTCTCCAGGATATCCTGACCGCACATGTATACTTCCAGTGTATTTAGCTGGTAATTCCACCTTAAAAAGCTCCTGTCATTGGCTAAGGAATTGGACAAATAGTATTGGGCGCTGTCAATGTCCTGCTCCAAAAGGGTTTCGTATAAATATATCGTATTCTCGTTATTCTGGGTAATCTTTTTATTAACCACCTGAAGCATATATACATTGTAAAGAAGCAGCATTGCCAGCAAAGGCACCACTAATAGAAACATTATCAGCATTATCTGTCCCTTTGTTGTCCTCTTGGTCAATCTCTTCATACTCTCTCATCCCTTTGATCTGTATTATAATTACTCTTATTATACCTTATTTTATCGCCTAAACGATAGAATAGCTTTTTTCCCCCTTGAAATCCTACTATTCCAATGCTATTATAAGGTAATAAGCATTTTTAGAAGGAGGAACCAATGAAAATATCAACGAAAGGCCGTTATGCATTGCGTCTTATGCTGGACCTGGCTCTTCACAACACAGGTGAATACGTGACAATCAAAAGTATTTCTGCCAGGCAGGAAATATCCGATAAATATTTAGAACAAATTATAACTCAACTTAGCCGTGCTGGTTTCGTTAAGAGTATCCGCGGAGCACAGGGTGGTTACCGTCTTGCCAAAGCTCCGGAGGAATATACTGTTGGCGCAATTCTTAGATTAATAGAAGGCAGTCTGGCACCGGTCAGCTGTCTGGAAGATGGTGCTGATCCCTGTACAAGGAGCGGCCAGTGTGCGACTCTCGACGTCTGGAAGCAGATGTATGACGCTATCAATAATGTAGTAGATAATATAACCTTGGCAGACCTGGTGGATAAACAGAACAGCCTTACCGGGAATGACTATGTTATCTAAGAATAAATCACCTAATATAGCAGGACCTTATTCTTCAAATCATTATTCTGTATGAAAGAAAGGAGTTATTATGTCAGAGAAACGCAAATATCATTTTGAAACACTGCAGCTTCACGTAGGTCAGGAGCAGCCGGATTCCGCAACTGATGCCCGCTGCGTTCCCATTTATCAGACATCTTCTTATGTGTTTCCAAGTGCCAAGCAGGCTGCTGCCAGATTTGGCCTAACCGAAGCCGGTAATATCTATTCCAGACTTGGAAACCCTACATCAGATGTTTTCGAACAGAGAATTGCTGCACTAGAAGGCGGAGTTGCTGCTCTTGCCACTGCATCCGGTTCTGCTGCCGTTCATTATGCGGTGACCAATATCGCCCATGCGGGTGACCACATTGTATCTGCTGTAACTATCTATGGCGGTACCTATAATCTATTTGCACATACATTAGTGGAATACGGCATCACTACAACTTTTGTAGATCCCGATGAGGAGGACGGTTTTGAGAAAGCTATCAAGCCGAATACCAAAGCCATCTTTATTGAAAGTCTTGGAAATCCTAACTCAAATATTATTGATATTGCTGCTATTGCCGAAGTGGCACATAAACACAAGCTTCCGCTTATTGTTGACAATACCTTTGCTACCCCGTATCTTCTTCGTCCTATTGAATACGGAGCAGATGTTGTTGTACATTCCGCTACGAAATTCATTGGCGGACATGGAACCTCTATCGGTGGTGTCATTGTTGATTCTGGTAAATTCGACTGGGAAGCTTCCGGCAAATTCCCCGGGCTTACAGAACCCAATCCAAGCTATCACGGCGTAACCTTCTCAAAAGCCTTAGGTGCTGCTGCTTATGTTACAAAAATTCGTGTAACTCTGATGAGGGATACCGGCGCTTGCCTTAGCCCCTTCCACTCCTTCCTCTTTCTCCAGGGTTTAGAAACACTCTCCCTTCGTGTGGAACGACATGTGGAAAACACCTTAAAAATCGTAGAATTTTTAGCAAAGCATCCTAAGATAGAAAGTGTAAACCATCCTTCTCTGGCAGATAATCCATACCATGAGCTTTATACGAAGTATTTTCCCAACGGCGGCAGTTCCATCTTCACCTTTGAGATCAAAGGCGGTGCCGCAGAAGCTATGGAATTTATTGATAAACTGGAATTATTCTCATTGCTTGCTAATGTGGCAGATGTAAAATCTCTGGTTATCCATCCGGCAAGCACGACTCATTCACAGATGAATGAAGAAGAACTCTTAGCTTCCGGTATCAAACCCAATACAATACGTCTTTCCGTTGGTACAGAACATGTAGAGGACTTAATCTACGACCTGAACCAGGCACTCGGCGAATAGTTCTTATTCATAGATATTTATCAGCGAAGGCTTAAAGGTTATTTTAGACAGATATAACCTTCAACCTTCGCTTATTTTCATTTTGGCTGCCCATACCGCTTCATGCAGAGAGAATAATACTATTTGGTTATGTTAATCGTCTTATCCTTTACAACATCATACTGGTATATCTTACTTCCGTCAGTGGCAACATAATAAGCTCCTGCAAAGGTATCTTTTAGATCTCCCTTTTCATAAACATTAATTCCATAACAGTCCACACCTTTAACGTTTGTTATCCAATCGTCATAAATCACAGTATATTCCGTCAGAGCTTTTGGCAATCCCAAGGTTTTAGCCGGAATTTTTTCAAGTAACTTAAGGGCTTCTTCTTTTGTTATCTCATTCTTTTTTACCGACTTCTCTTCGGACTGAGAGGCTTCTGATTTGTGATACAGCGAGTGTTCGGTTATGGAAGATGTCTTGCCATCACTGCCGTAACACATAACTTTACCTGAAACTTTATCTACTATTATATTTGGTAATGCAACCTTACCTTCATTGCTGATTTGGAAAATGTAATATAGTTTATCATTTACATTCAGATGGTCATCCAGCAATTCATATGTATAACTATCATCTACCAGAGCTTTTCTGATACTGTCAGCAGCTTCCTCTTCCGTTAGCTCAACCCCATCGGCTTCTTCATTCTCCAGTTCCTCTTCGTTCTCCACCTCGGAATCAGGTTCTTTGCCATCTTCTTCTGTCACGGTAGGTGAAGGGTTCCCAGTAGGCTCTACCGGCGTTGTTACTTCCGGAGTTACTGTAATGGTTGGGCTTGGTGTTAATTCTATGTCTGCAGGCTCATTCTTATCTTTTTTATGGCAAGCCGAAATAAAGGCAATCATCATTACAATACCAAATAATAGTGTAATTCTTCTGAGTCTCATATTAACTCCTTCCGTGAATATCCGATTTTAGATTGGATATTCTTGAATCTGTAGTTGTGATAACATCCTAATAAAAGTTTACTTGCAAAGTTTCACTTTACTTACTGGTGATGGAACTTATATTCTTAATTAAAACAGATATGGAGCCATCCGGATTATTAATAAATTCTACATTATTCTTATCATTATACTGATCCATAGGAATGTTGATCTCTATACCGGTATCCGTTGTCAGATATTGTTTTTCAAATTTTTTCGTTGTCTGTTTATTGACCGGTCTTACTTCTTCTGTTTCCAGATTGTATTTTTTAAGTTTATCACAAAACTCCTGTTTAATTTCTGCCTGCTCTCCAAATAACTTTTCACCAACAGACTCAACACTGATTGCGCCTTGATTGGTATATTCCTCATGAATGACTGCTTTTACCTCCATGGCTTTATCAAAGTCATTTCCGAAATATTTCTCCTGTACCTGTTCCACTGCTTTCGTAATAATACCAAGCTTACTCTTTTGGGAAAGCTCCGTGGCACACTGTAAATATATTGTGGAAAGATAATTGGTCTTTACACCGTTTACATCCACTTTTCGTTCAACCAGCTGCAAAGTATAATCTTTCAGATTTATTAATACTGCCTCCGACAGCCTGGCTCCTTCTGAAGGCAGAGTCACTTTCTGCTTAATAATATCGTTATAATTCATCCCTTCCTGTGAATAAGCGTAATGAATATAGGTTTCTTTATAGTTCATTTTTAGAAGTGCCAGATAAGGGGTGCTGCCGGTCTGATAGGTTACCACAAAGAAATCACCGGAGGGTATGGCGATATTTTGATTCATAATAGTATAGAGCATACCTGCCATCTCTTGACTTGCGGCTATCATATTGTCCTCTGAAAAGTTTTTTATACACTGAAATAAAGAACTCTCTTCCTCGTTGAAACGGCATTCCTTCTTGTCATCACTGACAGCAATCTTATAAATATGTCCTCTTAAAAAATCATTCAGGTCCGGCCCAAGTTCCAGCAGCTGGTCTGAAAACACCGGCATTCCAATTGCAGAATCCAGTATATGTACAATGGCACATCTTACAATTATATCATCACGTTCCATACTTATATCCTCACTCCAAGTGCTCTTAATTCCCTAAGTGCTTTCTCATATTCCGTAAATAATATGGTGTGAAAGCCAAATTCTCCAGCCCCAGCAATATTAGCAGCGGAATCATCCAGAAATACTGCCTCATTAGCAGAGAAACCGAACTTTGAAAGCAGTGCTTCATAAATCTCTTTCTCCGGTTTTATATATTTTACCTCATATGATATTACCTGACCATCTGCTTCTGGGATAAAAGTAAAATTCTCTCTCGCATAAGCAAAGTTTCTCTCTCCGTAATTAGATAACAGGTAAACCTTATAGCCATTTTTCTTTAATGTCCTGATAAAGTCCCTGGCATAGGGGTATTCTATTACGGTCTTTGTAATGTCATGGAAAAGCTGTCTGATTTCTTTTTCTACTGTAGTATCTAATTCACAGCAGCAATTTATAATCTCCTCTTCCGGTATAGCTCCTCTATCCTGTTCTCCCCAATATTTTGAGAGGACGGTGGCTTTCGCCACCTTCTCTCTTAGCTCTTTATCATAGCCGCATTCCTTAAGATAATCCTCCCATCGAAACGCTGCCAATACCTGCCCGATATCTAATACAACAGTTGTAATCATTAAGTTCTCCTCTCGTTGTCTGCTATTTAACTCTTCGCTACTTCGGTTAGTCCGTCTTTGGTAAGACGGTAAAGCTTATTTGCCACCTCATCCATATACTTTCTATCGTGAGTAACACTTATAATAACACCTTTGAAAGCTGAAAGTACGCCTCTTATTACCGGATTGGAAAGAGGGCTTAAATTTCTTGTAGGCTCATCCAGAATTAATACCTCTACTCCCTCCAGAATCATCTTAAGAAGTATTAATTTCGCTTTTTGACCACCGCTTAAACTCCCAATGGCATGCTCCATTTCATCTCTTGTAAATTTCATACCTCCCATATAGGTATAAGCTTTGGTAATATCTTCTTTCCTGCCGCTGGTATTTAAAAAGTCAATAGGTCTTTGCTTAAAGTCTAATAGCTCCTCATAGTTTTGCGGCATATAGGCTGCCTTAATATCATTTCTTGCCAGCAATTCCTTGGCGATTATACGAAGTAAAGTGGTCTTTCCTGTACCGTTATCACCGATAATAGCAATATGCTCCGGTCCCATAATGCGTAGGAAGATATTTTCAGAAAGAAGCTTTTTCTGTTCTCCTTCTCCTACTTCTAATCTGTCCAGAGAGAATTCCAGTATTCTTTTTCCATTTGGGATATGGATAGTATCAGGAAAATCATAAAGAATTGCATCTTCCGTATCAGGAATCTCAAGAAATTCCTGCTGCTCCTTATCAAGCCTTTTCTCCTGGGATTTCAAATTTTTCATTTTTTTCTTAAGCAATCTGCCCCCGGCCGGATTCTGCCTTGATATGGTATTCTGTTGGTACTCTACCTTTTCATATATTTGTCGGAAACGTTCCATTTTATCATCATATTCTTCTCGCTGTTTTCTGGCTGTCATCTCCTGTTTATTAAGGGAAGAAGTTCTCTTATCTTTGTATTCCTCATAGGACATATAGCTGACTGTTACGTAGGGTTCTGTCTTTCTTTTTCGTTGCTCTAAATGAATTATAACATTTGCAGTATGTTCTATCAAGGTTTCATCATGGGATACATAAAGAATAGGTTTATCAGAACGATTAATAAAGTCTTCCAACCAAGTTAAAGAGGAAATATCCAAATCATTGGTGGGTTCATCTAAGAGCAGTATTTCAGGCTCCTCACAGAGCAGCTTTAGAAGCTGCAGTTTCACTCGCTCTCCTCCCGATAAATTCTTAATCGGGGCCTCCGAACTTAGAATCATAGGATCGGGATTCAGGGACCAGATGTTTTCATCCCGAATACTGTAAATGTCACACTCTCCCAAATATTCTACCGGACTCATCTGAAGCCATTCCTGATCTGCTTCCTGCTTTAAATACCCGCATTTAACATTTCCTGTTACTGTTCCGGAAAAATCACAATAATCCTCAATTAATTTTTTGTTATAAATAAATTTGAGCAGGGTACTTTTACCGTTTCCCTCTTCACCGATTATTACAGCTTTATCGCCTTTATTCAAAGTGAAACTAAAATCTTTTATGAGGTCTCTGTTATCCTCTCTGTTTATAATTATCACATTTCTAATATCCAACATACACATGCACTCCTTCTTGTTATAGTATTGGCTTTTATGCTTTGTACTACCATAATTTTCTTTCGAATTTGAGGCAATAAAAAAACATCTTCCTTTACGGAAAATGTCCTGTACGTCTAACCTGCTTATGAATTAACCCAATATAGCTCCTCTGCCCTACAGTATTGCTGTAGTGCAGTTCAAATTCGAAGGATTTAATTTATGAAAGTACAAACATTCCGCATAAAAAGCTGTTATTCAATTTGCCATTTGCGAATGTTCTTATCATTTCTCTTATCCTTTCAAAATTATTATTTCATGAACTTTTTTTAGTTTAACACACAAAAAAACACAAGTCAATAAAAATTGGAATTAAAAAAACTGCTACAACCGCCAATAACCAGCAATCATAACAGCTTTATCCTAGGATTAAATTACTTAAATTGATGATGTCCCAATCTGTAGGTATAACCATGTAATCTGCCACTGAAGAATAAATAACTTCCAAACTTCTTGGTCTTGCCGCCAACAGTAATGCTTTTCTGTCCGCTTAAAGCTTCTTTTGCAGCTTTTACACAGGCTTTTTCGTTCTGGGAAGTAAATTTACCGGAATCATATTCTGAAAGAGCTTTGTTTAAAGCACCATTTGTTACAGGTCCGAACTGATATCTCTGATAAATAACTGATTTTACGCTATCAGGAAAAGCTGCGGATCTAACACGATTCATTACAACAATACCAACTGCTAATTTTCCGTTGTATGCTTCTCCGCCGGCTTCACAATAGATTAATGCGGAGAGTAATCTTAATTCAGCTTTACTGTAATTTACGGTAGCTTTTACAGTAGCTTTTGCTGTAGTCTTTTTTGTAGTTGTTTTCTTTGTTGTTTTTACAGTAGCTTTGGTTGTTTTCTTTGTTGTCTGTTCTTTTGTTGTTGTGCTGACAGTTGCCTTATCATCCTTTACAGTAGCAGCATCTGCATCTGTTACATTACTTTGTTCTGTGGAAGTTGTTGTACTGTCGGCTACGGTTGTTATATTCGTATCAGCCAAAGTAGTTTGTGCATCGGCTGTTTTATCTATAGTCTCTGTATTTGATGTTGTAATCTGATCTTCTTCTGCTGCATATGTGTATATATTAGCAAAACCAGCTAAAAATATTCCCGCTAACATACACAATAGTAACTTTCTGAATTTCATAAAAGGCTCCTTGTTGTTGGCATCCGCCACATAATTTTTTCTTGCAAATTATTACGGGTTTTGAACAAGTGTTAATGACCAGTAATAATCAATTAATAATTATGTAACAATTATAACATACCATTTTTAGGATTGCAAGCCTTTATCTAACATTTTGTAATAATTCTGTAATCTTTTTGACGTAAACTTGACATTATCCGGAGGACATCCCTTAAAAAAAGTCTGTAAACCCGCTGTTTTCCTGTGTTTTATCCTCTGACACAAATAGGTGTTAACGATACATTTCTTTGTAATAACTTTGATAATCCCCGTTTGTAACTCGTTCCATCCATTCAGAATTCTCCAGATACCACTTAATTGTCAGGCGGATACCATCCTTAAAGCAAGTTTCCGGCTCCCAGCCAATTTCACTTTTAATCTTATCCGGTGCTATGGCGTAACGGCGGTCATGACCTTTTCTGTCAGCCACATAGTGAATCAATCCTTCGTTTATATGTGCTTTTCTGATATCATCTTCTGGCAAGAGTTCCTGCAGGGTTTCAAGAATCAATGAAATAATCTCAAGATTCTGTTTTTCATTATGTCCGCCTATGTTATATACTTCGAAAAGTCTTCCTTGTTCCATTACCATATCAATTGCCTTGGCATGATCCGCTACATAAAGCCAGTCCCTTACATTCTTGCCGTCACCGTATACAGGCAGCTTCTCTCCCTTTAAGCAGTTATTAATCATAAGAGGAATAAGCTTCTCAGGAAATTGGTAGGGTCCGTAATTATTGCTGCATCTTGTAATATTAGCCGGGAACTGAAAGGTATCCATATAAGCCTTTACCAGCATATCTGCTGAGGCTTTACTTGCCGAATAAGGGCTATGAGGATCCAGAGGGGTAGTTTCATAGAAATAGGTGTCTCCTTCTTCCAAGGAACCATATACTTCATCTGTGGAAACCTGCAGATATCTCTTATCTGCTTTATATCCGTCTTCTATCTCCCATGCGGTCTTGGCTGCTGTTAATAGATTCAGAGTTCCAAGGACATTGGTACTGACAAAAACTTCCGGATTACGAATGCTTCTATCCACATGGCTCTCCGCAGCAAAATGTACAACGCGGTCAATTTCATATTTCTGAAAAATTTCCAGTATGGCATCTTTATTTCTGATATCTGCTTTAATAAAAGTATAACCTTCATTATTTTCGATTGCTTTTAAGTTCTCAAGATTTCCTGCATAAGTCAAATCATCCACATTGATAATATGTATATCCTGTCCGTACTTTTCAAACATATAGTGTATATAATTAGAGCCGATAAAACCTGCTCCTCCTGTAACCAGATATGTTCTCATGGTTTATGCTCCCATTCTGCCGCAGTTTCCCGTAAGACGGCGGCATCCTTTCTACTGTTTTACTGCTTGCTTGCAAGTTTCTAATCCAAGTGCTTTCGCTCCTACTGAGCCTGAGTATCTAAATATTCTTTTAAGGCATCTTTCCAATTCTTCATATGGTAACCCATATCATTTAGTTTCTTTGTGCTTAGAACAGAATAAGGAGGACGTTTCGCAGCAACACGGTATTCCTCCGTGGATATAGGAGAAAGATTGACCTCTTTGCCTGTCTGTTTAAAGATTTCGGCAGCAAATTCATACCAGGTAGTTACTCCCTCACATACTGCGTGAAAAGTACCGACTTCATCCGTATCAATTAAAAATCCCAAAGTTCTTGCCAGTTCTAAGGCACTTGTCGGACAGCCATACTGGTCTGCCACCACTTTGATGTCTTTCCCTTCCTCCGCCAAACGGAGCATGGTCCTTACAAAATTCTTTCCTTCACCATAAAGCCAGGCAGTCCTCACTATCTGGTAATTATCACATATGTTCTTAACAAATTCTTCTCCCGCAAGTTTTGTACTTCCGTACACGCTCTTCGGGTCTGTTTCATCCTCTTCCTTATAAGCTTCTGTTTTCTCTCCGTTAAATACATAGTCCGTAGAGATATGTATAAGCCTGGCCTCTACTGCCTGCGCTGCCTCTGCTAAGTGCTTGGGGCCAAGGGCATTAATGGCGTAAGCTCTATCCTGGTCACTCTCACACAAATCTACCTGGGTATGAGCCGCACAGTTTATGATTATCTGTGGATTCAGCTCCTGAATCAGATTCATTACCCCCATTGGATTGGTGATATCTAACTTTATCGGGCAATAAGCAGAAGATTCCAAAACACAGGTATTAATCAATGTAATATCTTCTCTGTTCTTTAATAAATCATTGATTGCAATTCCCAGCTGTCCGTTAGCACCAGTTATCAGTATTCTGCGTTCCATATTTTTAACCTTTCTTTATTGTTTTTCAATACTCTCTAATCCACCTGCCGCTTTGTCCTTTTCTGACAGGATTATCTCCATACCTTCTTCTATGGGCCAATCGATTCCAATAGAAGGATCCTTATAATAGATTCCATCCTGGTCTTCCGGATGATAAAAATCCGAACATTTATAAACAAACTCCGCTTCTTCTGAGAGTACTAAAAAGCCATGGGCAAACCCTTTGGGAACAAAGAATTGCTTCTTATTCTCAGCACTTAAGAGTTCACCATGCCATTTCCCAAAGGTGGGTGAGCCTTTTCTGATATCCACAGCTACGTCAAACACCTCTCCCTTTATCACTCTTACAAGCTTTGCCTGAGGGTAATTAATTTGATAATGTAACCCTCTTAATACTCCTCTTCGGGAAGCAGATTGATTATCCTGTACAAAATCATCTGTAATTCCTGCATTTTTAAAGTCTTCGTAATTGTAGGTTTCCATAAAATATCCCCTGCTATCACCTAATACATTCGGCTCGATAAGAATCAACCCTTCTATACTTAATGGTGTAAATTGAAACTGTCCCATTCTATCCCCTTTCTTGCTGCTCCTACAACCCGTCTGCCACATCTATCAGATATTTCCCATAATCCGTCTTAAGTAAAGGCTGAGCTAATTTGAGCAGCTGCTCTTTGTCAATAAACCCTTGTTTATAAGCAATCTCTTCAATACAGGATATATAAAGGCCCTGTCTTTTTTGAATAGAAGCCACAAAATTAGAAGCCTCTAACAGGGAATCATGTCCGCCTGTATCAAGCCACGCCATTCCTCTGCCCATAGTTTCTACGTTTAATCTGCCTTTTTCAAGATATGCATTATTGACAGCGGTGATTTCAAGTTCTCCTCTGGCAGAGGGCTTAATGGATTTAGCGATTTGAACTACCTCATTATCATAAAAATATAGTCCCGGAACAGCGTAATTAGACTTCGGATTCTCCGGTTTCTCTTCAATAGAGATAGCCTGTCCTTTATCATCGAATTCCACAACACCATATGCTTTGGGATCTCTTACATAATATCCGAAAATTGTCGCTCCTTCTTTTCTTGAAGCTGCTTTATGCAAGGTATTGCTGAAACTTCTTCCATAGAAGACGTTATCCCCTAATACCAGAGCTACATTATCCTCCCCGATAAATTCCTCACCAATGATAAAAGCTTCGGCTAATCCTCTTGGCTCTTCCTGTATAGCATAGGAGAAGGACATCCCAAGCTCTGCTCCATCACCTAATAATTCTTCAAATACCGGCAGATCTCTTGGTGTTGATATAATAAGGACCTCTCTGATACCTGCTAACATTAACACAGATAACGGATAATAAATCATCGGTTTATCATAGATTGGAAGTATCTGCTTTGATACTGCCTTTGTTACCGGATACAATCTGGTTCCGGATCCCCCAGCCAAAATTATTCCCTTCATTTTCCGCTTTCCTTTCTCCCCGCTGCTTATGGTATACGGGCTTGCTTGCAACCCTCCCGGAAGAGGAGCATTACTTAAATCTTTTGCATTTTATATTTTTTTACCTTAACGGTTCTCGTTTTTTTATTTGTAATAAATTCCCATAAGCTAGTCTCTATAGTATTATAATATACTTTGACCTAATTTTGTACCCTTTTTTTACGGAAAAGCCGGGATTTACATCACATATTTCAGCAAAATGCTACAGTTCTTCAATAAAATCAGCATATTAACAGAAAAGAGGCTGTCACAAAATAAAGCCCAGCGGAGTATGATTTGTCTCACAACCGCTGGACTTCCTTTTACGACAGCCCATTTTACAAAAATTTATGCTTCTCTTCCGTACACTTCCATCTGTGTCAGAGCGGGAAAGGGAGAGGGGTCATCTGCCTTTATAAGGTGATGTAATACCAGCCACTCTATTTTCTTCTCTTTTAACACTAACACATGTGCCTTCTCACTCTTTTCCAGTTCCCAGTCCATTGAACTGCCATCGGAAAAGGTCAGCGTAACCCTCTGCCACCAGTTATCATGCGGAAAGTCTGCTCTTGTGTATAGGTATATTTTCTCGGCTATAATGCTTCTTCCAAATTCCAGTTTGAACTCCGCATCATCTCTTCTATTAATCCCCCAGGAAGAATAGGGCCATTCTCCATGGGAGCGGTTCTCTGTAATACCGTCTATTGCATTTTTTGCTGCAAAAACCGCTTCTCCTCTTGTCTCCACATTGGCTGTTCCATGAGGATAACAACCGGTATCTCCATGCTGGTCCATCTTATTTAACGCAAGGTTACGGTAGTTCCTCTTCTCTTCTTCAAAAGCTTCTTTAACTGTAATAAGATGAATATTTCCAGTAAAAGCTTTGGGAGAGATTGATAGTCTTGCGTCTCCAAATGGTATCTGATAAATAATTTCATTTCTTGTGATGTATACCGTGGAAGCTCCAATAGCATCATCAATACTGACATGGAGATTGCAATTCTTCATATCTGAATTGATAACTATTTTATCTCCCTCGTTGTATTCTTCCTTGTACACAAGATTGACTTCACTTTCTCCACTGCTGCAGGCAAGTAAACTCCCATCCTTATCTAATACTTTAAGCTCCAGCTGCATATATGCTTCCTACCATTCCTACCAGATTTTCTTTATAAATACACTTATAATAATTTTATTTTTAAAAAAATGTACCCGTTATACACATGGATTCTTAAAGCGGCTGTCTCAACCGGGCTGCTTGCCAATGTACGCTAAAATACCGCCGTCTACATATAATATATGTCCATTTACAAAGTCAGAAGCATCGGAAGCAAGAAATACCGCCGGTCCCATTAAATCCTCTGTCTTGCCCCACCTGGCGGCAGGCGTCTTAGAAATGATGAAATCATTAAAGGGATTACCCTTAACTCTTAACGGAGCTGTCTGGGGTGTCTCTATATAACCTGGTCCTATGCCATTACACTGGATATTGAATTCTCCATATTCAGAAGCAATATTCTTAGTTAACATCTTAAGTCCGCCCTTAGCCGCCGCATAAGCAGAGACAGTTTCTCTTCCCAGCTCACTCATCATTGAACAGATATTAATAATTTTACCATGCCCTTTTTTTATCATGGAAGGTATCACTGCCTTTGAAACAATAAAAGGGGCATTTAAATCTACATCAATTACCGCACGGAAATCTTCTGCAGACATTTCTACCATAGGTATTCTTTTGATTATTCCGGCATTATTAACCAAAATATCCACTACTCCCACCTGCGCTTCGATCTGTGCCACCATCTCGTTTACTTCATTCTCTTTGGTAACATCACAAACATAGCCATGGGCTTTAATTCCTTCTGCTTCATATGCCGCAAGACCTTTATCTACAAATTCCTGTTTAATATCATTAAAACAGATTGTTGCTCCCGCATCGGCATAACTTTTTGCTATAGCAAAACCAATACCGTAAGAAGCTCCGGTTATCAATGCAACCTTACCTTTTAATGAAAAAGTATCTAGAATATTCATTTCAAAACCTCCTTCAATGTTCATAAACTTCGATATACTGTTTATATCCGGTATTACCTTAATGTACCAAGGCTCACACCGTCCATATCATCGAAATCCTGATTTTCTCCAAGCATTCCCCAGATAAAAGAATAGGCTTTGGTGCCGCAGCCTGAGTGTATGGACCAGCTGGGAGAAATAACCGCTTGTTCATTGCGAACCACAATGTGTCTTGTTTCAATCGGTTCTCCCATATAGTGGAAAACCAGTGAATCTTCTGAAAGGTCCAGATACAGATAGGCCTCCATTCTTCTGTCATGGGTATGACAGGGCATAGTATTCCATACACTGCCGGGCTTTAAGCTGGTTAATCCCATCACTAACTGGCAGCTTTCAATTTGTCCCGGAAGAATATACTTCGTTATCGTTCTGTGATTCGACTGTTCCAGAGAACCAAGTTCAACACGTACACAATTTTCAGGTTTTATATGCACGGTAGGATATGCTTTATGTGCGGGAGCACTGTTATAATAGAACTTAGCAGGCTCATCCTTCTCTTTGCTGCTAAAGATAACCTCCTTGGCACCCATTCCGATATACATTCCATCCCTGCTCTTTAAGGTATATTCTGTACCATCCACTCTGATAGTGCCTTCTCCGCCTACATTGATTACTCCCATCTCCCGGCGCTGCAAAAAATATTCAGCCCGGATTTCTTCTCCCGGCGTAAGCATTAAAGAAGTAATGGGCATGGCAGCACCTATAATGATTCTGTCAATATGACTGTATACACTTGTGATTTCTCCCACCTTAAACAGATTCTCTACGAGAAATTCTTCCCTTAACCTTTCCGTTGTGTAGTACTTAACATCCTTTGGTGATGAAGCTGTTCGAATCTCCATTTATTTACCCTCGCTTTCTTTTCTATGAAAATCATAACCTATATTACCAAATATTGTATTAATAGTTATTTCTGTAAATCTCTCAAACTTACTTACAAACTGCTCTTATTGAAACTGTCCTTGTGGCTACTCTAAGTTTGTGAGTAGAAGTTTGTGAATTGAAGTGTGCAGGCATGAACTTGCATGTGAAACATAGTTTTCACACAAGCTTTATAACAAGAGTATATCATACTATTTATACGAATTCCTGTCATTTCCCGCTTCAAAACTTGATTATATTGAACTGCCTTGTTATAATTGAAAGGAGCTGATATGCACTTTTGTTCTTACATCTATTATTTAACCAGAAAGGAAAGTTCATCCATGAAAGAAGTCACCTCCTGCAAAGAAGCAGTAGAATCCTGCATAAGCCAAAAATACTTTGCCGTGGCACACCTGTACCAGGAAGAAAAGCCCATGAATATGCATATTCACGACTGCTATGAAGTGTATTACTCGATCTCCGGCGGAAGGCAGTTCCTGATTGATGACCGCTTCTATCAGATACAGCCGGGTGATGTCTTTCTCATCAATAACTATGAAAGTCATTACCTCTCACAAATAGACAGTATGGTTCATGAAAGGATTGTTCTCTCCATTCATCCTGATTATGTTAAAGAAATATCTACCCCGTCAACAGATCTGAACTATTGCTTTTCCTACAGAGAAACCGGATTTTCCCACCGAATCTCTCTTGATAAGGAACAGCAGCAGCGTTTTCTTTACTTTATTCATAAAATTACAAGTCCTGGAGGTTTTGGCACGGATGTTCTGGAAAGAAGCGCATTTATGGAACTGCTGCTATTCCTGAATAAGGCTTTCTATGCGAATTGCAGCCAAATCGTCGGAGATGAGGACTATAAATACAATGTGCAGGTAGATCAAATCCTGGTATATATTAATCATAATATCAGTGAACCTATTACCATTGAGCATTTATCCAGGCAATTCTTCTTAAGTGAGTCCTATATCTGCCGGATATTTAAAGCAGCAACCGGCACTACTATTAATAAATACATTACTGCCAGAAGAATTACTATTGCCAAAGCACTTTTATCCGAAGGAAAGACTGTAAATGAAGTCTGTGAAGAAAGCGGCTTTCATGATTACAGTAATTTCTTAAAATCCTTTACAAAAGCAGTGGGAATATCTCCGAAGAAATATTCCCAGTACAGTACAAAATAATATTCTGTTGATTCAGGCTTATTGTTGCCATTTACAAGTCTGTAAGTGACTAGGCCCTATGCTCAGGATGATGGGATAATCTTTGCCTTGCAATCATTGGCAGTATACCGCCATTACGGTAATATTCCCACTCTACAGGGGAGTCTATTCGAAGATTCACTTGAAAAGTAATACTATTGCCATCCTCCTTTAAGGCAGTGGCAAAAAGCGGGATATTCTTATCTTCCTCTACTTGGAAGGAATAAACTTCCTCTCCGGTAAGACCAAGACTATCTGCTGATTCACCTTCTATGAATTCATAGGGAAGCACTCCCATCATAACCAGATTGGAGCGATGTATCCTCTCAAAGCTCTCAGCAAGAACTGCTTTAACACCCAAAAGAGCAGTTCCTTTGGCTGCCCAGTCCCTGGAAGAGCCCATTCCATAATCCTTGCCGGCTATAACTAGTAATCCTCTCTTCTCCTGTTTGTATAACAACGCAGCTTCGTAGATAGACAGAATCTCACCTGTTTTATAATATTTTGTAAAACCGCCTTCTACACCTTCTGCCAATTGGTTTTTAATACGTATATTCGCAAAGGTTCCCCGCATCATTACTTCATGATTTCCTCTTCTGGAACCATAGGTATTAAAATCTTTTATTGCAATCCCTTTTTCCTGCAGATATCTGCCTGCCGGCGTATCTTTCCCAATGTTACCCGCCGGGGATATATGATCTGTTGTAACAGAATCTTTAAACTTAGCCAGAACACGAAGGTCCTTTAACTCCTTCTCTGTATTTCTGGTATGAGCCAGTGATTCAAAATAAGGCGGATTACGAATATAAGTCGATTCTTCTATAAAAGAAAAAGTGTCTGTCCCTTCGCTCTTTAATGCCTGCCAATTTTTATCTCCCTGCCATACTTTCTCATATCTATCCTGAAACATCTCTTCTTTTATTGCAGAAGCTTTTACTGCTTCAATTTCTTCTGAGGTTGGCCATATATCTGCTAAGAATATCTTACGGCCTTCTGTGTTTATGCCTACAGGCTCTTTCGAAAAATCAATTAATATAGTTCCTGCAAGGGCATAGGCTATTACCAGTATGGGAGATGCCAAAAAGTTTGCTTTTATCAAAGGATGAATTCTTCCTTCAAAATTCCTGTTACCGGAGAGAACCGACACGGTAAGCAGATTCTCTTTTGTGATTACTTCCTCTATCTCTGGCAGTAATTTACCTGAGTTTCCAATGCAGGTAGCGCAGCCATAACCTACAACATGAAATCCAAGCTGTTCTAAATATGGTGTAAGCCCTGCTCTAGTCAGATAATCACTAACAACCTGTGATCCCGGTGTCAGAGAAGTCTTGACATATGGCGGAACCTGAAGTCCCAGCCCGACTGCTTTTTTTGCCATTAATCCGGCGCCAAGCATTACATTGGGATTCGAAGTATTCGTACAAGAAGTAATTGCAGCCAAAACGATATCCGCTGTGCCGATAGCAGCTGCTTTTCCATTGATAGTGAGCTTTGCTTTCTTTTCAATTTCCTTCTCCGTAAGTCCGTAGCCCAAGTTTCCCGAATTGTTCGTTATACATTCTTTAAAATAGTTTTTTACCTGCTGTAATGGCACAATATCCTGCGGACGTTTCGGTCCTGCCAGAGAAGCTGTTACAGAACTTAAGTCAATTTCAATTTCCTTTGTATATTCAATTTCCTGATTATCATCCCTTACAAATCCGTTTTGACTTAAGTAAGCCTTTATCCGGTCTGCTTCTTCCGTCGGCCTTCCGGTTAATAAAAGATAGCGGTAACTTTCTTCATCAAAAGGGAAATATCCGCAGGTGGCTCCATATTCCGGTGCCATATTAGCAATTGTAGCACGATCCGAAAGAGTCAGGTGCTTAAGTCCTTCACCATAGAATTCTACAAACTGCCCTACTACACCAACCTTTCTTAATAATGCGGTAACTGTCAGCGCAAGGTCAGTTGCAGTAGCTCCTTCCTGTAATTTTCCTACGAGTTTCACCCCAACTACTTTAGGCAGCATCATAAAGGAAGGCTCTCCAAGCATAATTGCTTCTGCTTCAATTCCTCCGACACCCCAGCCCAAGACACCAAGGCCATTAATCATCGTGGTATGGGAATCTGTTCCCACCAAGGTATCGGGAAACAAAAATACCTCTCCCTTTTCTTCTTTCATTGTTACCACCCGTGCCAGGTACTCAAGATTGACCTGATGTATAATTCCCATTCCAGGCGGCACTACACGAAGCTTCTTAAAGGAACTCTTGGCCCACTTCAAGAACTCATATCGTTCCTGGTTCCGTTCAAACTCTAACTTCACATTCTCAGCAAGAGAAGTTTCCTGTCCATATGAATCCACCTGTACAGAATGATCTATTACCAGCTCTACCGGTATTTCAGGCTCTATATTAATGCTATTTTTATCTCCCTTAGGTGCCTCTTTTACTATATTCTTTATTGCAAGGCCCATAGAAGCCAAATCCACCAGTACCGGTACTCCCGTAAAATCCTGAAGCAGTACTCTGGAAGGCATAAAGGGGACTTCATTTTTTTCTATATTTTCTTTTTTCCAGCCTGCAAGCCGGTAAATATGTTCTTCTGTAATTCTGCTGCCATCAAACTGTCTGATAGCTCCTTCTAATAAAATCCGGATTGTAATGGGCAACTTTTCTATAGAGTAACCTTCTTCTTTTAGCGAGTTGATGCTATAATAAGCATAGGATTTTCCCCCATGAGTAAAGTATCTCAATGCTCTTTCTTTTATATTTTTCCTCATAGTGTCTCCTTTCACGCATATGCTTCATTTTTCATTATGTTAACACGATATTTCCCATTCTACAAGAAAATATGTATGAAGTGTAAAATAAAAAAAGACCTTCAATATTAGCAAGTGCTATACTGATAGGTCTTTGTAGCTTATGCCTTAGCCAGTTTCTTTCCTAATTCAAACAAGACATCTAAGGTATCCTCATCTGCTTCATTTAAGCAGGTAACGCCTTCGCCGCCTACTATTTCAGCCCCGGAATCTTTCAGCCTCTGTTCCCAGTCACGCATCCATTCACAATTGCCCCAACCATAGGAACCAAACAATGCTATCTTCTTGCCCTGAACATATTGTTCAAGTTCTGCCACAAAAGGCTCCATTGCCTCTTCCTCCAAAACTTCAGCTCCCATGGAAGGGCAGCCAAGTGCAAGAACCGCATCCTCTTTTAGACTTTCAGCTTTTACACTGTACACCTCTGATACATTTGCTTCTTTCCCGCCAGCTTCAATACCTTCTCCCAGCTTTTCAGCCATTGCTTTCGTATTACCTGTACCACTCCAGTACACAACATTGATTTTGCTCATAAACAATCCCCCTTAAAGTATTATTTGCAATGTTCACCTAAAATGTCCTTTAAAGCACAAGCACTGCTGCTATGGCATCTCTCCACGATTGTAGAGTCCTCATCCACTGCCTTTAAAGCTGATACCACCATCTTATGGGACACAGTATTGGTGAAAAGTATCAACAAATCAGGACTTCCAACCTGAGTTCTAAAATTAGCAGGCATCTGTGTAAAAACCTTTGCCTTACAATGATGCTGCTTGCATATCTCTTTATAGGTACAGACCATTCTGTCATGGCCACCTACTATAACTACGCTCATATGGTCACCTCTCTTATAATCTTTTATGATAGAATATGTATTCATTATGTTCTTATTTTGCGACTGATATTCATTATCGTTTTGTATGTAAAAAGATTACCATACTTTATACCTATTAGGCAAGTATTATTTTTTATTTTGATAATTTTTCTTAACATCCTAAAAGAATATTTAAAGAACACTTCACTATATAAGCAATTGTTCTGAAATACACCGATTTTGACGGTAACAACTGGCAGAACCCTTATTATGAAAACTGGAAGTCAAATAAGAAGTATTTCAAACAGCCCTTTCTTTGTTAATTAAACATAATAATGATAACGTAAAAAGAAACCTCAAGGTTTAAATGCTAAATAAACAGCATTTAAACCTTGAGGCCATTTTTATATATAATAGTTTATTAATCTATATCTGACTGTGCGTACACAGTGTATACAATACTTTTTTAGAACCTGAAATCTCTTTTACCTTCATGTACCTGAACCAAATAATCCTTTGCTATGGTCTTCACCTTTTCATTGGTCACTCTCTCGATTTCTTTTTCAATCAAGGCTTCACCTTTATGCTTGGTATCCTCTGATGCATAGTCTTCCAAATACTCCTTTAAAGTCATCAGGGCATTTGGCTGACAGCAATTTGCTATCTGTCCGGACTTCACAAGCTTCATAAAACGGTCACCGGTTCTGCCTTCCCTGTAGCAGGCGGTACAAAAGCTTGGGATAAAGCCCATATCCAACAGCCAGTTAACAACCTGATCCAGAGTTCTCTTATCTTCAACATCGAATTGCTTGGAGTTGTCGTCTTCCTCTTCTTCCTCCGCATAGCCGCCTACGCTGGTCCTGGAACCTCCGCTTAACTGGCTGATTCCAAGCTGCAGAACTTTCTCCCTGGTCTTTTTGGATTCTCTGGTGGATACAATCATTCCGGTATATGGTACAGCAATACGAAGAATTGCAACAATTTTTTCAAACATTTCATCTGAGATGGAATTATCAAAATCTCCCGGATTAATGTCCTCTGCCGGGCGGATTCTTGGAACACTGATAGTATGAGGTCCTACTCCAAGAGCTGCTTCCAGGTGTTCTGCATGCATCAGCATTCCTACAAAATCATAACGGTAAAGATTGAGACCGAATAATACTCCCAGTCCAACATCATCAATGCCTGCTTCCATAGCCCTATCCATGGCTTCTGTATGATAAGCATAATTATGCTTCGGTCCGGTAGGATGAAGTTTTTCGTAACTTTCCTTATTATAGGTCTCCTGGAAAAGAATATAGGTTCCGATTCCGGCTTCCTTTAACTTCCGATAATTTTCATGAGTAGTGGCTGCAATATTGACATTTACCCTGCGAATTGCTCCATTCTTATGCTTAATAGAATAAATCGTATTGATACATTCCAGAATATATTCAATTGGATTATTAACCGGGTCTTCACCGGCTTCTAGGGCCAGACGCTTATGTCCCATATCCTGTAAGGCAATAACTTCCCGCTTAATCTCTTCCTGGGTCAGCTTCTTTCTTGCAATATGCTTGTTCTGATGATGGTAAGGACAGTACACACAGCCATTTACACAATAATTTGACAGATAGAGAGGTGCGAACATAACAATGCGGTTACCATAGAATTTATCTTTGATTTCTTTGGCAAGCTGATACATTCTTTCATTTTCTTCCTGTAAATCACATTCTAAAAGAACCGCTGCCTCTCTATGGCTGATGCCCTTCATATCCTTTGCTTTTTCAATAATGCTGTTAATTAATTCCTTATTGCTTTTATTTGCCTTGGCATACTCCAGGGTATCATTAATTTCTCCATCATCAATAAATTCTTCTGCTTTTTTGGATTTTACATCGTACATACGTTATCCTTCCCTTCTGCTTCAAAAATATAGGGGATAAAATCTCCTCTGGCGGTTACTATCTCATGACCAACACTTAACATCCTTCGCTGGAGACAGGCCCTGCATTCGGCTGCTTCATCTCCGGTACATATTTTATTATCATAGAGCTCATACTGCTTTCTTACCCTAACCGGTGATAAATTGGGCATTACTACATTAGCCCCCCAGGATATGCCTTCTTCTCTGCCCTTTGGATGAATAGTACCAAGAGCTGTCGTTGCCGGAATCAATCCATTGGGTATCATAAGTCTGATGATTGCTATCAGTTTTAGGGTTAGTTCGTAAGAACCCTTTGAATAGTCTTTAAAAGGAGTATCATGATGAGGAAGGAACGGACCGATTCCCACCATAGCGGGTTCTAATTCTTTAATAAATGCCAAATCCTTTGCAATACACTCCGCTGTCTGAAAAGGAGAGCCTACCATGAAACCCGTCCCTACCTGATAACCTAATTCCTTTAGATTATAGAGACACTGCTTTCTCGCACTAAGGCTTAAGCTTTCGGGATGAAGGCTTTTATAATGTTCCTCATCCGCTGTTTCATGCCTCAGAAGATACCTGTCAGCTCCTGCTTCTTTGAAACGCTTATAGGACTCATAACTTTTCTCTCCGATAGAAAGAGTAATGGCACAGTCCGGAAACTTTTCCTTTATACTCTGACAGATTTTTACGATGTCATCATCGGAGAAGCGTAAGTCTTCGCCTCCTTGCAATACATAGGTGCGAAAACCTAAACGGTATCCTTCCTCACAACAAGACATAATATCTTCTAAGGACAGGCGGTATCTTTCTGCATTTAGATTACTTTTTCTGATTCCGCAATAATAACAGTCATTCTTACAGTAATTTGTAAACTCAATCAATCCTCTTGTAAATACCTTATTACCATAAAACTGCTGTTTTACCTCAAAGGCTTGTTCTTTCAGATAAAGAGCATCTTCCTCTGTCATTTCCTTTATTAGTATTGCAAATTCCTCCGGTGATAAGTTCCTATTCCTTTTTAAGCTATCAATTAATTCCTTCATCTTAATCCTCCAGCGCATCGAGGTGCACTTATTATATTTAAAAATCATTTTCTAGGGGATTCAAATACTCTAATAAAAAATCCTTATGTCAAAGGATCCTAAGGTATCCCCTGGCATAAGGATTCATAATTTGCAGCTATCACCGCATATAACGACAGTATTGCCGAAAATGCCGGTTCTAGAGACTATCATGATGCTTCTGCCTTCTCAATCGGGGCGGACCCTTTTAATCAGTACATACTTATCTTTTTGTATCTTTCTTTATTATACTACCACTTTGTTAAATAGTAAACAATTTTTATCAATAAAGTGGATTATACTAGAATGAAATTTGTGGGAACGGACGATGAGGAGGGGGAGTGTCTTGGTGCTTTGTTATTCGTGAACCCTTATTCCACTAAAACCGCAAAAAACGTAGCTGACAGTCACACTAGTGCCAAACTCGCTGTACATCTTTGGCTGTGTAAGCTTTCAGTGCTCAAACAGTGGCACTGGTGTTCTTAGCTACGTTTCCTGCGGCTTAAGTGTCATAAGGAACCTCTCAAGACAAAGCACCAAGACACTCCCCCTCCTCATCTGGCTGTTGTATTTTCTTTCCTCTTTTACCTTTTATCATTATAAGGTTCTTTCCTATATGTTAGGGTATGTGAAAGCATGTTCTACCACTTAATATTGAGCCCTCTTGATATAGAGTTATAAATAAAAAAGTATGCTGCAGTACTTCACTCTGTACTGCAGCATACTTTTATTTTATAACTCCCCACTCAATTTATTAAACCATTTTTTTGATTTCGTCAGCCACGAATTGTACTTGTGTTCCAACGATAACCTGTACGCTGGTCTTGCTGGGTCTTATTACTCCTGCAATTCCTGCGGATTTGATTTTCTTTTCATCAACAGCTGTATAATCTTTGATTTCTACACGAAGTCTTGTAATACAATTATCGATATTCGTAATATTCTTCTTTCCGCCAAGGCCTTCCAGAATAATAGCAGCTACTTCTGTAAAATTATTGTTGGCTAAAGAAACTTTCATTTCTGCTTCAGTATCATCATCTTCCCTGCCAGGTGTTTTTAAGTTAAACTTTGTGATGATGAAACGGAATAATACATAATAAATCACGAAGAAGGCAAGACCAATAGGAATTAACAACCAGGGATTCTGAGCCATAGGTGCATTGAAGCTTAGTATGTAGTCAAATAGACCCGCACTAAAGTTAAATCCTATTCTTAAAGGTAATAATGCTACTATTGCACAGGAAATACCTGTTAAAACTGCATGAACTAAGTATAAGCCAGGAGCTAAGAACATGAATGAGAATTCAAGGGGTTCTGTAACACCGGTTAAGAAGGCACAAAGAGCTGCTGCACCAAGTAAAGAAGCTGCTATCTTTTTCTTCGTTGTCTTTGCTGTATGATACATAGCAAGGGCAGCACCTGGTAAACCAAACATCATTACAGGGAAGAATCCTGCCATATACATACCGGTAGTTCCGTATGTTCCCTTACCGCTCCAGAAATTAGCTAAATCGTTAATATTAGCAAGGTTAAACCAGAATACATTGTTTAATGCATGATGTAGACCTGTAGGGATTAATAATCTGTTAAAGAAACCATATAAACCTGCACCTACTGCTCCGGTACCAACGATAGCTTTACCAAAGGCAACAAGAGCACCATATAAGAATGGCCAAATAAAGAATAATGCGATACTGGCTACGATTGTAATACCTGCACTTATAATTGCCACACATCTCTTGCCGCTAAAGAATGCAAGATATTCCGGCAGTTTTGTGTTCTTAAACTTGTTATAACTGTAAGCACCGATAAGACCGGCAAGTATACCGACTAAAACATTTTCAATACTTCCGAATGCAGCATTCGCATCGGCTCCGGTATACATAGCAACTGCGGCACTGGATAAAAGTGTTGTAAAGAGTAACCAGGAAACAAGACCGGAAAGAGCTGCTGTTCCATCATTATCATCGGACATACCAATTGAAACACCAATTGCAAATAACAGTGCAAGGTGATCCAGGATTGCACCGCCTCCCTTAATTAAAAACGCTGCTATAATGTTATTAGCACCCCAACCATTGTGGTCAATCATATAACCGATTCCTAGCAGAATACCAGCTACCGGTAAACATGCTACTGGAAGCATTAATGACTTACCAAGTCTTTGAAAAAACTTCATCATAAAAAAACTCCTCCTTCAATTTTTACTTTTTATAATTAATATAAAAAAGCCTGATTCTATGTCTGACATCTCCTCTTCGCATAACTGCTTCCGTTTCACAAACAGATTATCCTTATTTTCTGACTGTCAGAATTTTTTCCAATTCCTCTACTTTCTTACCGGTAACGGGAATTATCGCAGAATAATCCGTCCTGTTACAGATAAGCACCGGAGTAATCACATCATAACCTGCTGCCTTTATCTGATTGATATCGAATTCTAACAGCAGCTGACCGGCCTTTATCTTATCTCCGGCTGCAACAAAGGATTGATAGAACTGGCCTTTTAAATTCACTGTATCCAAGCCGACATGGATCAGAATTTCTGCTCCTTGATCGGAGGTAAGACTAATTGCATGCTTTGTTTCAAAAAGTACCCCAACAGTTCCATCCACCGGTGCAACTACTCTTCCTGCTGCAGGCTTTATCGCAACCCCATCTCCCAGTATTTTATCGCTGAATACTGGATCATTTACCTCATTTAAGGAGCAAACCTCTCCTTCAATCGGGGAACCAATTACTATATCTTTATTTTGAAAACCTAACTTTTCCATTAAATTACCTAACATATTAACCTCCATACAGCCAGTACACTGTGTTACTCGTTATTCCTCAAGCCATCGTCCTCTTAGGATTACCCTTATTCATTGCTTTGACTTCCTAATATTAACCGTCTTATATGTGTTGACAGCATAGCCACCTCCTCAGCCAGGACAACATCCGGATAATAACCCTCCAGAAACTTAGCAATCTTCTCGCTGCATTGGTATTCTCTCGGATACAGCTTTTGCACCATATCATTGAATTCCTGATCTATACGGTCCAACTGTTCCTTGTTTACTATCCTCTGCATCAATGTCTTCAGATTTGTAACAAACCGTTCATACCCTATCGACTGCTCATCAACTACAATCTGAAATTCTTTCCTTACTATCTCCACCAATTGAGGGATAATTTTTGTAATACTCATCGTTTCAGACATAACATTGCTGAACTCAGCATTCACAATGTGAAGAGCAATGGATGCCGCTTCGTCTACCGGCAGCTTAATCCCTAACTGCTTACCGATTAATGCCACCGCGTACTCTCCGATAAGGTATTCTCTGCGGTACAGTCTTTGAACATCCCATAACAGCGGATTATCAAACAACATCCCCTGCCTGAATCTTTCAATCGCAAAATTGATATGGTCCGTAAGAGTTATATAAATATTCGGATTTAGCTTACGATTTAGAGTTTTGTCAGCATACATAATAATTTCATTGGATACCTGTATATGCTCCAGAGGAAGATTCGCAAGCAGTTCTTTGAATTTATCAACTTCTGTCTGTGTTTCAAGGTAAAATACCTTTTCAACCAGGTTTTTGTCAATTTCCTTGCCTTTTTTCGCCTGAAACCCAATCCCTTTTCCCATGACCAGGACTTCTTTGCCCTTGGGGTCAAATGCACTGACCACGTTGTTATTAATAACTCTCTCTACTTGCACCTTCATCACCCCGAAAATAAACTTTAACAAACTGAATAAAAAAAGACCAAACCTTATGAAATATAGTATTCCACAAAATTTGGTCTTGCCTGCGTCCCAGTAACAATCCATTAAATATTCGCTTGATGTTTGTAGTTTATCAAGAAAGCTCAAATATGTCAATATGTTTTTAAAAGAAATATATAATTTTACTAATCCAATGGCTACATCAGTTAATTAATATTCTATAGTGTACAAATAATTGCTAATATCCCTTGTAATATTGTACCAGATTCATTCATTATCTCCAAAAAAACTTACTTCTGCTGTCTAACAATTTGCAGGTTTTTAGATGACTAGTCTATGTAAATTCTGGCAATCTTCTATATTTTTAGCTATTTAATAGGAAAACCTAACACCAAATAGTTAGGATAGCATAAATTATATTATAAATCAGAAAGGGGAATACACTTGCAGCTGGAGCAGAACAAAAACAGCCTTTTTGATAAATGCAGTATGCAAAAACCTTACTGCCAGAAAAAACTTACAGCCATGCAGCGTACCAATGGTCAGGGTTACCAACCACCTCCCCCTGTACCCTTGATTACACCGCCTCCCTTTATCCCACCCATGCCGGCCTTTCAGAACGGCGCGATGGGTATGCGCGGTTGTCTTAATAGAAACACCTATGTCTGGCTGGCAAACGGAACCGGTTATTGGTATTTTCCGACCTATATAGGCCGTCAGACAGCCATTGGCTTTCGCTGGAGAGGCTTTGGATGGATTTATCAAAGGATTTCTCTTAACAATATTATCACATTTCAATGTTTCTAATTGGGAGACTTAACGCTTTCCGTCTGTTCATTTCTTCAAAAAAAGGTGCAGGAGTAACCTGCACCTTCACTTCTTTTATCCTGTTTACCTGGTTACATTCTTTACCCACTTCATTGAACGGTACCGCCAGTAAGACAATGGTATCTTTATAAGTTCATCACTCATGATAATAACGTATACCACCGGAATCGGCAACTTGAATACAAAGGCTGCCAAAGCTCCAAAAAGGATTGCTACTCCCCAAAGTGTGGAAGCATCGAGTATTAATCCGAATCTGGTATCTCCGCCTGCTCGAAACACTCCAACTATCATAGTGGTATTAAATGCCTGGGCAATTACAAAGTAAGACATAACAAACATCATAAATTTCAGATAGGAATGGGCTTCGTCACTAAGATTCATATAATAGCCCACTACATTTCCAACCAGTAATACTATAACACTTCCAATCACTCCCAATACAATCGTGATCCGTATAAATCTTTTGGAATATATTTTCGCCTCTTCTTCTTTTCCTTCTCCGATTGCCTTTCCAAGAATAATAGCCGTAGCGTTGGATACACCAAAAGTAATAACCATAGCAAACTGCCGGACTACCTGAGTCACGGAATTAGCTGCAACTACAGATTGTCCTAAATGTCCGATAATAGCCGCATTGGCTGCTACACCGGCACCCCATAACAGCTCATTTAACATTACCGGGATTGAATAATGCAGGAAATCCCTGCTAAGTAACTTATCCCTTATAAACAACATTTTAGGATGAAAACAAATGGTCTTATTCACCTTTATAGCATAGAATGCAACCATTATAACTTCACATGCTCTGGCAATTAAAGTACCAAGTGCTGCACCTCTGATACCCATAGGTTCCAGCCCGAAAAGTCCAAAGATAAAAATTACATTTAAGACAAGGTTAATTAGGAAGGATATCAGATACACCACAGTGGATACGATTACCCTTTCCACACTCCTCATAATATTGAGGTATATCATGGTAAAGGATACCATGATGTAGGAAAATGCTATTATTTTAAGATATTTTACTCCCTGGTCTATTACATTTTGTTCAGAGGAAAATATACGCATAATCTGACTGGGAAACAAAAGCACCGCCAGCGTGAATAAAACTCCTACAACTAATGCAAAACGCATAGTTATCGCCATTATCTTTTCAATGGTCAGAGTATCTTTCTTCCCCCAGTACTGTGCGGTTAGAACAGCCGCTCCGGAAGTAAGACCAAAAAAGATAAGAGTCATGATAAACTGTACCTGCCCTGCAAGTGATGCAGCAGACAGGGAGGTCTCTCCAACTTTTCCAAGCAGGATTACATCGGTAGAGGTTACACCTACATTAATAAGGTTCTGCAGTGCCATGGGAAAAACCAATGAAAACACCAGCATATAAAAGGCCTTTTTTTCTTGTTTGTTCTGTATAGCGTTCATTTCTGTCTCCTAACTATATATAATCGGTCTCTGCCAGTCAATGGACAACGTAACATTTTTTGGCATAAAAGTCAAGATGTAAATGGGTATTGGGTGTCTGGAAATGTTGGAAATAGTTAGTTTATGGGGGTGTACGATGACCGGGTGCTTGGGCTTACCCCTCTGGCTGTTCGAGAACCTTTATTCCACTAAAAGCTGTAAAAAACATAACTGACAGTCAAAACAATGCCAAACTCGCTGCGCTCAAACAATGGCATTGTTTTTCCTAGTTATGTTTTCTGCAGCTTAAGTGTCATAAAGAACCTCTCAATGCCAGAGGGGTAAGCCAAACGCCTGGTCATCTGTGTATAGAGATAAATTAGTTAGTTTTATCTCTATTTACTTGTTTAATAACATATTTAAAGATAGATGTGTTAATTACATTTTACTGATTAGTTTATTCAGAGGCTTCTTTATATCTGTGTTTGCAGTAGGGACATACGGGGTAATCCCAGTCATGGGGTCTGTTACAGGCAGGGCAGTTACGCTTTTCAATTTCATCCTCTGGTTCTTCAGACGTCATCTTCTTCCATTTTGATTTGTATTTGTATAAGTGAACGGAGGATAGTATTATTGCTATTAGGGAGACGGTAGTTAATATAAAATATAAGGGAGCAGGAATGGGCAATGCTATTTTTATAATGGAGATATCTTCTTCCAGTACTTTAATTGCGGACAATATTGTCAAGAAATAGATTATATAATTAGCTGTTTTTAATAATGGGGCATGATGAAAAAAGAAAATGGATAACAGTCTTTTTAGAACATAACCCAATAGAATTATCACAAGAAAGGTAATGATATCACCTTCAGCTCTGATGTGATTAAATATATCCCAGGACAGTCTTTCTTCCGATATCACATAGGCTTTCCAGCCGCAAAATATTGCAATAACAAGCATACTAAAGGATAAGAGATAGATGAGGTAAGCTATTCCCTGGGAGGAACGCTTTGATTCGGCTTTTAACATCTTATCACAGAAGCTTCTTAAATTTGGACCGGTTATTTTAGAAAGAGGTTTCCCTTCCGCCTGGGCTGTTAGAAAATCATCCATTATCTGCTGCAGACACCCTTCCTCACTTTCGATTCCGTATATGTTCTTTGTATGGATATAGGTTGCAGCCTTTTGATATGCTACGGCATATTCATCTCTTAACTGTCCTTTTGCTGTTTTATATTCTTTTGTTTGGTAGTATTGCTCCATCTCTTCCTTCCCCTTCTTACTCACCGGTCTGTATCCGTGTCTTTTTTATATAGAATTGCGTTCGTTATCCTTACTAGATTCTCATAGGAGTCAACAAATTGCTTTAGATGCTCTTTCCCTGTCTGTGTTATGGAATAGTACTTTCTCTTAGGTCCATGGGGAGACTCACCGATTCTGCACTGTATATCTTTCTTTTTTTCAAGACGGACCAGCACCGGATATAGGGTTCCCTCTAGGATTTCCGTAAAACCCTGGCTTTCCAGAACTGATAGAATATCGTAACCATAAGTTTCACCTCTTGCAATAACAGAGAGTATACATCCTTCCAATATACCTTTTCGTAACTGTGCTTCGTCCATTTTTTTCCTTTCAACCATTGAGAAATTCTTTGTACCCCAGGATAAATGCAATTCCTCTGCTTCGGTACCACTACTACGGATAGCTCAACCTTTTTCCATGCTACATTGTTATACATAATAGTCACTCTTTTCAGTATAAAATGCCTACTATGCAATGTCAAGTAGCTTTGCGGATTATTTTATTGGCATCAAAAAAAGCAGAAGTACTAATTCTCTTCTGCTTTATCGATATATTTATTGTTTTTAGCCGATGTGCACCTTGACGTGCTTAAATGTAACTATAAATTAATTTTAATTTTCATAGCTAAATACCATTCTTACTTCATTAAGCTTCCATTGTCAGGAGTTTATATACGATTTCTGAGCATTTCTCCAGATCATCGATATGAGTATGTTCTTTCGTGGAATGTACCTCATGCATACCACATGCCATAACAATCCCGGATATACCATTTCGCACAAAGTTATTGTTATCACTGCCGCCAAAGGTCTCTACATAATGAGTGGGTATGGATAGCTCACGGCAGGCTCTTTTAAAGCGCTGAACTACCGGAGCATCTTCTGCTATCTCGTACGCTAAACATCCAAAAGAAGTTGTAAAATCAAGTTCAGCGCCTGCTTCTGCTGCTGCCTTCTCAAATGCTTTCTTTATCTTTTCAGTCTCTGCCAGGGATTTCTCATGGCTGATACTTCTTACTTCTCCTTTTAGCACGCATTTTTCCGGTACTATGTTTCTTGCCAGACCGCCATCTATAAGACCTACATTTACAGTAGTTTCTTTATCAATACGACCCATTTGAATGGCGGTTATGGCTCTTGCAGCAGTTCCAATGGCATGAATACCCTCTTCCGGAGCAAATCCTGCGTGAGCTGCCTTTCCGGTAAATACTGCTTCAAAGGATACCAAAGTGGGAGCTTTTAAAGCAGCCGTCCCAATCTCACCGCTTAAGTCTAATACATAGGCTTCTTCTGCCTTCACCTGGGAGTAATCGAATACTTCGCTTCCTCTGATATATACTTCTTCTGCCATGGCAAAGAGTATTTCAATACTTCTATGAGGCAGCTTTTTCTCCTGTATACAGCGAACTGCCTCCAAAATAGCCGTTACTCCGGACAAATCATCCGCTCCCAATACCGTCGTACCATCACTGGTTATGGTTCCATCTTCATGGACAATTGCGTGTTTATTCCCGGAGGGTTCTACCGTATCCATATGGGAAGAAAAAAGAATAGGCGGTCCTTCCAATTCGCCGGGAAGAAATGCATAGAGATTCCCTGCATTTCCCCCATAAATTTCTCCTGCACCATCTTCTTTTACCTCAAAGCCCATATTAATAAGCTTCTTTGTCAACACATCTGCCATTTCTCTTTCCCCAAAGGAAGGGGAATCTATTGCTACCAGCTCTGTAAATTCTTTTATAATGCGCTCTCTATCAGCCATTTTCCTCATTCTCCCATCTATCGTGGCAAACCGGCTGTTTCTTAATTAATACAAGACATTCTTTTTAGAATGTTAATCCTATGAATTAATTTTATTCCATAGCCTCATTTGCTTTTTTATTACTGTATCACAGCTTTGCCACTTCTTCAATACAAAATACTTGTCTTGGAGGCATGGTCATGGGAAATAGGTTAAACATTCTTTCCATCTCTTTTTCCGAAACTATATTCTCTTTCCGAATCACATCTTTTACAGAACAGCCCTCTTTTAGGGCTTTTTTAGCAACTCTTGCAGACTCCTCGTAACCTAAGACAGGGCATAACGCTGTTGCAATACCCACGCTGCTCTCCAGGTGCTTTAAGCATTTATCCCCATTGGAGGTAATACCGGTAATACAGAGATTTGTAAAGGTCTGCGCTGCCTGCCGCAGTAAGTCCAGTGACTCAAACAGGTTATGAAAAAGCACCGGTTCAAATGCGTTCAATTCCAGCTGTCCGCCTGATGCTGCCCAGGTGATAGCAGCATCATTTCCGATAATCTGAAACGCTGCCTGGTTCACTACCTCCGGTATAACCGGATTGACCTTTCCCGGCATGATGGATGAACCGTTCTGAAGAGCCGGAAGGTTAATCTCTCCGAATCCCGTTCTGGGGCCAGATGATAGAAGTCTTAAATCATTGCTTATCTTAGTCAGATTGACAGCGCAGGATTTTAAACAGCCTGATACCTGAACAAAGCCATCAAGATTCTGTGTGGCATCGAATAAATCTGCTGCCTGCCGATATTCACAATCAAATAACTTATTGAGATTCGAAACTATAGCAGCATAATAATAAGGACTTACGTTAATCCCGCTTCCGATTGCCGTTCCACCAAGATTTAGTGAAAGTAATTCTTCTCCTGCCAGGGTGAGTCTCCTGATGTCCCGCTTGATAGCACTTTCATAGGCTGAAAAGCTTTGACCAAGGCGCATAGGAACTGCATCCTGAAGCTGGGTCCTACCCATTTTTAAAATCTTATCAAATTGAGCGGATTTTTGATTCAGTGCCTTGGAAAGCCTCTTAAGCTCTGCTACTGCCGCCTTTAACAGCTCTGCAGCTGTCATCTTTCCGGCACTTGGTATAACATCATTGGTAGACTGGGCCATATTAACATGGTCGTTTGGATGTATGAGCGAATAGTCACCTTTCTTACCACCTAAAAGTTCTATGGCACGATTGGCAATAACTTCATTGGCGTTCATGTTGGCTGAGGTTCCGGCTCCGCCCTGGATAGCATCTACAATAAACTGATCTCGTAAACTGCCCTCTATAATTTCATCACAGGCCTTCATAATACTGTCAGCCTGCTCCTTTGTTAATAAACCTGCTTCATAATTGGTTTGTGCCGCCGCCTTCTTTATTCTGGCCAGATTGGTAATAAAAAGGGGATGCAGCGGCCTTCCCGTCATATTGAAATTATTTTTTGCTCTCAGACTCTGTATTCCATAATATACCTCTTCCGGTAATGCCATACTCCCCATTGAATCGGCTTCTATTCTCATAATTCCTTCGACCTATCCTTTCCTATTCCCACAATTTCATTACAGTCACCGGCAGTTTAGACTGCTGGTTTCTTTATGCAAATGAGAATAGCACCTTTTTATTTCTTCGTAAATAGATTGGAGAAAGGATTGAATTTCGAAAAAAAATACCATCTATAGACATAATAAAATTAAATTTTCTCAAGGAATAATTTCGATTATTTACCATGTACCCTTTACCAATCTTAATATTCTTATGTGTAAAAAGGAATCTCTCTTGCAATCACCTTAATTCTAATTTATAATATTAAGCAAATAAGGGATTTGTAAAAAATCATGAGAGCAGGTATACATATGGACCACGTTGATGAACATATACTAGAAATTCTACAGAAAAATGCAAGAACACCACTTAAAGTAATCGCAGACCAGGTATTTCTCTCCTCACCTGCTGTGGCAGCCAGAATTGCCAAGTTAGAAAAGGATGGTATTATTAAAGGATACCATGCTGAAGTAAACTGGCTAAAATTAGGTTATCATATAACAGCTTTTATCAATCTGGAGGTAGAGCCATTTCAGAAAGTGGAATTCTATCCCTTTATTAAGTCCTGCCCCAATGTTATAGAATGCAATTGTGTCACCGGTCATTATGCCATGTTAATAAAGGTAGGCTTTCCCAGTACAATGGAACTGGATTCCTTTATCGGGCAGATTCAGAAATTCGGACGTACCAGCACCCAGATTGTGTTCTCCACTGCGGTAGAACACAGGGGGATTCAATGCGGTATGGTACCGGATGAATCCCCCTTGTCAGAATAACTATTATGTATCTTTTTCTAAATTAATAAGCGGTTTAATTACATTATCCCAATGTTCAAGAATGTATTTGCCAATAAAGGGATCGTACATAAATCCTAAGTTCTTTTCGATTTCTATGTAACACTCTTCCAGGGATAAGATGCTGCGGTAGCTTCTATGAGTAGTCATAGCATCAATGGAATCACAAATGGCAATAATTCTTGAACCTAAAGGGATATCATTTCCTTTGATTCCATTCGGATAACCTCTTCCGTCATAACGCTCATGGTGATGCAGGACTATACCGCTGATTTGCTTCATCCGACTGGATTTGTTTAGTATCTCATATCCTATCACCGGATGCTTTTTCATCATCTCCCATTCGTAAGGCGTCAGTTCTCCTTCTTTGTTTAAGATAGAGTCTGGTATCCCAATCTTTCCGATATCGTGAAGATGTGCTGCAATATGAATTTCATTGGAATCATTGTTACTTAATCCAATGATTTCACAAATTCTCATCGCCAATTCGCTCACACGCCAGGAGTGATTGGCAGTGTATTTATCCTTGGCATCTAATGCACCTGTTATGCACTCTATAATTTCGTGATAATCTATGTAGTCTTCTGCTTTGCTGTCTGCCTTGCTCATCTTAAGTACCTTTCTTCGGATGGTATAGCTTATCCGATTATAGGAACGTTTCTCTGTCCCTATAATTCATTATCTACAATGTACTATTTTACTAAATTATCTGTGTTCAGGCAACTAATTTCAGGAAAGACAGCTTAAATTCTTTCAAATCTGTCAACATCTGTAACAAAAATGATAGCACCGCCTACATTTACCATAACCTGGGTAGAATAAAACTCAGCAGAACCTACGGGATTGGAAATTATCTGCTGTCTTGGTCCGCACTCCTTCTTCACCAGTTCTATTACTTCATCCACTTTTTCTTCTTCCGTACCAATCAGCAAAGTGGTATTGCCTTCTCTCAGGAAACCTCCCGTTGACGCAAGCTTTGTAACGTAAAATCCCTTGGTATTTAAACCTTCCGTTACTCTCGTGCTATCTACATTCCGTACTATTACATAAATCAGTTTCATTGTAATCCCTTCCTTTCTATCTATAAATTCTGTCTCCAGGATTTGCATCATTACAATCATATTATTGACTTATCTTGTTACTGTAAACGTAGTGTGGAGTTAATAAACTAATATTCACATAACAAAGGCTAAAAACTACTACTTTCTAATAACTTGTATTTTATATTTCTATTATAGTACATTTTATAATCAAAGTAAAGATTAGCCTTTGTTTTATCTTTATTGTTTACCCTTTAAGATTCCCTGAATGGTCTTTAGGTTGACCTTCTGTCCATTATATAAGATTAATCCCTTAAATATTCTCGATGACAATGCAACTAAAAGAAGAGTAAATACAATCATAACCATCAGCATTAGAGTACTTTCCCAAAGATTAACAGCTCCGGTCAAGGTATCTACCGGAACGCAAAAGGGTGCTGTAAACGGGATATACCTGGCAACAGGAATAAAGGTTTCATTGCCGTTAAGTGGTACAAAATAGCAGAGAAGCCAGCTGATTACAATCGGAAGCTGTAAAATACTCTGGGTTGATGCAGCATCCTCTGGTTTTGAAACCATACTGCCTGCAAGCGCTGCCAATACACTGTAGAATAAAAATCCTACAAAGAAAAATGCTACAGCTAACAGAACAGCCGCCGGGGAAAGAGCTGACTCTCCGATATTATTTTTAACGGCATTTAATACTGCTATTACAGGATTGGTGTAACCTGGGTGCACCATTTTGGCAACCATATCTCCGCCATAAAGACCGATAAACAAAGCTGCTATCCAGATTATAAACTGCAGCACTCCCTGCACTGCAACCGCTACGACCTTACCTGCTATCAATGCATCCGGGCGCACAGATACCAAAAGAGTTTCAACTAGTTTGGAGGTCTTCTCACCTGACACTGATTTGCTGACGGATTGACCATAGAGTATCAGCATCATATACAGCATAAAACTAAATAACATTGGGGCTACCATCTTAACAATAACGGTAGCAACATTATTGCTCTTATCGCCGATATTGGAATAGGAATAATCCACCGACTGCATTGCTGCAGTTATCTGCTCAGGCGTAAGGCCGGCTTTGTTTAACTTAACTAACTGGAAAGCCTGAGAAAGAGCAGAGACCAGCTTTTTAACATCCTTTTCTTTTAAAAGGCTGTTCTCCGGTAAAGCTCCCTTTAATTGATAATCCGTCCCTTGCTTTACTATCTGCAAGATAACTGTTTTTTGAGTTACGCCTGAATCTTTTATTGCTTCCGAAAAATCAGTTCCCTCAAAATCCTTAAATTGTATATTTTCAAATACCTTATTACCTTTCAGGTATGCTGAAAAATCAATGGGACTTAATCCGCTCTCATCCATCACCAGGACATTTTCAACCTGGGATACTTCGGTTGTTTCGCCATTAGCACCAGTTCCATTGCCATGATCTTTACCACGTCCAGCTCCTACAACGCTGCCTACAATTAAACCGCCCGCTATAAGCAGCGCAATCAAAACTGTTATTATCTTAAAGCTCTTAGTGCCGGACAACTGCTTAAAGGTAAAGCTGTATACCGCACGAAAGCCTCTTAATCTTTCCTTCATGCCTTTATACCTCCTTTATTCAGTTTGAATAAATCCTTTAACTTTATACGGTTTCCATTATGAAGTATTAAAACTTCATAGATACTTGCTACAAAACGGAATAAAAGGATGTTTAGTACAATCTGAATAATAATAGCTCCTAATCCAATTAATAAACTTGCTTTACCTATCAGTATAGCCCCTGGCAGAATAAAGGGTGACGATAACGGAAAGAGATAAGCAAAGTAAACAAATGCATTGTTTCCGCTTCCCATCAAAACACTGGCTGCTCCGACTCCGATATAGACACCAACCAAAGTTGCAAGGGTTATTAGAGTCATACCTTCATTCAACTCTTCCATTTTACTTACAGTTGCTCCGGCCATACCGGCTAGAACTGCATAAAATATAAGTCCCAGTGCAATCAAAATAAGGCACAGCAAGATATTTTCAATATTTAGATTCTGAAAGATGTTATGAGGTAAATATTGACTCATGATATCTGTTTGCTTTCCACTCCCAAAGATAGAAGCTGAAGCCTTGTTGGAGATAAAAACCAGTATTATTAAAGATATAATCTGTAATAATACAGCGCAGAGCATAGCAAGAATCTTACCTACCATCAATGCAAGAGGTTTCACGGATATCAGAAGATATTCAACAATACGGCTGGATTTCTCCATAACAACAGAAGAGGCCACCTGAGAACTAGCCATAATATTCACCATCATTAAAAAGAAGAGGATACCATAGATGAACCAGTATTCATTCATGGTAATTGCATTGTTTTCATCCTTTACTGTGTTTCCCTGTGCATCCAGCTTTACTGTGGCAGTATCGACCTTAGCAAGAATAAGTGCACTTTGGTCCTCAGAAACACCCTGGGCTGTCAGCCTAAGTAGATTGAATTTGTTGCTAACCTCATCTGCCAAAGAAATAATATTTAAGTCCTTTACCGGTCCTTTGGAGGCTTTGGCAAATTCCAGCTTGTAGGCACCATCCTGTTCTTTTATTGTAAGTATCACAGAACTCTTCTCTGAAGCTTCGATTCTGTCCGCAACTGTTTTATAGTCTTCGGTCAGATTGGTAAATTCCGTGTTCTGAAAAGCTTTTTCCTGTTTCAGTGAAGAGAAATCAAGGTCTATAAGCGAGGTTTCATTTTGTATGTATACCTTCGTTACGGAACTATCTCCCTGTGCACCGGTTGCAACTCCACCTTTTGTAAGATACTGGATTAAAGGCATGGATACTACTGCAATTAATGCCATTAAAATGAAGGTAATCCTATAGGCTTTATTCTTAATGGTTTCAGTCAGCGTAAAAGAAAATACGTCCTTCCAGCCGCTAATACTACTTTTCGTCATGGGTATCACCGACCTTTTCTATAAATATTTCATGAAGTGAGGGCTCTCTAAGTTCAAATTTGACAATCGGTATCTTATCCTGAATCAACTTTGTTAAAAATGCCATTGCCTGCTCTTCTCCCAATACCTTAAGCTGATATTCGCCGGGAGTCTTATTGGTTATCTGAATACCAAAGTTCTCAATATAGGAGGCAATTTCTACATCACTCTTAACAAACAGGTTTACCCTGCCATAACTCTTTTTAATCTCATTTAAGTTACCTTGCAGCACTGCCTTTCCTCTGTTCATTATCGTAATATCAGAACAAAATTCTTCAATTACAGGCATCTGATGGCTGGACATAATAAGGAACTTATCTTTCGCAATCTCTTCTCGGATGATTCCTTTAAAAAGTTCTGTATTTACAGGATCAAGACCACTCAAAGGTTCATCCAGAATAATTAATTCCGGATCTGAGATAAGAGCTGCCATCAGCTGAATTTTTTGCTGGTTACCTTTTGAGAGCTGGTCCGCTTTGTTGGCTTTTACTGTCTTTCCCTTTACCTTGGGAGGAAATATATATTCATTAACCGATAGACGATCAGACCAATACTCAATACGGCTCATAGCAGTTTTTTTAGGAACATTCCGAAGCTTGGCAAAATATAAAAGCTGGTCTAATAAAGAATATTTCGGATACAGCCCTCTTTCTTCTGCCAGATAGCCGACATTAGCATTAACCGTATCAAGGGTTTTTCCTTTCCACAATACATCTCCCCCGTCTTTTGAAAGCATTCCTAAAATAATTCTCAAAGATGTAGTCTTTCCGGCACCATTCGTTCCAAGTAACGCATATACTCCGGGATTTTCAATGGAAAAGCTTAAATCCTCAACTACTACTTTGTCACCATATTTTTTTGTTATGTTTTTGACAATTAACGACATACTCTTTCTCTCCTTACCCTTTTTGTACCAGCTCTGTTCAAACTAAACCTGCAATTAACCTTACTTTACCCAGCAGCTGGATAATATTTCTTGTTAATGATATCAATAAGCCCCGTAATATGCAATTACATTTTATTTATAAATAGATTAAATTTTCGTTAAAAATTTTCGTAGAATGAATTGTAACCTATTGTAAATAATATTTCTAATTCATTATATTTAAAAGATTCTTTTGACAATTTATACAATTAATATTAAAATATTCCGGTATGCTGTATTCGAATTCTACAAAACAAAAGCAAATTTCACACAATAATTGCTTATACAGCGTATATAACAAAGGAAAGGAGTTCTTATGGAGAACAAAAACAAGCAGATTGAACATTATGGTCTGTTTACAGCTACTGCCATGATTATTGGCATTGTAATCGGTTCCGGTATCTTTTTTAAAGTGGACGATGTACTAAAATTTACAGGAGGCAGTGTCGGACTAGGTATTCTTGTATTTGTTATAGGTGCCCTAAGTATTATCTTCGGAAGTCTTACCCTAACCGAACTTTCCATCCGTACGGAAGGATCCGGGGGTATCATCAGCTATTTTGAGCGGTTTATCTCACCAAAATCCGCAAGTGGTTTTGGATGGTTTCAGACTTTTATCTATTTTCCGACTATTAATGCAGTAATATCATGGGTAGCAGCACTTTATATTTTCTCCTTTTTAGGAATAAATGCTTCTTTAGAAGCACAGATTGCTTTAGGCTATGTTATTTTCACATTTTTTTATGGTGTTAATATCTTATCATATAAATTAGGCGGCTATATTCAAAATATTGCCGCAATCATAAAACTTATTCCATTGGTTGTTATTGCAGTGGCCGGAATTTTTTATCATGGTCAGCCTGCTGCAATACCCACCGGTATAGAGGTCATCAAGAAAACCCACGTGGGACTTGCCTGGCTGGCAGCTCTGGCCCCTATTGCCTTCTCCTTTGACGGTTGGGTTGTATCTGTTAATATTACAAATGAAGTAAGAAACCCCAAACGAAATATGCCTCTGGCACTTATAATAGGACCTTTGACCGTATTATCTGTATATATCCTATACTTTTTAGGTTTAAACAACATGCTGGGCTCTGAATATATTATGTCTTTGGGGAATGATGCTGTTAATAAGGCCGGTGCGATTATTTTAGGAAGCAGCGGTACAAAATTGCTGTTATTCTTTATTGTTATATCCGTTCTGGGGGTTGTAAACGGAATGACCTTAGGAAGCATACGTATGCCTCAAAGCCTAGCCGCCAGAAACATGATTCCTGGTGCCGAAAAGGTTGCAAGGCTTCACCCAAAATATGAGATTTCACTCCCTTCCGCTCTTATAGCTTATATTACAGCAGCGGTCTGGATGCTGCTCCATTACATCACTATGAAGACTGATTTCCTAAAGGGAAGCGATATCAGCGAAATAGCGATTGTATTCAGTTATATCTGCTATATGCTGCTTTATATGAAGGTTATTTCTTTACGGAAAAATGGTGAAATCAAAAGTTTCTTCAAAGGAATCCTTTGCCCGGTATTAGGATTATTCGGATCGCTTATTATCTTAATTGGAGGGCTCATTTCCAATCCTCTTCATGTAATCTGCTTTATCCTTTTCTGCGGACTGGTTTGCTTATTAGGATTTCTGTATTTTAAAGGAAAAGCTTCTAAATAGTACTGAAATTTATCGGATATAATAATTAATAATATAATTATAAGTAATAATAAGCCCTGTACCTTTTCTTCATCGTATATTACGTTAAGGAAAAGTACAGGGCTTTTATTGATAGGATCTCAAGCTGTGCAGCCATTATTCTCCCTGACTGCTGCCCGTATCCTCCGTTCCGTTATTCTTATCTGCAGGTGTTTTGTTCACCAGACTGTCATCGTCCTTCTTATTATAACTCTCCGTTCCCGGCAGCTCATACACTACTACAGCTACTCCTCGCTTGATATTCTCAAACATCTTTTTGGCATTGCTCGGCGGCATATTGATACAGCCATGGGAGCCATTAGTCATATAGATCTTTCCGCCAAAACTGTAACGCCAGGGAGCATCGTGGAATCCGATATTACGGTTAAAGGGCATCCAGTATTTTACCGGTGTCGCATAATCCTCTCCTACTAAAGTAGCATCATTTTCCTTATATTGAACGGGATAGGTACCTACCGGTGTGCCATTGTTTTTTGAAAGATTACCGGATACAAAATCCGATTCCAGAATCAGTTTTCCTTCTTTGTAAAAGAATAAGTGCTGGGCAGTGAGATTTACTTCTACATATGTATTACCGATGTCATCGGTACCATATTGCTGGGCAGTTTGAAAATAAGCAGGTTTTCTCTCTATCTGCTGACCATTCTTTATCAGTTTAAGCAGGTCTGATTTTTCTGTTACTCTGTCAAGCCACCAGCCGTAATCGCCGCCTTTTATCTTTAAAACATCTCCATAGGAGGTCTTAAAAGTACGGACTCTGCCAAAGGAATTATAGTTCTTCCCGATATAATCCACATACTCTTTTACCCCATTTTCATCTAACGTAACCTTCATATTATCATCAACAGCCAGCCACTTACTGATTTTCTTACCGTCTAAGACTTCCGTTACGTCCCCAAAATGATAGGTGATAACGCTGCCTGCCATTTTATTCATCTTATCCAAAGCTTTCTTAAGATCCGCATTGTCCGAGAAGATGGTAGGTTTCTCATAGACTCCGGCTTCTTCCAGGCTTAATTCTGTCTTCAAAGAAAGAATAGCCGCTTTAACTGCCTCAAACATCTTATCACGATTAACCTTTGCTCCTTGATTCTCCGGTACTATCTCATAGCCCTTATCTCCATAATCAGAAATATGAGCATTCACTGGTGCTATATCATAATCTGATGCAAAGCTCTTTAAACCATCAAAATATTCCGTAAGCAGCTCATCACTATACAAAAGCGCTGCTTTCAACGTAATCTTATGAGCTTTTAATAAAGCAGCTGGCCAGGTATAAGAATTCTGTGTTAATAATAAGTCTGATAGCTTCTCATCATATACAGTATTCAGCCCGATATCCTCACCATGGAGTTTTTCCGTCAGGTCATTACGCTCTTTTATAGTGAGTACATAAGACTCTACTTCCTCATTAATGGCCGCTTCCGCCTGTGCTTCTGTCATACCAGAGACGTTTACACCATTAATCGTAGTGTTATGATAAAAATGGCTCTTGTAATAAAATGCCAGAAATAAGTAAATTATAAGGAGCGGTACTGCCACGGCAACTCCCCCGTAAAGCAGTGCCTTTTTCGCAAGACTGCCTTTCTCCTTATTACTTGAGTTTTTATTTGTCAGCTCGTTCATATTTTCACACCTTCCAGTTTGAAAATGGAATACCATTTTTCAAATTTTTATTTAAGTGTATGATTATAGTTTATATATTCTATTTAATAAGCATACTACTCATTCATACATCCCTATAATAACATAGAATGGTGTTAAATACTTGGCATTTTAATTACGTTTTCATTAAATGTCTATTACAGAAGGTGATTTTATCTTAAATTCTTCCAGCTTATCCAGAAAGCCCCTATAATTTCATCAAAAGAGACAGAGCTTCTTCGTCCGCAGATTTACAATTATCGATTAATTCTCCGATTTTCTTTCTGTTTTCGGGCTTATATAGGTTGGTCATCTGCACTTGGGTACGGTCAAAGCCACCTAAAACTTCAGCCATCTTTCCAATGTTTTCTGCCACTTGCTTGAATTTATCCGCCACTTCTGCATATATTCCACCTGGCTGTTCCTTGGAAAGTTTGCCGAAGAATTCTGCTCCGCGCCATCTTCCGTCAATCAGACAGTCCATGGCATCTCCATGACACATCATTCTCTCAGCCATTATAGGCAGTATCGCATTATCACTAAATTGCTCCTCGTCCATAATTGCCTTCTTCCAGGCATCGTAAGCCAGAAGCCCCTTTGAATAATTCCCTTCCTGCCTTCCGGTAAGGACCTCAACTGCCGTTTTTACAATATCCTCTGCTGTCTTCTTATCACCGGTTCTCTCTCCCATGCACATGACTGAAAGAGTATCTGTATTCTCCCACCAATCCTTGGAGATAAAGTAGCCAGATTCATCAAATTGTACGTTTCCTGCAAATTCCGGATTATCCTGAAAGAAATTCCAGCCAAGAAGAGTATTTCCGCCATCTCTGTAGCCGGTTATAATACAGGTTTCAGGCGGCCCAATAATTCCTCTTGCAATACAGGGAATACCCTTGTCGATTCGCTCTTTAATAAAGCTTATAAAGTCTTCTTTCCTGGTATTATTTTCACGGTGTATAGCCTCATAACGGTACCCCAGCCCTTCGATTCCAAGACGGTATACCTTTTCCCATTCTTCAAAGGTAAAGCATACATCCACATTACCGGCATTCCAGCAGGTAACATCCCATACCAACCGAAATGCAGCCCCGCAAACCACCATGGCATAATCATAATCAATATCCTCACCCAAATAATTGGCACAGGCTTTTAAACATATGGGATAAGGAGTACATCCCTGATAAACACCATAACCTACCTTAGGTACACCATATAGAACCACACTGTTATCTGTAGTCTTTAACTGCTCTGAATTCATATTCTTATTCTCGATCCTTTCTGACACACCGTAGACACCGGCGCATAATTTCATACGTCCTACCTCTACTCTCCTTTTTCGAAAATCCGATGGAGTATAGCCGGTAACACGGTTAAATGCTCTTGTAAACGTATCCGGATTTGAAAATTGATATCTTTCGGCAATGTCAAGAATACTCATATGGCTATGAACAATGTCAAAGGCTGCATTGGCAACTCTTCGGCTTACAATGTACCGGGACAGGGATTTTCCGGTTATATTAGCAAACAGAGCTCTTAAATGAGACAATGAAAAGCCTGTGGCCTCTTCCAGTTCCTCATATCTGATTTCTGTCCCCACCCTGCTTTCTACAAAGACAATAACAGCACTTACCGTCAGAAAGTAATCCATACCATCACCTCGTTTTTATTCTTCATGAAGTGATTCCAGTATAGCATAGCCTTCTTCCCCCTTCTCGACTTTTTTGATGATACTTTATTTTAGCTCTTACCTAAATTGAATACACTGTCTTAACTTAAGCTATCTTAACACTGTCTTAACATACGCCGTCTTAACTTCTTTCCCGGCTGATTCCCTCTTTGTTGCAAATGTGTTCCAGAAGAAGTTTACAGCCTTCGTATACGTCTTCGTATGTCACATCAAAATTCCCCGTATACCATGGATCTGCTATATCCCTGGGGCGTGGTGACAGATCCAACAATCTGCTGATTTTCTTATCCGGATCACCTTTAAAAATACGCTCCATAGAAGATAGATTTCGGCTCTCCATGCCAATAATATAATCAAATCGGCTATAATCTTCTTTCTTTAATGGAACAGCAGTTTTTCCGGAAGTATCTATGCCAAATTCTTTTAATTTTGCTCTGGTTCCTCTATGAACCGGATTTCCCTCTTCTTCATCACTGGTTCCGGCTGAAGCGATAAAGAACTTATCCGAAATTCCATTCTTCTTTACCATATCACGAAATACAAACTCCGCCATTGGAGACCGGCAGATATTTCCCAAACATACAAACAATACTTTTATCATGAAGTCCTCCTAAAATTAGTCACAAATGAACATTAATATATGATATTATTAAAATATCTCTATACTTTTCTATTTTACCATAAACATGAGAAGAGTACACGCCATTTAAACCTGTGGCACGAAGCCAGAGATACAGATAATCGTTAAGACATTTTTAGTCTAAGAAGGGGCTGTTGCAAAATAGCCATAATAAACTCAAAAACAGGACTGGGTGTATAACAAAACATTTGCGTCGTCTGGCCGAGCTCTTCTTGTGAAGCGGAGCGTTTTGAACGAGCGAGGGAAAAGCAGCCAAATGTATTGTTATACACCCAATCCTTTCAAAAGAGTAAATTGGCTATTTTGCAACAGCCCCTCTTTACGCCGCACAAGACGGCAGATGGGAGGTATTATGAAAGTATTATTATTGTTGGCAAAGGGCTTTGAGACCATGGAGTTTTCTGTCTTTATTGATATTATAGGATGGGCACGAAATGATTTTAACTGCAATATCACTGTCCACACCTGTGGCTTCACCAAACAGGTTATCAGTACTTTTTTGGTTCCGGTAACTGTGGATAAGCTATTGGAGGAGATACATACCGAAGATTACGATGCCCTTGCCATACCGGGAGGTTTTGAAGAATTCGGCTTCTATGAAGAAGCTTACGATGAAAGATTCTTACAGATAATTCGTGAGTTCCATGAACAGAATAAACCGATTGCCTCTGTCTGTGTAGCTGCTTTGGCTCTCGGTAAAAGCGGCATTCTGACAGGCAAAAGAGCCACAACCTACCATCTGGGAAATGGCAGACGCCAGAACCAGCTGCGAGAATTTGGGGCAATTGTGGTAGACGAGCCTGTAGTAACTGATGAAAAGATAACAACTTCCTACTGCCCTCAGACAGCTCCCTTTGTCGCCTTCCAATTGCTTGAACAGCTGGCGGGAAAGGAACTGGCTGATACAGTAAGAATTGCCATGGGATTTTAGAGTTGTTTATTCAAGGTCATCAAAGTCAAAGGCTGCTGCTTTAGTATAATTCGTAACCTTTGCTTCAAAAAAGTCTGTTTTGGTCTGGTTAAGGCTTGAAAAGCCTTCAATCCAGGCCATGGGATTCTCCGTAATTTCGGGATACAGCTCTTCTATCCCGATGGCCTTTAACCTCTGATTACCCAGATATTTAATATATTTTTCTATGAGATTATTATTTATCCCCAAAATTTCATTGTTCGTGACATATTGTCCCCAACTTATCTCATGTTCTACACCGGTTCTCATCATCTCGCGTATCTGTTCTGTTGTTTCTCCCGCAAAGATTTCCGGTCTTTCATTCTTTAATTCCTTTATGATATTCTGAAAGAGTACCAGATGGGTTATCTCATCCCTATTAATATACTTAAAAATGGTACTGGTTGCAGTCATTTTCCCCTGTCTTGCCAGAGTATAGAAAAAACTAAAGCCGGAGTAGAAATAGATTCCCTCCAAGATATAATTGGCAGTAACCGTACGAATGAAATTCTCCAAAGTCGGATTTTCATTGAATTCCTGATAGATATTGGCAATGTAACGGTTTCTCTCCAACAGATGTTTATCCTCTCTCCACTCGTCATAAATCTTGTCCCTGGTTACCGGATTGGTCACTGTATCCAAAATATAAGAGTAACTTTGAGCGTGGATTTCTTCTTGAAATGCCTGTATATTTAATAACGAGGAAATCTCCGGAGCCGTCACATAACGGGATAAATTGGGTAAATTTTCGCTCTGGATAGAATCCAGGAAGTTAAGGAAGGATATAATTTTGTCAAAAGCATTCCTTTCTCCGTTTGTTAATAGAGGAAATTGCTTAATATCCTCATTTAAGGAAATCTCCTCGGGTATCCAGAAGTTATTTAGCATTGTCCTGTAAAAAGTCTTTGCCCAACTGTACTTGATACGGTTCCATTCACGCAGATTTGTTGTATTTCCCTCAATCAGGTTTTCTGTTCCTCTCACACCGTTTTCATTAAATATCTTTTTCTTATCCATGGTAATCTCTCCCTAATGTCCTTATCCTAAATACTTACAGCTAATATATTTTTTTATCAATCTAACCACTATAAGTGTCTTCTTGCGAATCAAACTTAGAAAAAATTGATTCCAAATGCTATGAAATAATTTCATTTAAGTAGCTGTTGACTTACTATATATTATAAAACATCTTACACTAATCCGAAACTATTTCTTTCTCAACCAGCATATCAAAGTATGAAACTTGTTACGAAAGATACACAGATGACTATAAGTGCTCCAGGGATTTGTCTACAGAGGCTCCCTTGACCCAAAGCTTTATCTAACTGGAACAGCTTGTGCACTCATCCATCTCCAATGACTGGTTCCGTACATAATATATGGTCTTTACGCCATTCTTCCAGGCCTCTACATAGAGATTAAGAATATCCTTTGCCTTCACCTCCGGTGTTATATACAGGTTAAAGGACTGGGACTGGTCGATATGTCTTTGCCTGATACCGCAGGCTTTAATGCTATAGAGTTGATCAATGTGATGAGCTTCCTTATACAGCCAGAAATTCTCCTCTGACAGGTCTGGCGCAGCCTTCGGCGTAAAGCTTCCCTTCTTCTCTTCGATAAAGAACTTACGAAAGATTGGGTCTATCCCTGCTGTCGTACCAGCAATATTGGAAGTGCTTCCCGTAGGTGCTACCGCCGTCAGATAGCCATTTCTAAGGCCATGCTCTTTCACCTCAGCTTTTAACATTTCCCATCTCTTTGAGGTATATCCCCGGCTTTCAAAATATTCTCCGGTCTGCCACTGGGACCCGGTGAAAACCGGATAGGCTCCCTTTTCTTTTGCCAATTCGCAGGAAGCTTTTATAGCCTGATACCCAATCTCTTCAAATAAGGCATCGGCTTCCTTTAGGTGTTCTTCACTCTCCCAGGCTATGCCATGATTCACCAGGTAATGATGATAACCGCTTGTACCAAGTCCTATTGCGCGGTATTTATCACTGGTGACTCTGGCTTCTTGTACCGGAGACTGATTCAGTGTAATAACATTATCCAACATTCGTATTTGTAATGGAATAACATCTTTTAGGTCTTCTTTATTTACTCTGCCCAGATTAATGGAATTCAAATTACAGGTAACCATATCGCCTGATTTTACCCTTGTAAGAACCTGACTTTCTCCCTCTCTGCTCTCAATTCTCTCTTCTAAAAGAATGGATTCACTCATATTCTGAGCGATCTCATGGCAAAGGTTCGATGCATAGATCATACCTGCATGTTTGTTGGGATTTGCCCTGTTTACCGTATCACGGTAAAAAATAAAAGGTGTTCCGGTTTCCACAGCCGATTTCATGACTTTCTTCATAATATCTAAAGTGGATACCACTATCCTTTTTAAATTCCCATTGCTTTCGCAGGCAAGATAACGTTTTGTAAATTCTCCATCCTCTTCCTCGTCATAGCAATCTTCCAGGTAAAAGCCCATTTGCTTCTTCACGTCATAAGGATCAAATAAGGACCAATCCCCTCTTTCGGATAATCTCTTCATAAAAAGGTCCGGAATGCTCAATGCAGGGAATATATCATGTGCCTTTCTTCTGTCATCCCCATTGTTGGTCTTTAAATCCAGGAACTCATAAAGGTCCTGATGCCAGATATCCAGGGTTACGGAAGCACCGCCCTTTCTTCTTCCCAGCTGATCCACCGCCACTGCTGTATCATTATATAGCCTTATCCAGGGTACCACACCGCCGGAGGTGTTCTTGTAGCCTCTTATCTCGCTGTTTAAAGCTCTGACCTTTCCCATATAGATACCCAAAGCTCCGCCATGCTTTGATACACTGGCGAACTTGGAATTGACATCATAGATGGACCAAAGGTTGTCTCCTACCACAGAAATAAAACAGCTGCTCAGCTGATGAAAAGGGGTGCCTGCGGCAGCCAAAGTAGGCGTGGCAACAGTCATCTTCAGCTCACTTAAGATATCATAAAATTTCTTAGCATATTCAATTTTTTTATTACCCTCCGGAATAGCAAGGTGCATGGCAATTACCATAAAGCGTTCCTGAGGCAGCTCATATACTTCCTTATCAAAACCTTGAATAAGATACCGGTCCGCCAACAGCTTCAGCCCTTCATAATTGAATAATAAATCTCTTTCTTCCTTTATGTAGGTCCCAAGTTCACGGATGTCTGCCTCTGTGTACTCTTTTAAAAGATAATCACCATAATAATGAAGATTTGTCAGCTTAAGAACCAGTTCGTAAAAATCCCCGTATCCAAAATGATCATAACTTCTATTAATAGCGGCCTCTTTATACAAATCAGACATTAACAATCTTGCAGCAGCATACTGCCAGTCAATATTTGTTTTTTTTACTTCATTGCCGTAAGGATCTCTTGTAGTCTGTATTGTCTTCTCTATAGCTGTCTGAATAAGAATCTTTTGAATTTCCTTGGTGCTCATACCATCCCGAAACTGAATATTGGAATCCATCTCAAGCTCTGCCGGGTCACATCCTGCAAGGCCATTGCAGGCATAGGCAACCATTTTCTTGGTTTTTTCAACATATAAGGGCTCGTAATTGCCGTTGCGCTTTTTTATCATTATATCCATAGATCAGCTCTCCTCCAATTTCGCTATTTCACAATATATAGTAATAGTAATAATTATTATAACTATATGTATTGTATACTATTTTATTTCATTTGGCTAGAAGAATTTTGACCTATATCAATCCCTGAAATAATATTTTGATTGCAACAATTATCTAAATGCCTATAACAGCCCTTACAAAGAAATGTAATAATCCAACAGTCCCCAAATCCAATCTCTAACCTCAGAGAAGGTGAACCCAGTGCTTTCCCCGCGGCTAACATCAATTGAAAAACTATCTGCTCCGTTATAAGGAGCTCTATCACCTTCCTCCGAAAGAATTGCCGCCTTTCCTGTCTTTTCTTCGGTATAGTTAATTATTTCTTCAACGGATACTGCCCCTTTGCTGGCGGCATTTATAATTCCCCTAAAATCATTATCTCCGATAAAAGAAAGAAATCTGCCTGCTTCCCTGGAATCAATGAATCCTAGCATCTCCTTTTTATTATCGACATTCATAGGGATACCTTTCTTAATGTGGTCTACATAAAAGAATAATCTCTGGGTATAGTCATCTTTTCCGATTACGAAGGGAAAACGAACTGCAACGGAAGACTGCCTTCCTGCATATTCCTGAAAAAGTGCCCGTTCTGCGTGCTGCTTAATAATGTTATAGGTAAAGTCCTCCCTGTCACACCATATAAGCTTTCCTTTCATCGGGTCAAAATCCTCCTCTCTGGTATCCATATGCAGTTCATCGTATACAGAGATGGTGGAAACAAAAACGTAACGTTTGCAGCTTATATTATCAAGGGCATACTTGATATCATTGGAGCTGTAAGCGATATCGTCATAAACAATATCATATTCCTTACCCAGAAAAGCCTTCTTCATATCCTCTTCCTTCGTGCGGTCTACTTTTATGCGCTGCACTTCATTTCCAAAAGGGTCCGCTGTTATTCCTCTGGTTGCTATTGTGACATCATACTGCTTTAAGAGAAGTTCATCAACCAGATGCCTGCCAAAATATCTGGTTCCGCCTAATACCAGTACCTTCATCGTTAAATCCTCCTATTTTTATAATGGTAATTTTACCCGATATCTGAAATAATATCTATACCTATCTAACAAAATCAGCGATACAGTTTATCCTGCATCGCTGATTCTTCCATCCCTTATCTCCACAATTCTGTCGGCCTTTTCTGCTATTTTCCTGTCATGGGTTATAACTACAAAGGTTGTTCTAAAGTCTTCATTTATTTTTCTCATAAGCTGATAAATATTTTCCGCAGACTCAGAATCAAGATTTCCTGTTGGTTCATCTGCAAGGATTATTCCGGGATTATTCATAAGAGCTCTGGCTATAGCAGTCCGCTGCTGTTGTCCGCCAGACATGTTTACAGCAAGATTATCTCTTACCTTTGAAAGCCCCATAAGCTCCATAAGATTCTGAGCCCTTTCCTTCTCTTCCCTGGAAGGGTTTGTATTCAGTATCCGGCTTGGCATTAATACATTTTCAAGAGCTGTAAATTCCGGTAGCAGATAATGGAATTGAAAGATAAACCCGATGGTTTGATTTCTTAACTCTGCAAGCTCATTTTTCTTCATGTTGCAGGTTTTTCTTCCGTCTAGAATTACCTCCCCTTCCGTCGGTCTGTCAAGAGTTCCCATGATATTTAATAGTGTACTCTTTCCGCTTCCTGATGCACCGATAATGGAGTTGAAGGTACCTTTTTCAAAGGAAAGGTTAACATCATAGAGTACCTGGGTCTTTACTAAAGTACCATATATCTTGTTAATATTTCTTAAAGTAATGATATCAGCCATTTTTGATCACCTCGATTGGATTAAGTTTTGAGGAACGTCTTGCAGGAACAAGAGAAGCAAGGGTCGAGGCAAGAACTGCAACAACAGCGGAAATCCCTATGAAACCAGCATTAATATAAAGTTCCACCACAGGGGTTCCATCTGGGTTCAGCGCGAATTTGGTAAACAGATAGCCCAGTAAAAATCCGAAAGTAATTCCAAGAATTGCTCCTGCTGCTCCAAGTAGAAGGCCTTCAAAAAGAAATATAAGGCTTGCTGTTCTGTCTTTAATACCCATTGCCTTTAAGATTCCAAGCTGTCTGGATTTTTGAATCACAGTAATCGCAAGCACACTTGCAATACCAAGTAACACCGCAATCATTACAAAGACCTGAATCATAATGCTGGAAATGCTCTGTCCGTTAAGTCCGCTTAAAAGCTCAGCGTTTTGTTCCTTCCAATTTTCTGTCTTAAAGTTACTGCCAAGCTTGGAATCTATCTCCTTAGCAATCGTGTCTGCTTTAAAAACATCTTTTACCTGCATTTCAATTCCGGTTACCTTACTATTTAGTGAAAATATGTTCTGAGCTGTCTTAAGAGTCGTAATCATCCATGATTTGTTAATAGATGACACCTTAAGGTCATAAAACCCTGTTATCGTAAGTTCATTTATCTGACCCGAATCCGTAAGTACCTTCACAGTATCACCCAGACTCACACCAAGCTCCTCCTTAAGTTCACGGCCTAAGAGAATTTCATTATCTCCTGTGGGCTTGCTTCCTTCGTATATTTTCTCATTCACCCGGTAAATTTTATCTGCATTCTCAAGATCCAGTCCTCTTATAAGTACTGAGTAGTTTTTATTGTTTTCGCTGATAAGAGCAGGTCCGTCAACCGCTGCCGAAATTCCTGTAATCTCTTTCTTAAGTTCTGACAGTTCTTTGATAATTGTGCTGTAATCTTTGATTGTCTGGTCGTCTGTATTTGAGGTAACCGTTATCTGAGGCGAATTTCCGATTGTTTTATCAATCAGACTCTTTTGAAGTCCCTGAATTAAGGAGCCTATAAAAATCTGTACGGAAACGCCTACTGCAATCCCAAGTATGATTAACAAGGTTTGACCCTTCCCTGATTTCAAGAAGCGGATTGCAATTTTAAATGCCAACTTCATAGTATCACCTTCTCTTTCTCATTTTAGTAACCGTTATTATTATTAATTTTATAATATATCACATTTCGAAATATTGCAAGAGAAATATTTGATAATCACCACATTATGTGATATATTTATGTTCATAAATATTCCATTAAGAAAAGAGGTGTGATATGAATACCGATTTTTCTGCCCGATTAAAATCCATTCGTTCAGCAAAGGGAATTACACAAAAAGATTTAGCAGTTCTTCTTGGGGTGGGACAGACAACCGTTGCAAATTATGAACGAGGAATCCGGCTCCCCGATACAGATAAACTGTCCAAAATTGCAAGCTTGTTCGGTGTTACAATAGATTACCTTTTAGGCAGAAATGAAATAATCACTCATAATACAGGCGATGATTCCGTTAGAAGTGGCTTTTCCTCTCAAGCGGATAGTCTCCGTTTACTGATGAAACTCTTTCTAGAGGGAGACCAAAAAAGTGCAAAAGAACTGTTAAGAAATCTCCAAAAAAGTGGAGTTACTATTAGAGAGCTTTATTTTCAGATTCTTGGAGAGGCGATGAAGGAAGTTGGAGCACTTTGGGAGAAAGGCAGTCTGGATATATGGAAAGAACATTATATCTCAGAGACTGTTATGGATTTGATGCGGGAGCTTAAAGACAGAGAGAAAAAAAACAATACCAGCCCTCACCGTTTACTTGCTCTGACACCTGGTCCTGAACTTCACAGTATAGGACTTAGAATGATAACAGATATTCTGGAACTGGAGGGCTGGGATATAACCTATATTGGCACTAATGTACCTGCTCAAAGCATAATAAAAGCTGTTGAAGAAAAGAATCCCCATATCATTGCATTTTCTGTCACAATGCCTAGTCATATAGATTCTGCTAGAAATACTATACTGGCAATAAAAAATTATTTCGGCAATCATGCACCTAAAATAATCGTCGGCGGTACTGCCTTCATAAATTCCAGTGATGTCTGCGCTGAAACCGGCGCTGACTATTATGGCGTAAGTCTTGAAGATATTGAAAAGATAGCAGAAATGAAAGCATTATAATAAAAACTGTTTTATAAACTTACAATTATCTCTGTCTCAACCCTCTTAAGTCCTGGGGCTACATCCCTTTCTTCTGACAGATTAAACACCGGAATCCCTGACTTATTCCAATGCACTCTATGCATTGCGGTACTTCTGGGTCCTGGATTATCTACTCCTGATACGCCGTGGTACAATATCATAAGATTACTATTGGCATTTTTGTAAAAGGAGTTATGCCCGGGGCCGTATACGCCACCGGCGGTATAATAAGAAAGTACCGGTGTGGTTGCTTTCAGCCATGCACCTGCATCCAGATAATTGCTTCCTCTGGGTATAGAAAGCAGCCCAAGAGCATAGGTATACCTGCTGGCGGAACCAGCGGAGTAGGTGATATAGACAGTATCTTCTGTTACCAGTGAATAGGGTCCTTCATTGTTAATCGTTCCCTGTATGTTTTCCCAGCCGTAAAGAGGTCTGGTCAACAGGACCGGTTCGCTGATTAAGACCGACGGGTTTTTCTCATCTACTACGGCAATATAAAGCATAGAACCCGTATCCAGCGGAGTACCGATTCCGTGACGGTAAGACCATACAAGACAGGACACTCCGTCTGCTTTAAAATAAGTCATATCCAGAGTGATTCCATCTTCTGCAAGAAAGGAACCATCCCCTCTTCTTACCCTTATTGGTTCTTCCCAATCCTCTCGCCTCATAATGTTACCACCTTTTTTTAGCTTCATCATATGACATTGAGGTGCCCAAACCTTCCCTCCTACAGCAAATAGAATATACAGCTCGCCCCCAATCAAATGAAACTCAGGAGCCCAGAAGGTCTGAATGAAATCTTTTTCTTCGTCCACATCCAGAATCACTGCTTCCGTAAACCCAGGCGCAAACAACTCAGCGATGCTGTTTCCCTCTCTGACAAACATACCTATGTCATCTCTGTTATCATTCGTTGCAAGGTAATAATATTTTTCATTCCAGTTTAAAATTACTGGATCCGCATAGCCGGAAGCTATGGGAAAGGGATAGGTTTCCTGTACTACCTCCCCTGACACACAGTAAGTACCGGGTACTGAAAAATCTACTGTACCGCAGTTCCAATTCACCTTTTTTTCTGCTGCCGAACCATCTGAATATACAGCCGTTGCTGTTATACTCTCCAGCTGCTCCTTTGAAGAAACAAGTACCCTTTCCGGAACTTTCATCTCAACATTATGTAAGAGTTCCCACCTGTTGTAAAAGGCCCTTCCCACCGAAAGTTCCACTTCCAGCACATTCCCCGGAATAATACGTTCAAGGGAGGTTTTGGGATATTCTATAACGAAAGGTTCTGTTAATGCAGCCGCTGATATGCTGGAAGTATCACTTAGATTGGTGAGATAATTTCTGTAACAGGTCCCATCCTCTCCCCTCCATCGTATTTCATAAGCTTCTTTTACATGGTTATACCGGCACTGCTGCTCCCTGACAAATATTTTCTCCTTCAGCGTTATCAGTCCATGGCACTGAAAGCTTATCAGATCCTTGGAAGTCCATAAGAGAATTTGACCTTTACTCTCTGCATCCTCCCTTCCTTCCGAAGCAACCCTGATGGCTGTGATACCAAAAGTTCCGTCAGGGGTTGCAAACAGACAGGGATTTATGAGTCCTTTTTCCTGAATTACATTCTTCTCATTAATATCAGCATCTGCAAATAATATACCGTAATTGCCGTTTAATGGTTTAAATCCGCCATTATCTTCACAATATGCGAAATGAATGCTGTTACTTAAGGAAGTGGTATAATCCAGATAGGGTTGTCTGGTATATATAAGTATTTTACTTTGAAGTATATCGCTCTGCATGTTTTTTCCTTCTTTCATGATTTTTGATGCAATTCCCATGCCTGTTTAGTCTATTATATTTCTTCTGCCGCCATGTTACCAGACTTATCCCAGCTTAATCTGTACTATCAGAAAATCTTCTTGGATCAATACCATATTTCTTTCCGATTACCAGTTCTCTAAAAGGACCCGGTACCCTTTCCGGTTCCGTTTCATATCCATAAAAATCTCCTGCAACCAGTCTGTCCTTTATATTCTTTTCCACACCGGATGGATCATATAGAAAGCGGTGCTTTTCCATTTGATTTCCAAAGCTTACAGGTATGGTCTCTGCTTCCAGAAACTCAAGGGTATAATTATCTGTATCCACCTGAATCTCAAACCATCCTTCCTGCCCTTTCAGGTCAAAACCATAGAATTCTTTCCAGGCAGGAAGATCCAGGCATGACTCAGGTGCAGGATACATAACCCGTAAATACCCTCCTGTCTGCTTCACATAGAGATTGCCTTCCACCTCATTTTTTTCAGTGGGGAGGGTAATGGCGGCTTCCCTGCAATCGTAAAAAATATTCTGAAAAAGCCTGGTATCTCTAGAGGTGCCTCCCCGAAGAAGTCCACCCATGCGAAAGGATACTGTTTTGGCAAAGTACCCGGCACCTCTGCATTTTCCTATCAGGTTATTCGCAATATAAAGATGATCCGTCCCTTCCCCATAGATGGCATAACCATTGACTGTATCATCCTCTACCATATTATACCATCCGGAAGAACCAGGTTTTTTTTGTATCTTTCCTGCATCAAACCGTCCTTCTATATTCCAGAATATATTATTATCTATCAGATTTACTCCATCTCTGGTGCATTCAATAAAGATTGCTTCTCTTTGTTCTATCCCATCTAAAAAGAGATTCTGTGTAATTCTGTTGTTTTCATTTCCACAATCCAGCCATAAATGATCAGCACGATATGTTCTCTTAAATATATTTCTCCGAATCAGGCTTCCAACGCTGTTATGAGCTTTTATTGCCCCTGCTTCCCAGGAGAGCTCCATCTTCTGCCAGCCGGTTCCCTCAATCAGGTTGTCTTCAATTAAATAATTCTCTGCAAAAAGTCCGGCAATACCGCATACTCCCACGTCAAAGATTCTGCAACCTCGTATAATGCTGTATCCGATAAGCTGACCCTCTATTCTGTCATGATGCCAGCATTCATTTCCAATGTCAATACCTACCGCATTAGACCACCGGATTTCACAATCTTCAATTAACCAGTGATGTCCCCGGTAACAGGAAATAGCACCTCGCTGAGGAACAGGTGCTCCCATGGCGGCATGGGCACACACCAGCCCTTTTACCTTGATATAAGAAAGAAATGGCACCTCCGGTGCAAAACATTGCTCTCTGCAGGTTACTTCTATCAGGTGCCCGAAGGGTTCCTCATCACCTGGCAGACGAAAATGCACTGTTTGCCCGTTCGCTTCCACCCAGTAAGACCCCTCCTGGTCTGACATCTGATGATAGAGCGCAACTTGCTTTAATGGCTTTCCATCACAAAAGATCATTCCCCTCCGGTTCAAATAAGGTGTCATATCGGTTTTATCATATTCTATAAATAGTCTGTCATGAAGAATATTAACTGCACAAAAGGGATTATAGCCTTTAAAATCCTCTGGGTTTAACCTGGTCTGCCATATCTGTACCTCTTCCTTTATTTTCTCGGTAAAGGAAACACTTACCCGCCAGCCGGTGCTCTTTTCAAAATGAGTGGCTCTTTCGGAGGCTTTTATAATCACCTCACCGTCTCCAAAGGCTTCATAACTAATCATATGTTCTGTACCGGTTCCTCCTCTGAGAGGTCGTACACATTCCCTATATTCTCCGCCATGAATCCAGATGCGAGTCCCGGGAACTGCTTTTCTTGCTGCTTCATTTATCGTTTTAAAAGGATATTCCAAACTTCCATCATTTTCATCCGATGCATTGGAATGCCTGCAATTTACATGTAACTCTTTCTCATATTCCTGAGATACTTCCCAGGAAATGAATTCTTTACCATCAGGTAATAATGCCGTTATATCCATACTGGCTCCAATCTGTGTTATTTGAACACATTTATAATCATAAGAAGCAAGGACTTTTCCTGCTTTATTCAATCAATAAGTATCTCTCATCTCTAACAAACAGGAGAAGAGTCTCCCGTAAAATAACCTCTTAACGGCAAACTCTCCTCCTGTTTCATACCCTACTATTATTTTACTGCATTCTTAGCGTTCAATTCTGTCTGATATTTATCTTTATCAAAGGTCACCAGATCTTGGAAACCAAAGCCGTCCATCTGTTTAGACATCTCATCCCACATAGAATCAAACTCTTTCTGGCTTCCGGCAAAAATCATCTTCCAGGAATAGTCATTCAGTGTTGTGTTGCATTGGCTGCGTACTACCGCTATATCATTGCTGTCACTGGGAAGTGATACACTGACATTGGGGCTTACCAATAAAACATTATTCTTCTTCATATAATCAACAGGTTCGGTAGCATTGAATTTTGTCTGCCACTCTTTCTTCATCTCTGTCATTGTAGCCGCCTTGTAAGTGCTCCAATAATTCGTGTTATATGGCTCACCGGTAGAAGGATCGGTGCTGATAGAGTCTACAATCCATTGATTAATTGCATTGTTACCATCCTGATAACCGCCGCCGCCCCATTCAGCAGGAACAGGAAGATTATCCATTAAAGCATTATCGTTAATCAGTGTGTGCTTTCCGTCAGCACCAACTGTGTAATTAAAATCTTTTATTCCATCATGTTCAAAGGTAAGGCCTTCCGGACTGGCATACCAGTCAAGGAATGCAAGAATTCTCTTGTATTTGGCATCATCAACTTTGGAACCGATACCAAATACGCGTCCGCTGCCATAATAAGTATCAGAGTCTGCATAATATTTCTGATCTTTTACCGGTACATAAATAAATGCATTACCACCCTTTAATCTGTCCTGGGTATTCCAAAAACCTGTCTGCCAGCTATACCACATCAGATATACTTGCCCTGCAGACATCTTAGCCTGTGCTGCATTCCAATCCTGAGTACCGGAATCAGGGTCAACAATTCCTCTCTGATAAGCCTTGTTTAAGAACTGAAGCATTTTATAATAGGATGCACTTTTATCCGTCAGGGGGGTAAAACTTCCATCGGGCTTTAGAATTACAGAGCCTTTGATTTTTTCGCCATACCAGGTTGTCAGCTGTACTACATTGGCAATACCCATCATGCCATCGCCTCCGTCCCAATCAGGCCAGAGTGACATCGCATAGGCAGGATCGCCATCAGGATTGGTAGGATGTGCCTTCACCATCGCCTCCAGAGCATCCAAAAGTCCATCCAGATCAGCAATGTCAGGACTACCGATGTCTTTATATAAATCCCAGCGAAGCATAGGACTGGAATAAATGACATCCTGAGAATAGGAAGTGGGTGAAGTATTTGTCATCTGTGCCGGTATACCATAGGTAATGCCTTTATCATTACCGGGCAGCCCTTTATTAAAGACATCAATCTGATCCTTATAGCCCATAATATTGGTACAATCCTTAATACCCTCTCCGATATCCTTTATCAGTCCGCTCTTTACACAATCTGCAAAATCCGTGCTGTCTAACAGTATAATATCACCCAGATTTCCCGCACTGGCTCTTGCCTGGTAGATGGATTCACCAGCTACCTGCGGTGCAATAATATTAAGGTCAATATTAAATCTGTCCTTTACTACCTTTTGGAACCAGCCGGTCTGGGTTCCCTGGTAATTTGCTGCCACATCATAAATATCAATGGTCATAGGATCAGCATAAGGACTTTCCCCCTTTGCTGTATCTCCTCCGGATGCAGCGCCGTCCGCAGTTGGTGTTGCCGTATTTTTACCTGCATTTGTTTCTTTCTTGCCGGAGGAACCGGAACAACCTGCCAGGGTTGTTACCAGTGCCAATATCAGCAGCAATGCCATAATTTTGTTACCCTTCATTTCATAATCCTCCTTTACATTAATATTGCTTTTTATAAAATCTCCCCTTTGCCTTTTCAGTACTGAAATCTATGGCACAGTTCTTCCACGATAACTTCAGCAAGGGGTAATTTCCTTTCTTAACAAATAAACAGCTTATCATCCCTTTACGGCACCTATCATAATCCCTTTTACAAAAAATCTCTGAAAGAAGGGATAGACGAGGATGATAGGTGTTACTACGATGATGGTTACCGTCATACGTATAGAGGTGGCTGTCTGTGCACTGGCAAGGCTTGCCGCCATATTTGCAGATGAGGTGCTGCTATTAACTAAAGCCTTTAGAGAACTGGCCTGATTAATATACTGGTACAGGGTAAACTGCAGGGTATATAATTTGCTGTCGGTTACTAACAACAGGGTATCCTGAAAAGAATTCCATTGACTGACTGCTGTAAATATAGCTACAGTGGCCAGAATCGGTTTAATAACCGGCAGTATTATACTCCTGAATATTCTTAAAGTCCCGGCACCATCTATTTCCGCGGCATCCTGCAGCTCCTTGGGTATGGATTCTACAAAGGTTTTACACAGCACTATGTAAAAAGGTGAAACCGCCACGGGAAAAATATAGGCCCAAAAATTATTGGTAAGTCCAAGATTTTTCATAGTAATGAACCAGGGAATAATTCCTGCATTAAAGTACATGGTAGCCACCACAAAACGGTACCAAAACTTCCTTTTCCATAATGTATCTCTTGTGAACATATATCCCAAAAAGGCTGCAATAATTACTGTCAGAGCCGTACCTAATACCGTTCTGGCAACAGATACCTTCAAAGCCTGGAAGAGACCCGGAATCTTAAGTACATTTACGTAATTCGTAAAATGCAGGCCTTGAGGCCAGAACAGAATCTTTCCCCTCTCACTTAGATTATTGGCACTGATGGTATTAATAAAAATATAGTAAAAAGGGTAGACACAAACAAAAGCAAAGAATGTGTAAATTATATAGGTAACCGTACTCAGGATCTTATCTCCTAAACTGGTTTTCATTTTCTTTTTCTTATATTTAGGTTGTTTTTCATCCATCACTATTTCCTCCTGATGCTTTAAGCAATCCCTGTCATATTGTTAGATAAAGCCTTCGCCCCTGACAAGCTTTGATACACGGTTTGTTACACCAAGCAGCAGTATGCTGACTACACTTTTCAGGATACTGATAGCAGTTGAAAGGGAATACCCTCCGCCCCCCAGAGCCAGATTGTATACATATAAATCCAGTACCTGTATATATTCCTTGTTGAAGGCATTTTGGAAGACAAAAAACTGTTCCATACCATTGGATAGGAAATTAGCCAGGTTCAGCATTACCAGTACAAAATAGGTGGGAAGAATACTGGGGATAGTAATATGCCAGATAACCTGGAGTCTGGACGCTCCATCCACTTTGGCTGCTTCATTCATCTGCTCATCAATACCGCTGATGGCTGCAATATACATAATAGCGGCCCATCCCGCATTCTTCCAAGTCAGCCATAGCCACATTTTAAGCCATACATGGCTGGAGGATTGTAAGAAAAGCTCCGGCTTATCAATAATACCCAACCCTGTTAAAACAGAGTTCACAACACCATTACTATTCAGCACACAATAAGCAATGGAATATACCAGGACCCAGCTGATAAAATTCGGAAGCGTCGTAGCTGTCTGCACAAATTTCTTAAAAGGTTTAAATTTTATCTCATTCAGAAATACGGCAAAAATCATGGGAAACCATGAAAACAAAAGACTTAAACCACTGATAGCAAAGGTATTCCGCATAACTTTTATAAGCTGCTCAACTTTTACACTGTTTCCAAGCATGGATTTAAACCATTTAAAACCTACGAACTGATCCATACTTAACGGAAAGGGAGGTTTATAATCAAAAAAAGCATAAACCCAACCGTACAACGGGTAATAGGAAAAAACAGCAACTAAAACCAGAAACGGAACAATATACAAAAACTCCTTTAAGGATCGCAGCTTTTTTCTGTCAGATAATAGCTTCATTGCTTCTGTCCTCTCTTTCTGCTTTTCTTTTTACTAGTCTTAATATACTTAGGGAAAGTGCTGGTGCCTTGTATAAAAACCTTGAGGAGGCACCGGAGAGGAGGTATTCCCTGTCGCAGACATTTTCTGTCTCAGTAAAACTGTTTACCTCTTCTTTTTTGCCTTCCAGTATATACGCCTTATACTTCTCTTCTACCTCACAGTCCAGTTCCAGGAGTACCTCATCCTCTTCCTCTGACATATTCACCATTTTAAGTATAACTTCCTCCTCCGTATCCGTTGCCACCATATGGAGCGCCGGAAAATTCGGCAGGGTAATTCTATGTATTTCCATTCCGTTCACACAAAGCACAAGTTCTTTTCCATCCGTCGTATAAGAAAAAGTGTTGAACCGATCTTTTATTAATTCCACATCCTTCTCCTCATCCAGCAAGACATCCGCAGGATATTCTTTCTCCACCAGACTGCTCTTGCCTCCGGACAGCTTCCAAAGAAATGGCTTTACATTTCCGGTATTCCATTCTTTCGGAGGATTGGTTTCATCACTGACATATACTTCCTTTGGCATACGGGAACTGAAGATTCCAAGTATTATCTCCCTGTCGCTATCTGCTTTAATCTCAATCTGAAAGGTGCCTACTGTATCTTTTTCTTCACCAAAGATGACAAATATATCTTCAGAATTACTGTTATGTACTTTCAGATTTTCCTTTCTCTGTTCCTCATCCGGCCCAAGGATGGTATAGACCTCATCTGCCGCTGTTACTCTCCCTGAAAGCTCACGGCTGATTTCTGTTTTTTTACCATTCCAAGTGGCGCCACGGAATACAAGTCCTGCCTTGCCAAGTAATGAAGCCATTCCTTTTACGGGGCGGTAGATGACTGATACCTCTTCTTTCGTACCAAGAACATATTCACCTCTATGATTGCCGAATAGCTTCCACACATAATAGCTGGGAATACCAAAACTTTTTAAATTGTTAAATCGGATCAGATTGGGAAACCATGCCTGATAGTTTACATTTTCCAAAAGAGGTGCATAGGATACCATCGTTATAATATCCTGATTTCTTTCCACTCCTGTAAAGAAGGCTGCTTCTGCAAGCGCGCCGTAGAGCTGACCCACATACCCTCTGACAACTGCAACCTCACCGAGAAATATCTCCGGTCCCTTTCTGTCATAGCTATCAAACATTCTGTATTGTTCGGCAAAATATTCTGCCGTATTATAATAATGCTCGTCGACAATATCAACGGGCAGGCCCTTTTGTTCCAAATGGGTATTGCCGATACATTTTATATGAGGATAGCGTTCTTTAATCGCTTTATAACACTTCAGATAGCGCTCCTCATAGGCAGCTCCATGATTTTCATTGCCTATCTCCACATAATTAAGACGGAAAGGAGCAGGATGACCCATCTTAGCTCTTAATGCTCCCCAGTGGGTATTCTCTTCGCCCACCGCATATTCAATAGCATCCAGAGTGTCCTGTATCATATCCTCCAGCTCTGTTCCTTCCATAAGCACTTCATTTCTAGCCTGACAGGTCATACCGCAATTGAATACATACACCGGTTCCATCTCCAGATCTTCGCAAAACTGAAGATACTCATGAAATCCTAAACCATTGCTGGCACGATAATGCCACATAAGCTGCTGCCCCGGACGCTCCCATACCGGCCCTACAGTATTACAAAAACGCATAGCCGTTGAAGGACTTATACCTTCAACAATGCAACCTCCCGGAAACCTAAAAAACGAAGGTTTCAAATCCCGAAGTTTCTCTGCGATATCAATTCTTAATCCATGTCCCTTAAAGGTAGTAAGAGGCATCAGCGAAAGGTATCCAAATGTAACCTTTCCGCCTTTTGAACAACTTATTTCCAGAACTCCTGCTCCGGTATCACCCGAAGCAATCAAGATAGTTTCATAAAAGGTGTATTCATTCTTATCAACCTTAATTTGGCCTTGACTGTAAATCGTTTTTCCTTCTTTTACACAGATAGTAAGAACAGTTGTCTCTTCTGACTTCGCGAACATGGAAAGTTTATAGGAATGTCCTGCCTGCTGAGGAACTCCGCAAAATCCTGTGTTATAGATCTTCCCTTCCTCCCGAAACACTACTGTCAAGGCAGCTTTTCTGTTCTTCCCCAGAGTATTGACGGTATCCAATTCCATCAGAGCACTGTCCTGATACCAGGCCGGTATAGGTGTATAGGGAGTTTCGTTCTGCCGAACCCACCTGCTTAACCCTTCACCATGGTTGAACTCATCTCTCCAGCCTGAAGAAGTTACTAATGCATAACCCTCATCCGGCGTGGAACAATCATCTGGCAGCAAAGAATCTTCAAAGGTTCTGTTCCTTATCATCTCCGGATAGAGACCGCCATCAACCGCCCGGTTAATATCTTCCAGAAATATTCCATATAAATGGCTGGTGACCGGGATTTTTTTATCTTTTATATGAATTGAAACTCTACTCATGCAACCGCCTCCATCTTGTTGTAGGAAAATCGTTTTACCTTTATGTTATGATTATAAATCATTAATTATATACATGTCAAATATATTTTTGTATTTCTAATTTTTTCTTGTTTATATAGTATATATTTTATTTATTTATATGTTTTTTTAATGCATATTTACAATACACCTTTCATACATTCGCATATTTCTATGTTTGTTTATCGTTTTTCTACAAATACTCTTGTTTTGTTCATAATAAAAAAGCTCTTTGACAGGGAACAGTATACAACTGTTGTTTCTGCCAAAGAGCCTTTCTGTTATAGAATAAACATTAACCTTATTCAATTTTTCTTATAGAATTACGTACGACCAGCTGACAAGGTATCCTATAAATCTCTTCATAGCTTCCGTCTGCCTCTTCTTTTTCCAAGGTATCCACCAGAATTTCAGCTGATTTTAAACCAATTTCCTTAAGCTGAATATCACAGGTTGTAAGATTTGGCCTTATATACTGGGATAACTCATTGTTATCAAAACCGGCAAGGGATATGTCCTGTCCGATGTTAATACCCTGTTCATAGAGGTAATCATATGCCCCTGAAGCCATGATATCATTCATACAAAAAACCGCAGTCACTCCCTGCTTTACAAGACTTCTCATCTCCCGGTATCCGGATTCCCTCATCCAATCTCCATACCTTAAATAATCCGGATTGAACAATATACCTTCCTCAAACAAAGCCTTTTGATATCCCAGATTTCTATTTCTTGTATGTAGATTATCAATTGTTCCTGCTATGACTCCTATTTTCTTGTGTCCCATGGAAATAAGATATTTTGTCATATCGTAGCCGCCCTTTTCATCATCTATAACAACGGACGGATACAAAGAATTTTTTGAAAGGGCATAAACGACCACGGCAGGTATATCAAAATCATCCGGGAAACAATCAACAATTCTGCAGTGACCGGCAATATACATGATACCATCCACTTTTATGGACAGCAGTTCCTGTATAGAAGGTTCCAGCACAGAATGGAGTTTCTGGGTATCATCATACCAGGTGTCCTGCCATTTGTCATACAAGCGCATATTCAAAAGCACTGTCCGAAAATTATGCTCCTCACAATAGGCCATAATTGCCTCTACGATAGGAGGGGTACTGAATATGTTTAAATCCTCCACCACTATTCCAATCGTCCTGGTCTTTTGCTTTCTCATGCCCTGTGCAAAGTAGTTGGGTTTATAACCAGTCTGTTTAACAACTTCCAGTACCTTTTGCCTTGTTTCTTCACTAACCTTAGGTTTATTGTTCAATATGTTGGATACCGTTGTGATAGAAACCCCGCATAATTGGGCTATTTCTTTTACCGTAATCAAGCCTTTTCCTTTCTATTGCATTTTACAATTTAATACTTTATGCAATATAAAACGTTTTACATACAATTATTGCTCATAAAATCAGTTTTGGCAATATATTTTATAAAATCATTTATAGGGAAAAGAAAAAGTTAATTTCTATTTCACTAGAGTAAAGGATGCAAGCTGTGCACTACCATGCCCGGTGTATGTAAGATAGAAAGCTTGTACCCCGTCCGGTACAGCTATATCCGCTTCATATTCCTTCCAGACATTTGAATATACTACCGGAATTTCACCAAGGGATATACCGTCCCAACTGGTTTTTATCTGGAATTCACCTTTGCAATAACCACGTACTTTTATTTTCACCTTTTTAATACCTGTGCAGTTAAAATATTTAAAACCTGCTGTGGCGGATGCTTTCATATTTGCAATATAACCGATTTCCTCGTCCCCGTCTTTGCCATCCTGAGTTATTTTAGGGAACTGCCCTCCCATCCAGGCTGATGTACAATCCGTATAAATGGATTCCTCCTCGCAGAACAGGTTGCATGCCAAATAAGCCGGATATTCACCTTCTCCCCGTAAAGGTCCCTTATTGGGGCCGCAGGATGTCATTTCTACCTGTGGTATGGAGCCATCCTCCAGGAACCGGATAACTTCCATGCAGCCTTGTCTGCTAAAATTAGTTCCATTGGTATGGCGGTGATAGAATATGTACCAGGTTCCCTCAATTTCTATAATACTGCCATGGTTGTTACCACCATAAAACATAGGCTTTCCCGCTGGTTTATAAGTATCAATGTGTAAATCATTATTGCTTATGATTACTCCGCCGTATCTAAATCCTCCGGTAGGATTTTTACTGACCGCATAGCACAGCTCGTGCATCACGACAGAGGAATAGATAAAATAATAGGTATCTCCGCGCTTTCTGATAGAAGGCGCCTCAAAAAACTCGTGACCTTCATAACCACTGCCCTTACTGTAAGGCTCACTTGGTGCAATAATTACAGGTTCTTCCAGTATCGTCAGCATATCTGCCCCCAAGACTGTTGCCATAGCACCGGATCTGGATCTGTCACCAACTGCACAAAACCCTGTATACAGATATGTTCTGTCCCCTTCTCTTAAAACGCCCGGGTCAAACTGTGGTTCGTCACCTTCCCTTTCTCCCAGTACAGTACCATCCGCATAATGTACATATCCGTAGAATTCAAACTTCCCGGCAGGTGTATCACAGACTGCAACTGATACAATAGAGCGCTTACTGTCAACATAGTATAGATAATACCTGCCGTCCGGTCCCATCGCAACATCCGGTGCATATAAACAGCTGTCACGATCCGCATTATCCTGTACGGATGTGGATTCAAGAATCACACCTTCGTACCGCCAGTCACTTAAATCATCTACCGGTGCAGACCAGGTTACATAATCATTCAAACAATAGGCATAGCCGTTAAAACGATCATGGGAGCCATAGACGTAAACTCTGTCTCCCCATACATAAGGCTCACCGTCGGGTATATATTCCCAGGACGGGAGATAAGGATTGAAACCCTGAAACTTCATAATATTCTCCTTCTTTCCACTAAGATATACAGGCTTTTGAGTATGCACAGGATGCTTGATTCTATTTGCATTATATTATTATTCTTTTTATAATTCCAGCATTATTAAATCATTCACTAATATTATTTTACTGTCTGCATACTCTTTGAACAATCTAAATGTAAGAAGGAGAATATTAAACTGACTCCCATAAGTCAGGCAAAAATTCTAACTATGGGAGTCAGTTTAATCTCTTTTTCTATATTTTATCTCTTATTTTACTTCTCCGCCTTCAACTACCAGGTTATCCGGGTTTGCAGCATCTCCGTATACTGTTGCCAGAGTCTCGTCATAATCCTTGTGGAAGAAATTCTCTTTACCAAGAGTTTTTATTTCATCATTAATCCAATTTAATAATTCTGTATTTCCTTTTTGAACAGCCGGTGCTATGGTATCCAGGTTTCCGAGAGATTCGATACCAACTGTATAACCTTTGTTTTCAATAGCCCAGGCAAGAACTTCTGTATTATCGGTAGAGAAAGCATCTCCTCTGCCGTCAAGCAAGGCACTGTAGGCTTCGCTGTACTGGTCAAATTTTAATAATTTTACATCGGGATAATTCTCTGTAAAGTAAGTTTCTGCAGTCGTTCCCTTATTTACAATAAGTGTTTTGCCCTTTAACTGGTCAGCTGATGTTATCAGTGCACTATCAGGTGATACCACACCAAGAGCGACCTTCATATAAGGCAGGGCAAAGTCTACTTTTTCAGCACGGTCAGGAGTTACGGTAAAATTGGCAAGGATAATATCAACTTTGGCTGTTACCAGGTACTCTACACGGCTTGCGGCTTCAACAGACACATATTCCACATCAACGCCTAAATCTTTCGCAATACGGTTACCAAAATATACATCATAACCCTGATATATTCCATTCTCATCCACATATCCGAAAGGCTTCTTATCACTGAATACGCCAATTACAATCTTTCCGCTTTTCTTAATTTCATCTAAGGTTCTGGCAGTACCTGTGGTGGAAGAAGCAGATGCTCCTGTCTCCTTATTATCTGTCTTGCTACTGCAGCCTGCCAGTAACGTTGTCATCAAAACAAGTAAAAGTACTAACGATGCTATTTTTCTCATAAAATTTCTCTCCTTCTGCCGCTTTTCGCGGTACTAAAATTAAACTTCATTGGATGGTGTTGGTGCAGGATAATATTGTTTATATACCCTACTCTCTATCTCTGGCACCTTTTACAGTGTCAAATTCAAATACATTTAAAAACTTTTGTGCTCTTTCTGTCCTGGGATTTACGAAGAATTCTTCCGGTGTGCTCTCTTCTACTACCTCACCTTTATCCAAAAACAGAACCCTATCCGCAATCGCTCTGGCAAACTGCATTTCATGGGTAACAATAATCATGGTGCTTCCTTCCCTGGCAAGCTCTAACATAACATCTAAAACTTCTCTTACCATCTCAGGGTCTAATGCAGCGGTAACTTCATCAAAGAGCATTACTTCGGGATGCATGCAAAGAGCTCTTACAATAGCAACTCTTTGTTTTTGCCCTCCGGAGAGCTGCCTTGGGTAGGCATCTTTTTTCTCCAGAAGCCCTACTCTTTCCAAGAGTTTTTTTGCCTCTTCTTCTGCCTCCGCCCTGCTTCTATGCTGTGCCTTTATCGGTCCAAGGGTAATGTTATCCAGAATGTTCATATGAGGAAATAGTTCATAACTCTGAAAAACCATTCCTATCTTTTGCCTTACCAGGTGCATCTCCTTGCTTCTTCCGCTTATAACCTCTCCTCTAAGAGAAATCTCTCCCTGTTGTATGGATTCAAGTCCATTGATACATCGCAGCAGGGTACTCTTACCGCAGCCGGAGGGCCCCACTACAACAACGACTTCACCTTTTCTTACCGTCAGTGAGATATCTTTTAACACTTCCAAGGTATCATAGCTTTTCTTTACATGATTTATGGTCAAAATTTCTTCTACACTCATACGAGTAACCTTACCCTTTCTGTCTCCTGTCTCTGACTGCAGGTGTAATAACAATACTTTTTTCTATACTGTATTCCAGGTTCGCTCCAACCTGGCGGCAAGCTTTGATACCGGATAACAGATAAGAAAATACAAGAAAAAAATCACTCCATATATCCAAAGGGCTGCTGTAGGAACGGTTAATCTGGAAGCTTCAATGATCTGCTGTCCTACCTTTACCACCTCCACTACTCCGATCAATGCAATCAGTGAGGTTGTTTTTATCATTCTGGTAGCCAGGTTAATAGCCAGGGGAACCAGTCTTCTAATTGTCTGCGGAATGATAATGTGCCGGTATATCTGCCTTTGGGTTAATCCTAAAGCTCTTCCGCTTTCATATTGATGTACCGGTATGGATATAAGTGCGCTTCTCACCAAATCCCCCATCTCTGCCGTTCCCCATAGGGAGAAGACAAGGACTGCCGATACTTCACCAGAGAGATTGATATGAAAGGCTCTTGTTAAACCAAAATAAACCAAAAATAGAAGTACCAGCTGGGGCATTATGCGGACAAACTCCAGATACAACCGCGTTATGGCTTTCACGGCGGGGTTTTTTAAGGTCATTATCATCCCGAGAAAAATCCCCAGAAACATAGAAATAATAACTGACAAAAGTGAAATCTCAACAGTAACCCATAATCCTTCTAAGAGCCTTATGAGGTTTCTTCCCTCGAATAATACTTTAATTCCCAAATCCTGCATATCTTAACTTCCTTTCTATCATGGTAAATATTACGGAAATCGGAAGCAGTATACCAAGATAAGATAATACCAGCATAAAGAGCGCTTCATCCGTATTATAGGACATTCCGATGAGAGACTTAGCCGTATACATTAAATCCGCCAGGGCAACAGCACTAAATACTGAGGTTTCTTTTATCAAGAAAATAATATTAGCTGTAAAAGCCGGTATAGATACCGATATTGCCTGAGGCAGCAGTATATATCCGATAACCTGACCTTTTGTAAGACCTAAGCTTAAAGCGGATTCCATCTGTATAGCAGGCACAGCTTCCAAACCGCTGCGAAAAGCTTCCGCCATATAGCTTCCTCCCAAAAAAATAAGGCCTGTAATGGCACAGGTCTCTGAACTAAGTAAGATACCCGCCTTTGGTAATCCGAAATATAAGAAAAATAACTGTATGAGCAATGGAGTATTTCTGGAAAGTTCAATATAAATCCCGGTTATCTGTTTTAGCACCGGTATCTTTAAGTACCTTATAAGGCTGCATATCAATCCTAAAAGGATAGAACCAGCTATTCCTATCAAAGCTATCCTTACGGTAAGTCCTGCTGCTGTCAGGTACATGGGGGCATATTCTTTCAGCACATCTATGTTCATGGTCTAAACCTTTCTTCCATTTGTGGGATGTTAACATTTTCTAATTCCTATTAATATTATATGAATTATATGAATTAACGATGACATTATTTTATAAAATGATTATCTATTTGTCAATGCTTTTTTATTTTTGTTTCAAAAACAAAAAAATACCTTGGGGAAACACTTAGAAAAGTATTAATCCCCCAAGGTACTTTATTATTTGTATTTATACATAGTTGAGAAAGGCCGAACTTTTGATGCACTTATCTCTCATAGTTTCATTATAACAGTCTCTCTATGGGAAACCGGCATAAATTCATTTTTCACCTGTTCCCTTAGAACTGCTTTCTTTACTTTTCCGCTTGAAGTAACCGGGAATTCCTTCACGGTCTTTATATATTTTGGTACCTTAAACTTTGCAAGATGCTTTGCAGCAAATTCCCGGATTTCCTCTGCATTGAACAGATACCCTTTAGTAGGAATGATAAAGGCACAGATTTCTTCTCCTAACAGCTCATCCGGAACTGCAATTACAGCTGCATCAAAGACTCCATCATGGTGTTTCAGTACATTTTCAATCTCCGCCGGAGAGATATTCTCCCCTCCGCGGATTATTATATCTTTGATTCGTCCTTCAATATGTATAAAGCCTTCCTCATTGACACTTACCAAGTCCCCTGTATGGAGCCAGCCCTCTGTATCAAGGGCACTGTCTGTAGCCTCCTGATTACGATAGTAACCCTTCATGATATAAGCCGATTTCACAAGAAGCTCTCCTTTTTCTCCAAGGGCAGCTTCTTCACCGGTTGCTATATCTATCACCTTGATTTCTACCCCGGGCAGAGGTCTCCCTATGCTGTGTATTCGATGAATCCTGTCATCAAAAGAAGCAATCTGAGTAATTCCAATAGCTTCCGTCTGCCCGTAGAGATTTGCTATAGTCTCAATCCCAAGGTCTCCCATTATTCTATACATTAATTCATTGCTGCAGCAAGCACCTGCAATAAAACCTTTGGAGAGACTGGATAGATTATACTCATCCAAGTCACTATTTAACATAAACTGAAACATAGAGGGCACGCCGTTAAATACGGTACAGCTCTCCTCCTCAATAAGGGACAACGCCTTTTTTGTTTCGAACCTCTCTGCAATTACGATGGAGGCTCCGTACAAAAGACCGGCGAAGGTACTAAGTACAAAACCGATGACATGAAACAAAGGCAGGCAGAGCAATATTCTGTCATCCTCATCATACTCCATCCGTTCTCCTGAGACCAGGGCATTATTTACATTTGCAAAATGGCTAAGTACAACACCTTTGGGATTGCCAGTAGTGCCGGAGGTATAAAAGATATTCAAGGGATCTTCTGCTGTAAGTTTCTTCCCGGCTTCCGTTAAAAGTGTACTGCCAACTGCTGCCCCAAAGCTCTTTAGTTCTCTGATATTATACGCACCTTTTAACTTCGAATCATCTAAGGTAACTACTGTTCTTAAGTCTGGGAATTCCTCACTCCTAAGCTTTCCCCGCTCACAGGATAAAAGCTCAGGGATAAGCTGTGTCAGGTTATCAAGAAAGCTAACTCCTTTAAAACCTTCCATAAGAAATAAAAGTGAACTCTCCGACTGCTTTAACACATAGGATAGTTCACTTTTTGTACTGGCTGTATTGATGCATACCAGAACAGCGCCTATTCTGGCTGCTGCTAATTCAAGGATAACCCACTCCGGGGAATTAAGGGCAAGAATTGCAAGATGATCCCCTTTCTTAACACCTAAGGTAAGCAAACCCTTGGCTAAGGCTTTGCTCTCCTCCATAATTTGAAGAAAAGTAAATGTTTCCTGTCTTTTCGGAAATACCAATGCCTCTCTGTCCCCATATCTTAAGCATGTTTCGTCCATTATCTCTGATAAAGTCATTGTACTGAACATATTTAGCTCCCTTCTGCGTGCCTATTATCACCCTCAAGGGATACTATTATCACTATGCCGAAGTTCTTAATTAACTCCCAGCTAAAGTGTCCATTAGTACCCTGTAGGTGCCAAGCATGCTTAAAATCAAGGGGAGTGAAAGATTTTTCTTTCACTCATTCTCCCCCTTCTATGTATCTGTTAGTATTTACATAGCAGCCCAATATTCTGAGAGCCGCAGCCAATCGTCCATATTACGATATAATCCCCCCGCTTAACCTGTCCCCGTTCAATTGCTTCATACAAGGTAATAAAGGGACTGCTGGTTCCGGTGTAGCCATATTCATCCCCAATATAAAGGCTATGGTCCTCATCTATACCAAAATTCTCCCTTATCTTGCGAATGTTTATAAGTGCATACTGAGAAAAACAAAACATACGGATATCATCTTTGCTAAGTCCGTTTCGAGTTAAAAGCTTACTTATACTTTCTCCTGCGGAAGCAGGAACATCTTCTGTAGGCGGAACAAATTTGATTAACATATCTTTCTTATTGTCCGTTCGAAAGATATTGGAAAAACCGCAGCCGGGAAATAATGCCACATCAACCCCTTCTGATTTGACTGTACATACAGAATCCAGGACACCGGCATCTTCTGCTGTCTTTTCCAAGATCACAGCACAGGCAGCATCACCGTAATGTCCATATAGATTCTCTTCTTCTTCATTAATCATCATATTAATATAGTCACAGCCTATCAGTAAGGCTTTCGAGACATGAGGCGTTAGAGCCATATATTTTGCAGTCTGCTCAAAAGCCAGCGCCATACCGCAGCAATTGGAATTGACATCATAGCAGATGCACTCATTCTTTCCTCCGATCGCGTTATGTATCTTGATGGAAGTAGGCGGTGCCGTATATTCCGGAAGCTGGCTGGATAAGATAATCATGTCCATATCAGCACCTGTAAGACCAGTCTTTTCCATAAGCTTGTTAACTGCCTGAAGAGAAATCGTCAGAGTATTTTCATTTTCATTTTCAAATAAAAACCGCTTCTCTCTCCCGATAACATCCCTTAAAAAATGCTCAACCTCCTTACCTCTCTTACGAAAATGCTCCAGATAGGGTTCATTATCCACCACCTTATTTCCATGACTTACCGCGATATCCCTTATTTTAACCTGCACCATATAACCGTCTCCCTCTGATGTATTTTTTATTTTATATCAAAGTCTTCAATACCGGCTTCTTTGGCGAGTCTTTTAACCTGCATTGCAAGAATTGCACTATCCTGCATACGAAAAACTACTTTTTTAAAGCCTGTCTGCTTATACAGAACAAAAAATCCTTTTAACTTCTCCTGTTTATCCGGTGTAATTACTCCCATATTTCTGGCATCCAGTTCCAGGCTTACCTGGGAAGGGTTGATTTTTCTTACAGCCTGTCCATAGGCCTCACCAAAGCTTGCTATATCCTCATCTCCGAATTTCCCATCTAGAACGATCTTTAAAACATCTCCTGATACGGTAATACTGAATTTCTCCATACTCGCTCTCCTTCTCTTTCCGTGTATGAAAAGACCCTTATCCCAGTGAAATAAAAAAATCCATGGCAAAGCCATGGATTAATACCTTCATGGTAACCCGGCTGCCATAACTTCTGTCTTAGGCCCGAAGCTTTGCGTCCCTGTCTTTCGGCAGGTTTGCCTTTTTCATTCAGTCTTTTCATTTCATTTATAATATATTGTATGACATTTTCTACTTTTCTACCATACTCTACTATTATAGGTTTTATTTTACATTTTTTCAAGTATTTCCTAAATTAATTCATAATATTTACATATATTTTATTAATATTCGTTATAAAACTATGTTACAGTCCGTACTTTCTTACATATTCTACCATATGCCCTATATTCCCTTCTCCGGCAAACCGTCCGGAATCGAAAAAGTTCTCACTGCTGTCCAGCCAAACCAGAGGGTTGGTTTCTTCCGCTAACTCTACCGCATGTTTAAGATATCCCCCATAGACTTCCACACAACATTTATCTTTATAATAAGTAAAATCCATAAAATGATAGAGGGTAATATCACTGCCCTGAATACCGGTTTCTTCATATAATTCCCTGTAGGCTGCATGAAGGCCGTCTTCTTCCTTTTCGATTTTTCCGCCGACAAGATTATAAAGTCCTAAATAAGGTTCTTTCCTTCTTTTACAGAAAAGAATCTTACTTCTATCTTCACTATATACCAAGATACAATTAAACCCTTGCATTCTTATTCCTTCTTTCTCTGATATTAAAAATATTGCCAAGTTCCTAGTACAAGCGAATTCATGTACGCCTGTACTTACAAACCTGGCAATGAGTATTAATGACTATCTATTATATTACTTGATACTGTGCAGTACTTCCAGTACCTTTGTCTTGATTTCTGTTAATTTATCCTCTGCTTTCTCAGCAGTATCTGCTTTGGTATAAATATAAAGCTTGATTTTAGGCTCGGTTCCGGAGGGCCTCAAGGAATACCAGCAGCCGTCATCAAAAGCGAACTCTACCGCATCTGTCTTTTCAATCTCAACAGCACTCTTCTCACCGGTCAGCACGTTCGTAGACTCCGAGGTCAGATAATCTGTAACTTTGATTAGATTGGAACTTCCAATTGAGCCTGCATTGTTCTTACGATATTCTACCATCATCCGCTTAATTCTCTCCTGGCCTTCGATGCCTTCCAGTACGATGGAGATGGTGTCTTCACGGTAGTAACCGTATTTCTCATAGAGCTCATTCAGGACATCAATTAAAGTCTTGCCTTGTTTTTTATAGTACCCAGCCATTTCTGCTAAGATAAGTGTTGCACCGACTCCGTCTTTGTCTCTGAGGTAACTGCCGACATTGTAGCCGATACTTTCTTCATAACCAAAGATATAAGTATATTCCTTGGTATTATCCCATTCATTCGAAAGTGCGCAGATGTTCTTAAAGCCTGTAAGTACATTAAACATCTTAACTCCGTACTCTTTTGCAATAGCACTTCCCATCTCACCGGTTACAATGGATTTTACCATGGCTGCATTATTAGGAAGGGTTCCCTTTTCTGTCATAGAAGTTAACAGGTAGTTGATAATCAGAACCCCTACCTGATTGCCGTTTAAAGCTTCGATTTTACCATTCTGTACCACTTCAACAGCAAGTCTGTCACAATCCGGGTCGGTAGCAATAAGCACATCCGCACCCACCTTAAGTGCCAGTTCCTCACTTAAAGCAAAAGCTGCATGGTCTTCCGGATTGGGATAAGCTATGGTAGGGAAGGTTCCATCGGGCATTTCCTGTTCCTTTACGATATGAACATTAGTATAGCCCATTCTTTCTAATACGGTACGAACAGGAATATTTCCGGCACCATTTAAAGGCGTGTATACAATGCCGATATTCTTATCAACTTCACTGTCTCTAAGAGAGATGGACATGGTCTTCTCATAGAAGCTTTCATCAACCTCTTTATTTACAATATGAAGAAGTCCTTTGGCAACTGCTTCCTCTTCTTTTAAAGATATATTCTCCTCAAAAAGGTCAAGGTTACCAATTTCCTCCAACACTTGATTTGCAATATCTGATTTTATCTGAGAACCTTCCTCCCAATATACCTTATAACCATTATAGATTTTAGGATTATGGCTGGCTGTAATGTTGATTCCGGCTGCGCAGTGATAGTAACGGACAGCATAGGATAATTCCGGTGTAGGCCTTAAAGAATCAAATAAATAAACCGGTATACCCATGCTGTTTAAAATCAATGCACACATCTTAGCAAATTCCGGGGACATAATACGGCAGTCATGGGCAATTGCCACACCTTTTGCCGCAAACTCCTTCCCCTGTTTTTGAATTACCAATCCCAGGGCCTTGGTAGCTCTTCCTACTACATATCGGTTCATTCGGTTAGTGCCTGCTCCAAGAATTCCTCTAAGCCCGGCAGTACCAAAGGATAAATCACAGTAAAACCTATCCTTGATATCCTCTTCTTTATTTCCTATCTCTTCTAATTCTTTTTTTAAGTCAGCATCCAATGTGGGTACAGTCAGCCATTTTTCATATTCTTTTTTGTAATCGTTCATATTCTCACTAAATCCTAAACGGATTCGTCTCCTTCCTTTTTCTAACTAAGCTTTGTAATTCCGGATTTCCCAGCCACAATATTCTGTGTGAATATTATTCTTTCCTTTTCACACTTCTTTCTTTACTTCTCTCTTTCTATTTTACTCTATAAGAACTATTTGGACAACATAATTTATTTCATTTCCGCTTTTATTGTGCTAAGATAATGCTATTATTATTTGGAACAAAGGGGAAATTATTATGAGAGTTTTATTGATTGAAGATGATACCGCTCTTTGCGAAGCAATCACCCTGCACCTGAAAAAAGAAGGTTATCAGACGGATATCTGTGGTAATGGGGAAGATGCCGTCTATTATATTGAAAAACACACACAGGATGTTATAGTTCTTGACCGGATGCTGCCCGGAAAAGATGGTTTATCCATCTTGAATGATATCAGAGACCAGGGAATTACTACCCCGGTTATTATGGTCACCGCAATGAATGGAATCAATGACCGTATAGACGGCTTGGACGGTGGTGCTGATGATTATCTGGTAAAACCCTTTGCTATGGACGAGTTTCTGGCTAGAATAAGAGCTTTGCTTCGAAGACCCCGAAACATGAAGAACACACCTCTTTTATCCTATAAGGATATTTCTCTTGATACCAGCATTTATATGGTGTCAAAAGGTGAAAAGCAAATCTCTTTATCTAAACGAGAAGGCGCATTCCTGGAATACCTTATGCTGAATCAAGAAAACATTGTAACCAGAGAACAAATTCTTAACCGCGTATGGGGTCTTAATACTTTTGTAGAAGATGGAAACATTGATAACTACATCAGCTTCCTGCGAAGACGGTTAAAAGCTCTTGATACCCATGTCTGCATTAAGACCGTACATGGCATCGGTTATAGATTGGAGTATTCCAGCCATGCTTAATGCCTTAAAGAGAAAGTTCATTCTACTATATACAATCTCAACCGGATTTATTCTGACCTCTGTACTGGTAATTGTAATGTTTAATTCCAATAACCAACTGCTCCAGGAGAAAGAGAACAGCTTTCTTTCCAGTTTTTCCGCAATTTCCAGAACTCTGCAGCTTAATAAGGAAATCAGCCATTTGTGGCTGTCCCAGATGGAAACGGAAAATCTGCTGCTGATACATATTGAAGATAACGGGACTCCCTTGTTATATCAGGGTGTAACAAACACTCCTACCAAACGTGAGCTTCTGTTACAGAGATTAAAAGAAGCTGCCCTTTTAGATAATATCAATACACTTGTGCGTCCTGTCTCCTTACAGGAACTGCAAAGCAGGACTTATCAGATAGAAGGACTTCATAAAGACCGTTATCTTGGAGCGGTATTTATTGTTCCTTCCGGAAACGGCTTTCGAAGCCTGCTCCTTTTACAATATTTAAACAGTAATCCCAGAAGCCGTTATGCACAGTTGCTTTTTGCAATTTCAATTGACCTTCTTGGTATTACCGGACTTTTCTTTGTAAGCCGGTGGATTGTGGAAAAATCACTATTACCAGTGGAAGAAAGCAGGCAGCAGCAGACAGAATTCATTGCTGCCGCTTCCCACGAACTAAAGTCTCCTTTAGCCGTTATCCGTGCCAATGCGTCGGCCGTTAAACTCGAACCAGCCTCTTCCTCCCGCTACCTTGAGGGAATTGACAGGGAGTGCAGCCGTATGGCACTGCTTATCGAGGATATGCTTCTTCTCGCTTCCGCAGATACCAACCGGTGGCAGGCCAAAATGGAATATATCGATATGGATACCTTATTAATTGAACTCTATGATACCTATTATCCTTACTGCAAAGAAAAGAGTAAAGAGCTAAAACTAATGCTGCCTGCGAATATACTGCCCAGGGTAAAAGGCGACAGTGTACGCATCAAGCAGCTTCTAGCAATATTAATCGACAATGCAGCCGCCTATACTGTCGCTGATGATACCATATTTCTTAAGGCAGGCTGTTATAAGAAGCAGCTGGTAATTGAAGTCGAGGATCACGGTCCCGGTATTGCGGATGAAAGAAAAAAAGATGTTTTCAGAAGATTCTACCGGGAGGATAAAGGAAGAAAAGATAAAAATCATTATGGTCTTGGCCTTAGTATAGCAAAAGAATTGGCAGAGCTTCATAAAGGTACTATTGGCCTTCGGGATACCTTAGGCGGCGGTGCTACCTTTTATTTTAGTATTCCTATTGATAATTCCTGATTTATCCGTGTAATTTATAATCTATGATATGAATGTCAAAAGCAATGTTTCAATCTGTATACAGGCAATTTGAGAAAGGCTGACCTTTTGACACTTATATCATAATCTATAATTTCGTGAGATTTTTTAGAGATTTGACTGCTATTCTATTACCTGAAAAGTGGTGAGGCATTTTACATACTTTATGTATCCGTCAACCACTTCAAAATGTCAGAAAGGAAGCTTATAGCAACAGGTAAAAAGAATGAAAAAAAGAACAGCGGCTTATTTTCTCATACTGACTCTCATTATAACGAGTCTTTTAGGATGCAGTCAGAAAGATAATATCCGTACAGACAATGAGATAGCAACAGATAAGGATACTTCTGTTCAGGAAAAAGGTAGATATCTTGAAAAAAAGATAGATTTACCGGAACTTAAGCAATCAGAAAGAATCCTGGATATTATACGAAATAAGGAGAAAAAATTTGAAGTTTACACCTATGACAGTACCAAATTCCTCTATAGCTGCTACACTCTGGGAGATGACTTAACCTGGAGTCATAGCGAGCCCGGATGGTTAAATAAAAACGGGTCAGATAAGGCAACCATCACCTGTATGTGCCTGGGTCAGGATGGCAATTACTATGCCGCTTTTTCTGATTACGATGCAGGCGGTAAAAGTTTTCTGATTAAGTCAGAGGAAAATGGCAGCCGCTCTAAAAAGGTTGACCTTCCCTATCTTATAAAACCGTCTAAAAAAATCAAAAAAGTAACCTATTATCCCAGTATTGATAAGCTTCAGGTACTGGTAGACGGCAATCTGGTAATTCATGACATGTGGCAGAACAACAAGCTGCAGGTATTTTCCCCAGATGGGAAAGAGCTGGATAATATATCTGCCGACACCTTGAAAAACTTTACAGTAAAAGACAATACTATTATTGCAATAGAGGCATCCGGTTCCGGTATCTTCCTTTACGATACCCAAACAAAGAATAAAACAAAGACCTATGATTATACATACAACGATAATGGTGCCGCTTATGTTCTTTTAGAAGATGGTACCTTACTGGTAGGCGATTCCGGCGGTATTCAGCGAATGATAAAGGACGGAACCATGTGGGAAAAAACCGTGGACGGTGCTTTGACTTCTATGAGTATGCCCAGTATCTATATCCAAGGCTTATATGTGGGCGACGAATCCCCGGAAGACTATTACGGAGTTTTCTCCGATTCAGGAAGCAGCTATAAACTTCTTCACTTTAGCTATGATAAGAATGTTCCTGCCGTCCCTTCCAATCAGCTTACCGTATATTCCTTAACGGAGAATAAAACCCTGCGCCAGGCTATCTCCCTGTACCAGGGAGAAAATCCCGATACGCAGATAAATTATGTAGCTGCCATGGGAGATGAAGGCGGAAATAAATCAGACTATATCAAAGCTCTTAATACGGAGCTTTTGGCAGGTAATGGAGCGGACATCATCCTGCTGGACGGATTGCCGGCGGATTCCTATATTGAAAAAGGAGTGTTAGCAGATATCTCCGATGTCATTAAACCCTTATCGGAGAGCGGAGAGATTCTTCCCAATATCGTAAAAGGTTATGAAGTCGATGGAAAAATATATCAAATGCCCCTCCGTTTTTCCGTTCCGGTTATTTACGGCAAAAAGGATGCTATCACTCATCTATCTCATATGAAGGACATCTCGGAATATATAAAGGCTTCTTCCGGTGTTCCTTATACAGGCCCCCTTACCTACCGTCAGCTGACACGTAACTATCTTGCCCTTTATCGGGAGGAATTCTTAACGGCTAACCAGCTGTCCGAAGATAATTTTACTTCCTTTCTTAAAAATCTAAAGGAAATCGCAGAGAATACCGGCTCGGTGGAAACTCTGAAAGACAGCGATGAGAATCAACTTTTCTGGGATTCCAGTAACACCTTTTTTGGAGTTAAAAAAGGTACAATCCAGACTGGTATGACAAATATTATGGATATCACCGGTTCCATGATGCTCTTTGCCCTTTTAAAGGATACTTCCCTGGACTACGGCTCTCTTAACAGCGCTTACATGCCCTCCGGCATAGCAGGATTAAATAAATCCGGCAAACATCAGGAGGCTGCAAAGGCATTTCTTAAATTCCTGTATTCCAAAGAAGTTCAGGATGCCGATCTTTATGAAGGTTTTCCTGTTAATAAAGCTTCTCTTGATAAGTGGTCGGAGGAAGAAAACAAAGATATCACTGCGGCAATGGGCGATAAAGAGGGTAATCAAATTGCTGCTAATTGGCCTGATAAAACAGACCGGCTCCGTTTATATAAAACGTTACAGAGTCTTAACAAACCTCTTAATATAGACGAAGAATTGGACAATATGCTGACAGAGCAAATAATTCCCTACTTAAAAGGTGATATTGACTTAAGTCAGGCAGTATCTGCCGTTAAAACGAAAGTCACCACCTATTTATCAGAGTAATGGGTGATAAAAAAAGCAGCAAAAAACACCTCCTGCAGCAAAAGGAAGCAAGAAAAGCCTGGCTTTTCCTGCTTCCAAGCCTGCTTGGGATTACTGTTTTTGTACTGCTTCCCTTTTCTGACGTCATTCGCAGGTCTTTTTGCGAAGCGATGAGCCAGAGCTTCACCGGTTTATCCAATTATAGAACCGTACTTGCCAATAAGGCTTTTTTGCTGGCTGTTAAAAATACTGCAAGGTTTGAGCTGCTCTGTATTCCTCTGCTTTTGAGCCTTTCTCTTATACTGGCTCTGCTTTTGTACTCCCAGCAAAAGTATGCCGGTTTTTTTAAGACCACATTTATGATTCCCTTGGCGATACCAGCGGCTTCTATGGTACTTATTTGGAAATTGCTGTTCCATGAAAAGGGCTTGCTGAATGTGCTGCTCCTGCACTTTGGTATAACAGGCAGTGACTATATGAATACCGATAAGGCCTTTTATGTACTGGTGTTCAGCTATCTCTGGAAAAACACCGGTTATGATATGGTATTATGGCTATCCGGTCTAAATGGGATTAATCCTTCTCTTTACGAAGCAGCAGATGCGGACGGTGCGGGAGCCTGGCAGAAATTCCGTTATATCACCTTTCCCCTTCTCACCCCTTCCCTTTTCATGATTGGTATTTTATCTTTTATCAACTCCTTTAAAGTATACCGGGAGGCTTATCTGATATCGGGAAACTACCCCCATGAAAGCATATATCTCCTGCAGCATTTGTTCAATAACTGGTTTACTTCCCTGGATATACAGAAAATGTCCGCAGCTGCCGTCCTCTACGTGCTTTTCTTTGTCGGACTGTTGTCCGTATTACAGCTATTTGACCGGGATACTGAATGAATTAACTATTCCTATATGAGGTTTGCATGAAAACACTAAGACTTACTGTAAAAACAACAGGTTTATTCCTGCTTGCCCTTGTTGTCTGGATTCCTATTATAATGATAGTAAACGGCTCCTTTATGGGCAGTGACGAACTTTCGAGAAATACCGGTCCGATTTTAAGAGATACTGCCGCAATGGCTGACTGGTCCTTCCTTCCCCTCTACCCTACCTTAAAGTCTTATGTAGAACTGTTATTTGACTCTCCCGGGTTCTTTGTAATGTTTTGGAACTCCTGTCTCCAGGTGATTCCCTCCCTTTTAGGCCAGCTGCTGACTGCCCTCCCTGCAGCCTGGGCCTTTGCCCGATTTGATTTTAAGGGAAAGAAACTGCTTTTTACTATGTATATTTTATTAATGATACTGCCTTTTCAGGTTACTATGGTTTCAAGCTATCTGGTACTGTTCAAGCTTCATTTAACAGGTACCCCCCTTGCCATTATACTGCCCAATCTTTTTTCTGCCTTTCCTGTTTTTATTATGGTGAAATTTTTCCGGGATATCCCAAAATCCCTCATTGAAGCTGCTAAACTGGACGGCGCAGGGGAAGGATACATCTTCTTTAAAATAGGAATCCCCCTTGGTTCCTCTGGGATTTTCTCAGCGCTGCTGCTGGATTTTTTGGAATACTGGAATGCCGTGGAACAGCCCCTTACCTTTTTATCCCAGAAGAAAAATTTATGGCCCCTGTCATTATACCTGCCTGCTATATCCGCTGAAAATGCCGGAATTGCCTTTACGGCATCGGTGGTTACCATGGCGCTGTCATTGCTTTTATTTCTTTATGGGCAGAGATATCTGGAGCAGGGAATTGCCGCCTCCGGCTTAAAAGGCTGAGAAAGGACCATTATTATGGAAAAACAATTAAAAAGATTGATAATTGGATTTTTTATAGCAATGCTCACCTTCACAATCGTATCAAGAGCTGCCGCATCTGTTATGGTTGCTAAAGTAAGTGTTGCCTCTGTAAGTGATAGCCGCTTATCCTATGATGTATCCGGAACAGGAACTGTAAAGGGAAGTTCCGGTAAATATATACTTCTTCAAAATAACTGCCGCATAGCAAAGGTTGAAAAAAATGTCGGAGACACAGTAAAAAAGGGTGATGTATTATTTCGTTATGACCTTCCAAATCTAAAAGCCCAACTAGAAACTTTAAATGGGGAATTGCAAAAACTTAAACTCCAATATGAAAAGAGCAGTCTAAGTACAGTAACCGACAATGGTAACCTCGACTTACAAACTGCACTATTACAACAAAGTAATGCGAAAGAAGATTTAAAAGAAGCAGAAGTTGCTCTAAGTGACATCAAGAAAACTTCCAAAAAGAAAAAGCTGGAAGAATACAATGCCAGTAAAGATGAACTGGCAGATATGAAAGCCGAAAAAGATACGGCTTTGAAGTCCTTTCAGAGAGCTTTAAAGGACTCTGCCGACTCTCTGGCAGCCCTTGAGGAGCCCCAGATGACATTAAACGGACTCTTAAGCGACTATAAAGAAGCTATTATAAGCCGCCAGGAGGAAACCATTACTGTTCGTATTAACAATATTTTTGATTTTTACTATCAAAAAAAATACAAAGAACACAAAAAGGAAGTAGAAAGTGCCCAAACCAATCTTAAACGAGCGAAAGAGGATCTGGCGGATATTATCCGCAAATGGGATGCGGCGATCAATTATTGGGATCAATACTCCGATGACCCCGCTACGAAAAAGAACTATGTAATACAAATTGCTTCCAGAAATTCAGAAGTTCAAAATGGAAATCGTGCCGTAGAAGATGCCCAGAGCAAATTGAACGAACTGACAGACGAGGATACAAAACTTAATAATGCCCTGCAAAACTACCGGAACGATCTGCAGACGAATAACACCCAAAAAGCAGATGGTTCCTATCAATTGCTTTACCAGCTTATCCTTGAAAAACTGGATATCAAAGACGAGACCCTTCTCTCTGCAAAGACGAAAATTGAAAGAGCAAAAGAAGATCTAGAAGATCAGGAAAATGAATGGAATGAAAAAATAGCAAAAGCCCAAAAGAAAGCAGACCTCCTATCCGGTGATCTAAAAGCAATGGAAATGGGATTATATGATTACGGCAACGAACAAAGAGAGGGAGAAAATGCGGTAGAGGCAGCGAAAAGAGCTCTGAAGACAGCCGAGCTTTCCCTGGAAAAAGTGAGAACCGAGAATGGTATTAAGCAGGAAAATAAAGAACAGGAAGAAAAAGGTGAAGCGATAGACCTGGCAGGTCTTAAGCTGGATATTGATAAAAAGGAAGCAGAAATCCATAGCATAACCGCAATTATAAATAAAAAAGGTTACATAACCTCTCCTGTGAACGGAGTTGTCAGCCAATCAGGCTTAAAATATGGAATGCTGGTATCAGAAAATGTAAGCTTTATCATCTCCACCGGAGGATATGAGCTTTCCATGACGGCAAATGAAAAAGAAATGAAATATTTTGTTTCAGGAGACGAGGTAAAAATCAGGAAATATAACAGCAATACCCCTCTAACCTCAACCCTTGAATCAATCGGACTCCCTGATAATAACGGCCGGGTCACATTTACAGCCCTTCTTCCGGAAGGGAACTATAAGGAGGGTGAAAGCCTGGGTTTTCAGCTTACTAAGACTTCGGAGGAGTATAACAAATGCATTCCCATTAGTGCTATCCGGCAGGGTTCTGATAACAGCACTTATGTACTGCTGGTTAAAGAAAGGGACAGTGTTCTTGGAAAAGAAACCGAAGCCTTTAAGATAAATGTCACAGTCCTGGATAAGGATAAGAATACAGCCGCCATAGACGCTTCTATCTCTGAAAAGGACTCTATTATAACAGATAGCAATAAATTCGTTGAGGAAGGGGATCGGGTGAGATTGAATGAAACGGAATAAATGCTTTATCATTCTATCTGTCTTTCTGCTTATATCACTCTTTTTCACGTGGTATACCTTGAAAAAAGCCTCTTTTTACAGAGATGCTTATGCTGGCATTGGTATCCGGATTAAACCCGGTGCCGGTATAACGGAAGATGACCTGTTAAAAGCTCTTCAACAGGAAGAAACAGAAAATGCAGGGCAGATTCCCTCTGTTACTGCCTGGGTGACAAAGGAGGCGAAGATTCAAAATACTTTTCTAAACAGAAAAGCAAAGGTAACGGCAGTTATTACGGCGGGAGATATGAGACACACGATACCTTCTTCCTTAATAGAAGGGGGGTACGTTTACCAGGATGATTATAACGGCTGTATTATTGATACAAGGACCGCATATTCTCTCTTTGGATCTCTTAATGTTATTGGAAATCAACTATCCTATAACAATAGAAGTTATTACATCCGGGGTATTGTAAAATCCAATCTTCCTTTGATTATGATACAGGGTTTTCAGAAATCACAAGTCTATAATAATCTGGAATTTAACTATAAAAACAATGACAGGGCGGAAGCATTAGCCTCCGCCTTCCTTCAGAAATATGGTCTTGCAGTAAAATATACCAGTATTGACGAAAGCTTCTACGCCCGGGCTGTCTCTGCACTTCTGGTACTTCCTATCTGGCTTTTCTATGCCTTTATCGCCTTTTATTTCTTCAGGTTGTTCATGAGAAGCCGCAGGGAGTTTAAACCTGCAGTCTTTCTGGGATTAACCGGTATTCTTATTCTTACGGTATTAGGTTTTGGGCACCTTCTCTTTCAGTATGGAGGAAGCCCCTTTTATCTGCCTGAAAAAATAATACCAACAAAATGGTCCGACTTTGATTACTGGGTACGGCTGGGAAAAACAATCAAACAGCAGATCTTCCAAATGGATTATCTGACACCAAACCCCAAAGATATTCTGCTAAAAAAAGGGCTTTCAAATCTATGGCTTCACTGCCTTGTTTCAGTGTTAATCTACCTGCACCTATTGAATGCCCTGACCAGCTGCCTAAAGAATACGAAGGGCTGCAGCTAAAGCAGCCTTTCGTACAGTTTGAACCAATCCAGTCCATACTCTCCATAACCTAAGTCAACTGTAGCGATATACTCAAAGCCGCTGCTCTCATACAGTTTTATTGCCGGCATGTTCTTCTCATAAACATCGAGCCTGATTGATCTTAATCCGGCTTTTTTGCAATGGTCAATAGAAAAATCCATTAACGCTTTTCCTATCCCACACCCCCTGAACTTAGGATGAACCGCCAAAGTATGCACCACGACAATCCTTTCGTAATCATCCTCACTCTTCCAGGAGACAGTATGATAGGCTTCTTCCGGCTTGTGGCTTAATTTGATTGTACCGGCAATTTTACCATTACATCTTGCCACATAGAGGCAGTCTTCTTTTAATCCTTCTTCTGCATTTTCTCTCACCGGGTAGACGCCTCTTAACCATCCCGGATAATTTATTCCGGCAGCCAGCGCATCATTTAATTCATTATATAGTGTCTCAAGCTCATCCAGGTCATTTATATTTCCTTTTTCTATTAAGACATTCTCTTGTTTCATCATCTGTGTCCATCTTTCTTATTATTTATTATTCCCTGTATAATACATAATCCTGCATTTCTTTGATAAAACCGCAGCTCCTTAGCACTTCTGCATACTCTTCCTGATACTCTTTGACGATAAGTCTTTTGATGGCCGGTAAATATCGCTTCTTATGAAATCCCTTCACGAAGATTTCCATAAGTGCCAGCCCTTCGTCTTTATCAAAAATTCTAAGACTTCTCCCCTGCCGCTCCATTACCGCAATAACTTGTCCAGCCTTTAGTGCGACATAGGTTCCCGGAATATTCATGAAAACCTTTTCCTTTTCATGAGCCAGGCTCTTCCCGTAGGGATTTGCCGGGTCAATGGCCGGTAGCCATAGAATCTCATCTTTAGGATGTTCCATATTATACATGGTTCCTTCAAAGTCTTCCTTTCGAATAAACTGAACTCCGGATAAGCCCTTTACAAAATACCCCCGTCTGTACTCTCCTGTATATTCACCTATTCTTAATTTCTCCAGGGCATCTTTCCAGGTGATTCCCGATACGGTTTCCCGGCTAAGAATAATATTACGGTCAAAGAGCCGCTCCAACTCATCTTCTTTTGAAAGCTTCTTTAGCGGCCTTACAAGCTCCCAGCGCCCCGTGGTCATTGCCTTGGCATGTATGCCCACCCTCTGTCTTACTGTTGCCTTTTGCAATTTCTCCTGATTCAGCCACCAGCGTACCGGAAAAAAACTGTCAGTGCATACAATTCCCTTGCCAGCCATGTTCAGCAGCACTTCAAAAGGAGATTCTCCCCCCAAAAGATCCCGAAAACGCTGCATAAAGCTGGCCCCTCTCGTTAAGAGAGTCTCATAAATTAATTTTTCTTTTTCTGAAAGCAAAGATATATCTATATCGGGATGTGCATCCCAATCGATATCCTCAAAGGAATGAAAGGAAAGTCCCTCTTTTTCCTTCAGTCGCCAAAAGCAATTACCTTGGGATAGAAATTTATCTAAAAGTTCTTCCCTGTAATCTGACACCCTCCCAGGAAGAAGATGTGATTCCCATAATGCAGGAGCAAAGCTCATATTCCTTAACTGCCTGACAGCCTCTTCAAGCTGTGCCTCCTTGCTGCCGGAAGTAAACGCCTTCTCTGACACAAGGGCTGCATAACGATTCTCCGGCAGGGTCTTTATCTGCTCTCTGCGCTTCTTTATGGTCTCCTTCCTGGCTTTGTCATAAAGTGTTGCATGATAATACAAGCTATCATCTTCTACTGCTTCCTCTTTTCTGACAAGCTCTCCCAGTAAATAAGCTGTTTTCTCTAATTCAAAAAGATATCTTTCTGCCACTTCTTCCATGGTCTGAGGCCCTTTGTAGCGAAGGAGCCTTCTAATAACTGCAAGTCTTTCTTCATCTAACCCTTCTTCCAGGACCTTCTTATATTCTTCTTCCTGTTCTTTCGCTATCCAAAGCCCAGGTTCTATATAGAGAGCTTGCTCCCTTTCTACCAGAATTTCCAGCCATTCTATGGGGATATCCAACTCACCGGCAATAAGGTCACCTTCAATCATGAGCAGAGTATGAAGCTGTTTATAATCTTCCGGTAGCTTTGTTCTTAAGGATACTTTTTCTAATTCTTCCTTGGCAGGAGAAATCATCTCTGCCTGTTTAAGCGCATCTTCTACAGCCGAGTAAACTCCCTTCGTGGTTGGTGCATAATCATACATCATGGCAGCTTCCGTTTGCTGTCTGAAGGGAAGGGACATGGGAGAAGGCATATCAAGATGCATTTCGATCACTTTAATTTGTCCGGAACGAATACCTGAAAGGATATGCACTAACCCTTCCATATCCCAGTAATCTTCCAGACACTCCCGCTTCGTTTCCCTGATAAGGGGATGATTTTCCTTTCTTACAAGAGAGTCCAGCATATCGGCACTTCTGATTCTCTGCAGCCAAAGGGGGGTCCTGCCCTTTTTCTTCACTCCCATCATAAGTGCTCTGCTGCAATTATAACGAAAATTTATGTTAAACAAAGGTGTTGCCATCAGGGCAGCTTCTAATACTGCTCTTGCAGATGAAACATCAATCCCTTGCAATACCCTCTCCGGTATATCTTCGGTACCAAACGGGAACAAAAGAAAACCGTCTTCATCGTCACAATACCCCATATTCATCCCGGTCATCTTAACAGCAGCATGCTGAGCCAGGATTGCGAAAGGTGCATTTATCTTTCGCCCGAATACTGAGTGAACCATAAGCTGACTGCTTCCGTTATAATCTCTGAAATGCTCCACAAGAATAGTGGTATCATCCGGCAGCACTCCCGTTACTTCAATCTGATGCTTTAAGAAGTCCTCTGCTCCTTTTGCCGCAGGACCATTTAACCCAAGCTTTAAAAGCCTGTCATATAGTTTTCCATCCTCGTAACTTTCCATCAGTTCTTTCAATAACTTGCCAAAAGCAATTCCGGTTCTAAGACCTCTTCCCTTGATTTCTCCTTTCCAGAAAGGCAGCCTGGCACTTGCGGTGCTTGCTTCTGAAACAATTACGCTGTCTTTGTCAATTCTTTCAATCTTCCAGGCAAAGGTGCCAAGAAGAAAACGTTCTCCAACCCGGGACTCAAAGATGAATTCTTCATCCAGTTCTCCCAGTTTTACACCACTTTCTGTCCGGACGGTGTAAAGACCTCTGTCGGGTATCGTTCCGCCCGCCGATACGGCAAGCATCCGGCTGTAAGCATCCCCTTCCACCTTTTCATGGATTCTGTCATAGAGCAGCCTCGGGCGGACAGGGAGTTCTCTTTCATGTTCGTAATCACCTGCTAACATAGAAAGAATATCCTTAACATCTTCCTTACTCACTTGAACAAAAGGATATGCCCTTTTTAAGATTTCCATTACCTCATCTACTTTGTAGCCCTCCCCCGTTGCCATGGATACCAAGTGCTGAGCCAAAACATCAAAGCATAGCCTGGGCGGATTCGCATATTCCACCCCGCCCTGCCTTGCCACTTCTGCTGTCAGTCCGCAGTAAAGCCCTTCGGAGGCAGCTCTGGGGAATATATGCATTACACTGACACGCCCGGGATTATGTCCGGCTCTGCCCAACCTTTGAAGTGTACTGGAAATAGAACGGGGGCATCCAATCTGAAATACCTCATCAATATCTCCTACATCAATGCCAAGTTCCATAGATGAGGTAGCACATAATAATCTGAGGTTTCCACTTCTTAAGGATTCTTCCACTTCCTGCCGCTGTTCTTTTGACAGACTACCGTGATGGGTTCTGGCAAATCCGTCTCCGCCAAGACGATTCATATAATAAGCCAGCTTTTCTGCATACCTTCGTCCTTCCACGAAGGCTATCACACTCCTGGTCCCGGAGCAATAATCAAATAGCGACGCAGCAATTTCCTCCCATATTGGATCTTTACTCCCTTTCTTTCCATAGGGAAGCGGATTCGTAACTTCGATTCGTACAGCTTTTTCCATCCTCGGTGCCACAATTGAGACCGGTTCCGGCGAAAGGTACGAAGCTGCCAGTTCCAGGGGTTCTATGGTAGCAGAAAGTCCGATTCGCTGCAGTGGTTTTTCACAAAGCTTATCTAATCTTGCAAGGGAGAGCATCATATGAGCACCTCGCTTGGTATCAATAAGAGCGTGAAGTTCATCTATAATAACCGCCTTAGCAGTTTTTAGCATTGTCTGACCAGATTTACTTGTCAGCAGCAGATAAAGGGATTCCGGTGTTGTAATCAGGACATGGGGCGGCGTCTTTATCATAGTTCTGCGCTCATTAGGGGTAGTATCTCCCGTACGTATGGCTATATTTAAGTCATAAGGCCTGTTATTCTTACTGCCTGCCTTAATTTCCTCTGTGAGAATACCATTTAAAGGTTTCTTTAAGTTCTCCCTGATATCTCCTGCAAGGGACTTTAAAGGTGAAATGTAGATAAGCTGCAGCTCCTGCTTTAAGGTTCCTTCCCGTGCCTGAGCCTTTAGTCTGTCTAAAAATACCAGGAAGGCTGACAATGTCTTGCCGGTACCGGTAGGTGCCGAAACAAGAGTATTGTTTCCCGCAGCAATCGCGGGCCAGGCTCCCTCTTGAACCTTGGTGGGTGCTCCAAGATTTTCGGAAAACCATTTAGCGGTAAGCGGATGAAAAACAGACAGGGAATCAAAGCTCAATGCCCTATACCTCCTTTCGTTGTATTTCAGATAATAACCTTATTATACCAGAAACATCTGTTTGATAATACCAAATTTTATTATGACAAAAACCTTTCAGTGACCGAATGAGTTTTCAGACATTATGTCGATTAATATGGATATTGGGATAATTTTAGCCAATTAGTAAAAAACTTGCTGACAAAATCATTCTGCCAATTTATAATATAGGTAACGTATTTTAAATAAAAACAAAAGAGGAAGTACATATGAAAACCTATAAGATGAATATAACCAAAAAATTGATACTGGGCGTATCGAGTATACTGATTTTATCTCTTTTAGTAATTTCTGTTATTGATTATGCAATCTCACTTCATGAGATTGACCGCTCCAATGATATTATATTAAAAAATTCTATTGAAACATCCATGTATGAAATCAAAAAGAATTATAGCTATGCCAAGGGAGACGCTGCCTTAATGAACGAGGAGCAGGCAAAGCAGGCATCCCTCTCCACCATAAATGAATTTGTTACAGGTGTAGCAGCCGATGCCGACAATTCCGACACCGATGGAACCTCCAGCGCCACACTCAAGGCAGGCGGAGAGAGTTCGGTTATAAGCCTGGGAAATAACGGATACTTCTTTATTACTGATTCCAAGGGCAACATTGTATATCATCCATTTTTGAAAGACAATATCTATAATTTAAAATCCAAGGACGGACGTAATATCATTCAGGATGTTATCAAATTAGCTCAAAGCGGCGGCGGCAGCCTGCATTATTCTCTTACAAACAAGGATAGTTCAGTATCTGAGAGCAGAACCGTATATACAGAATATTTCCCTGAATGGGATTGGGTCGTAACTGCTGTTATTTACGATTCCGACCTTCTTAGAGGTCCTTCCCGTATACTTTATACCAATGCCATTTCCTTAGGTATTATTCTTGTTATTTCACTATCTATTATTGTTATCTTTGCAAGAAGAATTACTTCTCCTATCATAAAAATAGCTGCTTCTCTGGGACGTGTTTCAGAAGGTGATTTAACTGTTGATAAGATTTATGTCAAAGCCAATGATGAGACCAAACTTCTGAGCGAGTCCGTCAATCACTTAATAGACCGTTTTCATGACATGGTTATGTCCATTACCCAGTCCGTTGGCAGTCTAAGCAGTTTTGCAGCAGAACTGCGTTCTTCCTATAATCTAGCCGCCGAAGCAAATAGCGCTATTACTGCTTCTATCGGGCAGATAGCCAGTGCCAGCGACGTACAGGTTAAGGAAATATATAACGGGGTATCTGAAATGGACGCTCTCGGTGACCACATCCACCAAACGGCAGATAGAAGCAGAAATGCCTTATCAACCGCAGATCAGACACTGCTGTTAAAGGATAGCGGTCTAGCTTCTGTCAATGCTTTAAAAGCAGCAAGCCTTGAAAACAATGAGTCTTCAAGAGAACTGGAAACTGTGATAGGCAGTATGAATAGGCAGGCACAGGAAATCGGCACTATCGTAACTGTAATCGCCCAGATAGCGGAACAAACAAACTTACTTGCACTTAATGCCAGCATTGAAGCTGCCAGAGTAGGTGAACAGGGCAAAGGATTTGCCGTGGTTGCCAGTGAAATTCGAAGCCTGGCTACAGGAACAGCTGAGGCAGTGGATAATATCAGTAAAATGGTTTTCGAAGTGCAGCATCTTTCAGAAAATGCAGAGTCTTATGTAAAGAAAAATGCTCTAAGTGCAGAAAACATAAGCAATACTGTTTCTCACACAGAGAATGCTTTCCACCAGATTGCAGAAGAATTGCAGAAATTGGGTTCAGATATTAAATATATTGCTTCATCAAATAATTTAATCAATCAGAAAAAAGACAGTATGGCTGCTTTATTAAAAGATTTCTCTAAAGAGACAGAAGAAGTATCAAGCTCTATTGAGGAAATCACCTCTTCTTCCGATCAGCACACACAGGTTATGGAGAATATCTCTGACAGTGTTGCTATGCTGCATGATATGTCTGAGAGCCTTGCAAAGATGGTTTCTGTGTTTACTGTTTAGAAGTGGCGGTAATTAAAGATTGGGGAACGGACGATAAACAGACGGTTTGTTTTGAATTTGGTTACTCAGGGGCCTATTCCACTAAAGCTCCGGAAAATAGAACTGACAGACAAAATAGTGCCTCATTAGAACTAGAAAGGAAAACAAAAGATGAATGAATTTTTAAAGGTAGTAACTGAAAGAAGATCTGCCAATAAATTTATAAAGGGCGTTAAGATACCGAGAGAGGTTTTCGAAGCAATCTTTGAGAATCTATCCCAGGCTCCTTCTTGTTTTAACTTGCAGCATGCACACTATTATGTTGGGGAAAGCAAAGATATTATAGAAAAGCTGTATCAGGCAGCTTACAGACAATACAAAGTAACTACTGCTTCCGCAGTTATTATCGTAACCGGAGATTTAGACGCTTATAAAAAAGCTTCCGATATTTATGAGAGTTCCAAAGCTTTGAATATTATTGATGAAGAAGAATATGAGAATATGCTCTCATCTATCTTTTCCCTGTATGAAAACGGAGGAGAAGCGTTCCAAAGAGATGAGGCTATCCGCAATGCTTCTCTTTCAGCGATGTTGTTTATGCTGCTTGCAAAGGACCAGCAATGGGATACCTGTCCGATGATTTATTTTGACAGTGATAAAGTAAAGGAAATCTTTGATATGCCGGAGAATGAGATTCCTGTACTTATGATTACCATGGGAGAAATGGATAAGACAAGCTTTCGTGTAAGAGGCTATCGAAAGCCTCCCAGAGAATATGTAACTTATAAATAGTACATATGGCCATTCTGCCAAAGACTGCAAATTTAGGCAACAGGCGCAAAGCTGTGTTTAAAATATCATATCTTCACCTAAAACTCCATGCTATTTCCCGTGCCTATTACCAATTCAGTAAGAATTTCTTTTTAGGCTTATGAGAAGATAGCATGGAGCTTTTTTTGTCTATATCCTACCCTTTTATTGAACCTACATAGACACCTTTTACAAAGTATCTCTGCAGGAAAGGATAGATAACTAATATGGGTGCCGTAGCAACTACAATTACACAGTATTTTACCAGTTCTCTATAGGCGGTGGCTCCCTGGACACTATTGATGGAGATTCCTCCTGCGCTTCCTACCGTTGCTGTTGAGGAATCATTCGTTACTAATATTTCTTTTAATAAAAGCTGTAACGGAAACAGACTTCGGTCTTTTAATAATACCATGGCATTGAACCAGGAATTCCAGTTACCTACCAGATAATACAAAAGAATTACTGCAAGTACCGGCTTTGAAAGAGGCAGGATGACCTTAAGCAATATTTTGGCTTGGGCTGCACCATCCATTACTGCCGCTTCTTCTAACTCCTGTGGTATTGCTTGAAAACCGGTACGAAGTATTATCATATTCCAGGTATTCAGGGCTGTAGGAACCAGCATTGCAAGTACATTATTATAGAGTCCTATCTGTTTCATCAGCAGGAACCAGGGGATTAAGCCACCTCCAAAGAACATGGTGATGGTAATAAGAATCATAATAGGTGTTTTCCATAACAGCTCTTTTCTCGAAAGGGCATAAGCTCCCATTATGGTAATCATCATATTAATAAAAGTCCCCAAAAAAACATACACTGCCGTATTACGAAACCCAGTGAAAATACTGTTGTCCTTAAATATGAGTTTATATCCGTTTAAAGTAAATCCAAGAGGCTTAAGCAGCAGCCCCTGGTGTACCATCAGTTCATTGGGATTACTCACCGACGCAAATACTATATGCAGAATCGGGTATAAACATATAATTGTAAACACCGCTAAGAATCCGTAATTAAATGTATGAAAGCCAACATTACTCCACTTCCATTTACCGATGGTCTGTTTTTCCCTATATCCTGAATCTGTATCCTTCATATTATAAACCTCCATAGTGTGTATGAAATAAATCTTTTAATGAAAATTAAAGTACAATCTTCACACTACCATATACTGATTTCCGAGTATTTTTTTGCAATCTTATTGGTAGCCCAGAGTAATATGAAGTTTATTACCGCACTTACAAGGCCGACAGCTGTTGCAAAACTGTAGCTTGCTTCCTGTAAGCCTCTTCTGTATACATAAGAAGCAATTACATCTGCAGTATCATAGGTCAATGAATTATACAGTAAAATAATCTTTTCATGGCTGGAGCCCATTAAGCCGCCCACAGCAAATATAAATAGAATAATAATGGTAGGCCGTATCTGCGGCAGCGTGATATGCCACATTTTTCTTAGTCTTCCGGCACCATCTATCTCAGCTGCCTCATATAATCCCGGATCAATAGAGCTCATGGCAGACAGATAGATAATACTGTCCCAACCCACATTCTGCCAGATTCCGGAGAAGGTATAAATCGGCCTGAACATCTTCGAATAACCAAGCAGCGAGGAGTGTTCCGTCCCTGTGATAAAGTCTACCACCTGAGTTATAATTCCGCCGGACTGGGTAAAGATATGAATCATACCAGCTATAACTACTAATGATATGAAATGCGGCATATATGTAATCGTCTGAACGGTTTTCTTAAAAACCTTGCCGCGTACTTCATTTAGCAGCAGCGCTAAGAGAATAGGGGAAGTAAATCCGAAAGCCAGTCCCCATACATTTAACATAAGAGTATTCTTTATCGTGCGAAAGAAATAGGGCCCGGTAAAAAACTCCTCAAAATACTTAAGTCCCACCCACTTACTGGCTGCAAAGCCAAGAAGCGGTTTGTAATTCTTAAAAGCTATGGTTATTCCCCACATTGGTCCATAGCAAAATATTATGTACCAGGCTAAAACAGGTATGATCAGCAGATATGCAAAATAATTCTTTTTGAAGTCCTTGCGTATCAGGTCTAAGGTCAAACTGTTTTTCCTTTTCCTATCATTTCTTCCATTCATCTTATCCAAAGAGGCACCCCCTGTTTTTGCCTGAATTCCTCAAAGAAACTGCCGGGCTGTCTAGACAAGCCTCACCGCCCGGCATATCTCTTTTATGTCCTAAAATCTTTTCGTCTTATCTTGCATTATAGCGATCCAGGGCTGTCTGCCATAACTGAACAAATTCATCAAGCCCCTGTGTCTTTGCTTTTTGGAGGAATTCATCATATGCACTTACAGGTAACTGACCCATTACAATTTTAGCAAAATACTCATTTCTTAAAGTTGAAAGAATCGTACCAAGCTCGCCTTCTCTTGAACTCTCATCAGCGGTAAAACTTACAGGAGGCATGGTCATGGAATCATCGGTATTCGAAGTCCAGTATTCACGAATCTTACCTGAATAACTTCCCTTTGCTGTAATTAAAGGATTGGAGTTATGCTCGTCACGGATATTAGCAAAAGAGTGTATACGATATTTCCAAATCAAGTTGGATAACGGCTGTCCATCCGGGTCATTATACATAAGACCGTCCTCCGGGAAATAAGGCAATCCCTTATCGTTAATTAAATGAACATCTCCGTAAGAACCATAATTGTAGATTTCCCAGCCTTTCTTTGTAAATGCAAAATCAAGGAATGCAGTGGCTGCTTCTACGTTGTCACACTGAGTAGTAATAGCTGCAATAGTACCGGTGGATTTAAAGTTTTTATAGGTCTGCTGAGGTTTATCCCCTTTATTTAATACGGGATTTAACGCTCCTACGAAATCAATGTTATTGTCCTGTTTCCAGTATCCCCACATAGTATCAGGTGAATCCATCATAACCGCACAGTCAGGAGAAGCCGCTTCTGCCATTCTCTGATTAAAGTCAGCAGTAGCCCAGTCTTTATTAAAGAGTCCTTCCTTATTCCACTGCTGCATCATTGTCAGATAATCTTTGGCTCCAGCTGCTGCAGGTCCCCAGGCTGCCTTACCATCTTTGTCAACATACATCCAATCCCAAACATTATATGCACCGTTTAAAATTCCGGTAAAAATCTGTCCATATGTAGAACCATAGTTTAAAGGCTGATCATAGCCTGCCTTTTTACAAGCTAACAGGAAGTTATGCCATTCGTCAATTGTTTCAGGCACTGCAAGTCCGGTTTTATCTAATGCTTCCTGTTTAATTAACATACCAAACCAGCACCATTCATTATAAGGAGCCAAGCCATATACAGCACCTATGGTTCCATCATCCAGTACGGAAGTAACACGTCTTTCCTCATCTGAATTACGCCAAGCATTGTAGTTAGGCATGTCTTTTTCAATAATATCGTTTAATTTCATATAAGCACCATCTGCAACACCTGCTGCAATACCGCCGGTATATCTTCCGGCATCTACGATAATATCAGGAAGTTCTCCTGAGGCTATCATAAGATTAAAATTCGTTGTCTCTTCTCCAAGGGGCGGTACGATAAAATTAATCTTAATGCCGGTTAACTTCTCCACCTGCGCAAATGTCTTCTGGTTATTCAGGTCATCGCATACGGAAGCCAGAATAGAATTGGAAGGCATCCAGACATCCAGAGTTGCATCCATCGGATAGGCTGAATAATCATTTGGTATCTTTGTATCAAAAACATCTCCCAGATAACTGTCCTCCAGTGTATCATTTACCATGGCTTTTTCTTCGTCGGTGGGAGCAGTATTCCCGGCGATACCGGCAGCCAATGGGTTTGCCTCAGCTGTAGCCGTAGGTTCTGCCTCTTTTGTTGCTTCTGCACCGGAATTATTGCTTGTATTTTTATTTACAGCAGTATTCTTGCTGCTGCATCCTGAAAGCATTGTAAATAGGAATATAACAACTAATAAACAGCTAAGCAGTTTCTTATGCCTTACCTTCATAATAAAATTACCTCCTCTGATTTTCAATGAACTTACTCTTCGTTAAAATCCAAATCACCTAGGACAGAAGCTTTCTGTCTTATAGGCCTTGTCTTGCCTTAGGGTTCCACTTCCTCGTCTTCACTGCTGTCCATCTGGACACTCATAACGATACCCTGGGCAAAATCCCCAAATTTTTCTCCGAACAAATTCATTCCCCCAAGATTTTTAGCATCAGGCTTTACACCGATTTTAAAGCTGATAAAAAAGTCATCGCAGATACCAAGAGTATCTATGGTCTCGTCAGACGTCTTTAACAGATCATCAAAACAGCCCTGGCCATTAATCGTAACAGTCTTTAAAATCCCATATTGTGTCATGGTATCACTCCACCATTCCGGATTTAAATGCCCTCTTCTGCCTCCAAAATCTCCTTTGGAATAAATCGTCGCAATCTCCCTCTCATTAACCCACACGGTTATATCGGAAGGCCAGTCATTCTGATATCCTGGTGCTTCCGAGCAGACTTCAAAAGAAAAGGACAATTCTTTTACCTTGCTCTTCTTCAACATATAGTTCGGAAAACGGTATTCCAGATATCCTGACATAAACCAGATGAGCTGAGCTTCATGTCTGTTCTGAGCATAGAAACCATATGGGGAGTCTTCCACCCCAAGATAAGAACGTTCGCTGATAATACCGCAGTTCTCATTGATCATACAATTATAATAATTACCGATTCCCATGGGAAAGTGATATACTTTAATGTTATCCCTGTCCATCTTATGACGGAACGCATTAAAGTATATATCTTCAAATGCGATTCCGCATACCTTCTGCGCCCCTCTTACTCCCGGTTGCTCTGTTGCCGTTATCATACCGGCTTCTTCTAACACCTTCACATGTAATGCTGCAGATGATAACGGAATTTGAAAAGTACTAGCAATTTCACTGATATTTACTGACTTGTCTATTAGAAGCTGTAAGATATCAAGTCTTATATCAGATGAAAGTGCCTTTCCCACCAGTACAATCTTTTCTTTGTTATCAAAGTCAAGAGCAATCCTTTTCTTCTTGATCTTCAAATAAACTCCTCCTTTCTTGATTATTACATTATTCATGTAATTTAACGTCTCTCATGTTTTTAATATAACACTCTTATATCATATAGTCAATGCATTTATTACAATTTTTATGTTACATTTATATTATTCATTATCACTTATATAATTGGATTGTTTTTCTATGTTTTCATGTTTTTATTATTAAAAGGTAATACTGCACAAATTATTTTCTATTTATTTGGTAATATTTTGTATGGTAATCTAGTTGATTTTATTGTAAGTTTATTTATGACAAGCTCCACAGAAAATACTGTATTAGCTTTATTACAGTTTTTTTGTTGTAATTTACGTCTTTCTCATAAGATAAACCTACAATTCTGTTGGAGCTTGTAAAATTGCCAAGATAATTTAAGTTTGTGTCTGCGCTGCAACCACAAACTAGAGGTAAACAGCAGCGTAGAAATGAGGTAAGTACTGCAATATGAAGAAACTATGCAGAAAGCCTGTCCGCTTTCTGACTCTTTGTGCAATAACCTTTTTATTAGGAGGATGCAATCATATGAAATCTTACACGACATTGGATCTAAGCCAGGAAACAAATAATCATTTTTATAAAAATGACCTGGGAATTACCCAAATCGGCGATCCATTTATCTTAAAAGCTTCCGACAATACATATTATTTATACTGTACTTCAGCTGCCAACGGGTATTATTGCTGGAAATCCAAAGACCTTGTCAATTGGTCCGGTAAAAAAATGTGCTATATCAAAAAATCAGATGCCTGGTGTGTTGATAGCTTTTGGGCTCCTGAAGTAGTAGAATATAAGAATAAATACTATATGTATTATTCTGCCAGAAGTACCGAAGGAAGCCTGCGTATTGGTATAGCTACATCCGACAAGCCGGAGGGTCCCTTTGAGGATGTTAAAAACAAGCCGCTTTTTGATTTCGGCTATGCTGCTATTGATGCCAATGTTCTGATAGATGATGACGGTTCGAAGTATCTCTATTTCTCTAGAGACTGTTCTGAAAATGACATTGGCGGTATTAACAAGAGTGAAATTTATGGAGTTCGTCTTAATGAAGATATGCTATCCTTAAAAGGTGAGCCTGAACTTCTGCTTACTCCTACTCAAAAATGGGAAAAATCCTCCGTAAATCCCCTATGGAACGAAGGACCTGAAGTCATTAAGCATAACAATATCTATTATCTGTCCTATTCAGCCAATTGTTATGCCAGTTCCTCCTACTCTGTAGGCTATGCCACCAGCTCTTCTCCATTAGGGCCTTTTGAAAAATCAGAAAAAAATCCAATTCTGACCTCCGGTACCTCCACAACCATATCAGGTCCAGGACACCACAGCTTTACCGTTTCTCCTGATGGTACAGAGATTTGGATGGCATATCATACACATACCGATCCAAAGACCGGCGGAGGTAATCGCAAGTTAAATATCGACAGAGTTCTCTTTACAGATAAGGGTGAGCTCTATGTTAACGGACCCACCCTTTGTTATTTACCCATCCCTTCGGACGGTTCCTATACCAATCTTGCAAAGGAAGCTCATATCAGCTCCAATGTAAGCACCCCCCATCTGCTGACAGATGGTATCTTCACCCTGCATCAAAAGAATTCCATCTATGACAGTACCATACCGATATCAGGTGAAGAAGCAACTGCAACAATTACCCTGGAATTTAAGGAACCGGTAAAAGTATCCGATATCCTTGTCTACAAAGGAGTTACAAAAGGTCAGGAATTCCAGAAGGTCAAAGCAATCCTTGATGACCATTATCAGACAGAAGAATATACTATGGCTGAAGATACGGATGAGCGTGCCGCTATCTTAAGCTTTAAGGAACAAACCGTCAAAAAGGTTCAGTTGATACTTACACCAAAAAATCCAACAAAGAACCTTTCTCTGTCGGAAATCATGCTCTTAAGACAGAATTAATTGACAATCATTTATACCTTAGGAGGTTTTATTTATGCTGCGTACCGAATACCCACGTCCCCAATTTGTCCGGGAGGAATGGCAATGCCTGAACGGAACCTGGGATTTTGATTTTGATGACGGCGATGAAGCAGATAGCTGTCATTGGGAGAAAGATAACCATTCCTTATCCAGACGAATAGAGGTTCCCTTCTGCTTTGAAAGTGAGCTTAGCGGAATTAAGGATACTTCCATCCACAACAAATGCTTTTATAAGCGCACTTTTACCCTGCCGTCTGAATGGGAGGGGAAGAATATACTGCTGCACTTTGGTGCGGTGGACTACCGCTGTAAGGTTTATATTGATGAAGCTTTATGCGGTGAACATGAAGGAGGCAGTTCTGCCTTTTCTTTTGATATAACCCACTGCCTGAAGAAATCCGTTACGGAGCATAGTCTTTCTGTCTTCGCAGAGGACCCTGCCACTGATGAGACCATCCCTAGAGGAAAGCAGTTCTGGGAAGAAAAAAGCGCCGGCATCTGGTATACCAGGACCTCCGGCATCTGGCAGACAGTATGGCTAGAACCTGTCGACCCCGTAAATATAACCAGACTTAAGATGACCCCTGATTTTGACCAGGATATCCTTAACCTTGAATGCACTTTTAGTAAGCTCGTTCCCAATATGTCCTTAGAGGTAACAATTTTCTTTAAAGAAGAGCTTATTTGCAAGGATACCTATTCCGTTAGCAGTAATACCATATTTAAAAGGAGCATCCATCTGGCCGGAGATAAAATATTTCACACCAACAGCCATAGTGCCAGCCGCTCCTGGACCCCGGAAAATCCTGCTCTTTATGACATCCGTTTAACCTTAGTCTCTGATAAAGGAATTCACGACTGTGTTAGCAGCTATTTCGGTATGCGTAAGATACATATCGAGAACGGAATGGTGTACTTAAATAACTATCCCTATTATCTTAAGCTGGTACTTGATCAGGGTTACTGGCCCGAAGGTATTCTGACAGCTCCCAATGACGAAGCTTTCCAATATGATATTAAAATCATGAAAGAAATGGGCTTTAACGGCTGCAGAAAGCATCAGAAAACAGAGGATCCAAGATTTTTATACTGGTCTGACAAATTAGGATATCTGGTGTGGGAAGAAATTGCTGCTGCCTGCCTTTTTACTGATAAATCCGTTATGCGCTATATCAGAGAATGGATGGAAGTTGTGGAAAGAGATTATAACCATCCTTCTATCGTTGCCTGGGTACCCTTTAATGAAAGCTGGGCAGTCCCAGGTATCGGCCGCAACACCCTTCAGCAGGATTACACCGTTTCTCTGTACCATATGCTAAAGGCATTGGACCCTACAAGGCTGGTAGTCAATAATGACGGCTGGGAACAGACCAAAACGGATATCTGTGCCATTCATAACTATTCCCATGGAACACCAAGGGAGCCCGGTAAACAAGATACCTTTAAGAGATTTACATCAGATCTTAACCTTTTACTCTCTCCCTACTCAGCAGGAAGAAATATCTTTGCTCCTCCATACAAGTATGAGGGTCAGCCAATTCTTATAACTGAATGCGGCGGAATTCATTATAACAATTCCGAACAAGGCAGCTGGGGTTATACCAATGCAGACAGCGAAGAAGATTTCTTACAGCAATATGGCTTTGTTATTGATAATATCATGCAGTCGGATTATATATACGGATTTTGTTATACCCAGTTATCGGATGTAGAACAGGAAACCAACGGTCTCCTTACCTATAAAAGAGAGCCCAAGTGTGCTCCCGAGAAAATAAAAGCGATTAACAACCAATACCGTCACAATATTGCTATTATACCAGAAAAGTAAACAATTATTCTTACCTGAAAAATCAAGATTTTTCAGGTAAGAAATCATAATATGATTCTAGAATAATCATAAGTATTCTTCTAGAATCATTTGCTTATATGGAATCTATTATAAAACAGAAATCAGGAGGCTTGTCTATGAACTGGATAGTTATAAAGGAAGAAAATATTGATGGAACAAACTTCACACTTCAGGCAGAAGGAGAAGTTTCTGCCTTAGAAGATTGGTGGGGTATTCAGTTTTTAGCAGATTCTGCTTCACCAGATACATCGGGCTATCTCTTTCGTTTAACAGGAGAAGGCTGTAGCGAACTTCTTCTGCTATCCGAAAAAACAGAAGCACATATCCTTCAAAGGAGAAAAACCGGTTCGATTATACCGGACCATCCTTACCGAATTACCATTGAGAAAAAGGACAATATTTTCACTGGTTTTCTTGAGGATGCTTTAAGAGCTTCCTCTGCTTCTCTTTGGCCTTTATTCGAACTCCCGCTGCCAGCTGTATCCGGCAACCTTGCTGCGCTGGTTATTGCTCCACATACAGAAGCTCCGGGAAAGAACGAGAAACCATTGTGCCATAATTTTCATATTTGTTCTCTTCCTTGCTCTGAGCCTGCTATGCCATCGGTTCCCCAATACCAGAATCCAATATTAAACGGTTATGCAGACCCCGATATTCTATTCTACCAGGGAACTTACTACCTGTATGCAACTTCATCCACTATGCCCGTGGGATTCGAAGCCTACCAATCAAAAGATTTAGTGAACTGGGAATACAGCGGCAGAATTATGGAAGAAGCCTGGGGTCAGAAACGGTGGTATTGGGCCCCCGGAATTATTGAAAAAGGCGGTAAATTTTATCTGCTGGCCTCCGTTAACGAGCACCTTGGCATCGCCGTCAGCACTTCCCCGGTGGGGCCCTTTATACCGGAACCGGATTACCTTTTTGATAAAAGTATTGATGGTCATTTTTTCCTGGACGAGGATGGCTCTCTTTATATTTACTACGTTTCCTGGAGGGAGGGCAAGACCTACGCCATATATGCCATGAAAATGGAAGATGATTGTGTAACCCCCATTCTGAGGACAGAAACACTGGTTATAAAAGCTGATGAAGAATGGGAACAGCAGCAAGCTCCGGTGGCAGAAGCCCCTTATGTCATAAAACACAGGGGTAAATATTACCTAACCTATTCCGGCAGTCATTTTGAAAGTAAAGGCTATGCTGTTGGTTATGCCGTTTCGGATAGTCCTCTCGGCCCCTTTGTAAAATATGAGGGCAACCCAATCCTCTCCCACCATTACCTGGCTCACGGCCCCGGACACCATTGCCTCGTGAAGGCACCCCTTAGCGAAGATATCTTCATTATATACCATACCCATCATAACACCGAAGCCGTCCAACCGCGAAATATCTGTATCGACCGTATCCGTTTTGTTCCGGAGGAAGGAAAAGAAGACAGATTAGAGGTATATGGTCCCACCGTCACACCTCAGCCTTATCCTTTTCCTATTAATTAGTATCAGTAACAAAATAACCTCTAATTCGTCCAGAATTTGACTTCTCCGCCAAAAAGGATTACTATACTACAGAAGAATAAACCTGGAGGAAAAACATTATGGAAGCTTTGTTAGTTAAAGGCGGTCTGGTACATGATGCCGTTCACGAAATTCCCTACATAGCAGACATCTTAGCCATAGATGGGAAAATTAAATTAATACAACCGGATATACTTCCTGAAGAAGGCATGGAGGTAATTGATGCCACAGGCTTATGGGTATACCCGGGTCTGGTAGATGCCCATTCCCATATCGGCCTGGATGGCTACGGAATCGGCTTTGAAGGACAAGATTACAATGAGATGAATGATATCTTAACACCCCATCTGAGGGCCATTGATGGTATCAATCCTATGGATCCGACCTTTATGCAAGCGGTTTTAGGGGGTGTAACAACTGCAGCAACAGGCCCTGGAAGTTCTAATGTATTAGGAGGGACCTTTACAGCCATCAAGCTGCATGGCTCCAGAGTCGACAAGATGGTGATCAAAGAAAAGATAGCTATGAAATGTGCTTTCGGTGAGAATCCTAAAAGGGTATACAAAGACAAAAACAACTATTCCCGTATGTCTACTGCCGCAAAGCTTAGAGAAACTCTTTATCAGGCAAAGGAATATCTGGAGAAGTTAAATTCCGCCGGCGATGACCTAAGTAAAAGGCCGGCTTTTAATATGAAACTGGAAGCTCTTATTCCGGTACTTAACCGCGAAATCCCATTAAAAGCTCATGCGCACAGAGCAGATGATATCTTTACTGCAATCCGCATCGCAAAGGAATTCAACCTGAAACTTACTTTGGAGCACTGCACGGAAGGACACCTGATTGTAGAGGAATTGGCAAAGGAGGATTATCCTGTTGCTGTTGGCCCCTCCTTTGGACATGCCACTAAGTTCGAATTGAAGAATAAGACTTTTACTACCCCTGGTATTCTGGCAAAAGCAGGACTATCAGTATCCATTATTACCGATAGCCCTGTAACTCCTCAGCAATATCTCTCCCTTTGTGCCGGGTTGGCAGTGAAATCAGGCATGGAACCTTTTGATGCCTTAAAATCTATTACCATCAATCCTGCTAAGCACATAGGTATCGAGGATAGAGTAGGTTCTCTTGAGTCCGGTAAAGATGCAGATATTGTACTTACAAATGGCAATATTATGGATTCCCTGACCAATGTAGTGAAAGTTTTTATAGACGGAAAGATAATAAAAACCGATAACTGCGGTCTGTAATCTCATTCCTGAATAAGCTTAATAAAGCTACCGAATAGCAGCACCTGCTATTCGGTAGCTTTATGTAAGGCTGTATTAGCTTCCTGTACTCTTATAATGTCTTATGCTAAACCGTTCCTGTTATCCCATCATCACTTTATCCAAAAAACTACCAATCCGTTCATTAACTTCCTTTACTTTTTCTGTGGGCATATGAGGTCTGTGACCGCATTCAGGGACAATCCATACTTCACTATTTTCTACTTTTCTTTGCAGGTTAAGGAGTCTTTCTTTTGTTGCATAGGTATCAAGTTCTCCTGCAAGGAAGAAACTCGGCATTTTTAGCTTTTCAAAATCTTCCTCTGACAGACATGGATACATCCTCCAGTCTCTGACACTCTGTTCCATATGATGTCTCCAGTCTCCTTCGGTAGCCTCCCAATTCCTGACTCTGATTCTCTCAATAAAATCAGTCTCATTTCTTCGAAGCAGTTCCTCTGGTTCATAAGCTTCTGACCCAGTACCATCAGGTACTCCACCGCACCCTATAGTTATCATACTTTTAACCAGCTCCGGGTATTTTGAAGCAAGATGGAGAGCTACACCTCCGCCCAGGCTGTAACCGATTAAATGCACCTGATGAAGCCCCATGTTTCTAATAAAAGCTGCCATATCATCTGCAATCACCGCTGTATCCCAGTCTTTGTTTTCTGCTGTCGTTCTGCCATGGCCTCTAAAATCCGGCAGAAGAAGCCTGTATTTATTACAAAATGGCTGAATCTGCCCGGAAAAAGCAATAATTCCCCTGCTGTAACCACTGTGTAAAAAAAGGATTGTTTCTCCTATTCCGATATCTTCATAAAATACATTACAATCTCTGGCATTACAGTATGGCATTACCTATACTCCTTTACTTCTTCCGTTAAGAAGAGATGCTTCTTTAAGCCATGATAGTAGTTTCCTTTCACTGCCCTAAATTCCAGAATAGTGTAATCCGGATCAGTTGGTCCAAGGGGGTAGTATACTTCATCCCCTGCTTTCCAAAAGGCTTTTTTGAGTTCTTCCTCTCCATGAACAATCATTTCACCAATAAACATTACTCCATGAAATCCTACCGCATCCAGAAAATAAATAGAAGCCTTGGGATTCTTCTCCCATTGCCCTACTCGGATGGAAGAAGTATTGGTTGAGAACCAGAAAGTATCCAATCCTTCATTTTTTAATCGAAACATTGTTTTTGCATTGGGATATCCCTCTTCATCCACGGAACAGCATATTGCGTCCCTGCTGCTTTCTACTAATTTAATTACACTTTCTGCCACTTCTCTCTCCATTTGTACTTCCTCCGATTCTTTTCTTTTTTACCATTACTTCATTAATAGTTATGCAGCGAATCAATTAACCACTAAATTTATGCCTCTTTCATTCTTCCAGGTTTTGAATAAGACGCCTTAACATTTCCTCAAACTGTTCTATCTCTTCCTCCGAAAACCTTTTATAAAACAATTCATTCATTTCAAGGGACACACGGTCATACTCTTCCTTGTAATTCCTTGCCTTGTCCGTAATAGATATTATTATCTGCCTGCGGTTATTTTGATCTGCTCTTCGCTCTACTAATCCGCTCTCTTCCATTCTGTCAAGCATACTGGTAAGAGATGTCTTGGCCAGGGATGTAAGATGCCCGATTTCAGAAATCGTAAGCTTTTCTTTTTCCCATAATACATAAAGGATTCTTCCCTGTGCCCCATTAAAGGCATCAATACCGCTCTCCTTTAGCATTCTTTCAAACACTCTGCCTTGCAGCTGTTTGATTTGTGAAATAAGAAATCCTCCATAGGTTTTTATTACCAATCACCTCCATACCATGTAGTATAGTCCTATATAGTACTAATTGTCAAGAATATTTTTCCAACTAAACTGCCTGAAAAAAGCTGGTGATTTAGCATTTTATATTGCCTCCACCAGCTTATTATCGATTATTTATGATTCATCCATACCAGCATTTCCCCTTTATCTCTGTTACCCCATAGGAAATATGGTATTGCCTTAATCTCTGTTTTCTCTTCTTCTGCCTTAAATGGCCGATAGAGTGAGTGGTTCCACTCTTTATCGCTTATTCGGAAGCCCTGTCCGGTTATGGATAATGCACCTTTCATTAGCCCCGCTTCCTCTTTAAGTTCAAAACCTGTACCGATCTCAAGGGATAAAGCTGATAGATTCGGACCATTATCTGTCTCTTCCAGACAATAGACCAGTGGTCCACGCATAATCGAGACCTTTCCGGCATTGGCACGCACTTCTGGGTGTGACTGTATGATTTCAACCGGCATTTCCATTTGAAGCACTACCTCATCTCCGTCGCACCAGTTTCTGTGGATAGAAAGAAAACCGTTCTCTAGTTGTCCTGCTTCTGCTGTCATAGCTTCTCCATTTACCGAGACTTGATATTTTCTGCACCAACTTGGAATTCTTAATTTAAGAGTGTATTCCATCTCTTTGTTTAGGCCAAGCTTTATCCTTACACCCCCATCCCAAGGATATCCAGTGTTCTGTTCAAGAATTATCTTACTTCCTCCTGCCTCTATCTCTGCCTTACTGGGTATATACAAATGTGCATATATGGTATCCTCGCTATAGGTATAGATATATTGCCTTAATGACATTAAGAGTCTGGCCAGATTAGGGGGGCAGCAGGCACAGCCATACCATTTCTGCCTTACCGGTGCAACATGCTTTCTCTCCGGATTCTTTTCGCTGGCTTTCGGCCATACTTCCATAGGATTTACATAAAAGAAGCTCTTACCGTCAAATCCCATCCCACTGATAATAGAATTGTACAGGGCTCTTTCCATGATGTCTCCGTAACTTCCATTCTCTTCTAACAGAGTCATCCTATGTGCAAACAAAAATAATCCGATTGAGGCACAGGTCTCCTGATAAACAGTGTCATTGGGCAGATCATAATCAAAAGTAAAGGCTTCGCCAGAATGAGTCGAACCAATTCCACCGGTTATATACATTTGCTTTGTAACAATATTGTTCCACAGAGCTTTACAGGCCTTCTTAAGGCTTTCATCTTTCGTCAGTGCCGCAATATCAGCCATTCCCGAGTATAAGTAGACTGCCCTGACCGCATGGCCTATGGCCTCTGTCTGCTCTCTTACAGGTATATGAGCCTGATTATATGAAACCTCCGGCTGTCTATGATCGGAGGGATTCCAGAAAGAGGACTTTCCTCTCTTCTCCCATTCGAGTAAAAAGAAATTAGGTTCTTTCCCTCTCTCATCGATAAAGTACTTGGACAAATTCAGGTATTTTTCCTCTCCCGTTGCTTTATACAACTTTACCAAAGCGAGCTCAATTTCTTCATGCCCGTCGTAACCGTGAATCTTTCCTTCTTCTGTTCCAAACACACTGTTGATGTGATCCGCAAAGCGGCACATGACATCTAAAAGCTTTCTTTTTCCCGTAGCATTATAATATGCCACCGCTGCTTCCATCATATGGCCGGCACAATATAATTCATGGCAATCCATCAGATTTGTCCATTTTTCCTTTGGACGCTTTAAGGTAAAGAAAGTATTCAAATAGCCATCTTCCTGCTGAGCCTTTTCGATATATTCAATAACTTCATCTGCCTGTTTCTCAAGCTCCGGGTCGGGAGCAGCAGACAAGCTGTATCCAACTGCTTCCAGCCATTTGGCAACATCACTGTCTTGAAATACCAGTCCACCGAATTCTCCTTCTTCAAGCCCAGCTGCTACTTTAAAGTTGTGAATGGCATAACTCTTTTCTGCTTCCGGTATTCTGTCATTCAAGGCTTCCCATTGGTAAGGGATAACTACCCTTTGCACAAGTTCCTGGTATTCTCTGAAAAATCCTTCCTTTAACTCAACCTTCTCCAATCCCACAGTACGGTATTGATTCATATTATCCATATATTGACCTCCTCCAAGTTTAATCTTTTTAAATCAAACAATTTGCTTTGCAGCTACGCTTAAGCTATAATATGAGTATGCCACATTTATTCTAATTTGTCGGTAGCCTAATCAAACAAAAGGTGGAAGATATTGACCTATGTATTACTTAAAAGCAAACATTACATCCCCTGTCTGCTTTATCTCGGCAGGACATTTTACAGCAGAATCCCGCTGGATACATTCTGAAAGAATCATTGAAGATTATGAGATTATTATCAACTTAAAGAATCCTATCTTTATCCAGCAGGAGGAGGTTCAATACACCCTTAACTCCGGTGATTCCCTGCTGCTCCTGCCAGGCTTAACCCACAAAGGATTTGACTATTCTGATAAAGGAGCCTCCTTTTATTGGTTTCACTTTACTGCCGGCAGACAGGTTATGCCCTGTAAACAGGAAGCTGCTATCAGACAAGATTATAACTTAGAGAATACTGACTGTACCTGGGAAGTAATCCAATCTGGGGAAGCTGAGAATGTGATATCTCTTATTAATAATAATAATTTCCTTGACGATTTCTCTTCCTATTGTCTGCTGCCAACCCTTATGAGAAGTGTGAACCTTGACCGGGTAAGTATCTTATTTCACCAGCTGCTTCACCTGCAGTCTTCTCATTATTATACGGAGCAGGCAACCAGATATTTGCTGACCTCCCTTCTGATAGAGTTGGCACAGCAGAATATCCTTCAATTTAAATCCAAGCACGACTCTGAACATTCCCTTGATAAACTACCCAAAATCCTGGAATGGATAAGAATTCATTCTATGAAAAGAATCTCCCTCTCTGATGTCGCCCATGAATTTAATTATTCAAAGGAATATCTGGCAAGGTATTTTAAGAAGCATATGGGTATGAGCATGCAGCAGTACATCTATAATTTAAAGCTCTCAAAAGCCAAAGAACTTCTATGCGAATCTGATAAAACAATCGGCGAAATTGCAGAAACTCTTGGTTTTTTAGATGAAAAATACTTCATGAAGCTATTTAAAAAAATGGAGGACACTACCCCTAAGCAGTATAGAAATGCTTACAACCGGACTCATATGAATACGAATTAAACTTAAGTATACAAATAAAAGAGAAGTTATTACCCAACAGGATAATAACTTCTCTGCTTTTTTTATTTCCAACAAGCTGTTACGATGGAATGTGCACTGGTTTCAATGGCACAAGTTTTTCCTTCCACCATAATTTCAAAACTTTGTGCTTCATCTGTCTTATTCAAAACAACGACAACAACTTCTCCATCCGGATTTACAAAGCCACAGCAATCTAATTTGTCCGTATATCTGGAAACCAGAATTCTCTTGGCACCGGGTTTTACAAATCTGCTGAAATGCCCAATATAGTAAAAAGATAGCTTAACATCAACTGTATCCTTTGTTGTATCGCACATAACAGGTGCATCACAGAAATTACCTACATGATTCGGTCCACCGTTTTCATCGAGAATAAGATTCCAATCAATGTATCCGTTCATTCCTGCGTTTAAGTTTCCGATGATGTCATGGGCATACATCTCAGCATTCTGGGACTGTCCGGCAGCGGCGAACCTGGAGTACTCCACACAGCCTTCTGTAAAGATGAGCTCTTTATCCGGATACTTATCACGAATGCATTGGAGTGCTTCAAAATGGTCTCCGGTATACCAATGAAAGGCTATACCAGAAATATCTTTTAACGCCTGCTCATCAGAAAAAGTCTCTTCGCAGCGTTCAACAATCAGATCCTTATTATGATCCCAGCAGTTAATTCTGACATCGGTAAGTCCTGCACCATCAAGCTTTTTCCTTAAATGGTCACAGGCGAATTTTCTTTCCTCCTCACCTGTAAACTGACAGGAATCCCATGTCTGTACTGCATTAGGTTCATTCTGTATGGTTACACGTTTAATAACAATACCTTCATTTGCATAAGCCTGTATGTATTTTACAAAGATGCCTGCCCATGCATCATAATATTCTTCTATTAATTTACCGCCATGATTCATTTCCTTGTTTGTCTTCATAAAGGGCGGTGGACTCCAGGGAGAAGCCAGGAATTCTATATCTTTGTTTAACTTTAAAGCTTCCTTGATAAAAGGTATTTGATACTTAAAATCCCCTTCAATTGTAAAGGTTGCAAGTTCTGTATCATTTTCTTCTACATAAGAACGGTTACCCAAGGAAAAATCACAGCTTTGGATATGCGTTCTGCAAAAATTATATCCATTTCCATTTTTTCCAAAATATAGATCTAAAAGTTTGGTTTTATTCTCTTCGCTCATCTTGCTCCAGGTATATGCGGAAGCTTCCGTGAAAGCCCCTCCAAATCCCAGGATTTCCTGTCTTTTTTCCTTTGGATATACCTTTAGAAGTTTAAATTCTTTGGATGGTGAATATATAAATTCCCCTTCTTTTTCTTCAAACCTAACCTCAGCATTGGTTGTAAAAATCTTCATGCCAAATCCCCTTTCTAATGCTCACTATTAAAGCGGTCCAGAGCCTGCTGTGTTATCTCAACGGCTCGGTCTAAATTCATCTTTTTTAACTCGTTGATATAGCTGTCCCATTCAGTATTTATATTCGAGGCACCGATAATAAAGTTTATGTTCATACTGTTCATATACTTTGTAAGATCTGTTACTATCTTGCTGCGCTCTTTTGATTCCTCTCCTGTGTACGTAAGGCTGCTGGGCAATATGTAGGAATCATCCCCTTTGCTCCAGACATCATAAGCTTTCAGATCCTGCTTTGGTACTGCACTGAGCTCTCGTGTCCAATCATATAATCCTCCCAGCCTGTTAGGCGGCAGTAGATACAGGGCCTGAGCCTGCCCCATGCTATACTTTGGATTTCTTGCTATCTTATCCGTAACCTGTGGTTTTCCTGCGGAATCATAGGTAAAGGTATCATTTTTGGTACCGTAATTAGCCAGAAGTGAACCATCCTGTGTATAAAGGTAATTCAGTAATTTCATTGCTATCTCGGGATATTTGCACTTTGCAGAAATGGTGACAGGATTTCCGATACTGCAGTCCTCTCTTCGTATATGCAGTTTATCGCCAGGTTTCACTACAGGAGATGCAACAGGTATCACATCCATGCCGGGAACTGCCTGTTCATACTGGGACATCATAATATACATGGCATTCCAAGCCCCTGTCTGTCCATTCTCTACCATGGACTTATCAACCTGCCACTCGCCGTTTATCATGAAATCATGATCAATTAATCCTTTTTTATACCAACTGTTAAGTAAAGTTAAATAATCCTTCCAACCTTCCTCGGCAGGACCATAGACCACTTTTCCATTAACCTGCATAAAATCTTCATAGACACCAAACCCTGCACTCAATGCATGGGAATATTCAAGATATCCATTATTCCCAATGCTGATAGGCGCATAAGCTCCCTTCTTGCTCTTAAACAAAGTCAGCATCTTCTCCCAGTCATCATAGGTTACCGGCTCGTTAAGACCCAGTTCATCCAACCAGTCCTTTCTTACCTGCAAGCCCATCCAGGGTCCCTGTTTTTCTGTATAGAGACCGTAACAGGCAACTACTCTTCCAGAACCGGTAGTGGTACTTTTTATCGTATAAGTATCCCGATTTCGCAAAGTATTGTAATCCTTCAGATAAGTGTCCAGATAAGGTGTCAGATCCAGGTAACAGCCATCATCCACAGCAGCATCCAATCCCTCCGGATAAGCATAGTTGTAGTGGGAGATGATGTCGGTAAAATTATCCGAGGCAATCATGGAATAATAAGCATCGCTTTCCTCTCCGATTTCAGGAATTACAAATTCCAGATGAACTCCAGTCCGTTTCTCCAGCTCCTGAAAGAACATATTGCTATTATAATCATTAAGAATTCCTTTTAGATTGCTGTCGAGTCCCACAAATACTGTTAATGTAATCGGTTTATCCGTAAGCGGCATCACAGTGTTGCTGCCAGCGCCGCTTTCATTACCGGTTACTTCCCTGCCTCCCGTTTTCTCCTTTGCAGCACAGCCAAAAAGTACAGATGCGGTTAACATCAGGATTAACAATATACTGATAACCCTTTTCACTTCTTTCATGGTATCCTCCAAGTGTGCTACCCATTTAGCATCTGCGAAATGTTTTTGCACACTAGCTTCCCTGACATGTATTATTATAGTTAACTTCCCCCGTAATTAGAAAGGGGCAACATTTGTTATTCGTTTTTAAAATTATACTTATCTTATGCTAACTCCACAATTTGCTTTTCAAAATTGCTTTTATACTGGCCCGGTGTGATTCCTTCATATTTTTTAAAGATACGAATCAGTGATTTGGAATCCAGATAACCGATTGATTCGGCTGCTTCTCTTACACTTTCGCCAAGCAAAAGTCTTCTCTTACATTCTTCAATACGCCTGATATGTATCATATCTGTAATACCATATCCGGTATAGCTCTTAAAAGTTCGTCCCACATAGGATAAGTTCATATTAAGTTTATCTGCCAGAATGGATACATTTAAATTAGGGTCAGAATAATTATCATCTACAAAGTCTATAATTTCCTGTACCCAATTAGGATACTCATTGGTCAGACACTTTTTCAGATGATCTGTAATCTCTCTGAAGATATCGTTCATGATATGTCTGGCGGATTCGATGGAATTGGCTTTTAACATTCTCTCCATGGGATTCAGCTTCTTAAAGTATTCACCGTCACTTCTTCCAACGATATCACTCAGACAGCTGTATACCGTATTAATCAGCGCAAACATCCTGCATTTATTGATATCCATGCAATGGATATCTTTGATAAACATTTCATCCAATATCTGATTTAAAAATTCAGTAGCCTGTTCATACTCTTTGGATACGATCATATTGTAGAGCTTCTTCTGCTTTTCCATCAGCTGACTGTCATAATTATATACCGTATCATATTCCATATTGGTTTCTTCATAAAATGCAAAGGCATCATAATCTTTTCCCCAGAATGACTGGAAGGACAATACCTGTGCGGCTTCGTTATAAGCCTTTGAAAAAGCCTCGCATTCCTTATGAATCTTACTTGCACCAATGTTAACCTTTAAATTCAGCAGCTTTTTATAAATTGAAAGGCATTTTCTGATATCAAAGGAAAGTGAGCCATTTGCAAGAATTTCATCGGTGATGTTTAGTACGCAAAGATGCATTCCATCAATGTCACTAAAGAATCCCGCATACTTTGAGAGAATATTTTCCTCAAATATATTCTTTACCACGAATTTTAATAATTTAAAGGTATTCTCTTTTTCTGATTCACTTATCCCTGAAAACAGATTACATTCCATAATGTCGGCATAGGTTATTGCCATTGTAATATATGGCTTTTTAAGACTGACTCCCGTATTGGATAGGATGGTTTCTTCCAGGATGGATTCATCATTGTTCCAACCCTTGATATAGCCGTTAACTACCTGGTTAAACAATGCATCTTTTGCCTGGTTGCAGGAATTGCTTAAAGTCTGATTCTCCAGATATAGATTCTCGATGTAATTCTCTATATTATCAAAATTAATATCCCTTGCTGCTTTTTTGTTCTTTTTCAGGGCAGTAAACAATCTGGAAATAGGTTTATAATTCTTCACGGAATAATACCAGGCAAGAATAAAGGCTAATCCTATCATTACCATAATCTGAAGAACAATACCAAATATCAGGTTGTTCATTTCTTTCATATAATGACTTTTAGGTATAGTAATACAGTATTTAAAGTCATAATAATCAGATGCTACATAGGAATTAACATATTTAGTGCTTCCAATACGCTTTTCGATCAGCTTACTTTCATTGCTGTAATCATTATAGGATATGGCATCTTCTGAGACGCTTGCTTTATTGTCACCTAGTATCTGATTCCCTTTATTGATCCAGTAAATCTTTCCTTCCTTCATGGTAGCAATGCCTGCGGCAATGTTCTTCCAGGGCACTACTGTTACGATGGTGGCCAGTTTATCTTTATAATTATAACTGTAGACATTCTGCAGAAAGAGAATACTGCTGTTTCCGTCTTTATCTTTAATAATTTTATAACCCTTATAGTCAGGTGTATCAATAGCTGTTAGCATCTCACCTTTGGTTAGTTGGTAATTGTTCGCAAAAATATAATTTATCTCAGATGGATACAGCTTTGTATTAGTTATAATACTGTCACTGGAATAAAGATACACAAATATCTCGCTGCAAAAATTGATACTGCTCTTTATGGTGTTCATTTCATCTTTGAACTTTGCGGCCTCCAGCAAACTGCCGGCGGAAAAGCCTTTTATCGTAATTAACTCTTTTAATTTATCATTCTCTGCCAGCATATTGCCTGTCTTGACTACTGTCTCCAGATTATCGTCAAATCCATTTTTCAGCTGGGACAACGTGGAGGACTGGGATGTGTGGATATCATCCAGAACAACCCTGCCGTAATTAAAGTATACAAACAAGGAAATTAAAATAGGGAGTATTCCTATTACCAAATATGAAATTAAGTAAGAGTAAAATATCTTATCTCTTGTTTTGAAATGAAATAATTTCTTCATCCTTTTCTCCCTTCAAGACATGTTGTGTATTGCTCGTAAACAACAATAACTGTATTAGTTTTATTTAAAGATTTATAGAAACGTTTCTAATAAATACGCAGGAAACTTATCCGCCAGAACCGCAGTAACTTAATCGAACCTATTTGTTTCAGAGTACCTTTGCCTTCGCTGAATCTCTATAAATAATCTCACCGGCTAAATGTTCTGAAACTCCTGGCATATCATTATTCATCATGTCCATTAATATCTCTACCGCACGTATACCCTGTCTTGCAATAGGATTTCTCACGGTAGTAAGGGTAGGTGTAAAGTATCTTGCTACTTCAATATCATCAAATCCAACCACACTGATATCCTCAGGCACCCTGTAGCCTAACCTGCTGAATGCCTTAATACAACCGATCGCGCTATAATCGTTGGCGGCAACAATCGCATCCGGAATCTGAGAATTACCCAGGCGGAATCGAGAGATAACATCATTGTAAGCATAGCTTTCTTCAAACATTCCCTTGAAAAAATACTCCTCTTTTATTTCAACACCAATTTCTTTCAGAGCTGTTGTATAACCTCTTTTTCGTTCCAGATTATCATATGTATTTTCTTCTCCTTCGATAAAGTAGATACGCTTATGCCCCAGATGAATCAGGTATTTTGTCAGGTCATAACCTGATTTATAGGAATCAAATAAAACACTTGAAACATCCGCTCCGTTAAGATCTCTGTCTAAAAATACTGTCTTTATCTGATTCTGCACGATTAATTCAACTTCATGTTCTCCCACACGTTCATTATCAAACACGATAATTCCATCAAAATTCTTGCTTAAAACATTGCTTAAGAGAGCACGCTTGTCTTTATTAATAACAATATTAAGTCCGAAACCTCTTCGTCTTAATTCCTTAAATACGGAATCCACCAGAATATAGAAATAATGTCCGCTCACACTGGAGGAAAAAACCCCTACAGTCATGCTCTTTCTGGCCTTTAGCATTTTTCCGTTCATATTTGGTACATATTTGATGTTCTCTGCTATTTGAATGATTCTGTTTTTTGTATCTTCGCTTACAAGAGGCGAGTTATTCAAAGCATTAGACACTGTGGAAATAGACACTCCTGCTTCTTTCGCTACATCTTTTATAGTTGCTTTTTTCACTTTTTACACCCACTCTTTTCATAAAACGTTTTTAGTATTATAACATATGTACAATTACGCTACAAGTATTTTGTGTAAAAAACATATATTTAACAATCAAATTTTTGTAATTGTTTATTTCTACCATATTTTTTATGAATATTATTACATTATTACTTTCTGCAATAAGTAAAAATGTTTGTAATACGAGAAAATCCCATGTATAATTATCGTATAAGTCGGTCAATATTGCATATTCTCTTTTATTTTCAGATAAACATAGGTTTTGGCCAATTTTATAGTATTTAAAATATATAGTGTTTTATATATTGTTACAAACGTTTTTATATATAATGTAACATATTCTAAGAATAAGCGAGGTATTTTAAAGAGAAAACCCTTTTTTCACTATAACTTTACGCATGCATTGCCCGATGAGGAAGAAGTTGCCTTTCATTCTGCCAAACTTAGGTATGCAAAATATGGTGTTCCCAAAGCCGATTATTTAAAGTCCTGGACTCCTTATACCAAGGATACCCCTCTTTCTATGTGTTTTCATAGTGACTCTTTTGTAATGGAAAGTCTTGAAGAAGATGATGAGATACAAGAATTGATGAAAGCTTTGATAAAAAATATGAGAGTATAATCAATTTATAAAGGGCTTAGCAGCCGGTGGTTATCTAGATGTAAGACATACTATAGATTTTAATATATACAGCATCCAAGAATTTTCCGGGATGCTGTATATTTTATATTAAACATATTTTATTTATCATGGATTCTTTTAATTTGGATAGTCTATATAACAGTTATTCATAATGATAAGGGTCTCCTGATGCAATAAATGTCACCGGTATCCTTTCTTCAAGCAGCTTTGAAAGCCATACAGGATAGTATTTCATTCCCGGTTCCTCACTATTAAAATGCCCAAGATGAATGGCTGCTTTATTCTTTCCTAAAAATGCAGCATCTCGAATATAAGATGCCACTGTCCAGTCTAATAACTCTCCTGCAATTAACACATCTGCCTTATGTTTAATAAAAAGGGAGGTAAGGGTTTCATCAAAAGTCACATGTCCTCCGCCGATAAAAAGTACTCTGGAAACAACTGCATTCACATCTCCAATAACCCTTGTTGTCTGAATACCAAGCTTCTCCTTTAAATGCCCGCATAACTCCTTCACCGTTACAGTGGGAATCTCATATACCAACGGAGCTTTCCAATCTTCAAAATATTCCACACAATAATCTTCCCAGCCAAGGTCCTGCATAACACCACTGAAAATCAAATCCGGATCATTTTCATGTATGTGGTCATGATCTCTCCATATTGTAATCCCATTCTCCTTTAAAAGTCTGCATTTTTCCTCATATACTGAATCACCTTCCAGATAACCGGTTTTATCTTCATGGGTATAAAAAGTAGGTTCATGCGTTATGATAAAATTATAACCTAATTCTGCTGCTTTTCTGATAACCTCTACCGTAGCACAGCAGGTCGTTACAATACCCGTTACCTCACTGTCAGCATTGCCGAACTTAATGGTATCAACCGTATCCAAACCAACCGTCGGGTAATTAGCTTCTATTGCTGCAATCACTTCACCAATTGTCATAGCCCTTCTCCTTTTTTTATGAATGTAACTTTTAACTAAAGTATGCTGTTTTTCTAAGGCTTCAACTAATACAAGTAAAACTGCCGGACAAGAGTTATCTCCTGCCCGGCAGTTTTTAAGTTATTATATAAGTTACAACTTTATATCCTATTTATATCCGTGCTCTTCGCAGTAAGCAGCCCACTGTGTCTTAAACTGCTCCTGGCATGTTTCAATACCAGCATCTTTAACTTTCGTTCTGAATTCAGCAACCGCTTTATCAACATCAGCTACAAGACCAGCCTGCAGAGGTGCTAAATACTGTCTCATAACATCAGATACGGCACTTCTTTCAACTTCATACTGGCTGTAATCTTCAGCAAAACCACCAAAAACATTTACATTAGGGAATTTTGTTTTAGCTGCAATTTCACTGTATTTGGAGAACATCTGATTTAAGATTGTATCACTTTCCTGAGGAAGTTTGAAATCACCGTTTCTTAAATCCCAAGTATTCATGTTTTCATACTTGTAATTTTCAGAAAGATTCTTATAGTTACCATTAGCATCTACATCATAGTGAGTTCCCTTGATACCATATTCAACAAGATCGTTTAATTCTTTATCATACAGGAATAAATCAAGTACCATTAATGCTCTGTCCTGATTCTTAGAGCTTGCTAAAACTGCTGTTGCATTCTGTGTAGCATGTGCAGGGAAGATAACGCCTGTTGTTTCACCGTATGCTACATATTCGGATTTCCAATCAGGATGTTTCTCTGCAAAGTTTGTAATAGCTGCAATGTTCTTGTTAGGATTCTGTCCTGCAACAACTGCTGCACAGATACCATTGTTATATGCTTCAGAATCATTTGTATCAGATAAGGCACTTCTTGACCAGAAGCCTTCATCAGCAAATTTCTTCAGAAGTTTCATGTCTGTTACAAAATCATCGGAATTCCAGTAATCATATACGTCAGAAGGAGTATCATAGTTAGCTGCAAGACCATAAGGTAAACCATTAGGAGTTACCCAAGGATACTTGAAGTTAAGAATATTAGCAGCATCAAAAGCAACCTGTAAGCCTGAGCTTTCACCTGTTGTTACAGATAATAAACCTTGTTTCGGATCATTCTGCTTAATTCCAAGAAGATAAGCTTCTAAGTTCTCTACGGAGTTAGGAACAGGAAGATTGTACTTTGTTCTTAAATCATCTCTGTAGGAAACACCACTTACTGTATATTCAGGCCATGTATTAGGAATAGCATAAAGCTTTCCGCCAACCTTACACTGGTCTAATAAGCTGGGATCCATAGATTTTGCAATATTAGGAGCATCGGTTGCAATCATGTCTGTAAGATCTGCGAAAGCACCTGAATTAGCTAATGTTGCATAGTTAACCCAGTTTGCAGTATAGATAAGATCTGCAGATCCGGATGTAAGCTCTAAGTTATATTTCTGGCTCCAGTCAGTCCATGTGGAAAACTGGAAATCAACAGTAGCATTTGCTTTCTCTAATAAAACCTTGTTAATTGCATCTTCTACAACTTGTTCATCCTTGGGAGCATCACCCATTACATAAAATACTAAATCTGCTTTTTTGGAAATGTCCGGGGTAGCTGCTGCTGTCTCGGTGGGTGTTGCTTCAGTGCTCTCTGTGGGAGTCGCTGTGTTTCCTGTGTTATTTCCTGAAGTGTTTTCTTTCTTACCGCAAGCGGCCATAGAAACCACTAAAGAAGCTACAAGAAGTAAACTGCAAAGCTTTTTAATTTTTCTCATATACATCCTCCTAAATAAATTGTTTTTATATTAAACCGTCCTGGTGTACTTAAATATCATGAATTATCTTTAACTGATAGCCAGTACACCAAGCGTATTAATATCAGCCCTTTACAGCTCCTACTGTAATACCGGAGACAAAATACTTCTGTACAAAGGGATAGAATAACAATACCGGGCCAGTAGCAACAACCGCCATCGCAAGCTTAATGGATTCGGAAGGCAGATCTGCTGTGGATACGCTGGTATTCTGAGCCATTTGTTTTAATGCCTGAGTCGTGTTAAGCAAATCATACAGATAAAACTGTAATTCCCAGGTCTTACTGCTGGTACTAAACATAGAGGAACGGTACCAGTCGTTCCAATAACCGATTGCAAGGAATAACCCGATTGTTGCTAATCCGGGTCCAAGTACCGGCATTACTATCTTAAGAAAAATAGTTACATGTCCTGCACCGTCAATTTTTGCTGATTCTGCAATAGCATCCGGTACAGATTCTTTAATGAAGGTTCTCATTAAAATTACCAGGAATGGGCTCATTAAAGCCGGGAACCAAATAGCAAAGGTGGAACCCTTTAAACCAAGTACACTGGTGTACATTAAATACCAGGGAATCATACCGCCGCCAAATATACTTGTAAAATAAATCATAAATGATATGTTATTGCGATACTTAAACTCAGGTCTTGAGATAACATAAGCAGTCATAGTAATAATGAAGAGACCGATGCCTGTACCAACAATGGTATAGTAGAAGTTCATCTTATAAGCCTGCAGAATATCCTGAGGAGCTTTAAATATCGTCTTGTAAGCTGAAATAGTAAAGTTTCTTGGTAATATCCCATAACCTTCGGTCAAAATAGTATAGTTATCCGTAAAGGAACCGGAAACGATAATAATAAACGGGAACACACATACCACAGCCATAATAGCCAGTAAAACATATATAACTACTTTAAAAACAATTGTTGAGCTTGATTGCTTTATCTTCATTCCATTCACTCTCCTTTAGAATAATGCATAATCCGAATTCTTTTTCTTTACGACATAGTTTGTTACTAATATTAAGATGAATCCGAATAAGGACTGATAAAGACCTGCTGCTGTACCAATACCGATGCTTAACGGTTGAGTCGTAGTGATACGGTATACATAGGTATCAAAAATATCCGTCGCATTGTATAATACACCATTTGTTCCAACCATCTGATAGAACAATTCGAACTGTCCTTTCATAATGCTTCCTAATGAGAATAAGAACAGGATGATAAAAGTAGGTTTAATTAGCGGTAATGTGATATAACGTATCTGCTGTATGATGTTCGCACCATCTACTTTTGCCGCATCATAATATTCATCGCTGATGCCCATTATAGTTGCAAGATAAACAACCATACCGTAGCCGATATTTTTCCAGATATAAAAGATTGTAATCAGGAATGGCCAATAGTGAGGTGTGTTATAGAAGTCTATTTTTTGACCTCCCATCGCAACCACCATAGTGTTTACAACACCGGAGTCATATTCAAATAAGTTATAAACCAAAACCTTAAGAATAACGAATGATACGAAGTAAGGCATAAACATCAAAGTCTGGGAGGTCTTTTTAAACCATCTGACACCAACCTGGCTAACAAAGATTGCAAATACAATCTGTAAAATGTTACCTAAGGAAATAAATACAAAGTTATAAAGTATTGTGTTTTTCGTTAGTTTAAATAAATCCGCTTTTAACAGATATTCGAAATTCTTCATTCCTACAAAAGGGCTTGCCCATAATCCGTCACGGAAATTAAAGGAGGTAAATGCATAATACACACCCACCATAGGAAGGTAATTGTTTATTAAAAGATAAACTGCGGCAGGAATTAACATAGCAAAAAGAACCCAATTTTTTCTTAATTCATGAAATAAACCATGCTCCCTGTAAATCTCTCTCTCCCTTTTCTCAATTGTCATTACTGAGATATAGGCCAGTATAGAAATTAATAATATTACATAAACAATGGGAGAAACAAAAATTGCATCTGCACCGATTTTCTTATTGGCAAAGGGCATAAATATAATCGCTGCAACTGAAAGTATCACATTAAATACCATTGCTGATTTCACTGTGAAATATAAATGCAGATTGCCTTTTGATTCCTTCTTTTTTACAAATACTCTAACAAGAAGTACAATATTAAAGTAAATGGATGCTATAAAAAGCAGCACCAGAATCATGGTAAAAAGTCCTATGTTACCTTGTTTTGTAAGTTTTACAAATGTCAAGATATCATACAAATTATAACTGGACATTAATTTACTGATTACATCTTCTTTAAGTCCCATACTCTTAAAGAGCGAATTTGGATTGTTAATATAAATCCATTGCACAAAAGGAATTGATAAAAGCAATGTAATCACTGATGCCACTATACCGGCTAGTAGTCCAAGCTTTTTACCAAGGTATTCTTTTTCAAATATCGCCGTCAGACCAGGTTCCGGTTTTTGATTTTCTTTACTTTTCATGTGATATTCCCGCCTTTAACTAATATTCATATTTGCTTCATTTACTGGAACGCCGGTTAACAAATGCAGTCTAACATATGTAATAAATGCGCCAAGTAAATGAATTGACAAGTTATTAAAATGTACTAAAAATTTTGTAAAAGCAATGATGTCGTATACAACAAAGTCATTATATTAGTAAAATCACTAAAAAAATATGGGCAAATTCGTACTTTGAGTTGAAAAAATACCAATTTGTGATTCGCAAATTTATATTTCAAGTATCAATATTTGATTTTTTCACATAAAAAAGCAGAGAGAGGAAGCATATGTTTTCTATAATTACAACATATAATCCTATCTCTGCTTATGTTATAGCCTTTATTTTGTATATTATGTTATATATCCATTAACCAAGCTGCAGCCGATTCAATTCGCTGTCTAACAATTTCATCTCTTCTTCTAATAAGCACCAGTCAAAAGCAGCACAGTTTTCTTTTGCTTCTTTTTCATTTCTTACCCCAATTAATGCGGTACCAACAAAACTCTTTTGTGTGCTCCAGTTAATTGCAACCTGTGCTACCGGTTTTCCATGAGCATTCGCAATTTTGTCCATTGTTTTTAAGAGTTCCATAATGATAGAGAATTTCGGTTCTTTATAAAAATCATAGAAGGTCATTCTTAAATCACCTTTTTCATATTTTGGAAGCTCTCTAATAGCTCCTGACAGAATACCGGCACCTAAGGAGCCATAGGTTAAAGAATCAATATTTCTTTCTTCTCCCCATTTTAAGAGCTCTGTAAATTTCTGATTTACCATGGAGAAAGGAGGCTGCTGCACATCAATTTGCAGATACTTTTCAGCTTCCAGAATTTGTTCTTCTGAAAAATTGGACACTCCTGCAAATCGAATCTTTCCCTGCTGCTTTAATGTATGTAAAGCCGCCATTGTTTCATCTATTGGAGTATCAAGATCGGGCCAGTGCACAAAATAAAAGTCCACATAATCCAGCTTAAGGTTTAATAAGGAACTTTCTATCTCTCTCATAACATTCTTATAGCTGGCATTACGGGTATAACCACCCTTATAGATATCTGGTACCAAACCAAATTTCGTTGACACCAATATCTTGTCTCTGGGAACTTCTCTGATAGCCTCTCCTACAATCATCTCGGAAGCACCATTGCCATAGCAGGGTGCCGTATCTACCAGATTTACCCCGTTATCAATCATGGCACGGATTCCTTTGATAGCTTCCTGCCTGTCTACCTGTCCATAATTCTCAACACCGATAGCCCAAGTTCCCACAGCAAGTGAGGAAACTGAAACATCTGCATTTTTAAAATGTTTATATCTCATATATTCGCTCCATTCTGCCATCATAACGCAATCTGCTGCTGATGGTTAAATCACATAGTAATGAGTTTGTGTATAAATTATGCTATTAATTTGCACAAAACCCCATATCTTTTTCAGCTTATATATGAATTATGCTATTACAATTCATATATCTCCGTTTCATTAAAGTACTGGTCTGCTAAAATCAGTGCCCCGCCTGTAAAACAGCCCTGACTCAGGCCAATATCAGAGTAAACAAGGTTGAACTCCTTTTCTATCTTAAAAAATGGAAGTGAGTGTATCTCACTTTGAAGCTTGTTTAAGAAGTAATCTCCTGCCTGAGTATAGATTCCCTGAAGCACGATTACTCTGGGATTATGAATTAATATCATATTTCGGATAAGTAAAACAAAATAAGATATTATCTTGTCCATTATCCTGCAGGCAAAGGCATCTCCTTCGTTGGAAGCTTTAAATATACTTAAATATTGAAGCTTCCCCTCCTCTTTCAGCAGAGGCGAATTCGGATAGTCCTTTTTTGTGTCCTTTGCATACCTTTGTATCGCTTTTGGGGATACCAAAGTCTCAAAGCAGCCGGAATTCCCACAGGCACATTTCTCGGTTTCCTCTGCTGATGCTACTGTAATATGCCCGAATTCTCCTACAAATCCATTAGCTCCCTGTATTAACTTCCCATGGTCCAGTACGCACCCTCCGGTGTAGGAACCGGAGATTAATACTGTTACGCTCTCATCTGCGTATTCCGGATGCTTAAGGAGTTCTGCATATCCGGAAAGCCTGCTTCCATTATTTATATGGAGATTCTCAAAACCCGGCATAAGTTCCTTTAATTTATCTATGATTTTTAAGTTTCTTCCCCAAGTCGTATTATGAATGGGAAAAAGAAGTACTCCATTATCAGCATCCACAATTCCGTCAAATCCTACAATTACACCATAGATATCTTCTTTTAAGAGGTCACTTAAAGCTAGCAGTTCCTCTGCAGAATGTGCAATATCCTCCATGCAGGTATCATAATTAGCCTGTTCTCTGTATTTTACGGATAGTTTATTCACCAGATCACATTTTAGATTATATAAAACACAGTCGATATATCCGATTCCAGAATGTATAGCAATAATATATTTATGTGTATCGTTCAGGGCATAAAGCTCCGGCTTCTTTCCGCCTTCCTCTGTAGAACTCCCTTTACCCATGGATTTCACAAGCTTATATTTCTGCAGTGCCGCCAGAATCTTTGTTACGGAGGTTACACTTAGACTAATACGCTCTGAAATCTCACTGGCAGTCATGGTATCACAGGTTCTCAAAAGAGACAACACAAGCTTCTGATTATAATATTTTATATTTTTAGGTTTTCTGCTTAAAGGAGAAGAAGATTTTCTATTATCAATACTCATTGAATTCACACCATACCTATTTGTTTTTTCTCATTATCCTTGATTTTAAATGAAGTGTCAATAATAACAAATGCTTCTTCGGCTTTTGCAAGGTACTGTCTTATATAATTATTTCTGCCCTGTCATCTCCCTCTACCACCAATGAGATACAATCGTTTCTAAAAGTTCTGCCGGGAAGCAGACAAAGTATATGCCCTTCACCTTCTTCCATAAGGTACTGAGTTCCATGGACAATAAGAGGATTCAGCTTTACGAAAGTTCCCTTCGGGATAAGGAAGGCTTCCAGATTATTCGTTGATAGCGTTTTTTCTGGCAGTCCTACAAATATGATGACATCTTTATCAATCGGCAATAGGCCTTCACAGGTATATTGATGCGCTTCCAGGAAGGATATGATATTCCTTTCCTGTTTTTTTACATGACAGACGGATACTGTGGGCAGTGTAGTCCCTCCAAAATCCAGAGTTATCAGGTCTGCAAAAAAGTTGGCTGGGAATACAGCTCCCTCTCTCATGGATTCTTCGTCCAGTAAATTCTGATATACACCGTATTTACGAAATTCTTTTGTTGATAATTCTTTTACTTTTATAGTACGCATGGGATAAATCTCCTCTTTTGGGATTATGCAATTAATAATCTTACCTTGCTGTATGTAATTACTGCAGTGTTCTTAACAGGTTTATTCCTTTTAAGCTGATTATCTAATTCTACAAACTATGAATACCTTCTTTGTGAGCATCGTCAAACTCGATTCCAAGATAGCGGGCGGCTTCTCTTAATATAGGAAGATATTTTCCGTATACTCCGCCTACATGATGAATGTAAGGACCAAACATAAGCTTCTCTTCCCAACGCTTCCAGTTATCTACCTCCATCCATACATAGGTCCCGCTGGTCTTTGGACCTGTTGTTGTCTTCGCCTCACCGGCGAATAAGGAATACTTGCCGTCAAGCTCATCAAATCGGCAGATTGTAAGGTCACCCTGCTTTAACTCAAACTGTTCCTGTGCATTAACCAAAGCAGCCGAGCTGTTCTTTGCTTTTAATGAATACGGAAATGGTCCGCAATGCCATAAGAGCTCTCCATTTTCATTTTCTGGATGACGTATTGTAAGGTCCGCTAAGAATTCAGCATTCTCATAAAGGTCACAGGCTCTTAATATCGCCATAGTGATAGCACCATTTACATCGGTTTCACAAGCTAAGGGCATACCTTCGTCCGCCAGTTCACCTAAGGCTACACAGGGACAGATTCCGATTAATCCGGGAAAAGCAGACCAGCATTCAAAGGCACCTACACTGCAGCGATTTTCTTCCATGTGCTTTTTTACTGCTAATTTTACTCCGGCTGCCTTTTCTATTTCATCTGTCTTCATGGTGCTGCAATCCATTCGTCCGGTCAATTCCTCATAATAGGTTACAAAATCTTCCGTCTGTTCTTTGATTAATTTCGTCGCAGTCTCTGCAATCCTAAAGGGTGAAATCGGCACTACCGTTATTCCAAAATGTTTCATCAGATTGGCATCGTTTGTCATGACGCTCATAAAAGGCCCCGGACGTTCTCCAATCTTGGCAACCCTTAAGCCCTTCAGGGCTTTGATAACCGCTGCAACCCGGATGAAGTTCTCATATCCTTTTTCAAATTCCGGGCTTTCGGTCTCACAGTTATAGATATAACTGTATTTTACACCATAACGGCTAAGCACCTTGGTAGCGGCAAACATGCCGCACTGGGTATCCCTTCCTCTTGACTCTAACGTATTCGGTCTTTCATCTCTGGCACCCCAGATCAGCACAGGTATGTCAAATGCTCTTGCTATTTCAGCAACCACCTGCTCTTCTCCGAAATCACAGAAGGGAATGAACAAGGCGTCTATACTATTAGCCTTTAATTTGTCAATAACAGCAGGCACCTTATCCAGTTCCCACATGATTCCATTCTCAGATAAGTCATCCACGTCTATGATTTTTACAGCCTCCGGTTTCACTCCCCGTATTACTTTCATGAATTTATCCTTTTGCCTTCGTGCTTCCTCCATGCTTAGGAAACCTCTTTTAACCGGAACCACTCCCAATACAACCGTTTGTTTATACATGCTCAATCCCCCTTTGATAGAATTCAACTCTTGTATCTATTTCCGTATAATCAATTATACCTGTCTCCATAAAGCTTCTTACCGTAACCTTATCCGGTATTCCGGCTCTTCCACCGATCCGTGTACATTTGATTGCTGATACAGCTGCGGCGAATCTAGCGGCTTCCTTTGCATTGAGATTTTCTAAAAGCCCTGCGGCAAATGCCCCATGAAAAACATCTCCTGCCCCTACTGTATCAACTGTCTCTACCTGATAGGCCGGTATTTCAAAGTATCCTTCTTCTGAAACACCTACAAGTCCCTTTTCTCCAAAGGTAAAGATTACAGTCTCGGGACCTTTCTCCCTTAATGCTCGGCAGTTCCTTTCATAATCGGAGTCTGAAAATAAACTGTTGTATATGAATTCAGAGCCAATAAGTATATCAATTAATCCTATATGTTCTATTAAGTTATTCAGTCCGGAGTCTGCATCTATTAAGATCTTTGCTCCTGACGCCTTCGCAAATCTAGCAGCTTTTCTTGTAATTTCATCTAATCTGGCTATATAAAAATACTTTATATTCTGTAAGTAATGAAGGGGCAGCTCTTCTTCAGACATAGGCTGCGCACTTCCCGGGTAATAAAGAATATTTCTTCCGCCGGTTTTCTTATCACTGATTACAATATCAAAATGACTGGTTTTTCCCTCTCGTTTTAACAGATACTTCGTATCTACCCCATGGCGGGTAAAATCCGCTTCAATAAAAGCTCCGTAGATATCCGTGCCGGTGTTGCCGATTACCGCGGCCTTCACACCAAGTCTTGCAGCAGCAATTAGTCCCGTTGCTACCTTTCCGCCTCCCTGCCAGCTTACATTTCTTATAGGCTCACCATGGTTTGGCTGAGGGATTTGCTCCACATTGACTGCAAGGTCTACACAAGGACTGTCCATTCCTATCAGATCAAATCTCAAATGGTTCCACCCCCTGCTCTAGAGAGAATAATTGTTAGGATTTAACAATCTTAGTTTACCCACTACAAAGGCCTTAATCTCCTCTGAAGCCATGCTTTGAAGTCTGAAGAAGGAACCCCTGTTTTCTTCAGGATTTACATTGCTGCAGATAGCCTGATAGATTGCCCTGTCATATTCTGTTGCAATATTGAATTTGCTGAAACCAAGATTTACACTTTTTTGAATCTGGTCATTGGGAATATCCGAACATCCATGAAGTACAAGGGGAATAGATAGGCTGCAGCGAATCTCATTCATTCTCTCAAAATCCAGCTTTGGTTCCTTAATATAAACGCCATGAGCATTCCCAACAGCAACCGCCAGGGAATCACAGCCTGTTCTTTCCACAAATTCCACTGCCTGACGGACAGAAGTATAATTACTGGAGTCTACAATATCCTCTAACTTCGAGCCGCTTCCTACATGCCCCAGCTCGGCTTCCACATCAATATCAAAGACCTTGGCCACTCTGATTACATCACTTGTTAAACGAACATTTTCTTCAAAAGGAAGAGAAGAACCATCTAACATAATAGAAGGAAATCCGTCACGGATTCCGGCAACCGCAACTTCAAAGGTATTTGAATGATCCAGGTGAACTGCTACCGGGACAGCGGCTTTTGCCGCCATATCCTTGGCAAAATCAGCAATATATTTGAGATCGATATGGTCTCGAAATCCCGGATACACCTGAATGATAATAGGAAGCTTCTCACTTTCTGCTGCTTCTATAGCCCATTTTACTGACTCATAATGAAATACATTGATTGCCGGAACACCGTATTTGTGCTTCGTTGCATGCTCCAATAATTCTCTTACCCTAATACTTGACATAAACTACCTCTCCTTTTGACTATTATGATTTATTTTAATTTTTGGCTCACAACAACTTAATAAGTCCTATATTCCTTCTTTTGAGTGCTTTCTAATTTTTCTTCGTACCATATACATTAAGTCTCTTTTCTTATTTACACCTCTTGTACTTTTCTCCGTTTACCATCCATACGAAGCAGTAAAAAATTCATTACTGATATCACAGCAATTGCTCCTGCCAGTACATAGAAGGAATGTTTGATGCCAAATTCCTCGGTCATTGCTCCTCCCAGAAGGCTTCCCAGGGTAGAACCAAGACCTGTCTGTACCATTGCTAAGATACTCTGTCCCTGGGAAAGCTTTCCCTCCGCCACATTTTCACTGATAAACATTACACAGCTGTAATAGCAGGTCATATAAGTCACACTTTGCAATAACTGCGACATTAGCATAAGAGGAAGTAAGCCGCTGGCTGCAAAGACAAGCCTTAAAGCGACCATGGCAACGGAAAAAGCCAAAATATTTACAGGACCAAATCTTTTGATAAGTTTATTAATCAATAATAAAATCGGTATCTCACTAAGAGCTGAAATACTGCTTGAGACTCCTAAGATGGAAGCACTAAACCCTAGCTTAATTACATAAACACCGTAATATGTACCGCAGAAGGTAAGACCAAGCTGTAATAAAAAGGCAAATAATAGAACAAATCGAATTTGGTAATTTGTGAATATCTTCTCCTTTACCGGAAGCTTTGTTTTTTCTTTCTTTACAGCCTGTTCATTTGGCAGTAACAGGAGAAAAAAAATCAACAGCAGAAAACCTGCACAGCCAAACAGAAAGATACGCTTTATATCCTGTTTCACCAGATTACCAATTATAAGAACCGTAATAGCATACCCTACAGTTCCTCCTATCCTTATAAATGCAAAATTAACCTTATTCTTTCTGGTAAGATTCGTAACAATGGCATCGCAAAGGGGTATGATTGCAGTACTAAAAGAAGTTAAAAGCACTGTGCATACCAAAAAATACAAAAAGCCAGAGTGTATCCGGTAGCTTAATATGGCAAGACTGCTGCCAAATACGATAAATATCAGAACATTTCTCCTCTTACCAATCTTATCGCTCATGATTCCCCAAAAGGGTTGAATAAAAAGTGCTGCCAGCGGTCCGATAGCAGAAAGCATTCCTATTTGGGTGTTACTAATGCCCTGCTTTGTGTAAAAGGCTCCCATAAAGGGTGAATATAGAGCCATAACCGACCACAGAACTGTATTAACTGCTAGTAATTTAAGAATTTCTTTTCGATTTGACATAAATGCTGTTTCTCCTGGCTGTCTATTATTCTTCCGTACATTATTTTATTATCACAAGTATATAATAATCAATCTTGTTTGTAAACTTACTTTATAAACTAAGTTTTGATATTTTTTTGTGCAATATTACACAGAAAAAACAAAGCGAAAAGACTCCTGCGCTGATTTACGGCCCATGGGTTCCTTCCGCTCTGTATAAACTCCTTCATGGTTCTTATAAATGATATTTTTCTATAATTTCATCAATAACCGTCACCGTCACAGGGGCTAACATTTCCATCCTTGCTCTGTCATTATATTCCGTCAGTAAACCCGCAAAAGCAGCTCCGGCATTTTCAGCAAATTCTAAATCCGTTATACTATCCCCTACTATAAGCAATTCTTCTGTCTTTATCTCAGCCAGGCCACAAAAAGTAAATGCCATCTGAGGAGATGGCTTGGTCTGGGTATCGCCTTCGTTGCAGCCAATATAGTCAAAGTAATCCAACAGTCCGGTACATTTAAGAGAATGAACAGTGGATCTTCTGCTGTCTGACGTTGCTACTCCTAGCAGGTAGCCTTTCTTTTTCAGATAGGACAACAGTCTGTCTACACCCGGCAGGCTGTGAATAATGATATCTTCCGAAAGAGCGACTTCTTCAAATAAGAAAAAGAGCTTCTCTCTTTCCAGGATTCCCCCCTCGGCTTCCTTAATAATATTATACCAACTGTCTATAATTTGGGAAGTAGAAGCGTATTGTATCATACTCTCCTTCTGAAAGCCTTCTGCCAGATAACCGGAAATCTTCTTTAATAAAAGCACCGTTTCTGGCTTAACCTGATATTCCTTTTCCAAAAGGGCAAATAACCTGGATACTACCATGTGCCAGTAATCCCTGAATTCAATCAAGGTTCCGTCCTTATCAAACAAAATTCCTTTTATCATACTGCTCACAAAATTCCTCCATTAGTAATTTATAATCTGTCTTCAGGTTTTGTTGTATACAGCCTCTATAAACAGGATTCACATAACAGATGGCGTGTCCTTCTATATCATAAATTCCAAACCGAAGCCACCAATCCTCCTTCGGATTTATACAGTATATCATTTCAGAACCTTCCTCTAAAGCCTCTTTCTTTACTATCCCGCCATTTAGCAGAAATACTCCATACATAGGCTTTATCACATTATGAACTGTTACCCTGTATTCAATTTCCTCAGTCCCTGTTATCTCATCTCCCGGCAGATATCTGCCTTGGCCGATAGAAATATCTAACTCCACATACCTTGCCGTATAGCAGTTACCTCTTTTCATACCATTTATCAGATTATCAACCGATAATCCTCTGCAGAAAACGTAAGTCGCCGGATCTCCGTAAATAGAGGGCTCTTTGGAATTCTCATAAAGTTCCTCCTTGCGGTTATGACTGTCGCTGCCTCCAATACCATACAAACGCTGTCCCTTATTCCATAAAAAGTCCATAAATGCTACAGCTTTATCATTGGCTGAAGGTGAATCCGGGTAGGTAGGGTCACATATTACTTCGATTGTATTCAATCCTGTCAGGTCACAGTCCTCTTTGCAAAACTCCCAGGGAGTAAGAAACATATGGTTTAAGGATAAGTTCGACTTATCCCGGAAGAAAGCAAGAGCTCCCCTCCAAATATCATCATAACTTACATTCGTTTGCTCTTCCATCAGCCCAGCCTCTGCGGTTAACGCACAAAGCAGCTCGTAGAGCGCCTTATCCGATTTTATCCCGTGGATATTCATATGACCAATGGGAAGCGTCAGTTCCATAGAGGGTATCAGCAGGCAGGTAGAAGGACTTTCTCCAAAAGCTATCCCATTGTGCTCTGTAAAAGCCATAAAATCCATCTTCTGACTCGACAGGATCTCTGCCGCTTCTTCCATATTGTTATGTCCATCGGAAAATATGGTATGTCCATGGAAATCTCCTTTATAATATCGCTCTTCCCTATTATTAAGGGTTTCAAATGACATATTCTCGTTATCTTTTTCCTGTTGACAATAATGGGAAGCATAGTGTTTTGTCACATCCGTTTCCACAGATAATATGACTGAATAGCTCTCTTCTTCAAGACTTTCACCAAAAAGGATAAAAAGACTATACCTTCCTCCCTGCAGTTCATGTTTTAAACCCGTCAAGGTGCATATGTTCCTTGATATGTAGATTTCACGGATAAAGCTTCCTATTCCAGGTGTAACATTTCCGCAAAATATTCCTGCCGGATTAAATAAAGCTATAGTCATAGGCTGCTTTTCCTCTGTTTCTATCTTAACCCAAAGACTATCTTTTGGCTTATCAATTTCAAAGAAAACCGGTGTAACATTCCCGGTAATATGGATTTCTCTAGTCATATGAATAACCATCCCTTTCTAATAATATAATTAAAGCTTGAGTAGTTCCCATTCACTTACAGAGTTATATTGATTTATAATTTATCTAATCATTCTCTTATTATTTTTTTGCATTTATCCCAATAACAAAAAAATAGAATGAAAACAATATAAAAAAGAACATATTTCTTTCTTTTTATTTGTTTTCATTCTATATTATTTTGTTTTAATAATCAATACCAAATTTTATGTCAGATAATAAGTTATATGCTGGTTTTCGAAAAAGAGTCTCCAATTCTCAGTTAACTCTCTTCCGGTGATAAAGGAGTCGATCTCCTTCCAGCCAGCAACCCGGTAAGCTGCTTTTCGGTTAAATTTACTGCTATCTGCCAGAAGAATCCTTTCCTTTGCTTGTCTGAATAGAGGTTTTATTGTTGAATAGGCTTGATAGTCCACATTGCTGCAGCCAAATTCCATATCCAGGGCATCCACAGAAAAAAACAATTTATCATAGGATATTTCCGCAACAGATTGCTCAAAGAAAATACCATAGGTCATACGAATATTAGGTTCTACCTCTCCCCCCAGAAAAAGAAAGCGGTGTCCCTGTTCCTTATAAGCTTCCTGATATTTTCCCATGATAAAGCCCAAAAGACATGCTATGGAATTTGTAACTATTGTAAGTCCCTTTTTTTCTATCAGCTCCGGTAGAAGATAGGTTACAGTAGAACCGGAATCCAGATAGATACAGTCTCCATCCATTATCAGATTGGCAGCCCTTTTACAGATATCCTGCTTTTCTTCTCTTTGCAGAAGCTGACGTTCATGAAACAGATAATGGTCATTAAACGTCTTTTTTTCCTCTCTGGACAGGTTACCATGCCCTCTCACAAAGCCTTCCTGTTCAGCCAGGTAATCAAAGTCGCTTCGAATGGTCTCCATTGTTACGCCAAAATGTCTTGCCATATCTGTTACGGTAACCTCGCCTTCCTTTCTGATAAGCCGGCTGATTTCTCTTCTCCTAATCTCAACCTTATTGTTCATCTCTCCATCAACCTCCGGGAATCTTACTGTTGTCCAGAGTCCATCTTATCACAATTTACACATTATTACTACATATCTTCTTTTACATACTCCATTAGATCATCGAGAACCGCACGGTATCCATTCGCATACATATGTACACCTTCTATGGAATACTCACTTTTAAGATTGTTATCTTTATCATATAAATTTTTGTTTATATCAATATATCTTACCTGATAAAGCTTTGCCATAGCTTCCAGGGCTTCATTCGCCTCAATGACCTTTGCATTCGGTCTTTGTCTGACCCATTCTCTGGCTGCTTCATTACCGAAATCATAATCACAGTTGCAGGGATAATAAGCCATTACATACACTCTCGTTTCAGGAAGCCTTGACTTAATCTGGTCCAGAATATATTCATAGCGGCCAATTAATTCCTCTACTTTATAATCCGGTGAACTAAGATCATTTGTACCAATATTAATAAATATCTTTCTAGGCTCCAGTTCAAAAATTAAGGTATCCAATGCCAATATCATTTCCGAGGAAGTAAAGCCACTGACCCCTCTGTTATAAATCGTTTCCTTTATATCGTAGTCCAGCAGGAATTCATAGATTGGAAATTGTTCCATTAAGGAAGAACCGGTGAATACTACTTTTCCTTTCTTAACATACTTATTCAGTATACTGTAATGCTTTACCTTATCTGCTTTTTCATCGTTTAATTTTGTTTCTGTCAATACCATCTTTCTCTCTCCTATTCTTTATTTCCAACATATTGCAGCTATACTTAAAATTGCCGGCATGGTTACAATGCTAACTATTGTACTTACTGTTACATTCTTTACGGCTTCTGTATATCTTAATCCGTTTAACTGGGCAAAGATAGCAACGTTGGAGCCCACCGGTGCTGCTGCCGCGGTCAGAACCGCCAGCTTAATCGAGAAATATTCCTCCGGAAACAGGCTTAAGACCCCAAAGGTTAACAACGGAATGATAACCAAACGGAGAAAGGTACACAAGAATGCTTCTTTTCCATGAAGCAGTTCTTTTCCCTCCATCTGACCTAAGTAAACCCCAAGGATTATCATTGCCACCGGTGCTGTCATATTTGCCACCATGGTCAGGCTGTCAGACAGAATTGCAGGCACCTGCAAAGGCAGAAAAAAGAATATCAATCCGACTCCAAGAGCTATTACGATTGGATTTTTAAGAAGTTTTTCTTTCGAAATTGCTTCTCTTTTCCCGCTCATAACCGCCACTCCATAGGTCCATTGCAAGATATTTAGCAGTGCTACAAAAGCTGCCAGATAAAAGATACCCTCTTCTCCTACTACCGCCTTCACCAGAGGAATGCCAATGAATCCGGCATTGGAGAAGGCTGCACTAAAATGCTCCACTTTATGCCTATTCCCGAAGGCTATCCTGGAAACCAGTATTGCCACTGCCAGAGCCAGCACCGCCATACATAAAGACAGCAGCAATCCTATCAGCTTCTCTCTGGTAAATTCCGTGAGATAGGACTTGATGATAGATGCCGGAAGAATTATATACAAAAGTAATGTTCCAAGCTCCCGGTTTCCCTGCAGGCTTATTTTATTATTTTTGTACAAAAGAAATCCAACTGCCATAAATAAAAACATAATAATAATCTGCCTGAGTAATATCAAGCCTATTGACATAATACCCTCCTGTTGTAAAACGCAGGGAATAATATCTCCCAAACCTTCTTCTATATAAATACTTACCCGTATTCACTGTATTTAAGTATAGCAAATTTCCAAAAAATAATATAATATAAATAATATATATGTTATATATTTTTAGTTATATATTTTAGTTATTATTTAGTTATAGAGAAAGAAAGGAATACATTGTTATGACTTTTAAGCAGCTTCAATTTTTTCGGAAAACGGCAGAGCTTGAGAATATCTCCCGAGCGGCGAAGGAGCTTTTCGTAGCACAACCGGCCTTGAGTAAATCCATCAAGGACCTGGAAGCGGAGTTAAAGTATCCTCTATTTGACCGAAACGGTAAAAAGATATCCCTTAACCAAAACGGCCGAATTCTCTATAAACATGTTCAGCTGGTACAAAACAACCTGCTGCAGTTGGAGCAGGAACTTATAAATGCAAATACTCCGGGGTCTCATACCGCGGCTATTTCTATCCGCGTGGCTTCCAAACTCCTGCCGGATATTCTAAGGACTTTCTACACCAAATATCCGGATTACAACTTAAAAGTATATCAGCTTGGCAATAATCCTTCATCTCTTCCTCCTTTTGATGTTATTATAGATTCTGCACCAAGAAGTTCTTCTCTGTCATTCAACAGTGTAAAATTATTGGAGGAAAAGATTCTATTAGCCCTGCCTCCCTCTCACCCATTGGCATACAAAGAACATATTCTGCTATCTGACCTTACCGGTTATCCCTGTTCATTACTGAATGAAAGCTACTCTCTCGGTAAATTACTGCATACTAAGATGGATGAACTCCGTTTTACACCAAATATTATTTTTGAGAGTGACAACCCCCATATGATCCGGGACTTTTTAGCTCTTCAACTCACCTATTCTTTTGTACCAGAGAAGACATGGAACATAAAAAATGACTTCCCTCAGTTACTTTTAAGGGAAGTCGATGATTTTACCTGCAGCCGGGAGATTTATCTCTCCTATCTGAAAAAAGAATATGCCGTATTAGCAGCCAGAGCTTTTACAGCACATGTGAAGGAGTACTTTCAGAAACTATGAGCGCTGTCATTCTCTTCCAAGTACCGGATTAAGAATTCAACAGCTCTGATCATGTCACTTAGCTCCATATAAGGGGCATTTTCTTTCTCCATTACCTGAGCTTTTATATAAGGCACATGAACAAATCCGGCCTTCATAGAGTGATATCTGGTTTCTGCCAGAAATAAGGCGTGATACATCACATGATTACATACATAAGTACCGGCGGTATTGGATATCCGTGCCTCTATCTGGTTAGCTCTAAGATAATCCAACATCTTCTTCACCGGAAGGGTAGTAAAATAAGCAGCCTGACCTTCCTCTCTGATAGGGGTATCTATGGGCTGATATCCTATATTGTCCGGGAATTTTGCGTCATCTACATTAATTGCTACTCTCTCCAGGGTGATACCCTCTCTGCCTGCTGCCTGCCCAAGAGAAATAATAGCCTCCGGCTGAATACGTATAACCGCCTCTTCTAACTTTTTCTCTGCCTCTTTGAACTCTACCGGAAGTACCAGGGTATGCAGCTTCTCATTCGCACTTTCTGCCAGTGCTTTTATTATTTCTTCAGAAGGATTTATCTCTTCTCCGTGAAAGGCTTCAAAGCCTGTTACTAAAATCTTCATTCTGTTCTCCTATCTGAGTATTTCTTATATTATCATCCGCTCTTCTTAATATCTGTGTGACTTTAGTACCTTACAGATGCTTAAATGCTTAATTAAAATATTAAGGGCGTCCACCAATTTCCGCTTGCTACAAGCAGGCAAAGCATCTTAATACTGTCATTATAGTAGCATTCTCTGTTTAATACAGAGCATTTACTCCATAAGGAATCCAGCCATTCCTGTGCTCCCGGTGTATTCTTATCCTGGCACATAGCAGCGACCAAATAAGGTACCGTAAAACAAAGATCACTATAGCTTCCCGTAGGCTCTCCCTTTAAGGTATACCCGGCCATTATCTTATCTGGATTATTTTCGGCAGCTTCCCTTATCCATTGATTTAATTTTATTAGCAGTTCCTTTTCCCTTTTATCACCGGTTACCAGATAATCCGTACCGATTCTCCAGGGATCCCTGCAGGCATTATAACCGCAGTTCCCGTCATTTTCACTTTCAAGGAAGTTCTTATAAGCCGGTTCGTACTTTCCCTTTTTGTTTTTTATTATGAAGTCCGGTAACAAGCCTGTATGGCTGGAATACTTCGTAAATATCTGCTCCATGATACCATAGGTTTTATCCGTTACCTGCTTCCATTCCTTCTTCTTCGTTACTTTATAAAATACTTTCAGATGCCCTAATAAAAAATCAGAGCTTCTGGTTCCGGTATAGTAATCACTGTCGGAAGGGGACAGGCTTGCCCAGTCTCCAAGCTGAAGAGTCCAATCCTTTTGGTCCACCTCATACTTCATAATATCTGTTATAATATCAAGTGCAGCCTGCTTATAGTCTATGCCTTTATCACTTCCCCACTGCTTATCTGCCAGTAAAAGGGCATAGGCAATATCCAGATCTCCATCTGTGGCAGAATCTGAATCACTGTCCGCCATAGAACCATTCTGTGCTCCGTCGATCAGCGCGCTCCCGTTATCTGACTGCTGCCATGCCATCAGATGAGGTCCTATGGAACTTAGGTGTTCTTTATAATAAGAATACATTCCATCAAATATTTCTTTCGTTTCGTTATCATACCCAGCCATTAGTACTGTCGTCAACATACCATAGCCATGTGCTTCTGATACTGTTACTGCTACCGATTTATCTGGTACTGCCTTTGTATATTTATTTCCGCTGTACCAAACATAATATTGTGCTTCATCCTCATAGGGATTTTTGGTTACATAAGTATCTTTCCATATTTTATAGAACTTTCCTACCGTCCGGTCCATCTCTTCTTGTGATAAACCGGGCTTTAGTGTTCCTTTTATGTAGGAGACATGCTGGGGAAACGGGTGTTTTACATCCACCTTTTCAACCACCTTTTCTTCCAGCCGTTTGTCTTTTTCACCTTTCCCCAAAGATGTATCACTGTCTTTCTGGGGTAAAGCCTGGGTAATCTTATCAGAAGACAAATTATCTGTAGTTATGTCTGAGGAACTTGATTCCTGCGGCACTTTCTCAGGTGATTTTTGATTCTCAGATGGCTTTTCCGCGCTGCACCCTGTTAGTAGGAATACTGCCAATAAGAAAAAAAGAGGTATAAATTTTCTACATTTCCAAAAACATTTCATATATGGTCCTTTCTATCCTAAAAGTGTTTTACAACTATTATTCCAATTCCTCCAGATGCACCTCATAGAACTTAGCCGGAAAAGTTATGCTATGATCAAATTTACTGTACTCACCGTATCTTGTAAATTGCAGCCCGCACTTTTCAATTACTCTCCCGGAGGCACCATTCTCTATTGCATGGTTGGCACCAAAATCCCTTGCTCCCAGCTTCTCAAAGGCAAATCTTATCATAGCTCTTGCGGCTTCTGTTGACAGACCTTTGTTCCAATAATCATAACGAATATTATAACCGAACTCCCATGTTTTCGTCACAGAGCTGTACCCGATATCCCCGCTGCCAATAAGCAGATTATTATCTTTCAGCACAAACCCAAAATGGTAGCTTTCCTCCTCTTTCAAACTCTCTATCCACTTTGTTACATCCCCCGTATTCGTATAGGTCAGATAAGGCATGAATTTCGTTACCCTTTCATCGCTTAGCCAGACAAAGGCTGCGCCGGCATCTTCTGCTGTTAATGGCCTGAGAATCAACCTGTCTGTTTCAATAACTGGTATCTGCATCTCTAACTCCCTCCCTGTGACCTTACTTCCAAACAACTTGCTGTCATTTAAATCATTTTTGTTCTTCCTTTCATTATATCTTAAAACCTCCAAAATACTATGATAATTTTGGAACTTCAATTCCCATAATTTGTTTTCCATATAAAAAAGAGGGTATTCACTAACGTTTTAACCCGTAAAGAGAGGCAGCCTGATTGTATACAAGCTGCCTCTCTCTCATTTAAACTCACATGAAACTGTCTCTTAATTTTTCTATTGATATTTATTGTTCCAGATTTTGAAGTAGTGTTTATTTTAATTTTAATGTTACGATTTCAAACGGTTTAACTTTTAAGGACAGGGAGTCTCCGCTTCCTATAACCTCTTCCTCTTCTTCCATAAGATTGCATTTATAAATGGAAGTATATTGTTTATCGAATTGCAGGGAGGTATTGACTGTTGCACCATAAGGCTCATAAAGTCTAAGAATACAGCTGTTCTCATCCTCTGCTTTTTTAATTGTTTCGATAACCACATTTTCTGCACCGCTTACCATCTGGCTTGTAACCGTATTGCTTCCTTCTCCTTTTTGCAGGATAACAGGTACATTGAATTCATAAGCCTGTTTATGGACCTGACCGGTTCTTTCGTCTCCGGTATGAGGATATAGGGCATAACGAATCTGATGATTGCCTCTGTCAGCGCTTTCACCCGGATAATTCTGACTGCGGAGCAAATTCATATCTATGACCTTTCCTATTACCCTGTATCCGTATTTGCAGTCATTGAGAAGTGCTACACCATAATCTGCTTCCGATAAATCCACCCACTTGTGTCCGCATACTTCAAACTGTGCTTTTTGCCAGAGAGTATTATCATTATTAGGACGCTTAATCTGTCCGAACTGGATTTCATAGCTGGCTTCTTTGGCAAGGATATCTGTCTCAAAGAAAGTACGAAGCATTTTCAGATTCTCTTTCCATTCTACTTTTATATCAAATTCCAGACGTTTGCTTTCATGTCCCAATTGTATTCTCACTACTATCTGCGACTGACCATAGGCATAGCATTGCTCGCAGATTGCATAAGCTCCCTTCACATAGAACTTTTGACCTTCCAATGTGAAATATTCCGGTTTTCTGTCCGTATATTCAATTGCTATATCCCAGCAGTCTGCATTAAGATCATCATAAACTGCAAAAAGATTTGATGGGCCGCTTAAGCTCTCTCTTTTAGCTGATTTATCAAATAATGAAACCAATGCTCCATCTTCACCAAAAACTGCACGCAGGTACTCATTTTCCAAGTAATCTCTGCCTACCTCTGCCTGTACATTTGTAACAGGTGCTTTTTGCTTTGTATAACCTAAAGCCGGAACCTTCATCTCATAAATACTTCCGTCCTGTTCTACAATCTCTGTCCGTTCCCAAGACAAGGAGTTAAAGGCAGTCAGGGCTGCATCTGCAGCTATCTCTTTGTAACAATCTTCTGTCATCCCTTGCACTTTACTCAGAAGGATTTCATAACGGGCTACGGACTCATCATATACACGCTTTATGGAAGAGCCCGGTATAATATCATGGAATTGATACAATAATATTTCCTTCCAGATTTCATCTAACTGCTGTTTCGGATAATCTTCCAGGTGATTTGTTAATAGCAAAGCGAATTCCAGTTCTCTTAATGCAAGCTCCATCTTTCTGTTAAACCATTTATTCTTCGCCTGGGTGGTATAGGTTCCCTGATGTCTTTCCAGATACAGTTCTCCCACCCATTTGGGCAGCTTACCTCTTGTACTTTCTTCCAGACGTTCAAACAGAGGCTGAGCAAAATCAATATTCACCGGACAAATTCCGTTTAAGTTTTTCATACGGCTGGCCTGTTCCAAATGAAGAGAACCGGGACCGCCACCGCCATCTCCTACTCCAAATAATATGAGAGCTTCCTCGCAGATGCCGCTGTCTATATAATTATTCTCCGCATATTTCATCTGTCTTGGGGTTAAGCTGCTGTTATAAGTATCCTCCGGCAGCATGTGTGTAAAGATTTCCGTCCCGTCAATTCCTTCCCATAGGAAAGTCTGATGAGGAAATTTATTGTGCTCACTCCAGGAAAGCTTTTGCGTCATGAAATAATCGCAGCCGCTTCTTCTTAATAGCTGAGGCAGAGAACCGGTATAACCGAATACATCCGGCAGCCACAGATTCTTTACTTCAACACCAAATTCTTCTTTGAAAAAACGCTTTCCGTATAAAATCTGGCGGACAAGGGCTTCACCACCGCTTAGATTGGTATCGGCTTCCACCCACATACAGCCCTGTACTTCCCATCTGCCCTCTTTTATCTTTTCCTTTACCCTTTCATAAAGGGCCGGATAGAATTCTTTCATCCAGGCATAAAGTTGTGCCTGGCTTGCTCCGAATTTATAATCCGGGTACTGCTCCATATAGTGAAGGGTATTGGAAAAGGTTCTGGCACCTTTTCTTATGGTTTCTCTAATTGGCCATAACCAGGCAAGGTCAAGATGGGAGTGCCCGATAGCGGTAAAGGAAAGGCCACAGTCACCACCTGATTTCTCCAGTAATTTTCCGGTTACTAAAAGGGCTGCATCTATTTCAGCCTCATCATATTTACACAACTGCAAGGATACATCATATAATTTAAAAAGAATCTGATTATATCTCGCACTTTCCTTTTGCAGGCACAGAAGAAGTTCATATAAAACAGAATAATCATAAAAAAGCTTTCTGATCTTTGTATCCTGAATTGCAATATCCGCTTCCAGTACTTTACCATCATTTTTCAGGCTGCCAAACAAATCGTTACAGCCGGCATCCATCCAAATATCAATGACTTCTCCGCCTTTTGCTGAATCTTCCAGATAATAGACTCTCTTTCCGCCTCCTGCAAAGCTAAATTCTGTAGCCACATTGGTAATGCCTCTGACAGGGTTCCCCTCCTTATCTACAATAAGTCCTTCACCACTGATATCAATTAACAGTACTGTTTTTTCACCTTTGCAGATTTCCGGTACGATTCCGGTAAAATGAAACCAAGCACAATCAAATAAACCTCCCCACTTTTCTCCTTTGCTCAGTGTTCGCTTTTCACCGGTTTCTCTCTCAAGAAAGCTTACCGGTTCCTTGGTCTTATAGCAGGTAATATTCAGTTCTCCTGTTTTTGTATAAATTCTGTCCTTTAAAGCTCTTGCTGTCTGTTCAATAGTTCGTACTTGTTTTTCTTTAAGATATGGCATATTCGTCTCCTGCTTTTTTATGAAATAATATTTATGATTGATACTTCTTTATCTCCAAAAATATCCTTTTATGAACAAGGTATCATTATGACTGTCATAAGAGAATAATTCTGTTTTCGATTCTTCATCCCACGTATACTCAATGGGTACTTCATTACCTTTCTCATCCTTAGCCGAAACAAAAACTACCGGCTTGGGAATCCTTATTCTTATATAGGCTTTGATATTATCTGCTGCTTTTACCTTCATAGTAAATCCGGTACCATCACTCTCTTCCTCCAGAGAAAATATTCTGGCAGAACAGCCAATTACTCTCCATTGGATTTCCTCCAATTTTGAAAAATCAAAAAGTATGGTATTTTCATCCGGCCCTATGGTCTTTTCTTTGACAATTGCATAATTGCTTGTCAGCATATCGGCAAAAAGCCCTTTAAAAGAATGTTCTTCTTCTGTTATCTCTTCCCGGTTTTCATTCATTATAGAAGAAATAATATAAGGTCCTCTGCGTAAAGTCAACTGATTGGTGAATATCCATCTCGTACCGCCAAGAGCCAGCAGCTCTTTCATCTTTAAACGATATATATCCGCAAGCTCTGTTGTCAGACAAAGCTTTGCCGGTGATATATTCCAAACCATTAAACGGCCCTCACCTACTGTGAAAGTTCCATCTTCCATTTTCTTTTGGAGTCCTAACATCTCAAATAAATGCTCGGAAGCGTTTCGGTATCCTTCCTTCCCTCCGTCTGCTTTACCGGTACGGTTCCACCAGCCTTCCACTTCGTGGTAAGGGTCCGTACCATCTCCTATATAAACCAGGGTGCCGCCGCTCTTAACCCAGGCTGCAAGAGCGTTATTAACATCCGGAGATTCCGGTTTCATATACTCATAACTTAAGATAAGGGTCTTATAATCATCAAAATATCCTGTAAAGCGTCTGATATTATCAAGGAGCACAGGTCGGACCGGAAGACCGTATTTTAACAGCGGCATTGCCATGCCAAAGAAATTCGGAAAGGTACTGCTTTGGATAAAGGTCTGATACAAATCCCTGTCTTTTTCCACCTTTTCCATAAATATCTGGCTTTCCTTCCGGCAATCCTCACCATCATGCATCTTGTCCTTAAACTCATCCATTGCCTTTTCCAGCATAACATCGTTTTCTGCCGTTATGATTCCATCCGGATAGCTTCTCTGAAAGAGGCCTGAATCTGACATAAGAATGCCAACACCTTCCTTCACTCCGTCAAAGCAGTATTCCTTCTGGTCCATATCACCGAACATCTGAACCATGCTGTTAAGAAGTGTTGCGTATTCCGGCGGTATTGCTTTTGCTCCGGGCATATTATCCGTAGGGATTGTGCCTCCGGCAAGGCCTGCCTTACGGGGAAATACTCCGTCATACACTCTTCTTGGCCACGGACAGATTTCATAATGATGAACAGCCGGATGTAGGAGGGATGCCACTGCGGTCTTCACATAATTATATCGGTAATCCTCCCAGGTATATTCCGGATTGTCTTCAATGGGATCATGAAGAAACCACATTCTTCTGCCTGTACCCTTTACCAGTTCCTGCATGATGCCGTATTCTAAAAATGCGGTCTCAAAGGTTCTTTCCTTTACCACACCTTCATAGACATTTGCCGGACGGCTGGTACCGGTCCATACCTGGGCAATATAGCCGTCTACCGCAGGCAGTCCGATAAGTGCCCCCTCCGGACTCATGATTTTCCATTGGGTATAATTTAGAAGGCTATGTGTTGGAACATAAAAACGCAGCACCCTGCCGTATTCTGTAAGGGCATATTCCTTCAGGGCATTTCCGATCTGGCTTATGGTTCTTGCATAGAGGTATGCCTTCAGCTTTGAGACTTTATACCTTGTATCCAGACTGCTATGGGGCGGCTGCCAGGGTTCTCTGTAATAGATAAGGTATTCTCTCTTAAAGCTCTCCGAATATCCTCCCCGATCCCAAAACTCCGGTTCCTCCATATGAATTGCTTCTACTCCCGAATCCACCGCACGTTTAAGCTTTTTAATCAGATATTCTGCAAATGCCACTGTCGGCGACATATAAGGAACATCTTTCCCATGTTTTATATGTTTACCGTAACGGTCCATTTGACTCTCGTCCCAATGATTTTTACCGTCATATTCTCCGTACAGGTAATCTTGGTATTCTCCCCAGGAGATACCCGTCATTAGATGGACTACATATCCTTTCTCCTTAAACTTACGTACTCTTTCCGGCATTGTTTCATCAATTCCGTAAACCATGACAAAATCACATTGTACATCAATATTTGGCTGCCAGGGGGCACTTTCCTGAAAACCTGTTAATTCCTGCGATCTTTCTCTGATATATGCCATATGATTTTCTCCCCTTTCAATATGATTAATTTTAACACTGACATAAGACGTCAGCCAACGCTGACGCCTTATGCTTTCACATCTTAGTCCAGAATATCATCTCTGGAGTTAGCACATTCTGTTACATATTTTAAGTAATCTTTGAAGATTCCATTGTCCTGGGTCAGAAGATACTTCTGATAATCCTCTAAGATAGAACGGGCTTCAGCCTCAGATTTTGCAAAGTAAGCACGCTGCTCATAATCTTTTTGGGTAGTTCCCTCAAAAGCGAATTTCTTAACTTTGTCATAATCCTTATAATTCTGTACAAGACCTTCTAACGGATAGCCGTCTGCTCTTTCAACAGGACGTTCGATCTTATAAGCTACCATTTCTGCCGGTGCTGCATCGGCATCACCTGCTCCGATTTCACCCCACCAGGTAAAACGTTTATCAGCTTGGAGTGTACGGCCTAATATATAACCGATGCCTTTTTCACGAAGCTCGTCGTCAGCAGAAGAATCACCTGCTGCTTTTCTGGTAAGTATATCTTTGTTAAGACGAGGCTGACCATCTGCATTTAAAGTATATGTATCCCCTTCAATACCATACTGGCACAGACGTGCTCCTTCTTCGCTGTTTACATAATCAAGATAGGTCAATGCTGCTTCTATGTTAGAGCAGGTGCTTGGGAAGATAATAGCAGGAGAACCGGCACGGCCATTCTGTTCCAACTGTACAATAGGCTGGCCATCCTTATATGTCATCGGTCCTACGGGAACATACTTCATTTCCGGATGTGCACTGTATAACCCTGTAAGTTTTGTTGAATTGATAACAGAACTGTACTGTGCAGATGCAAATAATGCTGTACCGTTACCTACTTTTTCATCAGCTTGCGCATCGGACTGTTTAAAACACTCTACATCCAATAAGCCCTGATTCACAAGCTTCCAGATGAACAACTGTCTCTTAATATAGTCTTCTGTTAAAGGAATATAGTTATAAGTACCATCTGCCTGTTTTACATAATTGCTGAATTTCTTCTCGGAGAAATTAATAGAGTAACCTGTACTATCCCAGCCATCGTGATAGGTTGTAGCTACAATACAGTCATTTCCATTTACATCCTTAAATCCATGTTCCTTTGCTTTTTCCATGAAATCATATAACTGGTCAGCTGTCTTAATGGTAGTAGGATCAATTCCTAATGCTCCGGGTACATCACCGCGAACGAATACGCCGTAAGCCCAGTTTGTCACGTCAGCAGTATCTCCGGGAGTTTCCTGAGGCAAAATGTATTTATGTCCGTTAAAGCCCTTGTAATTTAGGTCATTCTCCAGATAAGACTGTGAAACGATACCAACGTCATAGGAATTAGCAAGGTTCGGGTAATTGGGAAGAAGATCCTCAATAGCAAGTAATCTTCCTTCTGACGCTGCTTTTTTAATTACCGCAGTCTCACCTGCACTGCCGCCCCAATAAGGAGCATTAATGATGTCAGGCATATCACCGGAAGCAAACATCAGATTCAATTTCTCTGTCTCGCTCATCATAATGCCTTCAAATTCAACAGTAACCCCTGTCTTTTCTCTGATAGCTTTTGCCACTTCATTGTTGTACTGATCCGATGCTGTTTTAAATCCTCCGTTCCAGCATATCAGCATTTTTAATTTTACATCATCGAATTTTTTAGGCCCTTTTGTATCTGTTGCAGCATCCGTCGTACTTGCCCCTTTAGAATCAGCCGGTTGTGATTCTGCCTTCTTATTGCCATCTGTTTTTGAGCAGCCGGAAACCAGTGTTGCTACCATCATTAGACATAAGAAGATACTAAGTAACTTTTTTTTCATATACATTCTCCTTTTATTTTTTTGTATGGTTATTATGGACTGCCTTTTACCTCTGTTGAATACACAGGTTTTTACCAGGCAGCGCCTTCATACCGTCATCCCTTTACTGAACCGATCATAACCCCTTTCACGTAATACTTTTGAAGAAAGGGATAAACCACTACAATAGGCATGGTCAGAATCATGACAAATGCCATCTGCAAGGACTGGCTGGTATAACTGGTCATGGTCGATAAGTTGGACTCCTGCCCAAGTTTGATCGTAGAAGAGGCTGTTGCCTCACCAAGGAGCTTTTGCAGCAGCGTAGCGGCAGGATAAAGTGCTGGCCGGCTCTGATAATAAGCTCCGGTAAACCAGTCATTCCAGTGCCCTACACCGATAAACAGTGCAAGGGTGGCCAGAATAGGTTTAGCTAGCGGAATAAATATACGAAACAGTATTTTTGCTTCTCCTGCCCCGTCAATCTGGGCAGATTCTCTGAGCTCAGCGGGAATACTATCAAAATAGGTCCTAAGCAGAAGGAAATTAAAGAAGCTGTAAACTGCCGGAATAACATATAATAAAAAGCTTTTTGTTAAACCCATATCACGAAGCAGCATATAGTAAGGAATCATTCCGCCTCCGAATATGGTCGTGAAGTAAAAAAAGAAAGTAAAAAAGGTCTTGCCGGGTAATGTCTTAATACTTAGGGCGTATGCTATCAAGGCTGTAAAAAACAATCCCAATACTACACCAATTAAAGTTCTTTCGACGGATATGGACAGGGAATCGAATATACGGGAATCCTTAAAGGCATGAGAAAAATTCTCCAGGGTAAATTCTCTCGGCCAAAAATATACACCGCCTTTGGCAAAATCTCTTCCGGTATTAAAGGAAGCTACCATTACATACCAGAAGGGATATAAGGAAATGAAGCCAAAAGCTGCTAAAAATATGTAATTAAAAAACACGAATACTTTACGGGATTTTGATTCTTTTATTTTCATGCTAATAACCTTGCCTTTCATCAAAGCCTGTAACCTTCAGGCTGCAGATATTAATTTGAGATATTACCATATACCCACATCCATAAATTTTTTAGATACGGAATTTGTCAGAGCCATCAAAGCAAAGGCAAAAGCCGATTTAAACAAGCCAATGGCTGTTGCGTATTCAAACCTGCCATAATTCAGACCAGTTTTTAAAACAAAGGTATCAAGAATTTCTGAAATCTGTGTATTGGCCGGCTGCTGTAATAAAAGAACCTGGTCAAAGCCTGCATTTAAGATACCGCCCACAGCAAAGATAAACATAATGCCAATGGTTCCCTTAATGGATGGAAGGGTAATGTGCCAGGTACATTTTAAATGTCCCGCACCATCTACAGTGGCGGCCTCATAAAGCTCCTGACTTACTCCTGAAAGGGCAGAAAGATAGATAATAGAACCCCAGCCGGCATTCTTCCAGATATCAGAAAGAATTACCATAGGGTAGAAATATTTCTTCTCACCCATAAAGAATATAGATTCCAATCCAAAGTGTTTTCTTATATCATTTATAATTCCACCGTAGGGTGTAAAAATAACTGTCATCAGACTGACTGCCACTACCCACGATACAAAGTAAGGAAGATAGCTCATTGTCTGAACCGCTTTTTTAAATTTTAAACCTCTTACCTCGTTTAATAATAATGCTAAAAGAATAGGTGCCGGAAAGCCGAAAATAATTTTGAAGCCGCTTATAATAATGGTATTTTTCATTACAATCCAAAAATCCGGTGATTTTATAAACTCCTCAAAATTCTGTAATCCCACAAAGGGACTTCCCAAAATTCCCAGATTATAATTGTAAGCTTTAAAAGCCAGAAGAGCTCCATACATGGGGTAGTAACAAAACACCAACAGCCAGACCACACAGGGAAGGATAAACAGATATAACACCTTGTGTCTCATAATTTGCTGCCATAATCTTCTTGTCCTTACTTGTCTGGTTATCGAACCTGATATGGTAGATTTCAAAAGCCTTTCACTCCTTTCGTATTCTGTGGAGCTTTATGTTCGCTCCTTTCTTTCTTATTTTACTTCCCGTCATGTTAAAAGAATATCAACTTTTTTCATGACTCTTATGCACTTCTTTCATTTTTATAGTTATTTAGTCTATAATGCTTCTATTTAATCATTCTTTTTTAGGCTTTTTCACAACTTATCAGATTCCATTTCCATTTTTACTTGTTATTTTTCACGGAAGTCATTTGAGGTGCAACCAACATGCTTTTTAAAGGTCCTCATAAAATAACTTGTATTACAAAAACCGCAATTTTCAGCAATATCGCAAATACAAAGCTTTGTTTCTTTCAGAAGCTTCTTTGCATAATCCATTCTTAAGTTATTAATATATTTTGTAATATTAATACCAAATTCTTTATTAAAGGACGTTGAAAGATAACCCAGTGATATAGAGAACCTCTGAGCCAGAAAGTTCGTGGATATTTCACTGCTGGTATAGTTATCCTCAATATAATTCTTTATAATCATCAGAACAGAGCGTGAATCAGCAGTAACTGCCATCCATTGGCCAAGTACTGTTGTTATGGTTCTGCACAGGCTTTCTATCAACTCTTCTCTTGAGGAAAATTCATCGATAATTCTGCCGGAAAGGTATTCTGTACCAAGCATTGACACAATACTTCCGCCTGCTTTTTTTATACAGGTACGGGCCAGTATACAGATGAGTTCCACATAAAGTATACGGATATGCATTGCCGTCCCCGGTATATCTACCGAAAATATCCTTCTGACAACAGCAAGTGCTTCTTTCAAATCACCAGTCGCTAAAAACCTTTGATATAGCTTAAAATCCTCCTCCGGTAAATTTGTAGCAGCGGATTTCTCCCATTCGCTCCAGTAAAACAATCGGCTGTCATTCTCACCGGCCAGAGTAAAACGCAAGTCAAGGGCCTGTCTGGCTTGTGTCAATAAAACACCGGAGACAGATTCTTCAATGCCGGATATCCCCATAACCATCACAATATCAAGCTTCTTGCGTATCTTACATCGTATCTCCTTGAAGTTTTTTAGAAATATTTCTTCCGCCTTTTTTATATCCTCCTCCGGAGAAGCTGCTATTACTGTAATCTGCTGCCCCGGGTTAAGGTCAAAAAAGGTAAGAAACCACGGCCCTGCCGCCTCTTGCACAATCTCCTGCAATGCCTGCCGCAATTTTTCGGACTGGAGTTTCACCGACATACGAAAAACGCCAATTTGATAATATTTTGGTACACTCGGAAAGATATCTTCTAAGGAAATCTCCAGATTAGGTTTGACCCCATGAAAAAAGGCTGTCAGCTGTTCCCGTTGATTCTCATTTAATCTGCCGTCTTTTAGTCTTGCATTATAATACGGCCCTTGAAGCAGACTTCTCCGGTGCATTTCCTTTGCAGTTACTTTCGCCAAGGTAGCTGTTAATTCCTCCTGTCTGGCAGGTTTAAGTAAGTAATCCACTACCCCCAAGGTTATTGCTTCTCTGGCATATTGAAATTCCGAATAGCCTGAAATTAAGACAGATGCAATGTCCGGCACGTATGTTTCAGCAGCTTTCACCAAGTCAATGCCGCTCATTTTACCCATCATAATATCTGTAAACAGGATATCCGGCTTATACTCTTTAATCTTTTCAAGAGCTTCCTCCCCGGAGGAAGCCTCCATTATCCACTTAAAACTGAAACCACTCCGGCTCACTTTATATAATATATCCGCGCAAGCCAGTTTCTCATCGTCCACAATTAATACACCAAGCATTCTTAATCTCCCTTCTACAACACTTTGCTGCAAGGCACCCTTACTGAAACACACACACCTCTCCCTTCTCCTTCGCTTGTTATCTTCAAGCCGTAATTCACACCATACTGCAGGAGAATTCTCTGATGTACATTTAAGAGCCCGATACTGTTGTTATTGGCTGCTAAAGCTGTTATCTGAACGACAGGTTCTGCCATCCTCTCTTGTATCATTGTTAGTCTTTCAGCAGTAATTCCTTCTCCGTTATCCGTAATGGATACCACCAGATCGTCTTTATCCTTACTGGCCCATATCCGAATCTCTCTGCTGTCTCCGTCTTTTGCCATTTGATTTTTAAAACCATGTTTAAAAGCATTTTCAATTAACGGCTGCAGAATGAGTTTTGGTACCTTGTATTCATATAACTCTTCCTTTATATCAACGCTGTATGTAAAATTATTTTGGTATCGGATGCTTTGTATATACAGATAATCTGAAATATTCGATAACTCATCCTTCAACGTCACATTGTGCCTGGTTACTTCAGAAGAATATCGAAACATAGCTGATAGGGCTGCTATCATTTCAGTGGTACTGTCTGCACCTTCCAGATTGGCCATAGCTGATATGGTATTTAATGTATTATAGAGAAAATGAGGATTGATACAAGACATCAATGCCTGTTCTCTGGCAGTCATAACCTGCATTTTCGCCGTGTATTCTTCCTGAATCAGTGTTTGTATTCGTTTCTGCATTCGAAACAGATGTCTCTCTATTCGTGTAAGCTCATCTGAACCTCCCACCGGTTTAAAGGGTTGCACCTCCTTTTCATTAAATTGATCCATTTTCCCAATAAGGACATTTAATTTTTTGTTATAAATCCGATTTGATATAATTAAGAGCAGCATCATAAAAATCAGCAGGGTAACAGTTGAATAAATTGCTCCAAGCCCGTCGGACTTTTCCATTTGCTTTGGGTTAAATAAAATAACGGCAGTGGCATCAATTACACCGATATTTCTTGTTAAGATATTAAAGTTTTCTTTGTTTCCTTCCCCGTTTTTTACTTTGATTTTTTGGGAGAATTCCTGCCCTGCTCTGATGTTATTATATAGTTTCTCAATCTTCTCCTGTGGCAAGGCACCATCATTTTTTTTCGCAGCTATATAGCTATAAATAATTCTGCCGCTTTTATTATCAAATAAATAGATGCTGTGATAGGACCCCTTATAAGGTGCAAATAATGTACCGGTATCAACGGTAATAGTCTGACAGCAGTAATCCTGTCCCCAGGCACTGGACTTCGAATTATAATTATTAATGATTCCTGCCAGTGTCAGATGATATGTATGGGTCACATCAGAATAGGTATACCACCACTGAGGGTTTTTCTCCTTTAACTCCTTAAACCAGCTTTTCTCCTTTACTTTACCTACGTCCCAGAAATAATATCCGTCTGCCGGCAGATAGGTATACAACCTTTGTCCGATGACTTCCTGGGACTGGTATAGAAAAAAGGTCATTTCACTTATCCTCTGACCTAAATCCTTGCTAAGTATGACCATTTCTGAACGACTGACGTCTTTTTTGAAGATATTGTCCCGCAAATCATTACTCATGGAAACCACTCCCATGGCAGTAATGTAGTTTGACAGCTTATCCGTAACACCGGAAATATAAATATCCGCAGAATCTTTCTGTATTCCATATAATTCGTTGTTGACCTTTGCCAGATAATTCTGAACCAAATACCATATTCCCATGGAGGATACCAGCATAATCAGCACCGTTAGCATTAACATGGAATGTATAGAGGTAATCAGTACGAACTTCTGAATTCTCTGCTTACCAATTATTTTAATCTTGCTCCTGCTGATCTCCTCCATAAACGGACCTCTTTTCGATTAATTAAATTAGAGTTCGAAATATATCACTTTTTGATATATTTTATTCTTTCTGATATATTTAATGTCATGTGATATATTTATATTATATAAATATATCCATGTTGTCAATAAAATATTAAAATTAAAAGATACCTTCATGCATATCCAACAAAAAAAAGACCCGAAGGTCTTTTCTAAGTACTTTATTTATTTTGATGCAAGTCACGAACACTTTTTCTTTCAATCAGCTCAGTGGGTATTTTTATATGTTTTACCGGTTCTCCCCTTGTATTGATTTTTTCCGTTATTATGCGAAAAGCTTCTTCCATCAACGGCCTCACCGGCTGCCGCATCGTGGTAAGCTTAATATCAAGATAATCTAGAATTGCATTGTCTGTAAATCCTGTTACGGAGAGCTTATCCGGAATGGAAATTCCCAGTTCTTTTGCAGCGGAATAGATCTGGATAGCCAGATAGTCATCGCCGCAGAAAACTGCTGTCAGGTCTTTATTTCTTTTAAGATACTCCACAAAATTCATATTCGATGCAGCAGGATTCTTTATCATGACATAATCCTTTTTAATATGCAGGTTATTCTCCGCCATGGCACTGACATATCCTTTATATCTTTCATCCCTGCTGGATACTTCCGATATCGCATCGGAAACGAAACCGATATTTTGATGTCCCTTTTCTACCAGATAATTCAATAGCTTTTTGGCTCCCTGGTAATGATCGTGATATACGCTGTCAAACTCAATTTCCTTATAGACTCGGTCTACCATAACAATCGGATATCCTCGCAGCTTATAATGCAGCAGTTCGTTGCCGCATACATTTTTGTCGCCGGGAAAGAATATTACTCCTTTAATGCTTGGTATTCCAGCAATTTCACGAAGTACTTTCTCCTCGTCTTCAAGGTTGCCTCCGGATACCTTCACAATAACTTCATATTCCGCTTCCTCCGCAATATGAAGCAGTTCTGTAATAATCTGCCCGATATAAAAATCAATTCTCGGTAATACCAGAGCAATTAATTTCACCCCTCCAAGCTCTGTCTTATCCGGCAGTTCTTCCTCCATCATTGCCCTTATAACACTAGTATCAATGTCTTTTAAGAAACTGCCTTGTCTTGGAACCCGGTATATTATCCCCTCTTCCGCCAAAGCATTTAATGCCAGCTTACTTGTCATTCTGCTGACTCCAAAGAGCTCTGCGATCATCCCTTCACTGGGAAGTAATTCATGGGGATGGTATTTCTTTTCTAAGAACATTCTTAGTAGCTCACGCTTCACTCGGTCTGTCTTTGTGTCGTTGATTTTCCCTTGCACTAACTCTTTACCTCACCCTTTTGATATTATCTGATGTATTTGATATATATTATATCAGACACAAAATGATAGATAAAGGAAAATAATGTGTTTTTTACTTTAAAGTATTACTTTCCCATCTCTGTTTTACTTTCTATGGTTTGAAGCTTATTTAATACTATGGACTGTATTCCTACAAAAATTGCTCCGTAGGCAATTGCCAGCACACCAAACGTAAACCCACCATACAGCATAACTGCCAGATTAATTGCTCCCATGGTATAGGCCACATTTAATTTTTCCTTCTTTTTATGGAAAATCAGAGCAAGGACATCAAAACCCACTGTTGTCGCTTTTGCATGCAAGCACAGAAAATACCCTGTCCCGACTCCCAAGGCGCTTATAAGTACCGAAGCTATTTTAGGAAGTTGAACTGTAAACCCGGTCTTACTGAACACATTAAATAAAACAAGATAACTAAAACAACTGAATATGGTTCCCAGAAAATATTCTTTCCCCAGTCCTATGTAACAAAGGCCAAGGAGCAAAAGGGTTATTCCATTCACCAGATATACAGTTGGAACATTTATAAGTTTTGCCGTTACCATGGAGAAGCTCGTTACCCCTCCATTGATAATATGATTTGGTACAGTGATGCAGGCATAACAAAAGGTAATAAGCAAATTGCCAGCCAGTATATCTGCATATTTTCTAAAATTCATTTTTCTTATGTTCCTTTCCTATTACCGCTGTTATGTACATTTTACAGACACCTAACTAGTAGTCAGTCATTATTGCTTCCTATAGCAGCATAAAACTTTTCTGACCTTCCTTGTGAACGGCAATTATTCTATGTAAAAGTTTCTTTTAGCATTTCCCTATTATAAACTTTTTCCTTTCATTTAGAAACACTGCACCGGAATTTTTGTCAAAAAAATAAAGCCTCTTCTTGCCCTTTTAAGTCCACATTCCTTGAAGGCTTGTGACTACGGGCAAGAGGGAGGCTTATAATTAAGTTTACAATTAAGGAATCATAGCCAGAATTTCCTGCTTCGGCCTTACGCCAACGCTGGATTGAACCACTTTTCCATCCTTTAATACCACCAGAGTAGGTATACTCATTACACGGAATTGCTGTGCAAGTTCCGGTTCTTCATCTACGTTTACTTTTCCTACTTTAACGGAATCAACTGTTTCTTCAGCCACCTGCTCTACAATAGGCCCAACCATCTTACATGGCCCACACCAGGATGCCCAGAAATCTAATAAAACAGGCTTGTCCGATTCTATTACTTCTTGATTAAAATTGTCTTTTGTTATTTTTAATACGCTCATATTTTTATCTCCTTTACTGCTTTTAATTGTATGCAATGTAATTGATAGTTTTATTATAGCTTTTTTCATATTTCTCTCTGTGACAAAGTCACATTTCGAAAAAAGAGGCTATCCCTGGCCATGACAGCCGGGGGATCGCCTCTTCTACTGGTATTTTACCTGCAAGTTCTTATTGAATTCATTATTTTATTACAATTCTTCCCTGTCCTTGAGGATTCGCATATTCTGAACCCACTGTTCCTTTGAGATTATTTGTAAGATAGTTTGAAAGAATGTCGTAGTCCACTGCGATATCGTCCTTAAGAACTTTTGCATTTTTAAACATGGTATATCCGTCACCACTGCTCTTTAAGGTGTAGTTAATACCAGCCAGTTTATACTCCTTTGTAAGATCCAAGGCTTCGTAATTTCCTGTTTTACTGTTTAAAATCTTTATATTCTCTACCCGATATGCTCCTCCTACACTTTGGAACATTCCGCTGGCATCCAATACAACGGAAGAAGGAACAGAAGTATTGATTTCATATGTAATACCTGATACCTGTAAAAAGCCGCCGCTTTCTTCAGGGTAATTCTTAGCGCCTAGTTCAAGGGCGTCTTTAATCTGCTGGCCGGTTACCTGGAGAACACAGCCCATATTTCCCCAAGGGAATACGGAGAGGAGACTGTTATAAGTTATATCCCCCATAGCAATATCAGCGCGGATTCCACCGCCATTCATAATAGCTGCGTCAGCATCCAAAACAGTACGAAGGGCATCAGCGCAGAAATCTCCGAGATTAGTCTCCGCATTACGGACAGCACGTTTACCGGTAGAAGCATTTAAAGTAGTCAGATTCACTGCAGTCTTACCAATAACCTTGGAAAGCTCTGCCTCGTAACTCTTTTTTATAGATGCTATGTATTCGCTTACTCCGGAATCTGTCTTGGTATAATCTTTCAGAGATACCAGATTCGTTGCAATTTTTCCATTTTTATTGATAACCAGCTTACCAATATTTTCAAACTTCGTTCCTGTTGATGAAACCAGGACATTTTTTCCACTCTTATTTTTTACTGTATTCTCTGCAAAAGTACTATGAGAATGGCCATCTAGCATTACATCAATTCCTGTGGTATTCTTAATAACACTTGTAGAAGTCCAACGATCTGTAATACCATCTGTACCAAGGTGAGCAAGGGCTACCACATAGTCAGCACCGGCTTTTCTTGCGTCATTAACCGCCTTTTGAACACGATTGTAAAGGGCCTTACCGGTTTGATCACTGCAAAAACCATAGACATAATTTCCATTTGCATCCTGAAAATATGCGGGAGTGGATTTGGTTATAGATTCGGGCGTCGTAATTCCTACATAGGCAACTTTCGTTTTACCATATTGCTTGATGACATAATTCTTATAAACGCTCTTTCCTGTTTTCATATTCTTGAAATTACAGCTTACTACATCACTCTTTAACTCATCTGTCAGCACCTTTAACTGGTCTAGCTGATAGTCGAACTCGTGATTTCCAAGTGTAACCACATCATAACCAACCTTATTCATGATATCAATAATGTTCTGACCTTTTGATATCGCTCCGATAGTTCCACCCTGAATAAAGTCTCCATCAGAAACTAGAGAAACATATTTTGTTTTTTCTTGTAAATCACCTTTCAAAGCCGCAAGACTTGCATATCCATCTACGGCACAGTGAACGTCATTATCATATAAAATAACAATATCACTGCTTGTTACACTATCTGCCGGTGAAGATGATTCAGCCGCCAGTGCCCTGTCTGCCGGAATAACTGGCGTAACCACCAGCAAGGCAACAGCAAGGAAAGAAACCACTACATTTTTTAGTCTTTTTGATAATTTCATAATAACTCCTTCCGTGAATGTAAAATCTTTGAATTTTATGATTTATTAATACAACCCTATTATATCATTTCTTCAAAAATATTTACCAATTTTATGTAATTTTTTTGAAAAGTTTTATCAGAAAATATCTCATATTTTTTATGGCGATTTATTTTATTTTTACCTGTTGAAATATTCTTCTATAACCTTACAGGTCATGGATATATCTTCTTCACTATGGGCATCCGAAATAAACATTGCCTCAAACTGTGCCGGGGCAATATAAATGCCGCGTTCCAGAAGATAATTAAAGTAGGAGGCATACTCTCTAGTATCAGAGGTCATTACATCATCATAGGTGGTCACCGGTATACCGGTAAAGAAAGGACTTAAAAGAGAGCCTATCTGGTTTACCCACACCCTTCCCTTTGATACCTGGCGAAGCGTGTTGGCCAGTTGCTTCGCTTTTTGTTCTAATTCTTCATAAATCCCGGGGCTGTTTCTTAATATATTCAGGGTAGTGATTCCGGCGGTGGTGGCAACAGGGTTACCTGATAAAGTACCTGCCTGATAGACATTACCCAAAGGAGATACCTTCTCCATAATATCCCGTCTTCCCCCGTAAGCTCCGATCGGCATTCCACCGCCTATAATCTTACCCAGGGTTATAAGATCCGGGCTAATCTGAAAATATTCCGAGGCTCCTCCCGGTAGAAGCCGAAAACCGGTAATGACCTCATCAAAAATCAATAATGCTCCGTTGTCTCTTGTAATCTTTCGAAGAAATGGCAGAAAGCCATCCTTTGGAAGGACTACCCCCATATTGGCAGCTACGGGTTCCACAATAACGGCGGCAATCTGCGCTCCATATTGGGCAAAGAGATTTTCTACAGATGTCGCATCATTGTATTCTGCTACTAATGTAGTCTGAGTAAATCCAGCAGGTACTCCGGCACTATCCGGAACGGCTGTTGTAAGGGCCGCAGAGCCGGCCTTTACTAACAGACCATCACTGTGTCCATGATAACAACCTCGAAACTTTATAATCATATCCCTTCCGGTAAATCCCCTTGCGACCCGGATAGCACTCATAACCGCTTCCGTTCCGGAACTTAACAGACGGGTCATTTCCATGGAAGGCATCATCTCAGAAATGATTTCTGCCAGGATGATTTCCTTTTCTGTAGGAGCTCCGTAGGTAAGTCCTTTTTCACAGGCTTTGATTACTGCTTCCGTTACTTCTTCCCTTGCATGACCAAGAATTGCCGGTCCCCAGGAACTGACATAATCTATGAATTCATTTCCATCGGCATCATAGATTCTGGAGCCTTTTGCCCTGTCAATAAATAAAGGGGTTCTTCCTACTGACCGAAAAGCCCTAACCGGGCTATTTACTCCCCCTGGTATATGTTCTACAGCTCTCCTATAAAGCTCCTCCGACCTCCCTGTATTCATAGTTCTTCCTCCTTTAGCCACCCGGCAACATCCAGAGCATGGTAAGTTATAATAATTCTGGCTCCGGCTCTTTTGATCGCAGTAAGATTTTCCAGGACGATTTTCTTTTCATCAATCCAACCATTCGCCGCAGCTGCCTTCACCATGGAATACTCTCCGCTGACATTATAAGCTGCTACCGGACTGTCAAAGGTTTGCGATACTTCTTTAATGACATCCAAATAAGCCAGAGCAGGCTTTACCATAACCATATCTGCCCCTTCTTCTAAATCAGCCTCAACCTCAAGAATAGCTTCTCTGCCATTGGCATAATCCATCTGGTATGTCTTCCGGTCTCCAAAACCGGGTGCAGAATGAGCAGCTTCTCGAAAAGGTGAGTAATAAGCAGAGGAATACTTTGCACTATATGCCATAATTACAATATCAATAAAGCCATTAGCATCCAACGCTTCCCGAATTGCTTGTATTCTTCCATCCATCATATCAGAAGGAGCAATAATATCAGCGCCGGCCCTTGCTAAACTAACGGATGCCTGTGCTAATAAGGGCAAGGTCTCGTCATTTAAGATCTTACCGTTTCTCACAAGGCCGCAATGCCCATGAGAAGTGTACTCACAGAGGCATACATCTGCTATTACCAGGAGCTTTGGGTAATTTTCCTTTATAAATCGGATGGCTCTCTGTGTAATGCCATCCTCCTGATAGGCACCGCTTCCCACCTCATCTTTATGTTCCGGTATGCCAAAAATGAGGATACTTCCTATTCCTCTTTCCGTAATTCTCTCCAGCTCTTCCTCTAATCGGTCAATAGAGTATTGATGGATACCCGGCATGGATGGTATGGGATTCTTAATATTTTCACCTTCTATAACAAATATAGGATAAACCAGCTCTGAAATCTGGAGCTTCGTCTCCCTGACCAGCTTTCTCATGGTTTCATTTGTTCTAAGTTTTCTTAAACGCTTCATCTGTTTCCCCCTCTGAAATTCCTGTCGTCTTCTGTAATGCATTCTACTATTCCATTTACACTTGCTTCTCTGGCAGTAAGAATTATGTTATAGCCATACTCGTTTAATGTCTTTTTGGTAGCGTCACCTATAGAGACAATTTTTGTATCTTTCAGGAGTTCCCTTTTATCGCTGCTTTGAAAGAAGCCATGAACCCCTGAAGAACTGGTAAACACCAGATAATCCAATTGTTTCACTTGTGATTGTGACAGCTCTGTTAAATTCGGATTGTTTAACACATCATATATTTTAATATCATCGTAAGAGATATTCTTTTCCTGTAATGTTTTTATTAACTCTTCTGAACCTTGTACTGCTCTGGGAATCAAAAGTTTTTCCATTGGTGTTACTGCATTCACAAGTTCCTGTGCCAGTTTAATGGCTGAGTATTCTCCTGGTACCAAATCAGCGTAAAAGCCGTATTCCAGCAGGACTTTGGCTGTCCCGCTGCCAACTGCAGCAAAACGTATATGTGATAGTTTTCTATGATCAATAGTGAGTTCCTTCAATCGCTGAAAGAATAGTCTGACTGCATTAGAGCTCGTAAAAACAATCCAGTGATACTGTTCCAGAGACTGTAAGGCCTGGTCAAATTCAGAGCTTTCCGAATAATCTGCCAATTCCAGAGCGCCAACAGTTATCGTTTCTGCTCCCAGTTCTTCCAGCTGTTTCGTCAGTTTTTCTCTGAGGTCTTTTGTACCTGTTATACCGATTCTGACTCCTGATAAAGGATAACAAATAGAAGCTTTCATATTAAGTCCTGCCACACTGCCGATAATGATAATAGCAGGCGCCTTCATTCCTTCTTCTTTGACCTTATTGCAGATATCGGCAAGACTTCCTCTTACCTCTCTTTGCCAGGGGGTGGTACCATTGGAAACTACAGCAACCGGCGTATCCGGATGCTTTCCGCCTTTTATCAATTTCTCTGTAATACCCTCCAGATTACCCATACCCATTAGAATTATAAGAGTTCCGGGAATCTTCGCCATATCTGCCATTGAATCCGGAACGTTTTCCTCTTCTTCTGCGGTATGACCTGTGATTACAGTAAAGCTCTGACTGCTTCCTCTATGGGTAACCGGAATCCCTGCGTAGGCAGCTGCTGCTATAGCAGAGGTCACTCCCGGAACTATTTCATACGGTATCCCTTCTTCCTGTAGGGCCAGCACTTCTTCCCCGCCTCTTCCAAAAACAAAAGGATCACCACCTTTTAAACGCACCACCACTTCGCAGGTACGCGCTTTATCGATTATAAGCTGATTTATCTCTTCCTGTCCTAATGCATGATTGCCGACAACCTTCCCGGCGTAGATACGATCACAGTCAGCTTTTACATATTCTAAAAGCTTCTCTGATGCCAGACGGTCATAGATTACTGCATCGCAAGACTGTAAAAGCCTTTTACCTTTCAGGGTAAGAAGTTCTGCATCACCAGGACCTGCACCTACCAGGTATACTCTACCGTATTTCTCCATTCTAGACCTCATCCTTTGCCATACTTCAGGCAATGTTATTCTGCTTTTAATTTAGTATCTGATTGTCTGACTATTACCCGGCTACTTTTCAAGCAGCTTATCAGCTATCCTGTCGGCAGCAGACAAATAATCTTCTATGGGAGCCTCTTCCTTTACCCTGATTATTCCATCTTCCCTTTTATATATGGCATCTATCTTAAGAATACCGGTACTAATCTCCGAATAAACACCAATAGCTTCATGACATCCTGCATTCAGCTTCTCTAGTACTCTTCTTTCGGTCATTAAGCTGATTGCGGTCTCCTTATCGTTAATACCTGAAACAAGTTCTGACAACTCCTCTTCAAGACGGCCTTCTACCGCGAGAATGCCCTGACCGGCAGCCGGGACAAATTCCTCCGTGGAAAATATCCGGTACTTAAAGTCCTCTTCTGCCATAAGCCCCAGCCGTTTTAACCCTGCCACAGCCAGAATAATTCCATCGTACTCCCCTTTTTTTAATTTTTCCAGCCTGGTAGGGACATTTCCTCTTAGGCTAAAGCATTCTGCCTGGTAATGCTGCTGTATCTGAAATTGCCTCCTAAGGCTGCTGGTTCCGATAACTGCCCTGCTTTCCTTGGATAGCTGCCGGTTATAAGTCACCAGGACATCCCTTGGATCTTCACGTTTGGGTATACCAAGGATTCCAAGACCTTTCGGAAGTTCCATTGTCATGTCTTTTGCACTATGCACCGCCAAGTCAATCTTTCCATTTAACAATGCTTCTTCAAAGACATCTACAAAGACTCCTTTTCCGCCAAACTGAACCAAAGGTTTATCAAGGATCTCGTCTCCTATGGTACTGATTGGTATTATCTCAAACTTTGTATTCGGTGCAATCTCTGAGAGCATATTGATAATTGTATTTGTCTGAACCATTGCCAATTTGCTTTTTCTTGTTCCTATACGAATCGTTTCCTTCACCCTACTTACCACTTCCTTCCTCAACTATCTTCAAGATGACCCCTTGTACATCTGTCTCCGTCAGACACCCTTTGTTTTCCAGACCTATTCTTACTAGTTCCTTCATAATATCCGCCCGTTTATCTTCCTCTGGAACGGTATTCTTCACATATTCCCGGCAGCTGCCAAGGGTATCGATCAGAGGTTCATAATAATCCGGCAGATTCTCACTTATCTCCTTTTTTAGATATCCTGCCATTAGCGGGCTGTGTCCCGAGGTAGTTATCCCAATTGATATATTCCCTTTTTTTATATAAGCAGGAAATAAGAAATCGCATCGATCTATCTCATCTACTGTATTGACCAATATATTTCTGGTTCTGCAATCAGATGCTATCTTCCCATTCAGGTCCGAATTATTGGTTGCCGCTATGGTTAAAAAGGCACCTTCAAGGTCTTTTTCTTTATACTCCTCCATTTGAATGTAAATACGGTCTTTGAGTATTGCTATATCGTTGATGACTGACGGAGCAACTACTGTTATATCCGCTTCAAAATCAAGCAGTGCCAGGATTTTACGGTAGGCTATTCTGCCGCCTCCCACAATAAGGCATTTCTTATTTTTAAGATCAACAAACAATGGAAAATAACCCATAGATACCTCCGTCTTTTTACCATCACTTTAATTGCAGCTCAGCTTTCATTGGTAATGGCAGTCTTTCATTGTTAAACTCCATAAAACCTGAAGGGTATAAATTATAATAACTTTCTAACCAGCTGCAGCATTACAGATAACTCCTCACTATTGGCTCTGTCTTTTAACTCATAGATGAGATTAGCAGGCCGTATCTTCTCCATTGCATTACCTATATCCGGCAGGTCAGGCAGAAAGGAATGAAATATTACTTCTTTTTTCGCATTATCCAAATGTTCTTCTATCATCTGAGCGGCGCGAATTGTTTCCTGTTCTTTTAGTTCGAAATTTTGGCGGGAAATCTGTTGATAGAAGTCAATATCATGCAGGTTGACACCATTTATCTTCGTAATTTCCCGGTCTATATCCAAGGGCACGGACAGGTCAAGGAAAAGACGTTCTTTTCCGGTCCTGATACTTTCTGAGAGTTCCTTACAGGTAATGGTATAATGGGGACTTGTAGTTGCGCTAATAACGATGTCAGCTTCGTCTATGTATTCATATCTTTCTTTAAAATCAATCATCCTGAGATTCCTATACTCTCGGTTAATAATCTCAATGGAATTATGATTGCGTGATGTTCCGGTAATCTGTATGTTCTCTTTTCCATACAGGTTCTTCATAATGATTGTCCCCATTTTTCCGGTCATACCGATAATTAGTACACGTTTTATATCTCCCCCAAAACGAAACACTTCATTTGCCGCCAGTGTTCCAATGGATACCGGGGTCTTAGATAATCTGGTATCTGTTTTTATCCTCTTTGCACAGGTAATAGCAGCCTGGAACAATGTATTTAACATATATTTTGTAGCCTTTAAGTTCAGTGCCCTGGTATAAGCATCCTTAACCTGTCCTAAAATCTCATCTTCGCCGATTACCATAGAATCCATACCACAGGTAACGGAGAACAAATGCTGTATTGCTTTCTCTTCATTATATACTAAAAAGTACTTAAGCAACAGCGAAAGCTCTGTCTTTTTGAACTCCGTCAGCAGCTTCTCCATCTCCTGAACAGCCTCAAAGCCTGCATTAGCTGGTGAAGGTGTAAAATATACCTCGCAGCGATTACAGGTGGAAAGTATCACACATTCTTCATAATGTCCCTGGTCCATGACCAGCCGCAAGAATTCTTCCTGTTCCTCTTTGGAAAAAGAGAATCTTTCTCTGATTTCAACGGTTGCGATTTTATGGCTTATACTGATTACATACATTTTTCTTCTCTTTTCTAAACAATTTATGGGATAATTCCTATAGCCCATGTATGAGCTTGAATGTAACAAATCCCTGGAATCCTCCTGCCTCTTACATCAAAAGTGGCCATATCCTATGGATTGGCCAACCTTCGAAAAGGCAGATGTGCTTTCTGAATATCAGAAAGTAATCACCTATTAGATTATTATATTCTTGCTGTCAAATGTCAACAGAATGCTCTTAATTTCATTAAATCTCAGGCTCAACAGCATTCTGAAAGCTTTTTTATCGGGAGCCATAATTTAAAGCCTGCCATCTCTCCACCTGTTTCAAACCATTCCTTTGTAAAGACATGTTCCTCGTAATACGGCCTTGTCCCCATATCAAACTCATAGGCTGAGGTCTCCTTTAAAAATTCCGACATCACTCCGTAAGCCTTCATCATAGACTCACCAATATCAATGGTGCCGTCATCCCGGAATTCGTTTAGAGCAACATCTCCCACCAGAAACAGACCTTTGGGACCATCACAGACTTCTGCTCCTTTAAAAGTATTCTCCCTTCCTTCCTCCTCGAACAAAAATACATAAGCCAAATATTCGTGAACGATGTCCGCCTCCTCAGTCTGATGCTCTTCTCCCTCGGGATGATGCCCTTTCGGCGCACAACCGATATATCTGCGGGCAGGATAGTCCTTTAGCTGGTTAGTACTCCATTTTCTGAGCATATTCCAGGCAGCTTCTTCCGGTGCCTTACAATTCACAAAGAAGCCTGCAAGCCGTTCATTGCCATGTTCTTCAATGCGTACAATTGGTTTCGTACTCATACATAAACTCCCTCCATTCACCTTTATTTCTAATGTTATACGCGGATATTCCGTGTAGATTCCCAGCTTTCTTACCGCAGTCGGAGGTACACCATGAAAAGTCTGAAAAGCCCTGGTAAATGCCGCTGCTGACTCATAGCCGTATTTTAAGGCCACCTCAACTACCTTTTCATCTCCGTGAATTAAATCATAGGCCGATAATGCCATTCTTCTGCAGCGTACATATTCAGATAATGTTATATCTGTGGCAAAGGTAAACATTCTCTGAAATCCGGACAGTGAGCAGCAGGCAATCTTAGCCGCCTTTTGGTAATCCATTTTCTTCTCCATGTGTGCTTCCATATAATCAATAGCACTATTTATTTTATCAAGCCATTCCATCTTCTTCTCCCATCTGCGCACTAACTATTCCCATAGGTGTACGAAAGCTGCACATGTATAATCAGGGGGGCTGTTGCAAAATAGCCCTTTCACCTCAAATCAAGTATACCATATAATTTCCAAATATGCTTTGCAGAAAAAGGCTGTTTCTGCAAAAGTAAAACCTCCATCTCTTTTATAGAAGGATGAAGGTTTTACTTATAATCTCAATTTTTCTTTATTTATTAATATTTAAAATCCTATTGTCTCTGCTTTGTTTCAGATACTCTTCCATTCTAATTATATCTTCGCTGATCATACGACACTTGGACTTTTCAATAAGTATGTTTCCACCAGTCATAATATAGGACGGAAAAACACGCTTATTTTGATAGAAAAATTCGTTACTGCGGATTTTATAGGTGCTTTCAGATGGGATTACGTTCTTCTTCGTATTTTTCTTTGCGATGTAATTTAAAGCTTTCTTTGCCACATCTCCCATAAGCATAATAACCTTTAGATTGGGAAACAGGCCTATCTCATATTCCAATATAGGCAGATGCTCTATAATTTTGGCAGTATCCACCGCATATCCGGATTTAGAGGATTTCACTGCTGTTGTAAGATAAATTCCACGGCCTATTATATCCTCAATACTCCCAACAGTAATACCCGCATCTGCAAAAAGTGCCTGTACTGTCTTCATATAACCCGGATTCTCAGATTTGCTGTAAAAATAATCCGATGGATTTTCCGGGGGTACTTCATTTATCATAATTACCTCTACATTCTCGGCAGCTAAAGAAACCTGAGGAAATTGAACACCTTGCAGCGAAATTCCATTTTCCTCTGAAAATTCTAATAAACATTTATTCATATCCAGTAACATGTTTACCCTCCTTTTCCATATTATAACATATAGTTTGGACAACTGTATGTCATGTTATAAATAATTGGAGAAATCAGATGTTCTATTAACAAAGCTTGCCAAAATTTCAAAAACTCTAAGGCATATTACTGCTAAGTTTCCTCACTCTGTAATAGTATGCCGGAATAATCGGTATTAACGCTGATACCCAGGCAACCGGATTGGCAAGGCAGATTCCAAAATACCCAAGGGGCTTTGCAAGGAGAATAACTACCAAGCCTCTTGCGAATAACTCGAAGATTCCTCCAAGCATAGGAAGCATTCCATCCCCCAGGCCTTGCAGTGAATTACGGTAAACAAAGATTAGTCCCAGAGGGATATAAAAGCCTGCTACCGCATAAAAATATATCTTGGCTTTCTCAACTACCTCTGCACTGTCCCCATTCACAAATAACTTCACCAGTATATCTCCAAAGATGAGTACAGCCGCCATTGATAAAACACTGCAAACGATAGATATTATAAAGGTAGCGCGAACTCCCGCCCTTACCCTATCCATTTTCCTGGCTCCGGTATTCTGGCCTACATAGGTAGCCAGACTTGCACCAAATGACGGAAGAGGCTGTGTAATTATATTCTGTATTCGGCTGGCAGCCGTAAATGCTGCTATGTAAACTGTTCCAAGGTGATTTAAAGCTACCTGTACCATCATTGTGCCGATAGCTGTTATAGAAAACTGAAGTCCCATGGGTAGACCCATTCCGGTTAACTTAAAGGCACTTTTTCCAGAGAAATGAGCATCCTGCCTTTTCAGGCGAAGGATTGGGTGTTTTTTAAGCATATATATTAAACAGAGGATAGAAGCAAAAGCCTGAGAAATAACCGTAGCGATTCCGGCGCCTTCTACTCCCATAGAAAGCCCTGCGATAAAGAGATAATCCAGAGCCACATTCAAAACAGAAGAAAGCAATAAAAAGTAAAGCGGAGTTTTGCTGTCCCCTAAAGCTCTAAGTACGGAGGCCAATATGTTATAGGCAATTGTTGCAGTAATACCTATGTAGATAATCCTGATAAAATGATAGGTATCCTGAAATATTTCCTTTGGTGTATTCATTATTGTCAAAATCCATCGGTTAGCCAAAAGAAGTCCTATGGTCATTAAAAAAGCCATAATGATACACAAGTAGAATGACATGGCTACATAATGCTTTACACCTTTTATATCTTCCGCTCCGAAACGCTGGGCAACTATAATAGCAAATCCACCTGTCATTCCCATAATCCAGCCTATAACTAAGAAGGTCAGAGAACCGGTAGACCCTACAGCGGCCAGAGCATTCACCCCCAGGAGATTTCCAACAATAATGGAATCAATAACATAATAGAGCTGCTGAACAATATTTCCTATCAGAATTGGGATTGTAAAACCAATTATTAATTTCATCGGGTTACCGGTTGTTAAATCATTCTTCATGAACTCACCCTCCTTTATACTAGCAATCAATTATTATACAGAGTATTTGGAAGAGTGTCTATCATAAAATTACCAGTGAGTCTAACTTACAACTTTACCGGCTTATACTGAACTTATAATCTGTATTATAAGTACGTACATACAAGAATTTTCCCTTTTTGATAATATAAGAGGGTGCAGATTTTAACAATGTCTTGTTCAAGATCTTGCCGGTGTTGATATCAACCTGATACAGATAATCCGATTCATCCGTAAAACCATAACCTGAGATGATAACACCATCAACAATAACAAAATTATTGCAATTGCTTACCAGGGCTTTGGTCCTCCAGATAATACTCATATCTTTTAAATCAATTGCCGTTATATAGGCATTCATATTATTCGAGCTTTTGGCATAGGTATTGTGGCTATGAGAAATATATAAAATATTGTCCTTAATGGTTGCCCAATTAATTTTTTGCTGTATAAACTCATAATCAGCTTTTACATATTTCGGCGAATATTTATAATTGGAAAAATCCAAGGAGTATACCAGCTCTAATGTTTTCTTATCATAAATGTTTAAAATATATCCTTCCGAAAAATCCGAACCATAGGTGCAATAAATATACTTGGTATCATAAAAAGCAGAAGTTGCCATTAACCTATTCCAAGTGTCGTCTATCCCTTCCGGTAGATTCCCGGAAATAGTACTGAAAGAATTTGGCACCTGATAGGTTCCCAGTGAAAGTTTATTCTTCTGAAACCACTCATCTTCGTCTGTAATTTGATTGGTTTTACTCGTTACCAGTTTTAGTTTAAGCGGTGTGCTCTTTTTATTTTGTACTTTGCCTGACTTATAATAGTCAAAAGACGGCTTACTCATAGTCGTCATGGTACTATCAGCCTCTAAAGCGGCAGCTGCCTCCACTTCTTTGAAACTTGCGCCAATTCCGGTGAGCATAAGTAAAACTGCCATAAATATTACGAATCTTCTTTTCATCATGAACTCCTCCCTTTTAAGTGGTATAGTATACTAGTTTATATTGGTATCAGTAAAATTCTACCATAAAACTATCTCCTATGACAGGTTTATTTTATCTTTTTAAAAATGAAGAATCTTACACTGTGCAAATCTCATAATAAATCTCCGCACTCATATCACGGTTGTATACCTCAAAGACTTTACCTGTAAGCTCAATGTTATTCATTTCTGCATATTCCTTTAATTTCTGATGAGCCTTACATATTGTGGAGAAACCTGTTCTATGAACTGTATATATGCAAAAGGCCGGCTCTTCTTTCTTTAAAAACTCCTCTTGCAGAATATGTGTATCCGCAACCGGTAGACATGTCTCCATAAAAAATTCTCCGTTTCCTTCGAATACCTTATCATATCTAACATAATGAGAGTCCACTGCAATCAAACCGTTCTGAGCAGCAATTTCATATAGTTTACCTACGCTGACCCCAAGATCTTCTGCTTCTATATTCTCTTTACGAAACAATATGGTTTTTTCAGTAAACAATTTTCTGCCAATCTCATATTCCTCCTGAGCATTCATTCGCTGCCCTGAGGCATACTTCTCCAACTGCAGCTTCACACTTATACTATTCTGTATTTCATGCTCCAATTGAACTTCCCTTTCAGTCAGCGCTGTCTTTTCATTCACTTCTCCGTTTATTATCTGCTTTATCTCCTTGAGAGAAAATCCGAACTTTCTATATTCCTTGATACGGAGCAGTTCTTCGAATTGCTCCGCTGTATAATAGCTATATCCATTATCTTCCCTTTTTGATGTCGGTATTAACAAGCCTGCTTCTTCATATAATCTAAGTGCTTTTCTTCCTACTTTTCCGATAACCGCAAATTGACCTCTTGAATACATTTTATACCATACTCCTTCTATTTGGATTGCCTGATTCATAAGTATTCTCTCCTGATAACATATTCTGCTGCCTTAAATTCCAGCTCATAGGAAAGGTGTGTGCATAAAGGGAATCTTATATAATGAATGAAACATGTACCCTGAACAATCTTCCCCTTTTATTAACTTCGATGCAACTGTTGCCAAATACTGTGCGGTGTTACAATTCAGCATCCTTCCGATTTTTTCATCCCCTAAAGCCGGATATCCCAAGTGCCCATACTCTCCCATGGCTCTTAATTGTTTTCCTGAAAACATCATGTCTTTCTCATGGATTTCTATCGGGGGTATGGTTTTATAACTCTCTGACACTGATGCTTTATTGATATCTAACATACAGGAAGTCTCAATCCATCCGGCATGGAAATCATTTGCTGCACACCTTTCCATCTCTTTTATTTCATCGGGCAATCCCAAGTCAATGCCAAGTTCTTTTGCCGAAAAGAAAGCTCCCATAGGTGAAATGGCACATATCTTATATTTACTGTTTATCCTCTTGCAGGCTTTTTCTGTAGCAATCAAATGTATGGGGTCTCCATGGGATGCTACAATGATAATATTTTGAAATCCCATTTGAACAATATTTTCCAGCAATTCCACTGCAACCTTATAAACTGTTTTAGGTTCAAAGTGAATACACCCATAAAAACCTCTCACTCCAGCGGCAGCAATGGGATATGCCGGAAGTTTGCAGCAGACAGCTTCTGGATTCTTTTGATTTATTATACCTTCTGCTTCTGCAATCCAATATTCCCCTTCATACACATCTGTTCCAAGAGGCAGATGAAGACTGTGTTCTTCAATCGGTGCCATAGTTATAAATAATATACTTCGTGCTTTGTCAAGCTCTGCTATTTGTTTCCAGGTACAATCACTTAAATTCAACATTTCAACCTCACATTCCACGACTAACCAGTTTTAAGATTTTTTAATCTCTAACCCAAGGATAAGCCTTGCCCTTTGGGCCAGGTCAAGTAGAATTTAAGAAATAATCCTAGAAACGCAGCTTTATATCAGAAGGATATATTTAATAATCTGGTCTTACTATACCTTCCGCAGCTATAGAAGGTTTTATAGCTATTTATATTTTTATACCAGCAGCCTCCAATAGGTATATCTTCTCTATCCCGGCAAATATCAGCCATGTTAAGCTGCAGGCTTCTTGCTACTCCTTTTCGTCTGTGCTGTTCCAGTACAAACTCTCCACAGGAAGTGTAGCCTTTCTGCAGCTTGCCAGGAACCATTATACCCACGCCAAGGGTTTCTTCATTCTGCAGAATCCGGTATAGCTCGCATTTTTTTGAAAGAATATCGTCATCGGTTACGTTATCATAAAAATCTCCGGTAAGAAGGCGGATTTCCGGCATTTCCTCCACGGTTACTATTTTCATATACTCCATTCCATATTCAGCTTCCCTGACATCACGTTTTATTGTTCCATCAAAGAAATAAGCCTGAAGTTCAAAACCTTTGTTCAAATCCAGGCATACTGACAAAAAGCTTTCATCACAGGTAGCAACATAGGCTTTCTCAATATGAAACTCTGAAATTATTCTAAACAGAATTTCTTTGCTGGAATTCATATAAGCATCATCCAGGTAGTAGGAGGTGATATACTTTTTCTTATCCCATTCTTCATATATCGTAAAGAATCCAACTGCTACTTCACTAGTCATTACCAAATAGTAATCTCCATTTAAAATATGCTCTTCCCAGAATTCATCCACAACACCTGTCAATGATTCAATGTATTTGTCTACCATATCCATATTGTCTCTAATCCGGGAAAGCTCGAAATTTAATTTATTTTCCACGATGATATCTCCTTATTATTGTTTTTAGAAATAAAAAAACCTGTAAGACCACAAAAATAGTGTCTTACAGGTTATAATAAGGAGCAATCTGTTTGTTTTACACATCTTTATGGTCTTAAACAGGCACTAAAATAAAGGCTGTTGCAGCCGTTCTACCTGTTAGGCTTAAATTATTTAAGTCCCATAAAAATTGCAATTAACAAACACACACTCCCTTCCATTTACAGTTTCAATCATTATATCAGTTCTTCCAGATTTATGCAATATTATATGTACTATCAATTGCATCTTTTGCCTGGTCATTATAGTTTATTCATCATAAAAATCACACTGCTGGTTCTAATGCTTCCTTTACATTGTCTTCTTTTTTTCTCTGCCACATAGCTATAGCAAATACCAGCAATATTGCAACCTGGATAGCTAAAATAACGAGAGCTGTTTTGTCAAGAGCGTCACCTGTGATGCCAGATATGTAATCATGTGATGCATGCCAGATAATTAGTGCCCAAAGACTTTTCGTAATACTAACAATTTCAGCCAGTACGATTCCTACAAGGAAGGCAAAAAACATCTGTAGTATAACATATAATGCAGTTTTACTATTAAAAGCATTTACAAGGTGAAGTACTCCAAAGACAACAGAAGTCCAGATAACTGCCTGTTTTCTTCCTTTTTCCTCCATAAACTTAAAGGCCAGACCTCTAAAATAAATTTCTTCATTAAAACCGACGGCAATGGTAAAAAACAATAATATAATATATTGAAGTCCGGTCACTTCCGAACTAAAACCTACAATGGCAAGCGGGAGTATCTCTACCACAATTAACGGAATATACCACCATACTTTTCGAAAGGAACCCTTTTCATTTGCACGGAATCCGAAATTTGAAAGTGTAAACCGGGATTTTTTCATAATTATAAGACCTATCATTACAGAAACAACCAAAGCCCCGGTAATAAAAAGATATTGAATATCGGCATTCGAACTAAAAGCCTGTGACACTGCTGAACCAAGGGCGGTCATAAATGTGCACAGCAGTCCCAGCAGGATGACTGTTATATATGGATGCCTCTGTGTATAAGATGTTTTCATATGCTTAATTCTCCTCATTTTTTAATTTTAGTATTAATCCCATAAATGAATTGTTTAATAACCTTTTGATTTCTTCATCACTAAAACGACAGTTATTCGTGGCATACATAGATGCAATTCCATGAGTTACAAGCCAAATTCCCGCATATAATTCCTTTGCCCGTTTTATATCTAATCCGGTCATTTGACATAGCATTTCTATAACTTCGTCGTCTCCTTCCGTTGAACCTACAATATCCATTAAACTCTGTCCTTGAAATGCATCCGACATAAATAATAACTTAAAGAGATTTTTTTCGTTTTTTGCAAAATCAATATAGGCAAGGCCAACACTGATAAAACCATCTTCCTGATGTTCCACCGCTCTTAGCATTCGTTCATTATAGATATGTTCGACTTCTTTATAGATATTCCCTTTCAGTCTTTCCATTGAATGAAACACTCGAAATATAGGGTGTACAGAGCAGCCGATTTCCTTTGCCAAGTCACGGGCATTCAGGCTTTCTAATCCCTTTTCCCTGACCATATTAATTGCAGCATTAAGAATATCCTCATCTGTAATCTTTATTTTGGGTGGCAAGTTAATACTTCCTTTCATAATATATCATACGTTACGTAACACTTGTTACTTATTCTACACCATTATTTCCCTGCTGTCAACTGCTGATTCATAAAAAGAAAGATACCTTGTCTTTTTAGACAAGATACCTTTCACGATACTATTACCAGATATTTTTTATGGACATCCACATCTAGTTGTAACATTTTTCCCAAGTGCTCAATCGAGTATATAAGCAGCATCTCTCCTCTTTAAGCATATTCAACAGCAAGATTATTTAATTCATCCGTCAAAGCATTATTTCCAAGCTTTTTTGCTAAGGGCAGGTAGATTTCTATTGTCTCCTTTGCTTTGCACTTCCATTTATCCTCATTCATGAACCGAAGAGTCCTCATATTATGGAGACGTTCGGCAAGCTTAACCAATACTATATCATCATTCTCAAATTCACATGAAATATCAAAATCAGATAAGCCAACTATTATATTAACTATTTTCTCCGTTAGATTACTCTCCAGTTCTTTCCTACTGACATTTGTTTTTTCTAATATATCACACATAAGACCTACAACAATAGCATTTTCGCCGGCTCCTATATCAGCGAGGATAATAGCTACATTTAATGGATGTGTGATATACTCATCTCCTGAATATCTTCGCATACCTTCATAAGCTTTTTTTGAAACTTCATAAGCTTTACAAATATTAGCTAGGTTGGCATTATTTTGATTACAACTAATACAATTCAGTAAAGTCGCAAATAATTTGTCCTTATCCTCCTGCTCATCCGTCTGTTTGATAAATAATTCACTCATATAGCTACCTCCTGTTAAGTCATCTATTTGCATTTTCATCGCACTTAATAAGGAAGGTGTGTATCCATATTCTTTCTTAAAAGCCTTTGTAAATCCGCTGTGGCTATCGTAAGAATACTTCAGCGCCGCATCTATTACTTTCTTTCCATGCATAATTTCTTTCGCTGCGCTTATTAATCTTCTTCTTTTAACATATTCCATAACAGATATATCTATATACTTCGAAAACATTCTTGAAAAATAATACTCAGAATATCCAAATTTACCGGCTATATCACCAACCAGTATCTTTTCTTCCAAGTGGCTTTCAATATATTTAAGGCTCTCCAGAACAACCTCATAATTCCTTATGATTAGCACCTTCTTTCTATGTGGTAATCATATGATACATCCAACGATTCCATATTTCTTTTCCGATTCTGCTCAATATGTAGCTATTTTAGGAGGTACCTATAAATAAGTGAACGAATTACATGTTAACTTATAATCAACTTATAGTCTGCGTATCGGGAAAAATTGATAACCCTGATTCGTATCTGGACAAATAAAGTCGAGAACAGCTCCAGCAAGAGCTATATTATTATCTTTTAGGTATTTCACACCTTCCATAAAAGTTGATTCGCTTTCATTTTTTACATATATATATTCATAAGATGGAATAGTCCACTTAACCCAACCTTGAGGAGCAATGGCATCATCCGCAACTTCAACTCCTGCTAAGTAGAGTCCTTTTGAAAAATTATCTTCCCAGGGTTTAAAGGAATGGGATAAGTCTGACATAGCACCCCATATTCCTGCTAAACTTCCCGTTTCATCCTTTTTAGCCAAATCTGCTACTTCATTAAAATGGGAATTGGCATCTTCCCATAATCTTTGGATAAAGCCGTCACCGTCATTGGTAGAACCTTCTTTACCGATAACTGAAAATGAGGCTTTTATACATTTTTGAATCTCCATAATTTCTCCTCCTCCTTTTTCTTTTCAGCATAAATTTAACTATTACATCGCTTTTTAATAGGAATCCAAATTTCTGTTCTATATTCCTCAGAATTACTAATATTACTATGGGGATACCACTCTATTTCCGGGGCATCCGCTAACTCATATCCGGAGGAAGGAAACCATTCCGTAAATACACGTGTCCAGGTTGGCTGAATTGAACTAAGTCCAATACATTCGAAAACTGCCCAAATTCCTTTTTTTATTCTTAATTCTTCTAAGACTCCTGCCTGCTGGTCACTTACTACCCCGATATAGTAATCAAACAGATTATCCCGAAAATTCGAACACAATCCCATCATTCCGGAATATAAATTATTACTATAAGAAGCAATCTGATAGATTACTCCATTCTGTATTGCCTCTGACCACATTTGCGGAATTCTGCCAGTATTATAAACTCCATCATTAATAATACTCTCTTTTATCCCTATAATTTTAAATTCTTCTTTCTCTTCTATCTTATATACAAGTTCTTTTTCCCCCTTTACCGATATCTGAAAAGAGATTCTTGGATATGATTTCAAGCTTGTACCGAATCTTCTTGCCTTCGTCGGTGTTACACCATGCATTGCTGTAAATGCTCGTGTAAATGCTGTGGGTGAATTATATCCAAACTTTAATGAAATATCTAATACACTCATATTAGTGTTTTGCAGGTCAAACGCTGCCTTCGTAAGCCGTCTTCGTCTGATATACTCCCCTAAAGTTGTATCAGAAATAAAAGAAAACATTCTTTGATAATGATTAACCGAGCAACAGGCTATTTTTGCAGCATTTTCAAAACTTAACTCGTTATCTAAATTCTTTTCTATGTACTCTAAGGAATTATTTAAGCGGTCTAACCATTCCATTTTCTCTTTCCTTTCAAATGATACAATTTCTGTCGGTAGAATTCCTCTCATTTCATGTACAAAAAAGAGAGAAAAAATACAGATTTATTCCTATAAGTAAATTCCATTATATAACAATTAATTTACCTTATCAAATAAGATAAATGCAAAAAGGGGGCTGCTTCCCTTTACAGCAGCCCCCTACATATCTAAGGTATAAATTAGTTCTCAAACATAAACACTAACTTTGGCATTCCGTCGATAATCTTTTCAATCGTTTTGTATTTATTTCCCGTATAACCTCCGATTGTTTTATGCCAGAAGGTCTTTGCCCGAATGTTATTCTCAGTAGAATGGGTATAAAACATCCACTTACCATGGTGCTTTTGAAAGATCTCAGTTATGGCTTGGTTTGATATGGACTTTCCCCTAAATGGTGACAAAATAAATGTTTCATATATGAAATAATCCACTTCCGCCGGCACATATTTACCACTTCCTATAAGGCAGAATCCTGCCGGTATATTATCCGCCATGATTAAATATGGATATAATAGATTAGGGTTATCAAACCATATCTGCTGAATGTCATACTCTTCTGCGAGGGTTCTGATTGGTTCTTCCTCAAAGATTCCATATTCGTTGGGAAGCGTGCCATGTATTCCAGCAAGATCGTGTAGATATAGCGGGTAAATATTTTTGATAATAAAACCGTTTGTATTATCTGCTAACTTTATATCTATTTTCATTTTGAACTGCTCCTTAATATTAAGAATATTTTTAGTCTTATATTAAATGCAATCCTTTTTTAACTATTCTTCTTGTATCTAAGATACCGCTCCATACATTTTAAATAATTTTAAAAAAGAACTGCATGGAGCTTAAGACTAAACTTTTTCACCTTGAAGATTCTCGTATACATAAAATATCCTTTCCGTTTTTTATACTATATCATAGGCATTCTAACATGTCAAAAGCTGGATTATAATCCAATTGGAAAGTTCTCTCATTTTTACTTTGTAATATATTACAAAATGCGCTATAATAAAACAAAATAACCTTAGAAAGAAGGTACCTTGTGATAAGAAGCAATAATTTATTTAATAATGCAAATATGAAAGAAATTGATGCAAGAGATGGAATTCATGTATTTGAATTTCAAAAAGACCTAAGTGTATCTCCTGCGAACTCGATTGTAGCTTACTATTCTTCCCAAATGAATATTAGAAAACGTCAGGTCCTAATTGAATTAAACGGCAGAACCTTTACATTAAGCGCCGGAGCTATGCAATGGATGGCCGGAGATGTTAAAATGGGTTCGGGTGTAAAAGGCATCGGTGATTTCTTAGGTAAAACCATATCCGCCAAGATTTCGAAAGAATCCACTATTAAACCGGAATACAGTGGAAACGGTATGGTTATGCTCGAACCTACATACCATTACATCCTGCTGGAAAATGTAGAGAAATGGAATGGCTTGGTGCTGGATGACGGCCTGTTCCTGGCTTGTGACTCACGTATCAAACAAAAAATTGTTGCAAGAACAAATCTATCCTCTGCTGTTTTAGGTAATGAAGGTCTTTTTAATTTATGCCTGGAGGGCCAGGGTATTGCCATATTAGAAAGTCCTGTCCCCAGAGAAGAATTAATTGAATTTGAGCTTGATAATGATGTATTAAAAGTTGATGGAAATATGGCGATAGCCTGGTCAAACACTTTAAAATTTACAGTTGAAAAATCCGGAAAGAGCCTCCTAGGCTCCGCTGTCTCCGGAGAAGGATTAGTAAATGTATTCCAAGGCAGTGGTAAGATCCTTATGGCACCAATTGGTATCAACCCTATGGCAGCAGTCGGCACAAACGGAAAATAGTATTCATTGACTAGGACAATATAATTTAAGAATTCTTTGAACTTTAAGAGCACCTATCATTTTCATGAAAAGGTGCTCTTTATATTTTGAAATTTGCGATATGCAATTATCGCAAATATTGATGTAAATATTAGTCCATAGAAACATTCACCATTTATTACTTTTATATTGCCTAAAATAATACTGTTTTGCGTATTTCTATAGGTATCTCCAAGCACCTGAACATTTACATTGTTCCATAGTATGTGCATAATACTTGCCAGTATAACATTTTGTGACAGTAGATAAAGGTAAGAAAATCCAAAATTAAACATGAAAATCATTAACATTTGAAGTATTGTAAATTCAATGGCGGACCAAATGCCACAATTCAAATTTAGAATAAAAAGATATGGAAAATGATACATCGCCCATATGATACCTACCATAATATTTGCTTTTTTTAATCCATATCTCTCACACCAGCGCGGCAATAGATATCCTCTCCATCCATATTCTTCTGTTAACCCTATAACAAATAGGATAACTGATAAAGGAATTAGCCCTATAGTTTTTATTAGCAGGTCAGACCAATTCGCTGATAATGCTCCTTGTTTTGTAACCAATGCTAGAACAGAGCATAAAGCAATAATGATGATAGGGTATAAAAACATAAATAGTATACTCTTTAGATTAACTCTCTTTCTAAAAGGCAGGAATAGCGCTTTCATTGATTTATATTCTATTAAGTTAAAGATTGCTGCAAAAAGAAAAGGCATTGACATTGTAACAATTAAACCGCCCCCAGCCCCTGATAATACTAGAAGAATGGAGGATATCCATCCAAATGTAAACGTAAATAGGATAAATAACTCCGTATATTTTTTATTGCTTTCCGGGTTCATACTATTTTCCTCCTCTGAATTCACATATACCGCTATGTTAATTTTATATTTAAGCTTTGATTTCATAGTAATGTTTTTATCTAAATAAGTATTTAATATTGTTTAAAGAAAGTATAAAGATTAACAGACTGCTAGCAGTTCCAATATATAATTAAATTTCCCTGATAGCAGTAACAAAGCAACTGAATAGGTGCTTAACAAAAAGTGGTCTAATTATAAAAAGTTCCATATCAACTAAGCTCATAGTTGATATGGAACTCATATAAACAGAAGTTCTCACCTCTATTTTTTATACTTATTTTAATTACTATTTTTTCATTTACTTCACTTCCATATGAAGTCTTCTTCTTATTCTAATATACAAAACCAAACAGCCCAGAACATATAGAACACATAAATTCGCAAATAAATTTCTAATATACGGGTATACTGTGAAACGGCCGCCCGTTGGAATTTGTGCTGTAACAGTCTTTGTATCTGAGTTAAAATAATCTGCATACGCAAGTAATTTACCGCTAGAATCTGTTGCAACCGATATCCCCTCATTCGTATGCCGAAGGATTGCACACCCGTTTTCAACTCCTCTAATTACGGCAGTTTTTATGGCAATCGGAGACATCTCCTTCCAATCTGAAGCAGGATCCAATAAAATATCAACACCATTTCTGCCGGCTTGGGTAATAACTGTTGTAAATGCCATATCCGAACAAATAAACGGAGCTATTTTTCCGTATTTCGTATCAAAGAGTTTTATTTTCCCATCGCCCTTTATGCACAACTCTCCAAAGGATCTGCCAAATTTGAAGTACTCCGAAACAACCTTCCCTTGGGGATTAAATGCTACTGTTTTGTTTTCCTTTAAGTTTTTATAAGGAGTTTTAACCAATAGCGATATCATAAAATACACATCATTATCCACCGCAAATTTTGCTGCTCTGCTTAATAATGCTTTCTCATCCTCTTTCATTACCACTCCATTTAATTCGGACCAAAATATTATCTTAGCACCTGAAACAGCTTCGTTATAGGATTTTTGAAATAATTCATCCTGTACGGCAGCTAGTTTCCTTTTTGTGTTGATTAAGTTTAGGTCTGTAAAGTCATTTGAATATATGACCGCCTTAACATCACTATCTTCGTTTAACAGATGTGATACCGGAACCGTTACTGCCGCTACTCTTACGCTTTCACTATGAGCATTATTAAAATACAGCATAAATGCATTGTAAGTAAATATACAAGCCATAACCGTGCAATATATAGCGATAGCTTTACAGAGGTTATTCCATATACCTCGCCTATTCCAAATAAGAACTACCATAGAAGCGGTCCAATTAATAATAAAAACAATACCATATATGCCTAGTATAGTTGTGATTTGTATAAGTAATAGGTTTTGATATTGGGTATACGCATCCGACAGCCCTGCAACAATTGGATAGATAAGATAAATACCATATTCAGCAGCTACTGCCCCTGCAGCAAATAGCAGTGTTCCTTTAAAATCTTTCTTTGACTTACAATATATAAGATAGGGAATCGTTTTTAGGACTGATATTATAATAGCAGCTAAGGCACAGATAATGATACCATTTCCGATTACTTCAGTAAACTGAACCATAAAACCTGCTGTAAATATACCCAAAATAAGAAAACATATTTTTAAAGAATTCTTCTTATTTAGTAGTTGCAGAAATAGAATCGGATATATCCAGGCTAATAAAGGAATCGCCCATGACCCGTTAGAAAAAATATATGTACTAAAGCATAGCAGAATTAATATAATCCATGAAATATTTTTATTCTTCATTTACGTTCTCCAGCACCTTCTATTTTACACGATTCCATTATATAACAAATATGTTGTCATATCAAATATGTTTACCCATACAGAAGGGTTTTACAAAATAAAGCTCTGAGTCATATGACATACCACACACCGATTACTCGTAATCTGGATGATTTGTAGGTACATTTAAAATTTATATAATACAATATAAAACATATCATATGTCTGGTATTCAGTACATAATCACAATACAAACACAACCCAGAACTTCCTATGGTAAAACCTATATACTGAAAGCTTATGGTAATTTTTTCGACAACCTGGTTAGCCCTTCCAGCGCTTTACTGTCTGCCAGTTTGCAATCCTCAATCAACACTGCCAGCTGCTGTCTGACTTCCGGCTTCAAGAAATTATTCATCTGTTTTTCATTTCTTTCATATCCTCCCAGGATATCTGCCATCCTCCAAACATTCGCTGTTACAGTTGCGAACTGGTCACTGATTTCCTTAAGTTCCTGCACATAGTCAGGCAATTCTTCCGATAATTTTCTCATAAAGATAGCGGCATTATTCCTGCCGTCGATCAGGCAATCCATGGCATCGCCATGGCACATTAAACGTTCTGCTATAAAAGGCATAATTGCATTCTGTGGAAATTCATTTTCATTTAGTATGGATTTCTTCCATGCGTCGTAAGCATTGATACCCTTTGCAAATATCTTTCCAGATTTGTTATCATCCCTTCCTGTCATAGCCTTTACAGCATTTTCAATAATCTCTTTTGGGGAAATCAAAGGTCTCTCCGTTTCTCCTATGGTAATCACTGCTATCGTACTGCGGTTTTCCCACCATTTATCAGTAATGAAGTAACCGGATTCGTCAATCTTAATGTCCCCAGCAAATTCTATTGCGTCCTGGAAGAAGTTCCAGCCAAGAAGTGTTTTACCATTTTCCCGATAACCAGTAATGATACAGGCTTCCGAGGGACCGATAATGCCAAGGGCAATGCAGGGAAATCCTTTATCTATCTGCTGTCTGATAAAACAAACAAAATCCTCTTTGTTATCGGAACTTTGATTATTAAACTTCACATCACTGGATGTATCCCCTCTGGTTATCATCTGAAACCTGCGGCCTAATGCTTCGACTCCCAGTCTGTAGATGGTCTCAGGATCATCAAACGTGTGAATAACATCAACATTTCCACCATTCCAAGAGGTTGTATCCCATGTTAATCGGAAGGCAGCCCCTGTTGCTACCATGGTATAATCGATTCCGATATCCTGCCCAAGGTAATTCGCACAGCTTTTCACACACATCGGATAAGGAGTACAGCCATTCTCGCCATATTCAACCTTGGATATTCCATATAATACTGTACTGTTTTCGTCCTTTATTTCCTTTTCATTTTTCATGTTGTCCATTCTCCCTGCCAAGTAGACTTTGACCTTACTTCCCTTCTTTTAGTATTCCTATACCAAATGCACTGGAGCAAAGCTTAATTCTGCCGACAGGCGGCCGCTTTGTCCTGAATACTGAAGGTGTTAACCCTGTTATTCGCTTAAATGCACGGGTAAAGGTATCATAACTTGTAAAATTATACTTAAAAGCTATATCCATAATACTTTGTTTACTATAGAGAATTTCATAAGCAGCATTGGATATTTTCCGAATAAGTATATACCGCGAAAGTGATGTGCCGGTTTTTTGTACAAAAATCTCTCGAATGTATGCTATGGAAAAACCGGTAACCCTTTCCAGTTCCCTATAATTGATTTTTTCTTCTACTCTATTCTCGATGTATATGATAATAGAGCTTATGGTTAAAAAGCAGTTCATCCTTAATACCATTTATTCCCTTCATGAAGTAAACTCAGTATAACATATCTTCCATAAACTTACTCGACCTTTTTAAGGATAAAAAAAGCGAAGGCCAGGCAAGCTAACTCCCGGTCTTCGCTTTTGTATACTATTTTATTTTTTGGGGAAAGGTTAAAATAAATTTACTTCCTTTATCTAGTTCCGATTCAACTTCTATTGTTCCATGAATACTTGTCATATTCTCTTTCGCTATATAAAGTCCTAACCCGTCTCCTGACAAACCGGGGGATTTATCACTTTTATAATAAGCCTGAAATATTTTATCTAAATCCTTTTTTTCAATTCCTGCTCCGTTATCCTCAATGGATAAAACAATAACCTCTTGGTTAATGTGGTAAGCTATCCTTACCGATCCGTATTGTTTTGTGAATTTGTAGGCATTGGTCAGAAGATTGTATACCGTCTGGCTCAATCGATATTTATCAGTCTTTATTATCACTTTGTCCTGAGGTACGAAGCTAACATCAATATTTTTCTTCTCAAACTGTGCTTTGAGACCATTCATAATCTGTCTGATTAACTGATTTAATTCAAATTCCTCTATCTTTAATGCGTTTTCAGGCCCTTCGGCATCAATCATATTGCTCATATTTGTTATAATTGCGGTAATATTATCAATCTGATTTTCGCATACCTGTATTTCTTCCGGTCCGAACTCAAGGATACCATCTTCCATTCCTTCCAGATGCGTCCTTAATATGGTAAGTGGTGTTCGTGTTTGATGAACCAATTCATCAATCAAAGTTTTTCTGCTTTTTTGTTTCAGATTCAGCCTAGTCTTCAAGGATTCTAAGCTCTGTTGTATAACCTGAATTTCCTTTACTCTAGACTCCAATACCGGAGTATCTTTTCCGATATCAAGATTCTGTGCCATTTCAGAGGTATGGATTAAATCTCTGCTCATTCTCCTACTTACAAGAATCCCAATCCCTATTGCAACAATAAGAACAATTACGATTGAAATAATACTATTTTCTAATAGTGAGTATTGGAAAGCCCATATGGTAGCCGAATTTTCAGCAGAGCTGTATTTTGTTATATTAACCTGGCCAATTACTTTGCCATTATCGGTGATTTGTGCATGGTCCACCTCTTCAGACTGTGAATTAATTCTATTTCCCATCATCCCGCTCATCATTCCGTTCATAGAAGAGTTGCCAACATAGGACTGGGCATCCGTGCTAACATCGGAAATCAGATTGCCGTCCAAATCATATACTTTTATTCTTGTAATCGGATCAACCAGATGTGTCTCCAAATCAATTGAAATTTGACTTGAAGAGTAGTTTTTATCCTTTAATGTTTCTGTTAAGTATTCAACCACTTGATTAAAATGTTGGTCGTAATTATTCTTCATGTAATCTTTAAAGTACTGGTTCGTAAGATTACTGAGAACAAACGTATTTATTACAACTGAAATAACAGCGATTATAATTAATACGAACAGCCATTGCCTTTTTACCGTCATCCCTCATCACCTCCGAAGATATAACCTGCTCCGTATTTCGTAATTAGTATTTGGGGGTTCTTAGGATCATCTTCTATCTTCTGCCGGATTCTTTTAATAAAACTGTCAATGTTCCTGTCATAACCTTCGTAATCGCTGCCATATGCTAATTTAATTAATTGTTCTCTGGTAAGAATCTGTCCTTTATTTTTAAATAAAACAAACAGCAATTTATATTCCGCTGCTGTCAGCACGATTTCATTGTTGTTTTTTACAAGCTTCATCCCTTTTGTATAAAGTTTCAAATCCCTGAAGCTATATATGATTTCATCTGTTTCCTTATAGATACGTTTAATAAAAACCTGAATCCGCTTCATTAATTCTCTTGGACTAAAAGGCTTAATGACATAATCATCTGCACCTGTTTCGAAGCCTTTTAGACGGTCGACTTCTTCCTGTTTTGCTGTTAACATGATTATCGGTACATCCGATATTTTTCTGATTTCCTTTAATACTTCAAAACCACTGATACCCGGCATCATAATATCCAAAAGAACGAGATGAAATTCCTGGCTGCCAAACAGTTCCAGTGCTTCAAACCCATTACCGGCTACAGCTACCCCGTATCCCTCCTTCGCGATGTACTTCATCAGTATATCGCTTATTTCTTTCTGGTCTTCTACTACTAGAATCTGATAAACCATTTATTTCACCTCCCTCTGCTAATCTTTCATTCATTTATTAACGGTCTAATAAGCTTTTTCCTCTAATATACTCTTCTTCTGAAATCTCACCTTTTACAAATTGCAGCTTTAATATTTCGAAAGCTTCAGAAGATGCCCTTTTCTTTTTATTATGAACAAAAAGATAAAAAAGTAAAGCTATTGTTATGATTAAGCTTATACCGATAATAATGCTCCACCCATTATTAACATATCCAAAGGCTGGACATATACCGTTACGATTTAGTCCTTGATTGAAATATCTGTACATCATAGAAATACCTCCTTAAACTATTGTTTTTTTCATCTTTGTATAAGTTTTTTCATCGATCTCACCATTAACATAACGCATTTTTAATACTTCCTCAGCCGGTATCCCCAGCTTCTTTGTATCATTTCCATCATATTTTTTATGATCACCCAAAAGATAAAATAGCGCTATGATTACTATAATCCAAAAGAATATCATCATAGAATTCTCCTTTCTGCAAATACACATGAGCTCATCTCAAATTTGCCATGTGTTATATGATAGATAAGTTAGACGTCTGCCACTAATGAAAATCTATTACTTGCATCAATCACACTATCGAAAGCAAGCTGCCGTTCCTCCCATAGCATGGTGCATAGAAATCATATCTGCTTTGTCAATTCGTTTCATCATTGCCGCCATATTGCTGTAACCATATTTCTTCATTAAATCAATCATTTTCTGATAATCCTTATCTGAAAGATTGTTCATAAAGTCATTCATGGCAGCATAATCACCATCCTTAATATCCTGAGCCAATTCATCATATCCATTTTGCTCCATCATAGAATACATAGTATTCGTTGTGACCGCGCTTAACTGTCTATCTTTGCTATTTTCCTTAGCAAAGGCAATTGTTGTTGTTCCAAGCGCAAGAAATAATGCGGCTCCGACTACTAATTTTTTTATTATCATAATTATCAATCTCCTTTTGATTAAGTTGTTTTGTTTTTATGCTTTTATTGTAAAAGGCAATTATGGTTGAATTATGGACAGAAAATTATCCTGGAAGATATTTATTACATCCCCTAGAGGAGTATATCTTAGGAGCAAAAAGAATACCGCCAGTCAAAACAACTGGCGGTAGAAATAATTAAAACTAATTGAACTTGTCAGTACCCTGGAGCATATTGAAATTATATACCTAAATTACATGAATCAAAATAGTAACTAGCAATAAAGCCGCAATCCCTCTATGTAACCTGAGCCATCCTTTTGTTTTGGGCTTTTTCACTTGCCCATAGATGCCCAATAGAAACTGAAGTATCATAAAACCTGCTGCAATACATCCGGTGATACTGAGTCCAAAATGTGTAAATTGCAAATAAAAATGGATAAGAATCATAATAATGGCAGCTCCGCCAAAGTAACGATGGTACTTAACTAGAAATTTCAGAATTTTCATAAAAGCCTTATAAAACTTATCGTTTTTCTTTAATTTTTCTCGATAGTTTCGATTTAAAAACTTAAAACAGAAGTTCAATACTGCTAATGCATAGAAAAAAATAATCAGATATCCAAATAATCCTCCTAGTTCTTCCATAGTACAACCTCCATATAGACTTTTTATTCATTATAACATAGGATCATACCAATTTTAAAGTTCTTTACGAAGTCCCATTAAAGAAAAACTATTTTTATTAGATAGGCGCCTTACTTCTAAAATTTTATTTCAAAAACAACAACAGAACCGGTTTGATTCGGCTTATTATAATAACTTAATCTTCCATTATATTTTTCAGCAACCATATTGGCGAAATACATACCTATTCCGTAATGCTCCTCATTCCGCTCAGTTCTTTCTGTGTAAAACTGATTTTTAGCATATTTTAAAGCTTCATCCGAAAAGCCTTTACCATAATCCTCAACTTCTACGATAAAACACTTCTCGACCCCTTTAAGATTTATCTTTATTTTCTTTTCAAATGTAGTATGCTCTATTGCGTTTCTTACCAAATTTATTACTGCTCTTTCTATAAGATCTTTATTTACATCAGCTTCAGCATCCAATTCCATATTGGATATTATTATCTCTATCCCTTTTGTTTTACAAAGCTCCTTACTTTCATTAAGAATATCAGTTATAATTGTATTGATATTAGTTTTTTCTGCACTGTCCTCTTTTAAATCATTTTTCGTTTCATCAATAAGTAATTTTATATATCTTTCTATTTTATCAGAATTACTATTAATGATCTCCGCAAACTGATAGATATCTGCTATCTTCTCTTCTTCTAATATAAGTTCCGAATTGCCTTTAATTATAGTAAGTGGTGTTTTGATATCGTGTGCAATTGCAGAAATATTGCTTTTCCTTTTTTGTTCTGTCTCCCACTCTTTTTTTAAGGATTGGGATAATGCTGTTTTCATATCATAAAGAGATAATAATATGTCATTAAATTCTTTAATTCTAGAATTATTATGTACTAAATTAATCTCTCTATTTTGTATTTGGCTTATTTCATAGAGAACAGGTTCCAGTTCTTTCTTTAACTTTCTTTCAAAGCGAAAGGCACAGTCTGTAACGATTAGCATAAAAATAATAGCAAACAATACCAATATTATCACTTCTAGCTTAGGAAAAAACTTGTCCAGGGTATAGGATGAAAAATGTGCTAACATATCATAATTAACAATGCAATATCCATTTACCGTATTAATTAAAAAGAATCTGCGGTCACCAGAATGCGAATCTTTAATAAATGCTTTCGCATCCTCCACCGCAGCCTTACTAAGATCACCGGAGAGGTAATTGCCACTAAAATCAAATAAACCATACTTGCAGGTATGAGGTATCAGTGTTTTATCAAATGGCTCACTTTCAGATATTAATGCCTTATTTTGAACAAGGTAATTCTGGGAATAATCTGCCGGTAGTATAAATCCTATACTTAGACCCAAATAAAATAATAATACAAATATAATAATTTCTATAAAAACCCCGGCAGACAGCCATAGCAATTGCTTAAAAAACATTGAAAACAGTGTATTGGATCTTATTTTTTTTAGTTCCATTTGTAACCTATCCCCCAAACTGTTTCAATTGGATTTTCACCGCCTTGTTTCAGTTTTGCACGTATATTTTTTACATGTTCTCTCACCGCACTAACATCGCTTTCGAAATCAAACCCAAATACCTTTTCTATTATTTGCTCAAGAGAAAAGACCTGTCCTTTGTTTCTTGTTAAAAATTCGCATATTTCATACTCACTTTTTGTTAGCTTAATTTGCTCATCATTTAAATATAGTATTTTCTCGGATACATCAAATTTAAAATTATCACTTATGATTCGAGTATGATATTCTCTTTTTTCTCGTCTCAAATGAGCATTTACTCTAGCTCTGATTTCAGATAAGCTGAATGGTTTCTTTATGTAATCATCCGCACCTGCTGCAAATCCTTCAATTAGATCTGTGTCCATTGTCTTAGCAGTTAAAAAAATAATCGGACAATCCACACTATCACGAATTTCTTTACAAATTGTAAAACCGTCTTTCTCCGGCATCATAACATCAAGTAAAATCAAATCGTACTTTGTTAGGTAATCTTTCTTCACTTTTTCAGCTCGATCCAGTATATCAACTGAATGCTGCTCATTCTCAAGGGCCTTTTTAATGATAGATAAGATTTGAATATCATCATCAATCGCAAGGATTCTCGACATAATTCCACCTGCTTTCCTTCCTAGTATACCTTGAAAATTGAATTTTGTCTAAAGCAACTAATCCATTATTCATATTTGGTATTTATCCCTTGCCAACGATTACCCCAAAGCACAAAGATACTGATTAAAACTATTGTAATAATGCTAACCGTCAAAGTACCAGCTTTCATATCATGAGCAATAGTGTCATATAAATTCCTGTCTGTATATTGTTTTAAATAATAAGTTGCGATTCTAATAGCATATCCCCAGGGTATATATCTCCAGATAATATCACCTAACCCTAAGTATAAAAGCGGACTTAACAATGTTCCAATGATACCGGTGCTAAGTGATATACCATTACCAAAGGTAAAACATATCATGTATTGTAATATATACAAGGTGACATTGGATAGAAACATTACGAGTGATAATTTAAAATAAACCAAAACTGAAAATAATGAAAAACCCATTATTCTAAAAATTATGCCAAACCCTAGTATGGTAAATGCACTTGCAAATAATCCAAATAGCAGCAGTGTTATTAAGTTACCCAAATGTGAAACAAGCTTTTGGTACGGAACAGATAACATATTCTGAAAATTACCCGCTTTTAATTCCTGGTCATACAACATTGTTGTTGCAATAGAGATTATAAGAGGAAATGCCATAGCAATTGCCTGAATAAAAACTAACACTTTATCTGCCTCATTCCAAGGTGAATAGGAATAATAAGCACAGAAAACAAATATACCGATTACAGGTACAGTAATATATAGGAACAATAGCTTGGAATGCAGTATTTTATAGCTACCTGCTTTAACGCTATTCATTAAATTTTTCATAATACCTCCATATAATGCGCTTTAGTGCATACTCAATTTTCACACTATACCTCCTGATGTTTGAAGATATTTGCTGTAAACAGAGAACCTATAAGATATAAAACAACAGTTATTGCAATACCAGGAAATATAACATTGCTGCGGTTTAAAATACTCCCCGATGGCAAAAGTAACCCATTTGGTAAAACCTTTATAATGGGGCACATAATTCTAGCCGGAATTGAAAAAGGTATCCACCAAAACTTCCCTACAGCACATATGCTCGCAAACAATAAATTACTAACAATACTTAGAATTACAGAGATAAACATATTCATATGAAGAGTTATGAACATAAAGAATGGGATTTGCCAGGCGAAAGTAATGCACAAAGTAATACTTGCAAATACGTTATTGATATCAGGAATTTGCTTATTAAAAAGGAAACCGCATAATATCGTAAAACTTGAAAAAATAAAACAGGTAAGAAATAAATATAATGTAGCCATGCCAATCTTTGCATACCACAAATGCTTTTTATCTTGTACAAGTCCTAACATCCCATGAAAATTATTTTTCTTATCTTTCTTGATTATGGATGCTGAAATATAGGTAACTGTAAAAGGCAGAAAAATCATATACCACCAATTATAGGATGCTGTCTGAATATATTTTGTTCCCATTAAAACCAAGGCTATAATAATATTTACTATTGGTATAAGCCATATTATTGTGTTATTAAAACTGTGTTTTTGTTTCAGAATTTCTGCTTTTAAGTAATTAATCATTGAAAGAGCCTTCCTTTCTCACAATCTCCATAAAGAGCGCTTCAAGATTTTCTGACTGGGAAAGTTCTTCTTGATACAAAAGTTTTCCATTCACGATAATTCCAATGTGATCGGCTATTTGCTGGATTTCTGATAAATTATGACTTGATATGATAACGGTAATGCCTTGTCTAGGAAATGTTCTGATAAGTTCCCTCAAATCATTGATTCCAATGGGGTCAAGACCATTGGTTGGTTCATCTAAAATCAGAAATTTTGGATTGTTTAAGAGTGCCATAGCAATCCCTAGGCGTTGTTTCATCCCCATCGAAAAGCTTCCGGCACGTTTTTTACCTGTATTTGTAAGGTTTACTATTTCTAAGACCTCATTTATTCGCTTATCCGGCAATCCATAAATTAAGGTTCTGACTTTTAGATTCTCTCTTGCAGATAAATTTTCATAGATTGGTGCATTTTCAATCAAAGAGCCTATCTTCCCCAGATCTTTTCTTACAAGCACTTTTCCATCCAGCAATATTTCACCAGAAGTGGGTTCCATCATACCTGTTATCATCTTTAAAAAGGTAGATTTGCCTGCCCCATTTGGTCCAAGCAGACCATAAATCGTATTTTCTTCTACCTTAATCGATATCCGATCATTGGCTTTTTGCGTCTTAAAACTTTTACAAAGTTCTTTTGTCTCTAATATGTAATTCATAAAAATATCCTCCCTATTTAAACTGTTTTAAATATAGAGGATAAATATAAGGATTTTATAAGGAAATGTAATTTATATAATTATGCACTATTCATATTTTATAATGATTACTCTTTAAACCAAATTACGATGTCGGAAATGCGATAAATAACATGATTAGCCGTATTAGTCTATTTACTATTTTTTTTGCAATCGTAAATTGTAAAAATAATTTTTGAGATAATTAGAGTACCAACAAAAACCCAAGTCGTAGATGTAATGATTGCTTTATGAAATATCAGGCACCAAATAATAGTTACTCCAAAATAAAGGAATAAAATTTTCATAAGTTCTTTCATATTTTTTAGTATCCTGCTTTTCGTAATAAGCGGCACCTCCCTAATATCAGCAATAAACGTTTTAAATTTTTATCATATCTTTATTTTATTTGTTCATATAAGATAGACATACTTCCTGTTGGAAGCAGAAGTCCTCGCTCCAATAAATCAGCTAAGCCTTTTAATTTATTACGAACTTGCTCTACAGTCCAATGGAATATACCAGGATCTAATAAAAATGTGAATACTGAAAGTATTATTTCTGAATAAACTTCAGGATAATTACAAGAAAAAGTCCCTTCTTCCATACCCTGTTTCAGTATATCTGTAAGGATGGGGGATAATTCTGTTAGAATTTTAGCAAGTGACTTTTGGTGAAGCTCAGCATTTTGAGGTAAGTGTAAATAAGTATCAATTTCTGAGGTAACATGTTGGTTAAAATATGTGGTAAATAACAAACGAAATTTAGATAAGGCATCTACATCATTCTCATGAAGTTTTTTTTTGCAATTTTCAATTATTTCACCGTAAGAACGCTCAATAAGTGAGTCAGTTATTTCCTCTTTTGATGAATAATAATAGTAAATTCCACCTTTTGCTATTCCTGCTTTATTAGCAATCTCGCTTATGGATACTGTTGATTTTTCTTTCAGTAACTCCAACATTGCATCTAAAATTATGTCTTTTTTATTCATAGGACTCTCCATTTAACCATTCTTTTATATATTATATCACGTTAAAAGGCACTTGACTAGCGGTCAAATATATGTTAAATTATAGGAAAGTTGACCATCGGTCAAAAAATGGAGGAAGCAGAATGAAGAAAGGAAAGTACGGTTTAGACGCACCAGCAATAGTTATAGGATATATAACATCCGGAGTTCTATTAACTTTAATGGAGGTTATTTACTTCTCCAGTGAGAGCTGGATTTTATATTTTGGTTGCCTGTGTTTAGTCATTGGTTCTTATATGATTTATAGTAGTAGGATTGGTAAGTACAAAATGAGAGAACGAATAATTCAAAAGCTCTGTATCACCGGAGATGAAATATCTTTGGATGTGGGCTGCGGCCGGGGCTTATTGCTAAATGGTGTTGCATCAAAGCTTAATACTGGGAAAGTATATGGCGTTGATATATGGAGTGTTAGAGATGAATCCGGTAATAATTATAATACTACTATGCAAAATGCACGAATTGAAGGCACCGAATCAAAAGTAGAAGTAATAAACTCAGATATGAGAAATTTACCATTTACAGATAGCTATTTTGATATTATTGTTTCAAGTCTCGCAATTCATAATCTAAAAAATAATGATCAAAGAGAAAAAGCTCTTCTTGAAATTGCTAGAGTGGCAAAAAAAGGATGTAAACTAGCCATATTAGATATAGCGCATATTAACTTTTATCGGAACATTCTTTCAAATAATGGATTTGACATAGAATATATCGAACGTTCTGTCCATATTTTCCCACCAAGTAAAGTGATTTATGCCAGGAAATCTTAATAGTTGACAAGGCAAGATTCAATCAAACACCAGATTATAAGCTTCTACTTTATCGTTCTAAGCTCAATAATTATAGATAATATACAATCAATGACAGTAAGACCCTCCCAGACTAGTATTGCATTGGACATCCATACCTTAATTACATAATAGCTGTAGTTCATAAAGTATGGCCAGATTATGATAATTATCAATAGTATTATTTTTAGGAAAAGTAGAATTATACTTCTTTCCATAGTTCCAGTTTTCACCTTTTCAACCTTAGCAAGCTTCTTTCTTCCCAAGACGCAGTTTTTAAGCTTAAAACATAAGCTTACTAATACTATTGTACTTAACACTGAAAATATCATATCCAATAACAAGTAAGTATCATTATAACTAAATTTACTCATCTGCTTACCATCATATTTTTATACGTATTATAAGCAATTTGTGTAGGTGCACTTGAATCCAGATTTGCCAGTACAAATATTCCTTCCTGTTTTTCCAAATTCATTATAACTTGTGAAGAATAATTCGGATTACTTCCACTATGACTGATTACTCCGTTCTTGGTATCATGGTTCCATCCATAAGAATAATATTTATTCAACTCTTCATATCCTGCGGATTCTTTATCCACTTCATGTGATTTATTAATTGCTCTTTTAAGCTTAACCGGAATATCACCAAGCCCCAATTGAGCATTCATCCAAAACCCTAACTCTTTCACATTGGTTACCAAATATCCGGCTGCGATATTACCGTTATATCTAGGTGCCCTATACTCTACGCTATTTCCTAAGAATGCCTTATAGCCTTTGGGAAGGTTATTCGATATCTTTTCGTGCCCGGTTGAAAAATAGCTTTCTGTCATTCCTAACGGAAGCAGTATATTATCTGTTACAAAATCCTGGAACCTTTCTCCTGTAATTTTTTCAATAATAAGGGCTAAAATATCATAATTCACGGTAGCATAATTATGTTTGGTACCAGGGTAAGATTCCAAATTGATAGTTGAGATATTACGTATGGTTCTCTCAAGCATGTTAGCCTTGGTTCCCTCAGGAATTAACCGTATGCTCCAGGGCGGAATACCGCTGGTATGGGCTAATAACTGGTTAATAGTTATTTTCTCATGTTTACCATTATAAGTAGGTGTAAACCAGGAAATGTAATCCGTCACACAATCTGATCCGTATAAATACCCCTCTTCCTCCAATAAAATGATTGCTAATGCCGTAAATGCCTTAGTTGTTGAGCCTATCTCAAACAGGGATTCTTCGTTAATCTTTTTTTTATGTTTTACATCAGCATATCCATAACATTTATATTCTAATTTTCCTTGCCTTGAGATTACCATCGCTACACCGGGTGTAGATGTTTTTTTCATCATGACTTCCGCCATACTATCCACATTATTGTAGTCACTTGGTATAAATAAAATATTAAGTTCCTTCCATAACATAGCTAATAGAACTAATATTATAAAGAAGCTGATAAACACTGTAGTTTTTGTTTTCTTTTTCATTTATCCTGTCTATTCCCTTGTTGATTTTCTAATACTATTCTTTTATAATTCTTTTTCTTCTCCTATATCCAATACCAATACATCAATTCCCATTTGTTCTAATTTCATCTTAAATTCTAGAGGGTTCTCTTTTAAATGATGTACTGGTATTACCAGCTTCGGTTTTATAGAAAGCATTGCTTCTATTGCTTCGTTAATATTCATTGTAAATACTCCACCAATAGGAACAATAGCGATATCAATATTACTAATCTTCTTCATATCAGGGATAAGGTCTGTATCTCCTGAAAAATAAATTCTTTTGTTTTCTACATTAATTATATAGCCTACACCCTCTCCAAGTTTATGTACTTTCCTAGTTGAAGCTCCCTCACTGGTATTATAAGCATTTACAATTTCAATTGAAATCTTATCAAATTGGTACTCATTTTTTGAAGTAATGATTCTTATGTTATCATCCGCTTCTTTTTTATAGCTCTTTGGGGTTAATATTATTGTGTTTTTATCACTTAATCGTTTAATAGTAACTTCTTTGCAATGGTCTTTATGAATATGTGATATTAAAATCACATTTCCTGTTTCCAGTTTTTCTGGTAAAACATCATCCTCTAACTCTGAAAAGATAACTTTTTTGTTCGATTTTTTAAAATAAGTACTCATATAGGATGGGTCAATGTAAATAACGTACTCAGGCACTTTTATTTGAATCCATGAACGTGGAAACCACTTTATAATCAAATTTTACTCCCCCAAGCTCTTAAAATTAATGCTTGAAACTCTTTTAAAATTTTCTACTATTTATTATTACATGCAAACTGTGCTTCAATAGATAACAACTTATAAATCTCCTGCACGAGACTCACGTTTTTCTTTATATGAAAATAATGTTTCAAACCTTTCCAATTCAATATCAGAGGGATCAAATACTGTATCAAAATTATAGATACCTGGATGCTTTATTAAATAATCTTCTTCAAGTTCTTTCGCCATAAAAAAGGAAGCTTCCTCGTCTAACGAACTATCTGGAAGATGTATATGGTACTTAGATGCAGAAATAAAACCAAATCTTCTATAATAATCAGGATTACCCGTGATAAGAACAGCTTTATATCCGAGTTCTTTGGCTCTTTTCATGGTTTCTGTTATTAGAAGTGAACCAATTCCTTGACCTTGAAACTCCGGAAGAATTGATATCGGTCCAAATGCGATAATTTCGTTGCAAATCATTCCTTCTTTCATCATTCTTGAATATATAATATTCCCAATAACTCTGCCTTTTTCCACCGCAACATAATCTAATTCTTTTATAAACGTTGATGATTTTCGAAGATTATGAAGAACCAGATGTTCATTGCATCCAGGTCGATATACATTCCAAAACGCCTCTCGTGTAACGTTTTCGGTTTCTTTATAATCTCCTTCTAGTTCATGTCTAAGCTCCACTGTTTCTCCTCCTGATTTTAATACTTTTTATTGAGATATCTAAATATAATGATTCCTGCTACATACTGAAAAACAAGGTATCCGAATAAATACAAAATCAAAATTTTAGAATAGCGTATAATTTCTAAGGATTCTAGGGCTGAAAAAATAACTATTGATATACTAATAGTGACTAGACCCAATATATAAGCATATCTCCCTGATTGATTTCTAAATTTTTCTTTTCGTTCATCATGTAGTTCAATGGTTTCGTTTTCTATACGTTCCATATATCTGATTTTATTGTTGGGGTGTGACCAATAGAAATACTTCCATAATCCTACACACCCTCCGGCAACTCCTGCACCGGCTAACCCCCAGAGCAGACTCTCAAGTTTCGTGTTACTAAACCCTGCAATGATTCCAAATAAAAGACCAATTATTAGATAGCTAATTCCTGTGTATAAATTGCTTTTCTTCATTTTTTTACACCCCTTTCAAATATAAATATTTCCTCTATTGTTTTTTCAAAGTAGTCTGCTATGATAAACGCCAGCTCCAAAGATGGATTGTATTTTCCATTCTCTATTGAACTGATCGTTTGTCTGGAAACACGAATTGCCTTTGCAAAATCCTCTTGATTTAATCCGTACTCCTTTCTTAACTGTTCGACTTTGTTTTCCACAAAAACACCTCCTGAAGTTATGACAAGGTTCCTTTACATTTTTTATTATATACTTATTAATCCATTTTTGTCAAGGTTCTTTTACATTTTTACAATTTTTATCTTCTTAAATTAAGGTTGCCAGGTATCAAAACATAGTATGGAAACCAATTATAGGCATTATAAAACACCCTACCATTTTGTAATGATAAGGTGTTATTATAGTTCTTTATTTGAGTGGAAATGAGTATAAACGATGTTTACTTAAGTTCAAGATAGTTTGGTCTAAAATTATCATCTGCTAGGTTCATTTCACCACCGAATCCATAGAATACCCAGTTATCATCATCATCTTTTCTATAAACATACTTTCGATACCAATTCTTTAATTTGCTATCTGCTCCTAAATATTCTTCTGTTATAGTCAATAAACTATTGTTAAAGAATTTGTTTTTATAATAGGTATTCGTGATTATAGCAGAAACTAACTCAATATTTTGGTGATATATAGTGGGATAAAATACATTTTTTTGCAAATGAAGTGTACTTATCTTATTATCATCAATTTCCTTATTATAAAAAAATATATATTTCCATTCTACATCTTCGTATCCATCATATGCATCTGTAATATCACGCAAAAATTTATTATATTCATCCCTCGAAACTTCATCCTTGGCAGTGATATCTACAATAATTTTATCACCCTTTTCAATCATTTGTTTAGCCAACTGCATATCAAAATTAAGCTCTTCTGTTTTTTCGGGTTTTATTTTGTCGTTAGTATTTATACAAGAAGTTAGTGTTATTACGTAAATGATAACTGCACATATCAAAATTAATTTTTTCATATTGCCCCCCCTCATATAGATAAAACAGTCTAATATGAACTCTAAAACTATTTTTTCTAAAAGCTTTCTAAAGCATAAATATCCCCTACAATATATATATCATAACGATCTCTATTATCACAATAGCTATTTTTATAACCTATTAATTATTAGATATAAAAAGTTCCATAACAACCTATAAAAAAGTTGATATGGAACTTTTATTACATTATAGCTTAAAATAGCCTGTGATTCCTTACCATTTCGAGCTAGATAAATTTTATTCTCCTTTTAAAATTATTTGATCAATGATATATTTTTTCATTGGTGAAATGAATCCTTCATCTAAATTTAAGCGATTATGATTGTACTGTAACTCCGTAATATTATACATACCTTTTTCAAAGTTGAATGAATATCCATCATCTTCATAAAGAGCGAAAGAAGATATATCACTGCCATAAATATTAATTGTTAAATTGAATTGCGTATTTTCATTAATCCACTCGACAGGATTTGCAATAGGGATTATGGAATTTCCCTTCACAAATATCGGAATATGGTCAATCGGTACTTCAACTTCATTGAGCCACTGGTCGCCAATCAATCTTGCTCCGGTCTCGAAATCAAACCAAACACCTTCCGGTAAGTAAATATTTCTCTTATTGCCTTCATCTGCAAATATAGGCGCTGCCATCAATGAGTCTCCGATCCAAACCTGATCTTCTACTTCCTGAGCATATATATCGTTTGGATAATCCATTACCAAGGCACGAAAAACCGGTGTTCCGGTTGTTTTATATTTCCAAAAGGCACTATATAAATATGGTATCAGACTCATTCGAAATTCAAGTGCTTTTTTACAAGCTAAAGTCAGAGCTATTCTTTCACTTTCTGGTAGAAGCTCTCCCCGTAAATTCTCCTCATAGTGAAACTGACGCCAGGGTAGATTTGGAATCATCCATGAATTTATACAGACCTGAGCAGATAAGCAAACTATTTGTATTCGTCTGATTAACTCTATTGCACTGTCAGTCTGCCTAACCTCCGGTGTCCATAGTAAACCAGAAAAGCCTGCATTTAGTAATGCTCTGAAAAAGTCCCTATGATTATAAAGATCACTATATAATACAAAGGGATATGAAGATGCTAAAGCATGTGATGCTCGAACTTGGCTATATGTTCTCTTGTTTTTCTTCTTGTAAAGCTCATACTGAGTATCCTGAAAGAAAATGCCGATTTGATTATGCATTTGCTCTCCGTCAAGACCCGATGGAAATTGTGTACAATTTGGAAAAGACCAACCACCGGTATAATCAGAGCTGTCACATTCATCTAACTTAAAACCGGCAATACCCAAATCAACAAGTTTTTCATGATGCTTCCCAAAGGCTTCTCGTGCTTGTAGGATGGAAAAATCAGGTACCAAGCCTTCCCAAACCAAGTAATCGCCAGAATGGTCCTTAATCTCATCATAAAAAGGAGCCGAAGGATTAACAAAAGCTTGTTCCCACAGATTTATATCGAAATTGCTGTCTTTAAGTGCTTTGACCATATCTTCAGGTACTGGGAATTTTTTATCATTCCACAAATAGGAACATGAATAAGCTTTTGAATGCCACCCGGGTTCTAAGCCAATGATATCACATGGAATGTGGTCATCTCTTAAAGCTTTCGAAATATCGAGTATTCCATTCTGGTCTGCATCAACATAACCTCGGTATAGAACTCCTAACCCTTTTAATGGCGGTAAACATCCTCCGCCGGAGAATAGGTTATATCGGCATATTGCATCTTTCATATCTGTTCCCGCAAAAATGTAGATATCAATGCCTTGTGCTACAGGGATATCAATAACCATAGATGAAGATGATTGTACTGTTTTATACAATGCTTCTGTTGTACCTTTGGGACCAAGTTCAGACTCTCTTGATTTTTGCTCCTTTGCAGCACTGCTGCCACAATAAAAAGAAACATATCTTGCGGTATCAACTAATATTCCATATCCCAAAGTTGATACATAGAAAGGAACGGGTGCATGGCTATCTCCTGAATCCGATGATGGATCAGCATTTGTTCTGATAATCTTTTTTTTCCCATTCTGCATAAATGATTTAAGCTGTAAACCAAATCCATAGATTCTTTCCTCTTCATATATTGGCAGAGTAACTGTACAGCCTCTTTGAGATACGGAAATCTTAAAATCTTCATCAGTAAAAGGTGAGGATATCTTTATCAAATGATTAAATGCTTCCAGATTTTCTGATGTTCTTCTCAATTTTATGGGGGTTAAGACCTCAGGTTCTCCTAATGTAAGCTTATATATACCATTTAATATATTAATCATAGTTTCACATTTCCTTAAATGTTATTAATTGATTTTTAGAGTTTATTCGTTATCAGCTAACTTAAGCTACCTATGCTTAATAAATATATTGATTTTTTGCTTATTAACAAATAGAATGGATTTTAAGCTGTATAAACTCTTAAATCTACATAGGTATAAATATATTTTATTATTATTTGAATAAACAGTAAATATGAAAAATTGGCATATAATTTAATATGTTGTCATCTAATCGAGACAGGAATAGTATGAAAATGAAATATTAACTTTCTCTTATTAATTAATTTGTGTTAAAACTCATCGCATGGGGGTAATATGAAAGGTTATATCGGAATGAACTTTGATCTAAATTTAAGCCCTACTCTAATAACAAAGACACACTTATTTTACTTGATTACCATCGCACAACATATGTACGATGAAGAATATCATTTAAAAAGGTCTAATTTTGGAAGCTTTCAGCTAATCTATACAATAGAAGGTGAGGGAACCCTTTATTATAAAGATACATTGTATCATGTTAGACCAGGTGATTGCTTTGTAATTGATTGTGATGAATATCATGAGTATGTTACACTAAAGGGCCCATGGGTATATAATTATATCCATTTTAATGGCGCATCCTCAAAGCAATTTGTAGAAGCTGTCCATCTCATGAAAGGCGTTATTATAAATGTAGAAAAGAACTACACCTTTCACAGATTATTTTATCGAATAAAAAAGATTGTTGAAGAAAAAGGCGTCTTTGGCGAAGTTGAAATCTCGTCATTATTAGTGCAATTATTATCAGAATTAATGCGAAGTGAAACTCCACTTTGGATACAGCCGGTAATCGATTTTATATATAATAATTATAAAAGTAAAATAACGATTGACCAACTTGCTGACTTAGCACATATCAACAAATATCATTTCATTAAAAAATTTAAGAAGGAAATAGGTTATTCACCCTATCAGTACATTATTAATCATAGGATTGACGAAGCGAAATACTATCTAACACATATGGATTATACAATAGGAGAAATAGCTGAAATAACGGGATTCGATTCAGCATCAAATTTTTCACAGCAGTTCACTAAAATATTTCATATGTCACCGCAATGTTATAGAAAAAAATCAAAGATATGAAAGGAGCTCTGCTCTTTCGTTAATATTTACGCCTTCTCCTTCGGAAAGGGAATAACCTAGAGTGGTCACGATGAGTAGTGTCGCTCACTTAATAAAGGCAAAAACTTGACCCAGTTATTAGAGTCAACTGGTAATCCTTACTATTTTATTGGTATATAGATACCTGCATGCGATATCTTTTTGTCTCCATCATATAGTATCTTCTTGTCTCCATCATATATATCATTTTTATCTTCTGCTTTTACAACCAACAGTAGATAAAGACCAACATTATCTGGGTGATCTGTGTCGACTGGGTAATTTTTTAGTAAAAAGAAATATTTTTGGCTATCAGTTTTTACATAATAATACGAACTGACTTCTTTCTTTTTACGACCATGATCGTTCGATTCAAATACTGTGGGGCCACTTGTTTTTTCGAATGAATTTATTTTTCCTTGGATAAATTTAAATAGACCATCAACACCGTCATCAAAATCGTCTGCATCACCTACAGCTTGCTTTGAAAAAACTGTCTTCAAAGCATCTTTGTCTTGATATTTAATAGCATCAATCACATGCGTCAATACATTTTCAGCTTCTATTTCATCATTATCTTTATTTAGCATTTCTATTCTTGAACCTCCGATTGAGCATGAACTTAAGAAGAACATACTGAATATAAGTATACAGATAATTAAAAACTTATGCATATGCTATGAATTCCTCCTACTTAAATGTAAAAGTTAGTAAATATTGATATCCCCTAAAGGTTTGTTCCTTATGTATAAACAATGACACTGAAACTAAGCCCCAATCATTCTGCCCATACTAAATATATTATAAATAAAGAATAACTCCTATATCAACATTTTCATTTTGATATAGAAGTCATTCTAAGCTAATTTATTACTCTCCTTAAGCAGAATTTCTCATCTTACTTCTTATTCAACATGGTCTGGTGCTTAACAGTACAAACTGTCATAAAGAAAGTTCTATAAATAACCTGCTAATTTATTATACCTCCAACCATCAATGAAATAACAGTAATACGAAAAAGTTTACCGTTGGGTATGTGCGCTGACATAATCCGAATAGCTGCTGCCTGTATATTTTTTGAAGCAGCGACCAAAGTAGTTCGGGTCAGGAATGCCGACATCATTGGCTGTACAGAACATCTTCTTGCTTGTTCCTGCCAGCACAATTGCACGTTCCATCCGGCACTTAATCAGGAACTCGACAAAGCTCTTTCCAGTTTCCTGCTTAAATTTGCGGCTAAGATAGCTCGGATTAAATCCAAAATTCTGGGCCACAGAAGTAAGGTTGATGTTAGAGTCGGTAAAATTATCACGTAAATACTGCATTATCTTCTCAATATCAGACGGCGTAATTTCATGTCCAATCTCCTGTGTACGAGAGTTGTGTTTATCAAGTTTTTCTTTTATCTTGGTTAACACCTCAGTCACCTCTTGCCGTACAATGGGTTTAAGCAAATACTCTATTACCGGCAGACGAACACACTGGCGTGCATACTCAAAATCATCAAATCCTGTCAATACGATAATCATCAAATCTGTATATCGCTTCGTTGCCACCTCAATGAACTCTATCCCATTCATAAAGGGCATGGAAATATCAACAAAAACAATGTCTGGCCGTAAGTCATCAATGATGTTAATCGCTTCTATACCGCTTTCCGCCTCACCTACCAATTCCATATCGAGTGATTTCCAATCTATGGATACCTGTAGCAGCCTACGGGCAGACATCTCGTCATCTATGATCATAACTCGGTACATCATTCTTCCCCCTCCTGCATAACGTAGACCTGTCTGCGTTACTGCTTTAATAAGTAGTTTGAAAGGAACTTTCAAGCATCCCCCTCTACTTTTGTTTTCCTCATCTTGGGAATGTATATATCAATTTGAGTATACTCTCCAGGTTCACTGGATATCTGTACTACATTATCGCTGTCATAGTAATAACTTATTCGATTGATGGTGCCGCGCAGGCCGAAGCCTGAGAGTTCCTTGTTATCATCCTTCTCGTTTGCTTCCAGCACGCTCTTTATCTGCTCAGCACTCATGCCAACGCCTGAGTCGTAAACAATTATATGTAAACCTCCTTCTTCCATGGAGGTAGTGATACGAATAACGCACTTTTCTCCCTTAAGGCGAACTCCGTGGTAAATACAGTTTTCCACAAGAGGTTGAAGAATCAGCTTAGGAATCATGTAATCGAGTGTACTCTCGTCAAGAATATATTCATCCTCAAATACATCCCCATAACGAAGTTTCTGCAGTGCGAGGTAATCCTGTGTAATACGCAACTCACGCTTTAGCGGTATATCGCGATCACCTTTGCTAAGAAAATTGCGGTAAAAGCTGCCCAGTGTTTCCAGTGCATCATGGGCTTTGCTTGCATTCTCCTGCACGGCCATATAGCTGATAGTTTCTAAGGTATTATAAAGGAAATGCGGTTTTATCTGTTCTTGGAGCACACGTATCTCTGCCTTCTGCACATTCTTTTGATTCTCAAGCAGGCGATTGAACAGCTCGTTAAGATACTCTATCATGCTATTATAGCTTTCAGCCAACCGGCCAATTTCATTATTTGGCATATGGGTATCAATCTTCTTAAGCCACCCGGAGGATCTTGTGCGTTCCATTGCTTCACTTAGATTTTTAATAGGTCGTGCAATATTAATTGTAATAAACCAGGCACAAACAAACGCAGACAGGATAAATGCTATCAGAGTAATCATCAACGCATGTAAAGTATCCCGCGGCAGCGGCTCTGCCCCCTTACCGCTGGCACACAAAACTACCAGCGGCTTTACCGCCAGTTTACCGGTCAGAGTCTTCCTCTCACCTCCTAAGCGTATACTCTTATAAACGATACTGTTACTATTATAGTCACTGTCATACAATAAACCGATTTCTTGGTTCCCACAGAGAAGTGTACCATTGCGATCAAGTATACACATACCGCTGGGATTCTGTAATGCAAGCGCATCATTAAACACATCGCCTGATATGTTCATCATTAGTATCCCCAAAAGCTTTTGTGAATTAATATCATAGATTGCACGTGACATGGTAAGTAACGGTTTACTTCCTTTTTTACTAATCGTACCATTGCCATTAATAGAAATTACTATAGCACCACGTGCACCCAAAATATTAGAACGCTCTACGTCGTTTATATTGATGGAATATTGGCCTATTCCTGTACTTACATGCTCACCATCGTTGCGGAAGATATATACCGAATCAATATAGCTGTATAAACTTTGTATTTCATTTATACCCTCTCGTACATCATATATCTTTTCTTTATCTGTTTCTTCCGCTTTTAAATAGCTCACGACTCTGTCATTGAGCATAATCAGACGTGTCAGATAATTGTAATTCACCAAGCTTGCTCTGATGGTGGATACCACATTGTTAACTGCCGTTTCCGATGTTCTTGCTTTAAAATCATCTTCCGTTTTCTTAATTATGATAGAGGTTGTTATCATAAACATCACACTGAAAAAAAGCAACAGAATAATAAGCATTAACAGGGCTTTTTGCTGCAACGACATTCTAAAATCACGTTTAAATCCATTGCCTCCATGCCTCATTTTTACACCTCAATCACATATATTTATGTAAAAGTTAATTATAACCATACTTTCCATCTGTTATCGTATCACACCTGTCCCTTATTTTCAACACGGCACATCCAATGTTATCCATAACTCTTACATTACAACGGGTCTCCGACTCTGTTATGTATAAGCTACTTAAGCATAGTCCGAAACCCATCTGAAAAAATATTAACTTATCACTTATATACAATCTGCTTGATACCTGCACTAATTACGCAGAATGAAATTCAGCCCGCCGCATTAGCCCTTGATTGCTCCTGCAATGAAGCTATCCTGTATCTTCTTGCTAAAGAATATGTAGAATATGAGTGTTGGGAAGGTTGCTAAAACCAACGCTGCACCAATAGGTCCCCAATCTGTTGTATACTGTCCGGAAAGAGCCTGCACACCCACAGGCAGTGTTTTGTGCACAGAATCACTAATAAAAATATTTGCAAACATCAGCTCGTTCCAGCACTGCAGGAAAGTGTAAATTGATACCGTCGCTACTGCCGGCTTCATTAACGGTACTATGATTCGAAAGAAAATACCCCAGGTATTGCAGCCATCGATACAAGCTGCCTCATCGAGATCTATCGGTAATTCTTGCATGAAGCCTGTGCAAATAAGGATTCCCATCGCTAATGAAAAGGCAGCGTAGGGAATAATAAGCGCTAAGTAAGTATTGAGCAAATGCAGCTTTGAAAGAGTGACATAGATAGGTACGATTGCCGCATGAATAGGAATCGTTAAGCCAAGCATAAAAAATGCGTTCATTTGCTTCCTTCCCTTCCAAATAAATCTTGTCAGGGCAAAAGTCGCCATAAGTGAAAACAGCATAACGATTGCAATGGTCACAACAGCAATAATAGTACTATTTAGAAAATATTTACCAATGTGTCCAACGCTCATTGCTTTTTCATAATTAGACCACAGCCACTCTTTCGGAAGACCGGCAACGTTTTTACCAAATATTTCTTCATTACTCTTGAGGGAGAAGGTAAACATCCAATAGACGGGGAACAAGTTAATAAGTGCCCAGATGCCAAATACTATATATACCCAAATCTCTTTTCCCTTAATTCCATTCTTCTGGAAGGATTCACTCTGAGGTCTGGATTTTTTATTTTGATCCAGAAAATTATCACCGAATTTCATGTTGTTAATCCTCCTTATCCTTAAATATGCGGCCAATAATCAAAGCAAATGCGAAGCATAACACAATGAGAAGGAAAGCAATCGTACTGCCCATGCCATATCTATTACGCAGGAATAACATACTTATCATCAGCGTACTAGGCACCTCCGTTGAGTGTAACGGTCCGCCATTTGTTAAAACATATATTAAGTCAAAAGACTTAAGGGAGCCAGTAACAGCGAAAATAGTGCTTATCTTTAGTATTGGCTTTATGTATGGCAAAATAATATAACGGTTTATCTGTCCTTCTCTTGCTCCATCAATCATTGCTGCCTCACGGTACTCGGTGGGAACACTCTTTACACCCGCAAACATTAGCAGCATATGATAACCGACATACTGCCATAAAACAGGTACGAAAGTTGCACCAAGTGCGGTAGATCTATTACCAAGCCAAATCTTTGCCAAACTATCCAGACCGAGAGCTCTTAGCGTTACATTAAGCAGACCGTAGGATGGATTGTAAATCTTTAGCCAGAGCTGACCGATAACCACAGTCGATATAAGAACGGGCATAAAATAAATTGAGAGGAAACCTCGTTCCCCCTTTCTTCCCTTGCCGAGAAGAAGTGCAAGCCCCAACGCAAGAGGTAATTGAATTACTACTGAAAGCAGTGCTAAAAGCAACGCATTACCCAGAGCCTTCACAAAGCCTATAGAATTACTGGTAAACAGTTCACTATAATTTTCTAATCCAATGAAAGTCTTTTTTCCAAAGCCGTTCCAATCAAATAAGCTGTAATAACCCGATATAAATATCGGTGCAACAAGAATAAAAAGAAAAAGAATCAGCGCAGGGAGTATAAAAAGAATAATTGTTAGTTTATTACTGTATAGTTTTTTCATCTTGATTCCTTCCCTAATAGATAAGAAGCGGCTCCCTGATGATTTTGATCCAGACAATCGTTGGGAAACCGCTTCTTTCTTTATCAAATCAGAACCTAATGGCTTAACGGCTCTCATTCATGTTTCTTATATTAATAAATACTTCCCAGAATTATTTTTTAAGGTCTTTATCAAGACCTTCAGCAAATGCCTTGCCATCAATAGCAGAAGCATAAATCTGATTAACATAGTCAAGATAAATATTTGCATTATCAGCAGACTGAATACCATCTCCAAACAGAACACTTTGCTTTGAATTATTCATAATGTCAGCAACTGCCAGTGTCAGAGGGTTGAGTTTACTTGTATCATAATCGGGTTTCCATGCCGGAAGACCATTTCCATCAAGGTAACCATAGTGGCAAACACCCTTAGCAAGTTCCAATGCAGCCTCTGCAGCAACCTCAGGATTCTTAGAACTAGCTGAAACAGCAAGTGAATCACTAGGTCCTCCAATGAGCTCGCCCAACTGAGACTTGGTAGAATCAATAACCGGGAACTCAGCTACCTGAATCTTATCAGCTATATCAACAAAACTTGCACAGTTCCATGTACCATTAATATAGAAAGCGTACTTTCCTGCTATGAAGTTTGCTTTTACTTCGTCATTACTAAGTGCAATTCCTTCCGGATCAAAATAATTCTTTTTAATCATTTCCTGGAAATTATTAACTGCGCTAATAACTCCATCATTATTCCATGGTGTTTTGCCAAGGTACATATCGGTAAGTGCGGAAGCACCAACACTCTTCTCGATAATGGACTCAAGATACTCGGTAACACACCAGGTCTCTTTCCCTGAACAGCCAAAAGGAATAATTCCCTTTGCAACAAGAGCGTCACAGCACTTCAACAATTCTTCATATGTACTGGGAACTGTATCGAAACCTGCTTGTTTGAGAAGTTCCTTATTAGCAAACATAGCAACAACATTGTAATTTGTTGGTGCAGCATAGAGCTTGCCGTCATATTTGTGGTTTACTAACACTTTATCAGGTAATTCAGATGCATACTTAGCATAAGCTTCATCTAAGCTATAAACACGACCAGCATCAACAAATTCTCTAAGGAAACCGCCTCCCCATGTGAAGAAGATATCCGGCAGTTCATTTGCTGCAGCGGCAGCTTTAATCTTTGTCTTGTAATCCTGGTTTTGGGTAGCTTCCCATTTGAGGTTGATTTCCGGATGTGCTTTCTGGAAATCAGCGATGGCAGTTTCATAAGCATGACGATTTGAATCGCTCTCTACTGCTATACACCACATAGTAAGATTGGTAGGTTCACTCTTGGTTACAGCCGGTGTGTCTGTTGCTGCAGGTGTATCTGTTGCTGCAGCTTCGGTTGCTGTAGGTGTAGCATTGTTAGTAGATGTGCTGGAATCTTTTTTTCCGCATGCTGCGAGAGATACAAGCAACATCATAGTCATAAGTAACGCAATGACTTTTTTCATTATACTCCTCCTATAAAATAATAATTTTATTTATGTTAATGTGATATGAAGTCCAAATCACATTTCCATCTTTTTTATTTACTGCTTGTTTTAACCATAGGCCACGGATATTCTATCTGCAGGTTACTATCAGCTAAGTGATAATAGCACACTGTATCTTCAAATTGATCCTTGTAAACAAGCTTAAAGGTCGAATTCTTATCATCAACCGTATAATTGCCGGAAAAAAAACCATCCTCCAAGAATGTTCCTGCCTCTGTAAAAGAGTAAGACCAGTTTTTTTCTGCGCAAGCCCATTCGCCTACCAGCCCTTGAGGTTCCCCCTTACCAGTAAAGCTATATGTATTATTGCTATATAAGTACATCCCCTCGTCATTCATTAAATAGCGAAGCTTTATTGTATTACCGTCTTTATCCTTTAAATCAATAAATTGACTGTCACATTCGAAGGAATAATCCTTTCCTTCGTACTGTGCGGTACCATCTTTATGAAATACTGCGATAGCCTTCTCTTTATCATGTGAATAAGCCCAACTGCCGTAAATCCTCTTTGCTTCGTTGGATTTAACGTCGGCATTCTTATCACATGCTGCCACCAACAGCACTATGAGCACAATCACCAAAAAAGTTGGTATATATTTAATTTTTTTCATGCATTTCCCTCTCTCTGGTACCATTATATAATTATCTTTCTGGAACTTAAATGTAATATATTTACTTCAGTAAGCACTATTTTTACCATTTTTACCAATATGCATAATTTATTCGTTTTGTGTATAGAGTTGTTTCTATTCAACTGGGAGGGAGTAAGCAAGAGCAACTTTATAGGCTCTCGCTTTCACAGGCCATATAACGAAAAGCAGCCCCAAAGGACTGCTTTTCTCTGGTATGTTAATCTATTACTGCAGATTCCAGTATAGTAAATCTTGCGTTATCACAATCTAATTCAGCAAGCGTTCCAATAGGAATCACCATCATAGGTGTTCTATGACCAAAATCCACATTCGCAAGAATCGGAAAATCTATTAATCCCTCTTCTTCACATATCACTTTTAATAATTGAGCTTCTTCTTCATTCCGTAAATTTGTACAAATTAATCCTTTCGCTTGCCTAAACATACCTGTAGCTGCAAATGCTCTCACTTGATGCAAACCTGAAATCTCGTCACTGTACGGTATTCCGATTTCCATAAAAATTATACTGTCTTTCCATTGCTCAACTGATGGGAATATACTCGTTCCCATAATTTGCTGCAGGGGTCCGCAGCATCCTCCGAGTAATCGTCCTTGAACCTTTCCTTTGCCGTTAATAACTTTATAACCAGTATTATTCGTCCAATGAACTTGCTCCTTATTATTTCCCCAGTTAATACATGTCCAAGCTTTACATGGCTCTGCTTCGCCGATTACATTACTTGAAAATAAAACCCTATCCATCCAGTGTTTTGTATATTCATCCAGCTTACCCGGTTGCGCTATTGGGGTTAATAGACTGGGTCCATAGAAGGATGAGACACCTGCGTATGTAAAAACATTATGTAATGTTGATATGTCAGAAAAGCCCATCATAACCTTAGGATTATTTCTAATAATTTCATAGTTTATGTACGGGAGAAGCCGATAACTATCATCGCCTCCCATGTTAGTAATTATCCCTTTTACTTTCGTATTGCATAAGGCCCACATTAAATCATCAACGCGTGCTTTAGGGTTCTTATATAGAAAGTCGCTCCCTTTCATTGCATTCGGTGTTTCAACTACATTGAGTTCAAATATCTCCTTCAATCTTGTTTTTCCGATCTCATATCTTTCCAGCATATCCACATCTCCGGCTCTTCCCCCGGAAATCGATATTGTCGCTACCGTATCACCCTTTTGTAGTTTTCTTGGCTTTATTAATCTCTCCATAGACATACCTCCTTTATTTATAAAGATAGACTATGTCCCTGGGGTAGAGTCAATAGTTCTATAACCAAAATATTTGTGTTATGAAATTTTCAAATTTTATATTTTCCAAACAAGCTATTTTTGACATTACGCTTGCTTTTTCTTTGTCGGTAAGTCTGTCTTTGTATTCCTTTTCCTGTTCCGATACTTGAATCATACCTTCTAAAGCCTCGATATTATATAGTAAAGTGTCCACTTTCTTTTGTGTTTCTGCTTTTTTAAGCTGTAAAATCCTAGATAATTCAGTTGCATCAATTTGTCTATTTAACATATCTGCTATTTCTTTTAAGCTAAAACCAACACTTTTTAAACTTAATATTGTATTAAGCTTATTCACTTGTTTAGTGGCATAATATCTATATCCTGTTGCATTATCTGTATATTCCGGCTGGTACAGTTTCATTTTATCATATAGTCGTAATGTTTTAACACTTATATCAAATATTTCAGCCATTTCACCTATCTTAAAATAGTACTCCTCATCTTTCATATACATCCCCCACCACAGAATTTTTGAATGCTTTAAGCTGTATTGATAAAAATATTGTAAAACACAAAAGGTTCCAACGCAAACAATTTTTGTAAGCCAGTGATAAATCTAAAAAACCCCATAACAACTATTTTTCAATAGGTGATACGGGGTCCTTTGTTTATCCTTTACTTATACTGTACAGAATCAATTTTTGATTAGTATAACACTTAATCATTATTTATTTTATGTAATCTATGATTCATTCATGGGAGCATAAACAAAACGGATGTCCTGCTGGGTCAAGAAGAGTAATCCACTGAGGACCCCAGTCAGGCTGCCAGTATTGAATAAGCGGTTTCTTCGCTCCTAATGATAAGGCAAATTGCACGGCACTATCCATATCTTTGACTGTAAAATCCAGATGTACCATTTTCATTTGTTCTTTTCTTGAATCCGGCCATACAGGCGGGATATAATCTTCATCAAATTGGCAAGAAATACTGATTGCCACACCTGGAATAGAAATAGACACAAAATTATCTATTTCATAAACAATCTCTCCATCTAGTAGAGCCATATAAAATTTTGCAAGCTCTGCCGGTTGCCTGCAGTCTAAAACCACACTCTGTAATTTTATGAACGGTTTCATATTTTACTCCTCCTTTTATTGATGTTTAACATTTCTTACTTCCAAAAGTAATTCAGGGCTTAGAGCTGTTCCTTTAATATTATAGCTATATGTGAAAACAACTCTGTTATATAATAACCTTCTAATGTTTTGGCATCAACCGCAAACATTTTTATGAATAAAAATGTTCCTCCCAATACAAACCATTTAGAACTTTTATTATTGTTGATTAAAATATTATCAGTAGTTTACCACTGTGGCATATTATCCAAAGTATTAATTTACACCAAGCTTAACGTTCTCTGAGTGTATTACATCCTTGGTAATCGTAATATCCAGACCGTTCAATTTTTCTCAAAAATCAAATCTACAAAGGAATTAATCAAAGCAGTTGGATCATCAAATCCTTTTTCAGGCTCTATATGCCCAGTAGAATTAAGTTCAACAAGTCCTATTATGAATGCAGATACCATTGCTGTTAATTGTATCGGTGATTTATTGCCTGTATATTTTTGTTCATGGGATTTTTCAAAACATTTGTAGAAAACCCCAAATACCTCAGTAGCTGCAATATGCAGGTTACCATATTGCTCTTTGTCCCATTGTTTGAGGAACATCAATTTATAATGCTCTTGATTTTTTATACCAAAACTATAAAAAGTAAATAATATTTCATAAACAAGTTTTCTGGGTTCGTCTATTTCACTACTTAATTTGTAAATACGACTGTTTAACATTTCAAAATTCTCTGTGACTATAGCTGCAAGTAATTCTTCTTTATTTTTAAAATATACATAAACTGCACCTCTAGATAAATTCATTTCTTTTCCAAGATCACGCATACTAACCGAATCAACACCATTGGCATCTATCATTTTTCTTGTAACATCTATCAGCCTCTGTTTTGTGTCATTGCTGTTTTTCATATTAACCTCTTTCCTGGTATATCAATAATTAATTCTACAGTATTATATTGACACTGTCAATGTAATGGATTACAATTCATTTAAGTTGACACTGTCAATGTTAGATATAATCAAATCATTTAATAAGGAGTGTAATTATGACAACAGAAATAAATTCAAGTAAAAAAACAATTATTATTACAGGTGGAAACTCAGGATTAGGTTATGAATGTGCTAAGAATGTTGCAAAAGACAATAAAAATAATTATGTGATACTGGCTTGCCGTAATGCAATGAAAGCAAAGGCAGCAGTAGATTCACTCATAAAAGAAACAAGTAATAACAACATATTTACTATGGAACTTGACCTTGCTTCCTTAGAATCGGTTAGAAATTTTGTCAGCCAGTATTCAAATTCTAACTATCCCCCACTATATGGTTTGGTGTGCAACGCAGGATTAATTATGGTTGATAAAACATATTACACTAAAGATGGATTTGAAAGCACTTTTGGAATTAATCATCTTGGACACTTTTTATTAGTCAATATGCTGCTCGAAAAAATGATTAATTCCAGCCGAATTATCTTTGTCAGCAGTGGAACTCATGACCCCGAACAAAAGACAATCGTCGCTCCACCAGTATATGAGAGTGCCAGATTGCTTGCCTATCCTAAGGAAATGAGTCAAAATGAAAGTATGATTACGGTCGGTCAACGTCGATATTCTACTTCAAAATTATGTAATATATATTGCACTTATGAGCTTGCTGAAAGAATAACGAAAGAAACGAATAAAAACATAACAGTAAATGCTTTTAATCCGGGACAGATGCCTGGAACAGGATTTTCCCGTACCTTTCCGCCATTAATGAAACTTATGCTCAAACATATCCTTCCTGTACTAACATTGTTTCATAAAAATGCAACCACTGCCAAAACATCAGGTAAAGCATTGGCATCATTGCTTTTAAATCCTGAACTAAATGAAACTACAGGTAAATATTTTGACGGTACAAAGGAAATTAGATCTTCGGAGCTATCCTATAATAAAGAAAACAGAAAAGATTTATGGAGGACAAGTGTAGAATTGACAAAACTGAACAAAGCAGAAACAATACTAGGTTTGGACTAAAAATGTACGCTTATGCATATCCTCATCAGAATTAATATAGCTTACTCAAAATCATATACAAAGGCCACAAAAAGAGACCATTACATCAACTTTTTCAGTCAATAATGGTCTCTTGAACATCGATCCATCGTCTTGTTTGAACAAATGCAATTATTATTTTGATTCTGTAGGTAAAGCAATTTTGATTCCCACCGTAGCAGCCATTTGAGCTATTGCTTTCGGATCAGAATTTCGACTTTTTTACATTCATCATAAGTTCATCACCACTTAAAAGCTCCAAAATACTACTATGCGAAAATTCAATTTTAATAGATAAGTTTGGTTTTAATGTAGATTCTTCAAGAACTTCTGCAATGATTGGTAAATCCATTGATGCTACCATATGATAGGGTGAACCATATCTAAAATGTTCTTCACCAACTGTGATTTCCTTTATACCTTGTACAACTATAGTTCTGCCAATTCTTCTTGTAATTGTTGAATATTATCACTCATAAACTCCTCTAGCATTTAGATAATTGATTATATACTAACTTATCCAATTATAACACACGAATATAGAAAGCGATCAATAGATCAATAAGTTCTTTCCAGAATTTTTTTGTATTTGCCGCTGTTAAATTTTATATTTATGGTACGTGTTACCCAAACTTTACGTTTGTAAGATTCTCAGATACCTCCCAAAGTTTTGAAGCTGCTTCAACATCCTTTGCCTGAGATGCAACTTTAGCTACTGTTGGATACCCTCTCATCTCTTTCATTCTGGAAGGCCCGTAATATGAACCTCCTTTTGCTTCTATCGCAGTTGCCGCATAAAGTGATGGCCATGCTCCATGAGATGCAGGCTGAAAGAGTATCGGCAATAAACGCCTGACTATTGTAGCTAGACTATTTTTTCCGGCTCCATTCGGAATCAATTCTGTTCTTGATATCCCCGGATGTGCTCCCATGCTGCTTATCCCCCAGCTGTATACATCACTACGCCGTTGTAGTTCAAATGCAAACATTAAACATGCAAGCTTTGACTGGGAATAACTTACCATTGGTTTATAGTTGTTTTCTGATTGTAAATCATCGAAGTTTATAGCTCCCTGAAGATGAGCTATACTACTCAAGGTGACCACTCGAGGCTTAATTCCTTTCTTTAAAAGTGGGAGCAACTGTGCCGTTAATGCAAAATGTCCAAGATAATTTGTACCCATTTGAAGCTCGAATCCATCTTTTGTAATCTTACGCTGAGGTGGATTCATTACTGCCGCATTATTGATTAATATATCCAGACTTGTGCGTTGTACCCTTAATCTTTCGCCAAATGTTTCTATCGATACAAGATCAGCAAGGTCGAGTATCTCAAATCGTATATTTCCGTCTGGAACCAATTGCTTAATTTTTTTTATGGCTTCGTCACCCTTATCTCTATTTCGGCCTGCCATAATAACTTCTGCTCCCGACCCAGTCAACGCCAATGCTGTTTCGTAGCCGATTCCACCGGTTCCTGTAATAACAACCGAGCGACCTTTTTGTGAGGGGATATCTGCTGATGTCCAATTACTCTTCCTATTTTCTGCCATTATAAACACTCCTTTATTTTATTGTCTTCTAAAAATCATGATTTATTAGATAGTGTTCCTTCAGCGTTCCGAACATATATGTCATCGATACACCGAATCAGTGAACCATATACATCTCTTAAAATGTAAAGTTCATCTCCTTCCTTTAAATCTACACCTCTCTGAAGAGATTAAAATCTTGAAAGTTCTTGTCTTATGCTATACACTAATACTAATGGTTCGAGTTCTATCGAAGTCAAGCACATTTTAAATATTTAAATATTTTTAAAGGAGATTTTGATTATGTATACCATTAATGAAATTGCAAAAATCTGTGATATTTCTGTTTATACAATTCGCTTTTATGATAAAGAAGGACTTCTTCCCTTTGTTACCCGAAACAGCACCGGGAACCGGCAGTTTAGTGACGGAGACCTTGATTTGGTAAAACTGATTTGCTGCCTTAAAAATACCGGAATGCAAGTCAAGGAAATCAAGCAATATATCGATTTATGCATGCAGGGCGAAGGAACCGCCACAGCACGAAGACAGATCATGGCTAACCACCGTAAGGCCATTCTCAGACAGATAGAAGATCTGAAAAAGAATCTAACCATTGTTGATTTAAAAATCGGTTTTTATGATTCTTATATCGCTAATCCTCAGGCTGGGTACGATCCGCTAAAATATATGATGGAGAATAAACAGATGAACAATACCACCCATGAATAAAATATAATAGCCCCAGAAAATAGTAATCACTTAGAGTATGGTCTAAGTGATTACCATCTTCCTGTGATATGAACTTGGTTTCCCTGATGCTAAAAAATCCTGCAAGTGCCCGTCCAGTTCCACTGGTACCACCAGTAATCAAGGGTTCTATAAAAATTTAAGGATATAAAATTAGACTCTCATATGAACTTATTCAGTCAATATAAGAGTCTATCTCACGAAAAACTTAGTTCTTACCCTTTTCGTTTACAGAACGAATAAAGAAGTAAAACATTTCAATAATTAATCTAAATTAGGTATAATTATTTCAACTTCTCTATGTAATTTACTGGAACGGTAAATACCATCGCAAATTGCCTGGTTGTAGATGATTTCTTCACCCGGAATAGGGGCCGGACGTCCTTCTATAATTGCATCGCAGAAATCACGTACTTTTGCTTCAAATATGTCTACTTCCTTTGGGGATTCATAAGCATTAAAAGGTAAGGAAGGCAGTACATAGCTGTCAATATTCTGACCGTTAACATCTGTAAAATACATCGTACGGGACGGCTTATTGAAATAATCAAACTCATTTTTGATTTTTATTCCGCCTTCGGTTCCAAGCCACATGGTATCACCCAATGTATCTGCATGCATAGCCCAGGATTGTTTGAAAAGAAAAGTCATATCGTTCTCCATACGAACAAAAGCTACTGAAAAATCATCTACATTGAAGGTGTCCGCACCTGAAAAATACTTTGGATTTTTTCCGAAATAATCTGTTGCCATGGCTGATACGGTCAGTGGTTTGGGATAACTTACCGCATGGAGACACTGATCGATGGAATAGCAGCCGATATCACCTAAACAGCCAAAGCCCGCTTTATCTCCGTCTACGAAAGTACCCTCCGGTATTCCTCTTCTTCTTCCTCCGCCGCTTTGAATAAAGTAAATCTTGCCAAGAGCTCCTGAACGGATAATATCATCCACTTTACGGCGGCTGGTATCATAACGGGGTTGGAAACCTATGGTCAGAATTTTATTCGCCTTACGGGAAGCTTTTACCATATCCACAGCTTCCTGCAATGTAAAAGACATGGGTTTTTCACATAGTACATGTATACTTGCCTCAAGTGCCGCAATGGTACACTCCGCATGGGTTTTATTATAGGTACATACACTTACTCCGTCCATTTCCACATTTTTAATCAATTCCTCTGCACTGTTAAAAGCCTGTGCATTAGGTAAATTCCATTTTTCCAGGAATTCTTTTGCTTTACCGGGTACGATATCTGCTCCGCCAACGATTTCTACATCCTCGAAGCTTTTATAAGCTTTCATATGGGCATTTGCAATTCCGCCAGTTCCGATGATTCCTATCCTTAATTTTTTACTCATTGTTATTCCTCCTGCATATCACAAGCTTGCCGCAGACTGTTTGCAGACTGTTAGCTGTTTGCTGTCTACTGTCTGCTGTCTGCATCAAACTGCCTTAATAAGAAGTTTGAAAGCGATTTTCTTCAAACTTTATACCCTTTTCTATCTTTTAATTAAATGATACCTCTCTCTTTTCCTTATGTGCAATATAGGCGGCTTCTAAGAGTTCTGTCAGTTTTGTGCCGGCTTCCGTGTCAAAAAGGATTGGCTTATTATATAAAACTCCATCCACCCATTGTCTTAAGGAATGTGGCAGAGCTTCGGGAAGTTTCGCCGGTGTTACCCAGCCTTTAAATTCCTCATCCATCTTTTTAGAAGTCATCCTTATATCATTATCGCAAATGACTATGGTTCCTTCCGTTCCATATACCTCAACCATGGAAGGAGTTTTGTAGGTGACAAGACTTGTTTCAACGATTGCTACGGCATTATTTTCAAATTCTATGGTGCAGACAGAATTATCTTCAACGGTACGGTTCGTAACATAACTAAACATGGAGGATATTCTAACCGGTTTTCCTAAGATCCAGCTGGCAAGGTACATTGGGTGACAACCAAGGTCCATCATTGCTCCTCCGCCCGCTTTACTCTCATCATACCAGTATTCCGGCAGCCAGTTATTAAGTGCCCCATCATGACCGTTTCTTATTCTTAAAAGTGTTACTTTTCCGATTAATCCGGCGTCTATTACACTTTTCACATATAGATTGGACGATGTGGTACGTGCCGGATGGGAGATTCCAAATTTAACCCCGGCCTTCTTTACTTCAGCAGTGATTTCTTCACATTCTTTTTTCGTAAGTGCCATGGCCTTTTCCGTAAATATATGCTTTCCTGCCTTTGCAGCTTTCTTCATGATTTCAGCATGCATACTTGTAGGAGAGCAAACCAGAATTCCATCTACATCCTCTCTTGCAAGAATCTTATCCATATCCTCTTCAAAATCTACATTTAAGGATTTTGCCCATTCTCTTCCTCTTTCCGGTTCTTCATCCCAGACACAGGTTATTTCGGCATCTGAAAAGGATCTTAAAAGTTCAGCATAACCCTCTGCATGAACATGCCATTTACTCATTAAAGCCACTCTTAACATAATAACTCCTCCATTCTTTTTTTAGTAAACCCAAATACTTTTCAAACGCTGTAGCTTTAGCTACTGCTCTTGCTACTGCCCTAGCTGTTGGCTTCAGCGGATAAAAACCTGTCAACTATCTGTTGCCTGTATTCCTTAGATAAGGATGCGAAAAATGCGGAATACCCGGTTACCCGGACAATCAGATCCGGATATTTCTGTGGATTTTCATGGGCCTCTAGAAGTTTCTCCTTGGTCAGACAATTTAAGTTAATTAAAGTACCTCCCATTTGATTATGCGCATGTATCAGAGCAGCAAGAGCATCTGCACCACCTTCGTGCTTTAATAAGTCTAAATCGATATCCAGATGAAGGGGGGCTGAGTTTCCGTAACCTGGCTGTAACAATGCTACGGCATTTGCTTTTAATGTCGGGGAAAAGGTATGTATTCCTGCTGCAAAGCCCGGATCCGGTTCATTGGAATGAGATATTGCCTCTCCGCTTCTTCTTCCGTTGGGTGTTGCAGGTAATTTGGAACCCAATTCCAAAATCGTACCATGTGAAAACATACCCGGAATAATCGGCAGATGGTATTTTGGTGTTCCTTCATTTTTACAGCACCAAACAAAGTAATCCCTAATTTTTACCGCCCAGGCCTTGGCTAAGGAGTCCGGTGATCCCAGGCGTTTAATATTTTTCATCATTAGCCGGATATTTTCAGCCCCTTCATAATTATTATCCAGAGTTAAAAATAACTGCTCCCAGGTAATCCGTTTTTCCATGACAACACGCTGTTCAATTGCCGCAAAGGAATCGGAGACAGTAGCTAAGGCAACTCCATCTATATTAAAGTTTAAAATATCCACTCCGCCTTCCGAACAATTGAGTCCCCGTTCTATCGGACCGTGCATGAAAAGGTTATACACCAGTTCAGGTTTATTTCTTCCCATTACTTCGTAATGCTTATCATATCCTGCCTTGATGCTGTCTATGATTGTTTTCGTATGGAAACAAAATCGTTCAAAAAGAGCTTCTAAGGAAGGGTTCCCTCCCCTGATATCCTGGAGTGCATAATACAGGGCAAATCCAAGATTACACCTTGTAACGTCCTGTAACGGATATTCCTCTCCGGGAATGCAGGTCCAGTTACATCCGACTTTCGCTCTTTTTCTTGCGAGCTGCATCGGAAAACCATTCTTTACGTATCCTTCTTCACATCCCACATTGCAGGAATAATCAACTCCTGTTCCTTCTTCCATGGTGTATTCCAGGGAACGCTTTAACAGGACGGGATTTACCTTATCATGCACCCTCAGGGCAATATTGATTGGAATATGTAAGGCATGCATGGCATCCAAAATGATAAAAGACATCCGGCTTGTCATATCTTTGCTTCCATCCGGTGTAAGTCCTGCTATCTGGGAATAGTGGGTATCATTGAAGAATAAACTTGCTATATACCATACCGCCTGTTCATCGGTTAGCCTGCCGTCTTGTATATCCTTTTCGTAAAATGGTCTTAAAGCCTCATCCAACTGATCAAGAGCTCCTCCGACAAAATACGTGCGGTCCAGTGTTTGAAAATGTGCTATAAACTGGCAAGCCTCTCTTAAGGTTCTGGGCGGATTATTAACCAGCCATTCATTTACCTTTGCCATATCCAAAAGGTTCTCTCTGGTTTTTAGATTTGCTTCAGTATCAGCCAGTGTGCGTGCCTCTAAAGCCAATGCCGAAATCCATTCCTGCATTCCTAAGACTACCTGTTCTTCTCCGTCATAAAAGTCCGTATTATCCGGTGCATTTATTTTTTTATAATATCTTATTTTATTTAACAATCCGCCCCAGCCAAGTTGCAAACCGATGGATATATCTCCCGCACAGTGGTTCATTCCTCCAAAACCCGGTCTGGTATCATACTTATCCCATATTTCTCTTAGTTCAACCGGCTGGTCTTCTGGAGCAATTTCAATCTTTACATAATTGCTCAAGGGTCCTACCCAGGCACCTGCCAACGCACTGTTTTTATTGATATACTTTGGAATTTCATTAAAAAACCTTCTTAGGTGCTCTCCGATTGCAAGGGGTCCATAAACAATTCCGGATTCATGATTGGGTCTTGCCTCAAACTTAAAATCTGGATAATGTACAAATCCCCAATCATCAAAATCGAGGGACCCAAGTTCTTTCATCTTAACCTCGTTAATCTCTAACTTATCTTCGTGAAGTTTCTTGATTCTCTGCTCATATAATGGTGAAAGTAAAACTTTGTCCGTGTTTAGCATAATTGATCCCCCTACGATTTTTATGTTCTATATGTATTTAATCCAAAATTCTTTAGAATTGTAATTGCTTTATCCACCTGTTCGTCTGTCGGTATTTCCATTTGGGATAATTCATTTTTCATGCCAAGTGCAGCATATTTGCCGTTGCCAAGCTTGTGGTAAGGCATTACTTCCACCTTAACAAGCTTTAAAGGTTGTAATATTTCCCCTATTTTTTCAATCTGGTCATCATTTTGTCCCGGTATAAAAGGAATTCTTACAATTATCTCTTTTCCTGCCTCTGAAAGCCTTCTTAAATTATGAAGAATCAACTGATTCTCTACACCCGTTAGTTGTTTATGTATTTTAGAATCTGCTGCTTTCACATCATACAAAAACAAATCCGTCACCGGTATAATCCTCTCAAAATAACTCCAGGGCACACAGCCTGCCGTATCAACCGCTGTATGAATGCCCTCCTCTTTACAGCTTCGTAGAATTTCTTCCAGAAAGTCAATCTGCAGCATAGCCTCTCCTCCGGAAAAAGTTACTCCGCCGGAAGAATTTTTATAATATAATTTATCTTCCGACACAGATTTTAACAGGTAGGGGACATCCACATTTAAACCTACTCCCGTCAACGCATTTGCATAACAGGTATCGACGCATAAAAAACAGCCGGTGCATTCCTTACGCTCCATTTGATGTATATTGTTCTCATCAAGGTAATGAACCCCGTGTGGACATACCTGATAACAAGCACCGCATCCGATACATTTTTCAGAATAAAACTCAATCTGATTGTCCTTATGAATTGATTCCGGATTATGGCACCACTTGCATTTCAGATTACATCCCTTGAAGAAAACTGTCGTTCTCACGCCAGGTCCGTCATGTATTGAAAATCTTTGAATATTAAACAGTTTACCTTCCATGCACTCCATTACCTTTCTTTTCCTGTTAACTGAATTATAATCATTTAAAAAATAAAAATCATAGCAATTTTTACATGAAATCTCTCATTTTTTTAACTATGTTACAATTACATGCAGTCTTATGATAGAATTAATTATTCATTTATGCTAAAATTAACGAGAAAAGAATCCAGGATTTTTACATAACAAATAAACTTTCCAAAGCTGATTAATAATTTATTCATTAACTTATAGGAAAAGAGAGGTTATTCTATGCACCCGCAATATCTCACGGAAAAAGATAGTAATTTTTTCTTTGATATTTCAATTCATAATATAAGAAATGATGTATCTCCCCATGGACATAGTTTTTTAGAACTCCACTATGTTTTTGAAGGGCAGGGTATAGAAAAAATCAACGGGATTGAATATGAGATGAAACCCGGTACCTTTGCGGTCATATTTCCGTATCAGATTCACGAAATGCATATAAAGGAGGGTTCAAAAGTTCTCCTTTACAATCTGTGTCTGTCAGCCAAAACCTTATTTGACCAGGATGAATACGGACTTATCATGAACAATCTTCTATTTGATATTGATTTAAATGCCAGAACAATTTATGATATTGATCCTAGTACCTCTGAGAAATTTTATACCCTTTTAAGTGAGATGAATGCAGAATATAAAGAAGCAAAAGTATGGAAAAATTTTATGCTGAAGGCTAAAATAATTGAATTCTTTATATTATTTGACAGGTATAGAAGATCACTTGTTACGAAAGCCAGTGAAAGCCTTCAAACTACTATGGGAAACAACACCTGGTCCATTATCCATTATGTTTATAAAAATTGGAATACTAATATTACCTTAAAGAGTCTATCAACCCTCTTTTATTTAAGTGAGCCTTACATCAGTACTATATTCAAACAATGTCTGGGTATCAGCTTTCATACTTTTCTCACGGATTTGCGCATACAAAATGCTTGCAGTTTATTATCCTCTTCAAAAATGTCCATTACCGATATCGCATACGAAGTTGGTTATTCCTCCTATAGTACCTTTGTTCGAGTATTCAATAGCCGTAAGGGAGTGAGTCCAGCAAATTACAGGCAACAGATTAAGGGAAACCGACCTGAAGAACTAATAGTCATCAAGGAGAAGAATCCGTAAAGCCTTTTTATTCTCCAATACCCAAGTATAACTAAAGCTCCATACCAACTATTTCTCAATAGCTGATATGGAGCTCTTACATTATCTCATACTCAATTCATTATAAAGAATACTTTTCTAATTTAGTATAAGAAGAATACCTATAGACTTTAAATCAAATTAACTATGATTTCGATAAAATTATAACTTTACATTTCTACTTATTTGTTATTATCTGATTAATTTGATAAGCAGTGTCGCCATTAAATGTTACTACAGCACCTTTATCAGAATATACCAAAACAATATTATTAATGCTTTCATCTTCATCTTTTTTTATAGAATGTAAAGAATTATAATTCTTGGTGTTTGAATGCTCGTGTTCATCAATAATAGACCAATAATTCTGTAATTCTTCTTTTATACTCGGCTTAATATCTTTTATTTTATCGTCACTTAACCAAGTAGTACACTTATTTTTTAAAGTATCAACCCAGTCGTTTCCGGTATTGTTATACTTTTCAATGATATTATCTTTTATCTTTTGACCATCTATATCTTCATAGGTAAGTATTATGGAATCAAGATAACTTGATTTATAAGGGTACCATTCTTCATTTGGTTTATCATATACTTTTAATGAAACAGTAGCATTATAACCAAATACTTCTATTTTTTCTTTTAATATTATAGTTGTAACAGGCTTATCATAATTATAAACAACACCATCAACACCACTCTTAATTTTAAGTAACTTTTCAATTTTATCCAGTGGCATTCCCCAATATAATTTATCAATAGGTGGTTGAAATCCATATTCCCTTGTTGAAGTAACATTGTTTTTATTATTGCAACCTATTACAAAAACACTTATAATGCATAAGATAACCAGAAATATGAATATTTTTTTATTCATATTTAAAAACCTCCCCAATATCAGTAGCCACTATGAAGACCATCTAATTTTTTCATCAGTCATGTTGCAGAGTCTATAATAAAGAATACTCGGAAAAAAGCAATTCTTTTACAGGGAACGATAGTACTGTGAGTTTTCATTCCGTAGGGAGCTTCCCAGAATAGATAGAATTAGCTTATAATTCATATCTATATACATTGTTATATTCACCAGAAAAGGTAATCAGTACACTCCTCTTTGTCAGATTATAAACAACTGACCACTGCTCATCACCTGGTATTACATTTTTCTTAAGTAACTCCAACGCGTCATTTTCTGAAATAATTCCTTGTCGTTTTTCCAGTTCACTTTCAATGTTTTCATATCTATCCTTTCCAAAGCCCTCATGATTTGGATTGTTATATAATGTAAAATTGGTTACCACCTGATAATTCTTATTTTTCTTGGTAATAGCCATCTTACCATCTTCGAATTCAATTACAGCGGAATCTCCTTTCGAATCCGCAACTAGAAAATGTAGTGGAGCAATTATATAAAACAAATTATATTTATCCACAAGTTGAATTGCTTCATCGACTGTTTTAGATTTGTTTAAAATCAACCTTGGTAATGTTTCATCAAATAATGTGACCTTATTGTGTTGAGGATATTTTGCTTTAGCATCAGTAAGACATGCAACTGCTAATCCATGCTCATTAATTCCGTCTTTCGGGCTGTATGGGGATGCTACAGTTAATTTTACATCTGTTTCAAGGGTATCATAAGTGTTTTCATCCCAGTCCAATTCTGCCATATTTAAAAAAGCTAATGATTTATAGTTATTATTATCATTTATTTGAATGCGCATTGGAATTGCACACTCGCAATCCATATTTCTACCGAAAAGAATGTTTCCTTCCAAGTTTCTAGCAGTAAATGCAGCACATCCTTGCTCTTTATTATTAAGATTCATCTTTTTATTTACTAGATTCTTATCAACAAAGTTGCAAAAATCTTCAATCTTACTGGCACCCTCCTCTAAATATTTTTCAATGCAATAATCACCATAGTATTGCATTGAAAAATAAGGCCTATCACTTACTTTCTCAATTTCTACTCTAATACTTTTATCCATACTATATACAACCTTCATTTTATATCCCCCTACTTATATTTTCCAATTTTTTATCCTATCATAATAATTTATTTATTACAATCAAAACCATCCAAATAATTCTAATTTTAACTAAATTCAACCCAAATAATTTATAATAAATGATGGTATATTGAAAAGCGTCCTACTATTTACAGCCTAGTGCTCTGCAGCACAAGTCGTTATAACGAAAAGCAGCCCATAAAGGACTACTTTTCTGTTTATTTAAATTATTTATTGTTGAGTACTGCTTGTGCCGCCCTAAATGAAAATACAGTTATCTATTCTAAGCAAAATCAACTTTTAAGCTTCCTATTTTAAAACATTTTATCCTTCTGATATGATAATTAAAACCCTGTGTTATTAATTTCTCTAACCAATGTATAAGTGTAATTTTCAAAGTACTTGTCCCAAAATCCCGTTGCATTGGGGTTGGCAGTACCATGTTCTACCCATAATTTCTCTACCTTTTCTTCTTTTAAAGTATTATTTACAAACCTTAGAAGTGCTTGTGAAATTAATTTCCCTCTAAATCTTTCCTCTACATAAATGTCGCCAACATTATAAACTCTTTTATGATTCAGCAAAAAGCACTCATTATCCATAGCTGCATCTATTATGCCAATAATTTCATCCCCACTACATGCCACAAACATTCTGGTAGTGTCCGATAAAATATAGTTCATATACATCTCATCTGTAAACTCTTTCCCAGGATAAAATACAGGACTTTGCTGCAAATGCTTAACTAAAAGGTGATATAATTTAAGAATTTCCAACTTTCTATCAAGTATTTCTGCATTTGATAATTCTTTACAGAGCACCTCATTCTTTGAAAGTATAAATCTAGAAGTATTTCTTACCGCCTACGTGCACATAATCCCAAATTGGCAAAACGTAAAGTATGATATAATTTCTAAATCATGCGCATAAATTTTCACATTAAAATAAGCTACATGCCTTAGCACCATTACCATATTTGCAAAAGATTGAAACATAAAGGAAATTACCTTATTTCTATTCTTATACTCGGCTCCATATCCCCATACTGGTATTAAAATATAGTTATTTTCATTTTTTTCTATATCACAATCGCTTAATAGATAACCACATACTTGATTTTCATCTAAACATACTATTCCATTTCCCTTTATACAAGGTTGCTTCAATCTCTGATATAATTCTTGCTCATACTGCTCTTCATAGAGCGCATCCACACTTTCACATTCCTTTAGATATTGCTTTTTTGCTATTACCATACAAGAACCTAAATGGTCCTCTGTTATTTTTACTATATTCATGATATCCCTCCTCGTTTATTCAGAATACCACATCCATTACATATTTCTGTTCCTGCATTGCTATTATTTTATCGGTATGTAAATTTCCATCACAGAGTCTCTTAAGTAATGACATCTCTCATCGTAAAATTCAAAATCTAACCTTGTTTCATCATATAAATACTCACTAGATGTAAACCAATCATCAAAAATATACCTCCATACATTTCTAACTGTTAATGCCAGCCCTTTATCATCTTCTTGCATATTGACAGGAGGTGTAGTAAAGATTGCATATTTCCCGCCAGATATAGTATAGTAAGTCCAATCAAGCTTTGTATCTATAGCTGGAGCGATAACCCCCAACAAATAATTGACTCGGCTGTTGTTATTATCTTGTTTAATACAAATACCAATCTCACCATGTTTTAAAGGATTTATATCCGCATACAGTCTTTCTTCAATATTCTCTCCATCATATTTATCCCAAAATGCAGCCATATTCCAAGAAAATTCTGTACTATCAAAATCCATATTCATATTTATACCACAAATCGTAAATGAATCTATTGTGCGAATTTCAATTCTTACAGGTTCTTTCAGCTGCTCTTTGCCTGAAGTAAATTCACATACTTTTTTATTTTCTCTTCTAAAATGAGACGGTGTATTATGAAAATATTTCTTAAATGCTTTTGAATAACCACTTGCAGTTTCAAAATGGTATTCCATTGCTATATCTATAATTTTTTTACCCTTTTTTATATCCAAAATAGATAGTTGAAGTCTTCGCCTTAAAATATATTCCATGGGTGTCATATCCTTATAAAGCTGAAAAACTCTACAGAAATGAAATAAGGAATATCCCAAAAAATCTGCAAGACTTTTTGTAGATATTTCATTTTTTAGATTAATTTCAATGTAATCCATACATTTTTCAATATCTTTTCTATAATTCATAAATTACCGCAATCCTTATCTTTACTATATATCCAGTATCATTTAACTCGATTAACAAATTAATTTACATTAACAGTGTACTGCAAAACAGTAAATCTTATTTTGTTCGATACTTTTCTGAGAGTAGAACATATAGCGTTACCCATTTATTGGGTTGACCCACCATACCCACATCGAAATAAGGCTCAGCGAAAGATTCGCTAAGAATATATTTACTTTCGAAGTCTTTTTTGCTGTCTAATAATACCCATGCCTTTTCGCAATTAGGATGATTCGCCACACCAAGAACCGAAAGCCCATACATAATCATATGTAAACCTATGTGTACATGATCTATCGGATAAAACGTCTCCACCATATCTTTGATAATTACCTTTCCGGAATCGTTAGAATGGAATACAACATAGTTGTTCAAATAAAATTTTAATAATAGTTCAAATTGTGGCAGAATAATACCTATCTTTTTCAGCTCTGCCGCGAGTAAAAGATAGGTGGTAGTTTGTCTATAGCACCCCATATCCAGCAACTTAGAGTCGTTTGTTTTTTTGGATTTGTCCAGGCATCGAACGGTGCCGTCTTGCCGTATAGTTGAGAAAACCAAAGGTATTTGTTCTTGCACCCAAGGATGCTCGTAATATCCAAGCGATACCAGATTTCTCAGCACTAAAATTTTCGCACACTTCGTACTCATATTCATATTTTTAATGATACGTTCAATATAATCATCAATAGATACATCAATGCGTGTTAAACCAAATTCCGTGAGTGCCAAGAAAGCGTTGATATCCTCCCACTTTTTATTAAGTTTTAATTTCTCCATGACTAAACTAAGCCTTTTTGAACTTAATAAATTTTCATAAGCATTTTTCACTTCAACTTCGTCTTTTGGCATACCTAGAAGCTCGGTCATTGTACGGTATTTAACTTCGGGTGTGTCATCTTTAAGAAGCCAATTGATTACATTATTCATTAACATCCTGCTTTCATTCCTCTCTTTAAATAAACTGGTATTTGTTTGCAATTTAGATATAGGGTAGGATTCAAAGAATCCTACCCCTAGTATTGACACAAATCCTGGTTCTATAATAAATGTTGGGGTGTGTAAATAAAACACATTCCAACTTTTATTTTTATGTTTTATAATAAAAGAAACCTCCCTCGAAAATGCCGTCTACCAAACAACCACTTTCAAAGGAGGATCTCTCAATGCATTCTAATTGTACCAGAAAACTTTTAGGATTAGAAGATATTTTAATTAAAAATGTAATTCAAGCTGACTCTTTTGTCCGTATTTATATCGAAACAAAGCCATCGACACAGATCTGTCCTCATTGTGGCAAACAGACAAAACGCATTCATGATTACCGCTCTCAGACAATTAAGGACCTCCCATTTCAGCTTAAGCACACTTATTTGGTGTTGAGAAAGAGACGTTATTCCTGTAGTTGCGGGAAAAGGTTCCTCGAGAAATATACTTTTCTCGCTCCTTACAAAAGGCGTACCCTTAGATTGTCTTATAAAATCATCGACCTACTCAGGAATCTACGCAGCATGAAGTCCGTTGCTGTTGATACGAATGTTTCCGTTAGTACCGTTTCCCGGTTATTGGATACCATCAACTACTCCTCCCCTTCTGTTCCTGAGTGCATCTCAATTGATGAGTTTAAAGGTAATACGGATGCTGGAAAGTTCCAGTGTATTCTGGTAGATGCAAAGAAACATCGTATTCTTGATATTCTACCTGACAGAACTCAGAAGCATTTATCCGCCTATTTCCGTACATGGAACCGCACCCAAAGGTATCGAGTGAAGTTCTTTATCTGTGATATGTGGGAACCGTATGTAGACTTGGCGAAAGCCTATTTTCCTAATGCAACTATTATAATTGACAAATATCACTTCATTCGATATGTTACTTGGGCGATTGAAAATGTAAGAAAACGCCTTCAAAAGAAGATGCCTTCGAATTTGCGCAGGTACTACAAGAGAAGCCGGAAGCTGATACTTACAAGATATAATAAACTAAAAGAGGAGAACAAGAAGGCTTGCGATCTGATGCTACTTTATAATGATGATCTGAGGACTGCCCACCGACTTAAGGAATGGTTTTATGAAATCTGCCAGAGCGAGAAGTATAAGTATCAACGGGAAGGATTCTGGGAATGGGTGAAGACAGCTGAAAAATCAGGTATTCCCGAATTTGAAGCCTGTGCGAAGACTTATCGGAATTGGTCACAAGGTATTTTGAATGCCTTTAAGTACAAATATACCAACGGACCTACAGAAGGGTATAATAACAAGATAAAAGTATTAAAAAGGGTATCTTTTGGCATGAAGAATTTCGAGAGGTTCCGTACAAGGATTATACATAGTTCTATCTAAATAAAAAGAAGACGGCAGGAGGTTTATTTCTCATGCCCTAAAACATGGATTATAGACCAGTACATTAAAATAGCTCTAAACTCAGTGATGGAGTGGGATTCAAATGAATCCCACCCCCATCATTGACAAAGAGCCCAAATCCTAAAGAAAAGCAGCCCATAAAGGACTGCTTTTCAGTTTATATAAATTATTTATTATTGAGAACTGCCTGAGCTGCTGCAAGTCTAGCGATCGGCACACGGAAAGGTGAGCAGGATACATAGTTTAATCCTACTTTGTGGCAGAATTCAACGGTTGAAGGATCTCCACCGTGCTCTCCACAGATACCAAGCTTGATGTTAGGTCTTGTAGCACGTCCTTTTTCAGATGCCATCTTAACTAACTGACCAACGCCGTCCTGATCAAGTCTTGCGAATGGATCGGACTCATAAATCTTGTTGGTGTAGTAAGCGTCTAAGAACTTACCAGCATCATCACGGGAGAAACCGAATGTCATCTGTGTTAAATCGTTTGTACCGAAGGAGAAGAATTCAGCTTCTTCTGCAATCTCGTTAGCAAGTAATGCAGCACGAGGAATTTCGATCATGGTACCGATATGATATTCGATGTCAGATCCTTTTTCCTTCTTAACAGCTTCTGCTGTTTCAACTACAACATCTTTAACGAATTTTAACTCTCTCTTCTCGCCTACTAAAGGAATCATGATTTCAGGAATGATGTCAAAGCCTTTTTCTGCTTTTACTTCGATAGCAGCTTCCATAACGGCTCTTGTCTGCATCTTAGCAATCTCAGGATATGTTACGGCAAGACGGCATCCTCTGTGACCCATCATAGGGTTGAACTCGTGTAAGGAATCGCAAGTAGCTTTTACTTCTTCTACGGAAAGACCCATATCTTTTGCTAATGCAACGATATCTTCTTCTTCTGTAGGAACGAATTCATGTAACGGGGGATCTAAGAAACGGATAGTAACAGGTCTTCCTTCCATAACTTCGTATAAGCCTTTGAAGTCACCTTTCTGGAAAGGTATTAACTCGTTAAGAGCTTCTTCTCTTGCTTCTACAGTCTTAGAAAGAATCATCTTTCTGATCTTAGGAATTCTCTCTGCATCAAAGAACATATGCTCTGTACGGCAAAGACCGATACCTTCAGCACCGAACTTAACAGCGTTAGCTGCATCAGCAGGTGTATCTGCATTTGTTCTTACCTTTAATGTTCTGATTTCATCAGCCCATGTCATAATTCTATCAAAGTTACCGCTGATAGCTGCTTCTACAGTAGGGATATCTCCAATGTAGATATTTCCTGTAGAACCGTCAAGAGAGATGTAATCTCCTTCTTTTACGGTCTGTCCAGCGATTGTAAAGTATTTAGCTTCTTCATCAATTACGATTTCACCACAACCGGATACGCAAGCTGTTCCCATACCACGAGCAACAACGGCTGCGTGAGAGGTCATACCACCACGAACAGTTAAGATACCTTCTGCTGCGTGCATACCTTCGATATCCTCAGGAGATGTCTCAAGACGAACAAGAACTACTCTTTCACCTTTTTCATGGTTCTTCTTAGCATCTTCTGCTGTGAAGTATACCTTACCAGCTGCTGCACCAGGAGAAGCAGGAAGAGCTTTACCAACAGGCTTAGCTGCCTTTAAAGCTGCAACGTCAAATCCGGGATGTAATAACTGATCTAAGGATTTAGCTTCGATTCTTGCGATAGCCTGTTCCTTTGTAATCTTTCCTTCGTCTACTAAATCACAAGCGATCTGAAGAGCAGCGGGAGCTGTTCTCTTACCGTTACGTGTCTGTAAGAAGAAAAGTTTCTTATCTTCGATTGTGAACTCCATATCCTGCATATCTTTGTAGTGATTCTCTAACAAAGTTGCAATTCTCATGAATTCAGCGAAAGCTTCAGGCATGTCCTCTTCCAGCTTAGTAATAGGCTGAGGAGTTCTGATACCGGCAACTACGTCTTCACCCTGAGCATTGATTAAATATTCACCGTAAATCTTAGCTTCACCAGTAGAAGGGTTACGTGTGAAAGCAACACCTGTACCGGATGTATCGCCCATGTTACCAAATACCATGGCCTGTACGTTTACAGCTGTTCCCCAATCTCCAGGGATATCATTCATTCTTCTATAGTAAATAGCACGAGGGTTGTCCCATGAACGGAATACTGCAGTAACAGCTTCGATTAACTGCTCTGTAGGCTCCTGAGGGAATTCTGTGCCTTTTTCAGCTTTGTATAAAGCTTTGAACTGAACAATAACATCTTTTAAATCATCAGCAGTAAGTTCAGTGTCGAATTTAACACCTTTCTTCTCTTTGATTTCATCTAAAACTCTTTCGAATTTTGCTTTGCTGATTTCCATAACTACGTCAGAGAACATCTGGATAAATCTTCTGTAGGAATCATATGCAAATCTGGGATTTCCTGTTTTCTTAGCGAAGCCTTCAACAGCAACGTCAGTTAAACCTAAGTTAAGGATTGTATCCATCATACCAGGCATGGAAGCTCTAGCTCCGGAACGTACTGATACTAATAAAGGATTCTCTGTATCGCCAAATTTCTTTCCCTGCTGATCTTCTAAGATTTTGAGTGCATCAAAGATCTGTCCTTTGATTTCATCAGTAATTTTCTTTCCGCTGTTATAATAGTCGGTACAAGCTTCTGTTGTTACAGTAAAGCCCTGGGGAATGGGAAGTCCTAAATTAGTCATTTCTGCTAAGTTAGCACCTTTACCACCAAGCAGGTTTTTCATATCTGCTTTACCTTCTTTGAACAAATATACCCATTTTGCCATTTTGGTAATTACCTCCTAATAAAATTTCAATATTTTGACTTTCTAGTCACCACTTAACATTATATCATAACATTGGTAGATAAGGAAAGATTTTTTTCCTTTAAAATTTTATAAAAATGATATAAATTATCAGTTAAATCTTTCCTTCTGCCATTTGTCACTTCTAAAACTCAAATTTCTTTTCAAAGTAAGTCTTTAAATCTTCGATGCGAATTCTTTCCTGCTCCATGGTATCTCTGTCACGCACGGTTACACAGCCATCTGTTTCTGATTCAAAATCATAGGTGATGCAGAAAGGTGTTCCGATTTCATCCTGTCTTCTGTATCTCTTACCAATGTTACCTCTGTCATCAAATTCACAGTTATAAAGCTTGCATAAATCGGTAAAGACTTTCTCAGCACCTTCTGAAAGCTTCTTGGAAAGAGGAAGCACACCGATCTTAACCGGTGCAAGGGCTGGATGGAAGCGAAGTACAGTACGGATATCTCCTTCTCCCAAATCCTCTTCATCATAAGCACCGCAAAGGAAAGCTAAGGTTACTCTGTCTGCTCCAAGAGAAGGTTCAATTACATAAGGCACATACTTAATCTTCTTTTCATCATCAAAGTAGCCCAAATCTTCCTTGGATACATTTTGATGCTGGGTTAAGTCATAGTCTGTTCTGTCAGCAATACCCCATAATTCACCCCAGCCAAAGGGGAATAAGAATTCAATATCCGTGGTTGCTTTACTATAGAAAGAAAGCTCTGCTGCTTCATGGTCTCTGACACGCATTTCTTCCTTCTTCATACCAAGGGAAAGCAGCCAGTCGATGCAGAACTGTTTCCAATAAGCAAACCATTCAAGGTCTGTATCCGGTTCACAGAAGAATTCAAGTTCCATTTGTTCAAACTCTCTTGTACGGAACGTAAAGTTTCCCGGAGTGATTTCGTTACGGAAGGATTTACCCACCTGTCCGATACCAAAAGGAATCTTCTTTCTGGAGGTTCTCTGTACATTTTTAAAGTTTACGAATATACCCTGTGCTGTCTCAGGTCTTAAGTATACGACATTTTTAGCATCCTCCGTTACACCCTGGAAGGTCTTAAACATCAGGTTGAACTGGCGGATATCCGTGAAATTATGTTTACCGCATGTAGGGCAATTTATACTATGTTCATCAATATAGGATTTCATTTCTTCCTGTGACCAGGCATCAACCGCATTCTCAAATTCGATGCCATGCTCTGAGGCATAATCCTCAATTAACTTATCGGCACGGAATCTTTCATGGCATTCTTTGCAGTCCATCAAAGGATCAGAAAAGCCGCCTAAATGTCCGGAAGCCACCCAAGTCTGAGGGTTCATCAGGATGGCACAGTCAACACCTACATTGTAAGGGTTTTGCTGTATGAATTTTGACCACCAGGCCTTTTTCACATTGTTTTTTAGTTCTACTCCAAGGTTTCCGTAATCCCAGGTATTTGCAAGTCCTCCATAGATTTCAGAACCGGGATACACAAATCCTCTTGCCTTGGCTAAGGCTACTATTTTCTCCATCGTCTTTTCCATCGTAAAATCTCCCTCTGCCTCTTTGGGCTTAATGCTTATAAATTAGCTTAAAAAGCAAAAACATTTTCACTTTTAAAATGCAATTCCGAAAGATAACTTGCGAAATTGCATAAAGTAATCGTAATTCTTAACGAATCACGGTTTATATATGATAATCGTCGTTGCATTATCAGCAGACTCTATATGGTGCTTATCCACCAGCGTTCCGCCAGAATAATATTTTATAGTACCTTGCAGTAATACGTCAAGCTTCTCTTTTAGAACCAGTACTTTATATTTGTTATTTTCAAAAGCTTTGCTTAAGGTAACGGTTTTGTTCTTTTTTGCCGCAGAGAAATTCTGAGGCAGATCAATCCCCGCATTATTAACGTCCCCGGTGTTAAGAAGTTTAACATCTGTTTGATTAAAGCTATTATAGTCATCAATGGTAGCATAGGTAATTACTAACACTGCATTGGAGCCTTTTAACTCCAGATTCTTTTTGGTTATTACTTCATTTCCTTTTGCCGTATTATACTGATTAATCTTATCTGTGACATATTTATCTAGTTCCGTAAGATTATAGTAGGCTTTATCAAAGCTTTCAACGGTACCGGCTTCCAGGGTGCCTTCTTTTGTTATCAATAAAGTATTCTTTTGTATATTATTCGTATCAATTTCTTTATTTTTACTACAGCCGGCAAGCATGACAAGACATAATATAAGGGCTGTACTAAAAATCAGTTTCTTCATAATTGTACCCGTTGCATATCCCAGAACAGTCTGTGATAGTGCCACATTATAATAGGAGTGAAAGAAGCTGTCTGTGGCAATCCTTTCGATTAAAATTTTCTTTCATCCTGTTTTCCGTCTGTTGTTAAAGTCTTTATCATTGTAACCTTAAAAACTGTTAATTTCAACCTAAAATTATGGTAATAACATGATATTCAGGATTTTTAAGGATTTCATTTCCTTATCAATTTGAAGCTTTGCATGGTTGTCCACCAATACCTCCAACTCAGTTAAAACCTCATCGGATACCTTAAAGGTATAGAGCTTGGTTAATGGAGCACTTAATATGTACTGCAGAGTATAAAGGGCCGCACCGGAAATTTTTATCGTATCATTATTACCCGTATGACATTTCTTGCAAAGAACCCCAGAAAGACTGAAACTATAATAGATTAAGTCTTCTGCTCCCGTACATTTTAAGCAGGAAAATACCTGCGGTGCCACTCCATTTATCTGAAAGAGGCGAAGTTCATATATCCTTCTCACCAGTACTTTACCGATATTCGAATGACTTAAGGCTCTTAAGGACTGGTACAATAACTTAAGGGTCTCTTCTCCATCTTCAAATTCATGGCAATAGTAGTCAGCAAGCTCACAAAAATACATCCCAAAATAAGCCGCCTCTGCATCGAGCCTTAATTCTTCAAAGTAATTTGTTATATTAACGGACAGTACCGAATAAGCACTTCTGCCCTCATATAATTCAAAGGTTCCAAAAGAAAACGGATTGCTGCATGCTAAAAAGGCACTACCGGGTTTTCTAGCGCCTTTTGCAAATGCTGTTATTTTTCCTTTTTCCTTCGTAAGTATGACCAATCTTTTATCATACTCACCCACGGGCATGGCTGAAAGAACCATTCCCGTCACAGCCAATGCCATCATCCAGGCTGCCATCCTCTCTCTTGTTACCGCTATTCATTTCCATTCCTCTTTCAACGGTACAAGCAATGTAACTTAAATAATCGTATATGTTTCCGCTTTTTGCAAATCTTTCCCAATGTTCTTTGTTCTGCATTTTTATTTCCCCCTTCAAAACAGTTCTAATTTTAACATCTAATGTTTACATTATAAGCATGCCCACCTTAGAGCTGTTTTAAACCGGGAATCCTATCCAGCTTGAAGACTATTTCTAAATTTTCTTACATCTCACGCTTATCGTAGCCATAATTTTTAATAAGAAAATCACTGTCACGCCAGTCCTTTTTAACCTTTACCCAAAGCTTTAAATTGACCTGCATATCAAGCAGGTTTTCAATTTCTTTTCTTGCCTGCATGCCGATTTTTTTGAGCTTTTCTCCATTCTTACCTATTATAATGCCTTTATGACTGTCTCTTTCACATACAATGGTAGCATCAATATCTATCATGCTGCCGTCTTTTCTCTCTTTCATACGGTCTATTGCTACAGCTATTCCGTGTGGAATCTCATCACTTAGAAGCCTTAGGGCTTTCTCTCTTATGAGTTCTGCCGTAATCTGCTTCTCTGGCTGGTCCGTGATGGTATCTTCATCATAATACATCGGTCCTTGAGGCAAATACTTAAATATCGTATGAAGAAGCTCTTTGGTATTCTCACCTTTCAAGGCAGACACCGGTACGATATCCGCAAAGGCATATAAATCCTTATAAGCCTCTATGAACTTTAATATCTCCTCTTTCTTAACAGTGTCAACTTTATTGATAACAAGAATAACCGGGGTCTTTACGGCAAGCAGCTGTTCTGCAATATGCCTTTCACCGGCTCCGATAAAGGTGGACGGCTCTACCAGCCACAACACCACATCTACTTCCTTCATGGTGCGCTCTGCTATGGAAACCATATATTCTCCCAGCTTGTTTTTAGCTTTATGGATACCGGGGGTATCTAAGAAGATAATCTGACCGTTTTCCTCCGTATAAACAGTCTGTATACGGTTTCTTGTGGTTTGAGGTTTATCAGAGGTTATTGCTATCTTCTGCCCGATTAAATGGTTCATTAAGGTTGATTTGCCGACGTTTGGCCGTCCGATTAACGTAACAAACCCCGATTTATATTCTTGTTTTTTCATTTATTATTCTTCACACTTTCTTTTGTCTTGTATTGATAGAAATAGTATCCGTATTATTTTGATAGATTCTTTACTTCGAGGAATAAATCCCTGTTTTGCTCGATCTTGCTCTCACTGCCGATTACACAGAGATTACCGCAGTCCATAATGGCTTTTACAATGTCAGAGAGCTTCCTGATATCTTCCTTTGTAACATGAAGAATTTCATCTCTTTGCTTTTGAACATCGGCTTCGGTAAGGCCTGTAATATAAGCTCCCATGGAAGCATCCCCCTTCATACGAGGTGTACGGGGAGTATCTATACCGCTGATAGTACCGATGATATACTTTGTCATATCCCGTTCATCCGCTGTGAAGCTTCTGATATAATCCGCTGTCTTCTCATAGATTTCGTTGGTTTCCTTCAGATTAGGGTCACGGTATGAGGTAAAATATCCGTTTCCGCTGATACTGGAGAAACCGCACATGCAGCCATAGGCTCCGCCTTTTACACGGATATTGGTCCAAAGGTATTCATAACTTAAGATAACTTTCAGTACTTCCAATGCGCCGGTGTATTCAAAACCTGCCTTCATAAAGTTACCCGTTCTTGCTACATACTGAACCTGCCCGGAGGTTTTAAAACCTTCGTTTGCTTGTATAAGATCAAAGTGCTCATTTACTTTTTCAATCGGCTCATCCTTTAACTGTTCTACAAAGGGCAGAAGCTTATCCTTTAAGGTGTCCAATCCTTCCTCATTAGAGGTAAAGCTGATAATCAGATTATCTCTTCTGAAAATATAATTCATCAGAAGTTTCAGCTTGCTGATGGTCTCATCAGCTTCTGCTGCGAAGTTTCCTTCCAGTCTTTCAATAAATTTATAGAATGAAATACCCTTTACCTCTTCGCTGAACCTTGAGCTTTCAGAAAAATATGACATAGCTCTGTCCACAGCTGCAGAATGTCCTGCTGAGGTTAAATGCATCAGTAATCTTGATTTTATTTCTGATATAATCTCAAGCAGACGTTTCTTATCATCAAGTTTGGTAAAGCTTATGATCTCTTTTAATAAATCAAAGGCATCATCCATTTCTTCATACAAAGCCTTTACATCCATAATCAAAGCCGGCAGGTATTCATTCTGGGTATTCTTCTTGCCGTAGCAGCTTAAATCCGTGCTGATGCCACCGGTATGGATGTTGATTTCATTGGACAGCTCCAAATATTTGTAGTGCTCTGTATCCACTAGCCCCAAAACAGAGGAAAGAAGTCCGATATAAGGCGTCAGTTCTTTCGGAATATCCTCCAGGTCAAAGATCAGGCGCATATAAGCGATTCCGTTGGTGAAAACATTATGATGAACAATGGTAATACCATCTATGTCTTTCTCACTGTTATAGAAAGGCTGTGATTTTGTATCGATATCCTCTACGTTGAGTAAAGGAATGCTCTCCAGTTCTTCTCTGGTGGAAGGTGTATCCTGGTACTCTTTTAAGCTCCTGGTATCTTCTATCAGCTTCTCCAGTTCTGAAACTGAAAGGCTGTTTTTATAGTTCTTCAGCTTTTCTTTTAAATTTGCTTCTTTTTCTGAGGTAAGTCCTTTTTTAGGAACAAGGGTTACCAACGCTATATGAGAGCTGTTTAATAAATAATTCTCAATTAGTCTGACATAATAATCTGTCTGAATTTTAGCTTTTAGATTATCAAAGATGGCATTGGAATTCAATTTAATAAAGGGCTTGGAATCATCATATAGCCAGCTGCCAAGCATCTGTATGCCATACATAAGGCCTTTGGGAAATTGTCCAAAGTCTGCTTCTCTGTATTTGAACTCATAGTAATTAATAGCAGCACGAAGGGACTTCTCATCCACACCTTCCCGCACTATTTTCTCCAGCGTTTCTCGAACAATCTTAATAAACTCTTCTTTTTGGTTGATATCTGCATTCTTTGCTACAATTGAAAATATCGGCTGGTAAGTGTCGCTATCATAACTGCTGATAATGTCCTTTCCGATTCCCGCATCTAATAAAGCCTGCTTTAAGGGTGAGCCCGGTGAGGACAGTAATACATATTCCAGTACCTGAAATGCCATGCACAATTCACTGTCAAGGCTGGTGCCAATTGACAGATTATAACTGTAATAGGTATTATTAGAAAGCTCCTCCTGCTCGCTCAAAGGATAGAAGGCAGTAATATCTCTGTGGGTTTTAAAGGGTTCCTGGAACTTAATTTCTGAGTCCACAAAATGGTATTCAAATTGACTTAAATATTTCTCGTGGAGCCAGGAAAGCTTCTCATTGACATCCATATCCCCATACAAATAGATATAACTGTTGGAGGGATGGTAATATCTATTGTGAAAATCCAAAAACGCCTCATAAGTCAAGTCCGGAATATAATCCGGGTCCCCGCCTGACTCCACTCCATAGGCTGTATCCGGAAACAAAGCATTCTGTATCGTACGGAATAAAAATTGTTCCGGAGAGGAGAAGGCTCCCTTCATTTCATTATAAACAACTCCATTATAGATTAAATCGCTCTCCATGCTTTCAAGCTCATAATGCCAGCCTTCCTGCCGGAAGATTTCTTCCTTGTTATAGATATTCGGATAGAACACTGCATCCATATATACATGCATCAGATTCTGAAAATCCTGTTCATTACAACTGGCAACGGGATATATTGTCTTATCCGGATAAGTCATGGCATTTAAAAATGTATTAAGTGAACCCTTGGCAAGTTCAATAAAAGGATCTTTAGCCGGAAAGTCCCTGGAACCACATAAAACGGAGTGTTCGATAATATGGGCAACCCCTGTGCTGTCAAAGGGAGGTGTCCGAAAGCCTACAGAAAATACCTTATTGTTATCATCATTTGAGACAAGGGCGATTCTGGCACCTGTTTTCTTATGTTTTAACAGTACACCGAAACTATTTATGTCTTTTAACTCCTCTTCATAAAGGAGCTCATACTCTTCTAAGCTGCCTAATTCCTTGCTGCTTTTTATATTTCTGGCCATATAGTACCTCCTTATATTAATGGATTTTCTTTACTTCCCCTTTTATCATGCTTTTTATTATAGTATCCCCTTATAAACTATTGGATAGTATACCATATTTTATCAATAATGTCATGTATAACCTGCTTTTCGGAAATATGATCAGGTCAAATACTTTCTTTAGGGAAAGAATTGCTTATATTCTTATATTTATTTCCATATAGGTCCTTTCATATACGTAAATGCATAAAAAGCCGGTAATTAACCAGCTTTTTATGCATTTAATATTTATCATATTCAATTCTAAATTATTCAGTAAAAAATACCTTATATCCTTCTGCAGGAATATTAATTCTGGAAATCAACAGAGATACTGCCAACACCACCGTCGATGTCAATTGAATTTTCTGCTGTTACATTATTCCAGGACATCTTTCCGTATTTATTTCCATCAATATAGATATTGCCAACACCAGGATTGACTTTGATATTATAATCATCCGTTGAACCATTTAACTTCAATTTGATGTCACCAACACCTGCATTGACTGTATTTCTTCCGTTTAGTGTACCTTGAATATCAATAGAGCCAACTCCCGCATCAATATCCGTTTCCTCTGACATTACATCATCCAGAGTGATCTCACCAACTCCGCCATCAATCTCAAGCTCTTCGGTCTTTATGCTATTTCCTTTAATATTCCCAACTCCGGCATTAATATCAAGCTTCTCGGAGTTCAGATCTTCAATTCTTATATTGCCGGCACCGGCATCAATAACAGTATCTCTGGCTTCAAAGCCGTCCGGAAGATAAACGGTTATATTCGGCTTTGTGTGTACTTTTATGCCCCAATTGAAGATGTTCCAGAAATCTGATTTCGTAGTAATCTTAAGTTCATTTCCTGAGACAACGGTCCTAAAGTCTTTTGAAACATCTGTAGCTGTTACCCTTACCTTATCACTGTCACCCTTAACGATAGAAAGTTCTCCGATTCCATTCTTGATATTAAGATTTGCAACTCCTTCGAATTCCTTATCAAAATCCATAATATCTCCTCCTGAAGAATTCTCGGTCTTACTATCCCTCTCTGATACCTTGGATGTTATGTTTGTAACCGTCATGATACCTGTGGTTATTCCTGTTATGATAGCTGTTATGATAACGACTGCCAGAAATATTGCAAATGCCATAGCTGCATACTTTACTATTTTTTGAAATTCACTCATTTTATATCAATCCCTCCAAACATACAGGTGGAGTTCACATAAACCGTCGGCTGTGATTCATCAAAGGTTTTACCGGCTTTATTGCTTACTCCGCCAAAGATGGGTATATTGGACACTTTAACATTAACATTGCCGGGCACTGAAATGTCGATTCCGCCAAAGGCAACAGTTGCATTGATAACAATATCTTCTTCAATAATAGCTTCTCTTAAGTCCAACTCTACTCCGCCAAAGATTGCGTTCATATTCGTTCCCATAAATCTTTCACCACGTATATGATATTCGTTTCCGGCAAAGATAGCTGAGTGCTGGTTCATGCCGCCTTGGAACTTCACATTCTTAAATTCATCTCTTCTTCCCTGGAAAGAATTGCGAAAGATGATACTAACTCCGATTAAAACAAAAACTAAAGGAACAATTAATTTACCAACTACATGAAAATCCAGAATATTCAACTGGCCTAAAAAGAGCATTACCCCTACCAAAAGCCATATAAGATTGCCTGTTCTGGGGCCGTTCTGAAAGATACTCACAACACTTGGTATAATGATTAATAATGTCCACCAACCGGTGAAGAAAAGATTAAAATCCCACAAGTTCATTGCGTCTCCGCCGAACCCGACGCCAAGTATAATAAAAATAATCCCCCATATTAGATTAGATGCTGTTAATTTCATAATGAATTACCTCCTTGCTTTGATACTCTTATGATACAAAAACAAAGGTGTTTTCACAAGTTACATTTGTCATATGTTTTGCATGGCATCTGTAATATGTTCACTGTTGACTTTACACCTAATTTTCGATAGAATTTACATAGGTTTCACAATTAAAAACTGCTTTGTGAAAAAAGAAAATCCATCTGCGCGAAACGCGCTGGAATAGGGGAATACATGTATCATTTTATAATAAATCCGCATTCCTGCACCGGCAAAGGACTGCACACCTGGCATCAGATTAAGGCGGAGTTAGATAGACTCTCTGTTCCTTACGAAAGTTATCTGACCACACATCCCGGACATGGAAAGGAACTGGCTGAACACTTGTTTACACAACATGCCGGTATACTAAAGGTAGTCATCGTAGGCGGTGACGGAACACTCAATGAGATAATTAACGGTATTCCTGATATGGAAAGAGCTCATATAGGTTATATCCCCGCAGGCTCCAGTAATGATTTGGGAAGAAGCCTCGGTCTTTCTAAGAATCCAATTGCAAATCTTACGCGTATACTAAACAGCAGTTCCCTTCATTTAATGGACATTGGGTTGGCTTCTACTCAGGATGGGAAACTGCAGAACAGGTTTTTAGTAAGCAGCGGCCTTGGGTATGATGCTTATGTATGTGTGGAGGCTTTACGATCCCCTCTAAAAACTTTTCTAAATCATCTTAGATTAGGCAAACTGACTTATATCATCATTGCAATTATGCAGCTTTTTGCAAGACCCTTTATGGAAGGGATGATATCAGCTGATGGCAGTGAATTTAAACACTATAAAAAACTTCTCTTAATCACTTCCATGATACAAAAATACGAAGGCGGTGGTATGAAAATGTCACCGAGTGCAGACCCTAATGACGGAAAGCTTTCAATTTGTTTTGTCCATGGACTTTCTAAACTTCGGATTCTGACTTTGCTGCCTTTCCTGTTATTTGGTAAACATACGGGATTTAATGGTGTAGAGACTTTTGACTGCGAGGAATTAAGAGTAAAACTTACAACCCCTCACGCTATTCACTTAGACGGAGAATGCCCCGGACGATATAATGAAGTTACAGTTACATGCCTTCCTAATAAGATTCAATTGTTACAATAATAATAAAGTAATACATACAAATGCAGAAAGAAGGTATCAGTTATGCCAAAAAGTACATCCTATACCACAACAGCCACTATCCTGTTCAGTATTTTAACCCTTGTTCTTGAGCTTGGTGCATATTATTTTCTAACTGTTTCTATTTTTACTTTTTTGATTACTGCTTTTTTGGCACTTCTTTTCTCCCATTTGACTCTGGTCATCAGCCAGCACTTTGAATCTTGTTTTACTTATCAGCTCTTACATCTACTGATGTGGGGAATCATACTCTTTCTGCTGTACATCGGAAATGATTCTGACTTTATTTCCTTCTCCTTAGTGCTCCTTTTGTTTCCTTTCATCCATTGGGCATGCTGCATATTATACAGTATTCTCAGAAATCTTTGGGACGAAGGCGGGCGTTTAACGGGTTTCAAAAATTATTTTAGGAACAGTTCCATTCTATTTCTGCTGGTTTATGCTGTTTTTCTTACATATTGGCTCTTTCTTGCCAATACGGACAGCCGCTTCCATGCAGAATCCTTTTCCATTAATTTTGTTCCCTTTTTAACCTTAGCAAGTCTGATAACAGACCTTATAGACAAAAATATAACCCTGTCCCACATATTTGCCTTTCTGGGAGACAGGGCGCTGATATATCTTCCTTATGGATTCTTTTGTATATTACTGGCTAAAAGGCAGTCACGCCTGATTCGTTTCCTTTTACTTCTGCTATTTCCTATCTTGCTTGAAGTATTACAGGGATTATTAGCTATTGGCAGCAGCGACATTGAAGATGTTTTCTATGGTCTGTTGGGTGGCTTTTTGGGCGGGTTATTGTATCATCTTCTTAACCGCATTTACCGGAATAGAAAGGGTATGGAGTTTCTTGCCACCTCCCGCCGCTTTTACTCAAACCGAAGCTCTCTTCATTTTTAATGTGATTCATGGCTTAACCAGAATTCTTTTATCAATCCTTTTAATTCATTCTTATCGACCACCTGATAGGGGAACCATTCCCTTGGAAAGAGCTCCTGATATCGACTATCTAAAAATCGCTCTTCCAAAAGGAGAATTGCCCCCTTATCCTGTGTGGTTCTGATTACTCTTCCGGCAGACTGAAGCACCTTATTCATTCCCTGATACAGGTAGGCATATTCAAAACCGCTGCTCTTTGTTTCCTGATAATATTTTCGATATAATTCTTTTTCCCCGTTTACCATGGGAAGTCCTGCTCCAACAATAACCGCTCCGATCAAACGGTCATGTTTTAGATCAATTCCTTCACCAAACACCCCTCCCATAACACAAAAGGCGATTCTTGTACTATCGGGATTAATGGTAAAATCATTTAAAAAGTTCTCTTTTTCTTCTTCTGTCATAGAATTGCCCTGAACCACTACATTAGCAAGTATTCCTCTGGAAAGCTCCTCAATTTTATTTAACATCTGATAAGAAGGAAAAAACACCATATAATTACCCTGTTTGCATTCCGTAAAAGTCTTTATATACTCAATGATTTTCCTGTATTCTTTCTCATTTCTTTTTGAGTACTTGGTACTGACATCTCTGCCCACAGCAATAAAACGGTTCTCTTTCTCAAAGGGTGAAGGCGCATATACCGCATAATCATCTTCTCTTCCTCCAAGCTGTTCTTTATAATACTGTATGGGTAACAGCGTCGCAGAGAAAAACACCGCACTTCTTCCTTTATCCAGACGGCCTTTTAAGTTATCTGAGGGGTCCATGCATAACAGTTTGATAAAGAACTCCCCCCTATCCGTATAATCCGTATAAGTAATATATTTATCATTGTAAACATCATATATTCCAAGGAAATGCCTTATATTCATGTAGGTTGTAAGCACTTCCTCTTTTCCGTCAAAATCCTTGTGATCCGTCAGAAAATCCTCATACTTGGTCATAAGGTGCATCAGATGAAGTACCAGGTCAGAGACGTTTTCCTGTTCCTTCGTCTCATCGCATTCCCTCTTTAATTTTAACAAATCATTGTTGATTGTATCCAACGCTTTCTCGAAAGCCTTGTCTTTCCCTTTTACCAGTCGTTTGACCTGAAGGATTTCTTCTTTAAACAGTACTGCGCTGTACATCTCCCTTGCTCGATCTACCAGGTTATGAGCTTCGTCTATTAAGAAGACATAATCATTCTTCTTTTCATTCTGGAAGAAGCGTTTTAAATAGACATTGGGGTCAAATACATAGTTATAATCACAAATTATCAAATCTGCCCAGGTCGCTGTATCCAGACACATTTCGAAAGGACAGACATTGTGTTTTTCTGCAAAATCAAGAAGCTTTTCTCTGGAAATATCATCTTCTGAAACCAGTAAGTCATAAACAGCCTCATTTACTCTGTCAAAATGCCCCCTCGCCCGGGGACAGCTATCGGGATTACAGTCAGCCTTATCTAAAATACATATTTTATCTTTTGCTGTAATAGTTACTGCTTTTAGAAGGAGTCCTTTCTCCGTTAACAGCTGCTTGGTCTCCTCTGCCACCGTTCTTGTAATAGTCTTAGCGGTCAGATAAAAAAGCTTCCCGGTCAGTCCTTCTCCCATAGCCTTTATGGCCGGGAAAACCGTTGAAATCGTTTTTCCAACTCCGGTAGGAGCTTCTATAAAGAGCCTTTTATTACGAAGAATGGTTACATAGACATCCGAAACCAGCTTCTTTTGCCCTTCCCTGTAGTTAAAGGGAAATTCGATTTCCTTGATACTGGTGTTACGTGTTCTGCTCCACCTAATCTGCCATACAGCCCACTTAGCATATTCTTTTATTAAATTATCAAACCATATACTTAATGTTTTGAACTCCAGAGTTTCCTCAAAGTACTTCTTGTCTTCTGTGTCAAGATTACAGTAGGTCATACGTATTCCGATAGTATCAAGTTCATTCTGCAGCGCATAAATATAAGCATAGCACATAGCCTGCGCCTTATGCACCGGCACAGGCTCTGTAAGATATTCAAGATCCATATACATACCCTTGATCTCATCAATGGTTACTATCTCTTCTTTTATAATGCCATCAGCTCGTCCTTCCACAACAAAAAGGAATTCAATATCCCCTGCACTGATCGGAAGGCTTATACTAAGCGGTACCTCTGCAGTATAACTAGTCCCCATCTGCTTCTGAATTTTCCGGTGAATCCGGCTGCCCTCCTGCATAGCCTCTGCTTCTTTCCTTCCCCCATGCCTGTTATCCAGATCTCCTGAGCGAAAGATGAATTCAACAAGGTTCCTAACTGATATTTTTACTACTTCTGCCGTATCTCCCATTTATTCCTCTTCTCACCAATTCTTTATCTCACACAATATATTATGATTCAGGTGGCTGACAAAAATGAAAAGCATCCTTTTTGTTATCCGCCAAAGATGCTTTTGCCTTATAGTATCTGTATTCTAAGGCTAGTAATAGTCTGTATAGTCTTCCTCATCATCATCACCATACATACCTTTTTCATAGCCCTTTGTCCAATCCTTATTGCCCATTCTCTTCCTGTTCTGAGGTCTTGTCTGCTTTATATTATCCTTTTCCAGTACCTGACTCTTACGTTTCAGAACCTTTTTTTCCTTTTCCAGACGTTTAATCGTTTCCATCTTATCCGTCTGAGGCTCTTTCTCTTTGCTCTGGCTGTTTCTTGCCTTTAAATCATTGCGCTGACCTGTGGCTTTGCCTTTACCATAGTTTTTGTCACTCTCGTAATCATCCTCTTTACGAAAACCGTATCCACCGCCATAATTATCCCTGCCAGAACTTCCATATGAGCTCTTATACTTATTCTCTCTGGTTCCGTCCGTAAAAGCTTTGGCGCCATTGGTTCTGTTGCTGTCTTTACCGCCATAACTGACTGGCTTATTATCTTTACTCTTGCCCTGGCTTACATTCTTAGAGTAGGTATTATTTCTATTATCACTATTACTCCTACTCTGGTATCCTGTGGTTTTCGAATCATTGCTTCTTTTGTTATCTGATTTGCTGTATGTGTCTGATGTGCTGTGATTATACCTGTTCAATCCACGGTTATCTGTCGGCCTGCTGCCGTCCTTCGCATTGATTGTAGACACGTAAGTTCTCCTCTCCCTAAGCAAAAAATTCCGAGTCAAATCTATTGTCTATTTTATTCAATTTTTGTTTCTTGTCAATATGTTTTAAGAAAAATATCTCAGTATTTACCTTAAGTTTACCTTGCATTTTAATGCTTAATCTGGTAAAGTCAAATTGTGATACAAAGGGAACAAATTGAGAAAGATTTTTCTTAAAATCCCAGTATAAATATTTATGCCTACAAGCATAACAGGCATACTGAAAGAGAGGTATTTTAAATGAGCGAACACGTACACGGCCATGATTGCGGCTGCGGACATGATCATGACCATGAGCATGAGCATATGAATGTAACTTTAACACTGGATGATGGCAGTGACTTAGAATGTGAAGTTCTTTGCATATTCCCTGTAGGCGAGAAAGATTATATCGCACTCGTACCTGCTGACAGCGAAGAAGACGAAGAAGGCGAGATCTTCTTATATCAGTTCATAGAGCATGACAATGACGAAATCGAATTGCTTAACATTGAAGATGACGAAGAATTTGAAGCTGTATCCGATGCTTTTGATGAATTAATGGATAGCGAAGAATTTGACGAAATGTTTGGTGATGATGAAGAAGAAGGCGAAGACGAAGAATAATATATCTTCCCCTCTATAAAACAGAATAACCGCCGGGCTGCTGTTCAAAAGAACACTCCCCGGCGGTTTTTGTATGTTTTTTTATCAATAATTAGAGCCGCCCTGTCACCTGTAATGCTTAGTATCGGTATAATAATCGATGCAAGTAAGACGACAAGTTGGTCAATTAGCTAACAATGTTAAAAGTCTGTTTTGAATACAATAGTCCAGATTCATTGTTTTATAGACAGCTTTTTCTTCAAAGTAAATAGTAATCTTACCATCCTGATTGGTTTTAATGGAACCCTTTCCATAAGTTTTATGCTCTACAAGCGTCCCCGGTGTTAAGGTATCCCGGTCTACGAGCATCTCACCTACGAATCTGGATAAGGTAAGTTCCTTCCCATATCTTTCTTTTGAAGCATATATATGAAGATACTCTTTTGCTCTGGTTACCGCCACATAAAAAAGCCTCCGCTCTTCTTCCATATCAGCTTCCAGGATTGCTTTACGGTAAGGTGTAATTCCTTCGTTCGCGTCTACAATGAAAACAACCTGATATTCCAAACCTTTAGAACTATGCATTGTTGCTAAGGTTACTCTGCTCCCGCCCATTTCTCTGGCCTCTTTTGCCTTCACCTTTAATTCCTCTTTGTACTCATCCATATGTAAGAACCAGGCAGTGAAAGTATCATATCCTTTGGCACTTTCCGATAATTCATCCAGCACCTCTATTAACTCCTCTGATTTCAAGTTTCTGACTCTGGCATACTCCTCAATGAATCCTTCATAGCCAACACCTTTTCGAATATAAGTGAGTGCCCCATAGGGATTCATTGTTTTAATCAGGTTTAAATCATATTCCAGCCTATCAATGCGGTCTAACATCCAGTCCTTATCACCGTAGAATTTTCTTAAATTCAGGAAGTCTATCTGTGACTCTTTTAAAGCTTCCCTGTTTATATAGCGATTCGGCCTGTTGGCTATCTGCAGAAAATATCTTCTTTCACGTTCTCCCATTGCCAATCTGATATATGCAATAATATCCTGGGATATCCAATGCTCATAAAGATTTGGAATACGGTCTCTCATTTGAAAGGGGATATTATATTCCATCATTTTTTCCACTAGTGCTCTTGGCTGGATATTGGTTCGAAATAATACGGCTATTTGTGAAAAATCAATTCCGCTTTTATTATACTTTAAGATTTCTCCAACCACAGACAGATTCTGGGCTTTTAAATTCTCAAAGGAGCGGATTGCGACTTCCCCGCTTAATGCTACAGCGGATCTTATCTCTTTACCATAACGTTTGGCATTGTTCTTAATCAGTGCAGAAGCACATTGCACGATTTTTCCTGCACAACGATAGTTATTGGTCAGCTCAATCCTTTTACTGTCCGGATAATCGTCTCCAAAGTGCAGCATGATTTCAGGTCTTGCCCCTCTAAAGCGATAGATGGCTTGATCGTCATCACCTACAATAAAAAGATTATTAAGAGGTTTCGCTAAAAGTCTGATAACATCATATTGAATTTTGTTAATATCCTGGAATTCATCGATTAAGATGTATTGGAATTTATTCTGCCACAAAGAAAGAATGTCCGGTCTTGCGCTTAAGAGCTCGAAGCACAGCACCAGCATGTCATCGAAGTCTATGAGATTAGAATCTGCAAGCTTATTTTCATAAGCACGGTATATCTTCTTAAAATTATCATCGGAACAATTTATAGAGTAATAATGCTCCAAATCAAGTCTTTCTCCTTTGACAAGGCTGATTTCTGATAGGATTTCCTCTGAATATTCCTTCTCATCTTCTACCTCCAGGGAAAGCTTGTGAATAATTTCTTTTATAAAAGCGTAACGCTGATCGTCTCTGATAATATTAGATGCATTATACCCATATGCATATTTCAATATGGTAAAGAACACCGAATGAAAAGTTCCAAAGGATATTCCATGATGCTTCGATCCGGTTAATCTATGAAAACGCTCCTTCATCTCCTCTGCCGCGGCTTTGGTAAAGGTAATAACCAGGACATTAGAAGGGGCAGCACCGTATTCCTCAATCAAGTGCTGTACCCTTCTGGTAATTACAAGTGTTTTTCCGGAACCGGGCCCTGCAAGCACCATCATGGGCCCGGTGTGATGTCTGATTGCCGCAAGCTGCGACTGGTTTATTTCCATAGGCTTATCCCTGCCTTAATTTCTCAATACCAACCTTAATTCTTCGAAGGCTCTCCTCTTTACCGATGATGTTCATAATCTCATAAGCACCTCCGGGAGTTGACTGCTTACCGGATACTGCCGTACGAAGGGGCCAGAGTCCTGTACCATTCTTGATGCCTTTTTCTGTAATGTATCCCATAATTACTTTTTCAATGCCCTCTACAGAGTAATCCTCAAGAGCCTCTAAAAGCGGAAGCTGCTCAATCAAAACCTGCAGAGAGATTTCGGAATCCGTCTTCATCTTCTTGTGGGTATACATAGCGGTATCATAATCCGGAAGTTCTTCAAAGAAATCTATCATATCCTTAGCATCCAGTAAAGTTTCCATGCGGCTCTTAATCAGGTCAGCTATTTTCTTTAAATCATAGTCCTTGTGAACAACTTCTTTAACATGGGGAAGAATAAGTTCATAGTACTTTTCACTATCCATGTTTTTAATGTATTCACCGTTCATCCATCTTAATTTCGCCATGTCAAAGACTGCCGGAGACTTATTAATATGAGTGTAATCAAATTCTTTAATTAATTCTTCCAGTGTAAAGAGCTCTTCATTCGTCCCTGAGCTCCATCCAAGAAGAGCAATAAAGTTCACGATTGCTTCTGTCACAAAGCCCTGCTCTAATAAATCTTCAAAAGAGGAATGACCGCTTCTTTTTGAAAGTTTCTTGTGCTCTTCGTTGGTAATCAGAGGGCAATGTACATAGATTGGCTCCTCCCAGCCAAAAGCATGATAAAGTCTGGTGTATTTCGGCGTGGAAGATAAATACTCATTTCCTCTTACTACATGTGTAATATCCATCAGGTGGTCGTCTACTACGTTAGCAAAGTTGTAAGTAGGATAGCCATCGGACTTAATGAGAATCATGTCATCAAGTTCTGCGTTATCTACAGTTATCTCACCATATATGGCATCCGTAAATGTTGTGGTTCCTTCCATAGGAATATTCTGACGGATAACATAGGGAATTCCTGCTGCCAGATTGGCTTCGATTTCTTCTTTGCTTAGGTGAAGGCAATGCTTATCATACTTAATAATCTCCTTCTCCTCTTCCTCAGACACTACACTTTTTAAGGTAGCTAAACGTTCTTTGGTACAGAAGCAGTAGTATGCCTCTCCTTTTTCAATAAGCTCTTTTGCATATTGAAGGTAAATTCCGCTTGCTTGCCGCTCACTCTGAACATAAGGGCCATAGCCTCCGTCTTTATCTGGTCCCTCATCATGTACCAGTCCGGTCTTTTTTAACGTGTTATATATAATCTCCGTTGCACCTTCCACAAACCGTTCCTGATCTGTATCTTCAATACGCAGAAGGAAATCTCCTCCTTCATGCTTTGCTATCAGATACTCATAGAGAGCAGTTCTTAAATTACCTACGTGCATTCTTCCTGTAGGACTTGGTGCAAATCTGGTTCTTACTTTTTTCATCATCTTTTCCATTGCATATAGCAGAATATCTACAAGCTTGTCTAAGAAATCCTAATTAAAATAGCTTAATAGTAGATATTGGTAGCTATGCTGCCACAAGTAATAAGGAGTGAAAGAATCTGTATGTGGCAATCCTTTCATATCAAAATTTTCTTCCACCCGTATTCCAAACCTCATATCAAAGTTCTATTTTTATCTTTCCCGATACCAGGTTGGTCGCTATTAAAGTATATTGTACTGTTAAATATAAAACATGATACTTTTCCTGTCAATATGAATCCCCTAAATTAAGCTTTTCTGTTTGGTTACTTTAGATAAATTCATTAATATAGGCTTTTGTTTAAAAAGTTACTGCTGCTTCCTACATAACACATAATAAATTACAGCTTGTATATAATATAATACCTTGTTTTTCCTGCCTGTACATTATATCATGAATAGAAGGCATGACGCTTTATTATAGCATAAAAATCTGAAGGAGGTTAGCCCTTACTAAAAAATAAAGAGCTGAAAAACTCCATCTATACTAAATTGAATCGAGGTGTTCTAAGATTATGTATCAAGCGAATGAGAAACGTTATGAAACCATGGTATACAAACGCTGCGGAAACAGCGGCCTGAGACTTCCAGCTCTTTCATTGGGATTATGGCACAATTTTGGTTCCGTAAATAATTATGACAATATGATTAAACTGGTTACTACTGCTTTTGACCACGGAATTACGCACTTTGATCTGGCTAATAACTATGGTCCGGTTCCAGGTTCCGCAGAAGAAAACTTCGGTATGATTCTAAAAAAGGAATTAAAACCTTACCGTGATGAAATAATTATCTCCTCAAAAGCAGGCTACTATATGTGGCCCGGCCCTTATGGAGACTGGGGCAGTAAAAAGTACCTGATGTCCAGCCTGGACCAGAGTTTAAAGCGTCTCGGAGTGGACTATGTGGATATATTCTACCATCATAGACCAGATCCTGATACCCCTTTGGAAGAAACCATGGGAGCTCTTGATCAGATTGTACGCTCCGGTAAGGCACTCTATGTCGGAATCTCCAATTATAAGGGCGAGCAGGCAGAAAAAGCCATCAAGATATTAAAGGAGCTTGGTACTCCGCTTCTCATCCATCAGCCTAGTTACAACATGTTTAACCGTGCTGCTGAAACAGACCTCTTCCCCGTACTAGATTCCTATAAAGTCGGAAGTATTGCCTTTTGTCCTTTAGCACAAGGTCTTTTGACTAATAAATATTTAGGCGGAATTCCGGAGGATTCCAGAGCTGCTGATCCTAATAGCCCTTTCCTTCGCCCGGATTCTGTTACAGAGGATACTGTAAGAAAAGTACAGCAATTAGATATTCTGGCAAAAGAACGTGGACAGAGCATGGCTCAAATGGCTCTTGCTTGGGCATTACGAAAAGATACTGTTACCACCGCACTCATAGGAGCAAGTAAGGCATCACAGATTACAGAGAATGTAGAGACACTTAAGAATCTTGCTTTTTCAGAAGAGGAATTAAGAAGAATTGATCAGATATTAATAGGATAACATGATTAAGAAGACTACTTTAAAACAATAGAATGATCAGAGCCTCAAAAGTTCTGTCTTTCTTATTGGGACGGCAATTACACAAAGCAGAATGATAAACGCTGGTTCAATGTTCAAAGAGGCATTTGTTCTTTCTGCTTTGTATAAATAGCCTGTAAACATATAAATAAGGCCAGACATTCCTTGTGCTGTATTATTTTCCGTAGAGCTGCTGTATGTAACTATTGATATCAACCCCATTAACTCCAGCTTGTTGCATAAACCATTCCAGATAAAATACCACAAGAATAATTGACATTATTAATACAATAAATGATGCTCTTGCCCAATTCTTCTTACTTGCAGGAACTTTACCTGAAAATGACCAGTATAAAAGCATAACAAGATACAAAACACTTCCTACAATCGGTATAAATGGAAGAATCATACTGCCAAACCAATTTCCAAAGGATACCGGTTTATCATTTTCTTTCACTTCATTATTCTGATGAATCTCTGCTGTATGAAACTCCTGAAATCCCTGTTCTCTTAAGGATGCGCCGCAATAATCACAAAAATTTGCGTTGGCATTTTCTATCGTTCTCCCACAGGATTTGCAAATCATATTTCTACCTTCCTCTCGGACTACTCTTCATTTACATGGTAATAAGCCCTGTAAAGTCCTTATATGTACAATTTCCAACATAAATACTCTTTCGCCATTATAGCATAACAAATCTTAAAACAAAAGAACAATCTTGACCATTGAATTTTAATTCCAATATGTTACTATTAGTATTAAGTTCAGCCGAGTTGGTGAGAGCACCAAAATATAAATCTCCCCCTTCTCAAATACATAAAAGGAGCAAAAAAATGCGGGATTTACAACAAACAGTAAATGAGATAAAAGAAAATGTAGAAAAAGTTTTAGTAGGAAAATCAGCGGTCATAGATCTTTTAATGACATCCCTTCTGGCAAACGGGCATGTACTTCTTGAAGACGTTCCAGGCACCGGGAAAACTGTACTTGCCAAGTCTTTGGCGAAATCTCTGGAAGCAGATTTTAAACGCATCCAATTTACACCGGATCTCCTTCCCTCTGACATTACAGGTATTAATTACTATAATCAAAAAGAAGGTGAATTTGTGTTCCGAGAGGGTCCGGTTCTTACTAATATTCTATTAGCCGATGAGATTAACAGAGCAACTCCCAGAACCCAGTCCAGTCTTTTGGAATGTATGGAGGAAAGGCAGCTCACCATAGACGGAAAAACCTATATATTAAAGAAACCCTTTTTAGTTATTGCTACCCAGAATCCGGTTGAAACAGCCGGTACCTTCCCTCTTCCGGAAGCACAGCTTGACAGGTTTTTAATGCAACTCTCCATGGGTTTTCCCTCCTTGTCAGAAGAAGTATTTTTAATGAATCGTTTTATCAAAGCCTCTCCCCTTGAGAGCCTTGCGTCTGTTTGCAGCAAGGAAGAATTGCTTAAGATGCAGGAAGAGATTAAGGAGATCTTTGTCCATCCTTCCCTTATGGAATATATGGCCGCCATCGTTCAAAAAACAAGGAATCATGAAGATATCATCCTTGGTGTAAGCCCCAGAGGAAGTCTTTCCTTCCTAAGAGCTGTCCAGGCTTATAGTGCCATAAAAGGATATCAGTATGTCATTCCGGAGCATATTCGTTATATTGCTCCTTATGTACTTTCACATCGCCTGGTTTTAAAGACTTCTTTTCAAAAAATTGAAGCCTCACGAGAAGTCCTGTCCCGAATTTTAGAGGAAATTCCTGTCCCTACTGAAAACTTTACAGGGAGGTAATTCATGGGCCTTATTGCTGCTGTTCTGGGGGCATATTTTTTATACTTCCTTCAGAAATTCTTGTATCGGCATTGGTGGAACAAAAACCTTACTGTCGAATTAAAAATCAATAAAAATACTGCAGTTGAAGGAAATAATCTTCTTCTCCAGGAAACCATTACGAATCGTAAGTTACTGCCTCTTCCTATATTAAAGGTTAAATTCCGAACCTCAAAATATCTGGAGTTTCCCGGAATGGAAAATGCTGCTGTAACAGACAATTACTACCGCAACGATATCCTTTCACTTATGATGTATCAAAAAGTTACAAGGTCGCTTCCTTTTCGATGCGGGCACAGAGGGTATTTTACTGTAGACCGGGCAGATATTGTCTGCTCTGACCTATTTCTCTCTTCCGAAATGGTTATGGACTTTTCTCAGAATATTTCCTTTTATGTTTATCCAAAAACAGTGAATACACCGGCCTTCCAGCAAGTGTTTAAAACTTTATCCGGTGCAGTTCTTACAAAACGCTTTACCAACGAAGATCCTTTTGAATTTAGAAGTATCAGAGAGTACCAGCCCTATGATGCCTTAAAATCTATTAACTGGAAAGCCTCTTCTAAGACTGGTGAATTAAAAGTTAATTCTTACAACTACACCTCCTCTTTTCAGGTAAAACTACTGTTGAATATGGAAAGAGAAACTGCGTTAAGGCAGGAAGACTTGGAAGAAGAAAGCATACGTATCGCCAGTACTTTAACAGAGAGCTTTCTCGCCCAGGGTATCCCTGTTTCCTTTCAGACAAATTGCAGGAATATCAACGGAGAACTAAAGGAAGCTATACAGGCAGGTTCCGGTATCCGTCATCTGGACTCCATTAATAAAACCTTAAGCCTTCTGGACACAACACATCCCTCTCCTCCCTTTGTACCCTACCTGGAGAGAGAATACAAGGCAGAAACGAATGAATATCTTATCTTTCTTTCAACTTACCAAAAAGATGATTTTCAGGAACTCCTTTGCAATATGCAGAATAACAAAGCAGAATTCTTCTGGATTATCCCTGTTAATAAAGATATCACAGCCACTGTCAGAGAAGAATTAAAAGCCAGAACTATCGTCTGGGACAATAGTTTAAATTAATCTTTTATGTAATAATAAAAATAAACATTAATACTAAAGCAGTAATATTCCTATTTACATTGTTGTACTGCTTTGGCTCTAAAATGAGAGGAAAATATGGACTATAGACTCTATCGAATAGCAATTGACCTTATAAACTTAATGCTTGGTTTTTTAGCAGTATATGCCGTCATGTTTACTGTAATGCTGCTAACTCATAATAAAGATTCATCCCTTTTACTCTTAATTCTGTCCTTTTCCGGTATCTTACTGTCCTATTCTATGCTGCAATTCTTAAAACATATATGGAGCTTCTTACTTTTACATGTGTTGCTCCTTGCTGCCCTTTTTGTTTTGGTTCCGTCATATCCCGGGAAGATTTTATGTGTTTTTTATATGGCTTGTATTACGATATTTCACCTGGTAAAACGATTAAACGAGGAAGAACTAAGACGAAGAAACACCAATTCTTCTCTGTTATTAGTTCTGCTGTTACTCTATATAATCAATCTGCAGCTCCATCTTGACGGTTTAACCCCTGTTCTTTTTAAGTTAGCTGTTGTGTTTATACTGCTCTTTCTAATCAATAGTTATCTTATTAATTTTGAGCACTATTTCAGCCTCCAGCAGGAAACCAGTAATATACCTCTTAAGCAGATAAAGACCGTAAACCATACAATTATTGTTTTTTTCCTGGGAATGTCTCTAACCAGTATGCTTATCTTTACCAGACTTCCTCTAAAAGAGTTTCTTCTTTTTCTAAGGCAAGGGGCGTTGATGGTGTTAAGAGCATTCTTTTCGCTATTTCCTAATCACTCGGACAAGATAACAAAAGCACCTGAAAAAGTAACAGAATCCCCTGTATCACAACCATTTCAACTACCGGAAGCTGCTGACCCTTCGCCTGTATGGAATTTTATTCAGAATCTTATAACGAATATCCTTATAGTTGCTCTTATTGTTGCTGCTATAGCACTTCTCTGTTATTCCATTTATAAATTTTATCAGGCTTTCTACAAAGAAAAGAGGAGCTTTTTTAAAGACAATGCCGAGTTTATATCTCCTTTCGAGAAAAAGGAAAATAGAATAAAGGAATCATCTACAATAGAGAAAAGAGGTTTTATGACTCTTTGGAAGCAAACAAACAACGACAAAATCCGTAAATTATTCTACAAGGCTATTCTATCAAAAAGGGAAAAGCTTCCTCCATCCTCATCTACTCCGGTAGAATTATCTCAATATATTCTATCTAATCACTCCTCTGATGAGAAAGAGAAGGATGAAAGATCTAAAGCTTTGGCCTATTACTATGAAAAAGCAAGATATTATAATGAAGACTGCCGCAAGGAGGATGTGGATATGTTCAAACATTTACTGCGTTAAGGATACTTGTTTTTATTTAAAGAGAAATACAGGCAGGTTCAAGGCAGGAAATCATACCAGTTTATCCTTCGAGATACTCAATAATCCTAGATACTCAATAATCCCTAGAGACTCAATAATCCCTAGAGACTCAATAATCCCTAGAGACTCAATAATTAAATGTGGAAGAGAATATAGATTGCCAATTAAAGTTGTGGCCTTAAGAGTTTAGAGTCCTCTGCAGTAGGCTATAAACTCTTAAGTTTTAAAAACCCAAGCTCCCTGATAATTAACCAAACTTCTATTAATGCTAACTGCTTTCACTAACTTAGACATTCCGATATTAATACCAAATGATATCAAAAACTATCATGAATGAACTTATACAACAAAAAAAGAAGCTGTCATCCAGCTTCTTTTTATCTATCTTATATCTTCAAAACTACACACTTTTTTGATTTCATCTAATTTCTAGGTCAAGCCCTCGACCTATTAGTATTAGTCAGCTACATGCATTACTGCACTTCCACCTCTAACCTATCCACCTGGTAGTCTTCCAGGGGTCTTACTAGCTTACGCTATGGGATATCTCATCTTGAGGGGGGCTTCACGCTTAGATGCCTTCAGCGTTTATCCCTTCCCGACTTGGCTACTCGGCCGTGCACTTGGCAGTGCAACCGATACACCAGAGGTCAGTCCAACCCGGTCCTCTCGTACTAAGGTCAGCTCCTCTCAAATATCCTACGCCCGCGCCGGATAGGGACCGAACTGTCTCACGACGTTCTGAACCCAGCTCGCGTACCGCTTTAATGGGCGAACAGCCCAACCCTTGGGACCTAATACAGCCCCAGGATGCGATGAGCCGACATCGAGGTGCCAAACCACTCCGTCGATGTGAACTCTTGGGAGTGATAAGCCTGTTATCCCCAGGGTAGCTTTTATCCGTTGAGCGATGGCAATCCCACTTTATACCACCGGATCACTAAGTCCTACTTTCGTACCTGCTCCACCCGTCGGTGTCGCAGTCAAGCCCTCTTATGCCTTTGCACTCTTCGGATGGTTTCCGTCCATCCTGAGAGGACCTTTGAGCGCCTCCGATACCCTTTCGGAGGCGACCGCCCCAGTCAAACTCCCCACCTGACATTGTCCACCAGCCAGCTAATGGCTGCATGTTAGAAACCCAATACTGCAAGGGTGGTATCCCAACATCGGCTCCACGGCAACCGGAGTTACCGTTTCATAGCCTCCCACCTATCCTGTGCATGCAATACCGAATCCCAGTATCAAGCTAGAGTAAAGCTCCATGGGGTCTTTCCGTCCTGGCGCAGGTAACCAGCATCTTCACTGGTACTTCAATTTCACCGGGTGCATTGTCGAGACAGTGCCCAAATCATTACGCCTTTCGTGCGGGTCGGAACTTACCCGACAAGGAATTTCGCTACCTTAGGACCGTTATAGTTACGGCCGCCGTTTACTGGGGCTTAAGTTCAACGCTTCGGATTGCTCCTAACATCTCCCCTTAACCTTCCAGCACCGGGCAGGCGTCAGCCCATATACTTCACCTTACGGTTTTGCATAGACCTGTGTTTTTGCTAAACAGTTGCTTGGGCCAATTCTCTGCGGCCTGTATTTCTACAGGCACCCCTTCTCCCGAAGTTACGGGGTTATTTTGCCGAGTTCCTTAACAATGCTTCTCCCGTCGGCCTTAGGATTCTCTCCTCATCCACCTGTGTCGGTTTACGGTACGGGCTTATAAAAAGCAATAGCGGCTTTTCTTGGCAGTGCCTTCATCAGCTTCCCTACTTTAAATTTCGGTCCACATCACATCTTCCCATTATGGAACGGATTTTCCTGCTCCACTGGTACCTCGCTTGTACCGGGTCTTCCTCTCCCGGCTCTGACTTCGTCTCTGCGTCCCCACAGTTCTGTTTTTATAAGGTACAGGAATTTCAACCTGTTGTCCATCGACTACGTCTTTCGACCTCGCCTTAGGTCCCGACTTACCCAGAGCAGATCAGCTTTACTCTGGAAACCTTGGATATTCGGCCTGAAAGATTCTCACTTTCATCTCGCTACTCATTCCGGCATTCTCTCTTCTTATCCCTCCACGGCTCCTTACGGTACCGCTTCATCAGTCTTAAGAATGCTCCTCTACCACTGCAGTTCAACTGCAATCCACAGCTTCGGTGTCGTGTTTTAGCCCCGGACATTTTCGGCGCAGGACCTCTCGACTAGTGAGCTATTACGCACTCTTTTAATGTGTGGCTGCTTCTAAGCCAACATCCTAGTTGTTTTCGAAATCCCACATCCTTTTCCACTTAACACGCACTTTGGGACCTTAGCTGGTGGTCTGGGCTTTTTCCCTTTTGACTACCCAACTTATCTCGTGTAGTCTGACTCCTAATCATCATCTGTATGGCATTCGGAGTTTGATAATCTTCGGTAAGCTTTGACGCCCCCTAGGATATTCAGTGCTCTACCTCCATCAGACTAAATTAAGGCTAGCCCTAAAGCTATTTCGAGGAGAACCAGCTATCTCCGGGTTCGATTGGAATTTCTCCCCTACCCACACCTCATCACCACCCTTTTCAACGGATGTGTGTTCGGTCCTCCACCGCCTTTTACGGCAGCTTCAACCTGGACATGGGTAGATCACCCGGTTTCGGGTCTACATACATTGACTACGTAATCAAAGATTACACGCCCTATTCAGACTTGGTTTCCCTTCGGCTCCGAACCTTTAGTTCTTAACCTCGCCAATGAATGTAACTCGCCGGACCGTTCTACAAAAAGTACGCGGTTCCACTCGTATGGTGGTTCCACAGCTTGTAAACACAGGGTTTCAGGTTCTCTTTCACTCCCCTCCCGGGGTTCTTTTCACCTTTCCTTCACAGTACTATGCACTATCGGTCACTAAGTAGTATTTAGCCTTGGGGGGTGGTCCCCCCGACTTCCCACAAGGTTTCTCGTGTCTCGTGGTACTTCGGATCCCGCTCGCTGACTTCCGGTTTCGCATACGAGGCTTTCACTCTCTTTGGCTGGCTTTCCCAAAACCATTCTGCTACCTTTCATCTCACTTATTGCGGTCCATTACCCCAGAGGATAAATCCCCTGGTTTAGGCTCTTTCCATTTCGCTCGCCACTACTTTGGAAATCGAGTTTTCTTTCTCTTCCTCCGGGTACTTAGATGTTTCAGTTCCCCGGGTTCCCTCTATTAAGCTATGTATTCACTTAATAGTAACGGAGGTCTTCTCCGTCAGGTTTCCCCATTCAGAAATCTGCGGGTCAAAGGATATTTGCTCCTCACCGCAGCTTATCGCAGCTTATCACGTCTTTCATCGGCTCTTAGTGCCAAGGCATCCACCCTGCGCTCTTATTAGCTTGACCTTCTCAGTCTTTCGACTGTCAGTCTGCAACTTCCGGAAAAAACTTCGTCAATTCTTTCCTTCTTTTGCTTGCTCTTATCTCCTGCCTAGCGTGACAGGGAAATAATCGCGTTTATTAGATGTCTTCAAATCAATGTGTAGTTTTCAAGGTACAATCTTTGTTCCATTCGATAAGATTCTCTTGCAGAATTATATTCTACTGAATACTTTTCATACTTTCTTATGTCCTGAAACAGTGGTCTAATGAGAATTGAACTCATGTCTGCTGTGTATCAGCTGCTTTTCCAATTAAGCTATAACCCTATTTGAAACTTTATGGCTTGTTCTGATTTCTACAAGCTTTTCTATTATAACAATTGCTTATTATTTTTTATAATCCGGCAGCCACCTGCTCTCCCATACCGTTTCCAGTATAGTACCATCGGCCGCTTATGTCTTAACCATCGTGTTCGGGATGGGAACGGGTGTGTCCCATAAGCGCATCGCCACCGGAAATTTTTTTGATAACTCAACAGTAAAACAACCCTTACTTACTTCCTTAGAAAGGAGGTGATCCAGCCGCACCTTCCGATACGGCTACCTTGTTACGACTTCACCCCAGTTATTGAACCTGCCTTCGGCTGCTCCCTCCTTACGGTTGGGTCACAGACTTCGGGCATTTCCAACTCCCATGGTGTGACGGGCGGTGTGTACAAGACCCGGGAACGTATTCACCGCGACATTCTGATTCGCGATTACTAGCGATTCCAGCTTCATGTAGTCGAGTTGCAGACTACAATCCGAACTGAGATGACCTTTTTGGGATTTGCTCCACTTCACAGCTTCGCTTCCCTTTGTAGTCACCATTGTAGCACGTGTGTAGCCCAGATCATAAGGGGCATGATGATTTGACGTCATCCCCGCCTTCCTCCAGGTTATCCCTGGCAGTCTCCCTAGAGTGCCCGGCCGAACCGCTGGCTACTAAGAATAAGGGTTGCGCTCGTTGCGGGACTTAACCCAACATCTCACGACACGAGCTGACGACAACCATGCACCACCTGTCTCCCCTGTCCCGAAGGAAAGGTCCCGTTACGGACCGGTCAGGGGGATGTCAAGACCTGGTAAGGTTCTTCGCGTTGCTTCGAATTAAACCACATGCTCCACCGCTTGTGCGGGTCCCCGTCAATTCCTTTGAGTTTCATTCTTGCGAACGTACTCCCCAGGTGGAATACTTAATGCGTTTGCGACGGCACCGAAGGTCTTTTGACCCCCAACACCTAGTATTCATCGTTTACGGCGTGGACTACCAGGGTATCTAATCCTGTTTGCTCCCCACGCTTTCGAGCCTCAACGTCAGTTACAGTCCAGTAAGCCGCCTTCGCCACTGGTGTTCCTCCTAATATCTACGCATTTCACCGCTACACTAGGAATTCCACTTACCTCTCCTGCACTCTAGCAACATAGTTTCAAATGCAGTCCCGGGGTTGAGCCCCGGGCTTTCACATCTGACTTACATCACCGTCTACGCTCCCTTTACACCCAGTAAATCCGGATAACGCTTGCCCCCTACGTATTACCGCGGCTGCTGGCACGTAGTTAGCCGGGGCTTCTTAGTCAGGTACCGTCATTTATTCGTCCCTGCTGATAGAGCTTTACATACCGAAATACTTCTTCACTCACGCGGCGTCGCTGCATCAGGGTTTCCCCCATTGTGCAATATTCCCCACTGCTGCCTCCCGTAGGAGTTTGGGCCGTGTCTCAGTCCCAATGTGGCCGTTCACTCTCTCAAGCCGGCTACTGATCGTTGCCTTGGTAGGCCGTTACCCCACCAACTAGCTAATCAGACGCGGGTCCATCTTACACCGATAAATCTTTTCACACTGTGCCATGCAGCACTGTGCGCTTATGCGGTATTAGCAGCCGTTTCCGGCTGTTATCCCCCTGTGTAAGGCAGGTTACCCACGCGTTACTCACCCGTCCGCCACTAAACAAGTAAGTTTCCATCCGAAGACTTCCACTTACAAGTTCCGTTCGACTTGCATGTGTTAAGCACGCCGCCAGCGTTCATCCTGAGCCAGGATCAAACTCTCAAATTAAAGTTTAATCATTTTCAGAATTAACATTGGCTATTCAAATCTAAGATTCGAACAATTGTTATTTCCGATAGTCTGTAGCCGAAGCTACCTACTACTTTACTGTTTTAAGGTTGTATCATTTCTGATACGGTTCTTTATGATCAATTTCCGATGCTGTCATTTCTTATAAATAAGAAGCAACATTCTCTTCTATCTCTCAATGAAATTTTAAAGAAAATTTCAGGGTTGTTTCACTGTTCAGTTATCAAGGTTCTGTATGCTCTTTCGAACTTATCAAACAAATTCAGCAACCATTTAAGCGGTTTCTTTTGTTTTGTTTTCAGCAGCTCGTCAGTGCTTTATTACTATAACACAGAGATAATTGTTTGTCAACATTTATTTAAAACTTTTTTTATCAGATTTTTTTAACATATTTTTCAATTATGTGTTTTAAATATATAACTTGAATTTTTAATACAAATCACAATATAATCTGATTATTTATTCATATAAGAAAACAAACATTGCTGTAATGAAACAGCGAACTAAATAATACCACTTATATAACTTTGTGTCAAGGCAATTATATATAATTTTCGCATATTAAGGACAAATTTCTTCGAAATTCCACTCTCAGTCTATAAGTATGGGTAATATTTTAAAATAAGAGTCGCTTATAAGGGCTGATATATCAATATATCGAAATAAACGAAATAAACCGTCACTTCCATGCAGCTTACATCAACATAGAAGTGACGGTTTATAATTTTGTATTCAGCTATTCTTAGCCCTCTGTTTTCATTGCTTCGATTGCACTGATTTTCGTTGCTCTGCTGGCAGGGTAATAACCTGACACTACGCCCACCATTATTGCAAGTCCTGCAGCGATTAATGGAAGCCACAAAGGTATTATGGAAAATTTACTATTTTCCGGATTATACATGTAGTTTGCAGACATTAGTGCCTGAAACAAGGGTCCTCCAAATTTATTAATCGCCCAGGATGTTATATAGCTTAAGATAATTCCTATAATACCTCCGATTAAGCCTATCATTGCGGCTTCAAATAAGAATAGTTTCTTAACATCTCTTACCAAACACCCAAGTACTTTCATAATACCTATCTCTTTCGTTCTTTCATAGATAGACATTATCATAGTATTTGCTATATTAATTGCCGATACCAGCATAGATATGGCTCCAATTGCCCCAAGTACTATCTGCAGCATATTGGCTGTGCTTAACATAGGCTTCATTAATTTTGCCAAGCTGTCCGTCTGATAGCCCATTTTATCAATAGCCGATTGAACATCCTCTACATTTTTAAAATTATCGACAGTTACTTTTAAATTCGTATAGTTTGCTACGGCAGTTAATGCTTTCTTTCTCTCTGTTGTCTTTAAGGTATTCACATACTTATTATACAGATATCTAAAGTAATTGATATCCATATAGGCATTATAATCAAACTCGAAGTTATTGGATTTTTGTAAAAATCCATATTGCTCGACTTTCACTCTCAAAGGTTTTTTCTTCTCATCCATTTGATATTGATAAGGATTAAAGCCAACGCTTATTTTTTCCTTTGTTATATCAACCTGTTTCGCTGAATAGTTTCTGGAATTTGGATTATAGAAATTACTCAAGGAGTCACTTCCAAAAACAATTACTCTGTAATCTGTAGGTGAAGGCAGACTTCCTGCAGTAAGGCCAGGAAAATCCATGCCGGTTATATAACTGCTGTCTATTACATATAACTGAATATTATTCTCATATTTGCCGCTGTAGAGAAAAATATTAGTCAATATAATAGGAACTACAGATTTCACATGGGGTAAGGCTCTTATCTGTTCCACCAGCGCATCATTCATGGGATCTGCTTTTACAGAGACATAATTACCTTTATCGTCTACATACCCGCCTGTGCTGCTGACATTAATAGATGTCAGACTTCCGTATTCCATAACCTGTTGGGTATAGTTCTTCTTCATACCAATACCAATCGATATCATTACGACAATTGATATGGTACCGATTACTACACCCATGACGGTCAAAGTCGTCCTGGCTTTTCTCCGTTTTAAGTTCCGAAGACCTATCTTGATTAAATCACTAATCTTCATAAAGCTCTATCCCTTTTTTAATTTTGCGCTTTGCCAGCAAGATACCAAATGCTACACTAATTGCTAAGGTTAAAAAGGTAATACCGACAACAAAAGGCCAGCTGGATAGCAGCGGATCTTTTCCTGTACCACCCATACCTGCAGCAGGCACTTCTCCTGTTGTACCGCCCATATCTCCTGTAGATATTCCATCACCGGCAGCCTTAGCAACACTTGTGGATGACAGTAAGGTATTCCCTTCATGAAGATATACCTGCACACCTAAATCCTGATTCATTTCAATTGTCATGGCTTATCTCCTCTCTTATTCTGCCTCTTCCATTTTTCTTAATTTCTTTTTATAAAGATTAATTCTTATCTTTCTTGTAACTAGCGTTCCAACTAACAATATAACAATTTGTATTATTACAAACATCCATATGGGAAGAATTGCTTTCTTGCCTGCATCTATTACAACACCGCCAGGATTAGTGCCGTCATCGGGTGTCGGAACAAAAGCCCCCTGAATAGTTCCTTCAAAATCCTTTGTAATCGAAACTTCCTGCCCTGTACTATCTTCAAAAGTTACTGTTAATACACCTTTTGCCTGGCCTTCCACAGCAGGTATTACTTCCATCTCAGCAGACTGCTGGCTTCCCGCTTCAACATTACCAATGAAGTACATATCACCTGTACTTAAGGTAAAATCACCGGATACCGTTGCTTTTACATTGTTAAGAGTGGATTTTCCCATGTTATAAAAATCAAATGTCATTGTTCCTGGCTGGTTTACAACAGGAGCCTCCCAAGAACCTACAACTATATTATCCACAACCGGTCTTGCATTTTCTACTGCTTGGAGATTTATAGTTTCCTTTGCGGTCTCTCCGATTTGTCCGGTAGTAGGATTTGCCTTCGCTCCTTCATAATCATAATCCATTGTAATATCAAGCGGATATGATTTTGTTACAGCATCGGATTTCACTCTTAGCTTCAATGTATTTTTAACACTTTTTCCTGCCGGTATTTTGCTGATATAAAAAGTATTGCTCCCATTTTCCACCGTGAACATATTGTCTGTCTGGTTTAAGGTTACTTTAATATTTCTTGCATCAATACTGGGATGAGTGTTTTTGATATCAAAAGTAAAGTCGAAAGTACTTCCGGCTACAAGCTTTTCTTCCCCTGTTGAGAAATTACTGATAATTAGTTTAGGTTTGCTGGAACCAGCACCATTTTGCACATTTAAAATATAGATAGTAGCAGTATCATCTGCAAAAGTCTTTCCGCCTGCCACATAGGAATATTTTAATGACAGACTATTGGTTCCCTCTGTTATAGTGTCCAGTGCTTTAAAGGACATGCTGACTCTGGCCTTTTTACCTGCATTTATACCGTCTATGTAATAATAAGGTTCAGAACTTAAAGGAGTAAAAGCATCTCCTGCAGCACTGGCTAATGCAACTTTTATGTCACTGATATTTATTTTACTTTTATTCTCAATATCAAAGGTTACATCTACTTTTGCTCCTGCATTCGGTGCATTGGGGCTTTGGGTTACATTCGTTATGACAACATTTGGTTTACCGCTTTCATCAACTCCCTCTGTTGCTTCAACAGCAAGGTATACTGATGATTTTGTGCTAAAAGTGGCCCCGCTTGCATCCGTATAAGAGAATGTAATAGGTATTTCTTTTAAACCGACCTTTGCCATCTCTGACACTATAAGCGGTATTTTCACATCTGTCTTTCCCTTTACCGCCAAATTGTTGGCAGATATTGACTTTCCGGTGTAACCCGGCAAGAATCCGTCCGAGCCTAATCCTTCAACACTTACTTGAATATTTCTAGCAGCGCTTTTACCGGCATTAAGTATCGATATAACCATATTAAACTTATCCCCGGCAACCAGTTCACTTGCATACTTCGTACTTACTATCTGAATAACCGGCGCATCTTCATTCGCGCTTAAAGTTATATAAACCTGACTGGTATCCGTATAGGCTGTGCCATCTTCATCTTTATATTTCATGGTGACTGTAAGCTTCTTTGATCCGGCTGTAGCATCATTCTGTACTTTAAGCGGCAATTTTACTGCATAGCTTTCACCACCCTTTAATACTCCTGCGCTTCCAATCTTCTGCTCCAGTTTTGTGTAATTAGGAGCAATCTTAGCTTCATCAAAACTTTTGTCATCAATACTAAAATAAGCATTTCTAGCGGATATCTTTCCTTCATTCTTAATAGTGAAGGTCAGATCCATTTTTTTACCTATTATAGCACTTCCATAATCTACATCATCAACTGTTAACTGAGCTGGTTCAATCTCATCAGAGATAACAAAATTAAGGGGAGGAAGTGTAAATGAACCACTGGTGCCTGTATTGCTATCATATGATACGTCAATCTTTACTTCTAATTTTGATATACCAATTTTGGCAGTTTCTTTAACCGCTAAATCAAACTCAATATAAACCTTTGAAGCACCTATACCAATAGGAGGATTACTTGCAGTATATCCTTCTCCTGTTAATGTAATATTACTTACCTTATATGGTTTTCCTTCTGTTACAACGGTAATTCTAGGTTCTGATAAGTAACCACCTACCGCTTTAATAGGCACTTTTACATGTATTGTTTCACCCGGAACACCATAAACATCATTTATTGTATCTGCGAAAACAATGCTAGTAGTATTTCCACCATCTCCCGCAGCCTTAACAGTAACCCCTCCGGCTAAATTAGCTGCTATCATTGTCATAATTAATATGGCAGTGAAAATCTGCTTAAACTTTTTCATCCTTTAACCCTCTTTTCCTCTATTATTCTGATTTTTATTATTCGTTTTTATCTCTGTATTCCTTTGAGGGATGGCCTCATCTGCTTCTGCTCTTTCAGATATTTCCTGTTCAGATGTTTCCTGTTTCTTAGTCTGTTTTCCTTCTTCCTCGGCTGCCGCGATGTCCGGTATACCGGTGATATCTGATATTTCCACATTGTCAGATATACTAATAACATCTGAAGAAACTGGCTCTTCTTGTGAATCTGCAACTTCTCTTACTTCAATTTCCTGAATCTTACCATCCAATATATGTATAATGCGATCTGCAAAATCTGCTAAACGCCTGTCATGAGTTACCATTACAATCGTCTGGCTGTGCTGCTTTGCCATCGTCCTAATAAGCTTCATAACATCCATCGTTGTCTTGGTATCTAGATTACCCGTAGGCTCATCAGCAAATACAATTTCAGGACTAGCCACAAAAGCTCTTGCAATTCCTACCCTCTGCTGCTGTCCACCACTCATTTCCTTGGGCTTATGATTTAATCTGGCCTCAAGTCCGACTTGTTTTAACATATCTCTGGCCATTTTACGTCGCTGTTTTGCTTTTACTCTTTTAAATATTAATGGAAACTCTACATTTTCCAAAGCGGTCATAGAGCCTATGAGATTATATGACTGAAATACAAATCCAAGATAGCGCTGTCTGAATTTAGCCAGATTATTTTCATTCATTTTATGAATCTTCTTGCCCTTTATGATAATTTGTCCGCCGGATATTTTTTCAATTCCTGCCATAAGATTTAAAAGTGTTGATTTACCTGAGCCGGAAGTTCCAAGCAGACAGCAGAATTCTCCTTTATAGATGTCAAAACTCACATCGTCAACCGCGTATATTTTTTCCTGGCCCATGCGATAGATCTTCTTTACATTTTTAACTTCTATGATTTTTTCAGCCTGGTTTATCACCTAAAATATCTCCTCCTCGCTATCGCCTGTCTCACTACCATATTACAGCATATATATTAAATAAATTCTAGATGATTTCTTACATTTTTCTTACGTTTTCTTCCACAATTTTCTTATACTTCTTATACTTACTTACGACAGAATTCTAAACATTACTACAGATTCCTCTTAATAAAAAAACAGGCTGCATAAATCCATAATATATGAGACTGATGCAACCTGATGTCTTTAAACTATCGTACTTTCATAATCTTTCTTTTTTATCATATCTTCCTGCGCTTCCTGTTTCTCCTTCAGTCTGGTGTCAACGTACCTGGAGAACAAAAGTTTGATAAGAGCTCCGACTGGAACAGCAAAAAGCATTCCAAAAAGTCCGCCGATAGCATTACCGAAGATAAGGGATATGATTACTAAAACTGGATGTATCTTAATGCTTTGACTTAATAGTTTCGGTGCTATAACATTTCCGTCCAGAGCCTGCACAATAACCAATACAATCACAGCGATTATCAGCTTTTTATACTCCCCGAACGCCAAACAGCTTAAAGCTGTGGTAACATAAGCAATGATTGGTCCCAGATAAGGAATCAGATTCCCCAAACCGGCAAAAATTCCAATCAATATAGCATATTTCACCCCAATCAGTGATAAGACCACTGTGAGCATACACATCATTACAAAAACATCGATGAGCTGACCTCTGATATAGCCGGAAAATATATAATCTGCATCTTTTAAAAATATACTGATTCTGGTATTCCACTTTACACTTAGAAATGCTTTGCCAACTTTTCTGATATAATTCTTTATCATCTTGCCATCAATCATAAAATAGATAGAAATAACCAGAGCAAAAATCAGTGTTGTAATATAGGATGAGATATTGGAGAGAGAATTAACAAATGAGTAACCGCCATTTCTCAGTGCACTGATTACATTTGTTAAATTATCTCTGACATATGCATTAATCTGATCCGAGTGAATATTTACCTTCTCCAGTTTATCGAGAACAGAATTATAAAAATCCGAAATATTATTGATATAATTTGTTGCTAAAATTACGATATCATCCACTTTAGCTAATCTTAGCTGATTTGTAACATTGTACACCAAAAGTGAAATTGCTAATACAATAACCGCCAAAAATAGTATCACTGTGGTAAGTACCGCCAGGGTTCTTCCTGATTTTAACTGCCATTTTTTTATCCGTATCTTCTCATAAAGGTTCTCAAAGAAATTCACTACAGGATCAAGAAGATATGCTAAAATAAACGCTATTGCCACAGGCTTTGCAACCCTTAAGAGCCACTTCAGCATTTGCATCAGTTCCGCTATAATTCCCGATGCATTTTTTGCTACAAGACTCAGTATATATATGATACTGCACGTAATGATTACATAAATGGCTATTAATGTGTACTGCTTATTCATCTTATTGCTGATCTTCATTCGATTTCCATACCTTTCTGTCCGTATAATGCACTTATCTTTTAGAGTATTATAGCACAGCTGTCACATCGTGTATACCATTTAACACCAATGAAATTATATATAATATAAACTGCAAAGGATTTTCTTGACTACAGAAATCTTTCCATACACTGTAATCTTAAGGAGATGGTAGTATTGGTAAGCATCCTTTTCTTCTTTCGGTGTCACGGGAGCATACCCAAATCTTGCCTTAAGAGCAGTCTCTATAAACTGTATAAACTCTCTTTCTCCCAACTGTGGAAAGGTATCTTCTACTATCAGTGCTGACAATTTATAATTATCTTCCTGTAAAGGTATCCCTGCCATTCTTAGAAGATATTTTACCTTTCGGTAAAGAATTAATGTCCTTTTCCCAGATTCAGCCTGTTTAAAAATAATATAGCGGTATATTTTCATAATAATTCCGATTGCCAGAAGAAGTACAATAGTAGATAACAAGGCACCCATCATAAATCGTACGATATCACGATAACCAACTGTCTTTTTCGCGGTGTTATTTGCTGTTGTATCAACGTTTTTATCTCTATCGAGATCTTTATCAATGGGAACGGTTGGCGTTACAGATACCTGCGGTGTCGGTGTAGCAGAGGGTGTTATATTATCCTTTCCGGTGAACTCACTGTCATCTTCCGTATCATAACCAGGTGTCATTTCAACAGGAACCCATCCCCAGCCTTCTTTATAAACTTCTACCCATGAATGGGCACCCGCATCACTGATTCGAACTTCACGTACAGCAATATCCTGTTTCTTTTCGGAACCATCCTCATTGGGAACAATTATAGTCTCGGTTCCTATACTTTTCCCGTTCCTGATACTCGTGGGTTTTGCCACGTAACCTTCCACATATCTTGCAGGTACTCCTGCAAACCGAAATGCTAAAGCAGCTGCACTGGCATAATGCGTACAAAAGCCCTGTTTTTTTTCATATAGAAAATATTCTACAAAGTCTTTTCCATTAGGCAGGGTACCTGGTGATAGAGAATATACCGTATTCTTCTGAACGTAACTGCGGATATAGATTGTTAAAGCACCAAGAGCCTTTTCCTCACCATATTTTTTTATCATCTCCGCATATTTCCCGGTCATATCTGCTTTAAGCTGGTACAGCCCGGCATCAGGAACCTGGGTATAGAATCGCTGAATGAAATTTCGATATTCATTTTCAACTTCTGAATATTCATCCAAACGTTCACTTAATTTCTCTCCGAGGTTAGGGTCTGCCGCTTTATACATTAAGTTCTGCTTATATTCGATAAACTCTTTCTCAAACTCCTCTGTTAACAGATTCTTATTCAGTAAATCAGCATAAAAGCTTAAGGAATAATTTTTGCTTTTCACTTTACTTTTCACGTATGCAGAATTTTCTACAATCATATTCATATTGTCCATGAGAGAAGAATAATAAGGAACATAAATATATTTATCATTTGCTCCTATATTCTGGATATCCATTACATCCTCATGAAACCTGTTTATATTAATATTTTTATCTATATTAGCTAGGAGCTTTACAAGACCCCCTGTCTGATCCCCTGCCTCCATATCGATACTTTTCCATAAGTCCTTATATCTCTCATATTCTCCCAGTCCTTCATCACTAAGTCCAGTCCAGGCATTTCTGCTATAAGTACTTCCGATGAATCCCTTTAAATAAATTGTCGGACTATTTTCTAAAGCATCTATAATAATATCTGTTTTATTATCATAAGCAAGCTTTCCCACTCCTCCCAGCTTTCCTTCATTCAAACCGCCAGAAGCTGTATAATAGTGGAATATGACAATCTTACCATTATTCAGAAAACCAAAGTGATCAGCAATATCCTTTATATCAAAATTCTCTATTTTCACCTGTAGTTGTTTCTTAACCTTGGGAACATTCATCTTATGATTATAGGTAGGCTCTGTTAAGAATATGGAGATCATTCCAAATAACAGCAGAACACCACAAAAGAGCAGAAAGCTTCCCATTATATTAACATAATAATGGTTGACATCAATTTCCTTATTTTGCTCTCTCATTGCGGCTTTTTCTTCTTTTGTTCTGGCTCCTGTAACCTTTACCCGGTTTCCCAAAACAAATATTCCAAAGGTAGCTGCTATATATGTAGCGAAAGAAGCAGTTGAAGGAATATGTCCCACTACAAAAGGAAAAATGACAAAAGGTAATGTTATTGGATAATACAAAAAATGGGAAGCTTTATTTAAGATTATTAAACTAAGCACCATCGCCAGCGGCAGCGCAGCAAAAATCAAAAGGAGGGTAATTACCTTAGCCGGTGTGTAGTCATCCACTAAAAAGGTATATGCATGAGTTCCATAGTATTTGTTCATTAAGATGATAAAATAGTTCTCTATCTGCCAGAAACCATTTTCAAGCTCTTTAAAGAGTTTATAGCCCGCATATATATAAGTAGCTAGTATAGGCAGAAAAATTACAACCCCTGCCTTAAAATAGCGAAAAATCCCCCAGCATATTAAGCCAAAGAATATAATTGCCCCTAGAAGAGGAATTCGGTCCACCGGCAGTTTAAGTCCTGTTGCAAAACCAAATATGATACTAAACAGTACGGCATCTATCAGAACAATCTGTATGATTGAATGAAATAAGGAAAATTTACTGTTACCTTTTCCCATTACAATTTCTTTTCCCCTGATTGATATACCATCAAAAGATTTCACTTTTTTAGCTCTCATGCAGCCCTCTTTCTGTATCTAATTATGTCCAAATGTAATCTATAATTCATAAACTGCCATTGTTTAGCGTCTCCAGTTTGTGTCCTTGACTTGGCAGGCATATATAAATTATATCTTCAATAGTTCACAACTCCGAGTTTAAAGATTGATTCCTTCATATTTTTAATATCTATGCGATAACAGGAAATCATGGATTTTCTTAAGAAATCTTCGGTTCTTGCTTTCAAGGGCATCTTCTGAAGGTCATTGATATAAATGACATGAAGCTGCAGCATGCCCGGTTTTTGCAGTCTTATAATTTTATCTTCCGACAGCTCGTTCGTAAGATAAATAATGTTGCTGCCGTCTTCTTCTTTTCCTTCGTACTGCTTTTTCTCTTCTTCTGCAGTATTATAGAATGCTGCACTTAAAAGAGCTGTCTGCGCTTCATTACTGCTGTCGCTATCAATAATATCCTTTTCCACATATTTTTTTTCTTTCCAGTCATACCATATAATCCTATGCTGATGCCCATTCTTAAGTATCCCCTCTGATACGGACATAGCAGCTTCTATATAGCAATCCAGCTGGTATAACTTCTTCTCTCCTTCTCCTTCCACTTTAAAATCCAGAAAGAAAAGAGAGCGGTCTCTTAAAGGCTGACTGTATTCTTTCATAATCAGCTTCTGATTTTTTCTGCTAAGCTTCCAATGTATCTGGTTAGGCCTGTCCCCTTCTTTGTAATCTCTTACTCCGAAGATTTCAGAAGGATCATTTCCCGGCTTATGTTCGAGATAATGCACACTTTCATCATCCATCTCCATATCAGCAGTCCTGCGAATCAAATCTCCTGCCATGGGATGCAGTGTCGGCATTACGGATATAATCTGCCAAGAAGGCCATTTCCTAGAGATATACCCTAAGGATAGTAAATCATAGCATTTAATACGATAAACTGCGATTTTTATATTCCCGCAATGTTCTGATTTTAATCTTAAGACTGCGTATGCCAAACTGTGTTTGTCCACGCTCAAAATAACCTTGTCCTTCTTTTTCCGGCCGGATATCTCATTGCAATAGGTATAACAAATTTCAAGATGTGTGATTGGAAGGCCAGATGAATTCAATGCCTCGAACTTAACTTCGATATCATTTCCCTTCTTGGTTAAGGGCGGAAGGGCAGAAACCTTTACTTCCAGCTTCCTTAATGAAAGCCAGGCTGTAAACAGCAATAAAAACGGCAGGATAAGGACAGCAAAGAAAAAGATCATGGTAAAGTAAACATTATAGAAGATAGCAAAGAGACCTGCCAATAGAATAAATATAAGATATACAACTCTTTTCCCGATCATAGGATGCACACGGTACCACAGTTATTCTGTGCCTGCCACTGCATTTGCGGTTGAAAGAATCACTGGTGGCATCCTTTCTCTTTCTATTTTCTCTCAACCTAACAATCATGTCCTTTCTAACACATCTCATATTTCCCCAGAATTTCCAGGTGAGACTATGTGTGTGAAAATTATATTAACCGACTTTAGGGGCCTGCACCTGTTTTAAGATTCCAAGACAGACCTGATTGGTATCAATATTATTCACTTTTGTTTCCGGCTTTAATATGATACGGTGGGATACTATATCATAAAATACACTTCTGATATCATCCGGCACCAAAAATTCTCTTCCATTTATATAAGCATTGGCCTTGGCCATATTTAGTAAAGCAATTGAACCTCTGGGGCTTACTCCAAGCTCAACATAAGGGTCTCTTCTTGTCATCAGTATCAATTTTACAAGATATTCATAGATGCTTTCATTCACAAAAACTTTCTCTGCCTGCTGCTGCATGGTTAATATATCTTCTCTGCTGACGATTGAATTCATCTTGGATAAAGGATTTTCTCCGTTTCTGTCCTTTAGCATCCGAATCTCTCCGGCTACATCCGGATATCCCATAGATAATCTTATCATAAACCGGTCCAGCTGAGATTCCGGCAGCATATGGGTGCCAATGGAGCCTACCGGATTTTGGGTTGCAATTACAGTAAAGGGCTTTGGTACCTGCATGGTAATACCATCAACCGTTACACTTCCCTCTTCCATAACCTCTAAGAGAGCAGACTGAGTTTTTGATGAAGTTCTATTAATTTCATCAGCCAGGAATAGGTTACATACAACGGGTCCCCGTTTATAATCTCCCAGCTCTCCGTCTTTTGTTATAACATGATAACCGATTACATCCGTAGAAAGCACATCCGGTGTAAACTGCAAACGGTTATATTCCAAATTCATTACTTTTGAAAAGGCTAAAGCCAGCGTCGTCTTACCAACACCAGGAATATCCTCGATCAGGATATGTCCTCTTGCAATAATGGCTGTAAGGACTTTACGAACAATACTTTCCTTACCAATGACAGTTTTGTTAACTTCCTGCATAATATCCTTTGTTAGCTCAAAATTCAACATTTCATACCCCTTTATATTAAACTTCTTCCTTACTATAACCTAATCCCCATATATTTGCAATAGCTCCTTTGACATAAATTAGCAGCAAATATAATAAAAAGGAATACAAGTATCTGCCAGAAGCAAAATACAGGTATTCCTTATCGTTTTATCTTAATTGTATATGTTACTTTACTTATATAATTATTAACGCCTTTATCTAATCCATTCCTTCATTAGGAATTTTTCATTACGATGCTTTCAATTTCATTAGCTACATCTTCACAGGCATCACAACATTTTTCAAGCTTACGGTAAATTTCTGTCCAAACCATTAACTCTACAGGATCCGTGGAGGTTTTATACATATTTTTAACACCATTGATGTATAAAGTGTCTCCTTCTTCTTCCAGGCGGTTTACTTCTACAACTTCTGCGTGAAGTTTTTTGGATCTTCTAAAATTACGCAATTCTTCTACACTTACATACATTGATTTGCAGCAAGCTTCGATTGTTTCTGTGAATTTTAAAATCTCAGGACGTATTTTCTTGACATTGAACATATCGATATATAAAAGTACATCTTCTACTGCATCCGTAACATCATCAATCTGCTGTGCAACGCTGATAATATCTTCTCTTTCAATAGGAGGAAGAAATTCCTTAACAAGATGTTCAATCATATCATGCTTTGCAATATCGGCAGAATGCTCAATATTATGCATTTCTCTGATTTTCTCATCCAGATTGGATACTTGAAAATTAGAGAGTGTTTTCTTTAACAGTTCTGTTGCATTTAATGAAAATTTAGATAAACCAAGAAGTGCTTCAAAATAATCGTATGATTTTTTACCAGCCATATTATTTCCTTTCTAATTAGAAGATTCTCATAAATATATATGCCATTAAGTAACCTACTACACCACAGCCCGGGAATGTTAAAACCCATGCTAAAATCATTTCCTTTACTACTCCCCAGTTTACGGAAGAAATTCTCTTGGATGCTCCAACACCCATAATCGCCGTTGTCTTAGTGTGGGTAGTACTTACAGGAATACTAGTAAGGGAGGAGATTAAAAGACTTATTGCTGCTGCTAAGTCGGCGGCAAAGCCCTGATGTGTATCCAGCTTAACCATCCCCATACCAACTGTTTTTATGATACGATATCCGCCGATAGAAGTTCCTAAGGCCATAACTGCCGAGCAAAGAATCATTAGCCACACAGGGATTGTAAAGTTCGTAACATTACTTTGTCCGTTTGCCAGAAACATTCCTAACATAAATACGCCCATAAACTTTTGTCCATCCTGGGCTCCATGCATGAATGCCATAGCCGCACCGCCAAATATCTGTGCTTTCTGGAAAGCAGATTTTGACTTTCCTCTGTCCTTCTTATGAAAAATAGCTTCTATTGCTCTAACTGCCAAAAAGCCTAATATAAAACCTAATACTGTAGATATTACCAAGCCATAGATTACCTTTATCCATTCATGCCAGTTAATACCGGAAATGCCTCTTTGCAAAGCAATCGCTGCACCGGACAGACCAGCTATTAATGCGTGGCTCTCACTGGTTGGAATACCAAAAACCCATGCACCTGTTGCCCAGGCTACAATCGCTACCAGCGCTGCACATAGTGCAATCAAAGAATTATGGGAATCTCCCCTAAAATCAACCATATTGTAAATGGTCTGGGCTACTGTTGCATTCACTGCCGTCATTACAAATACACCAAAGAAATTAAAAATGGCCGCCATAATAATGGCTTTCCCAGGTTCCATGGAACGAGTCGATACACAGGTAGCTATAGCGTTAGGTGCATCTGTCCAGCCATTCACCAGGATAACTCCCAGCGTCAGAATAACCGTAATTAACAACGCTGGATTATGTATAATCTGATGTATAAAATCACCAAGCAAAATCGTCATATTGTTCTCCCATCTGCGAATATTCGCTTTTTTTTATGGTGGTGTTCGTCTTTTCAAACCTTAAAAATCTTAACATGAACTTTACAAAATATCAATCTGTTCTTAATGTCTTTACATTTTCTTAACGTTTTCTTAACAATGGAACATTCATATATGATTACTTGAATTCCTTGTTATTTACTGATATTTTAATCATGTATAACTTTCTTTTAAGCTCTTTTTACAGACTTCCAACCATCAATCTTTACATATACTCCATTTATTCGCTAGAAATTACTATGGTACAACATAAAAAAATATATTATAATAAAAATAATTTGAAAAAATATTGTATTGTACGAGGAGTACTATGTCCAAGACAAAGATATCAATTATTATCTCCGACATTTTAAAAATCATTCTCACACTGCTTGTTTCTGCTATCCTTTCTGTTGTCGTGACTCGTCAAACAGGAGAGTATAGTAATGTTTATATTTTTTATATCCTTTCTATTATTGTTATTTCTAAAATTACAGAAAGTTATTTCAGCGGCTTTGTTGCTTCTTTTTTAGGAATAGCTGTTGTTTATTACTATATTTTTTTTTCCTCGCTCCTTTCTTTGCCCTACAAGCATGGTTATCACGTGACTCTGAACGGCATGTTCTTCATATGTATCATAATAAGTGCGATAACTGCAAGTTTGAAGAAACATATAAAAGAAACAGAGGAACGGGAAGAAAAAACTGTCAAATTAAATGAAATCGGCAGGAAACTCCTTTCTTTAAATGGAATACAAGACATTGAAAAACTTGCTCTGGAATATGTCTCTTCCCTTACCGGCTGCTCCTGTATCTTCTATATCAGGTCTCCTCAGTCCGGAGAACAGGGCATGATATATAGCCTGGCACCCAAACATGAAACCATTATGTGTTCAAGTCATGAACGTTTCGTTGCCCATTGGGTCTTTGAAAATAAAAAAGCTGCCGGTTTTCATACAGACTTTGGAAATGAGTCCAGCTGTACTTACCTTCCCTTGATATCTCATGAAAGAATACTTGGTGTAATCGGAATATTTCAGCTTGGTCAAAAGCCCTTGGATAAAAACACCTTAGATTATTTAAAGTTAATTATCTCCCAGGCTGCCATCGCATTAGAACGCCAGTATCTGGCTGATTCGGCACAGAATATGCTGGTAGAAACTGAGAAGGAGAAAATGCGCGGAAATCTTCTGAGGGCAATCTCCCATGATCTTCGTACACCTCTTACCGGCATGATTGGCGCCAGTGAGACAATCATGAATAATAAAGAACAGCTAAGTGCAAAAGAACAGGATAAACTTATTAAATACATCTACGAAGATTCCAACTGGCTCTTGCACATGGTAGAGAATCTATTATCCGTAACCCGAATCAAAGATGGAGAATCCTGTGTAAACAAATCACCTGAGCCATTAGAAGAGGTTGTGACCGCTGCCATCGGGCGATTAAGGAAACGCTATCCCAAAGCAAATCTGCAGGTACGTATACCGGAAGAGTTTCTTATGGTACCCATGGATGCCACTTTAATCATGCAAGTTTTATTTAATCTGTTAGAAAATGGAGTTAAATATGCCGGGAAAAGTGCCATGATATCCTTGATTGTAACAAAGAGAGAGAATGAAGTGGTCTTCAAGGTATCAGATAATGGAAAAGGCCTTACTTTCCATGATAATGATACCGTATTTGAAGGCATATCCCCGACTACAGCCCATAATAGTGATTCTGTAAAAGGTATCGGCATTGGTCTTTCTATCTGCAAAACTATTATTATGGCCCATGGCGGAACCATTAATGCCCAAAACCAGTTAAGCGGCGGAGCCCTGTTTACATTTACACTTCCCCTTGAAGGAGGCAATACATTTGAGCAAAAAGATTAAAATACTCGTAATAGAAGATGAACCTACCATCAGTAAATTTATCGATGCTACGCTTTCTGCAAATCATTATAAGGTAATCATTTGCCGTACCGGTAGAGAAGGAATTGAACTTATCTCTTCTCATTGTCCGGATTTGGTCTTATTGGACCTGGGGCTTCCGGATATGGACGGACTTCAAGTCATTAAGGAAGTCAAGGAGTGGTCCTCCCTCCCTATATTGGTGGTATCTGCAAGGGTTGATGAACAATCGAAGGTAGAAGCTCTGGACGCAGGCGGTGATGACTACATTACTAAGCCCTTTGGCACCAGTGAATTACTGGCACGTATCAGAACCGCACTCAGACACTATACCAAAGCTGACAGCAAAAAAGGCAATGTAAAAAACAGCTATCAGACCAAGGATTTTCTAATAGATTTTGATAAACATCTGGTTACTGTCAGAGGGGAAGAGGTACATCTGACTCAAATAGAATATAAGCTGGTCTCCCTTCTTGCCAATAACCCTGGAAAAGTACTGACATATGATTCCATCATCACAAAAATATGGGGTCCCTATGCAGAAAAAGATAATCAGATTCTAAGAGTAAATATGGCTAATATACGCAGAAAGATTGAAAAGAATCCTGTGGAACCGGAATACATCCTGACAGAAATCGGTGTAGGGTACCGGATGGTAGAAGACTATTAAGGAATAGCAGATTCTTGAATAAAATGGGTGTCGCAAACTTATCTCTGCGGATTGACAGAAACTCCTTTGCGGCACCCACTTCATTAATACAATTCATTGATTAACTTCTCACCATTTTTGTATTTTATATAATTTTCCTCAAACATTTTTATGACTTTATTAATTACATTCTTAGAGATTGCGGAGCTATGAGGCGTTATGAGAACATTATCAAGCTCCCATAGGGGACTTTCAGTCGGGAGTGGCTCTTCATGAAAAACATCCAAAAGCGCACCCTTAATCTTTTTTTCTGTCAGGGCTTCTATCAAATCCTGTTCGTTGACTGTATCTCCCCTTGCAATATTAACAAAAACAGCCTCATTCTTCATGAGTGCGAATTCTTCTGCCCCCATTAGATGATAGGTCTCAGCGGTAAGGGGTGCTGCCATGACCACATAGTCTGCCTGAGGCAGAACTTCTCTTAACCTATCCATCCTATATACTTCATCAAAGCCTTCCAGACTGCATACCTTTCTCTTAAGACCCAGTACTTTTATATCAAAGGCCTTAGCCTTTCTCCCAATTTCAGAGCCAATATGTCCTGCTCCTATAACCAGAAGTGTTTTTCCTTCCATGTCTTCTTCTGATATCAGATTCCCCCACTTCTTTTCCTTTTTAAGAGGGATATACCTGTCATAATGATGGCTCATGGCAAGAAGTCCACCCATAACATATTCTGCAATGGTAACTGCATGCACTCCGCTGGTATTGGTGGTAAGGATTCCTCTTGTCTTTAATTCCTCTAGGGGAAGCTTTTCCACGCCGGCACTTATACTAAATACCCATTTTAATAAGGGTGCGGCATTTAACATTTCTTCATCTATGGGAACAGACAAATTGCCTCCTCCGATGGTTATAATAAGTTCTGTTTCAGGCAGATACCTTAAGGCTTCTTCTTTGGTCGGGCAGACTTGTACCTTCTCACCGGTAACTTCTTCTATGGCTGTTACATAAGGATTTTTGTTATATAATAATGATAATATCATACATATCTCCATTCCGGCAATTTCTTATGCCATATCTCTATGTTTATATTGCAAATACTTATTCTAGGTATCAATGGCAAAAGCCGCCCTTAACGGCGGCTTTTGAGCTGCTGTTACTGTAACAGCTCGCTTATTTAGTTATTATAGTATGTCTTTGTAAGTTCCTCAACAATATTCTTCATACAACCATCCTGGAAAGGAGAATCAAGTCCGACTTCTTTTAACATCGGTTCATAGAATTCTTTCGCAGAGAGTTTGCAAAGAGCAAGATAGCTCTCCCATGCCTTTTTATAATCCTTATCCATCTTTATGCGGTATTGTAGTGCACAAGTCTGGGCAAGGCAATAATCAATATAGTAGAAAGGACTGGCGTAAATATGAAGCTGTCTCTGCCAGAATCCACCCTTAGAAAAGAAGGGGTCATCAGCATAATCCATATGGGGCCTGTATTCACTCTCAAGCTTCATCCAAACAGCTTTTCTCTCATCTGGGGTCATATCCGGATTTTCATAAACAATATGTTGGAATTCGTCTACCATACAACCATAGGGAATAAAAGTGACGGATTCCGCAAGGTGCATCTTCCTGTAATCCTCTGCTCTGTCACCAAAGAATTTTTCCATATAACGATCTGTAAAGAATTCCATGGACATAGAATGTATTTCTGCGGTTTCCATAGTGATATCCCTATGTTCTTCTACCTCATAGTCTCTCACCACATATCCCTGGAAAGCATGACCGCACTCATGTGTTATAACATCTACATCGGAGCTGGTTCCGTTAAAATTAGCAAAGATAAAGGGCATTTTATAATCCGGCAGGAATGTCATATAACCACCTGCCTGTTTATTCTTTCTGCCTAAAACGTCAAATAATTCATTTTCATACATATAATCAAAAAATTCTTTGGTTTCAGGAGATAAATCATCATACATCTCCTTGCCCCATCTTAGAATCTCTTCAGGAGTTCCAATCGGTGCCGGATTGCCATTGTTAAAGTACATTTCATTATCATAAAACTTTAAAGAATCCAATCCCAGAGCTTCTCTCCTTGCTTCATGTACCTTTGTAGCCAAAGGAACAAAAACTTTCTTTACCTGATCTCTAAAATTCTTAACCATGACTTTATCATAACTGTTACGATTCATACGGCAATAACCCAGTTCAACATAATTAGAATAGCCCATCAGCTTAGCCTGTGCTGTACGGTTCTTTACCATCTTATCATAAATATCATCCAGTTCTCCGCTCTTTTCCTGGAAGAAGCCGGATAATTTACTCCAAGCCTCTTTACGGATATTACGGTCAGAATCCGTCAGATATTTTCTTAACATAGAGATGTTAAGTTCTTCCCCATTAAACATAATCTTGGCACTGGCAATCAGCTTATGATAGGTGGATACCAGATTGTTTTCTTCCTGCATAAGGGGAATCAACTTCTCATCCAGGGATTTGGCCATTAATTCGATATTCTTAAATGCTACTTTTCCGATTTTCTCTTCCAGATAATCTCTGAAAGGTGACTCTAAGAGGGTCTTGGAGTATTGAAGCGTAAGGTCATCAAACTCCGGCTTTTTCTCGTCATAGTAATTATTTTCATTCTCATAAAATTCATCAACTGTATTTCCTGTATGCCTGATTTCACAGATTGTCATCTGTGTAAGTACCTTATCACGCAACGCGTAGGCTTTTTTATGGATTTCAAACTGCTCCTGTCCGCTCTTTGCTTCCTTCTGCTCTTTAATTAAGGCCTCAAAGCCTTTCTTTACCTCTTCCATATCAATGCGTTCATAAGGTATCTCTTTAAACTTCATATTTTAATCCTCCGTTCTTCCTATATAATCCTGTCTTATTATATCTTAATAGAAATATCTGTATTCTGCAATGTTGAATATGATAATTTTTATAAATAACTTCAATAATGCAATATAATCTGTATATAAAAATTTAGTTTAAATACTATTCTTTCTCATCCAGTTCTTTGTGCAGACCATGGAATCTTGCCGCACAACCGTCGCAATAGGTGCAGCTATGACTGTTTTCCCAGAGTTTGTCTGCAACGACTTCCCATCTGTCAGCAGCGGGTATACATTTTTCTGTTAGGTCTCTCACATTTTCCGGATTCTTTAGATCTGTGGATTTTGCTCCAGACTTCTCCACCATTTCTGCAAGTCTTCCTTGATTATCCAAAAGCGGGCAGGGTCTTAGCATATTTTTGTTAAAGGGCTGGTTTTTATGGTATTCCATGAACAAAGGAGACTTTAGAGCTTCCAGAATGGTCTTTTGATAAACATTGCTGTCAGAATAATGAATAAAGGCACAAGGCTCTACATCACCATTGGCATTAATATGAAGATATCTTCTGCCACCTGCAATACACCCCTTTACATATTCACCGTCATTCCAGAAGTCCATCGTAAAGATTGCCTTACTTTCACGATATTCCCTGATACGATGATACATAAGCTCTCTTTGCTCCGCTGTTGCCAAAAGCTCCGGCTTAGCATCTGCTCCTACCGGCATATACGTAAAGAACCATGCAAATTTAGCTCCTTTTTCAATCATGTAATCAAAATACTTTTCACTTGCAATCACTTCCGTATTTTTACTGGTATAACAGCAGGAAATTCCAAAAGGAAGCCGCTTAGCTCTTAAAGTTTCCATCGCCTTCTCCACTGCCCGAAAGGTTCCTTCTCCCCTTCTAAAATCTGTCTCCTCCCTGAAACCTTCCACGCTGATAGCTGGGACGAAGTTCTTTACCTGAAGCATCGCATCAGCAAATTTTTCGTCAATTAAAGTACCGTTGGTGAAGGCAAGAAAGGAACAGTCATTATGCTTTTTGCATAGGGCTATAATGTCCTTTTTTCGGACCAGCGGTTCGCCGCCGGAGTAGATATAGAAGTATATCCCCAATTCTTTTCCCTGGGTTATAATGCTATCCAGTGTATCAAAGCTCATATTCAGATGATTTCCGTATTCTGCCGACCAACAGCCTATACAGTGCAGATTACAGCCTGAGGTTGGGTCGAGAAGGATCGCCCAGGGTACATTGCATTGATGTTTTGCACGGGCTTTATGCTGTCTTTTCCCGCCTAAAAATACTCCGTTTACAATAAAATTTTCAAAGAGTTTCTTTCTTACTTCACTATCAATATCTGTATAAAGACTTTGAATAAGGCGGTACCAATTGTTGTCCTTATTATTCATATATGACAGAATTAGCCTCGCCTGATTCCCAACATATCTCCCCTTTTTGTCAATCTTTATCAGCCAGTTTAAAACTTGCGGGATGTTTTTTTCAGGATTGGAATCCAGATATTGAAGCGCTTTCCGAATGCCAAAACCTTGTAGTGCCTCCTTAATATTTTTTTTCATACTCCACCGAATCTATACGTTTTAGCTATTATATGCACAAACTAAGTTAAAATTTACGATTACCTCACAGAATAAATACCGTCATATGCTTCCTGTAAAAACTGCCGCCAAGGTTCAAGCTAGAACTCTGGGCGGCAGTTTTTGCATAATAAACGATTAAGCTATTAGCGGATTCCTCTATCATATTTTCATTATTGTGCAACATCTTTTAAATCAGATATTAATTCCATATCGGAGGCATTAATTTTTATATTAGAACTAAGAGTCTCACCGGATGCTGTGGTTACCGTAATCTCAATGATACTTCCCTCCTGTAAGCCTTTATTCTTAACCGCTTCCATGAATTTAGGAAACTTAGGGTGATTTGTAGTAAAGGTATCCCAGGTTTTCTTTAATTTCATCATTTTCATAGGGTTTATCATGTTTTTATCTCCTTTGGTTATATCCATTATACATACATTAAATCTTCGGGAGAGAAAAATCAACCCATTACTTTGCTGTAATAAAAAAACTCTCCCAGCTGCTTGGACTGTCTCGGTCTGCAATTAAAGGAGTTCCGCTGAGATTTTCATCAGAGCAGACATATTTGCCTGTTATGGAAGACTTAAGAGCATAAAGCGCATCGGATATTTCAACTAAGGTGAAACTATCGGCATCCTTTACTGTTTTTCCACCGGCTTTTAATTTCTTTGTAGTTTTATCCACCGTTATATAGCTTTTATCCTCCGCTTGCAAAAGTATGGTTCCTTTTTCCCCCTTGATAAGGTGAAAATAATTCTTTATTTCACCATCTGCTGCCAGCAAACTGCCATCTCCCTGAATAGAAACATATAGATTCTTATGCAGTGCTTTTATGCTGTATTGCCCTTCTGAGAAATCAACCGGTTTTAACCCAAGAGAATTCTCTGCCGCAGGCATTACGCAGTACTTTGTGAATACATGGCTTAAATCTTTATTTTCTACGGATTTGCCGCTGGCCCCCCAGACATTTTCGATAGCCTCTTTTGAAGTATTCTCCAGGGTAACATCTCCTACCGACTGGTTATACAGTCCCCAATTACCGTATTCCGAAACACATTTATATGTCCAGGTAGTCCAGTTAAGTCCAGCCGCTGTCAGTAACATAAGACCTTCATCCCAAGCCTCGGTACTATTAAAATAACTGAATTCGCCTAAATAGCTGGGAACATTATAATCAGCCGTTGCAATTGCATTTACCTTGGTTTCCATGTTGGTTATCTGTTTGCCTGCTGCATTATCATAATCATCATAAAGATAGTTATGATATTCATACATAACGTTTTCCCATTGGTATTCAGTGGGGTCAGGCAAGTCAACAGGATCCCAGGTTGCTTCCATTACAATTACGTGGTCCTTATCCAGTGCACGAATACGGTCATAAGCAGTATCATATACCTTCCAAAGAATACGGTGAAGTTCCTCATCACTTTTGCCTGAGTTATAGCGGTAGGTACAATAAGGCTCATTGAGCAGATCGTAACCTGCCACTACCGGATTTCCCGCATATCGTTTAGCAATTTCATCCCAAATTTTATAGAAAAGTTCCTGATTTTTCTTAACTTCGGCTTTCTCACCAAAGAAGAACCTGGAGGCTCCCATCTTATCCTCTCCACCGTCAAGACCAGAATGGTCACTGCCGTTTTGAGACCCCGGAGCTCCATGGAAGTCAAGGATTACATACATTCCTCTCTCTCCCGCTTCTTTTATAAACCAGTCAAAGGTCTTATACCAATCTGCATAGAACTCACCCTTTTCGTCTACGATATTCCGGTACCAAAAAGGAAGTCTTAAGCAGTTTATTCCAAGATTCTGGCAGTTATCAAGATCTTTTTCGGTAAAATAATTATCCTGGTAAAGCTTTACCAAATCATACATGCCATCTTTTCCGAACTTTTTCTCCAGATAAGTATAGATACCTGTCTCGTCTTTTACCTCTGTTCCGGGATTAGTAGGTGTCATCCAGAATTCCTGAAAAAGCCAGCCACCAATATTGGTGCCTCTAAGATTTACCACCTCTCCTTCACCGGACTTGTTACGCAGGTTCTTATCCTTCGCTTTTAAAAAATCATCTTCACTGATTGGCTCTCTCTTTGTAACTGTAATTACCTCCGTATTCTTACTCTGTTTATTTTCAGAGTTCGCATTGTCCTCCGCTTTCGCTGTACCAGCAGGCTCTTCAACTTTTGCTGTCGGTGTGGGAGTCGGATCAGGGGCATCTGCTTTCTTCTGGCAGGCTGTAAGGCTCCCTAGCAGGAACAAGACTCCCAGTACAAACAGACACTTCTTCACTGCCTTTTCTGTATTTTTTCTACCTTTAAGCTCTCTGTTATTAACTTCATAGCTTTTATTCATACTCTGAATCATTCCTTGATTTCCTCTCCCCTATATGTATGAATAGCTTCCAGTTCGATACTTCCTCTTATCACTTTTACGGTAAGTATAGAATGTCTGCTTTGACTTAAGCCAAGTCTGCCGGTGCTTTTTTGTTCCTCTCCCGGCTTACACTCTATGACAGAAAGGACTCTTTCATCCTGTAATATTTCAAAAACAGCAGCTTCCTTACAATAATAACTTACAGAAATCTCTGATTTTTCTCCGATATTATTCAGGCTGTACCCGGCATACTCCTCCTGTGCAAGTTCCACTACATACTTAAGGAATCCGCAATCAAAGCCGAATTTCTTCTGATAATCCTTATGCTTCTCTTTTATTGTCATACCGGTACCGAGACGATAACGGTATATATTATCTTCCATATGTAACCCAGAATAGGTTATCCCTTTGCCAGAAATAAGATTTTCCTCCGGGAAAAGTGAGTTCCCCTTTACTGCAAACTCATCAAAGTCCGTTCCTCTGATAACACTTCCGGGTTCTCTAAGAACTGCTGCTGATACTTCTTCTTTGAAATCACAGTTATCAAGGAGCATATTGTGCAGGTATTCCTCTAATATTTCCTTTGCTTTGTCATAGCCCGGATGCATACCGCCATTGGTGTAATCAATTATCAGGTTCCAATCTTTAGGCATAGGCACAGAGCAGGGTGAATTGGTACAGTCCATCTTCTTCCAGGGCCAGATATTGTAACCAATACCCAGACTTTCAGCCAGGGGATACATGGCCGTAAACCACTCTATGGTATTCTCTCCGGTTTCTCCGAGCCAAAGAGGAACATTCCATTTCTCTCTCAGCTCAAGGTAGTCTCTATAACAGGATTTATCCGGAATGCAAGCATATCGATGGAAATGAATAACCATCTTATCATCATATTTTTTATAAAAAACATCATTGGCAGTAGCCCAGTGATGCCCCTCGATGCTTAGAAGGTGCTTTTTATCTACTTTTCTGATCTCTGCGGTTGCTTTCTCATAAAACTCACAAAGGCGCGGAACAAGATACTCCACTTCTTTATCCTTCGCATGTCTCTTAGGTCTTAGCGGTTCATTCAACAAATCATAGCCGCCGACAATATATCGGTCTGAATACCTTTCAGCCAGGCGCTTCCACAACTGTATCCCTTTCTGAAAACAGTCCTCATCAATAAAAAGTCTCGGCATATCATCGATACAATCATCGATATTTGCCCCGGTCTGACCGCCCGGTGCACCGTGGAGGTCGATAAAGGCATACAGGCCGTATTTCTCACACCAGTCAATTACCCTGTCAAGAAGTAAAAAACCTTCCTCCACCCAGTTAAGCCCTGGAGCTTCCTTTAAAAATAGTCTGGAGTTAATAGGGATACGAACCGAATTATACCCCAGCTCCTTCATCCTCCTAATATCAGCTTCGTTAATATAATTCTCACGAAACCTCATCCAAAATTCCTTCGAATACTCTGCACCAGTAAGCTCTTCAATTACTTCTTCAATTCTTCTTGGCCTGTCGAAGCGCTCACCTCCCATGGACTTCCACATATATCCCTCACACAAAAGCCAGTTGCCAAGTCCCCAGCCTTTTAAGAGAACCGTCTTTCCCTCTTCGTTAATAATTCTTGTACCATCTACATCTAAAAATCCCTTTACCACATTCTCCTGCATAAAAATTTCCTTTCTGCAACTCTAATCTGTCTGCCGGTTAAAATACAAAGCTTATTCTTAGGTTTCTATTGTTTTGTTTCATGCTAATTTAAATAAAAACGTTTTTATTATAATAACATATTTTGCACTTATTTTCAACATGAAGTTAGTGCTTTTTCATTACTTTCTAACAATGATTCCGATGCTTTCTTAAAAATCGTTTTAAAATCCAACAATTTCCATCCTATTAATAATAAAAAAAAAGAACCGTCTTGTTTTCAGGAGTACATTAGCCATAACTGTGTACTCTTAAACCCGGACGGTTCCTAATTATAGATTTTTGTTTCGTATCATTGGATTTAGATTATTTCAAAGGCGTAACAATAGATATTGTTTAATTTCCTTTTCGCTTTCGTACGCACTCTGACAGCAGGAATTCAATCTGACCATTAATGGAGCGGTAATCATCCTCTGCCCATGCGGCCAGGTCATTCCATAATGTCGGCGACAGTCTTAAAAGAATCTGTTTTTTGGATTTCTCTTTTTCTTTTATCTGCTTCTCTTTTTGTAAGAGCTCCAGTTCAATTTCTTTGATTCTTTCAAGGCGTTTTTGAAGTTCTTCTTCCCTTTTATCGATATTACCTTCATTGTTTGCTGTCATTATACTGCCTTTCTATGGAATCTAATAAATAGAACCGCTGTTTACAATAGGCTGGGCATCCTTGTTACCGCAGAGCACTACTAGAAGATTACTTACCATAGCTGCCTTTCTTTCATCATCCAATACAACAATTTCTTCCTGTCCCAACTGATCGATTGCCATCTTAACCATACTGACAGCACCTTCCACGATCTTTTGTCTGGCTGCAATTACAGCCACTGCCTGCTGCCTCTGAAGCATTGCTGCTGCGATTTCTTCCGCATAAGAGAGGTGGGTAATTCTAACTTCCTTAATTTCAAGGCCAGCTTCACTGACTCTTTGCTGCAGTTCCACTCTCATACTATCTGCAATTTCCTGGCTGCTTCCTCTTAAAGTCTTCTCATCGGCATCGTTCTCCATCGTGTCATAGGGATAAAGTCTTGCAACATTTCGTATAGTTGAATCACATTGAATGGAAAGAAAAGTCTTGTAATTATCCACGTTAAAAACAGCTTTGGTAGGATCTGCTACTCTCCATATAACTACTGCCCCTATAATAATAGGATTACCTAATACATCATTCACCTTTTGCTTTTCATTGCTTAAGGTAAGTGTCTTGGTTGAAATCTTCTTGCTGCTTACATCAGCGGTAGTTGCAGGTGCTGCAGTTGTACCGAAATTAGCAGCGTTGGTATTAGCAGCTGCCGGTGCTGTTCTGGCCGGGTGAATTGCTCCAGCAAAAGGATTGGTATAATAAAACCCTTCCTTTTTAATTGTTCCATAATACTTACCAAACAGCGTCATTACAATTGCTTCGTTGGGATTTAAAATATGAAATCCGCCTAACAGAATACAAAGTACAATTACTAAGATAATACCCGCAACCAATAAAAATACTCCGATATTGTAGTTTTCCTTGCTTATCTCGATTGAACCATAAATGATTGCCCAGATTGACACTCCGAATCCTATGAGTACCAATAAGAGCATCATTCCTCCGTTCAAAGGTTTGATTTCTTTTTCTTCTACGTTATTTAATTTCTGTTCATTTTCATTGTCCATATTATCCTCCATCTGCCATTACCGGCTTTCTTATCATCAAGCTGAATCAGGAATTACCATTGAATTTATGCCTTTATTCATCTTGATGAAGTATATTATTGTGATATCAATATGATATCATATTATCTCAATTGCATTATTTTGTCAACTAAAAAAATATGAATAAAAAACAAATTTAAGCTTGACTTTTGGACAAAATGTAGTAGAATATATACGTTAGTGTTTCGCATGCAGTTGTGGCGGAATTGGCATACGCGCTAGATTCAGGTTCTAGTCCGCTTAACGTGGGTAGGGGTTCAAGTCCCCTCAACTGCATATTGTAAAACAAGGGTTCCGGAAGTTATTAAACTTCCGGAACCCTTGTTTTTTTGATGTTTTGGGTGTCGTACTCATAAGAACTTAATATATTATTTGGGCTAAGAAAAAGCGATTAAGTATGAAAACTTAGTCGCTTTTGTTCGCTATCAAATATTTATGTTTGTTTGAGAATCTCTTAGTGCGCTTACGCTAGCCGCTACCACCTATTATGCTTATTTTCTGTTATGTTAATATTACTTAAGTATATTTAAAGAGAACTATATCCGGATCTCAACATTTGATTAACTTTCCTTATATCATAATTCATACCCTCTTTTTCACATGTTTCTACAAATGTATGCCACATTTTTTTACTGTTGAACGATCTGCAACGGTAGTAATTCTTATATCGTTGCAAAAATTTTTCAGAAATTCCGGGATAATGTTTTTCTGCTTCATGAAGAAAATAATCACGCTGAACATCGGCCATCGTTACTTGAGTTGAAAGGTATATATAGCTAGCGCCGTAATTCTTGGCTTTTTTAACCATTTCTTGTACGTTTTCTTTTGTATCTGTTATATACGGAATTACGGGATCCATTAATACACCTGTAGTTATTCCATTTTTAGTCAAATATTCAATTGCTTCGAATCTTTCTTTTGTTGTTGATACATTTGGTTCAATCTTTTTACATGTTTCATCATCCGAACAGGTAATAGAAAAGTTCACACTGGCAGGGGAATGTTCTTTTATGTCTAATAAAATATCTGTATCTCTGGTAACCAAATTGCTTTTCGTAATGATACATACACCAAAATCAAATGCGTTGATTAATTCTAAAGCATTTCTTGATAATTTTAGTTCTTTTTCTTTCGGATTGTATGAGTCTGACACGCCTCCCATTAACACGACACCTGTTGTTGTTTTCCGTCTAAGTTCGTCGCGAATTATCTGCAATGCGTCTCTTTTCGCTCTTACGCAGTCAAAATTATCACTTTTTTCGTAATAACTACTTCGAGCATAACAATATATGCATCCGTGGCTACAGCCCCGATATATATCCATAGCATATTCAAACGACAGATAATTCCAATTAGGTATGCATTTCCTTACAATCGTCTTAGCATTTATATACTCCATAAATTACCTCAATTTACTAATATAAAGATATTATCTATTGATTACCATATAATTGCGTATTAGAAACATTACTTTTTAATAACTGGTATCCATATTTCACTTTTGTAATCAGACGACCCCAAGTCACCATTTGAATACCACTCCACTTCCGGTGCTTCGGCATGCTCATAACCAGATGTAGGGAACCACTCGGAAAAAATGCGTCCCCATATTTCTGCCATTGCGGTAGGCATGGGTCCTGTTATATCAAATATTGCCCATGTATGTGATGGTATTTCAAGCTTACACATTGTTTCTGAACCATCTTTTTCCGTTATGGAGGCTATGTAGTAATCAGTTGTGTTGTCTTCATACATTCCACTGTATACGCCTACTAACCCATTCCCAAGTCCGGCAATTTGAGAAATAGTTTCTTGAGGTGTTTCACTCCACATTTTCCCAACGTTTTCCCCCAAACCATCAATATTTGAAAACCTTTCTTTTATACCCACAACGGTAAATGATTTTTTTTGCTCTATTCTGTAGTTCATCTCAACAACTCCTTTTATTGATAATGTAAACGTTACACGAGGATAGGCTTTTAACGATATGCCTTTTTCTCTTGCTTTTGATGGTGTAACCTCATGCATTGCCATAAAAGCACGAGAAAACGAATCAGGTGAATTATATCCATACTTCAAAGCAATATCAATTATCTTTTCATTACCATTCTGCAAGTCAAAAGCGGCAAGGGTTAAGCGACGTCGCCTAATATACTCGGATAGTGGTACACCGATAAGGAAACCAAACATGCGCTGAAAATGATATTGAGAGCATAATGCGATTTTTGCAATCCTTTCATATTCTATTTCACCATCAAGATTACTTTCGATATAATCAATTGCTTTTTTCATGTTTTCTAGTGTATCCATATACTTCTCCTTTCGCGTTAAGTATAATACAGGTTAGAAACAGATACCCGACAATATTTGCAAGTATTTGTAGGCTATATGTTTATAACTAGTTTGGTATATTTATAAATTAAGCATAACAAACCATTTTATCGTTGTTGTATTAGTTAATAGAATCCGCCAACCTAGCATTAATGCTGCTTCAACCAATAGAAATAATCATCAAAGAATGCCCAAGGTGTATCCATATGATTCATTCCGGGATACAGTGACAATTTAACATCCTTCCCGAGAGAAGACATTGCATTATATAAATCTTCTGAATGATGATACGCTACCCTTTCATCTGCCATCCCCTGAGCTATATATAATGGTGTATTTATCTTATCAGGCCAATTGATTGCTGAACGCTTCTCATACTCTGCACTATCAGTCTTTAGATTTCCGACTAACCCTCGTAAAATGCTTGTCATTTCTACATTCCCCGCTTGATTCATTTCTACATAGTACTTCTTTAAATCTGTAATTCCCGCACCTGCAACTGCCGCATTAATCCGTTTATCACGGCTCAAGACAATATAAGTTTCCATTGCACCTCTGGACCAACCGAGCATATACAATTTGTTGTCTGTGCAATCCAACTTCTTAGCATAGTTAATTAATTCAATCACATCGTCTACATCGGCACCACCAAATTCATCTTCTCCAGTACTGTCTCCGCCTCCGCGATACTGGGATCCCATGGCGATAAAACCATATCTTGCAAAATGTTCAATCGTTGTAGGTTCCAATTCTCCATAATCTCTGTTTCCTCCACGATTAAATATCAATATCGGGTATTTATTTTCCATGTAATTTTTTGGCGCTGCCACATAGCCCTCGATAGTTTCATTACCACTCTTATAATGAATCCGGTAACTCAATATCTGCTCCGGTGGAAGCAATACCGAATCCTCTTTTTGGTATACAACATAATCCTTATATTGCTTTTTTAAATCCCTGCTGTAACCTTCCAATTTCTTCAAATAGTCTGTGTCGGTATTAATGGCCTCCATACTGACTCCCGATTTCCAGTCCTGCATGATTTCTTCCAATGAATGTTTTTTTTCATTTATTCTGATAACACTGATAAATACCGAGCACAATGCTAACACAAGCAAGGCCTGAAGCACTCGGCTATTATATTTTTTCTCCATACTTCTCTCCGTTCATTCGGCAATTCCTGCTATAAAGTGTAAATATCTTTCCTGGTAGTATTTTACATCAAATTATTATAAGAATAAAGTAAAGGTTTTACCGGATGCTAATACTGAGATAATGATGGATAATAAACTATTATTTTTTCGCAGCCACACTAATCCAATTCGGCAAAGCAGCCATAGGATTATTTCGCCAGTCATGCATATGGTCAACTTCTTCCTTGGTAGCTGTAACCCCTTTTGCAATATCTGCATAAGAAATCCAAAATGGCCAGTTGTAGTCTTTCTCTGCGAACATTTCCTCCATATGCTTAATTGAGAGTCCTGCATCCAATATTGCATTCATAAGATCCATAACCCGCCATGCAAAGGTAATTTCTGACTCACTCTCAAAAGGTCCCGTCATATCATATGGTTTAACCACCTTTAAGGCCTCATCAAAAGGGCGGTGAAAGGGATGGATTTCATACATTATGTAAGTTCCGCCATGCTTCATTATACGATAAATATTGCGGTACATGCCAGGCAGGTCATCTATCCACACATGCACACCGTTTGAGGTATAGACAAAGTCAAATGAATTCTCCGGGAGACCATCTAGTTTCATGGTATCTTGACAGATAAATGTAATTGATTTCTCCCAACCGTATTTCTTTGCCACTCTCTCAGCATTGGCAAGCTGGTTCTCTGAAATATCACAAGAAGTAACCTCTGCACCTAACATGGCAAAAGCAAATACTGCGTGATTATCACCGCTTGAGGGCACACAGATTTTCTTTCCCTTCATGTCAGGCACAAACTTGTGAATCATCTCCCAAGTTGTAGAATGAAAGGCCTTTGCAGGCTCTTGTATGATATTCTTCATAAAATTTTCAGAATGAAGAAAGGCTGAATATGCAGCAGCACCTTCATTCCAACTGTTTTTGTTCTTCTCTGACATTTAATCCCTCCTTAATATCTACTTTTCTTTCCACCAGGTTGAAGTACTAAAGGGACGAAAACCGATATTATAATAGAACTGCTGGCTGGAACCGACAAATGCTTCTTTCGCCCCTAGTAACCCGCAGCGCTTAATACCTTCTAATACTGCTGCTCTGCCAAGCCCGAGTTTACGATAAGCAGGGTCAGTAGCGACCGGTTCGACCAGCGCATATTCGGAAGCCGGTTCATACCACATGCCGCAATAGGAAACAAAGTCCCCATTCGGCGCAACAACTGCGATTTTTAAATCCAGGTTGACATTTGGCCGATGCATTTCAATTTCTTCTTCTGCCAATTGTGCTTTCGTCGGGTTAAAGGGACCTTCACCGTTAAGTTCATGGTTAAAACCTCTCCAAAGAACTTGTTTATACTTATAGTAATCATAGTTCTCCGCCATACTTGTTATCGTAAATCCCACTGGAAGTGTATAGGTTATGGCCTCTAAATCAATTGGATAAACAGCATCATGTTCTCTGTTATCTGTAGCAATAAACCCTAAGCCTGCCGCTATCTCCTGAAAACTGGTATCCGAATCCCTTATCAAGGCTTGATATTCGCCATTTTTACCAAAACTTTTCTTTGCATATAGAAGCATTTCCTGTTTCAGATAGCTATAGTTGTCCTTTATGCAAAAATAACTGCTACCCAGTCCGCAATCATAGGTAGCTAAGGCAACGATTTCTCCGTCCTCTTCCCATAGGCCTATAGCCGGCAGTCCCGTTTTATCGAGATGACTATGAGTTATCATCCAGTCCCATCTGCCAAATAGATAGTTTGGATTCTTTAATTCCATCAAAAAAGCTCTGATTTTGTAATAATCTTCTCCAAAATCAAGCACTGAACATTTATTTCTGAATTTAACAGCCATGTAGCTCACCATCCTTTACCAAAGTTGATAAAGCCAGTATACCTAATGTCTTTCTAATAGAATATAGCAAAAACAGTTTAAAATGACTATAACATAAAATCCTCTGGAAAAAGAAGAAAGATACCTTTACCCAGAGGATTAGATTTATTTTTTATACACAATTCTTTTCACCGTATCAACGGACAATCCATATTCATCTGCCAGCTCTTCCATGCAATGCCTATTTTGAAATTTCATCTTAATTTGGAGGTTTCTTTGTTCTATAACCTCTCGGCATCCACTATTTTCACCCCATTTTTTATGGAGTTTTTTCGGCTTTGGAATATATACCAGGCCATCCTGTACGTATTTTTGAATTTCGGCTAAAAGTTCATCCGGAAATATTAAATCTGCTCTTAAATAACTCATATACACCTGCTCCTTATTATTAAAATTCTTTAATAAGGTGCAAAGCCTATCATAAAAAGAGTTATTGCTTAAAATGCTTCCTTACCTTTACTCCATGCAAAGCATTCTCTTTTCATTACCGACTTTGCATGGAGTAGAACTTTTACATATCCTACACCTATTGATTTCATGTTCTTCACCTCCTGTATCTTCTTAAAATGCTGAATATTTGATTAAATCATATCACAGAATACCCATGCTATCAAGCCCATGGAAAATACAGTAAACATAAAAAGAAGTAATCTGATTATCAGATTACTTCTCTATACACTTCTTAAATATTCTTCTGTAATAGCAACTAAATCTATATAAACTTATAACCCCCCAAAAGACAGGCCTTTCAACCTGCCTAAACCCTCATAATGTCTATTAACCTTTTACTGCGCCGGCAACCATACCCTTAATAATCTGCTTACTAAATACAAAGTAGAAAATGATAATAGGAGACATGGTTAATAACATAGCTGCCATGATCTTAGGATAATCGGAGGCGAACTGTCCGGTAAACTGCTTCATCGCCAATGGTACGGTCTGAAGTTTTACATCACTCATAAGTACTAACGCAAAGGAGAATTCATTCCAGCAAGCAAAGGTCTGGATAATTCCAATTGTAACCAGAATCGGCTTACAAATAGGGAAAATTATCTGAAACAATGTTCTGGAGAAAGAACTTCCGTCAATGGCTGCTGCCTCTTCCAGTGCTGAAGGAATCCCCTTCACAAATCCCTCTACCAGGAATATAGCTATTGGCAGACCGAAAGCTATATATGGAATCAATAGCGTATACCAATGATTTAATAAGTTTGTTTTCTGAAATACCACATAAATAGGTACCAGCAAAGAGTGAATCGGAATTAACATACCCATCAGGAATACAATATATAAAAGCCTGTTACCGGGGAAGTTAATTCTGGACAGTATATATCCAACAATAAAGCCGCATATAACTATTATCAATACTGACAGAATCGTTGTTCGAAAACTGTTTATCATGGATTGAAAAATATGATAATCTTTATTGGTCAATATATTGATGTAGTTAATTAAAGTAGGAGATTTCGGTAAGCCTACGATATCTGCATTGAATATTCTCTTTTCCTTTAAGGAAGAATAGAATAACCAAACCAAAGGAAAGATGCAGCTAAGGGAGAATAGTATTAAAAAGCCATTTAAAAACACAGATAATGTACCGGCTTTCAATCTTTCACCAAAAGTTTTTTGAGAATGTACCTTATTCGCATTGTCCATGATTAGTCAACCCCCTTTCCTTTTGTTAAAGAATTAATCAGAAGCTGTACACCTCCGATAACAACTAAGCTTGTTACAAATATTCCGATAGAGATAGCGCTGCCGTATCCCATGTTAGACTGTTGGAAGGAAACATTATATCCATAAAGAGCCATAACCATGGACGAATATCCCGGACCGCCCTTTGTCATAACAAAGATATGATCGAAGGCTTTCATATTACCTGCAACACATAATGTCACACATACCAGCAAGGTATTTTTAATCAAAGGTAAAACAATGTAGACTGCTCTCTGGAAAGCATTTGCTCCATCGATTTCTGCTACTTCGAATATCTCCTGGTCAACGGAAGATATTGCGGACAGTAAAATAACCATGTAATATCCGATATACTGCCAGATTAAAGGAATAGCGATCAAAAGCATAACCAATTTGGGATCATTTAACCATACCTTTGTGGCATCGTGTTTTCCGATTGCATCTAAAAACCAGTTGATAATACCTCTTTTATAATCATAAACCATAACCCAGATAAAACCGATGTATACCGCTGAAATCGTACTAGGGAAGAAACCAAAGGTTCTGTGCATCCCCTTCAGTTTTGAATAACGGGAATTAATCATTAGTACAATGACAAATGCGATACCAATCTGTCCGATAATACATGCTGCTACTAAATATATATTATGACCAAAGGATGACCAGAAAATATCATCCTTTATTAGAGTCAGATAATTTTCGAATCCAATAAAGCTTTTTGTAGGGCCGCCCTTCCATTCAAAAAAGCTATAAAATGCTGCTGTTATTAATGGAATAAATACTGCAAATACATATAATAAGAGCGGAAATAATAGATATGCAAATATTACTCTGTTCTTAGGCCGAATTGAATTTTGCATTTCATCGCCTCCTTTAAGTTTTACATTTGTTTAGGCCTTATCTGAGAAACAGCTCAGATAAGGCCAATTTCAAGATACTTTAGTTTTTATTAGGTTGTATAAACCCCAATTAAATTTTAGTAATTGTCATCATAGGACTTCTGAGCATTTTTAGCAACATCCTCAGGAGACATCTGACCGTTTAACATTGTCTGTAAATCTGCATTTAAAGTACTCCATACAGCACCTGTAATAAAGGAGTCATAAATTTCACAAGGTTTGCTGTCTACATAAGAATATTTGTAGAAATCCTGTGTGAATTGATCGAATTTGCTTAAGTCAACATTTTCAACTTTTGTTAAACCGCCTAAAGCGTAGTTAGAAGCAACATAGTTAGAGAAGTCAGCACCTGTAAGCTTATAAGCTAAATTAACAGCTGCAGCTAATTTGTCAGGCTGATCAGCAAGCTTTGCATTGATTGCAACAGCATAACCCATACCTGTTGAGTTGGTTCCTTCAGAAGCTGTAGCACCAGCAGGCTGAGGAAGAACTGCGAATTTGGTGTTACCATATAAATCAGGATTGGAATCCTTTAAAGTAGCTCCGATATAGGATACATCCCAGTTACCGCCGATATAGGCTGCTGCACTGCCGTTGATGTAGTATTCTCTTGCATCTTCATTTGTTACTGCATTAAAGTCTGCATTAAATATACCGGAAGCAAAGATATCTTTTGTGAACTTAAGAGCATCTACGAAAGCTTTGTCTGTGAACTTAGCACCTTTTTTCTCAATTAAGGAGTGAGTCCAGTCAGCACCTGTGAATCTGTCGCCGATTGTATCAAGGAAAGTGGAGTTTGCCTGCCACTGACCGCCGTTACCAAATGCAATGGTGTCAATTTTCTGCTTTGAGAAATAATCTTTTGCTTTGAGAACTTCATCCCAAGTTGCAGGGAAAGTATCATATCCAGCTTCTTTCCACTTTGCAGCATCGTAAACCACAACTGTACAAGTACCGCCTGTTAAAGCAGGAAGACCATATTCTTTTCCATCAGTAGTGAAAGGATAGAATGCATTTTGGTTATATTGAGCATAATCCGGTGAGTCTTTGATAATCTGAGTCATATCAAGGATAAGACCGTCTTTTGCCCACTGTTTTGTATTCATACCCTGTAATAAGAATACATCAGGAAGATTGTTTGCTGCTGCAAGTGTAGCAATCTGTGTCTTATAATCAGCGTTTGCAAGAACGTTCTGATTTAACTTTACATCAGGATTAGCTTTTTCCCATTCAGAAATCATAGTACGGAAGCCATCGGAACCACCGTTACCCTGTGATTCCTCCGATGTGGAGAAATGCATAAGAGAAAGATCTCCCTTATATGCAAGTCCGGTAGCATCTGCTGTAGGAGTTGCTGTAGCTTCATCCGTTGCTGCTGCTTCAGTAGGTGTAGGTGTTGTAGTTGTTGTGTCATCTTTCTTTGATCCGCAGCCGCCTAATAATGAAGCTGTAACTGCTACTGTAAGAAGTACACTTAATAGTTTCTTTTTCACAAAAATTCCTCCCTCTTAAATTAAAATATTTGCATTTATCTACATATCATTGAAGTATGATAGAAACGCCTTAATTATTGTGGCTGAACTATTAGTTTAGTTTGCTCACTGATTTTCCTTGTAATACCTTTCCTTCAATAACTACTCTTTCTATTATTGACGCTTTTGGATTTTCTATTAATGCAATTAATTTTTCTGCTGCAATTCTTCCCAATGCTTTTGTATCCTGTTGTAAGGTAGTTAGTTTAGGGCTCAATACCTGTGACAATAAAATACCATCATAGCCGGCAATAGAAATATCTTCCGGAATCCGCAGCCCCTGCTCATTTATTTCATTCATTCCGCCAATGCTGGAAAAATCATCTGGGACAATTATGCAGGTGGGGCGATCCTCCATTTGCAGGAGTTCACGGGTTAACTTAGCTGTGGTATCAGGATCATGATAAATACCCTCTTTCACGTATTCATCGGGAACTTCAATTCCCAACTCTCCCAGTGTCTTATAAAAACTTCCCACACGGTTTCTGGTAACGGAGGAATCTGCTCCGTGTATATAAGCAATTTTTCTATGTCCCATCTCATACAAGTATGTAATCAGACTCTTCATGCCATTGGCATTATCCGAAAGAATGGCTGTTCTGTTATCAAATACATGGTCAATTGTCACCACCGGCAGTTCACCGTTAATCAGCTCCAATACTCCCGGATCTGAAAAATCAATACAGGCAATAACCACTCCGTCAACTCCACGGTACTTACTGTGCTCATAATAAGACATATTCTTATGTCCTGTATGTTTGCTGATAAAGGTTATATCATAACCGTAAGCTTCTGCCTCTACCTTAAAGCTGTCTAAAACGTTTGCAAAATATTCATGAGTTAAACCGCTCTGCGCTTCATCTACAAACAGCACACCAATATTAAATGTACGGTTTGTTTTTAATGCTCTTGCCGATGAGTTCGGAAAATACCCCAACTCCTTTGCAACTTTTCTAATATTAGCCTTTGTTGCTTCTGCAATATCACTGTGGTCATTCAAAGCCTTACTAACAGTAGCCACTGATACTCCACACATTTTTGACACATCTTTAATAGAAACCACTTTTATGCTCCTTTATCATTATTCAGGCACTTTTTACTTAATCGTTTTCTGTTGTAATATTTGATTTTTTCAAAAGTCCAACTGGATTAAGTTGTCTATACTGTATAATTATCTCATTAACAATTAGCATTTTATAGATACTATTTTAAATTGTTACTCATACAAAGTAGGTCTTAAGTTGCAACTGCGTTTCTTTGTATGTTTTATCTTAAACCTTTTCGCAAAAATATGCAAGCTTTATTTCATTTTTTTAAGATATTTTTACTTAATCGTTTTCGAAAATTTTCTATACTTGCATGTTTAAGATAAAAATGACTTGGTATTCTTCTATACTGTATACAGATTAGCCATAACCATAATTTTCATTTATTTTATACATCGTGTATTAACCAATCAATAACCTATAAAAAACAAGAGTTTCGTAATAATTATTATTTACGAAACTCTTGCTTTTTATTAAATATTAATAATTTTTATTTTCTCTGATACTGATTATTCTATATCTTTCTTGAAATATTTGTTTATATGTCTAAAACGGTTTCCTTTTCCAGAAATTCTATAATTGTCTGTTCAGGCAACGGCTTGCTGTATAAATATCCCTGAATTTTATGGCATTTATGATTAATAAGATAGTCTAACTGCTCTTTCGTCTCAACACCTTCTGCTACAAGTTTTAATCCTAAACTTCTACCCATAATCACGATGTGTTCCGTCAATGAATTGCTGCCGGAATCATCATAGATGCTGTCTACAAAAGATTTATCAATCTTTAGAGTAGATATAGGTAAAACCTTTAAGTAGCTTAAGGATGAATACCCTTTCCCAAAATCATCCAGTGCTATTTTTATGCCTTTTTCACAGAGTTTGTTAAGTTTTTCCTTTATAATGTCGTAGGATTCCATCAAAATTGATTCTGTTATCTCCAGTTCCACAAGAGAAGGTTCCAGATTGTTTTGCTCTATAATAGCAAGAACCATATCCACAAAATCATTCTGCAGTAATTGAAGAATTGATATGTTAATAGATATTGTCAAACCGCTATTATTAATAGGCTGAATTTTTTTCATAAAAGCACAGGCTTCTTCTAGCACCCATTTTCCTAAAGGTATGATATAGTGTGTTTCTTCTGCGATTTCAATGAATTTTAAAGGAGGTACATGTCCGAGTACCGGGTTGTTCCATCGTATCAATGCTTCCATTCCGGTAATCTTATTCTCCATAATATCATACTGGGGCTGGTAAAATAGCACAAATTCCTTATTCTCCATGGCGTTATGCAATTGTTCTTCAATCTGCATCCGTTCAATGATAACATCATTCATGGACTGAGCAAAGGTTATATAGTAATTGCCGCCAATATCCTTAGCCTTATACATTGCAATGTCTGCACATCTAAGCAGTTCATTAGAATTCCTTCCATGCTCCGGATATAAACAGATACCAATGCTAATATTAATACGCAAATTGCTGCTTGCTATAATGACCGGCTCCTTAAATGCCAGCATAATCTGTTCTGCAAATAATTCCGCTTCTTTACGGCTTCCTATCCCTTTATTTATAATTATGAACTCATCTCCGCCAAGCCTGTAAAAAGTGCTGCTATTATCCAATTGTTTCGTGATTCTTTCACCGATTAAAATTATAATCTGATCTCCAAAATCGTGCCCATGGGTATCATTAATGAATTTAAAATCATCAACATCAAGAAATAAAAAAGAAAATTTACTTTCACTCTCTGACACCAAGAGGTTATTTACATCATTAAACAAGGCTAAGCGATTAGGAAGACCTGTAAGTGCGTCATGAAATGCCAGGTATTGAAGCTCGTTCTGATAATCTTTTAGCTTCGAGATATCCGTATGGGAGCCGGCTATCCGGCCTACTTTCCCTAAGCCATCAAAAGCGGCTTTTCCTCTGGACTGTATCCATATGTATTTTCCGTCTTTCCGTTTAATTCTGTACTCACTGCTGTAGAAGGAAGTCTTTCCTGCCAGGTGGTCATCATAAAGAGCCTTTGCAGCCGGAAAGTCTTCCGGATGGATCAGCTCCATCCAATCTGCCATATTCTCAACTTCTTGCCTGGAGTATCCTGTAATCTCCAGCCAACGTTCTGAAAAATGTCTCACATTATCAAGCTCATCCCAAATACCGTCATTACTAGCTTCCGAAATCAATCTGTATTTTTCCTCATTTTCCATAATCTTTGATTGATTATCTACAATGGTATCATACTGCTGCCGCAGTTCCTCTTCCGAAGCAGTCAATTCTGCATAAGTAGCCTCCAGCTCTTCATAGGTAGAAGCCAGTTCCTGATAACTATCCTCAAGCTTTATTTTATCATTTTTAATACGATTAAGTGAAAAATACACTAATCCGAATATCAGCATTCCGGTTAATACAACAAAAATCCACCCCTTGAAGGTACTAATTAGGGTGATAATCTTTTTATCCTGTACCAATACATCTAGTAATCTATCTGATAGGTATATCCATAATATGCCAAATACTGCATATATTCCAGTAACCCGCAGAGCTACCTTAAATGGCTCAAATTCTTTACTGATATTTAATAATTTATCCGTAAAAAAGGGATTGTAATTCTTTTTATCTTCTCTTTTGTGTTTTTTCATATAACTCCCCCGTATAGTATAAACTAGTTATGTACTGTGCTATGGTGTTTTCATTCCAATGCAAATAGATGCTGCAATACAAAAGAGAACTCCTAAGCTATATTCTATTCTGTTTATCTGATAATTTCAACCTAATCTTGCATGAAGTATTTTCTTTACATACAGCTTTTAAATAATTCATAAACTCCTTATTGAGATTTCACAAATTTCTCTTGCTAAATAAGAAAATCCGCGTTATTATGAACGTAGTTCACAAAAGGAAGGTTCTATGCCAAAGATATACGACGATTTAAGAGAAACCATTGTACAAAAGGCAAAAAAGATTATTGTCTCAAAGGGCTACAGTAAACTAAATATGCGGGAGGTTGCAAAAACTTGCGGAATTGCAGTCGGCACTATCTATAATTATTTTCCGACGAAAGACAGTCTGATGTCTGAGCTGATGTACCAGTACTGGCTGGAATTTATTGAAGCAATCAAACAGGAACAGCAGGAAAATCACGATTTATTTGTAAAGTTTCGTAATATTTATCAGCTTTTAGAGTCTTTTTTGGATACCTTTAAGGATACCTGGCTAAAACTCAACGGTACCGAGAAAGGAATGACAAAAGAGCATCACAGGCAAAAGCAGGAAGTAGTTGATTTATTTGTAGATACTTTGGAAGCCGCTATCAGAAAACACAAGTCTGAAACTACCAGTATCGCAAAACCGGAGATTAATGACCGTGAGCTGGCAAGTTTTATTGTGCAGAATTTTATGCTGATAGCACAGATGAAGCAATTCGAATACGACACCTTTGAGATGATTTTAAAAAGCTATTTCCTATAGTAAAAAATTCGCTATAGGAAGCTTATTTCATTTTTAATTTTTAAATGAACATTGTTCAGAAAGGGGTTTTATGGTACAAAAAAAACATACAACATTGATTTTGGTATTGTTTCTTCTGGGTATTTTTATGGGTGCGATCGATAATGGAATTGTTTCTCCTGCCAGAGAGATTATACAGAATAGTTTTTCTGTGTCGAAAGGCACCGGCGCTTGGATGATTACCATTTATACTTTAGTCTATGCTGTCTCAATGCCTATCAGCTCTAAATTATCCGACACTATCGGCAGAAAGAGGATGTATATCTTCGGAATAGCTGTCTTTGGTATCGGCTCTGCTCTTTGCGGCTTCAGTAATTTTTACGGAAACTTTGCCTTTTTACTTACCGCGAGAGTTATTCAGGCAATCGGTGCAGGTGGTATTCTCCCCATTGCTACTACTGTAATAGGCCAATCTTTTCCTCCTGAAAAAAGGGGAACCGCTCTTGGTTTGGTTGGTGCGGTATACGGGGTAGCTACTATTGTAGGGCCAACTCTTGGAAGTACTATTATTGACCTAGCAGGACAAAATCACTGGGGATTTATTTTCTTTATCAATGTGCCCATCTGTATTGTTACCCTTTGTCTCTCCAGAGTAATGGAGGAATCGAGGATAAGCATAAAGAACAAGCTGGATATTGTGGGAGCTGTGATTCTGGCTGCTATGATAGCAAGTTTATTATATGCTCTTACCAATATGAATTTCTTTGATGTAGTAAGCAGTCTGCAGAAAATAAAAGTCTATCCTTTTCTCATTGCTTTCATCGTTTTGATTCCGGTCTTTATTCTGGCAGAGAAAAGAGCTGCCGACCCGGTTCTTTCCATCAGGTACTTTAAAAACCGCGAAATCTTAACAATCTTTATTATTGCCTTTATTGTGGGAATCGGCATGATGGGAATGGTATATATGCCGCAGTTTGCAGAAAATACCTTAAAATTAAGGAGTGGCTCTGGTGGTTATCTGGTTACCTTGCTGGCGGTATTTTCAGGAGTAGCCTCACCGCTTAGCGGAAAACTTCTTGATAAAAAAGGAGCGAAACTTGTTCTTATGATTGGATTTTTCTGCACCGTAGCAGGAACTTTAGTCTTAGGTTTAATTGCAGCAAAGAGCCTTACCTTTATCTCCGTCTTAATCGGAATTGCTTTCATGGGCTTCGGAGTTGGATTTACTATGGGTCCTCCCCTAAACTATCTGATCCTTGGAGCTGTAAAAGAGGAAGAAGGTGCTACCGCCCTTGCCACTATGTCTTTGGTACGCTCAATTGGTGTAACAATTTCACCAAGTTTCATGATTGGATTTATCGTAGATGCCAGTAAGAATATTCAGTCCGATTTGATGCAAACCTTACAGGTCGGTTTTTCAAAGGCTGTTGGTGGAGATATGCTTGCTGCTATGGGTTCAAACGGCTCAAAGGGCAGTGAGAATCTGTTCGCTTCTTTGCAAAATGCTGATGTAACCACCATCGTGAGCCAGCTAACCGATATCTTCAAGAAAATACTTCCCGAGAAGGTTCAGCCTTTGGTGCTTCCGGCCCTTTCTGATATGTCCGCAGAAATCGAAAAAACTTTTCAGCATGCACTAAACCTGGGATATACACATATGTTTATAGCTTCTGCAATAATAGCAGCCCTTGGGATAGCCGTGTCTTTGACTTTAAAGAGCAAGAAAAAACTCGTAGAAAACAGTCTGGAAAATGATCCTTTATAAATAATTTAATTAATTGGAGCTCTAAAGCCTTAAAGAGCCGCATAGAAGGGTGCCCCCTTACTATGCGGCTCTTTTATCGGATTCTTATGCTTCTCCATTTAGCAGCAGTGATCAATTATCATCTCGTTGTAGTCTGGACCACTTAAGTAGAAAAGTAAATTTATGGATATCCCTTTTCACCTTATCCGTTTTGCCTCATAATTATCACCCCATGAGTGATTTTTATCCGTAATCTCCAACGTACCGCAAGCGCTGAACTTGTGTATGAATTATGCTTTTCTATAATTCATACTTTATGCCATGCTATCTCCAACGCGCCGCAAGTTCTGCGCCGAGGATTTCGCAGGCACTGAACTTGCGTATGAATTATTCTTTTCAATAATTCATACTTTATGCCATGCTATCTCCAACGCGCTGCAAGTTCTGCGCCGAGGATTTCGCAGGCGCTGAACTTGCGTATGAATTATGCTTTTCAATAATTCATACTTTCAGCCATATACTCTCCAACGCGCCGCAAGTTCTGCGCCGAGGATTTCGCAGGCACTGAACTTGCGTATGAATTATTCTTTTCAATAATTCATACTTTCTACCATGCTATCTCCAACGCGCCGCAAGTTCTGCGCCGAGGATTCCGCAGGCGCTGAACTTGTGTATGAATTATGCTTTTCTATAATTCATACTTTATGCCATGCTATCTCCAACGCGCTGCAAGTTCTGCGCCGAGGATTTCGCAGGCGCTGAACTTGCGTATGAATTATGCTTTTCAATAATTCATACTTTCAGCCATATACTCTCCAACGCGCCACAAGTTCTGCGCCGAGGATTTCCCAGGTGCAAAACTTGCGTATGAATTATGCTTTTCAATAATTCATGCCTTCAACCATAATCTCCAACGCGCTGCAAGTTCTGCGCCGAGGATTTCGCAGGCGCTGAACTTGCGTATGAATTATGCTTTTCAATAATTCATACTTTCAGCCATATACTCTCCAACGCGCCACAAGTTCTGCGCCGAGGATTTCCCAGGTGCAAAACTTGCGTATGAATTATGCTTTTCAATAATTCATGCCTTCAACCATAATCTCCAACGCGCCGCAAGTTCTGCGCCGAGGATTTCGCAGGCGCAAAACTTGCGTATGAATTATGCTTTTCAATAATTCATACTAGTCCCATATACAATATACGTACTCCTGCGAAAATCAAAGCTATTGCAAGACAGAGCATAATAACCGAGCCCTTTATGTGTTTGGATATACGGGCTCCTATCTGGGCTCCTACAACAGTACCGAATGCAATACTAAGAGCCATCGTTGTATTATTGTTAAGCGTTCCTTCACTTAAATGCACTATAACACTTATAGCCGCAGAAAATACCAGCACAAAATGAGAGGTAGCCGTTGCAAAATGGGTGGGAAAGCCTAAGAGCACCAGCGCAGGAACGTGAACAATTCCGCCGCCTATGCCTAAGAAACCCGATACCAGTCCTACAAACATACTAATAAGAATACCTGCCAGCATATTAAAAGAAAAGGAAAATTCGTGTCCATCCCGGTCTGTCAGATGCCTTCTTGCCCGAAAATGTCCTTCTTTATCAATTGGTGCACTGCTATTGCCCATTCGGCTTTTTAAAATAATTACAATGGCAAATAATATCATAAAAGCCCCGAAGATACAGTTAAATAACTGGCGGCTGACCTGCCCGGTTAACATAGTCCCTATGACAGACCCGGGAATGGTTGCTATTGCAAAGATTATTCCGGTTTTATAATCAATTCGCTTCATATAGGCATATGCTGATGAGCCGGAGGCAGAATTAAAAAAGACAGATGTCATGGAGATTGCCGTTACAGATTCAGCAGGCATGGTGGGAAAACACATAAGCAGAATAGGTGTTAATAAAAACCCTCCTCCTGCTCCAATTAATGTTCCAAACCCTCCTACTGCAATTCCTAAAAGCACAAATAGAAATATTATCATCTCACTCTCTCCTTATTTATAAATTTCATTTCTTGAAGCTGTGCATGCTCTGCGGCGGCTCTGTAAATACAAAGATGTTCTATTAGGATGTTCCTGTAATGCCTGATTCTATACACGAAGTTATTATCAGTTTATACCTTGTTGAAACATTAGTAAAATAGTATAATTCTATAGAGTTCATTGTATTTTGATTATAAAGTAAATAAAATTTAAGCTTTTTGTGAGATTAAGTGAAGATGAAAAACACCTTTCGCATCACATGGAGGTTAATGTGAAAACATAAAATAATTTTTACTTTTGATTTGGAGGTTAAAATGACTTTAAGACATATGAGGATTTTTGTTGCAGTCTGTACCTATAACAGTATCACTAAGGCAGCTGACAGTTTATTTCTTGCACAGCCCACCGTCAGTCTGGCTATTAAGGAAATGGAAGAATATTATGGTGTAAGTTTATTTAACCGTATTTCCCATAAGTTATATCTGTCTGAAACCGGTAAGCTTTTTTTAAGCTATGCCACCCATATTACTACCCTCTTTGATGAATTGGAAGCTAAAATCAAGAATTGGGATTCACTCGGAACCTTGCGCATAGGTGCGAGTATTACCACCGGTACTTACCTGCTGCCAGGACTTGTATCTGAATTCTATAAAACTCATCCCCAGATAAAAGTACAGGCGATTATAAAAAATTCAGTAGAATTAGAAAGGCTTATTCTATTAAATGAACTGGATTTTGCCCTGATTGAAGGAGAGGTTCATAATAATCAGATTAAGAACGAAAAGATTATGGAAGATAATCTGACTTTAATTTGCGGAGCTAACCACCCGTTAGCAAAGGTTAACTCTGTTGATATCCATCAGCTTTCAGACTATGATTTTATACTACGAGAAAAAGGAAGCGGGACCAGAGAATTCTTTGACAGTACTCTCATGGTCCATAATCTAAATGTCAAACCTATCTGGGAAAGCGTCAGTACCCACGCTATACTTAATGCCGTCAGCTGTGGCTTAGGTTTAACGGTCTTATCCCACTTAATGGCCAAACCTTATCTAGAAGAGGGCCGTGTGAAAGAAATAAAGATAAATGATGCCGTACTTATCAGGCCTTTTTATGTCATCTATCACTGCAACAAATTCCTTTCAGACAGTGCAAGGGATTTTATTGATTTATGCAAAGGTTCAGTTAAGCTGCAGGATTAACCGAACCTTTAATTGAGAACCGGTTTGTATTGGATTATTTTTTACACAGGCAGAAGGGATGCCCGGATGGGTCAAGCATTGTAACAAAATCCTCGTCCCCATATTGCTCCGTAGCCGCTGTAGCACCTAACATTTTGGCTTTTTCTACCATTTCTGTTACATCCTCAACCTGAAAATCAAAATGCATTTGCTTTTGCTGCTTTCTGCTTTCTTCCGGCCAAGTCGGTCTTATATAATCCGGTTCTTCGATAAATAAAAAAACAACCCCGCCCGAACTTCTTACCGCCGGACGGCCAAATAGTTCGCACATCTCCCATCCTAATAATTCACCATAGAATTTCTGTAATTCTCTTTCATTTACACAATCAACCATTACATTACCAAGCACTACTTCCTGTTTCATTTTGTACCTCCTTATCCTTTTCAAACCTGTTATCTAATAAGCTTATCCTAAAGTAGAATCCGTTTGGTTATGTATTTCCTTTTAAACTTCTTATGATAGAAGTGCCAATGCTTCCTCTTAATAGATATAGCAGCAATTTTCGGATTTAATATCAAAGCCCATATCAAGATACAGATGGATTGCATTCTCATTATCACCGTCAACTATCAATTCAACATACTCTGCTTCAAAATCTGTAAAGGCTTTATCAATCAGATATGCTAAAACAGCACGGCCGTAACCTTTATTCCGAAAACCACTTCTAACTGCCACAATTTCAGCCGTAACATGCTTCTGATTATCTACCCTGAGAACGCTATAGGCAAGAAGCTGCTCTTTCTCTACAAGGGAATAAATGAAATGCCTCTTACCAATGTCCTCTATAATGTCTTTCCCTGAGATGTAAACCCCAGGAAAAATACTGTCATGCAGTTCCACAAACTGTGGATATCTTTCAGGTGCCAACTCCTTAATATTCTCCAAATTAAAGATGTCTTTTCTATTTTTACGCTTTAATATGAGGGCATATTCGTTCACCTCTTTGCGGGCTCCAAGTCTTTGCAGAAATTCTGCGCATTGCTTGTTTTCCTTCGGAAAAAAGAAGGTATACCTTATTGAAGAAGGAAACTGGCCATGTAAAGCATCAAACAGATTTTTTGCCACTACATCATAAAGCACAGCAGGCTCTATCAACAGATTACAGTCACCATTATTCTTCTCTTCATCAATGTAACAGGATAAAATCCCAATTAATCGCTCTCCCTGCCAGCAGCTGATTGCACTGTCAGAAGTGATGCTTTCCTCAATTTCCTTACGGATTGTTTCTGGATTCTTAGAGCAAAAGGTCGAAGAATGTTCCTTCCTATTATTTATCCTGAAAACAAATTCAGATAATGTCTCCAGCTCTTTCATCTCACACTTTCTTATTGCCATGCTGTCAGTCATATTATCTTCTCTCCCCTGTATTTCAACGGCTCAACCAGTAACGTTCTTCCAAATCATTATACTTTTTTTGTCCTTAAAAATCAATTCCACTATCACCACCGAACCAATTATGAAGCTTTACAGCAGAAAAGAGAGCCGTAAGAAAATAATCCTTACAGCTCATAATTATAGTCCCCTGCACATCTGCTTATAGGCTTTTAAGCACTATATAAAATCACCTGCAGTGTTTACCTGACAAGGTGAAAATGGATTTAATACCACCTTGTCATAGGCAGCTCATTATTTATGCCTTTACTAATAAGGATCTGATGCAAATCAATGATGCCGTTATTAAAGGTTGCCGCACAGGCACATAGATATAAATCCCACATCCGGGTGAATTCTGTTCCCATCATTTTCTCAATTTCTTCACGATGTTCATTGAAATTTTTATCCCAGCACAACAGCGTCCTGTTATAATGCCGCCGTAAACTTTCAACATCAATTGTGTAGAACTTATAGTCGGAGCATAAATTAATAATCTCTCTGAGGCTCGGTACCATACCGCCGGGGAAAATATATTTCTTAATCCAGGCATCCCCGGGGTACTCTTTTAATGCACTGATATAATGCAGCAGAAACAGTCCCTGAGGCTTTAAGACGGAATCCACACATTCTAAAAATTTATCGTAATTGTCCCTGCCTACATGTTCAAGCATTCCGACACTGACAACCCGGTCAAAAGCCCATTCCTGCTTAGGGAGCTCGCGGTAATCCAATAACTCCACTGCCAGCTTATCAGCCAGCCCTTCCTCTTCAATTCTCTCCTTAAAACTATTATATTGTTCCTGGCTAAGAGTAATCCCTTTACCGGTAACCCCATATTCCTTAACCGCACGAAGCAGCAAACTTCCCCAGCCGCATCCGATATCAAGCAGTTCCATTCCAGGCTTTAGATATAATTTTTTCAGGATTCTGTCTATCTTATTGTTCTGGGCCTCCAGCAAGGAATCCTGTTCATTCATAAAGTAAGCACAGGAATAGCTCAGCGACTCGTCGAGCCATAGTTTATAAAATTCATTTCCAATATCATAGTGGGACGATACCTCTTTTTTCTGATTCCGTTTGGAGCTAGATGTAAAAATCAGGTTCTTTAATGCCTTTTTATCTGTATGGAATTTTCCCATCTGTCCCAGAAAGAAGTTGAGTGCATGATACAAATCGCCTTCAATCTCAAGATCGCCCTTCATATATGCCTCACCTAAAGCTATGGAAGTACTTGTCATCAAGTCTGTAAGAGGTAATTCCCTTTTAAATATCACCCTGAATTTAGGGTCACCTTCCCCAATGCTATATTCTTTACCATTTAATTCAAGAACATAGGGATTCTCATCAAATTTTTTCATAAAATCTATCATTAAATTACTGCTTATTGGCATCCTGCTGCCTCCTGTCAATTTTTATAACTAGTTATATTGTTTCCATTTTTTTCTTATTCATAATGAAAGGGACTATTTTGATAATCATATGCATTTTTCTGTAAGTTGCTAATAAATGAGAAAAAAAAGCGTTATCCAAAATAGGATAACGCTCGTCATTTTATACACTAAAGCTATTACAAAAAAATAATATGCCATGTTTGATTGTATTCGCCTTATTAATCCACATTCCAATAACCGGTGTCTTCATATTCACTACTGCTTAATAAGAGATGATAACGTATATCTGCATTACCTGTAAAGAAATAATCTTCGAAATTCTTCTCGTCCCACAAATCATGATCCGCCCATAACTTATCGGATAACCCATAATCTGTTACGTTATAGCAGGTATTCAAATAGGTATCAATATAATACCATGTACCATTAATCTCAACACGATTCCAATAAATAATATCAAACCCTTTATTTCCCGGCAAATAGGCTCCCCCATGACAAAATTTGTACGGAATATCCAAGCATTCGCAAAAGAAGCCGAAAGTCTGTGTATAAGCATAATCTTCTATACCATTCTTTCCATGACCGTTAAACAGAAGATCAGCAATCGCTCCTTCCTTCTCACTGTCCAAATTGGATTTTCTTGTATCATTGAAATACTTTTGTATGGCGCTAATCTTCTCTTCAACCGAGAGCGAGCTTGAATTTAAATTATTCTGGTCTATAATCTCAGCAACTTTCTTTAAAGTTACAATCTCATTCTCCTCGTATCCAATATAGTTTCTTTGCTTTATGGCATCTGCCGGATCAAGCTTACCGGTGCCTGTTCCTATGGTAACCTTCATGGTTTTTGTGATTTTTCCAATGGTAAAGGAAAGATTCGTTTTCCCGTCATTAACCCCGGTAATATGTACCTCATCAAGTATCTTGGTCCCATTTTTTACACTGGTTTTGTAATCCAGCTCAATGACATCTTTCTTCTCCGCTGTTATTTTTATATCATCAAAAGGAACATCCAGGTACTCTCCATCGGCCTCGAACGCAAAATCTACACCGCAGTCATTTCCCTTGTTCATATTAATAATATTTGACTTATAATCATCAAAGTTAAAATTATCAATCCAATAGTCTCCGATATAAACTTTACAATTATAGGTTTTCTTTTCAATAGTCGCCATTATTGTAACCGCTCCACTTTTAATAGCAGTCACTTTTCCGGAATTCGTTACTTTTGCAATCTTAGGATTTGATGATGTCCAAACAGGTTTTTTAGCGGTTCCTATTATATCTAACTGAACCATTCCGCCCTTGGTGGTTAATACATAGTTCCTGCTTAATTGTATTTTTGCCGCAGCCTGCACTCTTACATTGTCATATAGAAGTCCGCTTGCAATAAGGCAAATAAGAAGTATGGCAGCTATTATCTTATTCTGAATATTTTGAATCTTAGACATATAAATGGCCCCTTCCTGAATTATCTAAAATCACCGATGTATGGAATGTCACCATCATGATAGTAATCGCTTTCGTTGGTTTTTACGTGATCGAGCCAAATTTCGCTGCTCAAATAATAGGTACCTTTATTCCTTAAATTTGCACACCAGTAAGAATCAATGTGATACCATTTCCCGTCAACCTCTACTTTATTCCATGCATGTGCATCGCCTCCTGCCAGGCCAGTTTCTTCAACATTTTTAATCCCTAGGCAATCACAAAGGAAGCAAAATGTTTCCGAATAATCTGCGCATACTCCATGTCCGTCTATCATTGTCCTGTAAACTGTTCCATGCTTATAGGGAATATAACTTTCATCCTTATAAGTTGCAATAAAATAGTCCACTATATGACTGATTTTCTCTTCCTGAGACATGCTTTCTGAAAACATATCAAATTTATCAAAAAATGCTCTGACCGTCTGCATGGATTTCAGCTCGTCTCCTTCATAACCGGTAAAATCATTTTTCTTTATTGCATCAACCGGATCAAGCCTGCTGACACCGGTACCAATTACAAGCTCCATTTTACATGTACTCTTTTTATCAGAAACGATAATCGTTACAATACCGTCCCTGTAAGTCTCAATATTGAAGCCGCTCAGATATGTTAAACCATCCTGCCCTACTTCTTTTTCCTCTACTATTTTTGCAAGATTATCCCCCGTTGATTTAATCTCTACTTTTACCCGGTTATATGGTATTGCATATGGGGCTAAACTGTCCTCGGCACCTTTAATATCCAACCATGCCAGAACATCACTAAGTGAAATATCTCCCTGACCCCTGGATAAGATTCTCTTGGTTTCTCCGTCCTGGAATCCATTCAACTTATAAACAGTAATATATGTTAAGAAATAATATTCTTTACCTCCTGCATATACTTCCAGATCAATCCAGGTTGAACCATAATTTACAGCTGTTACTTTTCCCTGAGCGGATACCTTAGCTACTTTTGAATCATGGCTTTTCCATGTGACTTTTTGAATTTTCTTAGGAGGATTATTGAGCTTTAGCTGCAGGGTTTCCCCTTTACAGAGATAAGCGGAAGGAACATTCAGATCCATTTTGGATTTCGATGGCTTCGGTGTAGGCTCTGTGTCCTTCGTTAGTGACGGGCCTGTATATTGGTAGGATACATCATAAGTAATCTCCCTGGCTTCTGCGTCCTTCAAGTCATATACTTTTTCGTATCTATCGTTACTTGCCTTTATTGCTTCCACCATCTGCTGCTTTAACTCATCACCCTTTTTATATCCGGGTAATGTTACCAGAGTTTCAAGTATATATATATCCGGTAAATAGGTGAATTTAGCTGTATAACTAACATTTATTTTTCTTTCTATTATTTGGCTGCTGACAATCTTGATATACTCTGGATTATTCGTACCTATTGCTTCAGCAATATGATTCGCTAAAAAGGCTTCTATCGGAAAATCAGGATCATCAAATTCTGAAAGATCTAAGGTAACATTCATTTTTTGTGTTGCGGCTGCAAATATCTTTTGCTGCGGGCATAACATACAGAGCATCATAAATAAACAGCCCAGATACAACAGTTTAAGTCTCATCTTCATAACTTCTAATTCCCTTCCCTATTTTATACCTATTTTCTACAACTTTTTCATTATAACATTAATATTTTACATATTCAAACATTTTTGGAAATGTTTGTTTTAACAATTGTTAAAAAAAGAGCTTTAAAGTCTTCTTCCAACTTTAAAGCTCTAAATTTATATTACAGTTTTAGGCAAGATTTCAATATTAATCTTTCAAAATTCGTTTCATAAGCTCCGCCCCGATTCGTTTCCCAAACGCGCCTAAGAGTTCTTCTCTCTTTTCCTTGAGGATTCCGTCCTCATCCTTTGCTAAAATATAAATATAAAAGACCGGCAGATAATCGGAATCAAGCTGTAAGATGTCAGCTATCCCGCTGATGTCTTTCAGGGTGCAAATTGCTCCTTTGTGGTTATAAAAGTAAATCGGGGAATCTAATCCGATTGAAATCCGTTTAAACAAGGTAACAGTATCAAAGGTTTTAAGGTTGGTAACGATATTCTTTGTTTCTTCCTTTACAATTTCACTTACCATCTGTTGAAATCCATCGATTTTCATTTCCTTACTGTGTCTTGTAATATAAGACAAAACAAAACCGGAAGAGTTTTTCATCGTAATGTCAAACATTTGTTGAATCAATTCCGTAGCCCTATCCCTGCTAACGGATTCATTGTCCGCCATTAGGCAGGCTTCCATATCGTCCTTACGCTTTATTATCTCTAATTTCACAGCATCATCAATAATCTTAAAATTCTCGCTCCGCTTAATCAGAGAATGGTACCGCTTGCTATTACGCAGCAGTTCGGCTAATCGCTGTGCTAACACATAGTCCCTGGTACCTTCTTCAATCTCTTTATTATGATAATATTCCGTATAGTAAATCTGCCTCAAAACAGTCGTTAACCAGGAATCATTCCATTGAGAAAGTGCATTTGCCTTGATTGCTGATTTTTTATCTCCCAAGGGAAACCAAAGCCCTGAGATGTCAAAGGGTATCAAAACTTCGTTATCACGTTTACTATCTAATGGAGTTTCATCCAAATATTTTCTCACCAGATCTTTTACAATCCCCTCCAGAATATAATCAGATTGGATGACTCTGTGATGATAGATAATATCCTTATAACTATTATATCTGCGCTTCACAAAATCTTCTACGGAGCTTACTGCCTTTAAGGGTACACAAAAATAAATCACTCCCTTCTCCACAAGCATCTGCATATCGTTAATAATTCTGCTGTATTCTATCTTACCAGAATCTATACCAGAATTGATAACATCCCTTGTGGCATAATCCAATCGGTCTCCGTCCAGACTGGAATCGATAAGCCTATGAAGATACTTGAAGGCTCCGTCTTCAGCAAATATTTTCTTTACGCTTTCTAATACAAGGAGGTCATATAAATTCTCTTGATATTTCCCATCATCTTCTGAAATAGGTGGAATTATCTTACTTAAAATACCTTCGCTGATTTCATCCCCCATTTGCTCGTGTAATTTCCTGTTATCCTCAAAATATTTTGACATGATATCAATAAATTCTTTTGTATTATCCCCTTTACTCATTCCTCTTTCTTTATATTCCAGGTAGACATCTTTTAATGCATACTCCACGATATGACTAAAGGGGGGATGTCCAATGTCATGCAGCAAGGCGGCTGCCCGGATTGATTGAATGAGTATAAGATGCAGGACTTTGTATTGCTCCGGAATATTATTCGGTATAAGTGAATGCCTCAGCTTATCCAGTTCAAGCCTTGGTAACTCCTCCGGTCTGGCACCTAATTTCTCTGTACAAACATCCGCCTGCTGTCCTAATCTATCTAAAATCGCAGCATATTCTTTCGCAAAGATATCAAAGAATTCCTTCAACATAGAATCCGTTGTATTTAATAACGATTGAAAAAACATATCAGAACAAAGTTTCATTGTTCCGATAGAGTGTTCATATCGTTTGGTGCGATTGGTGGGAAAGGTTAGATATACCGTAGAATTTTGATATACGTCATGGAGACGATTAAAACCAATGGTTGAAACAATTCTTCTTTCATATTCTGTCAATGCAATCAATCCATGAATGGAATCGTTTAAATAAATACCTTTTTTCAAGTCAAGCCTCCTACTGCTTTTTTGTCTATTATAAAGTATCTCCATTGATAATTCTACCGATTCAATCACATTTCCCGGAAAGTAAGGGTAACTTAAAGGGGTTCTTAATCATAATGTTTACCTATCATTCGTTTCTCTCGGTAAAAAAGGAACCAAACTTTTAAGTTTAATTCCTTTTCCCTGTTAATGTTCTTAATAATCATAGATACTTAATAAATTGTTTTAAGCTTCTAATTGTCAGAGCTTTCAATGATTATACTGCTTAGCTGCTTATCTTTTGCTATAGCAGCCAGTGCTGCATGTTCTCCACCTAGAAAGATGCTGCTTTTGCTGTTACCTTGTTCCATAGGCGTATATTGAGCCGTAACTAGTGGGCGGGATATTTCTGTCACTGTTTCCTTAAAAGGAGTATTTCCCCAAATCATTTCGGTAAGATCTTTAGCCCGCTGCCTTACATCTTTATCTGAAATATCTGTAATCGCTGTTTTACTTTCCCATTGTAGGCTCTCTGCCTTATTGCCTGGCGAGTTAGAACTCTTTACCCCAAAGGCATCTGATAATTCCTTTAAAAGAGCATCTTCATCAGCCTCTTTAGGATAAAAGCTAAATGCGGTCAAATAAGCATCGCCATCTTTTGTAAAGCTCTTAAAGTCAAGTTTTACAATACCGATAAAACCCCAGCAGGTTTGCGCTTCACTTAATATATATCTGTTTGGAACAGTCCCATTTTCTTGCTGGATTACTACTCCGCTGTCTTTCAGCAACGATTCGACCTTACCCTTTTCCATACCCCAGCTAATTCCATGTATTGGGAGCCAGAGAGCATCTTTATCATCATGGTTATTACAAGATGTTAAAAAAGTAAGGCAGAATAACAGCAAAGAGATAATTCTAATTCGATGCATTAAACCCTCCTTAGATGTAACCAAAACCGAAGAAAATTAGATTTAGATTTCTCCAGGTACCGTTGATGTAGACAGTTAACTTATTTTACCATTGATCAATACTTATGTAAATGCAAAATGACTATTTAAATAGTATTTTAATTATTTGACAAAGAATCAACCTTCTCGAAGTTTAAACTTAATCTTACTGTATTATATAAAATAATCGAGACTCTTTTTTTCACCAATAAAAAAGAGTCCGAAGACTCCTCATTATTTACTATTATTGCAGCTCTAGCAGTTCTTTTAGTTTTAAAACCTCTTCATTGGAAAGAGTCACACCTTTTCCCATCTTCTCATGATCCGGTGCCCATTCCCTAATGTCATACTTAGGCTCTCTGTCATTCCAGCTTATAAGATTTAATTCCTTCGTCCAGCCTTTAGCTCCCTCTGAAAGAACCCCAATTGTTTTTACGATTTCATATTTAATGTCTGCCATAACTAACCTCCCTCTAATCTAATGAATTATTGACTTCGTATTTTACTACTATTATATTATATTAAGTTATAAAATTCAAACCAACTATTACTTAGCCACTCTTGATTCATCAATAATCCGTCTGTTGCCTTAAATTATCTAAAATCTCAGCATATTCCCTAACAGAGATATCAAAGAATTCACTAAATATAGCTTCAATTATTCTATCTTATAGTCCAATCAATAAAGGTATGTAATACAGCTACCGTAATTATATTTTTTGTTCTTAACTTGATATATCCAAACATCAAGCTTAAAGGAATTAAATTTACACAACTAAAAAAAGCACTTTGAAAATTCATTCCATTAATAAATACATTAAGAGGTAAATGATAAAACGAAAAAATGATTACAGTTATTAAACATCCTTTGGTTGTACCAAGCCAAGCAATTAATCTCGTCTGAAAATAACCTCTATAAATAATTTCTTCAGCAAATCCAACAAAGGAGAACTTAATGAGAGATACTAGGCTTGCAACAGTCAAAATATTAACAGCTTCAGTTGCCTTCGATGATAACTGATAAACAATAAAAAATAAACCCCCAAGAAATGTTCCTAAAATAATAGACTTTAACCAGTTAGATTTCGTTATTCCCAAACTTAGTAAGCTTTCTCCCTCATACCGTGCTGCCATTATTACTATTGCCGTAAGTAAAACATATAAACATGATTGTAATAAGATAAAACCATACTCAGGAATATTTATTATTACATTCTTGATTGCTAAAATGTATACCAAACCTATTATTATTTCTGCAATAATAATAAACAAACTAAATATTGCAGATTTCTTAACATTCTTAAATTGGTAATCCTGTGACTGAAACGGAATGTATTTCGTAATCATCATAGTTAATAATATAGTCCCCAAAATATATAATAGCAGCATTATACCCCTCCTATGTATGCTCATAATTTTTCTGTATGGTTTCCACGATAAAGAGAAACGATTATATGTTGTCAGATAAATTTACTTGATAGCGAACGTCTGCTTTTCCTTGATGCCTTACATTTTTCGTCCCCTCAACGTTATCCCAAGCTCTGATAGTATAGCAAAAAACTCCTCCTGTATCTTGGTACTCTTTAGTCGTGAGGCAATATCCATCACCATTTGATTTTCGTATGTGCAGACATTGAGCTGCATTCGCCTCGTACTGGTAGTAAAATCAATTAGGCGGATATAAGGCTTTATCTCCAGCGGGATTGAAATCCGACCAAGATTTGAAACACTGGTGGTGTTGATTGCTCCCAAGATACCTGCCATTCGCAGAGCAGCATCCTTGCCTTGGCGGGGAATCAACCGAAGGAGTGGGCTGTGTTCCAGTGAGCACAGTGCATTCATCCGTGTCGTCAGCCCCTCCGGAGTTAATTCTCTTGCAAGCTGCTCGCCTACATGTCGGACTACCTCCAACAGGGAGTCCGTACCTCTATGAAAGCAGTGTCCTACATTAATAACCCTAAAAAAGTTCCGTGCTGATTTACTTGGGAAATATTTTCGCAGATTGACCGGAATTGCAACTACAATAGGCTTACTTTTTTTAGACATAGGCTTTGTTCTCTGTATGGCTAGCATTAAAACCGCTGTAAGCAATACTGTCACGGTCTCTCCATATTCATGTGCCTTTGCAACTACCTCATCAGCATCGGCAACACCTACTGTTAGCTTGATTTTGCAGCCACGCTCCCGCGCACCGTTAAGCTGATAGCCTCGCTTTTTCCATGTACGGCCACGCTGTGCGTTATTCTGTTCCTTAAGGGCCTCTCGTATGGAAATACCGCTGTAATAGGTTTTAAACCCATCCTCATTTGCACCTTCCAATGAAAGCTCATCCTTCATAGCCGACAAATCCAAACCACACTCAGGATGTTTGCGCATGAGATAGCTTGAAATCAGCATCTTGAAAAAACTCAACGCACCTACACCATCGGATAATGCATGGTATACCTCCAAATTAATTCGTTTACTGGAATAGGTAATGGAAAATTGCAGACATTGATAACTCCTTTCATAAAGAATGCGACAGGGTGAAGTTCTTTCCTCTCGTACGATTGGCTGCCTTTTGCTTTCCTCTAGTGAATACCAGAATAAGCCCTTATGTAAAACACTCCGATAAAGCGGATATTGCTTCAGTGTATCCTCTGTTGCATATTGTAAAGTCCATGGGTCAACAGCCTCCGTCAGCTCACAGGTGAGTCTGAACACCCAAGTGTCATTGCAGGAGCTTGTTCCCGGAAAGAAATGGGCGGCGTTATCCAGCGGAATTCGTTCTGGGTGCTTAAATCGTTTCACCCCTTTTGAAATCAATTGCATTGATCATCACCTTTCTGAATGGTTAATGATAAAGCTTTCAGTATGTTTCGTTATTACTATCCGATAGCAGAATACAGATACTCAATTTTTTGTTGTTGTATTCTGCTGATATGGTTCCATTCATCTGTTCAATTAGTGTACGTGTAATTGCTAAACCTAAACCTGTTGATTCTCTCGCAGCTTCAACCGTATAAAAGCGGTCAAACAGTTTTCCCACCTGTACTTCATTTAACCTTGAAGCCGTATTTGTAAAAACTATTTCCCCTGCTTTAGTTAGCGTAATATCTAAATCACCATCGCTATATTTAATTGCGTTATTCAAAAGATTCGAGAGCACACGAGATAAGGCCGAGGGATTCAGATAACGAACCACTTTATTTTGAGGCAATTGAATATTCGGTTCAATGCCATGCTCTTTTAATACAGCATAAAATCCTGCAATGCTTTCTTCCAGCGCTTCACCTAGGATAACCTTTTCCTTGACTGTATCGTTTTCTGATGTAATGATTACAGAATATCGAAAAAGCTCCTCCGTTAACTGTTTCAGCGTTTCAACCCGGTTGCTGATAATGTTAAGATACCTTTCAACCGAATCAGATTTTTCTTCCCCTTCCAACAATTCCATATACCCGCAAATGGCGGTTAGGGGTGTTCGCAGGTCGTGTGAGATATTGGTAACAGCTTCATTCAACTCCCTGTCTCCACTCAAGTATTGCTGACGCTGCTTGCGAAGTAAGCGGAGCTGTTTATTCAATTCAGCAGCAAAATGCCGTATCTGTTTATCGCCGGTGGATATTGAAATCAGTGTATTGGATTTATTTGACAGATGTTCTATAAATTCCCCACAGATTTCATCCATACCTCTTTTTAATATTAAGACTTTCAAAAAAAGTACGATAACTATAATAAAAAGAACACCGCACATAAACCAAGGGAAGAACATCTTTTTCACCAACCTTTACTTCAAATCTTTTTTACCAAAGACATACACTCCCAACCCTGTAAGAACAAAGGTAAGAAGCAGCGAGTATACCGCCAGCTTCCATGGTGAGGCTATGTCAATCGGTAAGGTCTGAACTGTCTGACCGAATGGATTGAATTCATAAAGAAACTGACATATAACTTTTGGAGAGCCGGTCAGCAAACCTTGACCAACAATTGAATAAAATATAAGCCAGGCAAATATCAAAATAAAAGCGGTCAATATACAGATTATTGAGGTTCTTGCCTTGCTTGATGAAAGCATACCAACCAGATTGAAAATTGCAATATAAGAAATACAAGCAAGCCAGCCAATTATTCCTGCAAGTGTAATTTGACCTATACTATGATTCGGCGGAGCATATGAGAGGATACCAATAACGCCTCCAGCCAAAACCCCGGCTAAGTAAATAATAGTTACTGCAATAATCCCTGTTATGAAACTTGCCAGATAGATACGGCTTCTTTTATGCCCGACAATGAGCTTGTTTCGTAACGTTCCATCACTATATTCAGTACCGAGAAACAAGCTAAAGAAGATTGAAGTCAATACACCGATTCCTTGAAGTGAGATAAACAAAATAAGATCCATCGGCATGGGACCCTGCTCAGACAAAAGCAAGTAAAAAGCGCCTTCTATGCAGGCCATAAAAATTACAGTCAGCCAAAACGTTTTATTGATCCAAAGCCGTCTTAAATCAGCAGATAATAATTTATGCATAGCTGCCACCTCCAACTAGACTTATATAATAACTTTCCAAACTTTCATCACGCTCTTGCATAGTAATCACTTCGCAATTTACCTTTTCCAATACTGATGTCAGCTGAGATACTTTAATTTTCGCAAACACGTCAGCTTGTATGTCAGAAAGGATTTTGTATTCAATTTTCATTTCATCAAGAACAAGGGCAAGAGCTTTTGTGTCACTTACTTCCATACGTACACATTTCCTGCAAGCAGATTGTAATTCTGCAGCGCTCATTTCTTTTACAATATGACCATTGTCAAGAAATCCATAATGTGTTGCAAGTTTAGATAGTTCGTCTAGAATATGGCTCGAAATCAAAACTGTAATCTGCTGCTCCCGGTTCAGCTTCAAAATCAATTCCCGCATTTCAATGATGCCTTGGGGGTCAAGTCCATTTGTAGGCTCATCCAGCAGCAGAAAGTCCGGGTCGCCTACAAGGGCTATGGCAATTCCTAATCTTTGCCGCATACCAAGTGAAAAGTTTTTTGCTTTCTTTTTCCCTGTCTTTTCAAGACCTACTAACTTTAGGATTTCATTAAGACCATCAAATGATGGAAGTCCTAAAATTAAATATTGCTGTTTCAGGTTTTCTTCTGCTGTCATATCCAGATAGATAGACGGGGTTTCTACGACTGCTCCCATCCTTCTTCTTGCTTTTACGATTTCTTTTTCAGTACTTTTTCTGCCATATAGCGTATAATCCCCGGATGAAGGTTGCTGAAGTCCACATATCATTCGGATCAGTGTGGTTTTGCCGGCACCATTTTTTCCAACGAAGCCGTATATCGCGCCTTTTGGAACATTCATTGTCAGTTCATTTAATGCTTTGAAACGTCCATAGTTCTTGCTCAAAGAATTTGTTTTAAGAACATAATCCATACGGTTTAGCCTCCTTTGTTTGATACCGGTAGTCTATCAAGTAATCGTAAAGAAAGCGGTAAAGAAAACGATAAAGAAATAGTAAATATTTATTCTGTCCTAAGTTTAAAGCCAATTCCCCAAACCGCTTCTATATAATCCTTATCGTTTACTTCCCGAAGCTTTTTCCGCAAATTGCTTATATGCATTTTTAGTGAGCTTTCAGTGCAATCAGGCGTATCGCAGCTAATATGTTCTAACAGAAGCGATTTGGTAATTACCTGTGATGGGTTTTGCATCAATAACTTTAAGATAGCGTATTCCGTCCTCGTCAGCTTTAGTTCACAGCCATTTATTGTTGTAATATGAGTATTAGTATCAACCTTTAATTCGTCAAATGTCAATACGGAGGCTGCCTCGGGAATTGTTTTATTGCGAAACTGAACAGCAATTCTAGCTAATAACTCTTTCGTATTGAATGGCTTTGTAATATAATCAACAGCGCCACCCAGTAATAGCGTAACCTTGCTGTCAACATCAAACTTAGCGCTAACAACGATAACCGGTATACCTTTTATCTTAAGAAGCACATCCTCTCCGCTTAGTCCCGGAAGCATTAAATCAAGCAGAATAAGATCTGGTTTTGAGTGGGCGAGAACCAGTATTGCTTCTGTCCCTGAGTATGCACGAGAAATCCTATATTCCTCTTTAGCTAATATTTCTTCAAGTAAATTTCCTATATGTATATCATCGTCAATAATCAATATGCTTTTCAAAATCACTCATCTCCATTCCTTTTTAACATAGTGAATTTAATCAGTTTCATTTTCCTTACTGAAGCAATTGAAGTAAATACTAAAAATCAAGGGCTCCAAAGTTTTATTCAAACTCTGAAGCCCTTGATTTAATACTGCAGTCGACGGGACTTGAACCCGTACGGTCGCAATGACCACTAGATCCTTAGTCTAGCGCGTATGCCAATTCCGCCACGACTGCATAACTATAAATGCAGAATGTTCACGATTTTTTCACCAGCGAACGAATTATATTATAACAAACATTTTACTATAATGCAACAATTATTTTTCTTTTTCTTTCAATATTTTAGATTATTTTCTTTTAAATATTAGGTAGTATATTATCAGACTTCGTTCATAATACCGCTGGGTTATTTAATATCTGGGGAAGCGGGTTTGCTTCCACCTATACAGCCCGCTTTCCCAGTATCTTTGTTCATGCCTCACTCTTTCTATCTGTAAGTACCTTTCATAATAACTTTTATATTATTAATTTGATATCATCTTAATGGAGTATCGGTAAGACTGATATTCTTCCGTAGGTACGGGCAGCAGTATTCCCCCAAGCATGAGCATTTCTCCCGTGTGCCTCAATCCTTCAACTTCATAGATTGCCTTTGCTGTAAGTCCCTTTAGTTTCATTATTACGGGAGCTGGATTCGCCTGTAATCCAGTAACCACCGCAAAGAATAAGCCCTCTCTTTTGTCCTTTGAGACAAATTGCCAGGCGGTGGCTCTTGTGTCCTCATAAGGGCTTGTAAGCCTGTAATAGTCTCCTTCATGAATCAGATTATAATAGGAATGGTACTCTCTTACTTGTCCTTTTATAACCGCTTTTTCTTCTGTTGTCAGTTTATTAAGGTCTAATTCGTAGCCGAAACTGCCGGACATCGCTACGGTTCCTCTTGTTTCCCATGGGGTTTTTCTGCCGGTCTGATGATTGGGGCTTGCCGATACATGGGAGCCAACTGAACCGATAGGGTAGCCAAAGGAAGTTCCGTACTGTATCTTTAAACGTTCAATGGCATCGGTATTATCACTGCACCAAATCTGAGGACAATAATATAGCATCCCTGCATCAAATCTTCCTCCTCCGCCGCTGCAGCCCTCCAATAATATATGAGGATATCTTGCTGTGAGCTCCTCCAGAAAACGGTACAGGTTAAGAATATAGCGATGACTTAATTCTCCCTGGCGCTCTGCCGGTAAAGCCGTTGAATATAGATTGGTGATACTGCGGTTCATGTCCCATTTGATATATTCCAGCGGTACTTCGTCCAATATCCCAAATACCATATCCCTTATCGTCTGATATACTTCTTCTCTGGAGAAGTCAAGTACCAACTGAAATCTGGAGCGGTTAGGATTTCTCCCCGGTATCTTTATGGTCCAATCCGGATGCATTCGGTATAAGTCACTATCTTCTGATACCATCTCCGGCTCAAACCAGAGTCCGAATTTCAATCCCATCTCATGGACTCTCTGTGACAGGTCCTTTAGACTTCCCTTTAGCTTCTTCTCGTTAACATACCAATCACCCAAGCCGCTGATGTCATTATCTCTCTTGCCAAACCAGCCGTCATCCAGCACCAGCATCTCAATTCCCAGGTCTTTTGCATCCTTTGCAATAGCAAGAAGCTTATCTCCGTCAAAATCAAAATAAGTGGCCTCCCAGTTATTTATTAAGACCGGGCGTCTTTTATGTTTCCACTCACCTCGTATAATATTCTCCCGTATAGCATCATGAAGCCGAAGAGACAGCCCGCTAAAGCCTTCATGGCTATAGATAAGTGCTGTTTCCGGAAGGAAGAGACTTTCTTCTTCCTCCAATCTCCAGGTGAAGGTATCTGGCTGTATTCCCATTACGAACCTGGTTTGTCCTATCTGATCCACCTCTGCTTCTGCCAGAAAAGAGCCGCTGTATAAGAAGGATATTCCATAGCAGTCTCCGTAATCTTCTGTGGCATCTTTTGTGCAGAGAATTACAAAAGGATTATGCTGATGACTTGAAGTTCCTCTTGTACTTCCAATAGAGTGTTTTCCATGATGCAAAGGTGTACGCTCGAATTCTCTCTCCATGGCGTGTTTTCCATAGAAATGAATCATATCCATTCTTTCATTGGCGAAATCCAAACACAGGGAAAGTCCTCGGTTTATTATAATATTTCCCTTGGAATTAATAATTTCTGCTGCTCTTGTAATAACATCTTTCTCATATAAAACTCCATAATAGAGCTTTAACTTTATCCCGGTTGCCGCATCCTCCATATTAATTACTAAAGTTTCACCCTCTCCGTTTTCCCAATGCATGGTGGGCAGTCCTTCTAATGAATATTTACCATTCTGTATCTCATGGGACTTATAGCGAAAATCTATAGCATTACTGCCATCTTCATGAATCACCTGTATACAATCTGTACGGTAATCTCCGATTCCAAAGCATGGATATTCAAGAGGCAAGCTGTCCAGAGAGAAGGTTCTGTCAGCCCCTGCCTCATAAGGATTCCCTGAGAAGCCTCTGTCAGCACGCATAATTAGATAGGATAAATCCCCTTCTCCAAGCTTTTGACCGTAATAATTATGTAACAACACTCCATACTCTGCGACCTTCATCTGGTAAGCTGTATTCTTGGTCTGTAGATGAAAAATGTTAGTTTCTTTCTGAAATAAAATTGCCAACTATTTATATCTCCTTCCAATTTTGACTATTAAGCTGATCTTAATTCTTTTTATATAATTTCAAACAAGGCACCGTCACAGCCGTCAAACTCAAATATAAACCTTCCACCTGTAATTCTATATTCCTTCTCTGTCCACAGCTCCCTGACACTGCAGTCAATAGGAAGCCCGGCACGTTTCATATCAAATTCCACCTCATCTTTCTCTTTTTTCCAGTGAAACAATGCCATATAATGCTTACCCTCCAATTCCAGTGTAAAGAAGTTACTGGCAGTGGTACCAGCTGTTTCTACCGGCCGAAAGCTCTTACCGGCTGCTGCGATATGGTTTATCTTCTCTGTTTGAGCTAATAATTTAGCCCTCTTTCTAGACTCTAAAACAAGCTTCTCCTCTGTGTCCTTGTTATTTTCTGTATCCTCGTTATTTTCTCCGACTGGGCAGTTAGCCTCTCCCATGCCGTAATCATCGCTTAGCATCATTACTGTACCTGCTATGACTGCCGCCGTGTATCTGGCTCTCGCTTCTCCAAAGAGACTGCTTCTATCCGCACAAAAGCTCTGATATAAGGAGATATGGTCCGGATCATTAAAAGAGTATAATCTGCCGGACTGCCACCAGGCATAGGTAAGGGCATTTAATACATATTCCGTATCCTCTGCCAGTCCGAAGGCATCACAGGAGAAACGTCTGGCATGGCCGTAGCCGCAGGGGAACAAAGGTGCTATGGAAAGGCTGATGAAGAATGGGCGGCCTGCCTTTTCCTCCGAAAAATGCTCCTTTAAGAACTCATATCCTTCTGTTATTGCCTGTCTTCCGGTCATTACTGCCTTGTTATAATGCACTCCCTCCATCGCCCCATGGCTTAAGAAATCCAGTTTTACATAGTCAAATCCCCATTCCAGAAACTTTTCTGCCTGCCATGCCATATGCTGCTTCCATATTGGATGGGTAATATCCATGGGGATTGCACCATCCACTCTAGGCAGCAGCTCTCCATTGTTATCCTTTAAGAGAATCTCCTTGTAGCAATGTCCCTCTGTTCCCGGTATCTCCTCCTCTTCTTCCTGCCCAAACCAGGCAAAAGGAGCAGCATAAATTCCGGCCTTTTGTCCCTTAGCGTGCAATTCCGCTGCAAGCTCTATCAACTTCTTCTTCGGAATCCTGTGCCAGCCGGCATCCAGATTTACATAGGTTGTCTGACCATTGTGATAACCGCCTCTCATCAGTTCTTCCCGCAGGAAGCGACCGGCTTCCCTGTAATTTCTTTCATTAAGGCGAAAAGCCAGACCGGACCAGCTATTCCAGCCAAAGGGAACTCCTTCTTTCCAGGAAAGTATCGGGTTCTTTCGGTTTACTATGTCCCCGTATTGCTCCAGCAGGTCTCTGTAATCCATACCATGCAGTAGTACAAATCGAGAGGAGGCCACTTTATTTCCTCTGACAATTCCGTGTTCCATCTTATCATGAGTTTCCAGGTCAGCTATACCGGAGCAGGCTTTTAATACTCTCGCGTCATTGCCGGAGCAAATAATTCCATTTTTCCAGACATCAAAATCAATTGCTCCTATAACAATGCCTTCCCGGCTTTCTTCCTCAAATACGACTGTTACATCATAACTAGTCCTTCCGGGTCTTAACGGAACCGCTTCATATCTTACCCACATAGTATTGTCATAAGGCACTAAGAGCATTTTCGTCCAAAGGCTTCTTAAGAAATCGGGGCAATCCTTGTCCGGAGCTTCCATTACCATGGGTACCAAACGTTTTGCATGTATCTCTTCGTTCTCTTCTCCCATCAGCACACATTGTACCGTAAGGGTTTCCTCTGTTATTCTTATGATTTCGGTAAACTGTATTCCCTGTTCTGACTGAAAGCAGACTTCTAACCTGTCACCCATTCCAGCTCCACTGTCCGTTAACTTATCATCTTTTACTTCTGCCCTTATTAGCTTACTGTACCTGGTATCCAGCTCTACTCCCGTTTCTAGGATTGCCTGACCATAAAAGTGAAGAAGTTTTTTATCATTCTTATAATAGCTAAAAGTACCTTTATCCTCCCAAAGTATAGAATGCCTTCCAACTGTGTATTTTCCCATAAAAACAACCATGCCCTTTCCAATTGTGTGAAAATCTCTGCTGCCTTGCTATAAGTTCCCATTTGTCTATCTATAAAAGCAAAAGCCGGTCTGCTGGGAAGTCATATAACTTCTTGCAGACCGGCTTTACAATCTTCTCCCGTATTATCCGATAATTATTTGCTTACTCCCCAGAGCTTTAAACGATCCTGGTAAGCTTTGGTCAGATAGCTCTCAACATCCTTTAAGCCGGAAGCCTGCATATCCTGAATCATAGTACTATAAATAGAAAGTGCTTCGTCTTCACTGGTAGCATCTACCATCTTAGGGAAAGCCTGATCATAAACATCCTTTATTTTCTGCCATTTCAGTCCTTCCGTCGTACTTCCGGCAGGTTCCAGTCCCGCGAAATCGGCGGAATCCCAGGCATCGGATTCACCAAAGCTCTTATTAGCAAATTCAGCAGTAGGCTGAAGCTTATACTTGGTAGCCATATCATAAGGGGTACCATCACTGCCAAATCCGTTCTTGATAAACCAAGTCCATTTTCTGATACCGGTTGTTAAGCTTTCATTGTCAAAATCCTTCTGGAAGCCGTTCACAATCTCATCTTTCGGAACATGTTTACCGTCTTTTAACTCCCAATCCTTGCCTTCAAGACCCCACATCATCAGGTACTGTCCTTCTTCACTTACAAGGAAGTCAATCAGCTTTATCGCAGCTTCCGGGTTCTTGCAGTTATTGGTAATGCCGATAGCATCCCAACCAAGGGTGGATCTGCCGTTATAGGTGGTCTGAGAAGCATCCATGTCATCAGGAACTACTTTATAGGAATAGAATTGTGCGTCAGGTCCAACCGTACTTGCAAGACTGGTATTTGCAGCATCGGTATCCCAGTAAGATGCAAAGGTACAGAATACATTTCCGTTAGACATCTTCTGAACCCATTGTTCTTTTTTATTTACTACCCATTCTTTGTCTAAAAGGCCTGCTGTATAAAGACCATTCATAAACTTAATCACATCCTGGTATTTCGGATCCTGAGATTTGTGCTGCAGGGCACCATCCGATGTGAGATAATAAGTCTTCATGCCAAACATACCGTAAATAGTTGATTCGTAATTCTTGTCATCTCCGTCAAGAGTAACAGCTATGCTCTCTTTTCCGTCGATAGTAGGGTATTTTTCCTTGAATTTCTTTAAGATATCGATAAACTCTGATAACTTAAAGGGTTCCGGACTCTCTGCCCGGTCTTTGCCTACGATTTCTGCAAGCAAATCCTTTCTCATTAAGACACCGGCAGAAGCATCCGGGTCAACACCATACCAGTTATTCAGATAATAGTTCTTACCATCTGTATAGCGGCTCTTCGTTAAAACATCACCATACATTTTCTTTATGTTCGGGCCGTATTTATCAATCAGGTCATTTAAAGGTATCAAAGCACCCGCATCAATATAGCGGTTAACGATTTCATTTCCTCTGTCCATCAGTACAATATCAGGATAATTCTGCCCGGTTAACATAAGATTTAACTTTTCCAGGGGATCTCCGGAAGGGTTCTCAACCTGGATATTCACACCTGTCTTTTCCATAATTGTCTTGGCAACCTCATCATCAAAGGTCTTGCTGCCGGAATTTTTATCAAAGAATGTAACGGTAACCTTTTCCCCATCTGTGTTACCTTTTGTTTCTTTGGTATCGGTATTGCCGCTCTTGGCACATCCTGCAAAGGTTGTAGCCGCTAATACCACTGCCATAAAGGCAGCTGCTATTCTTTTCTTTTTCATAATCTTCTCCTTTCAAACGAAGCAAACTTGCTGTTAACGAGCCACACATTGGTGCTGACACATATTTGTGTGTATTGGCATTATCAGCTTTTTACCGCTCCTAACATAATACCTTTTACAAAATACTTTTGAATAAAGGGATATACCATGATAATTGGTATGGTCGCAACCATGGTAGCCGCCATTCGGATACTGTCAGGAGTTACGCTCTGACCGGCTCTGTTGGCAGCCTGATTAGCTGCAGTCGTCTGATACTGGTTTAGAATCTCTACCAGGACAGACTGCATTACCTTTAAACTTTGTGAATTCGTATATAGATAGGCATCAAACCAGGAGTTCCAGTGCATAATTGCCACAAACAGAGCAATTGTCATAATAATGGGCTTGCATAAGGGCAGGATAATCTTTGTAAAGATTATCAAATCGTTGGCTCCGTCAATCTTAGAGGACTCGAACAGCTCCTGGGGCATTCCCTCGATATAATTTCTTACCAGTATCATATTGTAAACACTGATAAGGTTTGGAAATATAAATACGATAAAGTGGTCCAGCATATTTAAGTTCTTAAGCACCATATAGTAAGGCACCAGACCCCCGCCAAAATACATGGTGAATATAAACAGGAGTGTTATAGGCTTTTTACATAATAATTCCTGCCTGGATAATACATAAGCTAACGCTGTTGTTGCAAGCACTGCCAGGGGAGTACCTAATCCGGTTCTTAAAACGGTAACCAGAATGGAATGCAGAAAAGTTGACCTGGTTAAGATATCTTCATAACTTGCTATGCTTAATTTTCTTGGAAGAAAATAGATTCCTCCCCGAATAGCATCGGTAGCATCGTTGATGGATATTATGAAAATATTCCAAAAAGGATATACACACATAATTACAACAAGTGCAAGAAAGATGAAGGCTATAATATCAAATATTCTGTCGGAAGGTGCATATTGCTTTTTAATTTTAATATCTCTCACGTCTAATCCCTCCTTAGAATAATGCGTTGTTATCATTAAAGCGCTTTGATATCCTATTAGCGCCCATTACCAATATAAAGGATACTACTGATTTAAACAGACCAACTGCCGTACCATAGGAATACATGCCATTTTTCAACCCGTAACGGTATGCATAAGTATCCAGAACATCGGAATAATTCAAAATAGAATCATTTCCCATTAAGAGCTGTTGTTCAAAGCCTGTATTTAAGATTCCTCCAATTGCCAGAATCAGCATAATAATAATAGTTGGTTTTAGGGAAGGCAGGGTAATATTAAATATCTTCTGCACCCTTGTAGCTCCGTCCACATCCGCTGCTTCATACATATCCTGACCGATTCCCGATATAGCTGCCAGATATATAATGGCATTATAACCAAGTACTTTCCAGCCATTCGCTACCGCGATAATCCACCAGAAATAGGGGCCATGCTGGAAGAAAAGAATTTCCTTGTTTGTTAGACCAAGTCCCAGCAATATCTTATTGATAACACCATCAGAAGAAAGAAAGGTTATAAAAATATTTGCTGCAATTACCCAGGATATAAAATAGGGAAGATAGGAAGAGGTCTGTATAAATTTCTTAACTCTGGCACTCTTTATCTCATTTAGGCAAACTGCTAAAAAGATTGGAAAAGGGAAGGAAAATAGAAGAGTTAAAAAGCTGGTCGCCAGTGTATTTCTCATGATGGTAAGAAAATCTGTCTGAAAGAAAAACTTAAACCAGTTCATCCCGACGAACTTGGATTGTGCAAGGTCGGCAAAATACCCTTTCCCCTTTGGTGTATAATTCACAAATGCCATGTAAAGTCCGCTCATGGGAGCATAACATATCAGTATAACCCAAACCAATGCCGGCAGAAGCAATAAAAACAGATATCTTTGTTCCCACATTCTTTTTCTTACACTTTTTACAGGCTTTACAGTAACTGTAACTGTTTTTTTCATAATTGGCTCCCATCCGTGTGTTCGTTAACACCTCTAAAAGTGTGTTTCTTCTTTCTGAATGTATTCTAACTGATTTTATACCTCGGAACAATCGAAGGATTTTATGAATCCTGTTGATTTTTAAAGTTCTTTTCAGTAATAAGTTGATAGAACTTCAATATTTAACAATTCATATCATTATTTAACGATTGATACCCTCTATCTCTAATGTGCAACAACATATATTACATATAAACACACTTTCAAAAGAAAAGATCAAAAGAAGCAGTCTGTTTAACTGCTTCCTTTGATCCTCTGACATATATCCCTGTTAGTACCGCTCCTTAAGAAAATACCTGAGGTATTTCTACTCTGACACAAGTTCCCTCCCCATGGTTACTGCTTATACTGACCCCATACTGCTCTCCATAATTCAGCTTTACACGGATGTCCACATTTTTAAGTCCATAGCCTTCTTCTGAATTCTTTAGTTCCTTGCGCAACCGTTCTAATTTATCTGCTCCAATTCCAAGCCCGTCATCCTTTACTTCATATACAACCCGGTCCTGACTCACAGAAACCGTTACCCATATATGAAGCACTTGTTCTTCATCCTTTCTGCCATGATGAATGGCATTTTCCACTAAAGGCTGCAATAGAAGCTTAATGGTTCGAAAGGCCAGTGCCCTTCTGTCAACCTCGTAATTGATTTCAACGGTATCCTCAAATCGGAGCATTTGGATTTTCATATAATTTTGCAGCAGCTCTACTTCCTCCTGAACCGAAACTACCTGTTTGCCCTTATTCAAAGAAATCCGGTAAAAATTCGCCAGGTACCTGACACTTATAACCGTCTTCTTTCCTCCCTCCTGCATTGCCACAGAAGAAATAACAGACAAAGCATTATAAAGAAAATGAGGATTGATCTGTTCCTGTAAGAGATTCATCTCACTGGACTTGATTTTTAATTTCTTTTCGTAGTTTTCAGCAATGAGTAATTGTATCTCACTATTCAAAGTATTAATAGCCGAGGCTATAATCCCCATTTCATCCTTGCCCATGTCGTTTAAAAGATAGTCAAATTCACCATCTCCCAGTTTCTTGGCTGCATAAACTACTTTATTTACCCTGCCGGATATCCATTTACTATAAAGATAAATTGCCAAAAACATCACAAGAGAGCTAAGAAAGAAAATAAAGATAATATCCTGTGCAACTTTCCTTGTAGCTTCCACTAAGGATTCCTGATTAACCATCATCAATATTTTGGTTCCGTAGAGACTGTCATGGGCAGTACATACCTTGGTAACCCCATTAACGTTTATAGAACTGCCATCTCCGTTTACAGGTATATCTTTCCAGTCCGCCGTTATTGTCTCCATCCCGTTTCCAATAGACTCCTTGTCAGAAGAGGCCATCACCTGTCCCTGACTATTGACCCAGTAAACTTCTTGATTGTTATTCGTTATTTTCATCTGTTCATTAAAAAAATTTACGTCCACCTTTAAAAGAAGCGTATTTCTTACTTCACTGTAATGGTAGTAATTTAAAAGCCGTTCCAGCCCTATATATTTTTTCTTCCCTTTGGAGATAACACCGGCTACCTGAGGATTTTCATTGGAAGATATGGCTCTTTTAAGCCAATCTTGATCAAGAGCCTCTTCTCGGTAAAAGTAATAGTTATCACTAGGCAATGTATCATTATTACTATAAATACAGATACCTGCTATATTAGATTCGACCAGCATAATGCTGCTCAACAGATTATCAATATAACTGAACATCTCCCAATAATCCGATTCGGTATAATCCTTTACCAGATAACCATTAAACATCTGGTTTGTATAGAGTATATCCATTACTGTTCCATAGGCCTCCAGGGAAGAATCCAGATTCTGACCAATCTGCACCAAGGACTGACGCATATTGCGGTAGCTCTCTTCCAAGAGAATGCCTTTTGTTTTCTGACTGTTATATCCCGTTACAATTATCATAGGTAAAATAGCGAAGATAACATACCCAATTATTAGTTTATATATGAATTTTATATTTTTAAACCATCTTCCGATATTCATTTGGTGTTACTCCATATTTCTTGGAAAAGACAGTGCCAAAATAAGATTCATTTTCATATCCTACCATTCGGCCGACTTCTTTTACCCGTAATGTTTTGTCCTTTAGAAGTTCACAGGCTTTTATTAGTCTGTAATCTGTTACATATTCCAGTATTGTCTGCCCCATACTTTCCTTAAATAGGCTTCGAAGATAATTCGGTGAAAGATGAACTGCTTCTGCCATTTCCTCTACACTGCATACTCCAAAATAATGCTGCTCCAGATAATCCTTAATACGAGCTATTATATGATAATTGGGGTCCTCTTGCTGCCTTGCATAGAATGCAATGATATAACCGCAATAAGATAACAGTGCCTTTAAAATATCCTCCCAATACCTGCCCTTTAGGATTCCCTGCTCCCAGTCTTCTTCCCTTTCTGCCATCCAGGCACTTAAAGCCGGATCTCCTGCTACTAAATTGCTTTTAAGTTCATAATAGAAACCATAGGCTTCTCTGATACATCCTTCTATTTTCTGTTTTGTAAAATCTTGAAGTAACTCCTGCAGCTTACCTTCCGCAAAACTTTTCTCACCGCTCTTTAGTGCCCGGTAAACTTCTCCCTTATTTAGTTGACTTTTTGCAGTATCAAATACCTGGGAATAAGGGCTGTTACCTACATTTATATTGGCATCCAGGATTTCTCCCTTTGCTTTAAAGAATATTTTTTCCTTTAACTCTATCAGCTGCTCTGTGCACTCCCTAAGTTGGTTTAAAGATATCTTCTCCTTAAAACAAGCTATGCTGTAGTTTCCTTGCAATAACGACCGTATTCTCTTAGCTCCATCCCAAAAATATAGATGATTTTGTAAAATCACCACCAGAACATCTCCTATCAAAAAGGAATGATAGATTTCCTTCAGATTCTCACCAGTCTTTTGAATCAGCTCTTCTTCTAATACGCCATATACTGCCAGTATTCCATAAGTCACTTCATTTAAGGAATGCTCAAAATAATGTCTGGAGCTTCTCTGCGCCTCTTCTTCCTTAATATCACCTCTGCACAGCTGCTCTAAAAATTGCTTTGCTGCCACACCTACGGATACCTCTGCTGTCTGCTCACTGTCTATCTGTTTTTCTATCTTTAGCAGCAGTTTTTCCACTTCCTCCGTCATAAACGGCTTTAAGATATAATCTGTTGCCTGTACCCGAAATGCTTCTTTTATATATTCAAAGTCATCATAACCCGTAAGAAATATGATTTTTGTTTTATACCCTTCCTCGCGTACTCTTTTCGCCAGTTCAATTCCGGTCATTATGGGCATCTGAATATCGGTTATCATAATATCCGGTTCGTTCTGAACAATATATTCAAGAGCACTGCGGCCATTGCGTGCCGTATAGACCTTATCTACCAATACCCTGTCCCAATTGATATAATCCCTTAGGGTATCCAGCTCTATTTTCTCATCCTCCACCAACAATACACTATACATAGCATTACCTCCTCTGGAAAATACCATATGGCTCTATTATAACAAAGTAATTTTTAAAAGAACAGTGGTTGATAAATTAACTTGACAAGAATAACTTTTCGATTTACCATAAAGTAAACTGTCAGTTTACTTAAATTCATCTATGTGCAAAGGAGTAAAAGCCCAATGGGAAATGCCGAGAGAAAGGCAAGAGAAAAAGAAATTCGTAAAGAAGACATTATATCCTCCGCAGAAAGAGTCTTCTTTACAAAAGGTTATCAATCTTCTACTATGGACGATGTGGCAAAGGAAGCGCAATTCAGCAAAAGAACGCTCTATATATACTTTAGCAGCAAGGAACAGATATACTTTGAGATCATGGCAAGAGGCTACCGTCTCTTTCTTCGGCTGCTGGAGCAGGACGATAACGGTATTGATTTAAAAGACCCGGCAAAAAGCTTAAAAGAATTATTCTATAAATTTTCGACCTTTCGCAAACAGTATCCGCATCATTTTCAGGCTATCATGGAGTATCAGAACAGGGAAATTGATTTTACGGCATCCCTTACTTCAAGTTCGATTGAAGAATGTTACCGATTGGGAGAGGAGGTACTTCAATACCTAATAAAGATCATTAAAGCCGGTATATCCGATGGCACCTTCCTTCCTGGACTGAACGCTGAAAGAACTGCATTGATACTCTGGTCCTGCACCCTTGGATTATTTAATACAGCTGACAAAAAAGAATACTATCTAAAGAATTATTATCATCTGACAGGCGATGAACTGCTTCAGGAATCTTACACGATTTTGTTACATTCCATCTTAGATCCGAAGCATTCATAATTCGATAACAGAAAAGAGGCGTCTATGAAAAAAGGAAAAAAGAAATTATTAATATTAATACTGTCTCCATTCATATTGTTTACCGCTATCTTAATTGCTCTGTTTGCAATCAGCGGTGTCTTCCTGCCCTCCGATTATCTAGCTCCCTGGAGCAAGACTTATCAAGACCGCTTTGAAGATCCAAGGTTAAAACTGGCAGCCTGCGGTCTCTTAGCGGCCAACGGTCATAATATGCAGCCCTGGAAAATCAAGCTGGATGATAAGAATTCTTCCGTGTTCTACCTATATGCAGACAGCTCCCGTGTCACGAAAGAGGTGGACCCTTTTGCAAGACAAATGATGATAAGCCAGGGAACCTTTCTTGAATATGTGAAGGTTGCCGGAGATGAACTAGGTACTCCCGTAACGATTGATTTATTTCCCATGGGCACTTATAAGGAAGACAATTTATACGAAAGTATGGATATCTATCCGGTAGCTAAGATTACATTAGAACAAGGAACACCTGTAGATACGAAGTTATACAATATGATTTTTCTTCCTGATACCAATAGAGGGGAATATAAAGAGCGCATTCCCTCTACAGAAGAAAGAAGGTCTTTATCCTATCTGGAAGAGTTTGATGGATTAACTGCATCTATACTTTATTCAGATTCCGATAAGAAAGCTATTGGTGATATGGCACTCCATGCTGCCAAAATAGAGGCTGACACCAGTCGGGTGATGAAAGAAACCGAAGTAATCTTTCGCCCCAATGAGTACCAGAAAAATAAATACCGCTATGGATTTTCTGTAGAAGGTCAGGGAACCTCAGGACTTATGGTACATATTCTGCAGGGTATTGTAACTTTATTTCCTTCCATGAACAGCGGAAAAGCCGGGCGGGATAATTTTATAACATCAACCCAAAAATCCATTGAACATACCTCTTCCTACCTGCTGCTTGTTTCGAAAGACAATAGCCGCACCAGCCAGGTACAAAGTGGTATGGCCTATAGTTACTGTATTCTGAAAGCTCATAATATGGGAATGGTAATGCAGCCTTTAAGCCAGGCGTTAGAGGAATATGATGAAATGGCTACGGTATACAACGACATAAACGCCCAGTATGGTAATGGAGGTACCCTCCAGATGCTTATGAGATTAGGATTCCCTGAAAAGTCAGCCCCTAAAAGTATGCGGGAGGATGTCACCAGTCTTTTGATGAAATAAATGAAGCAATGAGAAAACCCAGAAAATGCAATTAAAAAAGCAGCAATCGTATTCTTAAATACTACTGCTGCTTTTGCATTATTTCTTATGCTATTATTTTGTTTTGCATCAAATGCATAAACTATTGAAAATAATATTTTCTATATGTTTATCTTAAGCGATCTTAGACTTTGCAAGCTCTGTTAAAGCTGTGAAGCCGGTAGGATCGTTAATAGCCATGTCAGATAACATCTTTCTGTTAATCTCTACACCGGCAACCTTTAAGCCATGCATTAATTTACTGTAAGAAAGTCCATTCATTCTTGCAGCTGCGTTAATTCTTGCGATCCATAACTGTCTGAACTGTCTCTTCTTTTGCTTTCTTCCGGCAAAAGATGATGTTAATGCTCTCATTACGGATTGCTTTGCTACTCTATACTGTTTTGATCTGGCTCCTCTGTAACCTTTTGCCAGTTTTAATACTCTCTTATGTTTCTTTTTAGCATTTAAGCCGCCTTTAATTCTAGCCATGTTCTATTTCCCTCCTTCGCACCTAATCTTAAAGATAAGGCATAATCTTCTTCATATTTTTAACTTTCGTTGCATCTGTCAAAGTTGCTTTTCTAAGATTTCTCTTTCTCTTAGTGCTCTTTTTTGTTAAGATGTGGCTCTTGTATGCCTTCATTCTCTTTAACTTTCCTGTACCTGTCTTTTTAAAGCGCTTTGCTGCGGATCTGTTGGTTTTAATCTTAGGCATGATATTTCCTCCTTCATTATGGTTCAATAAGGTCACCAAATGGTTGTCCTATTGTTTTATTTTATTTTATGACACCTGCAAAATCCATCATGCTCTTATTTAAGAGTAAAGAAGTCGGGTAACTTTAGTTACCCTGTCTTCTTCAATCACTGCAATTTCCCAAGTGTAATTAACGTTTTTCAGTAAGGAACATAATCATATTCCTGCCTTCTAACTTTGCCGGCTTTTCAACGACTGCAATATCTTCAAGCTTCGAGAAGAAACTATCTAAAATCTGTTTGCTGGAAGTCATATGTGCCATCTCTCTGCCGCGGAAACGAAGAGCAACCTTTACTTTATCCCCTTTTGTCAGGAACTTTCTTGCTTGACCCGCTTTGGTATTTAAGTCGTTGTCATCAATGTTGGGTGATAAACGGATTTCCTTAACTTCGGTAACTTTCTGCTTTTTCTTCGCTTCTTTTTCTTTTCTTGCCAGCTCATACTTATATTTACCGTAGTCGATAATCTTACATACAGGCGGCTTTGCGGTGGGAGCGATCTTTACTAAATCCAGATTGGCATCCTTGGCTAACTTCATGGCATCTTTGGAAGACATAATTCCTAACTGCTCGCCTTCTTCTCCGATTAAACGGATTTCTTTGTCTCTAATCTGCTCGTTAATCATTAATTCACTAATAGTACTGCACCTCCATAGGTTAGTTGATTTTTTAGGTTTGCGTGTGGTCAGTTTCGCCGGACACACGGGCATATAAAAAGTGGATAGCAAAGACTATCCACCAAACTATTCGTCATATGAAGCCGGGACTCAGCGAGTCTTTGTAGGCTGTCACTTTCTGCAACTCATTGCATTTACGAAGTATAAACCCAAGTCACGAACCGGTGCTAAGGTGAGAGTGGATACTCTGCTTTGTTGTTATCGTCGAATTACCGTAAAGATAATTCACAAGCTTTATTATATTAACATAGTTTCTACACTTTGTCAATTATTTATTTGCAATTTCATAAATTGAACGTTCTTCTAAACACTTTCCTATGTCATAGTATCATAATCAAACAGAAATGTAAATTCCTATCTTCCGATACATTTTATATTATTTAAATTTCAAACTTGACACTGTAAAGATTATCTGATAGAATCTTTACAGTGTCAAGTTCAATGAAAGGAGCTAAAAGAATTGACCGATAAACCCTATCATCATGGAAATCTACGTACGGAACTGATTGAAGCCGGTATTGATATTTTAAATACAGAGGGACTAAAAGGATTTTCTCTGCGCAAGGTAGCAGCTAAGTGCGGTGTCAGTCATACCGCACCTTACAGCCATTTTAGAGATATCGATGCTCTTATAATGGCTATGAGTGAGCATGTAACCAATCAGTTTGTAGAGTCTCTAAGCCTTTTTGAAACCGGAAAAGCGAACGAGGAGGATGCCGTTCTCATCATAGGCAAGGCATATATCAATTTCTTTAAAGAGCATCCCCCGTATTTTCAATTTCTCTTCTACCATTCAGGAATCAATATTAATCTGGATAAGGAGGATTCGCAAGACTATCCGCCCTTTGCTATATTCCAAAAGACTGCTTTTGATATGTTTGAAAAAAAGGGTTATAAAAGGGAGTCCTTTCCTGAAAGACTGGCTTCCCTCTGGTCAGTTGTACACGGCATCGTTGCTTTACTGACCAATCCTAATATCAAGTATTCCGGAGACTGGCAGAAGGTCTTCCAAAATATTATCAAATAGAAAAGGAGAATTTTTATGAGATTGCTGGTTCATGATTTAACACCGCAGGAATTTGAAGCTCTCGGGCTGGAGCTAAGTCCGGAAACAACCGTCATTTCTGATGACGGTACCATTAAGCCTTGCATCGGCTGCTTCGGCTGTTGGGTTAAAACTCCCGGGGTATGTGTACTAAATGATAAATATCAGAACATGGGACAATTACTCTCAAAGTGTAGTGAATATATTATTATCAGTAAATGCTGCTATGGCAGCTACAGTCCCTTTGTAAAGAATATATTTGACCGTAGCATATCCTATTTTCTTCCGTATTTTAATAATATAGATGGTGAAACCCATCATAAGAAAAGGTATGATAACCGATTTTCCCTATCCGTACTTTTTTATGGAAATGATGTAACCGAGGCCGAGAAAGAAACTGCAAAAGATTTAGTAGCAGCTAACAGTACAAATTATAGCCGCATTAAATATAATGTTTCATTCTACGATAATACGCTTTCACTAAAGGAGGGCTTACAATGAAGATTGCAATGATTGATGGAAGTCCCAAATATACTATAAGTAATTCCTCAAGGCTTCTTGGAAAACTGGAACCGATGATTCGCGATAATAATGAAATAGTGCATTATCACCTTGCCACTAAGCCCTTTACAGAGGAGCAGTATCTGGAACTTTGCGGAATGGATGTCCTTGTTTTTTCTTTCCCTTTGTACGTAGACAGTATTCCCTCACACCTTTTACGTATGCTCTTAAAGCTAGAGGACTTTATGAAAACTAACCGTCAGAAACCGGTTACTGTTTATGCAATTGTTAACAACGGCTTTTATGAAGGAAAACAAAACCATATTGCTATTCGGATTCTTGAAAATTGGTGCTTAAAATGCGGAATTACCTTCGGTCAGGGAATCGGAACAGGTGCCGGTGAAATGCTGGATTTTATCAGTAATATTCCCCTGGGTCATGGTCCTCTAAAGAACCTTGGCACAGCATTTCAAGGACTTACAGATTCTATGAAGACACTCACTTCCGGTAAACCAGTCTATTTAAGTCCCAACTTCCCAAGGTTTGCATGGAGGTTCAGTGCAATCAACTTCGTTTGGAATGCAAACGCCAGAAAAAACGGCTTAAAGAAAAAGGATATCTTAAAGCAATTATAGAAATGAATGAATTAAGATACCAGCTAATGGATGAGAAAATCATTTTATCCCAACTTTTGACAAAGAGCCCAGAAAATAAGAAACCCTGTATCAGTCGGCTGAATCTGCTGTCTGATACAGGGTATTCTTATAGTTATCTATTCTAATCCTGCAAATAATTCTAATATATTGAGATAGATGTTATTTGTCCTTCATGATTGTTCTTCCTGCTATTCTTATTCTCTGCCGAATTCAGAGAGCCTCAGCTCTTTGTTACGGTCAAGCACAGTCTGAATACTCCAGTTGTGTACAAAAAGAAGCAGCGGATTTCCTTTTAAATCCTTAACCTTCTTGGTATCGGAGGTTACATTTAATTTACTGGCATCCAATCCCTTGTTCTCAATCCAGCGGATATACTCGTAAGCCAGGGGTTCCAGACGAATCTCAACTCCATACTCGGATTCCAAGCGGAATTTTAATACATCAAACTGAAGTACACCAACAACTCCCACAATGATTTCTTCCATTCCGGTATTATACTCCTGGAAGATCTGAATAGCTCCTTCCTGAGCGATCTGGGTAACACCTTTTAGGAACTGCTTTCTCTTCATGGTATCCACCTGTCTAACCTTTGCAAAATGCTCCGGGGAGAAGGTAGGAATTCCTTCATATTGGAACTTCTTATCTGATAGGCAAAGGGTGTCACCAATAGAGAAGATACCCGGGTCGAATACACCGATAATATCCCCTGCATAGGCTTCTTCAATTATCTTTCTCTCCTGGGCCATTAACTGCTGAGGCTGGGATAATCTAATCTTCTTGCCACCCTGTACATGATTTACTTCCATACCGGCTTCAAACTTGCCGGAGCAGATTCTCATAAAGGCAATTCTGTCTCTATGGGCTTTATTCATATTAGCCTGAATCTTAAATACAAAAGCTGAAAAATCATTTTCTACAGGGTCAATATTTCCTTCCGTTGATTTTCTGGAAAGAGGGGTAGTGGTCATATTCAAGAAATGTTCCAAAAATGTCTGCACACCAAAGTTCGTCAAGGCTGAACCAAAGAAAACAGGTGTTAATCTTCCCTGCCTTACTTCCTCTATATTAAATTCGCTTCCGGCACCTTCTAAAAGTTCAATTTCATCATTTAAAATATTGTGGTTTTCTTTTCCGATAAGGGAATCGAGACTTTCATCTCCTAAATTCACTTCTATGGTATCTACTTCCTTTTGTCCGCTGTTTGCAGCAAAAAAACGCAGGATATGCTTGGTCTCTCTGTCATAAACACCTTTAAAGTTCTTACCGGAACCGATAGGCCAGTTAACGGGACAAGTCTTAATTCCAAGCACGGTTTCGATATCATCCAGCAACTCAAAGGTATCCTTGGCTTCACGGTCCATCTTATTAATGAAAGTAAAGATAGGAATTCCTCTCATAACACATACTTTAAATAGCTTCTTTGTCTGATTCTCAACACCCTTTGAAGCATCAATTACCATGACCGCGGAATCTGCTGCCATCAGGGTACGATAAGTATCCTCCGAGAAGTCCTGATGTCCCGGAGTATCCAATATATTAATACAATAATCTCCATAGTTAAACTGCATAACCGATGAGGTTACAGAGATACCACGCTGCTTCTCTATTTCCATCCAATCGGATACTGCATGTCGGTCTGTTTTCTTTCCCTTCACAGACCCGGCAAGATTAATAGCTCCTCCGTATAACAGAAGTTTTTCTGTCAGAGTGGTTTTACCCGCATCGGGGTGGGATATTATAGCAAAGGTTCGTCTTTTATTTATTTCCTTGGTGTAGTCTTCCAAAATATTTCCTCCAGCATTCCAGCACATATCTATGCGAAAATTGATTTCCAATTTTTATACTATCTCAAAACTATTTAATCATATAATACATTTCGATTCCTTGTCAAGGTGATTATTCAGATGAAACATGATAAAGGCTATTCCTGCCACTTATAAGCTCTTTTCAGGAAATCAATTTCTTCCCGATGTCCGTCTAGGTCCTTAGGGGTTTCTAATATAAATACCAGCTCCTTTAACGCAGGGTGGTTTATAATTCCTTTTGTTGCCTCAGCTCCCATATTTCCCATACCAATGCCCGCATGTCTGTCTTTATGAAGTCCCAGTCCATCCAGACTGTCATTAAGATGGAAGGCTTTTAATCTCTGCAGACCTATTACCTTATCAAATTCCTCCAGGGTTTTATCAAGTTTTCCAACCACATCATAACCGGCATTCCATAAATGACAGGCATCCATACAGACTCCAAGTTTATCTTTTAAGCGTACTTTCTTAATTACCGCCTGTATCTCTTCAAAACGCCGCCCCATCTCAGTCCCTTTTCCGGCCATGGTTTCAAGCAGTACCGTGGTATGCATCTCCTCAAATAACACTTGATTTAACATCTCTGCAATCTGGTCAACCGCTACCCCTTCTTCCTGGTTTGAACGGCTTCCGGGGTGGAAATTGTAGAAACTGCCAGGGAAATACTCCATTCTTAAAAGGTCTTCTGCAAACATTCTAGCTGCTAACGCTCTAAGATTACTGTCCGGAGAGCAGGCATTTAAGGTATAGGGTGCATGTGCCATAATTTCCGCAAAATGATTTTCTCTCATCAGCTCCTTGAATTTAGACATATCATTGTAGTCTGCTGCCTTTGCTTTAGAACCTCTTGGATTACGTGCGAAAAACTGCAGGGTATTTGCTCCTATGTAAAGGGCATCTTTTCCCATTCTTTCATAACCTTTTGCTACTGATAAATGTGCTCCTATTTTTAACATTCTCTTATCTGCCTTCTATTAAATTTTTATTCCTGTTTTCTGAGCTTTTTATTGGTTTAATTTGTCTCATCCACTAAAGTATCTGCATTTTTATTAAGCTCTAGACATTTTGATTTATAACCGGCACAATACGATTTTCACCAATTATATCAGAAGAAGCTTCACATCCCCTCTTTTTACAACCAGTAAAGATTAGAAACAATCTTTACCTGTTGTTAAAGTGGAATATGAAGCTTCCTTTTCTGCTATATTGGAAGCATATCAGGCAATGATAGTTTTACCTTTACGCCTGCTGCTCTGCTACTTCAATCTTTCTGATTTCTTTGGTTCTGATTTCTTTGCAGATATCATTTACAAAAGTATCCAGTTTCTTCTGTCCTTCATCTCCAAGGTAACGGCTTCTTACGGATACAAGACCTTCTTCTTCTTCCTTCTGACCGACAACTAACAGATAAGGAACGCGGTCAAGTCTGGCCTCACGAATCTTATAACCGATTTTTTCTGCACGTTCATCCACACTGCTGCGTACTCCGTTCTCTTTTAACTCTGCTTCTACTTTTTTAGCATAGTCATGATATTTCTCAGAGATCGGAAGCACTCTTACCTGTTCGGAGCACAACCAGGTAGGGAATTGTCCTGCATACTTTTCAATCAGCCAGGCAAGGGTTCTCTCATAGCATCCCAAGCTGGTTCTGTGAATAATATACGGGCGTTTCTTCTCACCGTTCTGATCAATATAGTACATATCAAACTGCTCTGCGATGATGGCATCCCATTGTATGGTGATCATGGTATCTTCTTTACCATATACATTCTTTGCCTGAATATCAACCTTAGGGCCATAGAAGGCAGCTTCACCTTCTGCTTCGGTAAAAGGAATCTCTAACTCCGTTAATACCTTGCGGATTCTGCCCTGAGTCTCTTCCCATATTGCTTCCGTTCCAATATATTTCTCTTTATTATTGGGATCCCATTTGGAGAGACGGTAAGTTACATCTTCCTCTAAACCAAGCGTCTTTAAGCAATATCTGGCAAGATCAAGACAGCCTTTGAATTCTTCATCCATCTGGTCCGGTCTTACTATTAAATGCCCTTCGGAAATAGTAAACTGGCGGACACGAGTAAGTCCGTGCATTTCACCGGAATCCTCATTACGGAATAACGTAGAAGTTTCACCATAACGCAGAGGAAGGTCACGATAAGATCTCTGTGCAGATTTATATACATAGTATTGGAAAGGGCAGGTCATAGGACGAAGCGCATATACTTCTTTATCTTTTTCTTCATCGCCTAATACAAACATGCCTTCTTTATAGTGATCCCAGTGTCCGGATATCTTGTATAAATCACTCTTTGCCATAAAAGGAGTCTTTGTTCTTACATAACCCCTCTTCTCTTCTTCGTCCTCAATCCATCTTTGCAGTGTCTGCATTATCTTTACACCATTTGGCATGATAAGAGGAAGTCCCTGTCCGATTACGTCAACTGTGGTGAAAAGTTCCATCTCACGGCCAAGCTTATTATGATCACGTCTCTTAACATCTTCCAGATGCTCCAGATACGCATCTAAATCAGCATTCTTAGAATAAGCAGTTCCGTATACACGGGTTAACATCTTGTTTTTCTCTGAACCTCTCCAATAAGCTCCTGAGGAAGAAATCAACTTAATTGCTTTAATCCCCTTGGTGCTCATTAAATGAGGTCCGGCACAAAGGTCCGTAAATTCTCCCTGGCTATAAAAGGAAAGTTCTTCACCTTCCGGCAAATCGTTTATTAATTCAACCTTATAGGGCTCTCCCTTTTCTTCCATGAAACGTATTGCTTCTTCTCTTGGAAGTGTAAAGCGTTTAATCTCTGCACCTTCCTTGATTATTTTCTTCATTTCCTTCTCCAGTGCATCAAGTGCTGCTCTGTCAAAAGGCTCTACATCAAAGTCATAATAAAATCCGGTATCAATGGACGGTCCAATTGCAAGTTTCGCATTGGGATAAAGACGCTTTACTGCTTCTGCCAGTACATGGGAAGTAGTATGTCTGTAGGCTGCCTTGCCGCCTTCATCCTCAAAGGTCAGGATACTTAAGTGGCTGTCTTTGTCTACTACTGTTCTAAGGTCTACTACCTTGCCGTCAAGCTCTGCGGCACAGGCTACTCTTGCCAGACCTTCGCTAATATCCTTTGCAATGTCTATGATTGCCATCTGGCCTTCGTAATCTTTTACTGAACCATCTTTTAATGTAATCTTCATATTAACCCTCCCTGTGATGCGCTTTAGCGCATACTTATTTGAAAAAGTGAACAACGGAATGTTGTGTATAAAAGCATCAAAAAAGCTCATCACTTTCGACTGCTTTATACAGTACGAAAGGGACGAGCATATATCTCGCGGTTCCACCCTCATTGGATTAAAAAATTCCCACTTCATTTGATTGATAACGGTATCGGCCGGGCTGGATTGGAGCCACTCCGAGGTAGTCTTCAAATGTTTCCTGGTAGGATATTCTCAGCATATCATATCCTTCTCTGTATCATTTCACATTTTACTCGTCTCTTCACTGTTTTTTCTAAATAATTTCTTTTTGATAAACCTCATTATAGCATTCCAGACTATTTTGTCAAGTGGAATTTTTAGGCGCTCAGAGGTTAAAATTAAAACAGATAATTGATTTTTTTGTTCTCTGGCGAATCCGTCTGCTCGGAATGAATCTTGCAATCCAATACTTCCATATACACGGCTTCCACACTCTTTCCGAAGGCTTCCGTAGAGAATTTTTGCATAAGCTTTCTGGCATTCTCCCCATAAGGTGTATCCGTGTCAGTAAAGAGCACTTTATCCAGTCCGCTTATGACTTCTTCTTCCCTGTTGAACTTATAACCATTCACACCGGTTATTAAGATGTCATTTAAACAATCATCTTCTTTTGCTACCACAGGAAGCCCTGCTGCCATAGCTTCAATATATGTCAACCCCTGTGTTTCACTATTAGAAGCACTTACAAACACATCTCCTAATTGATAATAAAGCCCTATCTGATCCCAAGGTTTCGAGCCTGCAAAAATTATCTTATCCTCTAATTTCAGTACTTTCGATCTGTTCCTTAGTTCTTCCATCTCCGGACCGCTTCCTACTATCAAAAACTTTACATTTTTTCTTTCTTTCATGTATGTGCTCATGGCATTCATGATTTCTACAATGTTCTTCTCTCTGGAAACCCTGCCTAAATAAAGAATAACTTTTTCGTCTTTCTTAATACCATACTCTTCTTTAATGCGGTTAATATCCTCTTTGCTGTAAAGGGCAGGATCAAATTTCTTCAAATCCACGCCGGTGGGTATAACCGTAATGTCCCGGTGTACGGAGTACTTCTGAAGCAGTTCCTTCACCTTTTCCGTTGGTACAATAACATGTGCCACTGTATTGCAGCATACTTTTGTAAAGATTCTTACAAATGCTTTCGCTCTGCCATCAAGAGGCTTTATATGAGTCAGATAATGGGTATAATCTTCATATATCGTATGATATGTGTGGATCATCGGAATTCTAAGTTCCTTTGCCATAATACGCCCGAATATCCCTAACGAAAACTCTGTATGGGTATGAATGATATCCAGATTCAGTTTCTTAATCGTTCCGGCCAATTTCGGCTGATAGAACATTCCGATACGCCTTTCAGTTATCAGAATAAAAGGAAGGCTTGGTACACGAAAAACATTGTACTCATATTCCGGAGCTCCGGGCGTCGTAGTTGTAAATACATAGACCGTGTGTCCTAACGCTTCCAGTTCTTTTTTTAATATATATACTGAGTTGGCAACCCCATTGATTTCAGGGTAATAAGTTTCTGTAAATAATCCAATGTTCACACGTGCCACTCTCCTTTTTACTAAGTTCCCTCTAAAGGGGTGAACTACTTGAACCCTTACAAGGTTCCGATCAATTTATCTTTCTCCACTATGTGATGAACCAGCCAGTCATTCAGGAAATCCAGAATGTCTAACAGTACTTTTGTTTGATTATGATCTATGCTTTCAAAGTCAATACCGTTGATTTTTTCAATAAATTCGTCATGAGCAGCTTTTTGAGAAAGATATCTTTTATAACCGATGCTTAACATGTAAGCTTCTTCGTCTGCAAAATGCTGCTTGGTATATTCTTTTAGCTTAAGAATAATCGCTACAATATCATCAAATTTATCCGGTACAAAATCATTTTTTACTAGTTCGTAAGCATCATTTGCAATGCGGAATAACTCTGCATGTTCATTATCTATTGTATCTACTCCAATATAATATTCAGGCTTCATCTCATACATATCCGTACCTCCCTAAATAAACCATACATACAGTGACAAAATCTACAGTGTTCCAATCAATTTATCTTTTTCAAGTATATGATGCACCAGCCAGTCACTTAGAAATGCCATAATATCTACTAATGTTTCTGTCTGATTATGATCCATACTGTCAAAATCTATATTATTTACTTTTTCCAGAAAATCTTCATGTTCCATCTTATGGGACAAGAATTTTTTATGTCCGATGCTTACCATATAAGCTTCTTCGTCAGAGAAATGCTGTATGGCATATTCTTTTAACTGTACAATGATTGCAACAATGTTATCAAACTTATCTGCTACGAATTCCTGTCTTAACAATTCATAAGCCTCATCAGCTATACGGAACAATTCTGTATGCTGATTATCGATTGCTTCAATGCCAATGTAATACTCCGGTTTCATCTCATACATATCATGCTCTCCTTTTCTCTTTAGTATTCTGCTTTACTAGGGCTTTCCCTTCGATGTCATTTTCAAATCAATTAAGGATTACCGGAACGGATTCTTTTAATTTCAAACTGTCAGCTGTGACCATACAATTCATAGCCATTATCTTAACGCCTTGCTTTTCAGCTTCTCTTAATGCATCTCCGAATTCTTTGTGAGTTCTGTCATTTGGCTTAAAGCACTTTACATTCTCCATCTGTATAACAAACATTATGTAAGCATCATACCCATCCTTTAAACATTTACATAGTTCATGAATATGTTTAACGCCTCTTTCCGTTGGAGCATCAGGAAAAAAAACACTTCCTTCTTCTTCCAACGTTACTCCTTTTACTTCCATATATGCTTTTCTTTCATGTGATTCCATATAAAAATCAAATCTGGAATTCCCATATACCTGCTCTGGCTTTATTCTTGCATACTCTTCAGACAGATTTCCTTCTAACAGCCACTCGTGAACTACTTTATTGGGTGCCTGGGAATCCATATTTATGAGATGTGCTCCTTTTTGTACAGCTATCAGAGAGTATCTGGTGCTACGGTTCTGATTAAGAGCTTCCTCCAGATAAACTGTAACGCCCGGAACCAAAAGTTCTTTACATCGCCCTGTATTTTTAACATGGCACTTTTGTGTAATACCATCGACAATCACAAACGCAATAAAACGATTGGGACGTGAAACAAAAATTCCTTCTTTGATATTTCTATATTTCATTGCCACCTCAATTTCCCATATATCTCAAATTACCATAATACTAATGAAATACGGTATTCCAATAATTCACACTTTGCGTTCTTTATTATAGCATTTCTGTAATTTCTCGGCAATATCTATTTTAATTAGCAAATTTTACTTTTCTTTTATACGAACATGGCTTATAATGGTGATTGAAAATGTCAGATTTCTCTCACTATGTGTATAAATTTTATAAGATTATGCATATACTGTTAAATGAAAGGAAGTATGTCAATATGAAGAAATTCGGTAAATTTTTATTCGGTACTGTCTCCATCGCTACATTGGCCTGTGGTGCTTATTATCTTTACAAAAATGTTCTAAATAAGGATTCCGCAGATGACTTCGATGATTTTGAAGATGATTTCGAGGACTTCGAACTCCAGGATGATGAACCTGCCGCTGATAAAAAAGAGACCAGAGAATATGTCTCAATCAATATTACTTCCGGGGAATCCGAAAGCACCGAACCAGAAAAAGAAGAAACTGCAACAGAAAAATAAAAAAAAAGAAAAGGAATTTAAACTTAGGTTAATTCCTTTTCTTTTTTATTTCACTTACATAATTTACTTTTATAACTTCTTATCTTTACGTTTTATCTTATTCCTTCAGGAAGTTTCCAATATCCTTCAGCAGCCCATCCCCGTTATCAATGGTATACGTAGTAAGTATACCCTCCTGTGACCGCTTATCGGTTACACTTATAAAGTTATCTTCATAAAATTCAAAGGTAATGGTCTTTCCAGCCTTATCAGTTATCACAAAACGGTAATCGACATTGCCGGTAGCTTGGGTATCAGAAATGGTTGAAGTATAATTATCGATTAATGCGTAGAGCTTTGAAACACTGTCTGTGCTCTTTTCTATTACTTTTCCGTTGTCAGAGTTTTCTGCGGTAAAGGACTTAATGTCTTCTGCATTAATAGCATAGCTTTGTGTAAGAGTTAATGCTTTCGTCCCAAGCAGGCTCTGTTCGGTATCTGCCGCGGCGGCGCTAAAGGTTATGCTTTTGCTGGTGTCATTGGCGGTATCACTACCCCCTGCATTGCTGCTTTCATCAGCTGCTGCAACCTTCGCTTCTTTTTTATCCTGTGCAGCGGAATCACTGGCAAGAGAAGACTCTGGATTCGGGACTTCCTGCATATTTAAATTCATCTTTTCATTGAGAGCAGTTCCGGTATCCCGCTTATCTAAGTTCAGATTATTCTGATATGCCCATACTGCCGTTACCAGTAAAAGTACTGCTGCTGCAGCACCTACAAATCGTCTTGCAGGATATCTTCTTCTGTGCTTTTGTGTAGCTTCTTGTAGTTCTGTTACCGTATTATCCATTTCTTTTATCTTTAGAAGTGTTCTTTGGATCAAATCTTCTGATACCGTAAGAGTATCCAGTTCAAAAGCTGCATCCAAACGTCTCTTTAATTCCATATCATCCCTGTCAGGTGAAGGATTTGTGCCAGTTATATTTTTTTCCATTGTCATATCCTCCCTTCAAGGCTAAGCTTTAACTTCTCTTTTGCTCTGGAGAGCCGGCTTTTTGCCGTCCCTTCCGCAATTCCTAAAAGCCTGGCTGTTTCCGTAACCGTCATGTCCTGAAAATACACACACAATAGTACATCCTTATATTTCTGCGGCAGCTTTGTCACTGCCTCTCTAACCATTCGATTTTCATCTTCCTGCTCTACGGCAGTATACTCATCTTTTCCTGCCAGGGTATTTTCATGTACCTCCGTGAATCCTGTTACTTTCTGATTCCAGGCACTTTTTAGATAGTCTTTGCAGGCATTGATGGTTATGCGTATAATCCAGGTCTTTATACTGCTTTCCCCCTGGAAGGTGTGAAGCTTTTGGTTTACTTTTATGAATACCTCCTGAAAAATATCTTCTGCCAGATGATCATCCTTTACATACATGTATGCGGTCCGCAAAACATCGTTACCATATTTTCTCATCAAGGCTTCGATATCGTAAACCTCTTGGTTTTCCTGGTACATTTTAAGTATCCCCCTAATATACGATGATAGAATTTCTCTGCCCAATCCAGACAGTCTTCGTATACTATCACAGATTAGACGAAATAAATCGTATTATAGTTCCCCGATTTATTTATATTAATCCAAAACTTTTTAGTCCGTGGTAAATCCCATCTTCTCTGATGGATAATGTCTTGTATTTAGCAGCCTCTAGTACTTGGGGATAACTATTTCCCATAGCAATCCCGTATTGGACATAGGATAGCATCTCCATATCGTTGGTGCTGTCTCCAAAAGCATAGGTATCTTCTTTCTTAAGCTTTAAATTCTCTAGGAGTATCTGTATTCCCGTTGATTTGTCATAACCTTTTGGTGTCATTTCAAAATTACCGTCTATATGGTGGATCATATGAAATTTATCGCCCAGTCTGCCTGCAACTAAATCTAAGCGACTGTCAGCGTTTGGAAAGCAAGTAAGTTTATTTATGATATAATTGCCGTTACTTATGGCTTTCAAACCACCCTTGGTATATCTTTTCGAAAATTCAATAATATGCTGATACTCTTCCGAGGTATCCTCAGCTTCGATATAGATATTTTCCGGTCCTTCAAGGATATATCGTATACCACATTCTTTGAGGGTTGCAATAATCTCATCTCCCTCTTTTGGCCCCATCACTTTATTGTGGATTACATTTCCCTGATACTCCACAAAAGTACCGGCTCCAGCTACGATTCCGGAGAAACCCATCTCCATCAGATAATCAGGGACCATGATTCTGGCTCTTCCTGTACAGATTACGGGAATATGACCGTTCTTAAGCAGTTCTTTTATTGCCTGTTTCGTAAGCTCTGTAACCCCTAATTCCGAATCATGGAGAGTACCGTCTATATCAAAAAATATTATCTTCTGATTCATTTTGTCTTTCTCCTTGTCATTATCTTCAACTCCTGGCTGTCATTATCCTAATATCTGCGCCGCATTCTGCGTTAATCGATAAAGTCCGGCATATACACCGTCTTGTTCTAACAACTGTGCATGAGTGCCGCGTTCTGCAATTCCTTCTTCTGTAAGAACTATAATATTACCCGCATTTCGAATAGTAGAAAGCCTGTGAGCTATTACAAAGGTGGTTCTGTTCTTTGCAAGCTTTTCTAAGGACTCCTGTACAATCTTCTCACTTTCGTTGTCCAGAGCCGAAGTTGCTTCATCAAAGATAAGCACCGGAGGGTTCTTAAGAAATACTCTGGCAATGCTGATACGCTGTTTCTGACCGCCGGACAATTTAACACCTCTCTGTCCAATATAAGTATTGTAACCATCCGGCAGTTCCATAATAAACTCATGAGCATTGGCATTTTTCGCAGCTTCAATGATTTCTTCATCCGTTGCTTCCAGGTTACCGTAACGAATATTATCCATTACATTACCGGCAAACAGATAGACCTCCTGCTGTACAATACCAATATTTTTACGCAGGGACCGAAGTTTGATATCTCTAATATCTTTTCCATCCAGCAGGATTTCTCCTTCCGCCACCTCATAGAACCTTGGAATAAGGCTGCAAAGGGTGGTCTTTCCTGCTCCGGAAGGTCCAACCAGTGCTACATACTCACCGGCATTCACCTTTAAATCAATGTTTTTAAATACCTCTGATTTTGTTTCATTATAACGGAAGGATACATTTTTAAATTCTATATCCCCTTTTACATCCTTTAGGCCAATGGCATCTTTCTTATCCACAATATCCGGCTGTATATCCATAATCTCCATGAACCTGTCAAAACCCGTAATGCCGTTCTGGAACTGCTCAGTAAAGTTAATAAGTTTTCTTACCGGTTCAATTATATTATTAATATAGAGCAGGAAAGTCAGAAGGTCGGATAGGGCAATAATATCTTTTGCAATGAAGACCGCTCCTCCCACAATTACAGCGATATTGATAAAGGTAGTGCACATTCCAAGACCGGAATGAAAAGTTGCCATCTGCCAATAACTGTCTCTTTTACTTTCAACAAACCTCCTGTTTCCGTCGTGGAACTTGTCAATTTCACGTTTTTCATTGGCAAAGGATTTTACCACACGGATACCCGACAGGTTATCTTCTATCTGTGCATTTATTTCTGAAATTCTATCCCTATTACGGCGGAAGGCCCTGTTCATCTTATGCTGCATATGGTAAGCAAAAGTGAACATTATCGGAATAAAAGCAAATACGATTAATGTAATCGGAAGATTAATTCGGATTAAAATAACAAATGCACCTACAAACTTGATGATGGAGATGACGATATCCTCCGGACCGTGATGGCACAGCTCTGTTATATCAAATAAATCGTTGGTTATTCTGGACATCAGCTGTCCCGTCTTCTGATTGTCATAAAAATTAAAGGAGAGCTTCTGATAATGCTCAAAGATATCATTTCGCATATCATACTCCATCTTGGCTCCCATCACATGCCCCTGATAAGCAATATAGAAGTTTGATACAAATTCAAGTATTGCTAATCCTATCATCACAAAGGCAAGCTTTATAACAGTTGCAAACACCTGTGAAATATCATATTTTCCCAGCAGGTCATTGGTTATGTATCTTACAATCAGAGGATAGATAAGAGATAAAGCCGCTGCCGTAAGTGCAAAAAACATATCGGAAAAAAACAGTAATTTATAAGGTTTATAGTAGGATATAAATTTTTTTGCTCTGGAACTCATTTTATTACCTTTGCCTTTCCATTTATTAAACTATTATAATCATAATAAAAGCCCGACCCATTGGCAACACCTAATTTTAGAAAGTGCTAATTGGTCGGGCTTTCATCCGCTATTTAATGTATTATTGAGATAATTTCTTAGCCATATCATACAGATACTGGTCAACATCTTTCTTCATTGCCAGTGCTTCTTCAATATCGTAATCTACAAATTTGCCGTCTCTGTAACCTACTACACGGTTGCTGGCACCTTTGCAAAGTAAGTCAACCGCTATAGAGCCCATAGCAGATGCATACATTCTGTCCATACAGGTAGGGCTTCCACCACGCTGAATATGTCCGATAATCGTTGCTCTTGTTTCAATTCCGGTAGCGGCTTCGATTCTCTTTGCCATTCCGTAGGAATCACCAATACCTTCTGCATTTACTATGATATGGTGTTTCTTTCCTAACTTCTTTCTTTGTACGATACTATCTATAATTCTCTGTTCATTGTGGTCATATCTTTCAGGAATCAGAATATCCTCTGCTCCGTTGGCAATACCGCACCATAAAGCAATGTAACCGGCATTTCTACCCATAACTTCTATGATACTGCATCTTTCGTGAGAAGTTGAGGTATCTCTGACCTTATCGATTGCCTCCATAGCTGTATTAACCGCTGTATCAAAACCGATGGTATAATCGGTGCAGGCAATATCAAGGTCAATGGTTCCGGGAAGTCCGATGGTATTAATTCCTCTGGCAGCAAGTTTTTCTGCTCCCTGAAAAGAACCGTCTCCACCAATTACTACTACTCCGTCAATGCCATGCTTTCTGCAGATAGCTGCGCCTTTATCCTGACCCTCTGAAGTCATAAATTCCTTACTTCTTGCAGTATAGAGTACAGTACCACCGCGCTGTATAATATCGGATACACTCTTAGCATCCATTTCTACGATATCTTCTTCTAATAAACCGCTGAAGCCTCTGCGTATACCTTTTACATTTAATCCGCTCGCCAGGGCCGTTCTAACAACTGCTCTGATGGCTGCGTTCATACCAGGGGCATCTCCACCGCTTGTAAGTACTCCTATTGTTTTTATTCCATTAGCCATATCGTTCACCTCCAAGAAACTTCAATCTTTTTTATTTTACCCCTTTTTTCTGGCTTTTTCAATACTCTTTTCTACTACTTTAATATTATCCTGTCCATAAGTTTCGCATAGCTTCGTAAGTAATACATCTTCTGCCTTAATACTTTTCGATTTGGGAAGCTGTTTTATGGCTTTTTCACATTCCAGATAAATACACACCTGATCCTTGCCATCAAATTGGCTTAAAATCCCATAAAGTCTTTGTTCATCTTGTACAAAACTGTCTTTATCTTTATACTTAATCCATACTTCCCTTGGGTTGTCCGCAAAAGGTACAATTTCCTGGCAGATAAGTTTGGCTGCTTTTTCTTCTTCTACAGCAATCTTTCCTTTAACCAGTATTTTATTATCCTCGTATATATCCATTTTATACTTCTCATAATCCTTCGGGAAAAGGATTATCTCAACTGCTCCAGCCATGTCCTCCAAGGTGATAAAGGCCATCATGGAATTATTTCGCGTAGTTTTTATAGTCTTACCGGTTATGATACCACCAACCACAGCGGTTCCGCCATCCTCTACCTTAGCTTCTCCGGTTTCTTCGTCTAGTGCAAAGTCAAGGGTAGAATGGGTGACATTCTTTTTTAATAGTTCTTCGTAGCTTTCAAGAGGATGTCCGCTGACGTATATACCCATAACCTCTTTTTCCAGAGCCAGTAGCTGCTCTTTTAAGTATTCTCCTATATCAGGATAATTAATCTCCAGTTCCTGTTTATCTTCTTCCTCCGCAAAATCAAAAAAGGAAAGTTGTCCGGTCAGATTTCTCTTTTTATTCTGTGCTACTTCATCCAATACCTGAACATATACCATCATCTTTTGCTTTCTGGTTCCGGGAAGACTGTCAAAGGCACCGGATTTGATAAAGCTTTCTACTGTTCGTTTGTTAACCTCTTTACCGGAGAGTCTCTCAGCAAAATCCTTCAGGGAGGTGAAGGGACCTGCTGCTTCCCTCTCTCTTACCACACTTTCAATAACTGGCCTTCCAAGGCCTTTAATAGCAGAAAGCCCATAACGAATTGCACCATCGGATACCGAGAATGTCGCGTCTCCTTCGTTAATATCAGGAGGTAATATCTTAATTCCCATCTGGCGGCAGGTAAAAATATATTCTGCCACTTTGCCTGCGCTATCAATAACAGAAGTTAACAAGGCTGCCATAAACTCTACGGGGTAATAACATTTCAAATAGGCGGTTTGGTAGGAAACCACTGCATAAGCCGCTGCATGGGACTTATTAAAGGCATACTTTGCAAAGTCTGTCATTTCATCGAAGATATGGTTTGCCACCGTTTCCGATATTCCATTCTTCATACAGCCCGGTACTCCTTCTTCTTCATTGCCGTAGACAAAGTTATACCTTTCCTTTTCCATTACCGATGCTTTTTTCTTTGACATGGCACGACGCACCAAATCACTTCTTCCATAGCTGTAGCCTGCCAGATCCCTTACAATCTGCATAACCTGCTCCTGGTATACGATACAGCCATAAGTCGGTGCAAGAATCGGCTCCAGCTGAGGGCATTCATACAATATATTGCCTTCACTGTTCTTTCCCTTAATGTATTTCGGTATGAAATCCATAGGACCCGGTCTGTAAAGGGAGATACCCGCTATAATATCCTCCATGTTTCTGGGTTTTAGTTCCTTCATGAAGCTCTTCATTCCGGAGCTTTCAAGCTGGAATACACCTTCTGTTTTTCCGGAAGCTATCATTGCGTATACGGCTGCATCATCATAATCTATCTTATCAATATCCAGTAAGTCTTCTTTACTACGTTTTTTATTGAGGAGGCGGACTGCATTTTGGATGACTGTCAGGGTACGAAGTCCCAGAAAGTCCATCTTTAAGAGTCCCAGCTCTTCCAGCGTAGTCATTGTAAATTGGGTAGTAACGGATTCATCGGATGCTCTGGATACCGGCACATATTCTACAACCGGCGCTTTACTGATTACTACTCCAGCTGCATGCATGGAGGTATGCCTAGGCAGTCCTTCGAGACGCAAAGACATATCAATTAAATAACGAATTTCCTCATCGGAATCGTATAGGTCTTTTAATTCTCTGTTGATTTCCAGCGCTCGTCCAATGGTAATACCAAGTTCCATCGGTATCATCTTAGCTACGGTATCTACTCTGGCATAGCCTAAATCCATAGCTCTTCCCACATCACGGATTACCGCTCTGGCGGCCATAGTTCCAAAGGTTACAATCTGTACCACACGGTCTTTACCATACTTTCGAACAACATAATCGATAACTTCCTGTCTTCTTTCATAACAGAAGTCAATATCAATATCGGGCATGGTAAGTCGTTCCGGATTTAAAAATCTTTCAAAGAGCAGATTATATTTGATAGGATCAATATTGGTTATCCCAAGAGAGTAAGAAACAAGGCTTCCGGCAGCACTGCCTCGTCCCGGTCCTACGCTGATGTCATTGTCCCTGGCATACTTTATAAAATCCCCTACGATTAAAAAGTAATCTACAAAACCCATATTTGAGATCGTATCTATTTCGTAGTTCAATCTGTCTAGGAGTTCCTCAAAGGATTCCGGATATCTCTCCTTAAGGCCTTCATAGCATAACTTCTTAAGATACTCTAAGGCTCCAAACCCTGCGGGCACGTCAAATTTCGGCAGCTTATAATCGCCGAATTCTATGGTTACATTACATCTTTCTGCAATTTTATGGGTATTTTCCAAAGCATTAAGAGCATAGGGAAAGAGCTTTTTCATCTCTTCCTCGGACTTAATAAAATACTGCCCCCCTTCATACCTCATTCGGTTCTCATCGGAGACCTTCTTCTGGGTTTGAATGCATAAAAGAATATCATGAGCCTGGGCATCACTTTCCATGGTATAATGCACATCATTGGTAGCAACTAACCCAATACCGGTTTCACTGCTTAACCGAAGAAGTCCCTGGTTAACATCTGCCTGCTCAGATATGCCATGATCCTGCAGCTCTAAAAAGAAGTTACCTTCGCCGAAGATCTGTTGATAATGGTATGCTGCCCTCTTGGCTTCCTCATAAAAGCCTTTTCGAAGATAATTTGCCACTTCACCTGCAAGACAGGCACTAAGGGCAATCAGTCCCTCACTGTATTTCTCCAGTATTTCATAGTCAACACGGGGCTTATAGTAAAAGCCCTCTAAAAAACCTGCTGATACAATTTTCATCAGATTTTGATAACCTATGTTATTCTCTGCCAACAATATAAGATGGTAGTATCTCTCATCAGAAGCACCTGCTTCCCTATCAAAACGGGAACCGGGAGCCACATAAACCTCGCAGCCAATGATAGGCTTAATTCCCTCGGCCTTACAGGCTTTATAAAAATCAATGACGCCGTACATAACACCATGATCGGTTATGGCCATACTGTCCATGCCAAGTTCCTTGATTCTTGCCACCATCTCTTTTATCTTGCCGGAACCATCCAGCAGACTGTATTCTGTATGTAAATGCAAATGGGTAAAACTCATATTACCATTCCCTTCTAAAACCACTTCTCTGTAAACGTTGTTCCTTTTGATTGTTTAATATAAAATTTATCAAGCAATAATTCAGTTATTATCATACCACATCTTACTTCTACTGCCTACTGTAATCTTTGGAAAGGGAGGATGCCAACAGATACCATTTAAAAATGGATTTAAGCAATTTTACCTTGAAAAAGAACCGGCAAAGAGCCAAACTTTGCTCTTTGCCGGAATTATATAAGCTATTATATTTTTAATCTTCCCACTTTGGCCTGTTAGGATCAATTACCTTGCTTAAATCGAATAGGTCCTTTAACCTTTCCGGGAATTTCAGCATAGCTTCTCCGTCCATAGGTCTTCTTGTCATCCTTACATAATCACTCTTTATCTGCATCCAGGGAGCTTTGTAAACACCACAGAAGTAATCAAAGCCTGATTTTTTCAGGTATTCGAATTTCTTGCTGCTGTAATGCCCCATAGTAGTCTCAATATCTATACCAAAAGGGAAGATGTAGATATCCGTTGGACCAATCAGACTTCCCACCTCTTTCTCCCAGCGGTCGGTATCCTTTATGGTAAAGGCGTAAGTTGCTTTCCCCATATCTCTGTGACCGTAACTATGGGAGGCGAATTCCCAGCCTTTTTCCTTCATGACTTTTACAATCTTTTTCACAGTTTTCTGATCCTGTTTATAGGAGGGAGAGTTTGCATCATTGGTTCGATAGCCCAGTGCCCCCTCGTATCCGGTTAGAGCAAGAATTCCCTTTGCTCCCTTATAGGAGAAATCGGGATGTTCTTTAACAAACTTCTCCAAAAGAGGTACCATATCATAATCCCCGACACTTACAGAACCATCATCCATCAGCATCTCGGTAGTGGGGTTATTATCCTTATCCAGTATAATTCTCCTGGCAAAACCGTCTTCCTTCATATATTCATAGTAATTGACATCATCCTGAGATATCACTAGCGGCTTCTTATCCGGCGGCAACATAATATCCCCCGGTTCAAAACTCTCACTGCCATCCTTGTTCTTTACTTTCTTCGCCACATCATGGAGCTGCACCAATACATACCCCTGGTCATAAAGCTGTTCGAGCATGGCATTGAACTCCGGTATGGTGGTCATATAATAATTATAGCCTTTCTGCCTGTAATCTCCGTCGAAGGCTTTACTGTCATCGGCAACTAATATATGAAAAAATAAATGGTTTATCTGGTCAGCAGAATCATAAGCTCCAAAGCGTTTCAAGGTGCTTTTCTTTTCTTCATAACCGCTTAGGGCATCATTTAATACCTTGACCTGTGTGTAATTTTCAAATCCTTTAACCAATGAAATCGCTTTATCGTAATCATATTGCACAGCATAGGCATCTGCTTGTTTTAAAAGCTCTGCTGCTTCCTTTTCCCGTTTTTCTTCTTCCGTCAATTCAGTAGGGGTAGGAGTAGTGGAAACTTTGGTATCGCCTTTCCCTGAAGTGTTCTTGCCCCCGGAGGCATTCTGTTCCTGTTTTACAGAATTTCCATCCTTTTTATGAACAAAGTCTCTCATAAAAATAAAGTACCCTGCAACAACGGCACATATTAATACAGCTTCTACTGCTAATAATATCAGCTTACTGTATCTTCTCTTTGGTTTATTGTTCAAATATGAGCCTTTTTGCCCCTTCATCTTATGACTTCCTTTCTGGAATATAATTTTCCTTTAAGACAGTGGTAATAATTAAACCTTATAGTTAGTATCCCATTTTATGTATTAGTTATAATAGATATTTTTTCCTGTTATTTATACATTTAAACTTATTATAGCATAGGTTTGGTTAATAATGTTTAAGCTTTTATTACATTAATATGATGTTTTTCTCACAATTTTCTATAAATTATTACAAAATTAAGAAATTTTGTTATGGTTTACCATCTATGATTCTAGTATATAGAATATCCAACTTCTAATACCTCAGATATATGAGCCAAATGAGCTTATTCGAAATAAAAAATTCCGGTATCCGTTTAACTACGAAGAGAGATATTATACCAAATAACGCTCTCGGTATAATATCTCTCTTCGTAGATTCACCATATCATCAACAGTTTTTGCTGTCTGTTTTCTCTCTTCATAAGAATACGGATTATTTACTGCTTAAGTATTTTTCGATATTCTCCATTGCTACTTCTTCGTCTGCGCCTTCTGCAATAACAGTAACTTCTTCCCCCGCAGCAAGTCCAAGACTCATCATCCCCATGATGCTCTTAGCGTTTACCTTTTTCTCCTCGCATTCAACATAGATACTGCTTTCATATTGACTGGCAACCTGCACAAGTAATGCAACCGGTCTTGCCTCCAACCCTGTTGGAATATTAATCAATATTTTCTTTGTTACCATAATTTCCTTCCTCCTTTTGTTCCCTTAAGTTATCAGCTAATATACTAAGTTTCCTCAATCTATGGTTAACACCTGATTTACCTATAGGCGGATTAAGCAATGCACCTAATTCCTTCAAAGAACTTTCCGGATATTCTAACCGGAGTTCTGCAATTTCCTCCAGTCCTTCTGCCAGCTCAGAAAGTCCCACAGTGTTTTTTAAATATCTGATATCATCTAACTGCTTGGAGGCTGCCATAACTGTTTTGTTAATATTGGCTGCTTCACAATTCACCTGACGGTTAATAGAATTTCTCATCTCTTTTAGTATGCGTACATTTTCTAAATTCATGAGTGCCACATGTGCCTCCATAATATTTAGCAAATCAACTATCTGAGAACCATCTTTGACATATACAACATAGTACTTCTTTCTAATAACTATCTTCGCATCCACCGAAAAGCTGTGAATAATGTCCCTTAATTGAATTGCCTTGTCCTCATTAGGAGCAACAATTTCAAAATGATATGTTTTTTCCGGATCGCTGATGGAACCGGAAGCTAAGAATGCGCCTCTGATAAAAGCTCTCTTACAGCAGACATTCTGAATAACAAGATTGTTAATAGAAGAAAGATTTTCACCGATTTCCATGGAATCATCTATAAGTTTCGTCGCTTTTAATATACGGACAGCATCCTCATGGCTTCCAATACTTAAGGTATACATCTTACTCATCTTAAGATAAGAGTTTTGTCTGATTGAAATTTCTGTATTTATATTAAATGTTTTCTTTATTAATGTAAAGTACTTTCTTGCAACAGTTATATTTTCTGTATGAATTTTCAAAGTAATGCAATCTTTATCATTGATAAGTACCCGTCCGCAAAGGCTGATTACCGCCGCGATTTCAGCTATCATACAATGTCTGGCAGGATTTAGCTGTCTGGACAACTCATCCTTAACTTCCTTGGAAAATGACATGGCTTATCTCCTTGCATCTTTCTCAATGTCCCGGTGTTCGACCTTTAATCCGTATTTCAGACTTTTAAGCATCATAAAAAGCTCATTTGCAAGAGTTACGGAGCGGTGTTTACCACCGGTACAACCAATGCTGATAACTAGTTGATTCTTTCCTTCAATGATATAGTTTGGAATCAAAAAGCTTAACATATCATACATCTTATTTAGAAATTCTAAAGCCTGCGGTGAGTCCATTACGTAATCTCTGACAGGCTTGTCATTTCCGGTTAACGGTTTTAATACAGGGTCATAAAAAGGATTCGGCAGGAACCTGACATCAAATACCAGGTCTGAATCCATTGGTATTCCATACTTAAACCCAAAGGATAATATCGTAATATAAAAATTATTGTATTTCTCGTTTAGAATATATATCTTATCTATCTGGCTCTTTAATTCTCTGGTAAGCAATTGACTGGTATCTATTATGACATCGGCTTTTTTCTTAATAAACTCAAGTTTTTTTCTCTCGCTTTCAATGCCCTGTTCTACCCTGCCGCCTCCTGATAAGGGGTGAATCCTTCTGGTTTCCTTGTAACGTTTTACCAGAACTTCATCACTGGCATCCAAATAAAGAATCTCATAAGGATAACCTCCTTTTGTTACCTCCTCCAGGATATCATCCAGCTCCTCCAAGGCTTGTCCGCTTCGAATATCAACGCCTAATGCTACCTTGTCGAATTTCTCATTACCGTGAAAAGTAAGCTGTACAAACTTAAAGATAAGTTGTATCGGCAGGTTATCTACACAAAAGTATCCGGCATCCTCCAACATTTTTAGTGCGGAACTTTTGCCTGCACCTGACATGCCTGTTACTATAACTAGTCTCATAAGTTAACCTGGCCTTTCTCTTCTTAGAATTCTCCTAAAAGCCGTACCTCCGGTTCCAGTCTGACACCCTGTTTTTCGTAAACGATACGGATAACATCCTGAATCAATGTATATACCTCTAAGGCTGTTGCACCTCCGTTGTTCACTACAAAACCACAGTGTTTTATCGAAACCTGTGCATTACCGACCTTATATCCGCGAAGATCGGAGTCCATAATTAATTTGCCTGCAAAATAACCCTCCGGCCGCTTAAAGGTACTGCCTGCACTGGGGTTCTCAAGGGGCTGCTTTTCTTCCCTTTTTCTGGTAAGCTCTGCGATTGCTGCTTTTATTTCTTCTTTATTACCCTTTTCTAAATGCAGAGAAGCTGAAAGAACCACCATATGCTCTTCCTGAATAATACTCTTACGGTAACCAAGACGAAGTTCATCTTTTTCAAGGAAACGTATATTTCCATTCACGTCAAGTACTGTTGCGTCGGTTACGATGTCCTTCATCTCTCCGCCATAAGCACCTGCATTCATAGTAACCGCCCCACCCAAAGTACCTGGAATCCCGCTTGCAAATTCAAAGCCTGCAAGACTGCTGTCTGCAATACATGCAGCCATATCGGAAAGGGAAGCGCCTGACTGTGCTGTTACCTTATTTCCTTCTATCTCTATTCTTGAAAAATTCTCAGCAAGTTTTATGATTACTCCTTGGTAACCCTTGTCACTGACCAAAAGATTACTGCCCTTTCCCAAAATAAAAAAGGGCACATTTTCTTCTTTGCAGAGCTTGATAGCACCTGCAATCTGTTTTTCATCCTCCGGGAGCAAAAACAAATCTGCAGGCCCGCCTATCTGAAAGGTTGTATGTTTCGAAAGAGGTTCTTTTATCCTGATTTGTTCCCTCTGAAACAGGCTTTGAAATTTCTGATAAAATACCTCGCTCATATATGCTCCTGTAAGGGATTATTCTCCCCTGTGTCTCTATCTCAAATAATATATGTTTTTTTTGAACTGATATACCAAAAGATTAATTCGTCTTTATCATACAATAAGCAGAGTGCTTTCGCAAGACCAATCCGCTGTTATTTCTCCAGGATCAGTTTTGCACTGCCATAAATGCCCGCGTCATTTCCAAGTGTTGCCAATTTAAACTCTTTTCCTTTTAAAGCAAGCATAACATTCTGCTCATAATGTTTCTTTATCACCTCAGTCAGCATTTCACCAGCTTTTGAAACACCGCCGCCGATTACAAAGGCTTCTGGATCCACTACTGCTGCCACATGGGAGAGGGCTATTCCTAAATATCTGCCTAATTGCTCAACAGATTGAAGTGCCAATGAATCCCCTTCTTTTGCAGCATCAAAAATTGCTTTTGCAGAAAGGACTCCAACATTTCTTAATGAAGAAGCTTCGTCACTCTTCTCAAGCAGTCTTCTGGTTTCCTTTACAATACCTGTAGCAGAAGCAAACTGCTCCAGACAGCCATGTTTCGTACAGTTGCAGCTTTCTGTCTCATCATAGCTTACTGTAATATGTCCGATCTCTCCTGCCGCACCATTGCTTCCGGTTACAATCTTTCCGCCAAGAATAACACCGCCGCCTACTCCGGTTCCAAGGGTTACCATTATCAGATCATTATAGCCTTTACCACCGCCCTGCCACATTTCTCCTAAGGCAGCTACATTGGCATCATTTCCGACTCTGGTATCAAAACCGGTAAGAGTTTTCATTTCTTTTGCAACATTAATAATTCCCCAGCCTAAATTTACACATTGAAGAACGGTTCCGTCTTCCTTTACAGGTCCTGGCACACCGATACCGATACCGATGATATCTTCTTTGTTTAAAGCTTTCTCTATAATCTTCTTCTCCAGTGAAGCTGCTACATCCTGCAAGATAAAACTTCCCTTGTCCTCTTTTCTGGTGGGAATCTCCCAGTTATCCAGAAGTTCTCCTGTAATTGTAAACAGTCCAAGTTTTACAGAGGTTCCTCCGATGTCAATTCCAAAGCATAAGTTAGCCATAATATTCTTTTACCTTTCTGTCCGTTCTATTCTGAAACGTTTTTATTAATTCTCATCGTCTTCTTGTTTTGATTTTTTCATTAAATTATTTGTTACACGGTTATAGAGCTCTTGAGCCGCATTGTATCCCATCTTCTTCTGTCTGTAGTTAACAGCCGCTGATTCTACAATAATTGCAAGGTTTCTGCCGGGCCTGATAGGAATAGAATGGCATACGACTTTATTTCCCAGGAATTCGGTGTATTGCTCTTCCAATCCAAGTCTGTCATACTCCTGATCCTTATTCCATTCCTCCAGTTTGATAACCAAATCAATGGACTGTGTATTCTTTACACTTTCTACACCAAAGAGGGTCTTTACATCAATAATACCAATACCGCGAAGCTCAATAAAATGCCTTGTAATATCCGGTGCAGTACCAATGAGGGTATCATCACTGACTTTCTTTATCTCTACCACATCATCTGTTACCAGACGGTGGCCTCTTTTTATAAGTTCCAGAGCTGCCTCACTCTTACCGATTCCGCTCTCACCGGTAATTAAGATGCCTTCACCATATACATCTACTAATACACCGTGGATGGAGATGCGGGGTGCAAGCTCTACATTCAGCCAACGGATTACCTCTGCCATAAAGGAAGATGTGGTCTTTGCCGTTCTCAAAAGAGGAATTCCCTTTTCATAAGCAAGCTTAATAATCTCTTCTTTTACTTCAATATTCCTGCAAAATACGATACAAGGCACTTTGCAATCCATAAGTTTGGAGAGTATTCCCAATTCATCTTCTGATATTTTCTGTAAATAGGCATTTTCCACATGCCCGATTACCTGAACTCTTTCCGAATCAAAATAATCAAAGAAACCTGCCAACTGCAGCGCCGGTCTGTTTACATCGGGCTGTGACAGCTTTATATGCCTGATATCTAATTCAGGGGTGAGATTTTCAAGGTTCATTTTTTCAATTAATTTTGATAACTGTACCGTATACATGGCTCTCCCTTCCTGCAAACTACCCTTCAACCGGGGCAGTTTCATCCTTGTTATTTTATCACAGCCAAAGGCTGCATGCAAATATAAACACATTATTGCTAGAAGAAAACTTGTAGCAGTTGGTGTTACATTGAATTAAATTATTGGGAAACGGACGATGATTTCTGATTCCATTCATTCATTTTCTCGTTCAGGGGTTCGAATTCCACTAAAATACCAACAGTTATTCCTTGAAGGTAAAATTGCGCCAAACTCGCTTTAACGTTATTGACTGGATTAACACTGTGCGCTCAAACATGGCGTAATTTTACCTAGTCATAACTGCTGGCATTTAAGTGTCATGCGTACCCCTTCAATATAAAATGCCTGAATGGAATCAGAAATCATCTGTACTTGGCAATTAAATATTCTATCTTAGAAGATAATGGCTTAACTGAATTTAGCGGTTAATTTGTCTTATAGAACAATGACTGAACTGTAACGATTTTATTTAGCTATTAATTTTTCTTATAAAGCTATAGCTGAACTGTAACGATTTTATTTAGCTATTAATTTTCTTATAAAGCTATGGCTGTACTATAACGATTTTATTTAGCTATTAATTTTATCTTATAAAATAATGACTGAACTGTAACAAAACTTATTAAACTGTACTTCTAACTGTTTTATTCAGTAATCGTGTTTTCTTCTTCTTTATGAAAGAAGTCATATACCTGCTTTGCTGCTCTCATATTCATTGTTTCGATGGCTGCTAGTTCTTCTATGGTAGCGGCTTTTACGTCTGCTAGGGACTGATAATGTTTCATTAGGGCTCTTCTTCTGGCTGTTCCTACCCCTTCTATATCATCTAATATGGAATGAACCTGGGTCTTCCCTCTCAGGCTTCTGTGGAATTCGATAGCAAAACGGTGGGTTTCATCCTGTATCCGGGTGATTAGCTTAAAGGTTTCCGAGGAAGCGGATAAAGGGAGTTCCTGGTCACAGTATAAAAGTCCTCTTGTTCTATGATTATCATCTTTTACCATACCGCATACCGGGATGTTTAGTTTTAGATCTTCCAGGACTTTTAAGGCAATATGTACTTGTCCCTTTCCACCATCCATCAGAATAAGGTCAGGATAACGGTTAAAACTTCCATATTCTTCTCCCAGATTCTTCTCTTTTAATTCTTCCTGCTCTCGCATTCCATGGGTGAACCTTCTGGTTAATACTTCATTCATAGATGCATAGTCATCTGGTCCGACTACCGATTTTATCTTGAATTTTCTATAGTCACTGCGTTTTGGCTTGCCATTTTCATATACAACCATGGAACCAACGGAATCAAATCCGCTGATATTGGAGATATCAAAGGCTTCAATTCTGCGCAGTCCGGGTATATCTAGCATTTCACCCAAGGTAGCCAGAGCTCCGGTGGTCTTGGCTTCTTCTCTCTTTATCTTTTCCGCATCCTGCTGGAGTACCATGGATGCATTCTTTCTGGCTAACTCTACCAGTCTTTCTTTCTCCCCTTTTACCGGCATCTTGATATGAACCTTCTGCCCTCTTTTCGCTGTGAGCCATTCTTCCAGTATATCCTGCTCATCTACACTGTCGCTGACATAAAGCTCTCTTGGCACATAGGGCGTACCGGCATAGAATTGTTTGATAAAGGTGGTGATTAAGCTGTTCTTAGTCTCTCCCCCTATGTTGGTAAGATAATGGTGTTCTCTGCCGATGAGCTTTCCATTTCGTATAAAAAATATCTGGACTACTGCTTCTTCACCGGTACTAGCTACTGCCAATACATCTCTGTCTTCTTGCTCAGAACCTGTGATTTTCTGCTTTTCAGAGATCTGCTTTACACTGTTTAGCAAGTCCCTATACCCGGCTGCTTCTTCAAATTCCATTTTTTCGGAAGCTTCCTGCATTTTAGCTTCTAATCCCTTCAGAACCGGTGCAAAGTTACCATTCAAGAATTCAAGGGCCTGGTTTACGGACTCTTTGTATTCTTCCTTGGAGATATAGCCCTGACAAGGAGCCTTGCATTGCTTGATATGGTAATACAGACAGGGCCTTTCCTTTCCGATATCCTTGGGCAAATTCCGATTACAGGTCCTGGTTAAGTAGAGCTTTTGGATTAATTCTATGGTATCCTTTACAGCCTTGGAACTGGTGTAGGGGCCAAAGTATTTGGCTTTATCCTTACCTCTTTGTCTGGCAAAAAGGACTCGTGGGAAATCCTCCTGAATGGTAACTTTAATATAAGGATAACTCTTATCATCCTTTAACATTGTATTGTATTTCGGACGATGCTCTTTAATCAGATTACATTCCAGAACCAGAGCTTCCAGCTCGGAATCTGTTATGATGTATTCAAAGTACTGAATTCTTGCCACCATTTGCTGAATCTTAGGTGTTAGATTCCTGCTGCTTTGGAAATACTGCCTTACCCTATTCTTAAGACTGATTGCCTTGCCTACATAAATAATCGTGTCATGCTTATCATGCATAATATATACGCCAGGCTTGGCAGGAAGTTTCTTTAATTCTTCTTCTATATTAAAATACATCTTTGCTCCTTTCTGCCTCCCATTATTAAAAGCAGAACTCAAATACTATGGTATCTCTATACTGCATCGAAGCGTGTCTGAAAAAACATTGCACTCTCAGATACAAGTATTTTTCAAACACGCTCCAGATTATTAATTATAATTATATTTAACCGCTGATTACTGCTATTAGTCGGTTGTTTCTTTATTCAAATCCAGGTTTATTACATGATTGTTAAAAGGATCATCCTGTTGTTCATTCCTGACCTCCGGTGTCTTTGAGGCATCTGAAAACACATAGATATCTTTGTTGTTATCATTTTCTTTCTTTCCAATGGAAGAAAGTCCTTTTTCTTCTCTGACGCGGTTCAGGATTTCCATAAATTCTTTGCCGGAGATTGTTTCTTTTTCTATGAGATAATCTGCAATTTCATCCAGAACTTCTCGGTTTCCGGCTAATAATTCCTGGGCTTTCGCGTAGCATTCTTTTAGAATCTTCATTACCTCATGATCGATCTCCGCAGCTGTGGCATCACCGCAATTTAATACCGCACGACCATCAAGGTAGCGATTTTCAATGGACTCTAATCCCATGAGACCAAATTTCTCACTCATACCGTACTGAGTAACCATAGCTCTTGCAAGCTGTGTGGCTTTCTCAATATCATTGGAAGCTCCTGTTGTAATGGAATGAAAGATCAACTCTTCCGCAGCACGACCGCCGTATAGAGTAATGATTCTGGTAAGAAGCTCATCCTTACTCATTAAGTATTTCTCTTCTTCCGGAACCTGCATTACATAGCCTAAGGAACCCATTGTCCTTGGTACAATTGTAATCTTTTGAACCGGCTCCGCGTCTTTTTCAAGAGCTGTAACCAGTGCATGCCCAACCTCGTGATAAGCAACTATTCTCTTTTCTTCCTTACTAAGGATACGGTCTTTCTTTTCTTTACCGGCGATAACTACTTCCACCGATTCAAACAGATCTTCCTGGGTTACTACATTTCTGCCCTGCTTTACAGCAAGTATGGCAGCTTCATTTATCATATTGGCAAGGTCAGAACCAACTGCTCCGGAAGTTGCCAGTGCGATTGCTTCTAAATCAACGGAGTCATGCATTAACACATCTTTGGCATGAACCTTAAGAATATCCACCCTTCCCTTTAAATCAGGCTTATCTACAATAATTCTTCTATCAAAACGTCCCGGGCGAAGCAGCGCTTTATCAAGTACTTCCGGACGATTGGTAGCAGCTAAAATCACGAGTCCTTTGGAGGAATCAAAACCATCCATTTCTGATAATAATTGGTTCAGGGTCTGCTCTCTTTCATCATTACCGCCGCCATAATGGCTATCCCTGCTCTTACCAATTGCATCTACCTCATCAATAAATATAATACAGGGTGCCATCTGCTGAGCCTGTTTAAAGAGGTCTCGAACTCTGGAGGCACCTACACCTACGAACATTTCCACAAAATCAGAACCGGATAGGGAAAAGAAAGGAACTTTGGCTTCACCGGCTACTGCTTTGGCCAGCAAGGTCTTACCGGTTCCGGGAGGTCCAACTAAAAGAGCTCCTTTTGGAAGCTTAGCGCCAATACGTGTATATTTACCGGGATTATGAAGGAAATCCACTAATTCCTTTAAGGATTCCTTGGCCTCTTCCTGACCTGCAACATCTTTAAAGGTAACCCCTGTCTCTTTTTCTACATAGATCTTAGCATTACTCTTTCCAACGCCGCCCATCATACCACCGCTACTCTTGGAAATCATTCTGAAGAGAAAATACCAAACTACATAAATGAGTACAAAGGGAAGAACCCAGGCCAGTATGACATCTAAAATGGAACTTTTCGTACTTGAAGTATCCCTCTTATAATCAACACCTGCTTTTTCAAGCTTTGTAACTAATTGATCATCATTGATAAGACCTGTGTAATATTTTATATTATACACATCACTTGGTTGTTCTTTTGGTTCGATTACTAATCTGTCAGACTCAATTTTAACAGATTTAATCTTACCCTCGTCCAACATACTGTAAAATTTATTATAGGTTATTTCTATATTACTTCCTTCCTGGAGCTGCTTTGCCAGGAATGAGAATAAAATCAAGGTTATAACAGCCGCTAACAGGATATACAGCAATGGTTTCTTACTGTTATTGTTATTGTTTGCTCCGGGTTTGTTATTGTTCCTGTTTTTATTATCCATACTCAACCTCCTTCGTATCCTATTATTATCAAAGGGATTTTCTTTATACTTCTGTCAATACTGCCGGCCCCTTTGATACGGCCGACTCTTTCGGGTTATCCATATGTATATGGATATCATCTGTATAAATGTTTACATTCTATTGCCGGTAACTTCCTTATATGAATGTTCCAAACTTGTATCTTCTTGATTTGAATATACTGAATATACTAGATTTAAACGCCAGTCTTCCTGGGTAGATAGTGGTACCATTGCTTTCATATTATCCCATATTGCTTACATTCAGAACGGTTTATATCCTTAACAGGTATATTTATTCTTTACTGTTGTTTAACTCTTTCACTACTTTGCTTTATATTAATGTAAAATATTTCATATAAGATTTATAGTTATCGGATGCAAATCTTGTTGTTATTTCTAAAACCTTATGATCAGCACCGGCAAAATATATAGGAATTCTCTTAAAAGCTACACTTCATTATAATGTGACTTACTGGATAAATCAATATGTATGTCATGAAATTTTTCTTGTATAAATTAAAAATCTATGAAGTTTTTTTACTTTTTTAAAATTTGTACTGGATTTCTTGAAATAAAGATAGTATAATAGCTGTTGATTGTTTAAAATTCACACAATGCCTTAAACCGATGAAGTTAATCAAACATCGATTATTTAAGGCGTTTTTCATTATAAACAAGCTGCATAGTCATTACTAAAAGCCGTAATGACGTAAAATAGTTACTATACTTAAAATCAAAGGAGGAATCATGTAATGGGAGTCAAGTATGTTTTTGTTACCGGTGGTGTTGTTTCAGGGCTAGGCAAGGGTATAACAGCTGCGTCATTAGGTAGGTTATTAAAGGAACGGGGCTACAAGGTTACCATGCAAAAGTTTGATCCTTATATTAATATCGACCCAGGTACCATGAACCCCATTCAGCATGGTGAAGTCTTTGTAACAGATGACGGTGCCGAAACAGACTTGGATTTAGGTCATTATGAGCGTTTTATCGACGAAAGCCTTACTAAAAAATCCAATGTCACAACCGGTAAAATCTACTGGTCCGTACTATCAAAAGAACGCCGAGGCGATTTTGGCGGAGGAACCGTTCAGGTTATACCACATATCACAAACGAAATTAAAAACCGTTTCTATCACGATGATGAATGCCAAGATACCCAGATTGCTATTATTGAGGTCGGTGGCACCGTCGGAGATATTGAAAGTCAACCCTTTTTAGAAGCTATTCGACAATTTCAGCATGATGTCGGTCATGAAAATTCTATCTTAATCCACGTAACTTTAATTCCTTACTTAAAAGCTTCCGGTGAAATGAAAACCAAGCCAACTCAATCCAGTGTAAAAGAGCTTCAGGGTATGGGTATCCGCCCGGATATTATTGTATGCCGCACCGAGCACCCCTTAGAACCCGGAATCAAAGAAAAAATAGCATTATTCTGTAATGTTCCCAGTAACCATGTTATCCAGAATCTTGATGTAGAGACACTGTACGAGGCTCCTCTTGCTATGGAGAAAGAGCATCTTGCGAATATTGCCTGCGAATGTTTGAATCTTCCATGTCCCACTCCTGATCTGACTGCCTGGGAGAACATGGTGGATGCATTAAAACATCCCGAAAAGGAAGTTACTATCGCTTTGGTTGGTAAATATACTCAGCTTCATGATGCTTATATCAGTGTAGTGGAATCCCTAAAGCATGGAGCTGTTCCTCATAAAGCCTCCGTAAATATCAAATGGATACCTTCTGAGACAGTGACGGACGAAAATGCTGCCGGTATTCTTGACGGAGTAGATGGTATCTTAGTTCCCGGAGGTTTCGGTGACAGAGGAATTGAAGGAAAGATTTCCGCTATCCGCTATGCCCGTGAAAATAATATTCCTTTCTTAGGTCTCTGCCTTGGTATGCAGCTTGCAATTGTGGAAATATCTCGTCATGTAATCGGTTTTGCCGATGCTCACAGCGTAGAACTAGATCCTGCTACCACCCACCCGGTTATCCATCTGATGCCTGAGCAGGATGGTATAGAAGACATCGGCGGTACTTTAAGACTCGGTTCATACCCTTGTGTACTGGAAGATAACAGCAAAGCCTTAGAGCTTTATGGCAATAAGATTATTCAGGAACGCCATAGACATCGTTATGAAGTTAATAACTATTACCGTGAAGATTTTATACGAAATGGTATTAAATTATCCGGTTTATCCCCTGATGGACGTATTGTTGAAATGATGGAATTAGCAAATCATCCTTGGTTTATAGCTACCCAGGCTCATCCGGAATTTAAATCAAGACCAAACAGACCTCACCCCTTGTTTAACGGCTTTGTAGGAGCTGCCATTAAATATAAGGAAGCACAATAATACAAGCTCACTTTCTTAGGATTAATTAGGGTTCTATAATAAATTAGTGGTGTTACCTGCACCATATAATTATTATAGAACCCTATTTTTATTTCCTGTTAATTATTAAATTTAAAGACTTAGGAGTATGATAAAGCTGCATATATTATCGTTCCTGCAAGAACTAATCAGCGTAATTTAGGCTTCATGCCTCCAGATTTATCTGCTGAAACTTCATTACCCCTTGGCATTTCTTTTTGTTCAGTTTCATTATTTACATCTCCTCAAGAGTAAAGCCCAGCTACAATGTGATAAAAACTCATCACATGTTCCGCGTCTTCTTCTGTCACTTCTGATTTCGCGTTTTAATATTACTTTTTTCATGAGATGCTAACTCATTTCAATTCTATATCCGCTTTCCGCCATAAGAATCAATCAATTCGTGATGCCAGGAACCATACATTATCGAATTAACATTTAATAACAGCCTAAATTTTTATTTCTTAAAAAGTGAACGTATCACTACCAATCCGGAACCAATAAATATACAAATATCTGAGATATTAAAAACAATCTTCTTTAAGAATTTGAAGCTGAAATAATCAACCACATATCCACGGGTAAAACGGTCTGCTACATTACTTAAGGCTCCGCCAAGTATTAGAGCCATTGCAAATTTCAGAAGCTTGTCTCCCTTTTTGGGAAGCAGCAAGAGAAACATAAGCAGTGCAACACCCAACAATGTGCAGGAAATGGTCTTTACAACTTTAACATCATTCTCAAGAAAGTTCAGCATAGCTCCCTTATTATGATATCGTTCTATCACAATATTGCCGCCTAAAATTTCTTCCTTCTTATGCATTTCTTTGTTTTTTTCAATGTAGTTCTTTATCTTCCATTCTGTCAAAAATATTCCTGCAATTAAGATGAAATAAAACATACCTCGCCTCCTGTATCCCTATCTAGACCATTGCTCTGTAATCTTTTGTACTACTTCATTATAGTAAATTTTTACATGTACATCAAGAAATAAGATTTGATTTAAGAAAAACTTAAGTATTCCGAATTTTATGATATTGGTAGCTTCATTACAAAGATATTCGTAGTTATTTAATTAATGAGAACAGTTTGAATGTTTAGCATAGATTCACTTTAATTTGTTTCTCATCATTATAAATTTCTTGTAGTATATTTGCACTTTCGTTTACAGGTTATCCACGCTGTCTAAAGTTTAATGAAAACAAGAAAGAGGTCAGGTCAAATTATTGCTTCGAATTACCGCTTGTTTTCTGAACTCCTCTGCACCTTCCGTATTTCCGGATTTTTCATAACAAAGGGCTAGCCTTTCCAAAGGCAGGTCTTTCGAATAATGTATATTAAGCTCAGCTTCTGTTTCGTAAGCAGCATTCATAAACCATATAACCGCTTCTGCTATATCTTCCTTCTGATAAAAATATTCACCAACTTCATAGCAAACTTCTGCACTTGCTTTTCCCATTGCCACATTTTTTAAGGCATACTTTAGTATAAGTTCGGAATCCTTTTTTATACGTCCGCAACGAACTAAGATACATTGAATCAACTTTAACAAATCAGAAGATACTTCCTGCTCTAAAAGACTTGTAAAAAAAGGTTCAGCATCCAGGAAATCCTGGTCATCTCCTGCTATATAAAGTTCTCTTGCATACATTCCAATTAATTTATCAGAAATGGTAATCCCCTTTTTTATCAGTCTTTGGAATACCTTAAAATCTCTGGATGCATGATTGCTCTCCGGCATATGCAATATCTCAATCTCACTGTCATATATAACCGGCTGCAATATCACTGTTTCATGAATGGGATCCACCCAGTAAAACGGACGAAGTCTCTTAAATAACTTGGGCCTGTACTCCTCATTAAAATTATAGGTCGTGTTATATTGCAGTTGATTTGTATAGAGCATCTGTACGATATCTATTTCCGGCAGCAGGCACTGTTTAAGACTTCGAAATCTTTCTCTGTTCGTTTCATCAATAACCTCATCTGCATCAGCAACATAAATATAATCCATTCCAGCTTTCGAAAAAGAGAAATTTCTGGCGGCTGCAAAATCATCCACCCATTCAAAATCATATATCTTACAGGAATATTCTTCTGCTATTTCCTTCGTTCGATCGGTTGAGCCTGTATCCACAAGTATTATCTCATCCACTAATCCAGCAAGGCTGTCAAGACAACGCTGTAAAACTCTTTCTTCGTTTTTCACAATCATACATGCACTTATAGTTATCATATTGTTCTCCACTTCAGATGACATAATATAAGTTTATTCGTCATATTGTCCTATGGTTTTTCCTATTCCTGTACATTTCATACAAAAACAGGTATTTCATACTAATTTTATCACATTAATAACATTATCCTTAAACATTGTTTCTGACTCCGTTAAGGAATTTTTATGTTACCATTTCCTTAGAAATACTGGAGTTTTTTTAAAGCTCGTTATGCTTTTGTGATAAATACCTATAATCCAATTAAATATTTGGTAAAATATACTAGTTCCTACGACCTATTTCAAAAAATAAATGTAAATTTATGGTTAACATTTTGCACAAGTATTTTGTAAAATATCGTCGATTTACCAATATTGTACTATTATTATAGTCGTGCTATAATAAAGACATAGCAAGCAAGACTTGCTAAATACACTTCTTTTAACCAGAGCTCTATATGACATACATTTCTGTTATGGCATGAGCATGGTTGTCTAGTATTTCTGAATTCAGTTAATATTCTTCGGAACAGGGGTTTTTAGAGCGGGGATGCTCTAAAAACCCCTGTTCTTGTATACTAATTTAACATTGATTTGTCAAAACTAAAGCCCTGACTGATAACTAATAGAAAAAGGTGAATATCCCCTTTCAGTTCAACTCCGTTCATGTACATTATCTATTACAGTATTCTAGTAATCATTAATAATTTTGCTCCATGACCATACTATACAAATCTTCTACATGTTCAGCGGTTTTATCCCAAGAAAACTTTGATTTTTGAATATATCCTTTACTTATCAACTCTTCTCGTAAATTTGATGAGTTGATTACATGTTCCATTTCGTATCCAAGTTGTTCTGTGTCATAAGCGTTAACATAAATTACCGCATCCCCACCGACTTCAGGAAGTGATGTATTATCAGCTGTAATAACTGGGCAGCCACAAGCCATTGCTTCGAGAACAGGTATGCCAAACCCTTCACATATTGAAGGAAACACAAAGCATAACGCATTGGAATAGAGTTTGCGCTTTTGTTCAACTGTAATATAGCCAGGAGTTATAATACGATCTTTATATGGCGAGTTATTTATTGTTTCGTATATATCAGTAGGATTATCCCAAGTTGGTTTACCTGCAAGAACAAGTTTTATACTTTTATTTTTTTCAGCAACCATATTATAGGCTTCTATTATTCGTACAACGTTTTTCTTATTCTCAAATGTTCCAACGAACAGTATGTAGTCACCATCTACAATATCATTGACACTTGACTTGTCTTTAAATATCTGTTCTTCATCGTATGATAGATATATAACTTTGATTCTTTCTTCAGGTATGCTCGAATACAATAAAATTTCTTTTTTCGCAGACTCAGAATCAGCAATAATATATGGATTTTGCCGTTGTACTCGTTCTAAAGCTATATCATGTAAAAGTGTTGCATTGGGCGAAACAAATCCCGGAAATGCCCTCCAGCTTACATCGTGAAATGTAACTATCATCTTACCGTTTAGTTTTGTTGGTATTGATACTGGCACCATAAAATGATACACATCACCGAGTGTATTCGTCCATTCATTATAACTTTTATCGGCAAATACACTGTCATCACGGGAGGCAATCCGATAGTCCAGTTCATTACACTCATGCATAGGTACATTATATTTACCAAAAAGCTTTTCAGCTCGCTCAAAATTTCCAACTTCACGCTTGAAATCAAAATATGTCAACTCGTAATTAAATTTTTTACGTTTAAGTAATGTCTGTATAAGGCTTGTTGCATAGTGACCGACACCACGTGGTTGAGGGTGCCCTACTGCATGCTGGGCTTCAAGAACTATATTCACATCTAATCACCTCGACACAATATTTTTTCTGCTTTTTGATATAATATTGGAGTTATTTTCTCATATTTATCTGCTATCATAAGCATATTTATAGACTTCCTCTGTCATTTGTGCAGTCTTATCCCATGAGAATTTCTTAGCCTGTATAAATCCCATATTAATATATTCGTTTCGTAGCATTTCTGAATTAAGCAATCGCTCAATCTCAAATGCAAGTTGCTCCGGATTATTAGGCGAAACATAAACACAGGCATCGCCACCGACTTCCGGCAAGCTCGACACATTTGTTGTTATCACTGGCGCACCGCATGTCATGGCTTCTAGAACAGGAAGACCGAAACCCTCAAATTCCGAGGGAAAAACAAAAATACTCGCCATCGACATTAGATTACGCATTTGTTTAGGAGTAACAAAGTCAGTAAGAATAATGCGCTCGCGGTATTTCGATTTAACTAATTTCTCTTTGATATCTTCCCAACCGCGTCTTTGACAATGACTACCGGCTAAAACTAATAAAACATCTGATGCCTTATCGGCTATGTTTTCAAATGCACTTATTAAGTTGATGACTCCTTTTCGTGGGTCATCGACAGTGCCAGCATAAAGAATAAATGGATTTCTAATATTTAACGCTTTTAATGTTTCTTCATCTTTTTCTTGAAAGAATATATTGGGATCACAAGCTAATGGAACGACAAAAACACTATCTTCTGTTATATTTGAGTTTCTACATAAATCATTCTTTGTTGCTTGCGAGTCAGCAATACAAACTGGTTTCTTTCTTTTTATAAGTTCAAATCCTATTTTACAGTTTACAGCATTATTCGCAGATAATGACAGCTCGGGGTGAAGCACTGCAATTAAATCGTGAACTGTAACCACCATATTACCATTTAACCTTTCAGGTAACCACAAAGGTAACATAAAATGAAAAATATCGCCATAAGCTCCAGTATAATCATTGTAGCTTTTAGTTTCAAATACTGTTTTTGCATTTGACATCATTATATCCTTATAACTGTATATGTTAGTTTCAAAAAGTTGGGGCGAATATATTCCAAAATATTTTTCAATATATTTTTCATAGTTTTTACGCTCCTTATCCTTATCAAAAAATGTAAGAGCATATTCATTTTTCCTGCGGGCTAAAAGGCTCTGAACCAAATTTATCGTATACCAAGGAATGCCGGTCGGAATCGGTGTACAGACAGTCTGAACCTCTGTTATTACTTTCATACAATTCTCCTTAATGGTATTACATGGGTAGGTGATTAATTAATACACCTTTTCGTTTAGTGCAAGCTTTAGCCGATGATAATACTGCTCGTCTCGAATAAGACCGTCATCTTTGTTTTTTGCGAAATCCAAAATTATGTCTCGCTCCTCATTAGAAAGAAAAACATTAGCACCAATAAAAAGACTATGTCCATGTAAGAGTAATTTATCGAGTAAATCAAAGAACCCCAAAAGTACTTTCATGTCAAGGGTATTTTTATCTGACAAAACATCAAGCAATACCGAAACCATCTCTGGATTAATATTATCACAAAGCTCTACAAATCCGTCAATATCCTTGATGTCATCGTTCCTGTTAGGTAAGTATATATATTGCAATCTTACTAATCGCGGGGCAATAGCAGAGTATTTTTTTAAGTTTTCACATACCTTTATATATGCGTCTATACCTTTGATTTTTGTAAAAGTCTCACGTGTACCCGCATCTATACTTACAACTATATGTGTAAGACCTTTTTTTAAAAGCACTGCAATTTCTTCGCTATAAATTCCAGCGTTAGTATATATCCACGATTTGTATCGTTCAATAAGCTTATATAAATTTGCTCTTTTAGGATCAACTGCAATTTCCCCATCAGAAAGTGAAATAACGGTAAATGCAGGATCTGCAAGCCCACGCTTCTCTAATTCAAGTAGCAAATCAACACGTTTATCAATTGCTTTATCACTGGATTTTTTAGTTTCAAAATCGTTATTCCCATAATGCCCCGCGTAACAATAAATACATTTGAACTGGCAAGGGGATTTAGGCTCAGTAGATAACACATAATTTCTAACATGGTATTCACTCGGCCAAGCTGCATTTCTTAAAACGATGCAGTTATTGCATGGTGAATTTACTAGATTTTCCTGATTATCATTAATTAATTTTTGGCGCATCGCAAGAAAATCATCTAAAGCTTTAGCAGGGTCGTCCACCCACTCAGTAGTTGGCATTTGCGTCACGTTTATTAAACGTCCTCCTCTGCATAAACCGATGTCGCGTTCCCCGAGTGGCGCAATTGTATCTTCAAAAAGTCCGCAGCTAATACGTTTTATATAGGGTTCAAAGTTAAGAATCTTATCGGAAGAAATACCTTCTTCTTCAACCAAATAAGCCTCCACCGCTAATTTTGCGAAAGATCCGCTTTGTGCAACAGTAATATAAATGTTGAAATCGCAATACTTTTTACGCACTTCATCAAGCGCCAGAACCGTAAGGTTACCTCCTAAATATGCTGGTTTACCCCATTTTTTAGAATCTTTATCTGTAAAGCAAACAGGTTTAATACCAAGCGAAAGTACTTGAGCGTATGCGTTACTCGCGTTTCGACCTGCTCCATATAAAACCAGTGGTAATTTAGGATTAAAATTAGCATTCATAATGATATCCTCCTTTAGTGATCATTAACTTCAACACTTCAAGCTTGGTATTTCTCATAGTATTTATACCACTTCAATAAATGGTAGCGGGAATATGAACTTGCCGCCATTGTTGATATATTCGCTTTCCTTGGCTAATATGTTATTTCTAAAATGCCAAGGAAATACTACGAGAAAGTCCGGCTTCAATTTTTTGACTTCAACTTCCGATTGTATGGGTATAAGTGTTTTAGGGGTAAATGCACCATACTTATCTGGGTTTATCTCCGCTATCGCTGTTATTTCATTTTCTGTTATACCGCAGTATTGTAATATGACATTTCCTTTTGTTGATGCTCCATAACCATATATAGACGCACCTTTTCTCACGAAATCGTTAAGCATATAGCTGAATGCGTCCTTATGCGATTTTACCCTTTCGGCAAATTTCAAGTATGAAACCACCATATTCAATTTTAAATTTGCTTCTTGGTTAAGAACCCAATTGATAAGCACATCATTGGATTTATGCATTGAACCTGTCTTTGAAACGGTTACAGCAAAGCTCCCACCATTAATGTCATTCATACTAACGTCTATAATTCTCATCCCGACTCTTTCTACAATATACTTGATTACTGTTAGAGAATAATATTCGAGATGCTCATGACAAACAGTATCATAAGCATTTTGACGCAACATCGTTGGCATATAGCTTTGTTCTAAATGCCACACACCGTCATCTGCGAGAACACGTTCAACCTCTTCAGCGAAAGCAATCGGGCTCTCCAAGTCATAAAACATCGAAATCGATGTAACTACTTTTGCTCGTTTATTCTCACTTTCTTCCAAAAATTTATCTGCTGAAAAGAAGTCTGAAATCAATCTGACATCAGGTTTATAATACTGATTAAATTTAACACCCGTCGGATCCATACCGATTTTAGTTAGACCCTGTACCGAATACGCATTTAACGTTGTTCCGTCGTTTGAGCCAATATCTAACACAATATCGCCTGCAATAAGCCCATATTGTGAAGAAAGACGCTTAGCTTTTGACGATAAATGAGCAACCATACTCTGATTCAGACCCGACCGATATCCATAATTTTCGCCATACATTTCACCTAATTCATAGCTGTGCGCGAGTTGCAACAGACCACATTTTGGGCAAAACAGCAACTGCAAAGGGCCTTCAGTAATCTTTTCGTCTTTATTTTTTGGGAAAACCCCAGTTAATTCCTGAATACCTAAATCCAAGACCAATTCCATATTGTGATTATCGCACACTCTGCAACACTTGATTGCTGAAACGCTCATAATGAACCTCCGTATTTTTATACTAATTTTTCAAGATAATTAATTCTTCCTTTCTTATCTCGGGGACGCGGAATATAGGGTCCGCTTTCAGGAATATAGATTATATTGCCTTCTTCGAAACTACACCCTGTATAAGGATCAGCGTTTACATCCATAATCACTTTCTTTCGAAGAGACATATATCTCTCCCCACTCCATATGTCAAATATACTCTCTTTATTTATATCTCCGATAATATATGCTTTGTCTGGCGAATCACTATGAATCTGTTACAAAAAATCTTCAGTGTGTCTACACCAAGCGAAATCAACTGATTAACAATTTGTTCTCTGCCAACATATGGTGTGACAATAATCAAATCATACGGAAGTTTCAAGGCCACGAGAGGTGAAAGTATTATATATTGCTGTATTTTACTATTTTGTATTGTTTTATTATTATCGGTAACGCCGATTACTTCAAAATCGGAAGATATCTGGCTAATATACTTCCTGAATTGATTACCTGCGCCAAAAATCAGTACTCTATTATATATCACATCAAACAACTCTATATGTTGTATTTACTTCTGTTACTAATAATCGTTTACAAATAGTATCTAATGAAAGAAACCTTGGGATCAGTAATTCAGCAACACTCGATTCTACATAAAATCTATTTACTCCATATTGCCCTGCAAATGAATACCCATTTGAAACAATAATTGATTCCCAATTTTGCCAAGTAGGTATATCAGTTCCTGGTAATGTAGACTCAAGCATAACAATCCATGGGCGACAACATTGAAAATCCATACCCTCAAGGACTTCTTTTTCAAAACCCTCTACATCTATTTTCAAAAAATGAACAACCTGATTTTCAGGTAAATACTTTTCAATAATGTTCTTTAATGTAACACTCTTTATTTTTTTTATTTTATTCTTGTCGGATGCATAACTTGCAACTGCTGTTGATGAGCTCTCATTAATATAAAAGTCAAACTCATTTTTATCTATGTTGGAGCATAAAGCGTTAATATTAATATCACGAGGTCTGTCTTTCACTAACATATGATATTGCTTTGTAAGTGGTTCAATGTTGATACCGTGTGAACCACAATCATAAAAACATTTTGTTACAGATCCAAATTGTGGATCAAAAGCACCGACATCAATATAAAAAATCTCCTTCATATTTCTTAGAACAAAAGCAAAAATTAAATCTTCACCTGATCCAAGTGCCCAAGTTGTGGCTCTCAATTCGTAAAAATCTGATCTGTTTAGCAATTCAATTACATGTCCATTTTTATCAATAATTGGTATATTATTAAAGTTATTTTCATAGAATAAGCTTAGCGCTTTTTCCTTATAGTCGCTATCATTGTATAAAAAAGTGAATTTAGGATTAGCCATTTTAATTGCTGTCGATTGAAACGAATCAACATTTGTCATCTCTTTTACACCGATAATTCCAACTAATGAATTATTATCATCAACGACCAGGAGAATTTTATTCTTACTTTTATTAAAGTGATAATATGTTTCATAATAATTTGTATCCTGATGAACTATGGAACTTTTCACATTAATAGTGTTTATATCATTCTGTATGCTAGCATACATCTGTCCATTTTCGCTCATTTCGTTTCTCCTTCAATCAGTTTTTCAAGGTTGAAATTTTCCGTATACAAAACAGAATTGTAAAACAATAGAATTTTATCAGAGCAAATCATTGTACGTAATTGCTTATAAATCTCTGTAAAAATCTCAATTTTTCTAATAGCAATTATTACATATATCTTTTTCTCGCTTGAAATGCTACCAAGTATATCGACAGGTGAGAATACGGTCTCATCATAAATTTTTGTATTTCTTATTTTTTCATTGTTGTCAATAAAGCCAATGCATTTGAACTTTGATTCTTTGATAAATTCATAGCATTTCTTTCCCTCAACCCCTGCACCAAAAATATAACATTCTGTTTTAACATCGTTAATATAAGGCTTGAATAATGTTTCAAAAGTCGGAATATAATTTTCATATCGCAACTCTGACAATGCACATTTATATGCACTCTGAGCAATATTAAGTCGTATGTTTTTTGGCATTTCCTTAAACTCAATAAGGCTTTCACGCAGTCTCTTAGGATCCGTAAAGAGATAATCCTTCCCTTTTTTGAGACCATATCCCCGAACTCCTTGTTCATCAGAAAGCATTACACAGCCATATAAAATATAGTCCCAGTTTTTAGCATTCATTCCGTGTATCTGGAGAGGAATAGTAAGAGCACAATCGGCCATTCTTAATAGTTCTTTTTTCTTATCATCGCTTACTATACCATGTTTTATACAATTCGAAGGAAATATGTCATCCTTGAAGGCATCACAGCAAGAACCGATGAAATGAAATGTGTACATTTGCAATTCGGAGGATAAATTTACTATTTGCTTTATTAATTCATATGCACAATAATAATTCGATGAAATCAAAACGCAGTTTACTACAGTCAAGGTATTGTCACTTTGCGGAATAAACCCATCATAAAAATCAGCTTTATCAAAACACAAAGGCATTCTTATAAATTTACCAGAATTTACATTGAACAATCTGCTCATTGCGTTCTCATCATTTTCGGTAAGAGACAATATAAACCGGGATTTATCACATGCCTGTTTTTCAAATTCAAAAAGCGTTTTTTCAACACCTTTCATTTTCTGCTTTTCCTCATTTGTTATATCTGTATTTTTTGAAAGAATCCACTCGTGTAATCCACAAAAAGCAGAATACATAACATCGAGGCTGCGATATATTATATCTCTGTCAGGAAAAGCTTGATATACTAAATTGAATGGGAACAGTGAGTTGCAAATAATAATATCTTCATCATCAACCTCTGCTCTTAAATTAGCTACCAAAACATCATCTTCATAAAACATAAGCCATTCATAGATTGGATAATCCTGCAATTCTTTCTTGTTAAATGTACTGCGCCAGTAACTGCCACTTGGAAATATTCGTTTTATTACCATATTACTGTTTATGTGTCGTTCTGTTTCACCAAGAAAATAATCGTCACCTATACTTGGTATAATTATTTTTATGAAGTATTTTTCTGATAATTTATGATATAACCCGTTAGCAAAAGAGTATCCTGTTAACATCGACCAATCAATATCATTGCTAACAACAGCTATAGTTTTTCTTTTCACTTACTTTGTCCTCCCAACAGTTCACCATGGTTTCTGTATTATTACATGTTACCAGCTTCATATTGCACTTCTCAAATCGGAAGGTAAATCATATGATAGTATAATATGTCCTAGCTTCTGTAATAATCTTTCGTCATCTAATTTACATATAATTTCGGTATACCTACAGATTACGTAGATAAAATGGTTACTCTCATTGTAAATAAGTTTCAACCCTCCGATTAGTTTATTAATAGAAACCAAATAAAATCAGTTCATCCTCCAAAGTTGCTCATCACTTACTACCATTCTCTCTACCAAAGCATTAAACCCGACTTCGCGAACCCACCCGAGCTTTTTTTCAGCCTTAGCTGGATTCCCAAGAAGCACATCAACCTCCGCTGGACGGAAAAACTGTTGATTGACTCTTAATACAGTTTTACCTGTATTATTATCTATCGCAACCTCGTTCACTCCTTCGCCTTCAAAACGTACATCTAACCCTGCTGCTTTAAATGCTACACTTGCAAACTCTCGAACAGTACGGGTTTCCCCTGTTGCTATTATATATTCATCCGGCCTATCCTGTTGCAGCATCAACCACATCGCCCGAACATAATCTTCTGCGTGTCCCCAATCCCGTTTTGCTGAAAGATTTCCTAGTTCTAGACAATCCATATGACCTTTCTTAATAGCTGCTATGGTACTTGTTATCTTTCGGGTAACAAATTCTTTGCCGCGCCGTTCGGATTCGTGGTTGAATAATATTCCGGCACAAGCAAATAAACCATAACTCTCGCGATAATTTTTTGTTATCCAATGAGCATATAATTTTGCAACACCGTAAGGGCTGCGCGGATAGAAGGGAGTGTTTTCATCACAAGCCTCGTTATATACTCCGCCGAATAATTCGCTTGTTGATGCCTGATAAAATTTTGTGTCAGGTTTTACGTTACGAATAGCTTCAAGTAAGTGAACGACACCAAGTGCGTCAATTTCCGTCGTTGCAATGGGTTGATGAAAACTTGCAGCCACAAAGCTTTGCGCAGCAAGATTATAAACTTCGTCTGGTTGGCTCTCTTTAATCGCACTGACAAGTGATGGATAATCAGTCAAATCACCCTCAACAAATTTAATTTTATTTATTAAATGCGTAACATTTCCGTAATCCAGCCTGCTTTTACGACGATACAATCCATAAACTGTATATCCCTTTTCAAGCAATAGTTCTGCAAGGTATGAACCATCTTGCCCGGTTATTCCAGTTATCAACGCTTTTTTCATTATCCAATCACCTCATTATTTTCCGACGAAAACTGTACAGTATCAGCTTCCGACAATATTTCACCAATCTGTACTTCCGTAATTGACAAGTCCTCAATTGCCAATATGCTATGCTTTTGACCACATTTAATTGTCACATTATCGCCTACAGTAACTATTTTTGTTTCACCGTTAAGTACAAATTTGCCTTTGCCGGCGGTTATTACCCATACTACATCGCGAAATCTGTGTGCCTGATAACTTATCGACTTACCTTTTGCAAGATTCAAGCGCTTAACTAAACTATTTTCATTTCTTGAAATAACTGTGTATTCTCCCCAACGCCGCTCTTCATACATTGGACGGACATATTCTAACTTTTCTACAATTGTCTTCAGATGTGAACTTTCGACTAAGTCTGACACGAGTATACCGTCAGGACTCGCAGCTATAATTAAATCTTTCGTGCCAAGTGTAATAATAGGAATATCAAGCTCGTTTGTAACAAAAGTGTTTTTCGAACGCTCTGATACCACGTTTCCTGAAACAGCAACTGGCATTTCATCCGTCAGTGTCCGCCAAGTTCCTATATCCGACCACTTCCCCTTAAAAGGTACAATTGCAGTTTTATCTGCCTTTTCAACAACCTTATAATCAAAACTGACTTTTTCGAGCTCACCGTATTTATTCTGTAGTTCAGAAAAACTATCAAATTTTACATTGTTCTTGGCTATTTTCATCATATATTTTAACTTAAACGCAAACACACCGCCATTCCAATACGCACCTTGTTCTATAAGCTCCGAAGCCTTAACTTCATCAGGTTTCTCCACAAAGCAGCTGACTGTAAAAGCGGTTTCGCCGATTGCTTCATCAGGAACGATGTATCCATATTTCGACGTAGGAATAGTGGGCTTTATTCCGATTAATGCAATATCAGCAGCTTCACTTTCAATCAATTTATTTAATTTTAATAATTCTCTAAAAAAATCGACTTCGGTAAATGGATCAACTGGCAACACTATTATAGTTTCATTCAAATCAACATTCTTTTCATAGGCAAGATATGCGCAGGAAAGCGCAATTGCGGGAAATGTATCTCTACGCTGTGGCTCAATCACGACATCAATATCATCACCCATTTGAGAATGAATACTATCAACCTGAGATATGTTCGTGGCAACTGTTATATCAATGCTTGGAAATACTTCCTTTATCTGACTAAACACCCTTTGTGCCATTGATTGCTTATTTCCATTTTTATCAGTAAGGACTTTCAAAAATTGCTTAGATCTTGCATCATTTGACAAAGGCCAAAGTCTTTTACCGGAACCTCCCGACAATAATACTATTTTCATACTACTTTTTCACCCCCTCAAACGCCGATAAATGAATATGCGGCACTTGTTTGTCCCTCGATGGCAACTTCATATAATCACCATATAGCATAGTAAGGTATTTATCATACTCCGTAACTGCTTTAAATTTTATTCCCTCAAATTCAAGTGTGGTAAAACTATCAAGTAACACTCGCGGTATGCCATAACCGCATACTTTCGGATTTGGATATGGGTGCGTGTTATGTCGAACTAAAACAGTTTCACGCCTGTTGGCAAGATGAGCAAGAGTGTTATTGAGGCCAAACGCAAATTTGGCAGGTATTAATGCCACTATTGTCCACCACATTCTTAAAACTATATTTTTTGCAAGCTTTTTCCCGCTCTTTGACCATAATATTTTACGGCAGCAGAAGCACAATAATCTGTGTAACGACCTGAAGAATTTACTATCCGGTACATTATCAAGCACAAATAAATCAATAAAAACACCTTGGTGATACTTCATATGCTCATGACCGGCCCGACGATAAATCGTATTATTACGCTGAATCCTCGGGTAACCAACCATATAAAACTTATCTGTTCGATGTTCTTGTAAGAAAAATTTTTCGTTAATTAATCCTGATGTATATAACTTAAAAAACTTTTCATAATCTCTCCTGAGCATGATTATATCGATATCATCATCCCAAGGAATAAAGCCTTTATGGCGAACTGCACCGAGCAAAGTTCCTCCGTCAAGAGAATAATCAATGTGATTTTCATTGCAAATACGATCAAATTCTATCAATATTTCAAGTTGAATTGCTTGCAGTTCCTTTAATATCTCAGGTGTTATCTTAATCTCTTTTTTTTCTCTCTCCACTGCAAATCTTATATCAGCCATCGTCCCACCGTCTTAAAATCGTTTAAAGTATCTTGTTCAAACCACCGGACAATATCATTTTCATTCTTTATATCAATTGAATCAGATGTTAAAAGCCCAATGTACTTTCTGCATATTTCGTTTTCGCGAATCATCTTTATCGCGTCCTCAAAATCACTCCTGTCACTTCTACTATTACCTACAAGTTTAAGCCCTTTATCAAGCACTTTCCGAGTATCTATACAAACCACATTTTCACTGACACCCATAAGATTTATTACCCCTTGTGGTATTATGCAGTCGATAATCTGTTTAATGGCTTCCTCACTTTTCTTGCCACCGACACATTCAAAAGCATGGTTGACTGTTAAATTACTTGGTATGTCATCAATATAGTACTTTCGAGTTGCAAATGAAAACTTAGATAATTTACGTGTAAACTTACCGAATACATATATTTTTGATTGCGGATATTTACAACGTAGTGCAAGAGCGGTAATAAAACCCATACTGCCATCGCCCCATACACCGATTGAGTCTGCCGAAGATATTTTCACAGTTTCAAACGCTTTAATGGCACCAAGTGCAACACTTAAAACCTCCGTAAACACATATAAACTTGAATCATCAATGGTTAATAACCTGTCACTCGAAATCGCAACGATGTCGCGCATAAAACCATCTACACTGCTTGAGGCAAACTTGCTGTCCTGCCTGTAATTTGCTTTTACATCCGGCTCTTTCCCTTCATCTAGCGGTAGAAGAACAACTTTAGCACCGCTTTGAAACGTGCCGCTAAAATCCTTTATAACCGTCCCTGTTGCTTCATGGATTAAAGCCATCGGAAGTTTTGAACGCAGTATTTCTTTTCGGCGTTGTCCTAAATAGTAACGCTGATCAGCGGCGCAAATTGATAAATACTCAGGACGTACAAGAACAGTGTCAGGAGCAATCACAATTTCACGTTGTTTCATCTCAATTCGCTTAGTGTCCATAAGCCGATAAATGCGCCCAATCATACTTTTCGCTCCCGAAGTAATGCTTCGGCGACTTCTAAATCATACGGATTGATTATCTTCATATTTGAATATTCACCATCCACAAGTCTCATTGAGTAACCTTGTGAAATGTACAATCTAGCCAATTCTGTTTCACTTTCAATAGATGCTCTGTTGTCAACAACTTTATGAAACATTTCTGAGAGCATTTTTAAATTGAACGTTGAAGGTGTTTGCTCCGCTAGCATCTTTGCTTTTAATGGTACTTCCGACAGTGTTTTTCCATCATTCGATACAACAATCGTGTCGTTGGTAGCTACTACCGTACTTGCCGCACCGTATTTCTTAGCAGTTTCAATATTATCATCAATCATTCGTTGGGTAATAAACGGGCGAACAGCATCATGGGTTATTAAGATATCATCATCGTTAATTCCGTAATTTTGTGTAATATACTCTACGACTGCTTTAACAGAGATCGTCTTATTAATCCCACCAACAATTACCGAAATTTCTGTACCCATATTATCGTACTGATTGATTAAGTCTTCAGCGTACTGCGTCCAATCTTCAGGTGCAACGACTATTACTTTGCCAACCTTCGCATTTATATAAAATTGTTCAAGCGTCTGAATTATTATCGGCTTCGAGCCGAGATTCAAAAACTGTTTCGGCAAATCCTGTCGGTGCATTCTCGCACCGACGCCTGCCGCCAATATCCCTGCATAAATCATAAAAGTTCTTCCTTTGCAATTCGTGAAAACTCGCGGTAATCGTCTATCGGTATAAACCTTATGTCTGAATTGTAAACGTCACTGTCATTGCCTCCTACGCCATAATCATCGCCAAAGAATATTATTTCACTTTTGTCAATTCCATATGTGTTCAAATATTGCTCAAGCGCATATAATTTGCAGTATGGTTTAGGTGCAATATCAAACGACGACGAGCCACCGATAAATACGTTATACTCCTCAAATAATTTACAAACTCTGTTATAATATTTACGTCTAATAGTTCTATCTGGGTCAAAGGCAAGTTTTTTATCAAGTGATGCCGTTGTTCCGATTATGGGAAATGTAATCATTCCAGATTCGTGAAATTCTACACTGTCACCATAATATTCTGTGAAACCAAGCTCCTGACGCAGCTGTTCAACTTTTTCCGCCACTTTTATTCTATCATTTTCAATTTTAATTTTCTTAATAATCTCAATTTTGCCATTCTTTATTTCCGAGTACTCCATACCATAAAACCCGATAATATCAATTTTAAACCCGTTCATTTGTTTAAAAACACGTTCGCAACCTCCTGCACAGACCATTACAAGCTTATACTTCTCGGATAATTCACTTAAAACATTCCGGCATTCGGATTCGAGTCTGCTTTTGTGTTGCGTCAATGTTCCGTCTAAATCAAGTGCGACTATTTTTATCATTCAAATACCTCATCAATGCCTCAGCAATCGTTAAATCTTCAGGATAAGTTATTTTCAAGTTGTGTCGAAAATCAAAGTTCTTATATATTTTACTATCAGGCGGCAATTGCTGTGCTGTTGCCGTTATAAGAGAATCAGCATCGAAATACTTATAAAGTAAATCAAATTTAAACGCTTCCGGAGCTTGTACTAAATAATACAATGAACGGTCAGTCACTGCTTCATTGTGACTCCCCAAACTGTCTGTAATGTGTTGTGTGGTTATTACCGCATCATATTCATCAAGTTTAGTAAAATAGTTGTCTACCAGATCAGGAGTAATGAACGGACGAGCAGCTTCATGGATAAATACATTTTCGCACTCCGGATATATTAACTTAATATATTCAAGTCCATTACGTAACGATTGATTGCGAGTTGTACCGCCGGTTATTACTTCAACACTATACCGCTTGCTCAATTGTTCAACATAAGCTGCATTAGCAGATATTATTATTCCATCTATTTTACTTGATTGTTTAAGAGCTTCAATCGTATATGCAATTACTTCTTTACAATTAAGCTCATTATATTGCTTTGGTAAACCGCTTTCAAAACGGGTGGATATTCCACCAGAAAGTATAAGAGCAATATTCATGGCAGCACCAGCTTTTTAACATAATAGTATATTGATTCCCCTGCATTTGTGTTTGCAGCAGTAATTTGTTTGTTTATTTTATAACTGTCAGTATTGTATATACAATCAAGAACAACCGGCAAAGAGAACATACCATCTTCGTAAATACGATCATCTGCTTCTCTTGATTCCATGCGTTGTAAAAGTTCTTTTGACGCCAGTTTACGTATTTTATTTTCATCTTCTTTTGAAATTGTCAAAACCTTTTCATGTTTTTGATTTGTTTTTGGATTATACTCAAGAAACTGATAACTTCCACCGGTTATTATATAAAAACAGTCATTAATTAATGAAGCAAATAGAATGAAATTCTCACTATCATATTTTATTTCATCACTAAATTCTTCTAAAACTGATACTGTGTCTGTTTTAATGTCAAGTATTAGTGCTTTTTCTGCAAATAATGGAAAAATCCAAACTTTATTATCATAATACTTGATAGGATAAAACGCAATGTTTCCGTGATTGATAGGCAATTTATCAATTTTCTTGATTTCTTCTGTCTGTGACAATAATTCTCGTATAAGTATAGTGCCATCAGCCATTGTAAAATAGAATGTCTCACCATTTGTACATACAGAAGACAGTTGTATTCCCGTTTTGTTACCGGGCATTTCATAAGCTTCTGTTGTGTGTGTTTCAGAATCAAAAACCAAAACAACGCTCGCACATGCACAGGGCAGAACAAGTTTCGTCCCATGAATTTCATAATCTATAAAATATCCTATATCTTTGTCTGTACGTTTACGTTCAATCAAATCAACCCAATCCGTACAAGCAGATAGCAAATCAGTTTCAGTATTATAGATAAGTATAGCAGGATGAAAGTAGGGAATAAAAAAAACATATTGGTTAATACTTACCACCCTAAGAAACTTTGCAGCATCGTAAGCTGCATGGATACTATCATCCGATAGATCAAATTTAATTTTTCTGAAAATTTTCTTTTCCAAGTCGTACTCTGCAATTTCTTTAGCAGAAAGTGGTGCAAAATATAGTTTTCCATTACATTCAGCAACAGAAGGGTATAACCTATTTTTATAGAAATCTTCGTCAGGAAATGTACCTAGCCATTCTACTTTCCACGTTTCTCTATTTACCCGAAATAACGAATTGTAATGGTACGCTGAAAACCAAAAAGACTTCTCATCAGCATATATGCTTTCTGTAGCAATTGGTAATGTTGCATCACCTATGTTTTGTATCATTATCGGTTTTCCAGTGGCTTGATATAATGTAACAAGACTGCTGCTTAAGTCTCCGAAATATATATCGGACATCGCAATAGCTTGATGAAATAAACTTGTGTCATCAAAAATAAAGTTACTTTTTTTCTCTAATTTCTCGTTATTAGATACATCTGCCTCGTGTTTGTACTCTGCTACAATTTCACGCCACTCTGCTGCCAAATCTGGTCGCATAGAATCACAAGTTTGTTCCATCAACGGATGCGGACGCCACAAAAGCACCACATCATTTTGATTCTTGAATGTCTCAATCACAGAGTGGATTTTCTTTACATACTGCTCACCGCCTCTGAGAAATTCTGAAACAGTAGTGTTATAAAAAACCACTTTTCTGCCGTTTATTAATTTCACCCATTCCTCAACTCTCGGGTAAATCTCATTCCTAGTGTCTAGGACAGCATCGAATTTTGGTGATCCCAATGCCAGGATTTTATTCTTCAAATCACCGAATGCTCCTTTGCTATTATTCTCATACTCGACCTTATTAATAGCATTAATCCATGCTTTTTTCACCTTTTCGGACTGCACAAAGATATAATCCGCATATAACGCACCAGTAGTAGCACACAGTGATTCGTTACCACTTTTGACGAAATCTGCATTTTCATTTGATACGAAATAAGGAGAATAACAGAGTAGTCCACAATATTGCTTCAACCGTTTTGAATAGAAATCCGGATGGACACTCGTGACAAAGTTATGCTGGTCATACGGTGCCATAAAGAATACCACATCCGGCAGATGCTCCTCAATATTATAAGTTCGCCAGTCTGTCAGATCAAATTTATCAGAATAGCAACCCTCAGCTTCAAGGTGCATGTCTCCGATGCTGCCATCCCCTGTTCTGTCAAAGTAAGGAATGGGTATAAAGTAAGCTTCGCAGTGCTGGTCTTCTTTCGCAGCAAAATATATACTTGCAAGACAGTCTGACATACTCGCTTTGTAGCAAAAAAAAGCTATTTCAATTTTATCAATTTTTAGGTCATAAAGTGATTCATCAATTTTTTTAACAAGATCAATAAGCTGTTCGGTTGTTGCTTCATATTGCGTCGCTTTGAACAACATTTCGTAGAGTTGTCCAAGAAGATCAGCAGTCACTGTCCCCTCACCGGCTGTGCTTTCGACAAAATTAAAGATACCTGAAACAAACTCTTGAATCTCAGCACAGAGATCTATAAAGGTTTGTTCTGAGTGCTTAGGCAGTTCACAGCAAGCTTCATATAACGTGGATATCTGTTCAGAAACCTGTTTCTTTTGCTGTTTTCGCATGGTATCATATTTCCTTCCTTATGCCAATATACTTTTCGCTATAAACCAGTCTGAATTTTCCAAAGATACTATTGTCATATAATATCATATTCTTTGATTACATTCTATATATCGACAAAAAAAACTTATGAGTAAAGAGTAAACACAAATAAACAGTGTCGTTTAATGCTGTTGCAGTTTTTGAATTGCAGGCGGGTAATCTCCGCATTTTTTATAATATAGAAAGGCTTCCTCTTGATAACCCAAACATTCATATATTACAGCTATATTATAATGAGCAAGGTATCCATTCACACCTTCTACCTTACATTCAGGCATTCCTGCTGCTTTTTCAAATTCTCCGATTGCTTCCTGAAATTTTCCGTTATTCATAAATATTAAACCCATCAAAAACACAAAATCCGCCGAAGAACTGAACTCATCATATATATTCCATATCTGCAGTGCCTTTTCATACTGTTCTGTATTTAATAAGGAATAGCCATAACTCTCAACTAAATCCCATACATACCCCAAATCAAGTTTCAAGTCAATACTCAACACTTTTTCAAAGTATTCACAAGCTGTCTTATAATCCTCTTCCATATAGAAGCTCTTTCCCAATTGGTACAGCAAGTAAGGATCACCAGGTTGCTGCCTGTTCTCTGATTCAAGTAATTGAATATTCCTTCGGGTTTTTTCCTTACGTTTTGCAAGGTCCCCCTCATAGCCAAGATGCTCAACAACTAAAGGTAAATTATAATATATAATATTTTCCATTATTTTCTGGCACCATGTTATTTGCTCATGAATTTTTCCTTCATATCTATAATATTTCTTCGAAAATAATCTTCCTATCCGTTCATGGCTTTTATACTCATGGTTATTTCTGGTATAACGATTGATTAAAAGTACCCTTCCAACCTCATTCGAATGATTGCTAAGCAGCATTTCTAATTGGTTTCGATCAATTTCCTCCAACTTTTCATCTCCATCCAGCACCAGAATATACTCACAGTTTGCTTTACTGACGGAATAATTTCTTGCAGCTGAAAAATCATTACACCAAGGGAAGTCATATACCTTATCCGTATACTTTAAGGCTATGGCCTTCGTAGAGTCCGTTGAACCGGTATCCACTATTACTATTTCATCTACGAGTCCAGCCACACTCTTCAAGCACTGCTCCAAATACTTTTCTTCATTTCTTACTATCATGCAAAGACTTATTAGCTTCATTATTTCACCTGCATTATTCTAAAATAAATATCTTAGTATTAAACCTTCATCATTTTTATTCTCATTCTTCCTTAACTGATTATAATATCCAATCACTTAAAGTTGGATTCACTGATGCTTGTTCCCATTTAATGTTCTTGGATTCTCCGCAATATTTGCAACGTTCCAGTGGTGTTAGGAGAAATGATTTCAATTTTTTAGTTGTTAAATTCTCATCATAAAGGCTTATATTCTCATTAATGGGTAAACTTTGATTAAAGGTATCATTGAAATATTTTGTCACAAAAGGGAAAAAGCACGCTCCCAGTTTTCCATCATATAAATTATTACAATGTGCCTGAAAACAATTTAAAAAGACACTTTCCTTATCCGTATCGCCTTTTAAAGACTGCTTCATAGTAAATTCTTCAGTAAAGGCCGTGTTATTAGTATACATAATCTCATTTAAATCAAGGAACTCAAGTATACTTTCCTGGCTATTTCTTAATGGCGGATACCAGGATATATGAACAAAGACATCATTCTCTTTAATAGCATCAATTAATTCGCTGGTCATTTGCTTTATCAGTATTCCATTCGTAACAATTGTAATACAGGAATAGGGGTATAATTTTCTGGTTAATGTCACGTACTTATGTAATTCATTATTTAGTAACGGTTCACCACCTAGTATTCTAATTACACCAATGTCTGTAATAAATTCTGATAACTTACTCAAGTCCTTAGCGAATTTTTCATAATCAGTAAAACGAGGTTCTTTAACCAATGGTGAATAATGCTCACAACCCCTACAGTTTAAATTGCAATGATCTGCAACATGATATTCCAAATATGGCAGATACCCACAATCCAAATAGGGAGTAAACATATTTTCAGCTTCTGGTAAAGTAAAACTATCTTTGAGAAAATACTCTCTTGGCACATAATAAATATCTTCTATTCGAATTCCTAACTTAATAAGCTCTGAACCTATAAAGTGAAACCCGGCATGATTAATTGTTGGTATCATAATAGCTTCTACCGCATTCATTTTATATAGTCTGGAAAATTCCTCACAGCTAACCACTACAGCATCCAACTCAGAGGTGCATTCAGAAGAAGCACCCATAAAATTCACAAAACATGCAACCTGCAGTTGTTCCCCACCACATAATTCAATGTATTTGTTATATACATCTGTAATTAATTTATATAAAAAAGTACTGGCACCGTTTACACCATATACTGCCACATTTATCATATGTTTTACCTTAACATCCCTTTATATTGTTTCTCTTCTTACTCATATAGTAACTGTATCATATTCTTAATATCTTTCTCGAAGACTATTTCTTCTTCTTTTATCTTTTTTCTATAATCGTCATAATCGCGGCTGATTTCATCATAATTCTGTACCACTTCTTTTATTTTCCCAATAATAGCTGAAATATTTTCTTCTTTGTCTTCTATTTTATATTCAGATGGAATCGGTATATCACAAGGATTCGCAGCAGCTCCTCTCAATCCTACTATAATGCAGCAACCGCAAATGGCTGCTTCCCTTGGTATTCTGTCTTTTCCCGGATGATTACCAAAATCAACATACACCATACTGCGGCACATTATTATTCGCATTTCCTCTGGTGAATAATAGTGTAAAGGTATCCAATTCAGTTCTGGCGATGCTTTTATCAGCTTTTGTGTGAACTCATACCCTTTCGCAGGATTATAAAGCACATTTGCATAACGTTGATGTCCAGGATTTCCCTTCATAGCCTCAACCATAAACTCTTTATTTAAATAATCGGATAGATACTCCACCTCATTGGGACTGATTCCCTTTCCAAGCAAATACTCTTTTGCATACTGTGATTGCACAAAATGGAGAAGTCTATTATTTTCTTTCCTTTTTATTAAATCAATTATATTTTCTTCCGTTTCCCCAGAACATTCTAAAGCCCGGAAAAAATTATCAACACTTAACCACCAGAGAATCGATTTTGCATTCATTATTTTAAGTGCTAATTGCGGCATTACCTCTGGTACTATAAAAATATTTCCTTCCGTGTCATAAACATCCATTATATATCTTGTACGGTATTTTTTAAATCTCTCCGGAACAGGCTCTTTCACTTTACCGTAAAACATGTAGGCATCACAGCCTAATTGGCTCAATTTGTCGCATAGCTGATGCAATAATTCTGTACCGCCTGTAGCTACAGGAGTTAGACATACAATATATATCTTTCCTTCAGGTTTTTTTGAATTGTAATTCTTTGTATTTTTACTCTCAGCTTCTTTCAGCGCTTCCCTTAATACAATCTGCATCTCCGGATCGCTCATATTTTTTAAAGCTTGTCTATAACTGTTTTGTGCCAGAGCATATTCTTCTATTCTTGTATAAGCACATCCTAATTCATATAATAGGCATGGATTTTCATCATACCAGGCACACCCCTCCAGCAAAATTTCAAGTGCTCTATCATAATTTTCTTCACACTTTGCAATATTTGACTTCAAGGAGTATATTTCCCAGTCCTCTGACACTTCTTCTTCATAATGAGATAACATTCTTTTTGCTTCTTCCAGCAATCCGTTATCTGTCATCCATTTTATATTCACCTTTAATGCATCGCGGATAGATGTATCCATTAATGTTTCCTCCCAGTTTCCAAGCCTAGCTGACTTTTTATTTATTAATATGTTTCATTCCTTCTGTTACTGCGTAAAATATTTCTTCCAGACGGTCTTCCAGACGAAAATCATTCTCCACTCTGATTCTCCCCTTTTCAGCTATTGCTTCACGCTCTTCCTCATGTTCCAGATAATATTTTACTTTCTCCTCCATATCCTTCATATCCTCGTAAACGATAAGTTCTTCTCCCAGGTTAAATCCAGCAGCAATTCCTTCTTGATACCCTGTCAGAATAAATCCTCCAGCAGCCATTGTTAGAAGCATTTCGTATGGAATTCCAGTTCTGCATTTTCTGGAAGGGATACAGACATTCACAGCTGGCACTTCTGACTCACTATATAGACCAAGTGCTTTTATTCTGTTTGTAACCTCTTCCCTTTCATTCTGGGTAATAGTATCACATAAAAAATCATCAAGCATCACAGATATCTTCTTCTTACTATAATCCCCAGCTCTATATGGCTCATATAATACTTTTCCCATTTCAGTTCTGTATTTTCCATTTATCAGTTTCGGAAGAAAGTGATATCCATATACTCTTTGCTGTGCTTCAATCAATCCTCTTGTATAACCTTTGGCATACCACGAATAATTATTTTTCAGATAATAAACAGGATAACTGTCGGTATTGCACAAACATACTGTATCAGACTGTAAACTTCTGTCCCTTAGATTTACCCCAGGTTGAAGGCTGAATATATGTCCAGGATTCTTCTTCCAAAATCTTTCGGCGATTCTTTCCTCTGCAATGAAAATATAATTCCATGGGCTTTTTATGGTTTCAGAGTACAAAGTATTCCATGACTCCCCCATTTCCCACGCAATATAAGGAACTCGGCTAATCGCACAACCCCTGGATAAAGCAGGAAAATAACCTATGCTCCACAACATATCTATCTTCTGCTCCCGTATATATTCTGTCAATTCTTGTACAAATTCCACCTCATAATCCTTCTCCGCTGGGCTTTTGCACAACTCTATTACTTCAATCTCCACATTCAGGAGTCCTTCTTTCACCATCTGCTCCATTCGGTGCCCTGTTTTACATAGAAGTACCCTCATTATGAATATCCCCCTCTACAATACTTAGCATTTCAGCCAGTCTTTTTTTATAACCATGGAATGCTTTGACCTTCTCATAGCCATTTTGCGCTATCTGTTTTCTTTCTTCCTCATGTTCAAGATAATATTGAATCTTCTCTAGCATACTCTCTTCATTCAGAAAATAATCAAAATCTACTCCCGGCTCGAAATGTTTTAGCATATCTTCTTGGTAGTTTGTAAGCAAAAAGCCGCCGGAGGCCATAATATCCCAGCACCGAAGCGGAATTCCTGTTCGAATTGAGCAAAGCGTTATATTCAGGTTTATTTTGCTATGACGAAATACGATAGGCATCTCATAGTAATAATGAACCGTTCCCTGGTTAATTGCCTTTTTATACCGTTTGGTGCTGCCAGGGGTATATATTTTTAGCTGAAATCTCTCAGATATCTGTTTTATCATGTTGTGTCGAACCAAAGAAGTTACCTTGGGAGCAAGATAATAATCCGAATATAGTCGATTTTTATGAGCAATTGTACCATCATCCCGATTTAAAACTAACCCTTGGTCTATGCTTCTGCTAATATCCTCCGGTTCTAACACATCTTCCAGAATATTAATACCCTGAATCTGTGCCTGTGCCCGTGCTACCGCATCACTGAATCCCTGGAGATAAGCAGGACTATTTTTATACAAATCTCTCTGAAGGTCTGCCTTCTTATCATATAACTTTCCAACAAATGAAACATCGGAAGTGAACCGTTCAATTTGCTCTTCCGTTTCTGGGATGGCTTCGAGATATTCTGCTTCTGCTGCTAAGGGCATATAGAACACTTTACGTATTCCTTCCTTACGCAAACTGTCACATAAATTCTGGTCAAAAGAAAAAATATAACATTCCGGATAATATGCAGTGGTATTCCAAACCTGAAACAGAGGGCTGTCGTAAAGCCAAGCCATATATATAACACCATTTGCATGACAGGCTTCAGCAATGCTTCCCATGAAATTATAGCTAAGTACTCTGTCAAAATAATTATAGGATAATACCTTAATCGCCTGTTCCAAGTAAACTTTGTTATCTCTATCTTTTTTTATATCAAATTCAACACGTTCTACTTCATGTCCCAAATCCTCCAAAGCCTTTACCACATGAAGAGCACCAAAGCATTGCCATTCAATAAATAGTATCCTCATTCTGCCACCTCTTTCAAACTCCACTAATCCTATAAATACTATAGATTTTTTATGTCTAAGACACATATAAGAATATATCGGCTATTTTACCTTTCTCCTTAATTCTTTCAATAATAAAACAAAAGAGCCTATTTTAGGCTCTTTTGTTTTATTATTGTATCTTATTTTAGGTAATTATCTTAACAGAGAAAGTACGCCCTGTGTTGACTGGTTAGCCTGTGCAAGCATTGATTGAGCAGCCTGCTGTAAGATATTATTTTTAGAGTATGTAACCATCTCTTTAGCCATATCAACATCACGGATACGGGATTCTGCTGCAGTAAGATTCTCAGCAGTATTATCTGCATTAGCAATGGTATGCTCTAAACGGTTCTGCATAGCACCCATAGTAGAACGCTGGGAAGATACTTTTGCAATAGCTGCATCAATTACAGAAATCTGATTGGTAGCTGCGCTGTATGCACTTACATTGCTGCTTACGCTATCAATGCTTAATGCACTAGCCTGCATATCACTGATATTGAATCCGATACTCTGTGCGCCATTTGCACCAACCTGAAGTGTTATCATAGAGCCTGTTGCAGAATAGTCACCGCTCATCAACACTTTTTTATTGAACTCTGTCTGTGTTGCGATTCTTGTAACTTCGTTTGTAAGCTGTCCTAATTCTTCTGTGATAGCAGTACGGTCTACGCTGGTATTTGTATCATTAGATGCCTGTACTGTGAGTTCTCTCATTCTTTGCAGAATAGAATGTGTTTCATTTAAAGCACCTTCTGCTGTCTGAATAAGTGAAATACCATCCTGTGCATTTGTAGATGCTTGCTCTAAACCTTTGATCTGTCCACGCATTTTTTCAGAAATAGAAAGTCCTGCTGCATCATCACCTGCACGATTGATTCTGTAACCGGATGATAACTTTTCTGTAGATTTAGCCTGAGCTGATCCTGTAATACCTAACTGTCTGTTTGTGTTGGCTGCAGCCATATTGTGTTGAATTACCATAATAATTTCCTCCTTGAATGTTCAGCAGCATCCGTGCTGCCGTTGTTTTTAAGTAAATTTTCTTTACTTAGTATATATATCGACATCATTTAGCAATACTTTATATCTAAAATGATTTTTTTTATTTTTTTTTGTCTAAAAAGTAAGACTGTCCATCCTGATGCTGATTGACCATGTTATGCTGATATAATTCCGCAGCTTTGCTGCCAGACTTAAAACTTTTTATTTCTTGACGTTTACCTGCCAGATAGAGGAGCAGCCTCTCCTTATTCCTAGCCTCTAAGGCCTGAAGAGTCATGCTTTTATCCATTATGCTGCGTATTAACTGCTGCGCTTTTTGAATATTCTCCCACAGACCTGAAGCCTCCGGAAGTACCTTAACCAACCGTTGGTACAAAGCCTCAAAGCCATCCTCCAACTGGTTTAACTCAACGATAAACTTCTCTTTATCCTCCATCAAGCTCTCAAAACTGTCCATAGAAAACTCCTTCTCCTCTAACAGCCTTTCCTGCTCCCTGGTAATATCTATTAAAGAGGTAAGAAGTTTGTCTTTTTTATATAAGGTATCTAACATAATACGGATATAAACTTCATTCTGATTTTCTGACATTTTGCTCACTTTCTTACTGTGCTTTTGCCACTTTCATAACTTCTTTCCAAGTGTCACGCATTTCTCTGATATAGCTAAGGGCTTCCTCCAGGATTTCCTTCTCCTTCTTTACATTAGCATCCACAAGGCATCGATAAATATAATCATATACTTTTTCAAATTCCTTTGCTACCGGATACTTATGATCCAGAGTATAACGCAGCTCCATAATAATATTTTCTGCTTTTACAATATTAATATGACACTTTTCTGTATCACTACTCTCAATAGCCATCAAAGCCATATTGGAGAATTTAATTGCTCCTTCATAAAGGCTTAAAGTAAGCTCAGCCGGGGAAGCTGTCTTGATTGCGTTGTTCTGATAAGTAGATGCTGCATTGATTGCCATTCTAAACCCTCCAATTGTTTCACTTTTTCTTTAATTTGTTACTTCTCAAAAACGAATTATTTAACCACCGATTAGGTTCGTTAAAGATTTGGTGCTGGATTGAATTTTAGCAAGAGCTGTTTCCATAGCTGAGAACTGCTTATAATACCTGTCCTCAATATCCTTCAATTTTGTTGTCCAATCCTTTATGTCCTTGGTATATTGTGTAACCTGGCTTTTCATTTCCTTGTCATTGTAAAAGGTAAGCGCACTGTTGAGTGAAGTAGACTTCATCTTATCCTGCAAACCAGAGGACAACTGTCCGAAGATACCTGACAATGCATTTGCAACAGCCTCCGGATTTGATGAGAGCGCGTCCATTAACTTATTAGTTTTGGAAGAATACGCAGCGTCCTCCGAATCTCCTTCAATATGTAATAGACCCTTTTCCGTATAAGAACCCGTTACAATACCAAGTGATGCCAGAGTATAATTCTTGCCGCCAATGGTAATTCCTCCCTGCAGACTGGTTCTAAAGGTATTTATTACACTGTCCAGGCTATCGTCTCTACGAAGCAGCGAATCCTTAATCTTATCCTCCCACAATTCAATCTGCTTATCAGACATAGCCTGCTTCTGATCATCTGTCAGAGGTTCATAACCCTTAGCGGAATCTGCATTATACAGGGTGTTCATTTCTTTTAGTACATCATTATAGCCCTTTATAAACCCTTTGATCATATCATAAACCGACTGAGAATCATTTGTCACGTTAATACTTACCGTTGTACCAACCTGGGCGCCCTTCAGGTTATATGTAACACCTGCAGCTGTAAGAGTATTGCCTGTGACTGTCATATCCGCTCCATCAAGACTCACCTTGGCATCCGTGGAACCCTTTAATATAAACCCAGTTGGACCTCCGGCTACCGGAGACACTGTAGTAGTCTTACCATCTGCGGATACATCAACCTTCATATCTGCTAAGCCAAGATTAGAGAGAAGCGCCGGTGCTGATGTCACCGGAGTCCCTATATAGTCGGTTAGGGCCGTCTTATATGCACCTACGGCACCGGATATAGAGTCCGCTCCTGTTTCCGCTTTCAAATCAGCCGCCCTGGCCGTTACCTTAGCCGCTCCTGCATCCGTTGCTATATAAGCTTTGGCTGCATTTGAAAGTGCTGAATCCAAAGACTTCTGATAGGATTCTTTCGCCTTATTATTTAACCCTTCCTCCTCTGTGGCTCCATATGTTTCATAAAGCCTTTTGTATTCTGCATCAATATCAGCGTTTCTTGCAGCCACATTCTTAGCCGGATCCGGATCATTATAGACAAGTGTTCCATCTTTCATTTTTTGATCGATAGTGGCAGTTGCTTGCTGTCTCAGAGCACTTTTTGCGTTACTTAAAGCTGCCGGTGTAAATTCTAACGGAACCATTACTTTACCATCAACATCAAGTTTATAATAGCTCCTCTGTACAGCAGTCTCAACATCTTTGTAGTCCTTATAAGCAGCAGCATTTTCATCCGTAGCTGCAAGTTTTAGTTCTGCTAAACGTTCTGAGATTATCTCCTGTCCAGCCTTTTGCTTATAGAAACCCTCCTCCATATCGGCTACCTTTTGCTTAGCATCCTGGAGCTTTGACCATGAAGTGACATCTTTGACCGAGTCGTAAGTCTTCTGTTTATTATTCAAATCCACCAATAAAGTACGGTAAGCAGTTACCTGGTCATCTGTAAGTCCCGCTTCTTGTTTCAGCTTATCTGCTGCTGTTGTAAGGGCGGCTGCTTTCCCAGGGTCAGCTGAATAAGTTGCTATAGAAAATACTCCTGCTTGTCCGGTCTTTTTACTGCTGATAAAAAATCTTCCTTGACTTTCATCAAAACTTGCATTCAGACCAGCATCTTTCATAGTATTTACAAAATCGGTAATACTCGTGCCATCTTTAACCTCCAGTTCCTTCACAACAGCACTATCACCCGTTCCCACTGTAACACGTATAATAGTACCTGCTGCTATTCCTTTGGATGCCAGAGTATCACTGCTTTTTAAGTTCTCAACCTGTGCTCCTGTTATATATTGGGCAGAAGCAAGGCTTTTTATTTCAATGGTATGGGTTCCGCTTCCTGCAGCTGTTGTTGCAGTTGCTGTAACTAAATTTTCATTTCCTGAAATTACTTTCTTCGTACTATAATTACCTGACAAACGAACTTTAGAAAGCTGGTCTGTATATAGCTTATAGATTTTTGTATTCAGATCAGCCCATTTTTCCTGTTTCCATTCCAGTTTTGTCTTCTGCTGTTCAAGCTTCGTCTTTTTGGCTGACTTTGCCGTCATAAGCTCTTTGATAATAGAATCAGTATCTAAGTTTGATATCAATCCTGACATTCTTATTGCCATATTTATTCACATCCTTCCTAGCGTTTTTCATCTACCAATATTCCCGCCAGTTCCCAGACCTTTGCTAACATTTCAAGGCTTTTTTCCGGTGGTATTTCTTTGATAACTTCATCGGTTTCTTCATCGATCATTTTGATGGAGATCCTATTAGTCTTTTCATCTACAGAATATTCACATCTCGTTCTTGTTGCCTTAAAATTAGCTTCCGCTATTGTTGCACGAATTTGTCTTGCTGCATCATCATTATTTTTTCCTGCCGTATTGCTCTGAGAGCCATCGGATTCATTATCCTTATAAATTACTGCAGGAGCCGGGTTAGCTGAAACATTCACTGTACTTGCTTGATTCTGTTTTACAGGAGACCCTGAAGTATAAACGGGTTCCTTCCTATTGACCGTGTCGTTATAAACACCTGTTGTTACACTTTCAATTGCCATATCAATCCACCTCCATGTTATTATTACTCTTAAGCGTCCTTGCTTATATTACCTATAGTTCTTTATTGATAATTGACTTTAGCCCTATATTGTTCTGCTTCTCTTTTTATCGGCATTTTATCCTATATTGTTTATATCCTCTTCTTAATCCACGTTTAGATTTTGTGAGATTACTTTTGGAACAGATTCATTAAGATATCAACCGTAGCCTCACTGCTCGCCGCTTCTTTATTCGAATCCGTAATCTGCAAATAAATTTCTTTGCGATAAACAGGAATTGACTTAGGAGCATTTATCCCTATCTTCACCTGATCACCCTTTACTTCAAGAATAGTCAGTTCTATGTCATTACCGATTATGATTGATTCACCGATTTTTCTGGATAGCGCTAACATGCTAATCCTCCTTCCTTGCCTCTTTCATTTTGCGGATGGCTTCATAGATGTTATACTTCACAGGATAATCATTATTCTCAACCATGATCTGACACCCTTTTCGAGTATCTGAGTTAATGATAAAAGGTGCTTTCAAATTAACTGTGACCTTCGTCATATCTTCAGGAACTGTGACTGATACAAACACCAGTACATTCTCATTGCTCATTTCTCCTAAAGGGGTTAACAATGCATCTTCTATCGTTGGATTATAATCCGATTTCACAATCAAAGGATTCATAACCGGAATTGCAAGCCCAGGTTCTTCGATGCATTGGAGCCATGAAATAGTTGGTTTCTCACCTTCTTCAATATCATAAAGAATAGTATATTTATTATATCCTTCGAGACCCATAATTCCCTGTGGAAATTCTATGATCTTATTTTCTTCTAAATCAATTTCACCAAAATGTTTCGTCCTTATAAGCATTTATGCTTGTCCTTCCTTCCTTAAACACCTGAACTATCATCCCTTAATCCAAAACCTTCTATTTCAAAGTGTTTTTACAAGAAATCCAGTAAATTCGTCTTTACTGTCTTTCCTGTTGCATTTAAAGATGCATTATATATCATCTGCGCTGAATTCAGCTTAATATATGTCTCTGCGATATCCGCATCTTCATTGTTGGACATCAAATCTTCAAAATCCGTCTGCTGGCTGGATAGTCTGTCTTCCGTCATGTCAAGCCTTACAGAACGTGTACCTAAGTCTGCCACCGCTGTATTTAATTTATCTTGTGCATTTTTACTTCCAAGTATTCCTTTGTTGAACTTGTCCTGCATGACATCTGTCTTAAGTTTGAATTCGGTCTGAAGATTGGTTAACGTTTTATTCAGCTGGTCAATCTGTGTCTGTGTCAGGCTTTTATCTTCCAGATTCTTCTTGACTTCTGCGATTTTGTTTTCAACAGATTCCACATCATTTACAGCATACATTATCTCATCGATATCTCTGCCTATTCCCTGGTCAAAAGCATTCCTTGCCTGGGTGTTTACAGTGAGGCTCTGGTTAAAATTAATCTCATATTGTATCTGCTGATCGGATACTGTATAGGTTATGTTGTTGGTATTGTCCTTGCAGTTAAAATAATTCTCCGGTTTTAAATCTCCGGTTTCGAATTGATTTTTTCCATAGGTTACATTGATTTCTTTTGCACCTTGCAAGCTTGCATATACGGTATCGGATAATATTAACTCACCTGTTTCAGGAATGTAGTTTACTTTTCCGGCAGCAGGACTATATGGGTCAATACTGGTATTTGATAAGGAGGCCAGTTGTATGTTCCCTGCGGCGATGGTTCCCGGGGTCCCGTTTTTATCTACATAGCTTATTGTAACATTGGGATTACCGCTGGCATCTACTGCTGAATCCAGGTTCTCATAAGAAAGCCGCAATCTATGTGTATTTATGGTGGAAGGCGCATTGGTATCAGGGCTTCCTCCTACTCCATAAGATACTTTTGTTATTGCATCCAGATTTTCACCGGTTAAATTCTCGGTAATGGTATAACTTATAGATGTATCCTGTTCAAAACTCAATGTTGAATTGGTCTTATATCCTGTAAAGACATATCGTCCGGCATAATTTGCATTACCTTCCTGATATATCTGCTTCTTCATCTCAGATAAGGTTTCCTCAATACTGCTTCTGTCGGAAGCGGTCAGGGAGTCCGATGCCCCTTGAACACAGCTGCTGTTTATCTTAGATACTATATCATTCATATTCTTTAGAGCTTCTTCTGTTACATCCATCCAGGACTTGGCATCCGGAATATTCTTCTCGTAATACTGGTTTAATTCAGATAAATTGGTTCGTAATTTTAGAGCTCTGACTGCAACAATCGGGTCTTCGGAAGGCCGTTGTATTTTTTTACCCGTAGAATACTGTTCGTCCAGTTTATTCATGAGGTTTTTATTTTTATTGATATTTGACATTAGATTGTTCGTCATCATTTTATTGGTTATTCTCATCTGTATACCCTTTGTGCCTAAAGCCCAGTTGAAGGAATCCTGTCTGGCATCCTTTCTTTTATGAAATTTTCTATCAACCGTTTATTAAGATAAGTACCGTAAGGTAATGCTAAAACTCTGTCAGGCTGTTCTTTTATACTCCAGTACCATTGATTAATTTGTCGTATATTTCATTCATAACAGAGATGACCTTAGCTGACATATTATAGGCGTTCTGATACATTACCAGATTCATTGCCTCTTCATCGACATCGACTCCCGATACAGATAATCTTTGATTACTGATAACAGATAGGATATCTGCCTGGTTCTTCGCATTATTCGTAGCCTTTTTAGAATCAATTCCAACTTCTGCGACCATTGTCTGGAAAAATGATGCCGGTGTTCCCTGTTTAAACATGGAAGCTTTATCTTTTAATGCGATTAAAGCATCGACAACCGTCTTATCCTCTACGCCATTTGTGATTTCTTTACCAGAGGTTGCTATCATGGACGGGTTCTTAAAGATTTCCGATGATACAGAGAAATTAGCCGCCGTAAGATTATAGTAACCTACTGCATCAAGGTCATAATCAGCTCCGGTAGCCGGAATCTTACCGGTAAAGAAATTCTTTCCTTTGTTATTGTTTAAATCATAACCAGTTTTATGAATGCTGTTAAAGCTCTCTGAAAATGTCCTTGCCAGTTCATTCAGCTGACTCATATAATAAGGAATTCCCTTGTAATCAATACTCTCTCCAATGGATGCGGAGCTGCCCACTGTGTCATTAGTGGGATTCTCCAGGTTGAATTTATATTCCAGATTCCCACTGGCATTGGTAGTAACGTTAAAACTATTATATTTATACTGCAGATTATCTATTGTGATATATCCCTCGGAGGGTATATTCAATTTTTCAATGTCGTTAATGCTGGTAGCTCCGAGTGTTACCGTCTTTTTATCCGCACTTATTGCGGTTACTCCTCCGTTTAAATATTCCTGGTTATTTCCGTCCCTAACTTGAAAAAGTGCACTTAAATAGCCTTGAGAAGTGTTGTTTTGGAAAGCAAAATTATTACCGTTATCCCATTTTATTTCGTATAGTCCGTCCGCATCATTCTGATTTACCTTTTCATCCCGGGGTACTACTTTAAGGGTATTGTAATCACCGGTATTAACAAGGGTCTGCCCTTCGATTTTAACAACATAGCTTGTGACACCTACATTCTGCCCTACTACATTTTCAGTGACGGAAACATTTACGATACCGGATAATTCGTCTATTAGATTGTTTCTCTGGTCTCTTAAATCATTTGCCGTACCGCCTCCGGCTTCTAAGGTATTAATCTGCTGGGTTACGGAAGCTATCTGCTGCCCCAGGGAATTAACCTTGTCCACTTGTGTCTTAATTTCAAAATTGCATTCCTGCTGTATGTTCGTGAGACTATTAGCCATTCCATTGAAGTATTCCGTTAAATTCTGTGCATAGTTTACCAATTGGTTTCTTGTTGTTCCGCTGGAAGGATTTTTAGATAATTCCTGGAGACTGTCAAACATGGAATTATAAGAAGTTGTAAATCCTTTGAGACTTACTTCATTAAAATAGTTCTCTATTTCCGTCATATAATACTGCTTGGCTGCATATTCTCCGTTTGCTGTATTGGTTTTACGATATTTCAAATCATAGTATGCATCTCTTGATTGTGTAATACTGGTTGCTGTTACACCCGCTCCCATCATACCGTAAGAGTTATTTGTTCTTATTGCTGCGGCTGCTTTTTGATTTAAGACCTGTCTCGTGTAACCATCTGTTTCCGTATTGGATATGTTATGGGAGGTGGTATTAATAGCTGCCTGATATGTATATAATCCGGATGTTCCGATGTTTAGTCCAAAAAATGTTGACGGCATCTTTCTTCTCCTTCTCTTATAGTCTTGTTACAATATGTTCCATCATCTGGTCAATCACAGTTATAAACCTGGAGGAAGCATTGTATGCATGCTGATATTTTATAAGGTTGGTCAATTCCTCATCCGAGGATACTCCGGCAATTGCCTGTCTCTGATCATCAATATTCTTAACCATAGTCGCCTGATTCTGACTCGTATTGTTAAGTTCATTTCCCCTGTTTGCCAGCTCTCCGGTGAAATTGGTATAATAGTCCTTGAAGGTCGATACTGCAAGACTGTTAGGTGAAATTGCTGCAAAAGGCTGTTTCCATAATGCTAGTAATTTATCTGCTGATTTCTGATCGACACCTGCTGTTCCTTTTCCTGAATTCAAAGGAAGTTTCGAATAATTATTGGATATCTCCGAATTGATTTCTATCTCTCCCAATGTAAATAAGGAATAGATATTATCCGGATCTTCCTCCACATAAATTTTTGTTCCGGCAGGCAGTAAGCTCTCAGCAGGATCTGACATATCAGGATCTCTATACCTGGGTACGGATTTGCGGTTAAATAAGGCTTCTCCCTGGGTATAATTCGGCTTGTCCATACCATAAGGTGCGTTATCGGTATCAAGGACCTTAAACGTCTTGCCACCGGCCGTCACTTCTTTATTAGGTGAAAAAACATCATTAATAGAAGTAACAATCCCATGAATAAGCTGGTCAAACTGAGCCTGGACTGTCATAATAACAGAGACATTGACAGTACTATTGTATTCCTTTACATCGTCATCATAAGCATTTAGGGCTGCCTGATAATCCGTATCGCTCATACTGGCTGTTTTGACTGGTTTTACAGGCATATCTGTATAATTCGCTTTCGCAGCACCTCTGGAAACCAATAATCCCTTCAGAGATCCTATATCCGTATTATTCTCAGTTGATATAGGTAAGTCCATACGGTATACGTCTCTGTTAAAGGCGGTCCATACAGGTTTAAGCAGGTCGGAAGATTCATTGACTTTCGCCACGCCCATCTTGTAGGTCTCGGTTTCTGTAACCAGTGGCATATCCTCTGCCATAACTGTTACAACTCCATCAGAATTCTCTTTATAGGATATATTAACGATACCTCCCAGTTCATCCAAAAGGTTATTTCTTTCATCCCTCAAGTCATTGGCATGTTCTTTCCCATTGCTCTCATATAAGGATATCTTTTTGTTCAAATTATTAATCTGATTTGCAATATCATTTACGGTATTTACTTTATCTAAAATCTGCTGGTTTAAGTTTACCTGATAGTCACTTAACTGCTTGGATATATTATCTGCTCTTTCTAAAAAACTTTTTGCATCTTCAAGAAGAGAAGCACGAACCTCAATAGCAGCGGGTTCCTTGGCAAGTTCTTGTAAGGAAGTCCACAAATCATTTAAGGAATCCTGAAAAGCGACTCCTTCTGTCTCTCCGAACATACTCTCCACTTCTTGTACCGTCTCATACTGGGTCTGATAAAAACCTTGTCTTCCGGCCTCTGTACGGTATGATTTATCATAGAACATACTACGAACCTGTCTTACAGTTTCGATGTCCACGCCCAGACCTGTCTGGAGGGTCGATATGTGGTTTACTCCCCATTTTTGGTATGCGAAGTCAGACATTACTACCTGCTGTCTGGTATAACCTTTAGTTCCCACATTTGCAAGGTTGTGTGCCGTTGTATTAAGTGCGCTTTGGCTTGTAGTAAGTCCGGAAACCCCTACCTGTAAACTGCTTGATAAGCTCATAATATTTCACCTGCTTTTGTATTATTCTTCATTTGTATCATTTATTGCTTCGCATCAAACATCCCCGCCTGGTCGGGATAAGCGTCCACCTGATTGGCACCCTTGTTGTACCCATTATTGCCCGGCAAGACTCTGGCGCTTTGTATAAAATTCATATTGAATTCTATCATCTCCAGGGATTGTTGTATTAAGGATTTATTGTGATTGTTAATTTCTGCGAGATTTTGTATCGTTCGCTTCAGAGCATCATGAATTTGGATCAGTTTATCTTTCTCAGCCGGCTGTTTTTCCATCATTTGTATGACAGTGCGGATATTGATTGATTTCGGGTCTTTGCTGACCACTACACCTATATTCTTTATGACTTCTTCCCTTTTCTTTTCAAGGGCATTTATCCTGTCTGCCAGGAGTTGTTCTTTGTTTGTTATTTCCTGAAGAGTTTTAATATCATTCTTTACGATTATCTGTGTTTTTTCCCTGGCAGCCGGAAGAAGCTCTTTATAAATCTCGCATTCCTGCTCTAATGTTATGATTAATTCTTCAATTAAACTAGCCACAGCCAAACCTCTTTCTATAAATACATCTGGTTATATGGTTTTCTCAAAATATTTCTCAACAATATGGGAAGCTACTTCTTCCATGTTGACATTATAAGTGCCTGACTGTATCTGTTTCTTAATTGCATTGACTTTATCCTCACGTACATCGGGAATCTGACTAATCGCTTGTTTTGCAATCTGGTAATCCTTTGCCGTATTGGAAATCTCTAACTTATCTTTTTCTGAACCGCCTGTAACCTTGGATACCTTTTGAATATTACTGGCTTGATATACTTGTGAAATTTTGTTATATGCATCGATTCGCATTCTTTTCACCACCTAACTGCTTTCTTTCTACTTGCTATGTAATATTTATCGGCCACTAGACCTATTAAATTAAGAGTAAATACAATATTTTTTATCCGCAATTCCATTATATGTAAAATTCTTTATCTTTTTACTTCTACAGCCAGTTGTATTTTTTGAACAAAAACTATTAAAACCTCTGTGTTAATTTCTCCAAGTTCTCCACTTTTCATACGATTCTAATGTCATATAAAAACTATTAAGAACTCCCGGATCAAAAAGAGAGCCTGCACATTATATCTAATGCTGCAGACTCTGCTTTTTTTATAAACATATATAATTTAGCAATTAAGTTTTAATTAGTATTTTATATCCTTTAAAACATCACAAAAATCAAAGGTACTAAAATAATCCTTAGGACTTTCTTTTCTTCTGATTAGCTTTACCGAACCGTCTTCCTGTAGCAAAAGCTCTGCAGATCTTAATTTGCCGTTATAGTTATACCCCATAGCATAACCATGGGCACCTGTATCATGGATAACAATAAGGTCTCCCTTATCAATCTCCGGTAACATGCGGTCAATTGCGAACTTATCATTATTTTCACAAAGGGAACCGGTCACATCATACATATGATCCAAAGGCTCATTCTCTTTCCCCATGACAGTAATATGATGGTAGGCTCCGTACATAGCCGGCCTCATAAGATCTACCGCGCAGGCATCCAGGCCAATATACTCTTTGTAAATGTGCTTTTCATGAATTGCTGTTGCTACCAGATGTCCATAAGGTGCAAGCATAAATCGCCCTAATTCTGTATAAATTTCTACATCTCCCATACCTGCCGGTACCAGCACCTCTTCAAAAGCCTTTCTGACCCCTTCACCGATGGCCAGGATGTCATTGGGCTCCTGATCCGGTTTGTAGGGAATTCCCACGCCGCCGGACAGATTGATGAATTTGATCTTAGCACCTGTTTTCTCATTTAATTCTACGGCAAGTTCAAAGAGAATCTTAGCCAGCACCGGATAATATTCATTGGTTACCGTATTGCTGGCAAGAAACGAGTGAATTCCGAACTCCTCTGCTCCAAGACTCATAAGCTTCTTGTAGCCATCTATCAGCTGTTCTTTGGTAAAGCCATATTTAGCATCTCCGGGATTATCCATAATTCCATTGCTTATAGTAAACACTCCGCCAGGATTATAACGGCAGCAGATTGTCTTTGGAATGCCTGTCAGTTCGTTTAATATATCTATATGGGTATAATCATCCAAATTTATAATTGCATTCAGCTCGCTCGCTTTTATAAATTCTTCCGAGGGAGTTGTATTAGAAGAAAACATAATATCGCTTTCCCTAAAACCAAGAGCATCTGACATCATTAATTCTGTCAAAGAAGAGCAATCTGCCCCGCAGCCTTCTTCTTTTAATATCTGAAGAATAAAAGGATTGGGAGTGGCTTTCACAGCAAAGTATTCTTTAAAGCCTTTATTCCAGGAAAATGCCTGCTTTAATTTTCTGGCATTCTCTCTGATTCCTTTCTCATCATATAAATGAAAAGGGGTGGGATATTCTTTTACAATGGCTTCAAGCTGTTCTTTTGTAACAAATGGTGTCTTCATTTTAGCACTCTTCCTTTCTGCATCTTAACTTTTGCTTTCGTATAATTTATAATTAACGTCGTAATTTATTATTGTTTCTTTTAAGGAACACTATAGTACAATGTTCTACTCTTGTCAATAATATTTAATATACAATTTTTATCAACAGTCCAGTATCTTTGTTATTTTCCCTTCTCTTACTACATCACAGTATTCTTTAATATTATTGATAGGCGAATCCAATACAATCCCTATATGCTTGTCCTTTTTGTGATGTGCATCGGACCCTCCCGTTACAGGCTTGTGCCACTGCATTGCATATTCGCCTGCCAGTTTGTTATAAATTGCTTCTCTATTACCACCGTTTATAATCTCTACCGCATCTTCAAACTCAGGGGTTGGTCTTACATCTTCCAGCAGATACCGTTTACGGAAGGGATGGGCATGTACGATAAAACCGCCGTCATTCTTTATCTTATTGTAGTGCTCGGCAATATCCATTCCAAGAATATCCCTGTTTTTAAGAAGCCAGTCTTTATTCAGGCCATATATCAGAAAATCCATTCCTTTAATACTTTCTTCCCAGCCAAAAAAGACAGATAACCCAATTTTTTTCCCTTCTTCATATGCCTCCTCATAACCTTTTATAAAGCCATTTACCCACTGTTCCCAGGGCAGCTTACGGGATACTGCCGTATTCCCATTGTAAAAATGATCGGTTATGATAATGCCGTCATATCCCAGTTCTTTGTAAAGTCTTGCCTGCCTGCTGCCGCTTATATCTGCGCAGGCACTTCCTTCCTTCGTGTGTACATGCGTATCATATTTATATGTTTTCATCATGTTTTTCTCCATATGGTGTATCCTATGCTATAATAGATCCCTTTGAGCGTTTCAATTTTTCACTGTTGAAATAAAGCAGCCCAACTATAGCATACCTGAAACTTAATTACAATATGTAACCAGCTTCAATACTCTATTTACTTTTATGTATATTAAGTATAAACTTATACCTGATACCATACAGGAAGGATATTATTATGGAATTAATCGATCAGTTTATGTCCTTTGGACTTACCAGACAGGAATCAACTATTTACATGACCTTGCAGATTAATGGTGAGCTTACGGGCTATGAAGTTGCCAAGCTTACAGGAATTTCCCGTTCCAACACTTATAACGCATTAGCTGGATTAGTAGAAAAAGGAGCCGCCTTTGTAATGGAGGGCAGTGTAACCAGATATACAGCAGTTGCTTTTGAAGAATTCAGCAATAATGTGATATATAAATTAAGTGCTATCCGAAGCCGGATTATCCCAAATCTTCCTGAAAGGAAGAAGGAAACTGATGGGTACATCACCATTAAAGGCGAAGAACACATTATAAATAAGCTCCGTAACCTTTTAAATGAAACCGAAAGCCGAATCTATATCAGTGTGTCCTCCGATATCCTGGATATTATACGTCAGGATATTCTGAAATTGATAGACGATAAGAAGAAAGTTGTTATTCTGACTGATAGTCCGTCAGGCTTTGACGGTGCCGTAATTCACAGAAAGGAACAGGTAAAGCGCCAGGTTCGCCTTATCGTAGATTCCAGCAAAGTGCTGACCGGCGAAATAACGGATAAAGATTTCTCTACCTGCCTCTATTCCAAGAATCAGAACCTGGTAGATGTCTTTAAAGAAATGCTGCAAAATGAGATTACTCTCCTGCAATTAAAAGAAAAGGAATCCGACCGATAACACTCAGTCCGGATTCCTTTTCACTCTCTTTTTCAAGTGCTCATCAGTGGGAAGATAGTCCAAATTGCTGGATTTTAAACTTTAAATATGTTAGAATAAGCCTATTGACGATTTTATGAAAGGAAATAAATGTATGGAACAATATACCGGCAGTCAGATTGTAGTTTTAGAAGGTTTGGAGGCTGTCAGGAAGCGTCCCGGCATGTACATCGGAAGCACCGGCTCAAGAGGTCTGCACCACCTTATATGGGAAATTCTTGATAACGGAATAGATGAGCATCTGGCAGGCTTTTGCACAAAAATCAATGTAATACTTAGAAAAGACGGCGGAATAACTCTGAGAGATAACGGAAGAGGCGTTCCTGTTGACATACACCCTACGAAAAAGATTCCCACCGCCAGAGTGGTTTATACCATTTTACATGCCGGGGGAAAGTTTGGCGGAACCGCCTATAAAGTATCCGGAGGTCTTCACGGTGTTGGTGCCTCTGTTGTGAATGCTCTATCAAAACGTATGATAGTCGAGATTCGTAAAGACGGTAAAATATATCAGGACGAATATATTAACGGCGGCCATCCTATTACAGAGCTTGTGGATGGTCTGTTGCCGGTGATCGGTAAATGCAATAAAGGCGATACCGGAACACAGGTTACCTTCTACCCCGACGATACCATTTTTGAGACAATAGAATTCAAATCCGATACCATTAAAAAGAAATTAAAAGAGGTTGCTTACCTCAATAAAAATCTTGCTATTCATTTTCTGGATGAAACCACCGGTGAAGAAAAAGTCTACCAGGAAGAATTCGGAATAAAAAGCTTTGTATCTTACTTAAATCGCGAGTCAACTGTACTTCATGATGAGCCTATCTATATCTGCGGTCAGAGCGGTGAGGTAGAAGTTGAAGTTGCATTTCAATATACAGATTCCTATACTGAGCAGATAAATGCTTATTGCAACCGAATCAATGTTGTAGACGGCGGTACCCTTGTAACCGGCTTTAAAACTGCCCTTACCCGTGTAATCAACCAATATGCCAGAGAGCTTGGCACCCTAAAAGAAAAGGATGAAAATCTGGATGGAAAAGATATCAGAAACGGTCTGGTAGTTATCATCTCCATCAAACACCCTGATCCCCAATTTGAAGGACAGACCAAAACGAAGCTTGGCAATACCGATGCCAAGAGTGCGGTGGATGAAGTCTTTTCCTCCGAAGTACAGCGCTACTTTGATAAGAATATAGAAGTTCTAAAACGAATTATCGATAATTCCATGAAGTCCTACAACGCCAGAAAAGCCGGTGATAAAGCAAGACTAGCCGTACTGAAGCAGATCTCTGATTCTGACGCTAAAATAAAGCTTGCATCCTGCTCTTCCAAAAAAGCAGAGGAATGTGAAGTTTATATTGTCGAAGGTGATTCTGCCGGCGGAACGGTAAAGACCGCCAGAGACCGCCGTACCCAGGCTGTGCTTCCCCTGCGCGGAAAGATTCTGAATGTAGAGAAATCTTCCCTTGAGAAAATACTTGTCAATAATGAAATCAAGTCCATGATTGCTTCCTTTGGCTGCGGAATTGGTGATGACTTTGACATTAATAAACTCCGTTACAACAAGATTATTATCTTAACCGATGCCGATGTAGACGGGGCCCATATCAGTACTCTTCTTCTTACCTTTTTCTATCGTTTTATGCCTGAGCTGATTTTGGAAGGAAAGGTTTACAGAGGGCTTCCTCCTTTATATAAAGTAGAATACGAAACTTCCGGAAAGAGCAAAAAAAAGAAACAATCGGAATATTTATTTAATGATTTTGAACTGGAGAAGTTCCGTAAAATAAAAGAGAATAAAATACTAAACCTCCAGCGTTACAAAGGTCTTGGTGAAATGGATGCCTCCCAGCTCTGGGAAACCACCCTGAATCCTGAAACCAGAATCCTCGCCCAGGTCACTATCAGTGATACGGTAGAAGCTGACGAGATTACTTCTATCCTGATGAGCAATAATGTTCCGCCCAGAAGGAGTTTTATTATAGAGGAAGCCAAATACGCCAAGCTGGATATTTAACCGGCATTCAGCTTCCTATACAAAAACCTTGAAAAGAAATGGGAGAAACCATGAAACCAAATACAGAAAACATTATCCAATTGGATTTTTCGGAAGAAATGAAAAATTCCTTCCGGGATTATGCCATGAGCGTTATTGTCTCAAGAGCCATCCCAGATGTAAGGGACGGATTAAAACCGGTGCAACGACGTATACTTTATGCCATGAGAGAACTTGGTCTTGAACCTGCGAAACCCCACCGTAAAAGTGCCCGTATAGTAGGTGATACTATGGGTAAATATCATCCCCATGGGGACAGCTCCATCTATGACGCACTGGTACGTATGACAGAAGAATTCTCCATGTCCATCCCGCTGGTAGACGGTCATGGAAATTTCGGTTCTATCGACGGCGACGGGAGTGCTGCCATGCGTTATACGGAAGCCAGACTTTCAGAAGGTGCCATGACCATGCTGGACCATCTGGAAAAGGGATTAGTACCTTTTATTCCGAACTTTGATGACAGCGAAAAGGAACCGGTAGTACTCCCTGCCATGATTCCCAATCTTTTAATTAACGGCTCAACCGGAATTGCCGTAGGAATGGCAACTAATATACCTTCCCACAATCCGGCCGAAGTCATAGACGGTGCCATTGCTTATCTGGATAATCCCGAAATAACCTTGGACAAGCTTATGAAATACATTCCCGGTCCTGATTTTCCTACCGGCGGTATGATTATCAACCAGGAGGATATCAGGAACATCTACGAAACCGGTGAAGGTAAACTTCGTCTTCGTGCTTTAACCGAAATAGAAAACGGTGAAAACGGACGTAAAAATATTATTATCACTGAGATTCCCTATACCGTAGCCGGTAATAAAACAAAGCTGGTAGAGAATCTTGTCAATCTGATGAAGGATAAAGTATTCGATGAAATCTATGATGTAAGGGATGAGTCTTCAAAAGAAGGAATCCGTATTGTGATTGAAGTCAAAAAGGATAGAGATACGGAGAATCTGTTAAACGGTCTTTATAAAAAGACATTAATGGAAGATACTTATGGTGTAAATATCCTTGCAATTAAAGACCAGCAACCGGTAACTTTCTCACTGAAAGCCCTGTTAAAAGAATTCGTCACCTTTCAGGAAGAGCTTTATACCAAAGAATATGAGCATCTTCTGGGAAAAGCTGAAAACAGGCTGGAGATTGTAGGCGGTTTAATCCGTGCAACAGATGTCATTGATTTAATTATTGAAATATTAAGAGGCAGTTCTTCTATCGGACAAGCCAAGAGTTGTTTGACATCGGGTGATATTACCGACATCAAGTTTAAGTCAAAAGCCTCTGAAAAGCAGGCAACGACCCTTGACTTTACCGAACGGCAGGCAGAGGCAATTCTTGCTATGCCCCTAAGCCGATTGATTGGCCTGGAGATTCTGAGACTCCATGAAGAAAATGATTCTTTATTAAAAAGTATTGAAGAATATAAATTAATACTTAGTGATACCAAGGAACTCTACAGAGTTATTAAGAACACTTTGAAAGAATACAAAAAGACCTTTAACATACCCAGAAGAACAAAGCTTACCTCTATTGCCAACGTAGACTACGTGGAAGAAGTAAAAATCGAGGATATTTATATCCTGATTGACAGATTCGGATATACCAAATCCATCGATAACGTTTCCTATTCCAGAATCTCTGAGGATACCTTAAAGGAATATCCCCATATTATACTGTGCAAAAACACTGATAAGCTCTGCCTGTTCACGGCTGAGGGAAATATGTATCAGGTAAAAGTATCCCAGATTCCGAAATGCAAAATTAAGGATAAGGGCGTTCTGATCCATACCCTATGCAAGGTAGATAAAGAAAATATATTGGTTTACACTTCCTTCGAACAGTTATTTGAGTCCCAGCTTGTATTCTCCACCAAGTCCGGTTATATTAAGCTTGTATCCGGTATTGAATTTGAGACAAACCGAACTGCCATATCTGCCACAAAATTAGAGGCAGAGGACGAGGTCGTTAATGTGATTATGTTATCAGCCTCAGAAGCTCTCGACAAGAACTCAAAGGTAATTATTCTAACAGAAAAGGGAACCTCTCTTGGCTTCCTGTTAGATGAAATTCCTGAAATGAAAAAGACCGGTCGCGGCGTTAAATCCATAGAACTGGATAAGGGCGACTCCGTAGTATTAACTACTATCCCGAAAGCAACCGACGAATTCTTTATACTCAAAGAGAAAGAATTGAGTATAAAAAAAGTCCGCCTAAGAAAAAGAGGACAAAAGGGTCAAAAAGCTCAGTTGTAGAAATGAAAAATCACCGCTTAACCTTACAACTTAAGCGGTGATTTTTTTGATTCAATTATCTGCTTTTAATAATTATCTGCTTCCCTTATCATAAGGAATACCTTCAGCTTTGGGAGCCTGAGAATGCTTGGAGGAAAATGCAAGAATGATAAGAGTTGCGATATAGGGTATCATCTTATATATTTCATTTGATATAGGAAGATCTCTTAACACCGGCACTACCGAGTAAGCAGAGGCAAAGGTCTTCATAATACCAAAGAAGAATGCTGCAGCAATAATCTTATTGGTTCTCCATTGACCGAAGATTAAAACAGCTAAGGCAAGGAAACCATAACCGGCAACGGTTGCATTGAAATTGGTAGAGGTAGGTACGATAAATACCAGACCACCGATACCGGCTAATGCACCGGATATCATAACACCGGCATAACGTATCTTGTACACGTTAATACCAACGGAATCCGCAGCCTGAGGATGTTCACCGCAGGCTCTAAGTCTTAAACCAAATCTAGTCTTGCTGATTACAATGCCGGATAAAATCGCTATTCCGAGGCCCACGTAGGTCGTAATATAGCAATTCTGGAACAGTAAGGGTCCGATAACAGGTATACTTCCAAGAACCGGAACTTTATTGATATGAAATGTATCTTTAAACTGAATCTGCTGCACGCCCTGAACCATTCTTGCTACGAATACTACAAAGGCAGGAGCAAACATGTTAAGAGCAGTACCACTGATTGTCTGGTCAGCTTTTAAATTAATGGAAGCAAAGGCATGAAGCAGGGAGAATATTGCACCGCTGACACCGGAGATTACAAGTGCAAGTAACAGCAAGGGCTGCCCGCTCATCTTCCCTTCAAAAATATGCATAAAGCCGATTCCGAAGAATCCACCCATAACCATGATACCTTCTAAGGCGATATTAACAACACCGCTTCGCTCTGAGAACATTCCTCCTAAAGCAACGATTAGAAGAGGAATAGCAAAAAACATGGTCTGCTGTACAATAAAATATAATATTCCCATTATTTTGCCTCCTTTGCTGCGCCGCTTTCAGAAGATTTTCTGCGGAACCTGTCAAATAAGTGTTTGATTAACAGAGCAAAAGCTCCAAAGTAAATGATGGTGGAGATAATAATATCAACAATTTCCGGAACAAAGTTAAACAGCTGAATATTATTACCGCCGACAGTAATGTGTCCAATAAATAAACCGGCAAATAAAATACCGATAGGATTAGACATACCAAGGAGTGCAACGGATATACCGTTAAAGCCCTGAGGTGCTAAAACATCAAGAACCTGCAGGTATTTACCGGAGCCGGCAAGATAGAGCAGACCGCCGCCAAGACCGGAAAGAGCTCCTGCTATGGTCATAGAAAGTATAATATTTCTCTTGGAATTAATACCTGCATAACGGCTCGCTTCCGGGCTTAGTCCGCAGGCTTTTAACTCATAACCAAAAGTTGTTTTATTTAAAACAATATAAACAATAATAACAGCCACAATGGCAATAAAGATGCTGATATTAATATTATTGGAATGAAATAACTTGTCCAATCCTGCCTTCGGAATTAACGCTGTTTTAGCAACAGGTACGGACTGGCTCTTAATAGGGTCATAAACGTACTTTACAATAAGGATATTTACAAGGTACATTCCAATATAATTCATCATAATGGAAGTAATAACCTCATTCACATTGGCAACTGCTTTTAAGATACCAGGTACCATACCCCAGATTGCTCCTGCTATAAAAGCTCCCAGAAGGGCCACGATCCAGTGAACACCACCAGGCAGGAAAGTCCATTTTACACCAATATAAACTGCTGCAAATGCTCCGCTAGTAAATTGACCGGAGGAACCAATGTTAAACAAACCGGTTTTAAAGGCAAAACCAACCGATAAGCCGGTTAAGATAATGGGAGTTGCCAGGTAGAATACCTGTGCTAAACCGGATAAACCATCCGTAAAACCGCCTTTTAGTATCATTCCAAAGGCCGGAAGAGCCTGATGTGCATTACTAAAAAGTAATATAATTAATCCGAAAAGAAGTCCGGCGGCAATGGCAACGATTGATGCAGCAAAATCCTTACCGCCTTTGCTTAACTCAAATTTCCGCTTCTTCATACTATAACTATCCTCCATGCTGCAGACGCACTGCAAATTCAGGCGCCAGCTCAAATTTGTGTATGAATAATGTTCTTGTGTGAATTAAACCTTTTAAATTCACACTGTCTACTGGCATTATTGCGCAATATTTCTTTTGGAGCCGGACATATAAAGTCCCAATTCCTGTACAGTAACTGCCTTAGGGTCAAGATCTGCTACAATTTCACCTTCATACATAACCAGAATGCGGTCACTCACTTCCATAACCTCATCCAGCTCCAAGGATACTAAGAGCACTGCTTTACCGTTATCCCTCTGCTTGATTAACTGTTTATGAATATATTCTGTAGCTCCGACATCAAGTCCTCTGGTTGGCTGTACGGCTAATACGATATCCGGATCTCTGTCAAGCTCTCTGGCAATAATAACCTTCTGCTGATTACCGCCTGACATTCCTCTGGTAACGGAGTTCTCTTCCTGGGAGCTTCGAATGTCATACTGCCCGATTAATTTCTTGGCATACTCTCTTATCGCATCAAAACGGATAAATCCGTTGCGCTGGAATCTAGGTTCAAAGTAAGTCTGAAGCACCGCATTCTGCTGTAAGGTATAATCCAGTACCAGTCCATGCTTGTGTCTGTCCTCCGGTATATGTGCCATACCGGCAAGATATCTCCTTCGGATAGAATCCTTCGTAATGTCTTTTCCGTTTATGGATACTTTTCCGGACTGTACAGGCATCAACCCTGAAATTCCATATACCAGTTCAGACTGACCATTGCCGTCAATACCTGCAATACAGACAATCTCGCCTCTTCGAACTTCAAATGACACATCATTAACCACTTTTTTGTGGGAGTTAGCTGAAGCAACAGATAGATTCTCTACCTTTAATGTTACATCACCCAGTTTTTCTTCTGCCTTGTCCAGGTTAAAATTCACCTTGCGGCCTACCATCATTTCTGACATGGTTTCCCTGGTGGCAGACTCAACATCGATCGTGCCGATGTACTTGCCCTTTCTAAGAACAGTACAGCGGTTTGCTACCGCTTTGATTTCATTTAATTTATGTGAAATGAATATGATAGACTTGCCTTCATCTACCAGATTCTTCATTATCTTCATCAATTCATCGATTTCCTGCGGAGTTAGAACAGCCGTAGGCTCATCAAATATCAAAATCTCATTATCGCAGTAAAGCATCTTTAATATTTCAACTCTTTGCTGCATACCTACTGTAATATCGGATATATAGGAGTCAGGATCTATCTTTAACTTGTAATGCTCACTTAATTCTACAACCTTTTTTCTGGCTTCGTCCATTTTAAGGAAACCGCCTTTTACAGTTTCCCGGCCTAAAACGATGCTTTCAAGGACTGTGAAATTATGCACAAGTTTAAAATGCTGATGTACCATGCCGATATTCAAATTATTAGCGTCATTGGGGTTGTTAATCTTAACGGCTTTCCCGTTAATCTTAATTTCACCCTTTTCCGCCTGATATAAGCCGAATAATACGCTCATCAGTGTGGATTTTCCAGCACCGTTCTCTCCTAACAGAGCATGGACTTCTCCTTTTTTCACACAAAGCGTTACGTCATCAAGAGCTTTAAAATTACCAAACTCTTTCGTAATATGATTCATTTCAATGACATATTCCATACAGTCCTCCTAAGCATTCTTTAAAAATGAGGGTACTTATAAAATATAGGCACCCTCATCGCTTTTACACAATCTTCTAAATCTGCTATTACTTAATCATTTCAACTTTTACGAATTGAAGAGGAAGTCCGCTTGCATCTGCAACTGCTTTTCCGTCTTTATCCACTGCTGTTGTATCATTTAAGATAGTGATTTCTTTGCTAACAATCTTGTTGTAAATTGCTGTATAATCGTCCTTTGTGAACTTTGTAAATTTAGAGGTATCCATAGGAAGTTCAACACCTTCAGATGTTGCATCCAAAGTTACAGACTTTCCACCAGGGAATGTGTTGCCATAAAAAGCAGCTAAAGCATCATATACGGATTTCTTTAAGTTCTTCATGGAAGAAGTAATTACTGTATCGGATTCAGAAGACTGATCAACGTCAACACCGATTACTTTCTTTCCTGCTGCTTCTGCAGCTTTCATTACTGAGTTACCTACAGCACCGCCGCAAGCGAAGATAACTTCTGTTCCTTCGTTATACCAGGAAGCTGCTTTTGCCTGATTATCAGGAGTAGCATCAAAGTTACCAACATAAGTGTATTTTAAGTCAACACTGCCATCAGCAAGTCCTAATTCTTTTGCAGCGTATTCAGCACCCTGAGCAAATCCGTAACCATAACGGATAACGGCAGGAACTGCAATACCACCCATAAAACCTAACTTGGTGTAACCTTCTTTAACGATAGCATAACCTGCAAGGAAACCTGCTTCCTGCTCAGCGTAGAAGATTGAATAAGAGTTAGCTGCTACATCAGCTGTACCGCCATCTTCGTGAGGAACACCATCTAAGATAACGAATTTAACATCAGGATATTTAGCCTGCTCGGTATGAACAGGAACTTCAAACATATATCCAGGGCAAACTACGATTTTAGCACCACCCTTAATAGCAAGTTCAATACTTGTTATATAAGCTTCATCGGATTTCTCAGTGGGTTTGTAGTATTTGTAAGTTTTGCTGTTCTCTTTTGCATAAGCTTCAACACCTTCCCAGGCACCCTGGTTAAAGGATTTGTCATCGATAGTACCGATATCAGTGATTAATGCAACTTCATATTGATCGGAGCCGGATGCTTCTGCTGTTGCAGTAGGTGTAGCTGTGTCAGTTGCATTACCGGTTGTTGAATTTCCGTTGTTTCCGGAATTGTTGTTCTTACTACCGCATGCTGCTAATGAAAATACTAATGTCAAGGTTAAAGCAATGCTTAATGCCTTTTTGAATAACTTCATTTTTTCATTTCCTCCCTAAATAATATTCTTTTTATAAACCAATCCAATGCAAAAATCATCTTGCAATGATTTAATGCCCTAATAAGGGTGTGAATTATATTACTGTAATTCACTCTGCCCATCAAGATATAGCAGACGGACTAAAATACTTTACTGGCTGATAGCAACTTCCAAAGCCACTTTCATCATGTCATGGAAACTTTCCTGACGTTCCTCTGCTGTGGTAGCTTCTCCTGTTACCAGAGAATCAGAAATGGTGCAGATAGCAAGTGCATTCTTACCGGTTCTGGCTGCATTCATATAAAGAGCTGCAGCTTCCATCTCTACGCAGAGAACTCCCATCTTCGTCCACTTCATGGTACCCTGAGAATCGTCATAGAAGGTATCTGATGATAAGAAATTACCTGCCATATAGTGGATTCCCATTTCTTCTGTCACCTGTATCGCTTTACGTAAAAGATCATAGGAAGCGATTGGTGCAAATGTTCCGGGAAGTTCAAACTGGGTTGCATATGCTGAATTGGTGCAAGCTCCCATTGCAAAGGCGATGTCTCTGATCTTTAGATCCTTATGCATGGAACCGGCAGTTCCGATGCGGATAATGTTGTCCACATCATAATAACGGTACAGCTCATAAGAATAAATACCGATAGAAGGCATTCCCATTCCGCTTGCCATTACTGAAACCTTCTTATTCTTGTAGGTTCCGGTATATCCATTAACTCCTCTGACAGGATTAACTAATACAGCATTTTCAAGATAGTTGTCTGCTACAAATTTAGCTCTCAAGGGATCTCCGGGCATTAATACAGTTTTTGCAAAGTCGCCCTTCCCAGCCGCTATATGCGGTGTAGGTGTACTCATAGTATTCCTCCTCATTGCATATTTTAAATCATTGTGTAAAATCTGTCTATCGCAAACATACTATCGATGCGATAAAGAGTTAAGTAACGAAAACTCGGTCTTTTTCTTAATAATCTAAACTCCTTTTTAGAATTACTTTCAAATATTAAGGTGTTTTCACCATTTTCCATATTTTGTTTAATAGCTTTCTGCTTTCAGGCCCTTCACCAGATTAACTGCTGAACTGGTTCCAATTCTGGAACATCCGGCATGAATAAAGGCACTTAAATCCTCCAGTGAGCGAATACCACCGGCTGCCTTTATCTTGACTTCAGAACCAATATGCTCTTTAAATAATGCAATATCCTCAAGAGTTGCTCCGTCTGTTCCAAATCCGGTAGATGTCTTAATGAAATCAGCTCCGGCATTGGTAACCGCATGGCACATAGCAATCTTCTCTTCTTTGGTAAGATAACAGGTTTCAATAATAACCTTTAAGATCTTATCACCGGTTAGCTGCTTTAAAAGTGCAATTTCTTCTTCTACCTTCTTGTAGTCGCCGTTCTTGACATCCGTTAGATTAATAACCATATCAATTTCAGCTGCTCCATCTTCTAAAGCCTGCTTGGTTTCAAAGGCCTTTGTTTCTTTTGTATTATATCCAAGCGGGAAGCCTATAACCGTACAGATTGCCAGCTTATCCCCGTATTCTTTATGAATTCGCTTCACATAGCAGGGCGGTACACAAACAGATGCTGTCTGAAACTCAATCGCTTCTTCACACAGTTTCTTGATATCCTCCCATTCAGACACTGCTTTTAATAAAGTATGATCTACATAATGCAGCATTTCAGTTTCTATCATGTTAACTCCTTTCGTGAATATCAGTTTTGCGATATGATATTCTAGAATACGTTGTTTCAATTAATATTAATATTCCAGAATACCCCTCTGTTTTATGCATAAATATAAAACCAAATACACGAACAATTCCTTGGCTGCAAATGGTTAATATTATACGAAAACATACAAAAACAGCTGCCTGTATAATTCCAAGCTCTGTATTCCACCTTTTTTATCATGGAATGTATGAACCAGGATACAAAATATATACTATAGAATAATAGCGTTTGCAGCTTCAGGCAACATTTGGATTAGTATTGTAGTATGCTTTTCATTTCTTAGTTCTATACTACCACTTTTATAGGTGCCGGTCAATAAATTTTTGTTTCACTTTTCACATTTTTTATCTTTTCTTTGTTCAACTTGTAGCATATTGTACTATATTCAGAATTATCTTGAATATATATCCACAAAATGTTATAATGCTAACATAAATTATGAGACTAAAATAAATCACTTTTCTACCGGATGTCATTTTCCGCTATATCTTTACTATATTGTGAATGAGGAGTTCAGAATGAGCAAGAAGACGGACCGGCTTAACCGGCTTATAGACATTATCAAAACTAAAAACGGAGCCTCCGTCAAAGAGCTTGCAGCAGTATTGGGGGTATCTGAGATGACTATACGAAGAGATCTGGATGTACTGGAACAGCACAGCATTGTTAATAACGTTTATGGAGCAGCTATCTATAACCCCGCTTCCGACAATCCTACCTTTAAAAATAAAGAAGGCTCTGATTATGACCTTGGTAATCCCTATGAACTCTCAAATGCCAAAGGCGCAAGAGATACGGAGAAAAAAAACATCGGCGCACTTGCTGCCTCGTTGATTAATTCCGGTGATATTATTGTAATTGATACCGGTTCTACCACAGAAATGCTCGCAGAGCATATACCGGATGATATAAAAGCTACTGTTCTATGCTATAATGCCAACATCCTAAATTCCCTTCGTCCAAAAGATAATCTGACACTGATATTCTCAGGTGGTAAATACCATCCTCAGACACAGATGGTTGAAAGTTTACAGGGTGTAGAGCTTATAAAGAGTATGAGGTTCACAAAAGCCTTTATCTCAGCTGCGGGAGTTCATGCAAATCTTGGTATAACCTGTGTATACGACTATGAAGTGCCTACCAAACTTGCCATTATGCAATCCTCCGTAGAAAAAATTCTGCTCTTTGACTCCAGTAAATTTAATCAGGTTAAACCGGCTTTCTTTGGAAGCTTAGCTGATTTTGATGTCATAATAACAGATGACGATATCAGTGACGACTGGAGAGAATTGATTTTATCAAAAAATATTAAACTCTATACCGTACCGGGTAATAAATAAAAAGCGCTGTGAAGAATTAATTATATCTTCACAGCGTTTCCTATATATAATACTTAATTTGATTCTTGATTTAATTTCTAACTTTAATTCCTTGATTTAATTTCTTATTTTAATTTCTTACTTTGATTCCTTGATTTAATTTCTTACTTTGATTCCTTGATTTAATTTCTTACTCTAATTCCTTACTTTAATTTCTTGACTTAATTTCTTACTTTAACACCATACTTTGATTCTTTACTTTAATTCTTCACTTTGATTCGCTACAATCTTAAAGTCTGCTTTTTATAAAAGAAGGTTAACACTTTGCCATCACAATCGTTATCAACTGCTGCAAGCAAATATTACTGCTCTTTTCCCCGTTTCTTCTTCATAAGAGGGAATTCTCCGCTCTCTCTTAGATTTTTTAGTTTCTGAACTTTAAAGGCTTTGAATCTGTCTGCATCCGATTTCTCTAATACTTTAAGTTCTACCATTTTATCAAGAAGTTTTGCTTCATCATTCATCTCTGTTTCCAGAAGCCCATAGATTTCTTCCTTCTGGGCTTTGGTCAGGGTCTGCCAGGCAGATTCCGCTTTTTGAATTTTTTGTTCAAAGGCAGCATCTTTGCTGTTTCTATCTTTTTTCCCCTCTGACAGTGTTGCCGATTCAGTATTTGTCTCCGCTGCATTTACTGTAATTGATCCAAAACCGGCCAAATAGATAAAACCGGCCAGTACAAGACCGCATAACTTTATTTTGTTCATTCAGCTTCCTCACTTTCCTGAATGGCAAAGTGTTACCTTCTGATTTAGTGTTTCCGGCAGATGTGAAGAATTTGTGAACATTTACTATGTAATAATTTCCAGCATATATTAATCTAAGTATCGCCTCCATAAGTCGAAAATTTCTTATTAATCAATTTTTTATTTATATAATTCAAAATCGCTTTAGCTAAAATTAAAGAGTATATGAAATAATACGAATATATTAATGCCGGTGTCTGTAAAAATAGACAATTCTTAACTTAATCATAATATACAAAATCCATGAACCACAGTAAAGATATTAGTTTTTACTGCAGTTCATGGATTTAAAAAATAATTAGAACTTAAAAATTCCCAAATTTTAAATATGAATAGTCTCATTTATATATAACAGGTGCTTCTATAATAAATCGCTTCGGTTTTATTTCACAATATAAAAGCATCTACAGTTCCTTTAGCAATCTTATATAGAACTCCACCGTCTTAAGCATCGTATCTATCGGAATTCTTTCATCATGACCATGGATCAGTGCGCGTTCCTCTCCTGAGAGTTTCATGGCAGAGAAACGGTACACTCTGTCAGTAATACGGCAATAATGCCTGGAATCACTGCACGCCATCATCAGATATGGTGAAACCAGTGCCTTCGGCCAAGTCTGCCGAATTACTTTCTTCAGCTTATGCCACTCCTCGCAGGAAGTATCCGAATAAATAGATGGGTTCATACCGTCCACCAGAGAAACCTTGATTTTCTCATTCCGAACAATCTTCTTTAAATACTCGGAAGCAGAATCAATATTATCTTTTCCAAGTAATCTCATATTAATTCCAAAACTTGCTTTTGACGGGAGCACATTATAAGCCTTACTGCCTTCCATTCTGGTAACCGCTACAGTGGTTCGCAGCATAGCATTAAGCTCTCCGCCGGATTTTTTACAAATGAGGTCCAACACCGGTGCAAAGCACCAGAGATTTGCAAAGATAAGCCGATAGGCAAAGGAGGAATTCCTCCCCAGTGTATCAAACATCTCAAGTACCGGTTTGGTCAGCTGGCGCTTGAATGGATTGGCTTCTATTCTGGTTACCGCTTTACTAAGCTGCCCAAGAATCGTATGTATGGGAGGAGTTGAGGCATGGCCGCCCTGACTTACCATCTCAAAATCCAAATCAGCCATGCCTTTTTCTCCGATTCCTATTAAGGCACACTCTCCAGAAACTCCCGGGAATACATTTTCTACAACCGCACCACCCTCGTCCAGTACAAGCGCCGGCTTGATTCCTTTGCTTTGCAGATTACTTACCATCTCAGGGCAGCTGTCCCCAGCTATCTCTTCTTCTCCGGAAAAGGCCAGATATAAATCATTGGCTGGAATATAATTTTCTGACAACAGCTGCTCCAGTGCTTCCATTACTCCGCATAGGGTCCCTTTTGTATCCAGAGTTCCTCTTCCCCATATGTAATCTTCCTCTACCAGTCCCTCAAAAGGCGGTTTCGTCCATTGTGCTTCCTCAACGGGAACCACATCATAATGAGCCATGCACACAGAAGGTTTTGTTGCTGCTTTTCCTTTTAGATGATAAATAAGTCCTGTTTTTCCAACCCTTGAAAGTGTACATTTTTCATGTATAAGAGGGAACCGTTCCTTTAAAAGCGTATTAAATTTCTCGAATTCCTGCCTGTCAATTAACGATTCCTCCCGATAGGACACCGTCTTGCATCTTATCATGGCAGACATATCGTCGATTATCTTAGTACGATTAACCTCAATTCTATCTTCCCCAAGTATTTCTCTTTCCTCGGGTTTAAATCTTAGTGCTCTGATTAAAACAATTAGAAGAAAAGCAAGAATAAAAATACCGATCAAGATTCCAAGCATTTAATTTGTCCTTTCATAATTGAGGATTTGTTCTTATGATTCGTTTTTAGGGTTCTCTAAGTTAATTACTAGATTTAACTTTAATGAATTTCACAAGGGGTTGCTTCACCTCTGACACCGCTCTGAATAGAAGTGATGCCGCATCTTATCATAGATTCTGTTGCTTCCTTCGTAAAAAAAGCATAATGTTGGGTATACAAGACATTGGGAAACTGTTTTAGATATAAAAGGGATCTCTTATCCACTATTTTAGTGCCAACATGGACATGCATGATACCGGCTTCTTCCTCCAGTGTATCAATGCCGGCGCCTCCCACATGTTCTTCTTCCAATGCTTTTATTAGGCTTTCCGTATCGATAAGCTGCCCCCTGGCGGTGTTAATCAGAATAACTCCTTTCTTCATTTTTCTAATAGTCTCATCATTAATCATGTGATAATTATCATCGTTAAGTGGGGTATGAAGTGTAATAATATCACTCTCTGCATATAAGGTATCTAAATCTACATATTCAGCAAGCTCTTCCACCGCTGAGTTTTTATATTTATCACAGGCTAAAATCCGGCATCCGAAGCCGCTTAAATTCTTTATAACCGTGGAACCAATCTTTCCGGTTCCTACAACACCGACAGTGAAACTTCGCATCTCCCGTCCCATCATACCTTCCAGCGAAAAATCATTTACAAGGGCACGGCAAATAGAGATCTTAGCCTTGCGCAGCATAATAAGCATCATCATAACTGCAAAGTCCGCCACATTATTCGGACTGTAATAAGCATTATAGGCATGAATACCAAGCTCTCTGGCAGCTGCCATATCAAAATGATCATATCCGATTGTTCTGGTGGAAAGATGAAGGATTCCGTATTCTTTCATCTTGGTCAATAACTCTCTATCTGCATGGCTATAACCTAGTACCGATATACCATCAAATCCTACAGCAGCTTCCAGGGTATCAAGAGTCAGGTGCTTGTCAGTCAGAATAATTTCATCTTCTGCTTCCTGCCTTATGGCTTCCAGAATGTCTCTTTCAAAATCGGCAACATCATACACGTATATCTTCATTCTTTACCTCACTCTGTCATTTCACTTTTTTACTATTATACAACAAGTACTTCACATCATGCATTAATATCTGTTCATTTACTAACAAACAGTTGCTTAGGCTGCTTCCTTCCGGAAGAACAAGCAACAATTTTTAGTTTATACTAACATTTCTATCTGTGATAAGGGCAGCAGTGTTTTCTTGGCCACCTGTTCAACAGACATCCCTGCTTTTAATAATCGTCTAGCCACATAATCCATCGACTCCCCAACCTCAATGATATGTTTATCCGGGTCATAGATACGAATTATTCGCTGTCCTCTGTCACGTTCACTGCACTTACTAAGGTAGTCAATTGTTTGTCCACACTTCTCCAACTTCTCAAGAAATTTATCCACATGATTCTCTTCAAAATAAAGTTCTGCATTATTACCGCCTGCAACAACAGGTTTATTAATGGAAGTTTCCCATAATTTCCTCTCCTGCAATACAAGCCCTTCTGTCAATATTACGTTTTCACCAAAGTCAGCAACAATAAGAAGCCCAAATAAATCCTTATAGAAATTCTTTGACTTCTCTATATCATTCACCACCAGTAATACATTTTTAAGTTTCATAGGTACTATCCTCTCCGGTATTCATATCATTAATTTTGTTTTGTTCATAGGATTTATATTTTATCGTATTTCCATATAATATTCGAGAAATTATACTGTATTTATACATTTAACCAACAATATAATCTATAGATAGTATTGGAATGATACAGTCTCTGTTATCATTCAATAAAGAAAGCATTGTAGTATGAGCAATAAACGTATCAGCAATTAAGAGGTACCTAAGAAAGAACTTGAAAGTTCTTATTTTCTGTGTTACATTATATGTAAAGAAAGCACCCACTCCAAAGGTGGATGCTCCCGAATAAGACCTATGTCCTTACGGACACTGCCTATCCTGTGGCTCAGACAGGATAGGCATTTTTATTTACGCTTATTGTTCCTATCAGTATAGGTAAGCAAAGCAATCAGAAACGATCCGAAAAGAATCAACAATGTTAATACTTCGTATGTATCCATATGCTCCACCTCCCTTCCCATATCTTCCGCAAATCAGAATCGTAAGCTCGGGAGGCTGCCACCCTGTCATGGGTACTTTCTATAGAAAATTCTAACATATATATTACCAAATTACAACAATATCCAATTATGACCTGTAGAATACTTGTAGGGTATAAGAATTGTATTACAACTATAAAAATAGCGAAACGAGAGGTTGAGGAACAGGATTTCAATACTGGTTATGTACTATATTTACTCAATTGGCTTAAACACTGGCTTATTTATGATGTAAAATACATTTTACATAGCTTTTTCTATGAATGTAAAAGCTCTTTGATAGCATCTTTCTCCGAAATACAATATTATGAACACAGATCAAGAGGAAATATTTACGAAAGGGGACTTACTTCTTGGAATTAAGCACTCAAATAAAGAAATATCGCAATAATATGAATTTATCACAGGAAGAGCTGGCTGAAAAAGTATATGTCACCAGGCAGACCATATCCAACTGGGAAAATAATAAAAATTACCCGGATATCCATAGTCTACTTCTCCTAAGCACATTATTTAACATATCTCTTGATCAATTAATCAAAGGAGATATCGCTATTATGAAAGAAGAAATCAAAAAATCAGAAATTGAAAAGCTCAACCATTATGGAAACATTTTCACATTACTATTACTGATAACAATGGTCTCAGTGGTGCCACTGGCAGTATTCCTACATTTCTATGGTATGATTATTTTTGGTGTCTTATTTGCATTTACAATGTATTTTGCTTTCAAGGTTGAAAGATGCAAAAAGGACAATGATGTGCAAACTTTTAAAGAGATTGTAGCTTTTGCAGAAGGTAAGCGACTTGATGAAATTGAAAAATATCAAGAAGCCGGAAAACGCCCTTACCAGAAAGTTTTACTTGTGATTGGAAGTGCGGTGATTACTTTAATTGTATGTTGTTTACTGTTATGGGTACTAAAACCGTTTATTGTATGATTAGAGTAAGCAAATTAATTTATTTTGCTACTCTTTGAGTTAAATTGGGATCGAATGGTATAAAGAAGCCTCCAAAACCAATATAAATTGGGTTTGGAGGCTTTTGGTTTGTTATTCAAACTCTATCGTAGCCGGTGGTTTCCCCGTACAATCATAGAGTACTCTATTTACATGTTTTACTTCATTTACAATCCTGGAAGATACTTTACCAATCACTTCCCAAGGTAATTCTGCCGCTTCTGCAGTCATAAAGTCTGTAGTGGTAACAGCTCTTAAAGCTACTGCATAATCATAGGTTCTTTCATCTCCCATAACACCAACAGAACGCATATTGGTAAGAGCTGCAAAGTATTGGCCGATACTTCTGTCAAGACCGGCATTGGCAATCTCTTCACGGTAGATGGCATCGGCTTCCTGAATGATTTTAACTTTTTCTTCTGTGATATCTCCGATAATACGGATAGCAAGTCCGGGTCCGGGGAAAGGTTGTCTGAATACAAGCTTTTCGGGAATTCCAAGTTCAAGTCCGGCTCTGCGTACTTCATCTTTAAATAAATCTCTTAAAGGCTCAATAATTTCCTTAAAATCTACATAGTCAGGAAGGCCCCCTACATTGTGGTGGCTTTTGATAACGGCTGATTTGCCAAGTCCGCTTTCAATAACATCGGGATAGATGGTTCCCTGTACCAGGAAATCTACCGTTCCGATTTTCTTAGCCTCTTCCTCAAATACACGAATGAACTCTTCTCCGATAATTTTTCTCTTTGCTTCCGGTTCGGATACTCCGGCTAATTTATCATAAAATCTCTGCTGAGCATTTACTCTTACGAAGTTCACATCAAATTGCTCTGTAAAGATTTTCTCAACTTCGTCACCTTCGTTTTTACGAAGTAAGCCATGGTCTACAAAGATACAGGTTAATTGCTTCCCTACTGCTTTGCTGATCATTACGGCAGCTACGGAGGAATCTACACCGCCGGACAGGGCACAGAGCACTTTCTTATCACCGATTTTTTCTTTCAGTTTCTTAATGGACTGTTCTGTGAAGGAATCCATCTTCCAATCCCCTGAACAGCCACATACTTCATAGAGGAAGTTGTGAAGCATTTTGGTACCTTCCTGGGTGTGAACTACCTCAGGATGGAACTGTACTCCATAGAGCTTTTTCTCTGCCAGCTCCAGACCTGCCGCAGGACAGGAAGCGGAAGTTGCGGTTATTTCAAAGCCTTCCGGAAGTTTTTCTACATAATCGGTATGGCTCATCCAGCAGACTGAGGTTTCGGTAACTCCTTTAAATAGCAGGGACTTTGCATTGACAGTTACTTCTGTCTTTCCGTATTCTCTTACCGTTGCACTGGTTACTTTTCCGCCAAGCAAATGTGTCATTAACTGGCAGCCATAACAGATACCAAGTACCGGTATCCCAAGTTCAAAGATTTCCTTCTCGCAGTGAGGAGCTTCCTCTGCATATACACTGGCAGGACCTCCTGTAAAGATGATACCTTTGGGTGCTATTTCCTTAATTTTTTCAATACTTGTATTGTAAGGCAGTACTTCGCAGTAAACATTACATTCTCTTACTCTTCTTGCAATGAGCTGATTATACTGTCCGCCAAAATCAAGGACTATTACCATTTCCTTATCCACTGGTTCTTCCTCCTATTGTTGTTTCTCAATTTATCTACTCAACAGTGACATAATAACAGGCTCTGCTTTTTTACTTTTTGCCAGCCCAAAATATTTTATAATTATAACAGACTTTCGTATAACTGACAATCCCATAATCTCATTACAAATGTCCCCAAATATGCTAAAAGACGGAATTATCATATTCCGCCATGCATTTGTCTAAGAGTTATTAATTTATCTGTAGCCCTCAAGACTGTGTAAGCTCATCCAGATTTCTATAATAGGAAGGCAGAAAATCAACCATGAAAATCTTTGCTTCTTCTAAATCAAGCTCCTCTAAGGATACTATAATACTCTCTTTTGCATTTACAAATTCAGTATTGCCTGCTTTTTCTTCCTGAATACATTTGATAAGTGCAGAAAGCTTATCAGCAGCTTTCACCAGCTTCCAGAGATATGTATCTTCTTCTTTTTGAAAATATAGTGATTCATATTCCTCGAAAAAGTCTCCGGGAAGCATATGAAGAAGTCTATTTGCTGCTTCTTTCTCTATTTCTTTGAACGCACCTTGTATATTTCCATTATGATATTTAATAGGTGTTGGCATATCACCAGTGATTATTTCAGTAGAATCATGAAAGAGTGCAATTAAAGCGGCCCTCTCCCCATTCAAGTTTTTCTCTAGCCGTTTGTTTCCGATTACTGCAAGGGCATGGGAGAGAATACTTACTTCAAGAGTATGTTCTGAAACATTCTCAGGCCTGGAATTACGCATCAGAGCCCAGCGCTCAATGTATTTCATTCTGGATAACATGGCATAAAAGTTACCTTCCATAGTAATCCTCCTTTTCTTAATGTATATATAATGAAGATGATCCCTGTTCATGAATTGTATCTGTTAATATTAGAACCTACTCTCCACTCTCTACCTACTATATCTATTCTGAAATCTTACGGATAAGATTGCTTACTGTTAATGAATTATTGCTTACTGTTAATGAATTAAAGCTACAATAAAAAGAATAAATACAAATACAATTATCAAAAACCCAAAACAGATACCTTCATTTATATTGTAAAACCAATATTGCAGTACCGCATGTGTAATCCGGTACTGCAATATTATTAAATAAATCCTGTAAAACAAACAATTAACATCCAAATTAAATCTTAAGCATACCTATATAAGAATATAGAAGCTCTTTACACTGCTGCTTCCTTATGGTCCTCAAGCATTTTCTTAATATAGTATCCGGTATAAGAAGCAGGGTTCTCTGCAACCTCTTCCGGTGTTCCCTTAGCGATAACCGTACCGCCCTTGTCGCCGCCTTCAGGCCCCATATCAATAATATAGTCCGCTGTCTTTATAACATCCAGATTATGCTCAATGACTACAACGGAATTGCCGCCCTCAGAAAGTCTTCTTAATATCTCTATCAATTTATGAACATCGGCAAAATGAAGTCCGGTGGTCGGTTCATCTAGGATGTAGATGGTCTTACCGGTGCTTCGTTTACTAAGCTCCGCTGCCAGCTTAATTCTTTGTGCTTCTCCGCCGGATAAGGTGGTGGAAGGTTGTCCAAGGCGAATATAGGATAGTCCTACATCATACAAAGTTTCAATCTTTCTGCGGATAGAAGGCATATTCTCAAAGAACTTCATAGCCTCTTCTACTGTCATATCAAGGACATCATAAATGTTCTTACCCTTATAACGTACTTCAAGAGTTTCACGGTTATAACGTTTACCGCCGCAGACTTCACAAGGTACATAAACATCCGGCAGGAAGTTCATCTCTATCTTAATGATACCATCACCTGAGCAGGCTTCACAGCGTCCGCCCTTTACGTTGAAGCTGAATCTTCCCTTGCTGTATCCCTTCATCTTTGCATCTGCCGTTGCGGAGAATAAATCTCTTATCTGGTCAAACACACCTGTATAAGTAGCCGGATTGGATCTTGGTGTCCTGCCGATCGGTGACTGGTCTATATTAATTACTTTATCCAATCTGTCTATTCCTATCATCTCCTGGTGTTTACCTGGGATACAGCGTGCCCTGTTCAAGTCTCTGGATAAGCGTTTATGAAGGATTTCCGTTACCAGGGAACTCTTACCGGAACCGGATACTCCGGTTACACAAGTCATTACTCCCAGGGGAATATCTACCGTAACATTCTTAAGGTTATTCTCACTGGCTCCCTTTATGGTCAGATAACCTGTGGGTTGTCTTCTTTCATCGGGTACGGGTATCTTAATTCTGCCGCTAAGATAAGCTCCTGTGATGGATTCCTCTACTTTCATAATCTCTTCAGCAGTACCTTCGGCAATCACTTCTCCACCATGCTCTCCTGCACCAGGTCCGATATCGATAATATAATCGGCAGCAAACATCGTATCTTCGTCATGCTCTACTACAATCAGGGTATTTCCCAATTCCTTCAGGTTCTTTAATGTCTTTAATAACTTATCGTTGTCCCTCTGGTGAAGACCGATGCTGGGCTCATCCAGGATATAGGCAACTCCTACAAGTCCCGAACCAATCTGAGTGGCAAGACGGATTCTTTGGGCCTCGCCGCCAGACAAGCTTCCCGTAGCTCTAGATAAGGACAGATAATCAAGTCCTACATCCATTAGGAATCCTACTCTTGCTCTTATTTCTTTCAGGACAAGTTCACCGATCTTTAACTGTGTCGGGCTTAATTCCAGGTTATTCATAAAGGAACTTAAATCTCTGATTGAATAATCAGTTACTTCTGAGATATTCTTATTCCCTATGGTTACTGCAAGAGAGCCTCTCTTTAACCTTCTGCCACCACATTCTTTACAAGGTGTGGTCTTCATAAAGGTTTCATATTCCTGTCTTGTGCTCTCAGAACCGGTCTCTCTGTAACGTCTTTCTACATTACGAATCAGACCTTCAAAGGCTACATCGTATACACCTTCGCCTCTTTGTCCCTTATACTTTACCTTTACTACTTTTCCGCCGGTTCCATGCATAATCATGTGTTTGATGTTCTCCGGCAAGTCATCATAAGGTGTCTCCAGGCTGAATTTGTATTCCTTTGCAAGGGCTTCCAGCGTACACCTTGTATAACTTGACTTATCCGTTGCAGACTGCCAGCCAAGTACTGCAATGGCGCCTTCTGCAAGGCTTAAGGAGCCGTCGGGTATAATAAGCTCTTCTGCGAATTCCATTTTGTTTCCAAGTCCATGGCATTCCGGGCAGGCACCAAAGGGGTTATTGAAGGAAAAACTTCTGGGTTCAATCTCTTCGATACTGATATTGCAATCAGGGCAGGCAAAATTCTGGCTGAAGCTTAGTGTTTCTTCTCCGCCTACATCTACAATTAAAAGCCCTTCTGACAATTTTAATACACTTTCGATGGAGTCTGATAATCTCTTTTCTATTCCGGATTTTACAATCAGACGGTCTATAATAATCTCAATATTATGTTTAATATTCTTATCCAGCTTAATATCTTCTGTCAGCTCATAAAGGTTACCGTCTACCATTACACGGATATAGCCGCTCTTTTTCGCTTGTTCCAGAAGCTTTACATGCTCTCCTTTTCTTCCCCTGACAACAGGTGCTAAAAGCTGAATCCTGCTGCCTTCCTTTAAGCGCATGATTTCATCAACCATCTGATCTACAGTCTGCTTCTTAATCTCCTTGCCACACTTCGGACAGTGCGGTATACCCACTCTGGCATAAAGCAGACGGAAATAATCATAAATCTCCGTAACTGTTCCCACCGTAGAACGTGGATTCCGGTTGGTTGATTTCTGATCAATGGAGATAGCAGGGGAAAGACCCTCAATGCTCTCTACATTGGGTTTCTCCATCTGCCCCAGGAACTGTCTCGCATATGAGGAGAGGGACTCCATGTATCTTCTCTGTCCCTCTGCGTATATGGTATCAAAAGCCAGAGAGGACTTACCTGAACCACTAAGTCCTGTTAATACGACAAACTCATCTCTTGGAATATTGACACTGATGTTTTTTAAATTATGTTCCTTCGCTCCTCTGATTTTGATATAATGCTTTTTATCAGCCATTGTTGCCTCTCTTCCTTATCCTTGCCTTTTCTTTCGATCGACTTATCATCAATTTTTAACTTCTTAATTTATTGGACTATCTTAATTATATTTTTCTTATTTAAACCAGGAATATATATAGTTTGTTCTCAGAGATTTAATTACACTCTCAGATACATAAGTTCAATTACGAACATATTATTTAACATCAAATTTGTAATTTCAACATCAAACATCTAATTAAACACTTAATAATATATTTTCAAATCTCATATATACAATTACAATATATTTTCAAATCTCATATATACAGTTATTATATATTTTCCATCCTCATATATGCAATTACTATATATTTTCAATCTCGTATATGCAATTACAATCTAAAAAATATAAACTAAGTCTAACCCGCCAGTTACCTATTCTTCATATGATATAAAAAGATACCAAGCCTGCAATTCTTAATTATACCAGTGAATGACCCATTTCATAATACTCCAAATTGTCCCAATTCTAAATAAGTTCATCTTGGTCCAAAAACTGGCAGAACAAATCACTTATGTCCCTCTATCAAAGAAGTCAATCCCATATATTCCTGAGCCTTATTCTAGTATTCTTCTAGTCTCTTTCTAGTCTTTCTCCATCTCATTAAGCTGTTTCTTTAATTCCAGTAATTGATCTCTTAACTGGGCTGCCAATTCAAAGTTCAGTTCAGCTGCAGCTGTCTGCATGTCTTTGCTGATCTTCTTAACAACCGCTTCTAATTCTTTACGTGTCATGGATTCCGGATCTTTATCCATCTTATAGAGATCTTTGCTGGCTTTCTTGGAGATGCTGATTAATTCTCTTACCTTTTTCTGAATGGTGGTAGGGGTAATTCCATGTTCTTCATTGTACTGCTGCTGGATAGCCCTTCTTCGGTTGGTCTCGGATATAGCCTTGTGCATGGACTCCGTCATATTATCGGCGTACATGATTACCCGTCCCTCTGAGTTACGGGCGGCACGGCCAATTGTCTGAATCAAAGAAGTTTCAGAACGCAGGAAGCCTTCTTTATCGGCATCCAAAATTGCCACCAGTGTAATCTCCGGTATATCAAGTCCTTCTCGTAACAGGTTGATACCGACAAGAACATCAAAGACATCAAGGCGCATGTCTCTGATGATTTCGGAGCGCTCCAACGTATCAATATCTGAATGAAGATATTTTACTCTGATACCTACTTCTCTCATGTAGTCAGTCAGATCCTCTGCCATTCTCTTCGTCAAAGTCGTTACCAATATCTTATTCTTCTTCGCTACTTCCTTCTTTATCTCACTTACCAGGTCATCAATCTGTCCGTTAACAGGTCTCACGAATACTTCCGGATCCAAAAGCCCGGTAGGTCTTATAATCTGTTCTGTACGTAAGAGCTCATGGGTCTGTTCATAGACAGAAGGAGTCGCTGACACAAAAAGCATCTGATTAATCTTACTCTCAAATTCCTGGAAGTTCAGAGGCCTGTTATCTTTGGCTGATGGTAAACGAAAACCATAATCCACCAGAGTACTTTTTCTTGCCTGGTCTCCTGCATACATCCCTCTAACCTGGGGTACTGTAATATGAGACTCGTCCACTATAATTAAGAAATCATCCGGGAAATAGTCTATCAGGGTATGAGGTGTACTGCCGGGAGCCTGTCCTGACAAATGTCTGGAGTAATTCTCAATTCCGGAGCAAAAACCGGTTTCTCGAAGCATTTCAATATCAAAATTTGTTCTCTCTGAGATTCTTTGGGCTTCTAACAGCTTATCCTCACTCTTAAAATAGCGAACTCTTTCTTCCAGTTCTTCCTGAATGGTCTTGATAGCCTCTTCTAATTTTTCCTGGGATACAACATAATGGGAGGCCGGAAAGATTGCGATGTGCTCCAATGTACACTTAATCTCGCCTGTAAGCACATCAATTTCTGAAATACGGTCTATCTCGTCTCCAAAAAACTCGACACGGATTGCCCTGTCATCGGAGGTAACGGGAAATATCTCTACTACATCTCCATTTACCCGGAAACTACCGCGCTTAAAATCCATATTATTTCTTGTATACTGCAGATCTACCAGCTTTCTTAATACATCGTCACGTTCTCTTGTCATACCCGGGCGCAAAGAAATAACCATCTCCTGATAATCAATGGGATCACCTAATCCATAAATACAGGAAACACTGGCTACAATAATAACATCTCTTCTTTCAGAGAGTGCCGCTGTTGCGGAGTGGCGCAGCTTATCAATCTCATCGTTAATGGCGGAATCCTTCTCAATATAAGTGTCCGAAGAAGGAACATATGCCTCCGGCTGGTAATAATCATAATAACTTACAAAGTACTCCACTGCATTTTGAGGAAAGAACTCTTTAAATTCTCCATAAAGCTGTGCCGCCAGAGTCTTATTATGGGCAATGATAAGAGTAGGGCGGTTTAAGGCCTGTATTACATTTGCCATGGTAAAGGTCTTACCGGACCCTGTAACTCCAAGCAAGGTCTCAAATTGATTTCCTTCCTGAAACCCTTTCACAAGCTGCTGTATGGCTTCCGGCTGGTCTCCTGTCGGTGCAAATTCCGACACTAGCTTAAAATCACTCATATTCCCATCCTTTCTGACTGGCCGCTTTTTCTATGTTAAATATATATTTTTTCCAAATATCGAATAATTTCAAGTCATTATATCATATCTAAAATTTGAATGCAATATTTTTTCGAATGTCTGTTCTGCTCTTTCATGTAAAAAAGAAGACAACAGACAACGGTTTTCTTGTTACAATTTACTGTAACTCTCACCGCAGCTAGTGTCTTCTTTTCCACAAAATTTTCAGTATCTATACCTCACCGCTTAACATCAAAGCAGTGTTTTAATTCATTCATTTATTTTGCTTCTTTTATCTGCTTATTCAGAATCTGTAATGCTTTTTGAAGCTGATTATCTTCCTTCTTATCAATTACTACTTTCTGACGAAGGGATTCTTTTAATTCAATAGTTACATCCGGTGTAATTCCTATCTTATGGATGTTTCTGCCCTTTGGCGTATAGTACTTGGAAACAGTTACTTTAATAGCCGTACCGTCATTTAAAGGCAGAATAGATTGAACAATCCCTTTTCCAAAGCTTGTAGTACCAACCAGAGTTCCTTTTTTATAGTCCTGAATTGCTCCTGCAAAGATTTCTGATGCACTGGCGCTGTTTCCATTAATAAGAACAGCAAGTGGCTTGTTGAATTCTTCTTTTCCATCGCTCTTATATTCATCACGCTTACCATACTTATCTTCGGTATAAACAATCATTCCCTTCGGAAGCATACGTCTTAACATATCTACTACCGTATCCAAAAGACCGCCGGGATTATTTCTGATATCTACTACAAGGCCTTTTTCTCCCTGCTTTTCAAGATCATCTATAGCAGCGCGGAACTGCTCGGCTGTAACCTCATCAAATTCAGAAACTGCTATATAGCCGATCTTATTATCTAACATCTGATATTCAATGGTCGGAACTTCCACCTTTTTTCTGGTTATGGTAAAATCAATGGGTTTGCTCTTACCTTCTCTTATGATGGAAACTGTTACCTTGGTTCCTTCTTCTCCTTTAATCTTACCTACTACCTCTGTGATGTCTTTACCGGTTACTTCTTCACCATTTACCTTATATAATACATCTCCGGGCAAAACACCTGCTTCGTAGGCAGGTCCGCCTACAAAAGGCTTCACGATGGATAAGACACCTGTTTTTACATCAGAAGTTACAGTGGCACCGATACCATAATATACGCCACTGGAGGATTCCATAAGTGCGGTATACTCATCCTTTGTATAATAGACGGAATAAGGGTCTTTTAAGCTTGAGAGAAGGCCTTTATAAATTCCTTCTGCCATGGTATTCTTATCCACTTTATCCATGTAATACTTATTTATCAAACCTTCCAGCGTATCAATCTTTTGCATCACCTGCTGATCTGTGACTTCCGTTTTTGCATTTGCAGTATTCTCGGTCTTAACAGAAGCATTTTCTCTGGTAAGATTCTCATTGATTTTGTTTGCAAAGACTGTAACAACAATCGCCATGACAACGAAGGTTGCTGCTAATCCGGCTAAAAATCCGTTCAGAAATTTATTTCTCATCGTCTCTAACCTCTTTTCTTTAATAACTTACATAATTCTGAGGATTCTGATACTCTCCGTTTACCACAACGCCAAAATGAAGATGTGATCCTGTCGAAACTCCCGTTGAGCCTACCAGACCAATCTCCTGACCCTGGCTCACTTCATCCCCTACTGATACCAAAAGCTTAGAGCAGTGCATATAAACAGTATACGTGCTGTTTCCATGATAGATCATAATATAATTTCCAGCAGAAACACTATACGTTGCAGTTACCACACTACCACCGGCGGCAGCTATAATCTTCGTACCGGTAGGTGCTCCGATATCAATTCCCTTGTGGTATGTACTTGCTCCTTCTGTCGGCTGATCACGGTAACCAAAGCCAGAGGTTATTCTGCTGCTACCTGGAACAGGCCAGATAAAGCCCTGTGCGGAAACACCTGAGGAGCCGCCGTTCTCTGAAGAATTATCTGTACCGGAATTCTGGGATTGATTTTGCTTATTCTTTTCCTCTTCTTCCTTCCTGCGTCTTTCTTCCTCTTCTTTCTTCCTTCGTTCCTCTTCCTCTATTCTTTTTCTCTCCGCCGCTAAAAGCTGTTCAATCTCAGCTTCCTGGTCCTCAATCTTCTGGGTGTATTCTGCAGACAGCGCCTGGCTCTTTGCTATACTGCCTTCATACTTGGCAACCTCAGCACCTTTGTCCTGTACCAGCTTTGTAATGGTGCCCTGCTCAAAAGTCTTCTCATCTTTCAGACTATTAAGTTCCTCAATCTGGGCCTTCTGTTTCTTTTCTTTCTTAGCCACCTCTTCTTTTGTTCTCTCATACTCATTCAGCAGACCGTTATCGTACTCCGTAATTTTTTCCTTGTATTCCATCTGGTTAAGCATATCAGAGAAACTATCCGACTGTAAGATGATATCTAATACTCCGGTATCTCCATTCTCATACATATACTTAATACGGCTTTTCATGATAGAATACTGGTCTTTCTCTTTTGCTTTTGCTTCTGCCAGATTTTTTTCTGTAACTTTTAAATTACTGTTTGCTTTCTTTATTTTTCCTTCCAGCTTATCTACTTCATCTGTCAGATTATTTAACTCCATATCCAACTTTTCGATATAGTTAAGTATATCATTTTTTTCTTTTTCTAATTCCTTTATTTTTATTTCTGTTTCTTCCTTTTTTTTCTGTAATGCTGTTTTATTATCTTTTGCCTTCTCAATCTCACCTGCATAACTTAAAATGCTCTGTGTAGCAAAAATAAAAACAAGAAAAAACACAATTAAAAGCGTACTTCTCTTTTTCATTCGCACCTCTTCCCTTACAACACCATACGTGCCCTCAAACCATTTACTTTCCTTCTTTTAAATGAAGCTGCCTTCTTACCGTCAAATAGCTGCCAAAAAAGCCGATTCCAACTCCTAATGCAAGGCAGAGAGGAACCAATGTCTTAAATATACCATTAACTTCAATAAAATGAAAGCTCCGGAAAATATTATTATATTTTCCTGCTATATAATCTATCAGCCTGTTATACATAAAGTATAAAAATCCCAGAGGAATAATCGAACCTAAAATACCGATTATAACTCCTTCGACAATAAACGGTGCCCGGATAAAAGAATCCTTAGCTCCGATTAATTTCATAATTGCAATTTCTTCTTTTCTTACTGCTATACCCATCGTTACAGTAGTATTAATTAAAAATATTGCCACCGCAAAGAGTATAATAATGATTGCTCCCGAAACATATCCTACCAATGCATTAAATGTTTTAAAGGTATTTGCAATGCTGTCAGAATGATTTACCTGTCTGACCCCATCAAGCCCTTCTATGTACGATACCAAGGATTTCTGCATAGAAACATCATTAAGCTTAACGGCGTAGGATGCCGAATCCTTTAAAGGATTATCATCTCCGAAGCTTTCTGCCAGTTCCTTGTTTAAATATTTCTTTTTATAATTTTCCCAGGTCTCCTCGGCTGAAATAAAGGTAACAGAGGCAACCTCTGCTCTCGCTTTAATTTCATCTCCGATTTTATCAATCTGCTCCTGGCTGATTCCTTCTTGAAAGAACACAGTTACACCAACAGATGTCTCGGCTGTCTTTACCATATACTGAAAATTCGCCACTACAAAATAAAAGATACCAAAAAGAAAAAGGCAGGCAGCGATTGTTCCTATAGAAGCAGCTGAAAACATTCTGTTTCTTCGAATATTTTTAAAGCCTTGCTTCATACTGTAGGCAATTGTACTAATACGCATGGGAATATCCACCTCTTTGCTCGTCACTGATTAATATACCCTTATTCATGGTAATCACCCTCTTCTGCATTTTGTCAACGATTTCCTTATTATGTGTTACCACAACAACAGTAGTGCCTCTCTTATTGATATCTTCTAACAGCTTCATGATCTCCCAGGAGTTCTTGGGGTCCAGATTACCGGTGGGCTCATCTGCCAGTAAAATTACCGGATTATTCACCAACGCTCTGGCTAGTGCCACCCTTTGCTGCTCTCCGCCGGATAATTCCGTAGGCAGAGAATTCTGTTTATCCATAAGACCCATTAGAGAAAGCATAAAAGGCACCTGTCTTCTTATAGTGCTCCCCGGTACTTCAATTACCCTCTGGGCAAAGGCTACATTTTCAAAAACATTACGGTCCTTTAATAAACGGAAGTTCTGAAATACCACACCGATTCCTCTTCTGTATTTTGCAACCTGCCGGTGTTTCATTCTGGTCAGATCTTTAAAATTCACATATATTTTTCCGGCTGTGGGCTCAATTTCCTTTAGGATTAACCGGATTAACGTTGATTTTCCTGAACCGCTGCTGCCAACAATAAATACAAATTCACCTTTTTTTATCTGAAAGCTGATGTTATTAATAGCAGGGATTCCTTTTTGGTAAGACTTTGACACCCGTTCAAACACAATAACTTGTGCATCTGCATCTTCCAATTCTTTGTTTCTATTATAAGCCATTTTACCTTTACCTTTCTATAAGTCGAATAAGCTATTCCTTTATTGGATATAAAAAGTCCGGAATATAGGGCATTAATCTAATATTAAAATAAAAAGAGGGAAAGGCTAAAGAAAGCCCATCCCTCTTATCCAGCAATATGATTTCTTAAGCTTATCTCTAGTATTCCAGTGTTTCCATATACTTCATGTATTTTACAACCATCAGAGCAATCTTAAAGGTAATTGCATCTTCAAATACTCTTAAATCCAGGTTAGTACTCTTTTGAAGTTTATCCAGACGGTAAACAAGTGTATTTCTGTGAATATACAGCTGTCTGGAGGTTTCAGATACATTCAGATTATTCTCAAAGAATTTGTTTATGGTAGTCAGCGTCTCTTCGTCAAATTCATCGGGAGACTTTCCATCAAATATTTCCTTGATAAACATCTTGCATAAAGGCATGGGAAGCTGGTAAATAAGACGACCGATACCGAGATTGCTATAAGCCATAACATTTCTGTCACTATAAAAAATCTTTCCGACATCCAATGCCATCTTAGCTTCTTTGTATGACCTGGAAACATCCTTAATTTCATTTACGATAGTACCAAAAGCAACATGTACCTTGGTCATAGCTTCTGTATTGAGCATGTCCAGGATAATCTTTGCTGTCTTATTCATATCGTCATAATTCTCAGTGGGCTTAAGTTCTTTTACAAGAATGATGTTCTTCTCATCAACTGCGGTAATAAAGTCTTTTGTCTTACCGGAGAAAAGACCTCTGACAGTCTCTAGGGCATTGATGTCCTTCTCATTCTTTGTTTCTATGATAAATACTACTCTTCTTACATCTGTTTCAATGTGCAGCTTCTTTGCTCTGTTATAGATATCCACTAATAACAGGTTGTCTAAGAGAAGGTTCTTAATAAAGTTATCCTTATCATATCTCTCTTTGTAAGCTACAAGCAGATTCTGTATCTGGAAGGAAGCAATCTTTCCAACCATATATACGTCATCACTGTCACCCTTTGCCAAGATTACATATTCTAACTGATGTTCATCGAACACCTTAAAGAACTGGTAACCCTGAAGCACCTGGCTGTCGGCGGGAGAATCCACAAAGTTGAGAACAGCATTCTCATAATCATCTGCATTATTTATCGTAGTTGCCAGTGTCTTTCCTTCTGTATCCATTACACAAAGATCAATCCTGGTTATGCCTTTTAATCCCTCAATGGTGCTTTGCAGGATCTGGTTTGATATCATATTGTCACTCCTTTTTCTTTACGTTCTCATTGTTTCATTTTTATAACCCCTATTTTAGCATTCCTTTCGTAAGAAGTAAACTAAATTTATATAATTTTAATAATATTTTTCGTACAATAATATTAATTCCAACTATTTTCTATATTGTTTATATATTAAACTATATGGAAGATAAACTCTGGCCTATCATAAGAGGTTATATAGCAAGATAACAAAAGCAGGGAGAATCCATAAGGTGCTCCCTGCTTTCTATATATGATATTTCATAATTTCAATATTATTAGTGTGTAATAACCTGCTCTGTTTCCTTATCAAATACATGAATCTTTGTTAAGTCAAAAGCAACCTTAATTGTATCGCCAGGTCTTGCAGTTGTACGAGGATTTACTCTTGCAGTTACATCGAACTGATCTACTGAGAAATACAGGTAAACTTCAGCACCTAATAATTCGTATACTCTTACAGTTGCACTAACAACGCTGTCAGGTGAGCTGCTGATGAACATTTCTTCATCTTTTACATCTTCAGGACGAATTCCTAACATAACTGTCTTGTTCTCATATCCGCCATCAAGAATCTTCTTACCCTTTGCTTCAGGTAATTTGATGGAGTGGGAACCAAACTGTAAGGAAACGGTATTTCCGGTCTTTACAACTGTGGACTCGATGATGTTCATCTGAGGAGATCCGATGAATGTAGCAACGAATAAGTTGTTAGGCATATTGTAAAGATTCTGAGGAGAATCTACCTGCTGAACGATACCATCCTTCATAACAACGATTCTTGTTCCTAATGTCATAGCTTCTGTCTGATCATGTGTTACGTAGATAATGGTTGTCTGTAATCTCTGATGTAATTTAGAAATCTCGATACGCATCTGTACTCTTAGCTTAGCATCCAAGTTGGATAAAGGCTCATCCATAAGGAATACTTTAGGATTACGAACGATAGCACGACCCATAGCAACACGCTGTCTCTGACCACCGGATAAAGCCTTGGGTTTACGGTCTAATAAATGTTCGATATCCAGAGTTTTAGCTGCTTCACGAACTAATTTATCAATCTGGTCCTTCGGTGTCTTTCTTAATTTAAGACCGAATGCCATATTATCATAAACAGACATGTGAGGATACAAAGCATAGTTCTGGAAAACCATCGCAATATCTCTATCCTTAGGTTCTACGTCATTTACTAACTTATCAGAAATCCATAATTCCCCACCAGTGATTTCTTCAAGTCCAGCGATCATACGTAAAGTTGTAGATTTACCGCATCCTGAAGGTCCTACGAAGATGATGAATTCTTTATCTGCAATTTCAAGATTAAAATCTTTAACAGCTACGAAACCGTTAGGATATGTTTTATTGATGTTTTTTAAAGATAAACTTGCCATTTTTATAATTTCCTCCCTAAATTTTTATGTCATCATGTGTCCTGTCTTGTACTATTACTATATGTTTTACTATACACTATTAGCACTGCTAAAGCCATATCCCAATTCCACAAATTAATTTTTGCCATTTTGTATACTTTGTATATTCATCGCAAAAATAAGTACTTTTACCGATTTTTAGTTGTTTTCGCATTAAAATTACTGTCTATATTCTCTAAAGCCCTCACCCATGACCTCTCTTGCGTCGCTCACAATAATGAAAGCTTTGGGATCAACTTCTGCTACCAGTTCTTTCAGTTCCACAATTTCTTTTTTTGAAACCACGCAAAAAAGCATTTTTTTGTCCTTGTTGGAATACATACCGGTGGCAGATATACCGGTTACCCCTCTGTCCAATTGCTCCATTATCTTCTGTGCAATACGATCATATTCATCCGATATAATATAAGCCATCTTCGCAAACTTAAGTCCTTCCAGGATACTATCGGATATTTTAGCGGATATATATACCGCAATGATAGCATAAAGGGCCTTGGTAATACCAAAACTGATAATACCGATGATAACTACCAAACCATCGATTACCGTAAGAATCCTTGGAACTGTATAATAAGGCTTAAACTTATGAATGATCATAGCCAGTAAATCCGTGCCTCCGGTAGATGCATTCGCAGCAAACACAAGCCCGATTCCGGTACCACCGATTACTCCTCCGAAAACTGCTGCCAGCAGATAATCCTGTCCCACAAAATGAAAGGTAGTCGGAACCAACGCAAGTGCTATTGTAAAGCTCACTTCCGCAAACAGTGCATGTTTTACAAAGGTTTTGCCCCGAACGATAACAGCGGTTATAAACAAGGGAATGTTTAATAATAAGTTGGTAATCCAGAGAGGAATACCTCCTTCAATAAAGACTCCTGTTACTTTCTTAATAACAATTGCCAGACCGGAGAGACCTCCTGTTACCATCTCCAATGGTTCATATACCACATTAACGGACACTGCCATAAGGATAGTTCCTACAATAATGAGGATATAGTGTGCAAATTTATGTTTATAAAGATGTGCTTCCATGATACATCCACCTTTTCTATGGGTATTCTGTTTCTATTATAATACTATTTCTTTTATTTTGGCTCTTTGCTACTTCTTTATACAAGCTTTTCCAAAACCTTCTGAAAGGTTTATATGGATAAATCATCCAAGAGGCCAAAATATAGTATAACAGAATCAATAAGCAAAAACAAGGCGATTGTATCTTAAGCAGCATCCTAATGGTTATTGTAGTACTAGCATACAATTCCCCGGGGATGAAAATGACATTTAATCTACAGCTAGGTAGACTGACAAAAGAATTGACAGTTAATCATTTCTAATCGGGATAACCATATTCCAGGTATGCGAGAACTGATAAGGGGAATCACCGTTTCCGGTAGCCAGAAACAAATGGGTGGGTTTTCCGTTCTCAAACAGCAAGCTGGGGCGTTCCAGATTACATTGTGTGGTTACACTCCCATCCTCCCACAAAACCTCTCTGCTGTATACCAATGGGTCTTCTGCTATATTCCAATGGATACAGTCTTTGCTGGAGGCATAAATACCGGACCCCCATTTTCCGCTGATTCCACCGCAGTCATTTTTATAATCATCTTTTATTAATAAGTGGAACATCTCGTCCTCGTACCACATAAAAGGGTCTTCCAAATGAATGTCAGGGTTATCAAAATGAAAAATCGGTTTATCCGATAACCGCTTGTATTCTCCCCAGGGCTTATCCGCTATTGCTACACCGATTTGCAATGTTGAGGCGGCATAGGTTCTCGATTTGTACAGCATATAAGTGGTGCCGTCATCTAGAATCACAGCGGAAGGATTCGTGGTGGCGGTGCAATCCCAATGGTTATAATCTCTTGGTTCCAGAATAGGCTTATCAAATCTTTTCCAGGGTCCAAAAACCGAATCAGAGATTGCCAGACCAATACGTTTATTATTCCAAACTTCCGTAAATCTCTCACTTGAGATTTCTTTTTCCCCTCCCGGAATCGGTCCGCCATAAGTTGTCCCCATATAATATAGAAAATATTTGTTGTTCCATTTCCTGATGGAAGGATTATGTACATTCATTCCGTCAAAGAATTCTCTGCCTCTTCTGGATAAGACAACTTCTTCAAATTGATAAGGCCCTTGAGGTAAATCACTGGAGGCTCTGACAATTTCACAATTGAACAGCCAATTTGCGCCAAATCCCATTTCTTTCGGCCAGCGCGAGGCAAACATATGATACCGGTTATCTTCACCTTTTATTACAGAACCGCACCATATCCAGTAATTCTCCATATAAAAGCCGCCGTTTTTCGGAGCCGGCTGTAACCTGCCGGTAAAAGGATTCTGCATTAAGACCAACCTCCAATTTCATAATATATAGAAAATAAAATCCGTTCACCTGGTTATAAAGAAGAAAAATCCTCAAGACCAAAGGGGCGTATCCAGTTATAAGACTTTGGCTCACCGTTAATATTATAATTCTCAGGTATAGTGGTATGCATCCAGTCCAGGGCTTCCAAGTCATCCTTTTGTTCACTGGCCCGGCCAAAAGCTGCCTTTAAGTCTTCTTTCATTTCTGCGGTTACCTCCTCGGGGTCCACCGATACAAATAAAGGTGTGCCGCTTAAGGACAATAAATCAAGAAACTTTTTATTATCTTTCCATTCAATATCCGAAGTTATTCCCACACAGTCCGCATCTATATGGAAGAAATTCTTGTGCTGCCCCATTCGAAAGCACAGAGTATTTACTCCCATCATGATACTGCGGTCATAGGAATGTCCGCTGGTATCATCTCCGCTTCTGTGCAGATGTATATAACCGCTTGCCAGATGTCCGATTACATTACAGCCTATAATCACTGCATTTCCGGCATTTTCATAAATTACCCGGTACAAATCCTTTATTGCTTCCGCAGAGGTCTTACTGCGGTCCTTCAGCCCCCATCCCTCCTGTTTTAACCAGGGTAGAGGCTGGCTATAGAAGTCGCCATAAAAATCATAGGTTGCAAAATCATACTTAATCAGTTCATAACCCCAGTCTGCAACTCTTCTTACATCCTCCCCAATCAATTGGAGGGCTTCTGCCTGAGAAATATCCAGAGCATTCCGGTTTCTTTCTGAGCGAAGTGATTCCTTTAAAAACATCTCATTTGTTTCCAGCGGCCTTATCCAGATACCGGGGCGCACACCCATGCCCCGCATCTTATCCGCTAACCCCTTCATATCCGGGAATCTGACATTGCCTCTTTCATAAGGTCTTCCTGCCGCCCCTTTCGTGAGGGCCAGTTCCTGCCAGCAATCATCAATTACCATATAAGGTCTGTTTATTAGCCCTTCTGTCAGTTCTGCCAATAAAGCGGTGTCCTTTAATACCCTCTCTTCAGAACTGTTTCCATAGGCATAATACCAGTTATTACTGCCATAAACAGGTTCCTCGGGAAAAACAGGCTGATCGCTAAGTGCCTGACAAAAATCTTTCATAAAAGAGAAGGATTTTTGGCTCACTGCACTCTTTCTTTCTATCAAGCAGGCAAGTACTAATTCTCTTCCTCCCAAAATAACTCCCTTAGCACCGCTGCGGGTATCCAGCCACAGTGTGATACCTTCCGGGTCACACATCCAAAAAGCAAGTGCAGAGGGTCTTACTTTAACACCATAGCCTAAGGTTTCTTTCTCACAGGCAGCCATAAAGTACCAAGGCATAATGCGCTGGGGATCCATCCCTTCCCATTTTAGGTTCCCATAGCCTCGTTCAATGGCATCTCCCAGAAAATAATAATTTTCATCCCAGCTGCCGTTAAACCTGCAAACCACAAAGCGAACGGGTGTATCCTCTGCAGTCAATGAAATCCTCAGTTCCTTGTTTGCCAACTCGGTTTTAACCTGTACATCACCATAAGAATAGCAATCCCCTTCCTGAGACAGCAATCTTTTTTCTGTTTCTGTGACCAGGCGAATGTAATCCGGTAACCTATTAATATGAATCCCCATTGCAACTCCTTTCCGATAATCCCTTGCTTGATTTTATTACTCTTTAAAAAAGCCTTCCTCCATGAGTTTATCCAGCAATTCTCCCAGCAAAGAGTTGGCCCAGGCAAACCAAGGTCTGGTATATTCCTCCGCCTTATTAGGATTAAAGGATTCATGCATAAAGTTCGTATCCCCATGTGTTTTTGCTAACATTTCAAGACACTGCATAATTTCCTCCCTATTTGTAGAGGTTAATGCCTGCATCGTAATCCCGATACACCATACATATCCATCAGGGGTATGAGGGCTTCCCACACCTTTTGCCATAGTACCTTCAAAATAATAAGGATTTTCTTTTGAAAGGACAAAAGCTCTGGTGCGTTTATACATCTCATCTTCTGCATCTGCATATCCCAGATAAGGAATTGCCAAAAGACTGGGGGAATTGGCATCATCCATCAGCACATGATTACCCATTCCGTCCGTTTCATATGCATAGATCTTCCCAACTTCAGGATAATCTACAATTGCATATTCTTCAATACCTTTTTGAATTTCTTCTGCCAGCCTGTTACACTCAGCTCCAGTATTCTCTGCACTGTAAAAGGCCTCCATAATTTCTGCCGCATATCTTAAGGCTTGGACAGCCATCATATTGGAAGGAACCAGGTACCCATAAATACAGCGGTCATCGGAAGGTCTGAAACCGGACCAGGTCATTCCGCAGGGAGCCACTACATTTCCTTTTCCCTCCCTGGGCAGCGTATCTGTTTCAACACAGTTGAACCGCTGAAAGTAATAAGGGGAATTGGCACAGTGGTCCTGCTCTGTGCGGAATACCTCTATAATCTTCTTTACCATTTTCAGAAAATTCTCCTGAAAGATATCCGTTGTTCCTGTTTCCTTCCAATATCTATAAGCTAAATAAAGCGGTGCACACAAAGAGTCCACTTCATATTTTCTTTCCCATACTCCGTCATTACACAGGGTCTCATCCTTATGCCCTCTGCCATTAAAGGCTTCATTAAAAGCATTTGCATAAGGGTCCAGCAGTACGAATTCAATCTGTTTTTCAAGAACCCCTCTTATTACCGTATCTAGTTCACTATCTTCTTTTGCATACTTTATGTAATGCCTTACCTGTGCCCCGGAATCCCTCAGCCACATAGCGGGAATATCACCGGTAATAACAAAATAGCTCCCATCCTCCAGTTGCTTTACTGTGGTTTCAATGGTATTCAAAAAACACTGACTGACCAGTGGTGCCATCTTCGGATAAGTCTTTTCATAATATTGTTCCAGTTCCTTTGCTCTGTCAATCAGTATCTTTGGAATTGATTTCAGCATATTTTTTAACTCCTCGCATCAAATATTTCAGTTTCTTCTAATTATATTGTCTTGGCTTCATCCAAATCTGTTATTGATATTCTTCAATCAATCCAATTTCCGTAAGACAGGATTCTTCCAGGTCTATCTTGTACGTCTTCACTTCAAAGCCCTTTAAAAATACATTCTGGTCTATTCTTCCATCCAAAAGGCGAATCTTGGCTTCTGTATCCTTTCCCGTGCTTTCATAAATCCTTAGAATATACCCCTTAAAATTATGGGCTCTTTTTATGGCAGAAATTATCACCTGAGGGTTATCTATCGTAATAAACTGCGCTGCCCTCTCACCCTCTTCCGGAGGACAGTAAGAAAAGCCATAGGGCTCCTCATTAAATGCAGCTGCTTCCCCGTCTATTCTTTGCTCTGTTTCCTCTACGGAACCACCCTGTATACGGAAACGGTAAAAGCGTTCTCCCTGCTCCATTCTCGGCGCCCATTGCTCTTCCTGAAGGGCCTTTCCCATTATAAAGTCAGAAGAAGTATAACCTGCACTGCGAAGCAGGGTTACACCCAGCTCACATCCTGTATAACTGGCTCCGTAGGTACCGTTATTTATAACTGCCAGAGCTTTATCTATGTTCTTATCTTTTGCCATAATCCATTTCTGGGATACTGTTTCTTTTCCTTTTTTCAATTCTTCCCGGCCAAACATAATCTGTCCGGAAAAGCTTTCATTCTCTTCGGGTGTTTTAAGAACTGCCTTTAGGTACTTCTCTTTTTCCTGAAAATTAACACCTATTTCAACATCAAAGCCGCTGCCTTTTTTCGGCAGCTGATATCTGATATATGCCTTGCTGTCATGCAAACCAAACACTGCTTCCACGGTCGTACGAACATCTCCGTCTTCAATGACTCTGACCGCCGGAATAACCTTTTCACTTAGTCCGCAATACTCAGCCGCTTCGTGAGATGTCAGAAGCTGAAAGTTCCTTCTGCTATGGGACTCTTTTTTCCCAAGTCCCCAGGGATTATGGGTGTCATCATAGCAAGCCAGCTGAAAGCTCTCTTTCGTCAGATAACAAATACCATTCTTTGAATACTCCTTTAAAAGACCGGTGGTGGTATCAATTACAACTTTCATTTCTCCGTTATCAAACACATACTCTTCGCTGGATACGATTTCGGAAAATACCGGACGTTTTGGCAGCGGTTTGAAATAAACATCCATACGGTTCATTTGCCCTGCCTTGAGAGTGGCCTGCACTGCTATTTTCTTTCTCCAGTCCAGGTTGAAATTACTGGATTCCTTTTCTGCCTGCGCCGGTATTTCTTCGCCATCAAAGACTACTTTCGGATACATAAAATCAGTGGTCCAGTTCTGCTTTGGCAGTCCCGTTTCACAAGTAAAGACACCGGTTATATCAAAGGGATGAGGGTTATAAAACAGAATAACAGAACTGCCCTCTTTTACCCGTTCTTCTCCGCTAGCCAATGCAAGAGCCGCAGAGTGCTTCACCCGGCTCATTAGTTCCAGTCCGTAATCCAACAGGCGCAAGGTGTCAGTTTCAACGAATGGGCTGCCGGAACCCGGCAATGCATCATGAAATTCGCTAAATATCAGTGCATGTTCCGCCTCCTTTAGTTCCTTATCCGGATAACTTCTGCCGAACTGGAGAGAAGCTGCTGCTGCCATTTTTTCGGCAGTATACAATTCATTCTCTAGTTCACGGTGTTTTTGTTTTACCCTGATCTGAGAAGTATAGCAGCCTTCTGCTACCGGATTCAAACCGTCTGCTACCCTTGGAAGCTCCATGGGCCTTGCCGTTCTTTCCTTAAAATAAGCTTCCGGTGTGGAATGAATCAAATTATAGCTGCTATTATCCTTTGCCAGTTCTTTCAGATCCTGCAGATCTTTTCTGGAGGGACCGCCTCCATGATCTCCTACTCCCCAAAGATATAATGTAACTTCTTCCGCTTCCTTATCTGGCAGAAATTCCGTCAGTTCTTTTGCTGCCTGGCCCCATACGGAATTGTAATTTTCATCAGACCGATGCACAATAATCTTGGAGCCTTCCAGGCCTACCCATTCAAAATCCTGTTCTTCAAAAGGGAATCCATTCTTCGCAGGCCGGCACACGATATAGGAGTCGTAGCCAGCCTTTGTTAATATCTGCACCAACCCGCGGGAATGTCCGAAGGAATCAAAGTTAATTGCCGTAGTGGGACGGGCGTTAAAGTATTCCTGAAAGAATCTTCTTCCTCTTTCAATATTCCGGACAATGGATTCTCCCGAAGGCATATTACAGTCGGGCTGCAGATACCACCCTCCCATAATGTTCCATCTACCTTCCTGCACTGCAGTTTGCAGCTTCTGAAACAGACCTATACTGTTCTCTTTCACCCATTCGTATAGAATAGCTTCATTATGATTGAATACAAAACCTTCAAATTCTCTTGTCAGTTCTTCTGCCGTTCTAAAAGTAGAAAGTGCTTCCGAGCATCCCTCCTGCCACCTCCACAGCCATACAGGATCAAGGTGGGCATTTGCGATTAAATGTATGTTTTTCATGTTGTTTTCACCCCCTGAAATTTAGAAGAGACATCCGGCAGCCGGTTTAACTTGCTGCCGGGTGTCTCTTATTGTTCTTAAGAATTGTCTTAAGACTTCTATTTACCCGGTTATTTCTTAATTACCTGCAATAATCCCATTAATCTGATTAGCCACATCCTGAAGCTTGGTAAGCGGATCTTTGCTTTCGCCATCCAGTATGTTATTGTATACAGGATCCCAAAGCTTTCCGGCATCAGATGACCAGTCAGCTGCATAACGCACACCGTTTTTGGTCTTTGTTTCCATCATGGTTTTAACAGCTTCTGCTACTTCCGGATGTCCTTTTTCATTCATTACATCATAGAATACGGATGCAGATGCAGAATGTGCACAAGGTGCTACAGGAGTAACCTTTAATACTGTCTGGTATAAATCACTGGACATAAACTTGATCAGCTCCCAGGTTTCTTCCGGATGAGCAAGATTTTTAGGAGACATCCAACCTACTGTATCATAAGTAGTTGTTCTTCCGTTAGGTCCCTGAGGAGTAGGTGCATAGCCCCATTTCAGGTCAGGACAGTTCTTTAACAGAGAATCCACTTCCCACTGACCGTAGTACATTAAAGCCATTTCACCTGCTTCAAACATAGAGTTCTGGTTTGTAACCTCATAAGTTCTTTTCGGTAAAGTACCATCTGCTATCAAGCTCTGAATTTTTGTAGCCTGTTCAATAAATTTATCATCTACTGTTACTTTCGTTGTTCCCATAACCTTATCCATTAAAGGAGCTCCGCCGTAAGAAGTACTGATGTTGGCAACTCCAAAACCGGAGGTATCCAAGCCATAAATACCATACTTCTCTTTTGCAGGGTCTTTCAGTTTTTCAGCCATAGCCCACAGATCATCCCAAGTCCAGTCTGCAGTAGGTTCACTAACGCCTGCTGCTGCCAGTAAATCCTTGTTGTAGAAAACACCATATACATTTACAAGGCTGGGGAAACCATAAGTCTTTCCGTCAAGCTGCCATCCATTCATCGTTCCTTCATAAAGAGATTTTACAAAGTCAGGCTCTGCTGCCACTTTATCTGTCCAGTCTGTGAGGAGTTTTTTCTGGTAAAAAGAAGCTGCCATATCATATCCGCCCTGGAATACATCCGGAGCTTCGCCTGCAGTAATCATTCCTGCCAGCTGCTGGCCGTAATCGGAATAGGAACCTTTTACGATTTCTACTTTAATATTCGGATGTGCTTTGGTAAATACGTTGTCAAATGCATCCTGAATTGCAGCATTCATTTCATCGCTTTCCCAGTCCACTACCTTTAATGTTACCTGTTTGGGCTCTGACGAATCGCCAGAAGTCTTGCTGCTGTTTGCCCCATTGCTTTTGCAGCCTGCCAGCATAGCTGTGGTCATAATTGCACATAGACCGAGAGCCATTGCTTTTTTCATTCCTTTTTTCATAATGAAACCTCCAATATACTTTTATTTTGACTAGCAAAAATGCTAATTACGTCCCTAAAAACTTTACTTCACGCCGGAATTATTCATAGAGCCAAGGCCTTCCATGAAGTAATTCTGACAAATAAAGAAAATAATGAGTATCGGCAGCATATACATGATATCTGCGGCCATAAATAGATTCCACTGTGTTCCATATGTACTGCTGGTCATACGCCCAACTCCAAGTGCCAGTGTCCACTTCTCCGGTTTACTGATGATATATAAGAGGGGAGTAAGGTAATCATTCCAGGCTCCCTGGAAGGACTGTATTGCAATTACAGTGATTAACGGTTTTGACATAGGCGCTATAATACGGGTTAATATCTGAAGTCTGTTTGCACCGTCAATTCTTGCCGCATCATCATAAGATTTTGGTATGGTAGTCATAAACTGTCTTGCCAGGAAGGTCTGAAAAGGAGCTCCTAAAAAGCTCGGAATAATCATCGGCCACCAGGTTCCATAGGCACCAAGGGAAGCCCATAAACGGAATACCGGCATTACCGTAACCATTCCCGGAATCATCATTGATCCCACAATCAGATAGAACCAGAGTTTCTTACCCTTAAACTTTAATCTGGCCAGGGCATAACCTACGCTCATACAGCTGCAGATCTGACCAATGCTGACAATCACTGAGATAAATAAGGAATTTAGAAATTCTCTTCCGAATTTAATCTTTGCCAAACCATCCGTAAAGTTCTCCCAATGGAACTTAGAAGGTATAAACTGGGGCGGCACTTTAAATACAGCCGCATTATCCTTTAGCGCGGTAGTAAGCATCCATAGCAAAGGAAACAGCATAGGTATGCAGAATACCAGTATCAATACATAGCGGGCAGTCACATTCATTTTCTGCCTTTGTTTCTTTCCCATTTCCGGTTACCTCCGCTAATCATTTTCATAATATACAAAAGACTCTGACTTTTTAAATATTAAAGCTGTAAATGCCAGAATAATTAAAAAGAGTATCCATGATTCCGCACAGGCACGCCCATACTTCTGATTCGTAAATGCATTTACATAAATATCAAAATTAATAAATTGTGATGAGAAATTTGGTCCGCCGCCAGTCATAATCTGCGCTTCCGCAAAGGATTGCATGCAGCCAATCAAGCCTGTAATCAGCTGTAAGAAAATAACCGGTGTAATCATAGGAAGGGTAACATATTTGAATTGTGCCCAGCCCGTCGCCCCATCCAAGGAGGCAGCTTCAAAGACATCCGCCGGTACAGATTGCAGGCCGCTTAAGAAAATAATCATCATACCGCCTACTCCCCACCACTTAATAATACTTAGGGAAAATAATACAACTTTTTCACTGGTAAGCCAGCCCACCGGTGCAAGGCCAAGCTGTCCTAACAGACCATTCAACAATCCGACATCAGACTTAAAAATAAACTGCCATAATATGATAGCTGCAATTCCAGGCACTATCGTAGGCAAATAGTAAATTACACGAAATAATCGAATGCCCGGTATCTTCTTATTTAGCAGTACTGCAAGGGCAAGCCCCAGTATTAATGTAATCGGTACATTAATCAAGGCATATAAGAAAGTCACTCTGACAGATTTCCAAAACACCGGATCTACGGTCAGCAGATATTTAAAATTCTTCAGCCCTTTCCAAACGGGTGAATTGATACCGTCCCAGTCACAAAAGGCTGCGTACAGGGAATAGAGCATTGGATATGCACATAATACAGGAAACCCAATTAAGGTCGGTATCATAAACATATACGCCTGAAATCCCTCTTTCCTCCAAAAAGGTTTCCCTTTTCTTTTCATTCTTTTTTCCTCCTCCAATATCAACTGGCTCCTTTCAAAATGCTTTATGTCATTTCTTAATTAGCATGGGTATATTATATATACTATTTAATATTATGTCAATACATATTGCACAAATAATATTTATATTTTATTCTATTTTTAATGTTAATTAACATTATTTTATGTAAAATACATAAAACCCCAGATTTCTGCTTTAAATTATGACTATACTCCGCCTCAATATATGGTTATTTTAATGTAATATATCATTTAACTATATTTATATATCATTTATTTTCCAATTACTGCTTATAACATTTAACACAATTAACAAAACATCTTCTGCATTGAAACACACAAGTTAAGGCTCTTTACCAAAAGGAGCTCTCACTAATGGGCAGGTATATATCAGAACAAATAAAAGCCCTGTATAAAAGGAAAAGCATCACCTTTTACACAGGGCTTTCTGAAAGAGCCTGACACATATATTCATTTTAACAAAAAACTATTCCACCTATATCGTTTCCTGTTCTACAATTTGGTAGGGCACCATAATAGTCTTGGTACTTCCATTGCCATTTATCACATCCAATAATGTCTCTACTGCAACCTGACCAATTTTAGATTCTCCCTGTTTCACATGGGTGAATGGATATTGACCGATTATATTGTCATTACAGTCAAAACATACTATTGGGTATTTCTTATCCAAGCCTTTATCCAAAAGACATTTATGCAGGATAAGTGCAATTCCGTATTCTGCTGCCAGAAAAGCTTCCACATTTGGATGATTCTCCAAATGCCGGAATATCTTTTCCATATCTCCCTCAATCATTTCATCATAATGCTTACTTGGCAATGTAGCTCTTAAATCTGTAATCCAGTTACTGGCATCCGTGATAATACCATATTCATTCATAGCCGAAACAAAACCCTTTTGCCGTTCCTGCAGAGTAGAGGTTTCATCCGCATCCGGCTTCACAAAGCAAATTCCGCGGTAGTTGTTATCTAAAAGGTATTTTGTCAAGTCCTTAGCTGCTGCTATATTATCCGTACCGACATGAGGAACCGGAATTCCTTTCATCTGACGATCCACTGTAACAACCGGGAAATGCTCCACCACCATCTGCAAAATTTTAGGATTATAATTCTCATCCTGGGAGCACATAATAATCATGCCTTCCACTCCCAGCTTCAAAAAATCATCAATTGCCCGGGATTCATTATCAATGGAGCCATCACTGCAGCGTAACACCATGGTGAGACCCTTACTGCGGCATTCCCGTTCAATGCTGTTTAAAAGCACAGTACCAAAACCATTCCCGAAGCCCTCTAAAATCACCCCTATCAGACGTAATTTTCCGGAGGCTCCATCTGCCATATTCTGTTTCTCATTCACTGTTTCTAATTCTTCAGGTCCGTTTACAAAGGAACCTTTTCCGGCCATCCGCACAATTTTGCTTTCTTTTGCCAGCATCTCCAAGGCCTTTTTACTTGTTATCCTGCTGACATCATATTGCTCAGCCAGTTCCTTTTCAGAAGGGATCCTATCCCCCGGCTTATACCTTCCTCCAGCAATTGCGCCGGCTATGTCCATGTAAATCTGTTCATAAAGTGGCGACTGTTTCATTTCTTGTTTCGAAATCCTTTCTTAATCCCTTTTCTCATCACACGCTTTGAGGAATGTAATACCGTGTTAGCCAGCCTAGCGTATATCCTTTATTTTAGCACAGGAAGCCATTTCTTACAATTATTTTCCTTACCTATCCATTTCCTTTAGAAGCTTTCTGTGCTGTTTTTCTGCATGCAGATACTTATGTGCAATCCTTTATTACAGCTGTTTGTAAACAATTTTCAAGGTTACGATTTCATAAGGCTTAATGCAAAAGGAGATATGTTTTGTATTAACTGCGATTACTTTTTCTTCCTCTTCCAGCATAGAACAAATCGCAACTTTTTCCGCTTCTTCCGGCAGAGTCATATTCACTTCATTACGCTGGTTATAATATTCATACAAGCGCAGTATCTGCACATTTTCTTCCATTTCCTCAGATGCTTTTACAACTTCAAGCATAACATTTTCATTGTCAATCTCAGCAGCGCTGTAAACAGAGGGCTTATTCCCTTCCGTTTTGGATTTTACATCCGCAAACAGAGGATTATTTAATTCATAGGCCTCTTTAACCGTACCGCCGGTTCGAAAATCACCTTTGTGAGGGTACAATGAATAGGTAAATTCGTGTTTTTCTTTATCCGCAGACGGATTAGGACTAGTTGCGGACTTTAACAGAGAGAGTCCTATAACGCCTTCATGGACATGGCAGCCATATTTGCAATCATTTAGGAGACTCACACCATAATTATTTTCATGAACATCCAGCCATTTATGATGGCATACTTCGAAACGTGCGGCATCCCAGGAGGTGTTATGATGAGTCGGACGGGTTACATTGCCGTATTGTATTTCATAATCCGCTTCATTACTGTGTATATCCACCGGGAATAAAGCCTTCAGGAAAACATGATCCTGTTTCCAGTCAATTTCTGTCTTAATGTCTATTCTCTTACTGTCATGGCACAAATAGATGTACTGTGTGATGGTTGAATCCAAATATTTTCTTTCCACCTTCATGCAGGCTCTTAGGCTGCCTCTTTCCACTACTTTCATTTCTGTGACATTATCTATTTCCCAACTTTTTTCCGTATAATAATTATTTACATCCCATGCATCCCAGTTGTGAGGGCGGTCTTCATATGACATAATGACATTGCCGCATTCACCGGGTTTTAATACCTCACGGTCATTTTCCTTATCATAAACAGAAAGGAACTGGCCTTTTTCATTAAAGGTGATGCGTATTAATGAGTTCTCCATACTGTCATTTGTGATTCTTAAGTCCGTTTCTGTAGTACTGCCATCAGCCAAGGCAAAGGTCTTATACCCTGCCGCCGGTACTTTAATCGCTCTGAATAAGATTCTTCCGTCTGCCAGTTTTTCATAGGGGAGGTAATTCTCCCCGTCTGTAACCAATCCCTTGTCAGCTGCATTTGGCGTATCTGCAAGTACATATCCGGTTCCCAAAAATCCATTGGGATTATATACAACAATAGCGCCTTTTTCAGCCTTAATACTGTCTGTCAGAGAATCCACGGCTCCTTTTAAAAGGATGCTGCCTCTTGAGAATAAATCCTCATATTCTGCCTTTGAAACCTCATAAACCTCTTCGATGCTTGAGCCCGGTAAAATATCATGGAACTGATTTCGAAGCAGTATCTCCCACAAATCATCCAGCTGCTCTTTTGGATAAGCAGTTCTGTTAAGCTTGTTATCCATAGCACCGAATAATTCGATATTGTGCAGCAGAAATTCTGCCTTTCTGTTATATTTCTTATTTCTTGCCATTGAGGTATAAGTTCCTCTATGATATTCCAGATACAGCTCGCCGTTCCATTCCGGAAGATACTTCTTTCCCTCAACCTCTTTCTCCAGCTTATGAAAGAATTCATTGGAGGTAGCCTGTTTTGTTACAGGACAGCCCGGTATTCCCTTTTCCATTCGCCGTCCGGCCTCTAACATTTCTCTGGTCGGTCCGCCGCCGCCGTCTCCGTAGCCATAAGCCATCAGTACCTCGGAATTCAGGTATTTCTGCTGATAACGCTGCCAGGAGCCTTTAACCTGAGAAGGTTCTAGCATTCCGTTATAGGTAGTAAAGAAATTCTTTGATACCAGGCTCTTATCATAATCACTTGCCGGAACAAAATGGGTCAGAACCTTGCTTCCGTCAATACCAATCCAATTAAAGGTATCGTATGGCATTTTGTTGAATTCATTCCAGCTGATTTTTGTGGTCATAAAAAAGCGTACACCGCATTTTAACATAATCTGAGGCAGTGCAGCAGAATAACCGAATACATCCGGCAGCCATAATACTTCATTATCTTTCTGAAACTCTTTTTGAAAGAAGCTTTTTCCTTTTACAAACTGTCTGACCAGAGATTCTCCTCCTGTCAGGTTACAGTCGGCTTCAACAAACATTCCGCCTTCTGTTTCCCATCTGCCTTCCTCTACCCGGTTCTTTATTTCTTCATATACAGCCGGCTCACGTTCCTTTACCGCCTTGTACAAATGGGGCTGACTGGACATAAAGCGGTATTCCGGATATTCCTCCATCAAGCGAAGCACCGTAGAGAAGCTGCGCACCGCCTTATCCTTCGCTGTCTCCAGAGTCCATAGCCATGCTATATCAATATGGGTATGCCCCACACACCAGACTTCTTCCTTTTCCCGGTTACATCTCTTTTCGTAAAATTCTTTCTCAAGAAAAGCCTGTGCCGCAGCCAGGGATTCATAAAACTCTGGGGAATAAGCCTTCCGAAAATCCAATAGATTTAAGGATTCATTAAGGGTCAGTAAGATTTCATAGCTTTCCTTTTCGTCTTCTTTCATTAGCCCGGCTACGTCATAAGGAACTTTTACATCGTAATAATATTTCTCAATTTCTCTGTCTCTTACTGCAATTCTGGCATCCAGAATAGAATGGAAATGCATTTTACCCGTATATACACACAGAATAATGTTATATTCCTCACCTGCTCTTGCACACTCTTCCAGAATAACGGTCTCATGATTCTCATCAAGACCCTGACGGAGCTGTCCGTTAACATATAATCGGAATTGGGGATTTACAGTATCCCATCTTACCCCTCCAAAGTTATTGAGTCCAAAAATAACGCTTTGTCCTTCATAGCTCTGAGGTAATTTTACCTGCAGCCTATAGTAGTAATACTCATCCTTACCGCCTAAATCCATGGAGCCCGGAAACGCACTCCATTCTTTCTTGCTTAGCTCTGCCAAATCTTTTATCTGTTCTTTTAGAACTAAATATTCGGCACCGCTTATTTTCTCAACATTCTTCTCACGTAAAGCTGACAGGTGCCTTACCAGGCTTCCTATCCTCTCTTTTACCATAACCATAACAGCCCTCCATAAAAGTTGCATATAAACAAACCATACAGTATACACCAAATATATCATTTATATGCTATTTATATATTATTATATCATTATATTTCAAATAAACAACTATTATTTTATTTCGGTGTGTATATACCTAGGAATAGTAATAACCTGGCGGTTTAGCTTTGCCGTCCTAGCTCATATGAATAGTAAATTTGTCACTAAAATAATGCTCCAGTTCTAAAACGGGCAGTTTGACCTGTTCCATTGTGTCCCTCTGCCTTATTGTTACTGTCCCATTTTCCAATGTATCATCATCAATAGTTACCGCATAGGGTGTTCCGATTACATCTCCTCTCCGGTATCGTTTCCCGATGGTTCCGGCATCATCATAAGAAACCATATATTTTCTTTTTAAACAATTATATAATTCAAGGGCTTTCTCACCATGACGTTTTTTTATGAGGGGAAGTATATTAATCTTAATCGGTGCCAGAAAAGCCGGCAGCTTTAACACCTGCCTTGTATCCCCTTTCTCAAGCTCTTCCTCTTCCAATGTTTCAAACAATAAGGCAAGGACAATTCTATCCAGTCCATAGGTGGATTCTATAATAAACGGAATATATCTTTCCTTGGTTTCTTCATCAAAGTACTCTAAAACTTTTCCGGAGTACTCCTCATGCCTTTTAAGGTCAAAATCCGTCCGGTTATGAGTTCCGTTTATTTCACCCCAGCCAAAAGGAAAGAGAGATTCAATATCGCAAGCCGCCTTGGCATAGTGTGCAAGCTTTTCATGGTCATGATGCCTTAAATGTTCTCTCTGAATGCCTAAGAATTCAAAGAAGCCAATACCATAGTCTTTAAAATACTCGTATAAGCCTTCATCCTCTCCCTTTTTGCAAAAAGTCTGATACTCCATCTGTTCAAACTCGATGGTCCGGAAGGTAAAATTCCCAGGTGTAATTTCATTTCGGAAAGCCTTTCCGATCTGTCCGATACCAAAGGGCAGTCTGGTACGCATGGAACGCAGTACATTCAGAAAATTCACATATTCTCCCTGAGCATTTTCAGGTCTGAGATATATCGTAGAGGCACTTTCTTTTGTAACACCTCTGTTGGTAGCAAACATAAGATTAAATTGCCTGATGTCCGTAAAGTCCGACTTACCGCATTTAGGACAGGGAATCTGCTTTTCTCTTATATAATGAATCATTTCCTCCTGCGTCATGGAATCGGCATTTACTTCCGTGGTAAATTCATTGATAAGATTATCTGCCCTATGTCTGGTCTTGCAGCTCTTGCAATCCAGCAGCGGATCTGAAAAACCTGCCAGATGACCGCTTGCTTCCCATACCGTAGGGTTCATGAGGATATCCGAATCCAATTCATAGCTGTTATCTCTGTTCTGAATAAAGTAATAACGCCAGGCATCCTTTATATTATTCTTAAGTCTTGTTCCGTAAGGACCATAGTCCCAGGTATTAGCGAGACCTCCGTAAATCTCGCTGCCTTTAAAAATAAATCCATACTGATTACAAAAAGCTGATAAATCTTCCATAGTTAAATTCTTCATAGTGTCTCCTTTCAAATGTGTTTCAAGATTGGCCCAGTATTTTACAGGTTTAATCTTATGTGTGAATTATAAATTTGCTATTCACACTATCAGCAACTCAAATTTTACGAAACCGGAAGCTGCAAACCCTTGAATTTTGGATAAAAAAAGCCCTAAGCAATCATTGATTGCTTAGGGCGAATGTAATCTATCCGCGGTACCACCTAAATTCAGGATAACCTGCACTTATTGACAGCACGAGTAGTATATACTTTATGCTGCTTTCCATGATAACGGTGGAAGTTTCCGTTGGTCTCTACTTAGGATTCCTGTTCAAGCCACAGCTTAAAGGTGCCTTCCCTGTACTTTCCTTAAAGATTCGCACCTGTGAACTCGTTTTCTGAATTCATCTCCATCTTCTCTCTGGAAGCAAAGTAACAGTTACTATTCCCTGTCATAGCCTTTTCGTATTGCGATTATATTAGCATATTCCATTGGTTAAAGCAAGAAATAATTGGTCTCAGATTATTAATTTGAATCTAGATTTTTTATAGTCTGCTTCCGTATATTCAGAAAAGAAACCGTCCACTAATTGCCGGAGGGTGCACCAGTCCAGGTCAGGCCCTGAAAATCCTTTAGAAATCGTACCAGAAATTGCAGTTCCTGAGTATTATACCGCTTTAAGAATTCATAGAATTCACCATCAAATTTTTGGTGCAGGGACCTATGCAGTTCATATAATTCCTTTCCGGAGGAAGTAAGATAAAACACTGCTTCTTTTTTATTGTCCGGCAAAGGAACTTTTACAATTAATTCTGACGAAAGAAGTTTTCTGATATTTTTTGAAACAGTGCCTTTGGGAATATCCGTTTTCTTTGTAATCGTAATACTGTTAACCGGCTGAAACCGCCCGATTGCATCTAAGATATGAAGGGTTATCATCGATAACTCTTTTGCAGTCTTTGATAATAAAGTATTTGAACAGTTCAAAAGCATCCATTGCTTTTCCGCATCCATATCCGACTGATGCCTGGTTACAGCGTCATAAAGGAGCTGTTCAATCTCTTTCATGAGATTTTCTAATTTCGTATCATTGTCTGTAATGTTTTTCATGGTTTACTCTCCTGCCCCAAGATCTTTGCTTTTAGTATACCAGATTTTTGTTTCAAGGAAACTATTGACGCTTATTATTTATCATGATATTATAGTTTCCAGGAAACAATAATACATATGAAAGGAAGATTATATGAACGATAAAGTCAACCCCAATTGCCCCTGCCCTAAAACAAAATGCAAATACCACGGACACTGCATGGAATGCAGGAAGCAGCACAATGGCAAACCCTTCTGTTCCTCAACAGGGCTTAAGAAAAGGATAGCCGACTTACTATTTAACAGCTCAAAGACGAAGTAGAACATAGCACATTGCCTATTTTTTATTATTTTTATCCTTAACACAGTCTTCCGGATTAAGCTTAATCAACTTCCATTCACCGTCTCCTTCCCTTTGATACTGGGCAATTTCAATGTCTGTACCATTGGTGAGCTGGTAAAATACTATAAGATAATCCTTTCCGTCCTTGCCGTGAAAGGAGATGTTTTTTATGTAGCCTTCCTGTTTTATGGGGTACATCTTATCTATCATATCGCACCAGTCCCCATATTTTACTTTTACGTAAATTTCTCCATCGTAAGCCCAGCCGTGATAAGGTGCACATAAATAATCCTCACCATGAAATTCCAGATTGGAGATTTTATATAGGCCATCTTCTTTCTGAAGGTCTATAAATCCATAATAATACGCGAAGACCCCTTGGCTTTTCTCCGTTCCCTCTATGGTTTCCAGCTCTACAAAATAACGCAGTGTGTCGTCTTTCCTGTCATAAACCGGTACACTGTGATACTTCAACAAGCTGGTATGCAGGATGTTTTTAAAGGTCTTAAGATACTTCTTGTAAGATAATCTATCCTGATAAGCTTTGGTAAGAAAGTTATAAGCTATCGGATAGGGTATCTGGCTCTCTCCAAGGGTTCCGCAGCCCGCAGCTTTTCCTTTCTCCAGATATGCCGCCTCACGCAGGATACTGAAATAATTCAAAATAGTATCCTCCGGGCTTTGAAAAAAGGAGGCCGGAAGTTCAACCTTCGATGGTTTTTCTGAATAATATTGTTCTATCTGTTGATAATGATAGCGATTATTCAGCGCCGGCAGCTTTGAGGGCCTGAAATACGTCTCGGTATCCACCTCTTCCTTAGCTTCCTCCCCTGCTTTTCTCACAATATCGGTACTCCAGCTATCCACCGCATCTGCACTCCCGGTATCTTTAACGCTCTCATCCGTAATCGTAAGGGAATCCGCTGTCCTGTCCGCCGTATAAAAGGCTCCTCCCATAACCAATTCCGGAATCCTCCTATCACTCCGTGATATTCCTATAAACCCAAAGCATACAATAAGCACCGCAATTGTAAATAACGGTATCATTAATATTAACTTTTTCAAGATTCCTTCCGCTGGTCTTCTCATCAAAACAACCATGTTCTTTCCAATACACTTTATGTTTCATGTTAAGGATTCCCTATACACAAAACAGTATATCTTCTTTCTTCAACATATGATATCCCTCGCACTTTCATGCAATGATATAATCCATGCTATAAGTATCAAAAGCTTTTCTTTTGATATGCTCCCCTTATGGTAGACAGTTAAAATAATAAAACTGTTATCATAGGAGGAGCATTTTCATGTCTAGGGAAAAATTCAGTAAAGAATTAAAACTTGAAGCAATAAAGGAGTATGTTTCAGGAGGAATATCATTATATAAGCTTGCCCAAAAGTATGGTTCAGGTTTTAAGACTGTTCAGAGATGGTATGATAATTATCAGAAGTTTGGAGAAGAAGCTTTTGAAGGAACTCATCACAGTCCGAATTATTCTGCAGACTTTAAGAAGCAGGTGGTTAATGAATATTTAGCAGGCGGCACATCTTATAAAGAGGTGGCATTGAAATACGGAATTTATGCACCAACTACTGTACTTAAATGGGTTAAGCAGTATAATAATCATGTAGAACTTACCGATTCTCGATTAGAAGGAGTGTTTCACATGGTTAATGGCAATGGCCGCAAAACAACACTGGAAGAAAAAACTAAAATCGTAGAGGATTGCACTCAGAATCAATATAATTATGCAGAGACTGCTAAGAAATATGATGTTTCTTATCAACAGGTTTATTCCTGGGTACATCGCTATAAGGAAAAGGGATTAAGTGGCTTAGCTGACCGACGAGGAAAAAAGAAGCCAGAAGAAGAAATGACGGAACTTGATAAACTGCGACTAGAGAACCGAATGCTGAAGGCTCAAGCGATAAATCAGCAGATGGAGATAGATTTCTTAAAAAAACTCGAAGAAGTCGAGAGGAGGCGATTTTAGAAAAAAAACAGCACATAGCAACTTATTATGCAATCCAAGAACTCTTGGCAGAAGGAAAAGGATATTCTCTTTCTTCACTATGTCAGTTAGGGAAAATAAGCCGTTCTGCTTATTATAAATGGTTGAACCACGAAGATAACCCAAATGATAAGCTAAACAAAGAGCTGGCAGAACGCATTGAGGCAATTCATGACAAACATCCCGATATGGGTTATCGCAGAATCCGTGATTCACTTGAGCATGATGATAATATCAATGTCAATGATAAAAGAGTACTTCGTATATGCAGGAAGAAAAAGATCCGATCAAACTTAAAATATCGGAACAATGGTTGCACAAAATCAGCGGCTGATCCTGCTTATACGGCTGAAAATATCCTGAACCGTGAATTTAACGCTGGCAGCTCCAATGAAAAATGGGTAACTGATGTCACTGAATTTAAGTATGGGACAAGCATTGATCACATACGTAAACTATATTTAAGTGTAATACTTGATCTTTGCGACCGTCGTCCTGTTGCCTATATTATTAATGATCATAATGATAATAAACTTGTATTTGACACGTTTGACGATGCTCTCGTTGCTAATCCCGGAGCACATCCTCTGCTTCATAGCGATCGTGGGTATCAGTATACCTCTAAAGTATTTCATCAAAAGCTGGTCGATGCTGGCATGACACAAAGTATGTCCCGTGTCGCACACTGTATAGATAATGGTCCAATGGAAGGATTCTGGGGAATCCTCAAACGAGAGATGTATTACGGTAAGAAATTCCATACCAGAGAAGCACTTGTTAATGCAATCACTGAATATATGGATTATTACACAAATAAACGACCTCAAAGAAAGTTAGGGGTATTAACGCCAATGGAATATCACCAAAAACTATTATTAGCTGCATGAAAAATGCTGCCCTTTCATTGGGCAGCATATCAAAAAAATTTTTTGTTTTTTCAATTGTCTACTTGACGGGAAGCACACCATTTAATACGTTCACAGGCAATTTATACAAAGCAGAAAGAACTCCTGAGCCTTGGAACCAGCGAAGGAGTCTTTCTGCTTTGTATAAATTGCCGTCCCATTGTGAAAGACTAACCTTTTAAACATACGATAAAGCGACGCCATTGCATTCCATGAATTTTTCCGATATAATGCAAGGGAGTAGTACAACAGATATAAATCATCTGTTGTACCGGATTAAAACTAACTGTTCCGGGAGGGTTTATGAATTCCAAAACTGTATTGATAACCGGTGCCTCCAGAGGTATCGGAAAAGCTATTGCCTTACGCTTTGCAAAGGAAGGCTTTCGTATTGCCATCACCTGTAAAAACAGCAAAAGCGAACTGCTCCGCACAAAAGCAGAAATCGAAAGCATGGGTTCCCCCTGCTTGGCTTACGTTGGTGATATGGGCAGCTATCCTGCAGTGAAGGAACTCTTTTCGTTAATCACTAAGACTTTTGGCTCGGTGCACATATTAGTGAACAATGCCGGCATCTCCCATATAGGCTTATTTACAGAAACAGATCCCACTGTCTGGAATACTATTATCAACTCCAATTTAACTTCGGTCTATAACTGCTGCCATCAGACCGTACCGGATATGGTAAGAGCCAAGTCAGGCAAAATCATTAATATTTCCTCCGTCTGGGGCGTCTGCGGTGCATCCTGTGAAGTAGCCTATTCCGCTTCCAAGGGCGGCATGAATGCCTTTACCAAAGCGCTTGCAAAGGAACTTGCACCAAGTAATATACAGGTAAATGCCATAGCCTGCGGTGCAATAGATACCTCTATGAATTCTTTTCTTTCAAAAGCAGACAAAGAGTCTCTGACAGAAGAAATACCTGCAAACCGGCTGGGAAAGGCTGAAGAAGTGGCGGAACTTACCTGGCAGTTAGCCGCCGGAAATGATTATCTGAACGGACAAGTGATTGCACTGGATGGAGCATGGATCTAATAAACTATCAAAAAGAGGGTCCAATTATCACTAAAACTTTGTGATAATATGAACCCTCTTAATCATTAATTCCATTATAGTTTACTTACATCCGTCTCTCTTATAATTTTTCGCAAAGGCAGAATGTATCCGGGAGATACAGACAACTCATCCACTCCCATTTTAAGAAATGTGCTAGTAAGTTCTGCATCTGCTCCCAGTTCGCCACAGATTCCTACCCATATCCCCGCTTTATGAGCATTCTCAATTACCATCTGAATCATCCTGAGCACGGCAGGATGGTGGGCATCATAGAACTCATCCAATTGCGGATTCTGTCTGTCAATTGCCAAAGTATACTGAGTAAGATCATTGGTGCCAATACTAAAGAAATCCACCTCTTTTGCCAGTTCTTCACTCACCATAACAGCTGCAGGAGTTTCAATCATAATCCCCTGTTCCACCAGTCCATAAGCGATACCCTGCTCATTTAGTTCTTCCTCTACCTGCTTTGTTATCTCACGAATCCTTCGTACTTCCTCGACGGAAATAATCATAGGATACATTATGGCAATATTTCCAAAAGCGCTTGCGCGGAACAGAGCACGCAGCTGTGTTTTAAAGATTTCCGGTCTGGTAAGACATATACGGATAGCTCGGCAGCCCATAGCTGGATTTTCTTCCTTATCTAACTTAAAATAATCTGCCTGTTTATCTGCACCAATATCCAATGTGCGGATAATGACCTTCTTGCCTGCCATTGTCTGCGCTACAGTCTTGTAGATGGTAAACTGCTCTTCCTCCGTAGGATATTCCTTTTTCTCCAGATATATAAATTCACTGCGGAACAGCCCAATTCCCGCGGCATCATTTTGCAGCACCATCGCCAAATCCTTACTGTTGCCTATGTTGGCATAGAGTTTAATCTCCTTACCGTCAAGGGTTATATTTGCCTTGCCGCGCAAGTCTTTCAAAAGTCTTTTTTTCTCATCTTCCGCATTCATTCTCTTTTGCAATTCAATGCTCAGAGATTCCTCCGGATCCAGGTGGAAACTGCCCGAAAAGCCATCTACAATACCGATCTTTCCATCCATCTGGCCCATTACTTCCTCTGATAATTCAACACCAATCAAGGCGGGGATATTCATTGTTCTGGCTAATATGGCCGTATGTGAGTTGACAGAGCCTTTGACAGTAACAAAAGCAAGAACTTTTTCCTTATCGAGCTGCACGGTCTCACTGGGAACCAAATCCTCCGCCACAAGAATTGAGGGTCCTTCCAGTGAAAAACAACCATTCTCATTCCCGGTAAGATTGCCTAACAGCCGTTCAGATACATCCTTAACATCTGCAGCTCTTCCACGCATGTAGTCATCGTCCATATTCGAGAACATCTGTGCAAAATTGTCTCCCGTAGCTGCTACGGCATATTCTGCATTTACCTCCTGGCTTATGATAATACTCTCGATGGATTCGTTATAATCCATATCTTCCAGCATCATCTGGTGTATTTCAAATATAGCCGCTTCTGATTCTCCGATTTTCTTCAACGCTACTTCGTAAAGTCCTTTCAACTGTTCAATTACTTTATCCCTGGATTCTCTGAAACGGCGTATTTCCGCATCGCAATCAGTAATTTTACTTCTTTTTACCTGCTGTTCCTGCTTTTTATAAATAAGTATTCTGCCAATAGCAATACCGCCAAATACACTTTTTCCATGAAATGTCTGCATTTATTTTCCCCTTTCCAGACTTTATTTCATTCAACAGAAGATAACCTAACTTACAATTTATTCTGAAAGAAACTCTCCAATGCAACAACGGCTTCTGCCTCATCCTCACCTTCAGCTGTTATCAGTATTTCCTGTCCCTGTTTTACACCAAGTCCCATAACCGCGAAAATTCTTCTGGCATCCGCACTTTTCCCATTCATGTTAATAGTAACAACGGATTTATATTCCTTTAATAATTTTACCAATTCTCCGGCAGGTCTTGCATGAATACCTTCCGGATCCGCAATGATATGATTAAATTCTTTCATCTATATTTTCTCCTTTTAATGTTGTTTCCGTAATTTAATCAGTTATCCTTTTCTTTAATAGCCCCAGCATACCGGCTGCCACAAGTGTGCCAAGAACTAATGCCATCAGATACAGAAAGGGATGTCCAACTACAGGAAATACAAAGATTCCCCCATGAGGTGCCATAAGAGTCGAGCCAAATCCCATTGAGAGAGCTCCGGCAAATGCTGAACCAAGTATGCAGGAGGGCAATACTTTTAAGGGATCAGCAGCAGCAAAGGGAATCGCTCCTTCTGTTATAAAAGCCAATCCCATAATAAAGTTGGCAGGAGCAGTTTCTCTCTCTGCTTTGGTAAATTTACTTCGGAATATCAGCGATGCCAAAGCAATGGCACAAGGCGGTACCATACCACCAATCATAACAGCCGCCATTATATCATAATTGCCTGCTACGATAGATGCTGTTCCAAATACATAAGCCGCCTTATTAAAAGGTCCACCCATATCAATAGCCATCATACCAGCCACAATAGCTCCAAGCAGAATCTTACTGCTTGTCCCCATACCCGTCAGGGCATTATTTAAGGCGGTATTAAGGAAACCAATAGGCGGTTCCACTACAAAGGTCATAATTAAACCGATTAAGAGAATACCGATAAGCGGATAAAGTAAAACCGGCGCCAGCTTTTCTATGGTTTCCGGCAGCTTGTCAAAAAGCTTGCGTAAAAGTACTATAATATAACCTGCCAAAAACCCGGCCACCAAAGCACCTAGAAATCCGGACTTACCGTGTGCTGCAATATACCCGCCAATAATACCTACAGCAAGACCTGGCCTGTCTCCAATACTCATGGCAATATAGCCTGCCAGTATCGGCAGCATAAAACCAAAGGCGGCTCCGCCGATGGACTTAAACAACGCAGCAGCAGGTGTTATAGATCCAAAATTTGCTCTGACTTCACCGGATACTGTTGTCATATCAATGGACATGGAATCAATCAAAAAAGCAATAGCAATCAATATACCACCGCCAACTACAAAGGGGAGCATATGGGATACACCGTTCATAAGATGCTTATAGATTTGATGTGTCAATGAATTTCCTCCAGATGAAGTCCTTGCTTCCTGTGAGCCTTTATTATCAGCGTGATATACAGGGACGTCCCCCTTCATAGCACGCTTTATCAGTTGATCCGCTTTACTGATACCATCAGACACCTGGCATTCAATGACTTTATGTCCGTCAAAACGCTCCATGGGTACCTTGGCATCTGCTGCTACAATAATGCAGTCTGCTTTTGCAATCTCTGCTTCTGTCAGAACATTTTTAGCCCCGCCTGAGCCTCTGGTCTCCACCTTGATAAAGCACTGATTAGCCCTGGCTGCCTTTTCTAACCCTTCTGCAGCCATATAGGTATGAGCAATTCCCGTAGGACAGGAGGTAACAGCTAGAATATTAAAGGTATAACTTTTACTGTCACTAGTATCCTTCAGCTCCTGTGGGACTTCATTACTAGCAGGAGCCTCCTCATCTGCATCATCAATTACCTGTAAAAATTCTTCTGTTGATTCCGCCTTCTTTAGTCTCTCTACAAATTCCTCATTCATCAGCAGTACCGATAACTTACTCAGTACATCCAGATGTACATTATCACTGGAATTAGGTGCCGCTATAAGAAACAGCAGATGTACCGGTTCTCCATCCAGGGAATCAAAATCCACACCCTCAGGGATAACCATAGCCGCCAGTCCCGGGGTTTTCACTCCCTGGCATTTACCATGGGGAATGGCAATACCTTCTCCGATTCCGGTGGTGCCTTCTTTTTCACGTTCAAATACCTGTTTGATATACTGCTCTCTGTCACTTATTTTTCCGCTTTTCACCATCAATGTGACTGCCTGTTCCAGCGCTTCCGTCTTATCAGCTGGCATTGCTTTCAGTGCTATGCTCTCTTTGCTTAATAACTCTGAGATTCTCATTCTTTACCTCCTGTGCATCTTTACGTCCGAATCAAAAACAACTTATATCTGATTTAACAATTCATCGACTTGCTCCCTGGTTGCAAACAACTCTGAAAATGCACTGGCGCTTCCTGCTGCAACACCCATACGAAAAGCCTTCCCATAGTCTCCTGACTCCAGCCATCCTGCCAGAAAACCTGCCACCATAGAATCTCCTGCTCCTACTGCATTGACTAACCTGCCCTTTGGTGCCGGGCTTTCAAAAACCTCACCTTTCTCCGAAATCAGGATGGCACCATTCCCTGCCAGCGATACCAGCACATTTCGTGCCCCTCGTTCTTGCAATTTCCGTGCATAAGGAATGACCTCACTTCGTTTATTTAAGGTTACACCAAACATTTCACCCAGTTCATGATTATTCGGCTTGATAAGAAAAGGTCTGTTCTCCAGAACATTCAGAAGCAGATCTTTAGTAGCATCTACTACAATCAGAATATTTTTATCTGATAGCCTTACCATGATGTCCTTATAAATAGAATCGGGAATACTTTCGGGAATGCTTCCGCCAAGTACCAGAATATCTTCCGGTTGCAGTTTATCAAGGCGATGCAGAAGCATTTGAAGGTTCTCTGAGTCAATCTCCGGCCCCAGACCATTAATTTCAGTCCCATCATAAGATTTTAATTTTATGTTAATACGGCTTGTACCTTTGATAGGTATTAATTCCGTATGATAACCTGTTTCCACTAACCTGCGGCGGATTTCTTCACCTGTAAAACCTGCTATAAAGCCCAGCATAGTACTGTCAAAGCCTAAATTCCTAAGAACTATAGATACATTGATGCCCTTCCCGCCTGCCAAAATCGTCTCCTCTGTGGTGCGATTCGTTTTCCCCAACTGAAAGTCATCTACTGACACGATATAATCCAAAGCTGGATTAAAGGTAATTGTATAAATCATTATTCACCTCCTGAAGTATTATTACCGATTTTGATTGATTATGACTGATTTTATTGATAAAGCTATTATAAATTCAATTTAGACCCTTTTCAATAGGCGTTATTCCTAGTGTTTTCATCATAAACTTGTGCATATCCAACAAATTTCAGTCAAAAACGGTCATAATACATCATTTTATATCGGCCATGGGCAATTTTACGAGAGGCAGAAGAATATTATATCTTTCTTGTAGAGGTGAATTACTGTTTATCCAATATAATAAGATTTTCCAGGTTCTTGTACTCTTGAATATCAACCCTGTCCGTAATAATTGCTGCTCGTCGAAGATCTCCAAAGGTAACAGTGCTAATCTGACCGAATTTGGAATGATCACATAGAACGTATGCCCGGCGGGTCTGTTCCATTGCAATTTGCTTTATCATAGCTTCATTATTATCCGGAGTAGAAAAACCGCTGGTATGGTTCACCCCATTGGTACCCCAAAACCCAACGGTAAAATGATAGCGTTGCAAATGCAGCAGCGCCTCACTTCCCACTACTGCCTCCGTTGATGACTTCAGCTCTCCCCCAATTAAAATCACATGAAAACCAGCCGCTGCCAGGCGTTGTGCATGGATAACTCCATTTGTAACAAAGGTAGCCTCTTTGGTCTGTATAAAATCTATCATATATCCGGTAGTAGTACCTGCATCCAAATACACAAAATCATCCTGTCTTATCAGGTTGGCACTATACCTAGCTATCTTCAGCTTCTCCTCCTTGTTCAATTCCTTACGGTCAATTACTTCAATATCTCTGGTACGATAATGCGCATTTGCAGATATAGCACCCCCAAATACTTTCACCAACTTCCCGCTGTTATGAAGAGTCGTCAGATCCCTTCGAATAGTTGATTCGGATGTCCCCAGACTTTCCTTTAATTCCTGCAGTGTTACTGTTCCCTTTTCGTCCAATAGTCTCAAAATTTCCTCAAACCTTTTCTTTGTCAGCATGACAGCACCTCATTCTTAGTAAAATAGCAAATAATAGAATCTTAAAATTTATTTTATCATATACTGTCAGACTTCACAATTCCATGCTTTTGACTCAAATAGGATTTGTCATTATTCAAATATCTATTCGTTTTTGCTTCAAACAAGTATTCTCTTGCCTCAAAGTGCTTCGTGCCGTCCATACTGTCATATTCCCTGTCTCCGATATAATAAAATCCCACCTTCTCCATAACCTTGCCGGAATTGGGGTTCCCCTTTGCGTGATAGGCGTAGATATACCTTTGATTTAACTCTGTAATAGCAAACTTTAGGATTCTTCTGGCTGCTTCTGTGGTATATCCCTGATGCCAGCAGTCCTTCATAATATTATAGCCAAGCTCGTACATTCTTTTGTAATCTTTAAAGAATATCCCTCCGCAGCCAATTATCTTATGATCGGATTTTCTTTCAAAGCCCCATTCATAGACACCGTCTATATCAATATTAGCCTCTGCCGCTATCAGCCATTGTCTGGTGACTTCAACATTCTCATGGGTGCTCCAGCTCATGAATCTGGATACCTCAGGGTCACTTCCCCAGTTGTGGTATACCTCCTCTGCATCTGCTGCTCTTAAAGGTCTTAAAATGAGTCTGTCAGTTTCCAATACCGGTGTTCTCATATACCCTCCTTTCACCGCAATTCACAGCATATCCCTCTTCTACTCTTTTCTTAATATATCCAGACTATGATTCGTAGCACCAATTAAATCCTGCCTTTCACATATAGACAGGTGATACCTTATGTATTGTTCATAGAGGTCTTCCCCCATATTCTCTATGATATCCCTCATATAATTCGTTGCTCCATCCGTGGCAACTAAGTGGATTCTCTCTACATTAAGCCCTTTCGTAAAGCGGTTAATATCTTCTATTCGTACAATTTCAAACAGATCCTCCGGTTTTGATATACAATGAAAATCTTCTGTCAGCATATTTTTATTCATACATTCCTGTAAATGATTTTCAATAAAGCAATACTGAAGGATTGTTGCTTCATTCATACAATAAGCTACCATAATATACCCTTTAGGCTTTGTGACCCGAATAGCTTCTGTCAGTGCCCTTCTCTTCTCCTCTTCGGAATAGAGGTGGTACATCGGTCCAAGGACCAGGGTCATATCAAAGGTATCATCTTCAAAGGCAGACAAATCCAGTACATTCCCCTGTCTTGCGGTAATATGATACTCTTCTTTTATCTTTGACTTCAATATATTTAGGTTATGCTCCACCAGCTCAACAGAATCAACGGTATAACCCTCTTGCGCCAGTGCTATGGAATATCTGCCGGTTCCGGCTCCTGCTTCCAAAATCCTGCAGGAGACCTTCTCTCTCTCCGGTAGAAATTTGTGGATGTATTTCATCGTTGTGATATATTCAATCCTTCCATACCGCTTAAGCAGTCTTCCCTCCTCGTCATAATTATTATAATACTGTTCCGGATAATTCATTGTATCCATATGTGTCTCTCCCTTCCGATAGAACTTATAAAATACTCAATTTTGGCCTGTAAGTAATAGGATATATTTTCTATTACATACAAAAAGCCGGCATCTGTATATTATCTATACAAATACCGGCTTATAACGATAGAATTTGTTTTTTAAAGAAAGCTCCTAAGAACCTATCCCGGTATCTGTATATGGTTTTGCAGAAAAGCTCCAGCTTTTGCCGAAAGAAGGCATAAAAAAGTATCCGGCGTTATATTTATAACCCCAGCTCATGGCATATGTGGCTTCCATTGTGCTTAGCAATACTTTTATCATATTAACCTCCATGTGATGCGTTTTAGCGCATATCTAAATCAAAGTGAAAATTTCTCTTTGATTTTCACACTAACTCCATGCTTACCAATACGAGATATCTTAGATGCTTTTGTGCTATTATATGCTTTTTTCAGAAAATGTCAAATACTTTTTCGAATTGTACTTCAATTCTCGAATTTATCTTCTTCCAAAGGTCTCATAAGAGGGAAAAGTATCAGATCTCTTAAGTTTTCTTCTCCTGTTAATACCTGTAATATCCGGTCAACTCCCATTCCCCATCCGGAAATCGGCGGCATACCGTATTCCATGGCCGTAATATAATCTTTATCCATTACCATAGCTTCTTCATCCCCTTTACCATGGCTGGCCGCCTGCTCCAGCAAGCGGTTATACTGCTCTATTGGGTCAACCAGCTCCGAATATCCATTAATGACCTCTGCTCCGTTTATAATCAGTTGAAAACGGTCAGTAATATCCGGATTATCATCATTTGCTCTAGCCAAAGGTGAAAGTACGATTGGATGTTCCGTTAAAAAAACAGGGCCAACAAGCTTAGGTCTGCTTACCTTCTTATAAAGCTGATCAATTAAATTCCCTCTGCTAAGGCTGCTGACCTCTTCTGCTGTTTCCAGTCTAATATCCCTCTTTGTAATCTCTTTTAAGAGTTCTCCTGCCGTAGGATAGTTATCAATGTCGATACCACAATCCTTTTGAAGCAATTCCCGAAAAGTAATAACCGGCCACTCTCCATCAAAATGCAGGGTGCGGTCTCCCACCTCAATGGTCTTACTGCCGAACACGGCTTCTACCGCCTCCGCTAGCAATTCCTTCGTAAATTTCATGTTATCTTTGTAATTCGCATATGCCAGATAGCATTCCAGCATGGTGAAATCCTGTAGGTGAGTAGAATCAATTCCTTCGTTTCGGAAGCATCTGGCGAATTCAAATACCTTCGTAAATCCGCCTACTACCGCTCTCTTAAGGTATGTCTCCGGCGCAATACGGAGGTAAACATCTATATCCAATGCATTATGATGAGATATAAAAGGCTTCGCTAATGCACCAGAAGGCTTATTTATAAATACCGGTGTTTCGATTTCAGTATAGCCGCCTTCCTCTAAATAACGTCTGATTGCCTTTATAAAATTACTCTTTAACAGGAATTTCTCCCTGGTCTTCTCATTCATTATCAAATCCAGATAACGCTTTCTATAGCAGCTGTCCTTGTCATTTAGTCCATGAAACTTCTCCGGCAGAGGCTTTAAAGCCTTTCCTAAAAAAGTAAAACTGTCAGCTCGCAGTGTCTTCTCTCCCGCCTGTGTCGTAAAGATTTCACCTTTTACTCCTAAATAATCACCGATGTCCACCTGCTTTTTTAGAAACTCATAGGCATCTTCACCTAGGATATCCTTCTTAAATGCAATCTGGACTTTTCCCGCAACATCTCCGATTACTCCAAAGGAGAGCTTTCCCATCCTTCTTATTGACAGAAGTCTTCCCGCCAGACAGATATTACTGCTGCCATCCTTTAATGTACTCCCTTCCTTCGGTGTATGGGTGGTCTCAAAGCGTTCCGGATAAGGATTGGTTAATTCTCTTATCTGTACCAGCTTTTCTCTTCGTATAATTTCCTGCTCTGTTAACATAGTCTCCTCTTTTCTGGGTGTTTCCCTGATATTTTTATACATTCATAATGTTGTATTAATACATTTAGATCTTAGTTTCTATTTCATCATTATCTCTATAAATTTTTTTTCCCCACAAAAAAAGCCCCCTTCCTTGTTAATTCAAGGACGAGAGCTGCTGCTTCGTGTTACCACCCTGTTTCATTCCTATTTCGCAATAAGAACCTCTACAAGTACGAACGGCAAATTACAATATCTGCTGTTGATACTCTGACGCTGTAATGGGCGCTCCCATCGTAGCCTCAGGTATTAACCAGTCGGTACGCGGCTCCAAGTCTTTTTTTCTATTATGGTTTCTGCACCTCTTCTCAGCATTTTGAGGCTCTCTGTGGCATATGCCGTAATATACTTTTCTCTTCATAGCCTTTGTTTTTCTAATTTTTCAAATGGTAGCATAATTTTTTCTGACTGTCAAGTTAAAATAGAAACCCAAAACACAGAAGGATACCTCGTCTAGTTATACAAAGGTACCCTTTCTCGTATTATAAATTCATTAACATTACTCTGACATTTTCAAAACTATCGATTTCCCGGAAGCCGTTCTCCAGATACATATTCATACTTCCGCGGTAATGAGTTTCAGCAGGAGTGTCCGTTAACACCGGGAATGCAATCACCTGTTCAAATCCCTCTTTTCTGAAATCTTCTACCGCATATTTTAACAGCTGCCTTGCAAGACCCTGTCTGCGGTATTCCGGATGAATCACATAACAAATAGTACATCCGGTCTTTTTTCCTTCCACCAGATGTCCCACATCTTCTGTCAGACGGGGAAATCGGTTAATATCATTAGCACTGCACCAACCAATGCATTTATTACCGTCAAAGGCAAGATAACCTTTCATATTTCCTCTCCTGATATCCTCCAGAGCTTCCGCTTTATTGACCTCTCCGCTTCTTCCCATCCATTCCTCACCACTGCAGTTACAGTAGTAAAATCTGCAAAAGCAAGTCGCCCAATGAGGCGTAAGGCTAAAATCCAGATTACCCAAATATTCTGTAAATATTTCCGCATTGCTTGCATCTAACGGTTTCACCACATAGCTCATAATCGTACCTGCCTTTCTAATACCTGCAAGCTATAGGCTGCAGGTGGCATATCTCTTTTAGTAAAATACTAATTCTTTTCGAATATACATACGTATTGTCAGTATTTTACCAAATACTGCAATCCACCGTCAAGAGACTATCATAAAGCAATGTTTCAACACGAATGCCAGCTTATTCTAATCTATCGGAATGCAGACAGTATCACCTGTCAGCTACACTGATGGCCTCTATTGCCACACTGCCTCCTTTTACTACTTCTATACGGTTCGGAAAGGAATTCTGAAAGAGTTTTATAATAGCATTATTCTTACTCTCCGTCTGTACGCACTCCAGTAAGAGAGTGCTTCTGTCACAGTCAATTACCGCTAACCCATAAATCTTGGAAATACTAAAAACTTCTTCTTTTTCGCTGTCTTTCAGGCTGTTTATCTTCACAAATAATATTTCCTTCATATGAATTGGAATATCGGTGAAATCTACCACTTTTATTACTTCCACGCAGCGGTTCAGCTGTTTTTTTATCTGCTCAAAAGTACTCTCATCACTGGTAACACTAATAGTCATGCGGGATATGGTCTCATCCTCTGTTTCACCAACCGTAAGACTGTCCATGTTATAGGATTTTCCGGAAAAAAGGCCTGATATCTTCGCCAACACACCGATTTCATTCTCCACATAAAGAGAAATCCATCTTTTTTTGATTATATTTTCAATCACTTTGCCCATGTATTTATCCTTTCTGAATATTAGTCTATAACCATTTCGTTAAGAGGCTTGCCTGTAGGTACAATCGGATATACGTTAGCTTCCGGTTCTATGATAAACTCAATCAGAACAGGCGTATTCTTACTCTTACTGGCAATGTCTAAGGCTTCATCAATCTCTTCTGCTGTTTCCACACGTATTCCGATGGCATCATAGCTTTCTGCCAGCTTTACAAAGTCCGGAGAATATTTAGGAGAGCCTTTTATAGCCTCCTTACTGTCACTGGTACAGCTGCTGCTACCACCGCTAGTTCTGGCACTATTTGTGTCCGCACATTCTATACCTTCATTTTCTATGCCTACATTTTCTATATCTGCATTTTCTATGCCTGCATTTTCCGTACCTGCTCCACCTCTGCCTGCATGGCTTCTGCGAGTCGCCAGGCTAGTAAAAGCGTAGCGGCCGCCATAAAACATCTCCTGCCACTGCCGTACATTTCCCAGATAGGAGTTATTGAATACACATAATATCAGGGGAAGTTCCAGGCATACTGCCGTTGCCATCTCCTGAATATTCATCTGCATACCTCCATCGCCGGAGATACAAAGAACCGGGATATCAGGGTTTCCAAGCTTTGCTCCTATGGCTGCCGGAAGACCATATCCCATCGTTCCAAGACCTCCGGAAGTAAGGAGTTTTCTGCTGTGGTCCAGCTCAAGATATTGGGTAGTCCACATCTGATTCTGCCCTACATCGGTGACAACAATAAGATCATCGAATTTTTCATTAATCTTATTGATGATAATCTCAGGTGTCATTCCTTCATATTTTTTCATTCCTAGAGGATTCTCTTCCTTCCAACCCCTAACCTCTTTTGTCCACTCTGACACAGGCAGCCCCTTTGCTTCTTCCAATATTTTTATAATTGCTGTTTTGGCATCTGCTACAATAGGAACGTCAACCTGGATATTTCTTGAGATGGAGGCTGCATCTATATCAATATGGATGATAGCTGCCAGCTTGGCAAATTCCGTTATTTTACCGGTTATTCGGTCATTGAATCTGGTTCCGATAGAAAATAGCACGTCGCACTCACTGATAGCCCTGTTAGCGGCATAATTACCGTGAATTCCGATATTGCCGATATAGAGGGGATGGTTTGTAGGAATCGCTCCTTTCCCCATGATAGTAGTGATGACAGGCATTCCGGTAAGTTCCGCCAGCTTTGTAAACTCTTCCCCGGCACCGGCTATATTTACACCGCCTCCGACTAAGAATACCGGTTTCTTAGCCTGGTTTAATATACTAAGTGCCCTTCTAACCTGCCCAATATGAACTCCGGTGCTGGGTTTATAGCCACGAATGGAGACTTCCTTGGGATAATCGTCACTTCCCATTGCCTGCTGGATATCTTTAGGCAAATCTACGACAACAGGACCTGGTTTTCCGGACTTTGCAATAAAGAAGGCTTCTTTTATAACTTTGGCAAGGTCCTTGCGGTCTCTTACAGTGATGGCGTGCTTACAGATATTTCGGGTAATTCCCACAATGTCCACCTCCTGGAAAGCATCATTTCCAATAAGATGAGTCGGCACCTGCCCGGTAAAACATACCAAGGGTACGCTATCATAATTAGCAGTAGCTATACCGGTTACCAGATTGGTGGCTCCCGGGCCGCTGGTAACAAGACATACTCCGACCTTTCCGGTAGAACGGGCATAGCCGTCCGCCGCATGAATTAATCCCTGCTCATGCCTTGGCAGAATGACCTCAATTCCCTCTGCATCATATAGGGCATCAAATAAGTCGATTACCTGCCCTCCCGGATAAGCAAATAGTGTATTAACACCTTCTTCTCTCAATGCCTTAACAAAAAGCTCTGTTCCTCTTATTTCCATGGTCTTCCTCCTTCTTGACTGCCGGGAACATTTCCCTTATTTTTTATATTTATACATATATCCGTTTCCTGCAGACTTTCTTTCATCTGCAAAAATATTGATAGATGTTTATCTGCTGATTCTTTTGCCGATTTTATATCTTTCCTAACCTCCGGAAAGAAATAAAAAAAGCCCTAAGCTAAAGTTTTAGCTTAGGGCGAATTATTATCCGTGTTACCACCTAAATTCAGAGATAATCTCTGCACTCACACCAATACGGATTCTTTGATAAGATAAAACAAAGAGATCGATACTGTTTCCCGGGTAACGGCGGAAACTTCCGTTGAAGTCTACTAAGGAATAATTCTCATTCCTTTTCGGTTCACTGCTCAAAGGCTACTTCCATACCTCCTGAATGAAGACTTCCACCAAATATCTTCTCTCTGAAATCCGGGTTGAGTATGTACTCCTCCTTGTCACTGCATTTAAACTGTATATTTATTACTCAAGACTTTATCATATACACAAATTCTTGTCAACAGTAATTTACGTTTCATACAGTTGCTATCCTATTTTTCTTTTACCGGAAGCCAGATTTCACTGACATAATCAGGACTGGAAGCATCCCCTTCCGTATAATTTTCAATATCGTAGCCCTGCACCAGTTCATAATTTGCCTGAGGGAGCCACTCACTATATACTCTCTTCCACATATCCTGAATTGCCCCTGGCATAGGGCCTACACAGCGAAAGATTGCCCAAGTGTAGGCAGGAATAGTATAAACCTGAAATCCCTCCGGCACTTCTGATAAAAATTCCTTACAGCAGCCAATTCCATACTCAAATTCTTTTGTTTCATCATCCATGGGCAAGCATATCCCGAGAGCTCCGCATACTTTCTCGTCCAGGCCGCTTTCCAGATACTCTGACCAGAACTTTGGAATATCTGTCATATTGTTCTGGTAATTAAATGTCCTCGTCATAAGAACAACCTCAAATGCTTCTTTTTTCTCAATTCTGTAATCCATACTGCTTCCACCTTCCATAATAATTTTAATGATAAGACGATTAAAGGATTTTAGGCTGGCTCCCTGTTTTTTTACTTGTACCGGAGTAATTCCGTGGAATCTCTTAAAGGCTTTTGTGAAGCTCTCCGGTGAATCGTAGCCATATTTTAATGCCACATCGATTACTTTAGTCTCCTTCCGAAGAAGTTCTCCGCCGGCCAGAGAAAGACGCCTGTTTCTGATGTATTCACCCATTGTCAGTCCGGTAAGCAGGGTAAAGGTTCTTTGAAAATGATGATTTGAAATATATACCCCCTCCGCAACCTCTTCACATTCCAGATCACTAAGAAGGTTTTCCTCCATGTAATCTATTGCCTTTTCCAGCGTTTGAATCCAGTCCATACTAACAACCTGCCCTTTCTGTGTACATCAATTATACTCCTGCATTCTTCACACCAGCAGTACTGCCTTTTTCAACCTGTGTGAAGGATAACCTGCCCTCGCCTTATGCATTTATCATAACAGAAGCGCCCTTATTTCTCCTGTCCGCAAGTGCTCTTATGTGTCCGCTTTATTCCTTATTCTTTATTCTTTCCTTTATTCTTTCTTCCGAAAGTTTATAGTATCTTTCTTAATTGTTCACAAACTCTTCAATTTTCCTTCAAACTCTATACACATGTGAACGTTATAATGAATTCATAAGTTAAACAAAGAAACAAACACAAAATAAATGGTAATACAAATTAAGCGTAAATCAAGGATCCCCAACCTTGTTGACATAAACTTTTTTTCATAAATGGCCGGCAGAATTTCTGCCGGCCCCTCCTCTTTTATAGGGATATCCTTTACCCTTTAAGTTATTCTTTATCCAATCAATTTACCAGATATTTTCTTTGTAATTCCATTTCTTCCTCTTTTGTTACCTTTAATGCCTGGTATATATAATTATGAAAAGAACCAAATATCTTTTCTGCGGTATGATAAGCTGTTTCAAGATATTCAGCATTCACAGTAAGTGCAATCTCCACAATATCGCATTGTTCTTTGCTAAATCCCTGCTCTGTCAGCTTACCAAGCAGTTCCTCATTTTCTTCTTTTCTCTGTTCATTGGTTTTTAAGTAATCATAAATGATATCTTCTTTGCTTACACCAAGAATTGTTAAGATAATAGCTGCCGTCAATCCCGTTCTGTCTTTACCGGCAAAACAATGGAAAAGAAATGCTCCCTCTTCCTGTTCCAAAAGAAGGTCAAGAACTTCTCTAAAACCTCTTGCTGCACCCTCATTGTTAATCATCTGTTCATATAAGAGATTCATATGATAATGAGCACCGTGAACATCCTGAACCGATTCAAGGCTTCCCAAATCTGCTCCGGTTTCATGAATTTTCTTTAGGATATCAACATTGTAATAGCTGGCACCCGGAACTTCATCGTCGGGTTTCTCTCCATATTCCTTTTCCCCGCGCAGGTCTATAATGGTTCTTAATTGAAATTCATTGGATAATATCTCTATATCTTCTTTTGTAAGTTTTACCAGTTCTCCCGAGCGAAGTATACGAAGGGGGCGGACTTTTTTTCCGTCTTTTCCTGTTATTCCGCCTAAATCTCTGAAATTTACCGGTTTGGCAAGGTTTTTCATAACCTGTTCCACCTTTCTTCCTATCGGCTAACATATTGCAGCAACTGCATCATACCACATTTAGCCTTGTCATGGTATCACCGTCTTTTAGTCTAACAAAATTCCCCACTAAAGTCAAACCCAGCTTAGTTACCGATAGTAATAACCTTTGTAGCAACTTTTTCTCCAAACCACTCATCATGTTCTACGAACACAAGAGTCGGATTGATAGCAAGTACTGCGCTTTCTAATTGTTCTCTGAAATAGAGATCCATATAATTAAGGGGCTCATCCAATAGTATCAGATGGTTTTCCATGGAAAGTGCCCTTGCTATTTCAATCTTTTTTAGTTCTCCTCTGCTAAAGGTCTCTAATGGACGTTCAAACAAAGAGTCCGGCAGGTCAAAGAGACGGCATAGTTTCTCAAAATCATCACCATTCCCATCTTTTATAAACCCTTTTAAATATCCTTCTCTCCAAAGGGGCTCCTGGAGGGCTTCTGTTATTTTAAGGTCTTCCGTCCGTATAAATCCCCTGGTGGAAAGCTTTCCGGAAATCAGTTTTAACAAGGTGGATTTCCCTGACCCATTTTCTCCTCTTACCCAGATGCGGTCCCCCTTTTTAATATCAAAGGACAAACCATAGAAGAGTTCCCTGCCGTCATAGGAATACATAATATCCTTTCCCTTAAGCAATAAGGTTCCCTCTGTTTCCAACTGTTCGAATTCCAGCTTCGCTGCTGTTTCGTAATTCAGGAGCAGGGTTTTCTTTTCTTCTATCTTATTCATTATCTGCTGCTCCGAGCGTTTTGCCTGCCCCATAAAAGCCTTAGCTCCATTGGTTCTTGCATGGCTGGCAAAGGCATATTTCTGGGTATTGGCAGTTCCTCCCCATAGTCTGCTCTCCTTTGCGTGCCGCTCCAACTGCCTGACTTCCCTATTTAACCGCTCCCCTGCTCTGGCTTCAAATTCATCCTTTAAATCTTTATTCCGTTTCCAGGTAGTAAAATTTCCTTGTTCCAGAGTAATATCCGATTTATTAATTGCCAGGATATGATCTGCCACCTCATCCAAGAAACTCCTGTCATGGGATACTACCAGAAAGCCCTTTTTCCGTTTTAGATATTCCGCTACATCCTTTTTCCCTCGAATATCCAGATGATTTGTCGGCTCATCCAATAAAAGATAGGTATCTTTACGCAGAAACAAAGCAATTAGGAGCACTTTGGTTTTCTCTCCTTCAGATAATAGGGAAAAGTCCCGATAAAGCAGTTCTTCCGCCAGTTTCATTCTATACATCTCTTTTTTAATGAGGCTCTCCATTGAGAAGCCGTCAAGTTCCAGATACCGTCCGAGAGCTTCCATATCTTCCAGATTATCCTCTAAGGTTCTTAAACCTCCAATGTTTTCTTTTATTACATCCATCGTCAGAGAATACCTTACTTTATTTTCATAAGGAAACAATTCTGTATTTACTTCCATCTTTATTGTACCCTTATCTGGCAGGAACTCCTTATGAAGAAGTTTTAAAAAGGTTGTCTTTCCTCTTCCGTTCCTTCCGATTAGACCAAGTCTCCAGTCGGTATCAAGATTAAGGGTTACTTTTTCAAATATTGGTTCATAAAAAGTTTTATAGCTAAAGCTCATCTCAGTTATCATAATTTGCGACATAATGTTCCTTCCTTTCCTGACTTTATTTCTTGTCAGATTAGGCCCGGATATGACGCTTTTGCCGGACCTATACTGACTCTATTACCAAACGTAAACGAATCCACATAATATGCAGGCCTCCTTCTATTACCCAATTTGGGCATAAAAAAACCTACCTTTAACAGATTACCCTTAGACGGTTGCTATCCGTATAAGGTAACACAGCAGAGCGCATCAAAATAGTAATAATATCCTTTAAATAGGCTATTATCCTAACATAAGATTAACGCAGTCTGCTGTTGTTAAAAAGTAGGTAAATTAACATAGTTCTTATTTCAACCTCTGCTTTCAGAAGATATTTTTACCATAACATAAAATTCATCTTAGAGCAACTTATTTTTACATTTATTTCATTATCTGATATGATAAGCGATATTTCCATCCCTGGAGCTCTTATTCCATATTAAATGTTCTTATCAAATGTTCTTACGACTTTTGGATATACGGACATAAAAAAGAGTACAACCATACCGGGGCTATACTCTTTTCCTTTATTTCATCTGATTTATTATACGTTGTATACTTTTTAGGGAGAGGTAGTATTTTCCCGCTATCTCTGTTCCCTTCATTCCTTTTTGATAATCAAGGTAGATGTTTCGATTCCGTTCCTTTAATTCTTCTCTGATACTGGTGTTCTCACCCCAGTTCTTTCTGGAATTCTCTTTTCTCGGGATATAGATACATTCCCCATCCACATAGTTTTGAATCAATTCAATAATTTCATTTGGCAGAATCTGCTCTGCTCTTCTATAGCTCATTGCGCCCTCCTAAAATATTTGCTATTAGGAACAGCAGCGGCTATAACAATTTTATTTTAATTTATAAAAATGCGATAGCCGGTGCTACGCATTTATAACATGCCTTCGTCTCATAAAACAGCCAAACCCCTTTCAAGACCTGCAAACTTCGGAATGCAGGATAAAATATACATGTAATTCTAATGTCATTTTAAACCATATTCCAAATCTTTGCAAGAACTATCAGCAGATGTAATACTATTAATTTGTTTATTCTCAGAGAGAAAGCTTTACTGACTTATAACAAAAATATGACCCCGGTTTTATTTTATCATCATCGTAATAAAATAATCCCAGTTTGTCAAATAGAGCTTCCCCTGCATATTCCAGAACTTTTATTTTCTCATATGCCATTTTATAAGCTCCAAAGGGACTCCCTCCAATGGCAACAGTCATATGAAAACAATAGTCTTCGTCATGCTCTGCCGGGCAATGCCCAAAGCCTTCCTCTAAAGCCTTAAACAGTTCCTTCTGCTGATTTTTAAGTGTGTCATTGGGTTTGATTTTCATAACCAGACAACCGGACTCGTATCCGAATACTTTGCTTTCATAGAGGTCCAAAGCATCAAAGCGGAGACTTATAGGTGAAAGCTTTTTAGCATAATCATCAAAAAAGGATTCTATCTTATTTAAATCGGGTATAGAAAATGGCTGTTTTAAGGATACATGCATTGGCAGCCTCGCTGCTTCAAAGCCCATCCCGCCGATTCTGTGGGCGGCAAGCATTAATCCTTTTCCATAATTCTCTGTATTGGTATCTGCCAGATAAGCGATTGTTGCTTTCATTCCTTCTCCCCCTCACTGTTATCCTCATGAAGTTCCTCCTGAAGCATATTGATAAAAGCTTCCAGATTCATTCGTCCTAAATCACCGCTGTCTCTCTTACGAACAGATACCTCATGGCTTTCTTCTTCCTTCTGGCCAACAATCAGCATATAAGGAACCCTGTCAAGCTGAGCTTCCCTAATCTTATAGCCGATCTTTTCTGCCCTGTCATCCACTTCACAGCGTATTAAAGCTCTGGATAATTTCTTTTTTATATCATTTGCATAGGGTAGAAAATGTTCTGATATAGGCAGCAGTTTCACCTGAACCGGAGCCAGCCATAAAGGGAACTTGCCGGCATAATGCTCTATAAGAATCCCCATGAAACGCTCTAAGGAACCAAATACCACCCGGTGCAGCATAATCGGGCGATGCTTTAACCCATCTGCCCCAGTATACTCTGCCTGAAAACGCAAGGGAAGCTGAAAGTCCAGCTGTATTGTTCCGCATTGCCAGGTTCTGCCCATGGAATCCACCAGATGAAAATCAATCTTAGGGCCATAGAAAGCTCCGTCCCCTTCATTAACAAGGTATGGCATCTTAAGCTCCTCCAGGGCATTTATTAAGCCATTCGTAGCCATTTCCCAGTCTTCCTCACTGCCGATACTATCCTCCGGTCGTGTAGATAATTCTACATGATAGGAAAATCCAAACTTAGTGTATACCTCATCTATCAGACCAATTACTCCTTTTATTTCTTCTCTTACCTGTTCTTCCGTCATAAAGATATGGGCATCATCCTGGGTAAACATCCGAACCCGCATAAGTCCATGGAGCGTTCCTGACTTCTCGTGCCGGTGGACAATTCCCAATTCTCCCATCCTAATTGGAAGGTCTCTGTAGGAGTGAGGCTGCAGTTTATACACCAGCATTCCTCCCGGACAATTCATAGGTTTGATTGCATATTCAGACTTATCGATAGTGGAAAGATACATTTTTTCATTAAAGTGTTCCCAATGGCCGGAAGTCTCCCATAAGCTTTTCTCAAGCATAATCGGTGTGGAAATCTCCACATAGCCTTCCCTGCTGTGCACTTTTCTCCAGTAATCTATCAAAAGATTTTTCACTATCAGGCCCTTTGGCAGGAAGAAGGGAAAACCCGGCCCTTCGTCCATTATTGCAAAGAGCCCCAGTTCCTTACCAAGTCTTCTATGATCACGTTTTCTGGCTTCTTCTATCTTCGCAAGATATTCTTCTAACTCAGCGGTACTTGGATATGCTGTACCGTATATTCTGGTCAGCATTTCATTCTCTTCTTTTCCCTTCCAGTAAGCACCTGCTACCAGCGTCAGCTTAAAGGCTTTTATCGATCCTGTGCTGATTACATAAGTGCCTGCGAACAGCTCACTATATTCCCCTTGTATTATGAGTACAGCTTCTTTTTCCTGGCTTTCTCTGATAAGCTCTACCTTATAGGATTCCTGCCTTTCTGCCATATAATCCATTGCCTCTTTTTTATCCAAGGTAAAGCTCTTTAGTGATAGGTCTTGATTAATAATATTTTGCATCTCTGCTTCCAGAATGTTTAAGTCTTCCGTTGTAAAAGCTGTGTTAAGAGCAAAATCGTAATAAAAGCCTTCCTCTTCTGTCTGAAAGCCGGCACATTTTGCTTCCGGATATAACCTTTTTACTGCCTGAGCCAGAACCTGTGCCGTAGTACGCCAGTATGCTTCCCTCCCTTCTTTCTCTGTAAAGTCGTAGTCCCTGATAGAACCGTCTTTCTCTGCTGCTTTCATTTCTTATGATCTCCTTCTATGGGTTTTATTTAACATAAGAAAAGCACCCTTGTATAAACGGCATACAGCCGCTTATATAAGGGTGCATCATATCAAATGCACGGTTCCACCTTAACTTTTCACTTCGGATTCCATCAAATCCTATTCTTTAACGCAGACATACGGCGACACTTAGTAATTGTAAGAACAATCTTTCAGCATTGCAGCTTGGGAATGGTTTTGGGCTGTCTTCCATATAAAGAACTTCCACCTTATGTTCTTCTCTCTGTATATTTCTCTCAGCTTACTCGTTTCCGTCATAGCTTTTCTTATGTTATTGGTATCATTATAGCATTCTATTTGTTTCTGTCAATATCTAATTTCCATTCATTTTTTAATATGGCATATTCATAGGTATCAACCCATAAAGGTTCCCCTTGGGCTCCGGTTTTAAAATAAATATTTTGTAAAAGCATACCTTCACGCCTCATAGGTAAGCGTTCCAGCAGCTTCCAGGATTGCTCATTCTTTGGATTGCACATGGCTATAATACGCCTGGCCCCTAAACTGGTAAAGGCATAGTCAAGTAATGCTCTGGCACTCTCTGTGGCATAACCTTGTCCTTGAAAACTCCTGTTAAAAACATATCCCAATTCCCAGGTATCAAATTCTCCTTTACCCAAATACAGGTTTCCAATTAACTTTCCATTCTCCTTTAAGCAGACGGCATAGAAAGACTTCGCACCTGCTCTGTAAATTGCTTCTTCCATCGCCTGCTCTTTTGTATAAACATTATATGGCTCAAACCGAACAACCTCTTCGTCTGATAAATATTCATATAAATCCATCCAATCATTTTCATCAAATCTTCTAATAATCAATCTCTCTGTGATTATATTTTCCATTATAAATGCCTCTCTCTTCTCTGAATTAACATGATAATTATACCATAGTTTCTAAAGTAATCCAAATCCCAAAACAGTTATAGCTATTAATTCCTTTAGCCCGTAATTTCTTAAAAATAATTAAGAAATAACAGAGTTTTTTGTATTTACTTCTGGCTGTCAATGGGATAATATATGTTGTAAAAATCAGATACGATAAAATAGTACTCTTTCGTTTATACTATCATGATTATAACATCTGGCTACAAAAGTAAAATTATAAAGGATGGAACAGGATTCTTATATGGAAAATATGGAGAACACGGATAACTTAGAAACCCCCGAAATAAACGAGGAAGAGCTGCAAAAAGAAGAAAGCTATCAGAAACTGATTGCCTTGCTTTCAAGCCTGGAGTGCATGAACACCACACCATCAAAGGCTGAAATATATCTAAGTGCTGCTAATAAATTTGCCGAACTGGAAGGCTATAAAGACAGTGAAGAATACGTCAAGCTATGCAAGCAGTCAGCAAAGCAGACAAATGATGAGTTAATAAAAAAAATATATGATTATGCCACCCTTAAGAAGAACAATGCCAAAAATGCTGATGATTATAAATTGGCAGCTGCAGAATTCCGTAAAACGGAAGGATACTCTGATTCAGATAAACAGGCCTTGGAATGCGATAAACTAAGTGACCGCATTGATAACAAAGGTGCCAGGAAATTTTTTGGAACCGTCGGTGTGGTATTGTTTGGCATTCTTGTTCTCGTATTCATCGGCATTTCTCCCGTTGCCAAGTACAATATCGGAAATGCCCTTTATAACGTGAATGCTTATAAATATGCCTTAAAATTCTATCATCACTCCGGTGACTATAAAGACACCAAGGATAAAGCTATGAAGTGCCAGTATATGTTAGGATTGGATTATGAAGCAAAGGGCAATTATAAGATGGCAAAGAAATCTTTTTACGCATCAGGTAATTACAAAGAAAGTGATGTAAAAAAAGTAACTGCCTTAAAACAGGTTCTTAAAAATGCCAGACCAGGCATCAGTGTAGTTAAAATCGGTAAATATAACTGGAAAGTTTTAAAGGTAGAAGATACAAAAGTCTTACTGCTAAAGAAAGCTGCTCTATCCAAAAGAGCTTACAGCAGTAATGCTAGCAATGCAGCCTGGGAAAATTCTGACCTTCGCAAGTATTTAAATAATAATTTCTTAAACGATACTTTTTCAAAAGAAGAACTTAAAAATATACTTCAGACAACCGTAAGCAATAATGCCAATGCCAAATATGGCACAGCAGGCGGTAATGATACTTCCGATTATCTATTCTTATTAGATATAGACGAGGCACATACTTATAATACCTTCTTCAAAGCATTAAAGGGAAGAAGCTGGCTGCGCTCCCCCGGCAGTTCTTCTGGCAGCGCTGCCTTTATCACCGATAAAGGGTTGGTTATGGATTTTGGCTATGATGTAACAAGTGATGAATTTACAGCCATTCCGGCTATGTGGTTTAATATCCAATAACTCAACGAAATCAGAACAGGATTTAGGTTACTCAAATAAAGAAAGCCGTATATGTTTAGCAAAATGCTAAATATATACGGCTATTTTTTCTAAACTACTCGAACAATTCCCTCACAATCTAGAGAATAACACCGTTCAGCTTTAACAAGGCTCTTGCTGTATCCGGTGAATCTGCCCCTGTAGCATTCTTAATGGGAGCAAATTCTTCTTCTCTGACAACCTCAAAGGGCAGACAGTCTTCAAAGAGAGGAATCATATCCAGAACCAATTCTTCAAACTTGTACCCATTAGGCTCACTTGGCTGAATGTATTCACCGTCCGGTGTAACATAAGGAATCTTCTTCTCAGCAACATGAATGGGAAGATTGGTATTCAATATATGAATTAATTTATCCAATTTGAAAAGATAATTTAATATTACACCATAGGAATAACTAAGTTCTCCCTCCGGTGTTTTTTCATGAAGCATCTCGGGTGTCATCTCATAGTATTCTACGATAGATGGCTTTCCGTCTTTCTTGCATAAGACACCAACGCGTTCCCCTGGTTCTGCTTTTTTAACCACTTTCGCTCCGCTGTCCTTCCCTGTCAGAATAGTAGCACCAACAAAGACAGGGTCTGCTATTCTTTGTAAAACATTATCTACTGCGAAAACATTCAGCCATTCAATTCCTCTGGACTGTACATCCTCTAAAAGTCCTGCTTTTACCATGGAAGAGAACCAGCCGCCATTACCATTGGGAGACAGGGACAGCCTATCCGGTGCTTCCATTAAAAGTTTTCCTTCGTAATCTACGGAAGGTGTCATTTCCTGCATAAAGAAAGTAATGTAGTCTTCCTGATAGCCAAAGTATTGATTTTCTTTTAAGAATTCAATAGTTTCTTCATGGGTCTTATCACTGGTCATAATGTAAAACGGAACCCAGGCACCAGTCTTTTCAACTACTTGCAGTGCATTTTGAAACAATTGTTCAAAGATATAGAGAGTTCTGGTAATACCGATATTTACCTTACCCTTTGGTCCCTCACAGCCAAGTCTTGATCCCTGACCGCCGGCCAGTAAAACAGCTCCTACTTTTTTCTCCTGTATTGCCTGGATACCGGCTGCTTCAAATTCGTCTCTTCTGGCATTAATCTCTTTTCTTTCCATTCCGGAAAGAGGTTCTACAATTCCCTTACCTGCAAGTCCATTGTCTTTGTGAATAAGGGCTGCAATATTTAAGTCAACTTTTTCAATCTGTGCTGACAGTGCTTCTTTTCCCTTATCATCAAGCTTATCGTAATATAATAATAAATGTTCCTGATGATATTCTCTTAATTTTTCCTCCAGTTTTTCCCTGTTCATAACTTTTCTCCTTCTATCAAAATTATTATGCATAGCTCCTTCTACACGGTTCTTTTTATGTTAAATATCCCCCGCTAACAGCCATGCTTTAAGAGATCCCTAATAATTCTTTCCCATTTTCCAATCTTTCATGAAATTGTTTGTAAAAATCCTTCTCTATTTCATAGGGTCTTAGGTAAAAAAGATTTAAAATACAAAGATTTATATTCTTTACCGTTACTTCCTCTGCTGCATTTTTCACTTTTTCTTCTGCATCATTTAAGAAATAATGCCAGTCAATGAGAAACTTCTCATTTTCTTTTATGCCCTTCGTATCAATCCAATTGCTGACCTTTACTTTGGTTTTACTGGTATTTACACATTCATTAATTTGAAGAAAATAATGAAATCCATGGTTATCATATACTCTTCCCAAAGGAAATATTCTGCATATACCCGGACGCTGTCCGTGAATACTGCATTTTCCGTCGGTATTTAAAAAGGCACATTGTTCCTTGGCCCCAATCATCTTTAGGTTGGGAAGTATAATTCCATCCACCAGATTCAGCTCAAGCTTGTCCTTTAATAATTCTTCAAAGGAAAGCTTCAAAGTTGTTGTAAGCCGGTATACGTCATAAGGGTCCAAAACGATAGAGTTCCCCATTCCGTGACAGCAGGATGCTCTTCCTTTACAGCCATTGCAGCTGACTTCTACAAGATCTTCACTGCCATATAAGCTGCCGTCAGATATTTCATCTAGACTAATTTGCCTTTTCATTATAATTCTCTCTTTCTTCTTATTCCTCTATAAATATATAGCACAACTTTCCACTTTTAACAACTCCCTCATGATTGTGTAATCATGGCAATCACGTCTTCCCAATCCACCGCGGGAAGATATGTAACCGCTGGAACCTCAGATTTATCTTTCAAATAAGCCGTATACCATACAGGTGTCATACCGGCCCGATAAGCACCTTCTATATCACAAACCGGATTATCTCCGCAGAACCACACCTTATCCGGAGAAAGTTTTGCTTTCGCTAATGCCATTTCAAATATTCTTGGGTGGGGCTTTCGAAACATATAGTCACTGGAAGCTATAATAAATTCAAAGTGATGCTCTGGCAGCAGTTCCTCCAGTCTCCTTGAAAGAGATTTGCTGGTATTCATCATATTGCTTACAACCGCGGTTCGTATACCACTATCCTGAAGAAAGGAAAGCAGCTTCCCAATGTTCTTCGTCGGGTGTCCTGGCGCGGCATTATTCCAGAACATCCATTCCAGATAATCAGCGCTCTCATTAAATTCAACTTCAAAATATTCGTATAAATAACGGTTGAATGCTTGGTGGGTTACATCCAGAGGTTTGTGATTCCGATCCTTCCCCAACATGGCATCTCCCAGGTCTTTTCCCAAAGAATCTGCCAATTCCTGAACTTGCCGTGGGGTCACTTTATATGGATTTCTCACTGCTATCTCTAAAAGTGCCTGGTTCCCTCTTTCAGGATTAAATTTATCTTCTGTAATTAAAGTCTCTCCATAATCAAAAAGAATCATCTCAGGCTTTTTCTCCATTCAGAAACTCCTTTCATCCGTATAAACTGCGGTCTCAGCATACCAATGTATGCATACATTGGTATGCATGCATTGGTGTTATTCACTGAATTCTTAAAGTCCTAGAGGAAACCTTTGTCTATGGCATATTCCAACAGTTTTGGCTGTATCAGAGGATAGGTCCAGCTCTCCGGCAATTCCTCCGTGATTATAATCTCCTCTATTTCACTGTGGAGTTCTTTCTCAAACTCCTCAATCTCCGCATAGTAAAACATACCAAAGGATTCCTCTTCTCCCTCACGAACTACAGAATATACTCCGATAGGCTGAATGTTAAAAATCAGTGCACCGGTCTCTTCGTATAATTCCCGTTTAGCCGTATTAAGGATAGCTTCACCCTCTTCCCTGTGTCCCCCTGGGAATTCATAGGTATTACGTTCCCTGTGCCTGCAAAAAACCCATTTGCCTTGTGTTTTTGCCAGAATTACTGCAAATCCCAATTTTTCGTCCTGGATTGTTTCATAGAATTTAACCTCCAGCATTATGTACCCCTTTCTTTCACATGCTAATACTTCCAATTATAACACATCCAATTTTTTCTGCAAACTTTCCTTCCAAATTCCTAAGGCTACTAATAGTCAGGATAAAAAGAAAATCCCTGAAAACAAATCTCTCCGTTTTCAGGGATTTAAAATGATACTTTATTCCTTAAAGAACTCATTCCCTTTATGTCTTATACAGATATAACATTTTACCCCGGCATTACTATTCAAAATACTTTCTTAGGGGAAGGGCGTCATTAAACTGAAGGTGCTTATCCAAAATATTACCGAATATGCTTATTAGCTTTCCAAAGGTAAGGGCACAGATAATCGTACCGATATTTACACCTACAAACTTCATAAAACCAAAGAATAAGAAAGATAACAGGATACTGATAAGACAGCTTGTTATATCATAACCTGTTTTAAACTTTGTTATGGAGATCTTCATTTTCTTCGAAACCTCTTTTACAAAGAGTTCATAGACCTCCGGTGCCACATAAGTACGAAAAATAAATGCAATGCCGTTGGCGCATAAGGAAACTCCAAAAACAAAGCAAGCCACTCTGCCAATCAGTGAAGCAACAGCAAAATTCTTTAAAATCCCCATACAAAGATCCAGCAGAAAACCGTAATAGAGAGCGGTAACAAAGGAGAATAAATAATATATCCTGAACTTACGCAGTATCAGAATCAACAGACATAGTAGAAGTGCCTGCATGATGTATTCTGCAATACCAAAGGTAATAAAACTATAGCTTAAAGAAAGCTTACGGTATATTAAATAGGCCGGAGCAACTACCATTGACATTCCAAAGTCGGCTTTCACCATAAAAACTGTTCCCAGTGCCAATCCGAAAATTCCCAACAGATAAGCAATTTCCGTATAAAAAATTCTTTTCATAATCTACCTCATTCCTTGTGCAAATTTATTGATTCCGTTCTGTACGAGATGGGATGGGGCTTACTTCACTGTACAAACAAAAAAAATAGCCTTGCCTGTTTGATACAGAAACAGGCAAAGCTTCCTTCATGATTCTATTCGATTTTTATCTCAATGTCAATACCTTTATTCTGAAATGTATCTGACACTATTTCCCTTTCAATATAAACAATTCTTGCTCTCATTTACTACATATCAAATAAGCTTAGCTGTATCCCTGCCTGTTTATCCTCATACAGGTGCATATACTCAAATAATTGATTGGGATCACAGACAATTCCCCGCTTTAGACATTCCGTCCTCACTAACCCAGACAAGTATTTATTATTAGGGGAGATTACTTCGTAAGCCTCCCCATAGGTCTTTATATACTTTTCCTTTAATCCTGGGAAATGTTTATCTAACTGCTGATAGAAGTACTGCCTGTCACCGTCCCTTAGGGTTACCCCTACGTTCCAGAACAGAATTCCGTATACCTTGGCACTGAAGCAGTAATCAAGAATTCCCCGTATATTTTCCTCTGTATCATTGATATACGGCAATATAGGTGTCATCCAGCAGATCGTCGGTATGCCTTCCTCTCTCATAATATTTAAGACCTCTGCCCGCCGTTTTGTTGTAGAAACATTCGGCTCTAGGATTTGGCATAAGTTTTCATCATAGGTTGTCATGGTAATCTGAACAACACACTTTGCCTTCCGGTTTATACTTTTAAGGAGGTCCAAATCTCTTAAGATCAAATCAGACTTTGTCTGAATAGCCAATCCATATCCATAAGCATCAATTAATTCCAGGCAGCTTCTGGTTAGCTTTAACTTGTTCTCAATATGCAGATAGGGATCACTCATCGCTCCCGTACCTATCATACATTTTTTTCTTTTACTTCTTAATGCCTTTTCTAACAATTCGACCGCATTGGATTTTATCTCAATATCTTCAAAATCATGGTGCATTTGATAACAAGTACTCCTTGCATCACAGTAAATACAGCCATGAGTGCAACCTCTGTATATATTCATGCCATTTTGAGCAGATAAGATAGCTTTTACTTCTTTTTCATGCATATTCGTGTCCTTTTCTATATTTCCCGGCAATTCGGTCTAATAGGGAAAGGAATTCTTCCTGGAGCCACTTCGGACTGATAATCTCGACATTCTCCATAAACCCTAGCAGATATCCGAATAATGCTTCTTTATCCCACCAGACAAACTCCAGATAAAGCCTGCCGTCTTCCCCTTTTTTCATTTTCTCAAAATCAAACTCTTCCATCAAACGCCATTTTACCTTTTCTTCAAAGGCTGCCGTAATGCGAAGATTTTCCTGATTAAAGGTTCCCATTCCCGAATCGATTGGTTCCTCTACCTTCCTTGGGTCAAATCTTTCTTTTAATATCTTTAGTTCATCCATTCGACCTAACTTAAATAACCGGAACTCTTCTCTTAATCCGCAATATGCCCAGACATACCAGGAATGCCACCGATATAATAACAGATAAGGTTCCAAGGTCCTCACACTGTCTCCGCTCGGAGAATAATACCGAATGGATACCAGGTTATGATTTTCAATGGCACTTTGAAACTGTTCTATCTTCGGCGCTAGGGTCTTGGTATTCCAATGGGAAAGGTCCAGCAAAATATGATTATTATTCGCAAGAATGGATGAGTTGTTGATAGACAGTTTGTCCATGAGGGTCTGATACTTATTTCCCCCGGAGATACTATCAAGGCTTTGCAGCCCCTTTAGGACTGCCTGCATTTCAGAAGTTGTTAAAAGAGTTTTGTCTATCTTGTATCCATCCATTATGGAAATTCCACCGTCAATCCCTTGTTTTGTAACAATTGGGATACCGGCCTTGCAAAGGTCTTCGATGTCTCTGTGGATAGTTCTTCTGGAAACTTCGAATTTCTCCGCCAAAACGGGAGAAGTTACCTTATCCTGCTGCAACAGTATGGCTAGAATTCCTATTAACCGGTCAATTTTCATATACCCTCTTTTCTTACAAACAAGTTCTTATGGATACTCCCTCATCGGTAATTGAAATGGCTATTTGCTTCAAAACAACAATGCACCCTTCGCTTTAATCAAATCACTGATATAAAAGCTCCATAATGCATTATAGCTATGACTTTACTGATTCTATTATAGCAGAAATATAGGACAACTGTATGTCATATTTAAGATTTTCTAGAAGTGTTATATTACTTCATTGATTTAATGCTTACTATCTTCTACGTATGAAAGGACCTATTTAATTCTGTGCATTACAACCGGTTAAAATCTTCCTTTCATTCCTTTTAACAAAGTAAAATAAATCCACTGCATTTCTAGCCAATTCTGCTTCTCCTATATCTATAAAATAAGCAGCAAATAATAGTTCTATATTCTTCATTACACTGGCAAAGGCCCTTTTTTCAGTTAAATTAAGGGGGCTTACCCTATCATAGCCGCTAACTACCTGCCGTATAATTTCATACCATCTATCGTCTTCCTTAAAACCATTTTCCTCTAAAAGAAGTCCCAAAAGGAAGTAGCATAAATCAAATATTCGGATATTCTTCTGACTTAAATCAAAATCAATATACCCTGTGAATTCTCCATTCTCGAATAAGAAATTTCCCAAATGGACATCTCTGTGTATCAATTGTCTTGGTAAATCCTCGTAGAATGAAGCCAGCTCCTCCACTGCTGCCTGTACATCCTTATCGTTCAGATAGTCGATGTTATACTTGGCGATATTCTTCTTTACCCAGCCATTCATTTCCTCAAGCAAGCTGTTATCCCAAGAATGAAGGTTATTCTCACACTTTAAAAAGGCGATATGAAGCTCTGCTAATATCGTCCCGAAATGAAAGAACCAGTTATCCATGCATTCATATGGTTTCACTGCATGTCCATGCAGTTTCGTCATTAACATATAATAGCCACCGTCTTTTTCTGCATAATCTTTTCCGTCCGGCAATGAAATTATTTCCGGTACCGGAACTCCAGCAGCAAGCAGTGTTCTCATTGATATTACATTTCTCTCCAAGACATCCGGCTCGTCATAGGCTTTTAAAATATAAGATTGATTAATATCCCATGCCCTGGGGTGAATTGATACAGGAATAGCATCTATACTCCATTTTTTTAGTACTTCTTTTATTTCTTCCTTGGTAAGTTCTTTTGCCTTATTCATTACGAACCCCTTTCAATTTGACGGAAAAATCAAATTCTGCCCCATATCTATCCGTCTTCCTTTAGTGCCTTTGATTCTTCTATTTCGTGTCAGTTAATTTTATCATAGGGTCGTAAGCTTCACATCCTCAAACTTATTTCAGAAAAAACATTAGGGTCACCATTATAGGAGTAACGCATGCTCTCTGGAAGCATTCCGGTATACGGTTGGAGAAATACCTCTTTTTAGAGTAAATTGCTTTATAAAGTAAGTATCATATTCAAAGCCGGTAGAACGAGCTATTTCATTCAAACTCATATCTGTGTGAATCAGAAGGTAGCCTGCTATTTTTAGACGATACATCAGTAAAAAGTTCATAGCTGTACAGCCGCATCTCTCCTGAAATAATTTATTCAGTGAAACACGGTTTAAGTGTGCGCAGTCTGTTAACTCCTTCAATGTTACCTTATCCGGATAATTCGTGTAGATATAATCCAGAACCTCATCAACCGGTGATTGCTCACTTTGACGGTTCAGCTCCTCAAGCATCCCTAATATCTGTATAAGATACCTTTTAATTCTGCATACCCAGAGCCCATCACTTTGAGCATAAACTTCTGTTCCAAGTACAAAAAACCATTCAAATAAATGAGGATATGCTTTCTCCGAAACAATGGGTATTCCTGTATGCCTGCCCTCCCTAAAAAAGAGTGAAAGACCTGTTTGAATTCTCAAATTAGTGGCAATACCATCCTGGGTATCAGAGTTTCGTACCGTATTAAAAAAATCCGGATGAAAGCAGAAGGATTGGGCAGATACCTTCTCCTTCTGCATAATTTGTATTTCGTCTTTCTCGGATAAGCACAATATACCCGGGGCTAAAATTTGAAAAGGACGATTGTTTAATACACCATGTATACTTCCTGTCGTAACAAAGGTCAGGGTTAATCGCTCCGAATAGGGAAAATCTTTAAAATCTTCCGTAGCAATAAATTCAATATATACATTTCTGTCTTTATGGCGGTCATATTGGGGCATGATTATCTCCTTTTCCAGTTAGTCACATGAATTCTCATTTATATTATTGTAACGAAAAATCTTTATGGATACAATAGCTATATGAGAAACAGGAACATGCAGCTAGTGATAGAGACTGCATGTTCCAAATTTAACTTTATGTATCTGCATTCAAATCTTGTAAGTACCGGAAAGAACATGGTGTACTACAATTTCAATGAGTACACCATAAGTTGCAATTCTTTATAGGATGCTTCCTTCCCATTGTAGTTTGAAAAGGCGCTAACTATTTTCATGTTCCTTTTATAAAAGATGCTTTGCAGTTCTTCCAATGTATATAACCGGATAGGGTCTCCATAAGGTATCTCAGGTCTTTTTGCAGGTTCTCCATATGGAATGTCACATCCTCCATAAAGCATTCTCCTATTCTTCCTATCCCATTCAAATAAGGATAAGGACAATGCGCTTGCACCTATTTCCCATGCGTGTTTCGGGAAGTAATACTCTGCATGTTCTGCATTACAGACATCCATAAAATGCTTGCCTCCTGACTTTAACGCCGTGGATATCACATCAAAGATCTTTAGGTTCTCTTCGTCACTCTCAAGATACCCGATTGCACCATCCGCCAGATTTAGTACAACATCAAATTCATTATTGAACCGAATGTCGCGAATATCAGAATGGATAAATTGTACCTGCAGGGATTCCTCTTCACTGCTTTTTATTGCATCATTGATAAACTCCTTCGTAATATCAACTCCAACCACCGAAAATCCTCTTCTTGCAAAAGCAAGGGAATGCCTGCCAAAACCGCAAGCTAGATCAAGTATATGTTCCTTGCCTGTAAGATTAAGGGTTTTTATTATAAATTCCACTTGATTCTCTGTCTCCTCAACCCATGATTGATTCTTTGCTTCCAGTGTCCATATACTCTTATACCAGTCTGAGCCTTTCGCTTTCATAAATAGCTCCTTTCTGCGTGATTAACACACATACGATCAGAGAGGTGATGTTACAAGATGAGACTTATAGCAATTCATACACTGTATATCTGCCTTTTGCAACACCCCTCTTCCTTAGGTTATAATTATCTAACGAAGTAATGACTTCCTACTGCACTTTCAATGTTCTAGTATATAAACATATTATTTTTTCTGCCGGCAAATTAATCATAGCAAGTATTTCATAAAACTTATAGACTTATATTTTTCGATATGTTATCCTAGATACTAAGGTGCGGATAAAAATATCAATTATATCAATAACTGTTATCCCCCGTATTATTCTTTGATAACTTCTCTGTTATTCATCACACTCTCCTGTCTTACCGCTTTTACTACATCGTAAAACCAATCGTATAATTCTTTCTCACCCAATGTATTCAATTTATTTCTATCTATCATAACCATCCCATCTTTTATTTCAGTAAAACTAAAAAGAGGCTCATAATTTAAACTCGATATACTGCTGAACTCCTTCCATTCACTCAGTGTAAAACTATCTTTTTCTATAATCCTCTCCAGATTCTGAAATACTCCTCTATGCATTAACTTAAGGCCATTGTTAAAATCAAGCATACCGCACAGCTTGTCATTAATGGCATTCCAGAAACATTCCAGACTTTTCTGTCTTTTATATAAGCTCTCCAGATTCATATCGCCGGTATAAAGAATTCCCTGCAATAATTCATCATAAGGAAGCGGCTTCCATTCCAAGGTTCTGCTCATATGAATCAGCCACTTATCATGAGGTATATATTCACTGTTTGCTATAAATAGGGCAGACAGTAAGGGTTTAACGGCATTATTAAGGCAATAATGTCCCTGGAGAATATCTTCTCTGTGAAGCCATATATCTCCTGCAAGCTTATAATTCCACCAAGCTTCAAACATCAATCCTTCCGCAGCTGAAACATCCCTTACCGTTTTAAGCTTCCTGTCAAACAGACTCTTTAATTCTCCGTTGGTATCATATAAGATCTTAGCATAAGACATATCCCATAATGCGATACTGTCATATTCCTTCCTCCATTCTTCCTCATAATTCAGAACTTTTATATCATATAAGTATCCCTCCATCTTAGTTATACCAAGTGCTATTGGCGTTTTCTCCTCTTTATAACTCTGGAATTCTTTATCATGTAAAAAGATCACCACATCTATTTCTGACAGGTAATCGGCATAACCTCTTGACATACCTCCATCCAGCATAATACCGGCAATGCCGTCAAATTTTTTAATATTATCCATATTTTTATGAAGTGCTTCCATCAATTCCTTTAACTTACTCTCTTTATTAATTGTTACATAAGGTCTGTTTGTTTTCATATAAGGCTCCTGTCTTTGGCTTTTTATTTAAGATTTGTGATACATAAAATTTGTGATAACATAATTTAGTGATAACATAAAAAAAGCTGTGGAAATCTCCACAGCTAATAATCTTACTATTATATGCGTGGAATATATGATGAAATCATTTTTGAGTATAGAAAAGAAAACTGTCACAAAACAGTCTCAATCCTTTCTATTCCATTATGATTTTATCTTCCTTTCCACGTGATACTTATATTACTGATTGTGCAATATCAAGTATACCGGATGTGTCACCTCATAATTTTTTATTTTATGTTATCACACTTGAATCATAACATAGGCTTTATACTATTGTCAATTAAAGTAGGCTTTCTTTCTCTACTAGGGTAACATATCGTTTTCCTCTTCATAAGCATCTTCCATCTTAACCGTATCTTCTATACATTCCTGAATGAATTTCACGCGGATGACTGCTTGTGCCCAGTTTATAGAAACCTGACTGTGCATGTTCTTTTCCGTGGCTCTCTCAGCTATGGTATGTACTAGATCCTCTAGAACTGCTCTTGTGAGATAGCCGCCTCTCCAATGAAATGTAAGAACATTTCCCTTTTTGATAGCTTGCTGACAGCGTTTTGCTACATCCTCCTGCTTGGTAAAAGAAAGCTTCTTCTCCTTATAATAAAAATGATCACCGTCATTACACCCAGGAACATTGTATATTACAGGCTCGTGATCCTTGAAAATGCTTTTATCATCCAAATTAAAATAATCATATCTCACTTCTTTTTTACCTAATGAATTATCAAACGTAGCATCTAAATGATACCAAACTCCATTGATTCGTATCACATTCCATGCATGACGATATTTGATGTTCTTTTCCGGATTATTCTCAGAAATAACGACAATACAAGGAATAGACAGTCGATCGCAAAGAATCTTTACTGCTTTTGCAATTCCTTCACAGACACCGACTCCCTGCCCCAAGGGCCCTAGTATTTCATGGGAATACTGTTTCTTCAGCTTATCATAAGTCACATTTTCACAGATAAAATCATGAATATATTGCTCCTTTTCCAGGTCACTTTTATCCTTAACAACCCGGGTAAGCTTCTCCACCCTGGCACTCATCGCCTTCTGATGCTCTATGATTTTATTCTTTTCAAACAAATATTCAGGCTTAATCCTTACAAGTGTGGAATCCTCGTAAAAAGAATAACGAAATGTCGGAGCATAAAATATCTCAGGACAGTCCAGTCTTAGCTTGTAAAAGATATCGCTTAGTTCTCTTCCATCAATTCTTTGAACATCAAAACTTAGTGAAAGGGATTCCAGGCCGCTTTTGATGACCTGATAAATTCTTTGCTGTTGTTTGTTCATCTGGCTATAATAATATAGTTCCATTTATCACATCTGCACTTTCTTTTTTCATAAATATTGCTAGTTGTTTATTAATCTCTCTGTTATTTCTCTGCTATTTTCTCTGTTGTTCTGTCTTGTATTCTCTTTTGGTTCTCCCTGTTATTCTCTCTTTGTTCTCTCTGCATTTCTTTCTATATTTTTTATTGGCCCAAATAAAACCTCGAATACACTTGGGCTTCGAGGTTTGAGATATAGCATTGTTATCCCTTATTTTTGGTTTTCCTATATTTAAAATTCTGTTTCTTTTTTACAATTGATTCAGTTAAGCTTAAAATGAGTCACCAGATTTCCTAAAGTTTCGGCCTTGGTATCTTTGTCAGCATCTGTTCTTACCAGTGTATAAAATCCACTCTTGGCATATTCATCATAATGCTCTTTGCTATTTACCTTGGCTATACACTGCTTTAAAATTCTCCATTGTACTTTCCGGATCTTCCGATTGCATTATCTGTTCCTTTAAAAAAGCTTTATCCGGATCATCACGGTCAAAAAACTTCTCAACCGACATAGCTTGTGGGGACAGCATTACTGCTACTTGGTGATAATCAGCAATCTCATGTAATATAGTAAGAGGTATATTGGTGTCCACAATTACTTTTTGGTTTTGAGATAAACGAATTAATTCCGCTACTTCAAATTCAGCGGCTTCCTGGGAGCATCCAAGTATCCACTTTTCATATTCTTCCGGTGTTCTATTCACAAATTCCTGCCAGTCTTTCATTGTCTGAAAATAGCACAGATTGGGTTGACGTTCTGGCACTATAACCTGATTCGCAACCCTGGAGTGATAATTTTCTCCGCATGGAACCAATCCATATCTATCCGCCAGCATTGCTACCATTGTTGATTTCCCTGAATATGCAGTCCCTGTAATAAACATCGCATTCTTTAAATAGTGCTTCACAATATTGCTATTTATATTCATACCAGTATCTCCCTTATTCTACAACAAATAAACTTATACCGTTAGTCAGCATAAGCGCAATTAATAATTAAGAATATTAAATTTATTAACGTAATTTATTGTTGTTAAATAAGAAGTGACACCACATAATTTGCTCCTCCAGGTTTTATTATATCATACCACCGGTAATTATCAATGTTTAAGATAAAACGGCATTTGCCGGTAGATTACCTCGTTATGGGTTTGAAGAGGAACTCTGAACCACAGGTGTAAGCATTTTAGAAATCCATTCTCTGCAAAGAGGACTACCAACATCAGAGGCAATAATAAATTTTTTTATTTTTTGCAACATTATCCATTTCTCATTTGTATACAGGTTAGAACCGAAAATATATGGTTACTAAAAATCAAGCCAAAAATGAGAAAGGAAGAACAATCATGAAAAAAATTATAGTTTTTATTCTTTGCGCAGTTATAACATTATCCTTTACCGCTTGCTCCAACAATTCTCCCTCAAAAGATAGTACCCAAAAACAAACCACCGGGGATAACGCACAAATTCCAAATCCCTTTGTTGATTGTAAAACCATAGCGGACGCCAATAAAATAGCCGGGTTTACTGTAGTTACCCCTAAAACCCTACCGACTGGTTATTCACAGGATACAATACGTGCTATTAAAGATGACCTTGTAGAAATCATTTATGTGAAGGGCGAAAACAAAATCAGTTTCCGTCAAGGCAAAGACAGTAAAGATATCAGCGGCGACTACAACGAATATAAAGAAAGTAATACCCTGACCATCGGAAGTCTGCAAGTAACGATTAAGGGAGACAACGGAAAAGTTAACCTTGCTGTATGGACTGATGGAGATTATGCCTATGCAATTTCGTCAGAAGGTCTTGACAATAATACAATTAGCGATATGATAACCAGTATGAAGTCTGACGCTGATGACAATGTTCAAATACCCAATCCTTTTATTGATTGCGCTACAATGGCGGATGCAAAAAAAACAGCCGGTTTTACCCTTACTGTTCCCTCAAAAATGCCGAAAGGTTATGTACAGGAGCTCATTCAGGCCACTGAAAATGATATGGTGCAGGTTTTCTATAAAAATGGTGAAAAGGAAATTCTCATCCGCAAGACGAAAGGCACCGAGGACATCAGCGGTGACTATAATGAATATAAAGAAAATAACACAATCACTGTTGGCAGCCTCAAGGTATCTACCAAAGGAAATGATGGTAAAATCAACACAGCCACATGGGTTGACGGGGAGTATACCTATTCTATTACTGCCAATCTTGGAGAAACAGGTTTGGATGCGACCACTATCAACGAAATGGTAAGCGATATCCACTAAAATAAAAGCAGCCGATTGAAGTATGGCGATACTGTGAGTTGCAGTTTCGCCATACTTCAATCCAAGGAGGTGACCTATGGTAGAAACATACAAGCTACCAAATGGATTATGGAGCTTTATAAACTTCTTAAAGGAGTGTATCTTTTCCCTGTTCTGCTTGCTACATTCTGCAGGAAACAGCACGAAGGTAATACCCATACAGGGCACTTTGTCTTCTGCTCAGATCAATGAGCAAGCTGGCCGATTGATGACAACCTATGGAAATAATGTTCTACGCCTTGCTTACTCCTACCTTCACAATATGAGCGATGCAGAAGAGGTATTACAGGATGCATTAATACAATTTATTAAAACACAGCCACAATTTGAAACAACTGAACATGAAAAAGCATGGTTACTGCGGGTTGCGATTAATCTCAGCAAAAATAAGATAACCTATAATAACATCCGAAAAACCGATGAACTAAGCGAAACCTTGGCAGCAAACGAAACCGAGGATTTATCTTTTGTGTGGGATGCCGTGAAACAACTACCAGAAAAATACAGCGAAGTCATTCATCTTTTTTATCATGAGGGTTACTCTACCGCCAAAATAGCTTCCCTATTATCAAAGAAAGAAGCAACTGTTCGTTCATTACTGCAAAGAGCCAGAATCAAACTGAAAGATGTGCTGAAGGAGGTGTATGATTTTGAAGAATAGGTATGATAAAATTATGGAGAACATTGAAGTTACCCCAGAAATGCGCGATAGAATTCTTAATAATATTAATACGCTTGATTTGGAGAAAACTCCGAATAAAGTTATTCCCTTTCACAATTACAAGAAATACCTTTCCATCGCAGCTTGTTTTGTAATTTTACTTGCAAGTTCTTTCTTCCTTCACAACCTAATAAGCTCAAGAAATGGGGCCCCACCGCAGCAGGTAGTACCGGTTATCGTTGAATATAGTTCAGCAAAGGAACTGTCGAAAGCCATTGGATTTACTGTAAAAGAAATACAGAGTGTCCCATTTACGGTGGAAACGATAAAATATACTGCATACTGGAAAAAACTTGGGCAAATACAATACGCAGGTCAGGATAATACAGCTGTGTTAAGAATGGAACCCACCGATGAGGATGTAAGTGGAGATTATACAGAGTATACCAGTATAAAAAGTATTAAAATAAAGGATGACAATGTAACATTCAAAGGAAACGATGGAAAATATATGCTTGCCGTCTGGAAAACCGCAGGGTATTCTTACTCTATTCAGTTTACCAATGCGATTTCCGAAAAGGAAATGCTGACCACTGTACAGAGTGTGAAATAAATAGTTTCAAAGATAATAAGAACAGCTTAAGAAATCAGGACTGATACTAGTGAAGTGTATTACCCCCAAAAACCTATCATTATGACAATGATTCATTTTCAGTAAAAAACTAAACAGTACATCCAAAAAGCCTTGAAATACAATGATTTCAAGGCTTTTGTTATTAGTCTTATTATCTCCTTTGATAGCTTTTACCCTTGCTTTTTAAAGGCTTTCTAACGTTTTTGTAACCTACTTTGTACTTTACGTTAATTACCTGTAGCTTCTCATAGTTGTCTAAATTAATTTTTACATACGATTAAGATTAAAATGATTAGCCAGAATTTCTAAAGTTTCAGCCTTGGTATCTATATTAGCGTCAGTTCTTACAATCGTAAAAAATCCACTCTTGGCATATTCATCATAATGCTCCTTACTATTCACTATTGCTATGCACGCTTTATAATTCTCCATTGTTTTCTCCGGATCTTTCGCTTTCATTATCTGTTCCTTTATAAAAACCTTATCAGGATCATCACGGTCAAAAAACTTCTCAACCGACATAGCCTGTGGTGACAGCATTACTGCCACTTGATTATAATCTGCAATCTCATGCAATATATCAAGAGGTATATTGGTATCCACAATAACCTTTTGGTTTTGAGATATACGAATTAGTTCTGCCACTTCAAACTCAGCAGCTTCCTGCGCACCTCCAAGTATCCATTTTTCATATTCTTCTGGCGTCCGATTCACAAATTCCTGCCAATCTTTCATTGTCTTAAAGTAACACAAATTAGGTTGACGTTCTGGTATTATAACTTCATCCGCAATTCTGGAGTGATAATTTTCACCACATTGAACCAGTCCATATGTATCTGCTAACATTGCTACCATTGTTGACTTACCTGCATATGCCGTACCTGTAATAAACATCACATTTTTCAAATAATGCTTTATAATATTATTATCTATTTTCATTGTATTATCTCCTATATTCTACAACAAATAAACCTATGCTGTTTGCATAAGCACATTTAACATATTAATAACTTTAATAGAATTAATGAAATCTATTGTTGTTAAATAAGAAGTGACACCACATAATTTATTCCTCCGAATTAGAATATTATCATAATATCGATAATTATCAATACTTAGCTTTCATTGGTAATCATCCTTGGTACCTATTCTCTAGCGATTAGATTATTATAATAATTATATATCAGATAAGTTACGAACCCCACCGTCATTGTATGAGGTTCTTTTTTTATGTCCTAAGCATGACGTTAAAAGGCTTTTTCTAAATTTAATTTATCATTTACAAAATATAAATTATAATATCCCTTTGATAATAGAGTATTCTTAATTATTTCAGCTTCATATCTATCTTTTAAAGAAATTACAATTGTATCATCTTTATCATATTTTTCTATAGCATTTACACCATATTGCCTAATTGATTGTGAGTTATTGTGAGTATCCGTAACTGCAATACCTTTTATTTGAATATCATACTTATCAAATCTATACAATAAATCCAAACACCTTTTTCCTGCCCCATATATAACTAGTGCTTTATTTTCATCTTTTATTTTTTGCATAATTCTAAAACATTCAAACCTATGCTTATTATAATAATTATTTAAAATATTCCCCCATATTTCCATATTTCCACGCCAATCGGCTCTTTCTTGTGTAAAGCCGTTAAATGTATCATTAAAACTATATTCCTCAATAGATAAACAATCACTTAGCACATATCGCTTCATATTATATGAATTTATGTCCATTTCTTCATTATTTCGTATGTTTATCAATTTAATTTCTAAATGTGGATATAATGATGAAAATTCCTTTAAAAAAAGCTGTAATTTTTCTATAGTATCTGTTCTATTGCAAATCAAAACCACTCGCTTTGCTTTCTCTAATTTATCATCCATATTTTTAAATCTTTTACTCATTTTTTCAAGGAACTTTTTTTGTGCTTTTTCAACTTCTATATTCCTTGGAAAATGATGAATAGAAACAATATTATTTATAGTATCATTAATCCATCTATATTTACTATCCCCCCTATTATTATCTTCTTCAATATCAACAAAAAAATCAACAAATTGGGTTTTAAATAAATGAATAACGGTATCCAAAGAATACTCCATCTGCCAGTCTAAAGGATATGCTTCATTTCTTAAATCATTTGCCTGCAAATGATATGCAGGACGACATGCACCTCCGACTGATATATATAAATCATAATAATACATTTCAACCTCCTTAGCTATACTAGCGAAATGTTCTTAGGGATATTTTTCCTTGATTATAAGACATTTAACGGTAATTTAACACTATTTTCTCTTCTAATATACCAGTCGAAAATCTAATTTGTCAAATACATACATTATTTTAGTAGTTGAGCAGGTTGTAAATCTTCAAATTCTGATACTACCGTATGCAAATCACACCCATGTAATTTCTGTCTTATATATGAATGATAATTTTATGGCTTTACATAAAAAGCACAAGCACGAGCAACGCAAGTTACAGTTGGCTATGGGTTCAGACTTCAAGCATCCCGAAATTGTGTTTACTTCCTCTACAGGCAATTATAAAGACCGTAGTTGTCTTAATACCTCATTAAAGCGTTTCTTAAAGGTACAGACTTTGAATATCTGACTTTACACAAACTTAGACATACAAACGCTTACTTTATTTCTAAATAATGGAATTGACTTGAAGATTGTTTCAGAACATTAAGGTCATGCTGATATTCAGATTACAGCAGGTACTTATACTGCTGTCTTAGATAGTTCACGTATTAAAACTGCTGAACTTATGGAACAGATTTTATCAGAACAAACACCAAATAAACATCAACTGATTAAAATCGGATAAAGAAAAACCCTCGGAAAGGTTGATTTCCAAGAGTTTGTAAGTTCTTGATAATTATCTCTTTGATAGATGTTTGATAAGTGTAGAACCGCATAAATGGTGGATTCTTTGAATGGAGTGTTAGTTACGTGTTTGTTACCCATAACTATGTGCTTCAATCTAATAATTTATATCATCAAATATTATTGGTATTATGCCTTTGAATTTATCAAGCATTTTACAAGCCACTTCTCTCATCTGCGGATGTGCTTTTGTAGATGTTCTCAGCTTAAAAAAATGTCTCCACTCACGTAAATTCATCGTTACAACTATTTCAGTCTTTAAACTATTTGGCAAAATACTCCTAGCTTCTTGAGGTGTTACTCCCATTTCTATCATTTTATTATATGCTTTTTCAATCTGATCCATTGACTCAAGCCACAACTTATATTGTTCACTATTTTCATCCCAAAATATTGGTTTAATTAAAGTTAATTCTTTTCCGAATTTTTCATTACTATAATTGCAATAACGAGTACTTTCTTGACTATAGCTTGCTATTCTATGTCGAACAATTTCATGCGTGACTCCCCTATCACATATTATTCTAACTGAGATTTTTTCATGTTCAATTACTGACTCATGTCCATTTTTAAGTATGCTAGATATGAATTTTTTTGATGAATCTTCCGTAATACGATCCTCGCTTTTATAGCAAACCCTTCCAATAATTTCGATCTTCCTAAGTATCTCGTCTCCCTTTATCTCATCTAAAATTTCAAATGACGGTTCAATAATTCTCATAAAATCTCCTTTCCATATTTACATATCGATACAAATACACTTTCCATATGCTTGCTTTATTTGACATTCTTCTTGCTTTATTACATCTAACTGAAAACTCGTATTAAGATATACTGCAATTTTTTCATATTTCCATGATTCATTATCTTTTATTTCTCTACCAAATATTGATAATATATTTTTTATCATTGAAACTTGAATTTTACATTTATTTATTATTTCGTCAACAGTATCACCTGTAGCTATAGCATCAGTTACAATTATAATATGCTTGTTCTCACATTCTATGGATATATCCTGTTCAGATTTTTCCAAATATTCCGGAATATAATATGTATATAAACATCCCAAAGCATAAGCCAATAATGTTCCAATTTTCAACCCTTCTGTGCCTGCAGCAACAATAATCACATTTTCTTTTCCATACTGGCTAACTACATTCTTTGATAGTTCAAAAAATTTTGAAACGATCTTCTTCAATACTGATTCATCATCTAATAATTCAGCAATATCTATCCATTCATGCGTACATATTTTGCTATTTATTTTATAATTTCCTGTTCGTAATAGCTTTTTTTTCCTTATCTCTTCCTCAAGATATACACTTATTTCTTGATCGGATATTAATACTTTTTTATTTTTTTTTTAGGATGGTCTAAATATATCTGCATATCTGAGTTGTAAGTTTCAATTTCAACACTATGAAATATTCGATAAAAACAACCATCTATTTTATGCGATATGTAACTATTTATACATTCTAATTCTTTAATAATTTTATTTTTTACTTCTAATATCATTTCTCCCAAATCATCATTAAAACCATTTTTTTCAAAATAGTAATCATTTGTAGCAATCTTAAGTTGATCATTTTTTTCGGGATCTTTATAAATCTTATCAACTAATACCAATTTCATATGATGACTTTTTGACAGTCTATCTTTCTCTAAGTTTTCATTAAAGTGGTATTCATTTTGTGGTCTATTAATTCGATCAACTGTTGAATCTAATTCGTCAGCTAAGCGTAAAGCAGCTCCTATTTGACAAGCTAATTTATCATCATCAGTTTTCGTATGTTCATATTTTTTATATAGTTCTTCTAATGTATTTACCTTTACTCCAACATTATTTTTAATATTTCCATGTCCATAAATAGCTGATGCGATAATTTTAGCACTACTAGCATCTAAAACACTATTAATCTCATTTCGATCATTCGAATAAATTGCATCCAAAACAAACATTTGTCCATCTTTTGCATGTGTTTCCCTCAACTCAGTATTATCAGCCATAACAATATCATGTAATAAAACAGCAACATCTAATAAAAATATAGTTTTTTTAGATGGTTTTTTACTAAAATCAACAACCGTTTCACTTATAATCTTATAAATATTTTTACAATGAGTTGAATAGTCATGTGTCGTAAATTTTATTTCTGAACTTGCTGCTCCTTGGTCTAATCTTTTTCTGAAAATTCCCCGAAGAGTATTAAAATTTTCTATGTAAATTGAATTTTCTAAATATTTTATGCAATCATATTCATCTTCTTCATAAGTCATTAGTTTACCCCTTTTCATCATATAAATTTATACTATACTTAAATTCACTTTTATACTTAGTAATATCTACTAATGCTTCATAATTTATATCTCCACTATATCTCACTAACGGCAATACTCGTCCTATTCCAATTCCACCAACAAGTTCAGCTCTATGCATGTTTAAAATTACATTTAATATTTTTAATTCTGTACCAAGACATAATACATCATACACATAGAAATATTTACTATGCTTATTTATCTTCTTCCATAAATCCTTTTCTTTTATTATAACTTTTGGTCCAAGATTTAGTAAATACAATACTTTTTTTCTAAATATAGCACCTAGTACCGTTGCTAATACAGCGCCATTATTACTTGTGCAAACAAAACTATCAAATTCATTGTTATGTTTTAAAATATGTCTATACAATCCATACAAACAAAAATTTAACATATCAGGTTTTGCATAAATTTTTTTAACATTAATGTACTTTGACAAATACACATTAGAAGATTCATTGTACTTATTTAAATCTAAATAAATATCTTCAGATAACAAAGTTTCAACTAATTTAGTTGTATATATATCGCTACACTCAGCTATGAGAGATTCCTTACTTATGCTTTGTAACATATGAGCTTTGGTACTCATTACCAACGAATTCTCTCCATACCATTTTTCCCACACGATATTACTACCAAATTCGCTTTTTATTATTGAACACAATTTTTCTGATACATTTATTAATAAAACAGTTTTTTCCATTTCAACAAATTGGTGAAAAACTTTATCTGCGCTAGCAATTTCTTCTAAATCAAGAATGATAATATCTGACTCAAAATTCTTTATTTCATCAACAATGGAACTCACCGCACCATTTGTAACAAATTCTCTAGTTGGTTGAGCCTCCCCTTCATTAGCTTCCATTTGAAAATAATCAATTACGTTGCTTTGCCAAAATAACTCATATTTTATTGAAATATACCCGTAATCATAGTTTTTTAATTTTATTATCATCACACACCCCTACTGAAAACCTATTTCAAGCTCACATTGAACTCCTGGCATATAAATACCCTCATCAACAAAAATATTTTTTTCATCTTTAATTGCCTTGTCTATTTCGGAAAAATATTTTTCTTTATTTTCGTGGAGTATTGAAACAAAATTATTATAAAAATTATCAGTTATAACTACTCTAGTATCGTTTGAACTTATTCTAATTATTCCTTTTCTCTTTACCGTTTCTGAAACAGCATCATATATACCAAAATCAGGTGTATCACTTCTATAAAAAATGGCTTCCATTATTGCATGTAGTTCTTTATACTTATCATTTTTTAATTCAACCAATCTCTTTGGAGTCATAAAATGTAAATTCATTATTTCATCTTTACAAGCTCTTTCATACATTGAAGTATAAATTCCCGTCCCCCAATCAGAAACAGACACCATAAATTTTTGTATTGATTTAAGATTTTGAAAAGTTACATAACAATCTGTTTTACCATGCCTAGTAGAATTAACACAAAAATTCCATATCATATTCATCACTATAATACTATTATTGTTATCCCATTTATCATAAATAGCCGAAAAACTGTCTTGCACAGTGCCCATAACATTCCATATCATGTCTTCAGTATAATTGTTTTCAATGTGATATGTCTTTTTATTGGGATCTTTTTTGGGCAAATATCCGCCTATATATTCTTCTAAAACCTCATAAATTTCATCATCACTGTTATATTGTAAAAACTTAACATTGTCTAAATATGACAATAACGTTTCTTTTGTTGGTATATATAAAACAGCACTTTTTCCACATACTTTTTTGATCCATTTGCCCATGACTAATAAATCCGGTATAACTAATGGATTTACAATATCAACAATTCCCCAATCCAAAAAAAGTCTTTTACTTTCATAAATACTACAATTAATAAACTTATTTATTTGAGGTAGAATCTCAAAATATAAATTAAATGTCGATATTTTTTGTGGAAACCTAACAATGTAATATTCCATTACAACCCTCATTCCTATCATAATAAATTCACGTAGAATCTTTTTCATTATAACAAACTCTCTAGATTATTGCCACATTTTTCAAGTTTTTATACAAATAATTATCACAAGTATCAAAATACTTATTTTATATATATTCAAAAATATGAGAGCCGATGGCTCTCATAAAATTAGATTCCCACAAAGTCCCTTACCTTTTTCTTCACTCCCTACATAAATTTCTCAAATAGCGTCATTTCCCCAATCATAAATCGCTTAACAAACTCATATGCGTCATTCAACTTCTGCTTCAAACTTCGAATTTCTCCGTCTTTCTTCTCATTCTCGTACCGAAGCTGAACCACTTCTTCAAACAAATCATGCTCCTTGTCAGAGCCAGCACCGCTATACATGAAAAAGACTTCTTCCGCTATTTCTGCTTTTCGACTTTTCTCTTCCAGTTTAGCAGAAACTACCTTGTAATCGTCTTCCACAACTGTAAGTTCCTTCTTTGCCAAATCTAACTTTCAATCATAATACCGAACCGTACCATCAACTTGCTCCAGATTCATCTTTTTATCTGTCAGCATTTCATCTAGCTTAAATATAGTAGAAGCTTTCTCCGTAACTGCTTTTTCTTTCGCTTTCAAATCTGTTTCCACCAAGAAAACTATCTTTTCAGCTTCTTTGGCTCGTTCAGCAGCTCGCTCTCGTCTATAATCCGATAATAACAAATCGCCACGTTCATTCTTACCCTTAAAGAATCGCTCCCAGCCAAGTTCCTTTTGCATATAGTCAGCAATCCACTCACTCTGCTCCTCAATCCAAGTCACGGCTCCATACTCCACTTTTTTCATCTGTGGAACTTTCCCCTGTGGTGTATCTTGCCAGACCAGATTATCAGATTCATCAACAGCTTGCTTCATGGTGGTTGCATATCCCATTCGTTTAAATGTCTGTGAAAATGCATTCTGAACACTTTGCCCTCTACTACAATTCTTCACATAAAGGATAAAAGTCATATGAAGATGTGGTGCTGATTCATCTCCATTAAAAGCCATATTATTGATTACAATTCCTTCCTCAAATGCTGGCTTCCAATCTGGATCAGCAATTCTATCTTTCGTTAGAAAAGTTACATTCGGGACTTCGGTCAGCATATGTTCTGCAAAGTCCAGCAATGCCCGTTCCGCAAATAGCGAATCATAGAAATTATTATCATATCCCGTATCTCCCATATCTCCTATCTGCCAGATAATTTCATACTGCTCATGCTCTGTTTATCCTGCTTGATTTTCTCATAATAAGTATCAGGACACCAATCCCCACGACTTTTCTTAATCTCCTTTTGTCTCCACTCCTGATAAGAAGCCTCAAACAACTTGTCATATGCTTGCTCAATGGTAAAATCTCTTGTACCATTAACATAATAGACATTTCTATCTTCTCTATCATGCGTTGCATTTCTCTTTATACCTTTTCTAGATGCTTCCTCTTCAATATCCTTAGAAGAAACTTCGCTTTCTACTCCGAAGTATTCCTTGATAAAGGCAATAGCTACATCTAACTTCTTTCGACCTCTGCCTTCTTTCCCTGCAAGCAGTTCATTTACTGTTATGTCATATGGACCGATACACTCAAATCCTCTGTCTTCTGATATTTCAAATCCAATGGAATCTCCTGCCGCCGCAAGACTGATTTATCTTGTGCCATAATACGAATGTTGGGTTTATCTGGTATTTTTGCTACTAGTAATACACTTCTAACCGTTGCCTGAATATCAATAGAGCCAAGTCCTCGATATGTTGACTTTGAGCCAGAAGCTTTATTCATGTGACCGATTAGAACAATGGCACATCCATACTTTTCAGCAATTATCCCTAAGCGCTTTAATACGAATCGTATCTCATTGGCTCGGTGCATATCTACATCAGAACCGATATAGGTTTGAATCGGATCTAGAATTACAAGCTTTGCTTTTGTTTCAGCGATTGCCTGCTCTAGTCTTTCATCCGTCATACCCAGTTCTTTCTCTGTTTCATCAATCACATGGATTTTGCTACAGTCTGCATTCGCCTTTTCAAGTCTTGGCTTTATCGTATCGTCAATCCCATCCTCCGCAATTTGGTAGATAATGTTAATTGGCTCATATGGTATATCTTCATCACATGGAAGAGGTTGCCCTCTGCTAAGTAGTGCCGCTAATGTTAGTGCAAGTGTTGTCTTACCTTCTCCTGGATCTCCTTCTATTAAGAAGCTTTTGATATAATTATATTTGCGAGATAAGATATATCAGCTCTGCTGGTTGTCTTTAAGTCCTTTCCCTTTGGGTTAGGACTTTTTTATTGGAATCCCAATAAAACCACTCCCTTCTTTCTTTGTTGCTACACTGCCCTTGATACTTCTTTGAAATATCCAATTTCTTCCTATGCCTTCTTGCCAGGGCAAAAGTAGTTGTATTCTGAGGAATTCTCCATCTTGAATGCATATCCAAATTTGAGAATCCCTTTTTGCAATCCGACTCTTATATATTGGGCATCTTTTCCGATGGCTTTTGTATTTTAGCAATCGGAACATTCGCCCTGTAAATGACGGAAGCTCAATCTGGTAATTTACTTCTCCCATTAAACTTCACCTCCCAATACTCTATAAGCAATCAACCAAATTTAATCCCACAATACAAGTTCCAAATCATAAGGAACTTGAAAAATGAAGGAGAGCAAAATGAAGAATATATTTATTCCTAGAAGTTTGCCTAAAAAACGATATCAAAAAAGGATGTTCTAAGCACTGATTAGCACTTAAAACATCCTATATTTTTGTTAGTTACTTGTTAGTTACCGTATTAAATCCACACCATTTTACGACATTCCAGAACTTCAAGAAGCCAGTAAATATGCGGTTTTGCACGATTCCACAAACGGCACAGACTATCTCTTTGAGAACTGAGGAGCACGACGAGCTGCTTTTAAGCCGTACTTCTTTCTTTCTTTCATTCTAGGATCTCTTGTTAAGAAACCAGCTTTCTTTAATGCAGGACGATATTCCTGATCAGCCTGTAATAAAGCTCTGGAGATTCCGTGACGGATTGCGCCAGCCTGGCCGGTGAAACCACCTCCGTGAACGTTAACAAGTACATCAAACTTATCTACTGTATCAGTAATGGTAAGAGGCTGACGAACGATTAACTTTAATGTCTCAAGTCCGAAATACTCATCCATATCTCTTTTATTGATTGTAACTTTACCAGTTCCAGGTACTAAATATACTCTGGCAATACTGCTTTTTCTTCTTCCGGTTCCGTAGTATTTTGCTTTAGCCAATGTTTTTTCCTCCTTTCAGTCTGGATTAATATTTAATCTCTAATACTTCCGGTTTCTGAGCTGCATTCTCATGCTCAGGACCAGCGTATACGTGTAATTTTGTGATCATCTGTCTTCCTAAAGGTCCCTTAGGTAACATACCCTTAACTGCAATGCTGATAGCATCAGTAGGTTTCTTAGCCATTAATTCCCTTAAGGTTGTCTCTCTCATACCGCCAACATAGTCGGAATGATTGTAGTATATTTTTTGATCCAGCTTTTTACCGGTCACTTTAATTTTTTCAGCATTTACAACGATAACATAGTCACCGGTGTCAATGAAAGGTGTATAAGTAGGCTTGTTCTTGCCTCTTAATATTTTAGCAATTTCGGATGAAAGACGTCCTAAAGTATGTCCTGTTGCATCTATCACATACCATTTTCTTTCAATGGTTGATGCGCTTGCCATATAGCTTTTCATTGGATACCCTCCTTATTTCATTCAATCAATAATCATTTTCAAAGTAATATATGTTAAAATACCTTACCGGGGCTTGGCTCTGGTATTCTCACGTCACATCTCCATATTATACAATAATGTACATACAGTGTCAATAGCTTTTATTGCTGTATTCAATTTTTTCCAAGGTTAATCCCTGTGCAGGAGCTTTTGGACCTGCCGCAGCACGATCCTTCTTTTCCAACGCTTCTTTCACGTTAACAGGAGGCCTGGCACCAAGACCGACTTTTATCAAAGTTCCGGCAATAATCCTTATCATATTATAGAGGAATCCATTTCCCGTTATCCTGATAGTAATAGCATCTCCGGATCTTTCAACTTTAATGTCATATATGGTCCGGGTAGTATCTGCTACTTGGGAACCGGAGGAGCAAAAACTCTTAAAATCATGAGTGCCAATCAAATAACTCGCTGCTTCTGCCATCAATTCTTCCTTCAAAGGATAGTATACAAAGTAGGAATAGAGTCTTTCTGTAGGTACAGGAAACCTGGAATTTAATATTCTGTAGCAATATGTTTTTTGGCTTACGCAGCGTCTGGGATGAAAGTCCTCCTCTACTTCTTTTGATTCCCTAATTACAATATCTTCGGGAAGCCTCTGATTTAAGGCGAAAGAAATCTTCTCTCCGGGTATTCTGCTATTCGTATCAAAGACCGCTACATTTCCCAATGCATGTACTCCGGAATCCGTCCTGCTGGCTCCAATGATGGTTATGGGTTCCTGCAGCAGTTCACTCAGCACTTTATTTAAAACTTCTTCTATTGTTATTCCGTTTGGCTGCACCTGCCACCCACAGTATTTTGTACCGTCGTAGGCTACCACCAACATAATTCTCTTCATCTTGCCTCTTTCTTGCATTAATAGCCTTGTAAATTGAAATCTAAACTATACTATTTACTAGCTTTGTCTACTCTTCATATTATATTGAACGTTAGTTTCTCTGTTGTATTGATATAATAAATCTCAAGTAAGGTTTACACCAGACCAACATGATTCATCAAAATAATTGCTGCTAAAAATACCACTAAAACAAAATAAGATATGATATCTCTTCCCTTATATTTAAGAGGCTTCATCTTTGTTCTGCCATCACCGCCACGGTAACACCTGGCCTCCATTGCCATGGCAAGATCATTTGCCCGGCGAAATGCCGATACAAACAGAGGTACCAATAAAGGAATAAGACCTTTGGCTTTCTTGACCAGGTTACCGCTTTCAAAGTCAGCACCTCTGGCCATCTGTGCCTTCATAATTTTATCTGTCTCTTCCATAAGGATGGGGATGAATCTTAAAGCAATTGACATCATCATAGATATCTCATGTACCGGAACCTTTATCTTCTTTAAAGGCCCTAGAAGACTCTCTAACCCATCTGTCAGATTATTAGGAGTCGTAGTAAAAGTCATTAGGGATGAGCCGATTATGAGCAGAATTAAGCGTATTGCCATAGTAATACACAGCTTGATTCCCTGTTTGGTAATTGTGATAATTCCAAATGTTATTACCGGGTCGCCTTGGGTAAAAAACAAATTAAATACAACTGTAAATAGAAGGATTGCTATAATAGGCCTCAAACCTCTTAATATGAATTTCAGCGGTACTTTTGACATCTTTATGACAGCAAATAAGGCCAATGCCGCTAGCAAATATCCTGTGTAAGGTTTTATAATAAACAGGGCGACGATGTAACAAATAGTTCCGACTAATTTCACCCTTGGGTCCAATTTATGAAGCAGGGAATCGGCAGGATAATATTGTCCGATTGTTATGTCACGAATCATGTTAACCTCTTTCTTAAAATTAGATTGTTACGATAGTTTTCTTTTGTGTATATAGTACCTTTGCATTTACCGCAATAAACACTTCAATATTTCTTCTCTCGCCTCTTCAATCGTAGTCGCATCGGTTTTTACCGGTATTCCTCTGTCTTTTAACTCATGCATCACATAAGTTACCTGGGGTGCTGCTAGACCCATCATTTCCAATTCCTTATAATGCTCGAATACCTTATGAGGTGTATCTTGAAATACAACGCTTCCTTTATTCATAACTATCAGTTTATCAGCGTATTTCGCTACGTCTTCCATGCTATGGGAAACCAGTACGATGGTTATATTGCTTTCCTTATGAAGTTTATTAATCTGCTCTAAGATTTCATCCCGTCCCTTTGGATCAAGTCCGGCAGTAGGTTCATCAAGGATTAAAACTTCCGGTTTCATTGCTAATACACCCGCTATGGCAACCCTTCTCTTCTGACCGCCGGAAAGCTCGAAAGGTGAAGCATCAATCATATCTTCTCCCAACCCGACCATTTTTATCGCTTCATAAGTACGCATATCCACTTCAAGCTGATCTAGACCGAGATTTTTTGGGCCAAAGCTAACATCTTTATAAACCGTTGTCTCAAATAATTGGTGCTCGGGATATTGAAAGACAAGTCCAACTTTACTTCTTAGATATTTCATATTGAAGTCTTTCTCATATATATCTTGGCCGTTAAAGTAGATTTTCCCACCTGTAGACCGAAGCAAGCCATTCAGATGCTGTATAAGAGTCGACTTTCCAGAGCCTGTATGTCCGATTAAGCCAACAAATTCTCCATCATTAATAACTAGATTTATATCCTTCAATGCATGCTTTTCGTATGCCGTTTGAGGACTGTATACATACTGCAGCTTATCTATTATAATTGGCATGATTACCTCTTTTCTTTTTCTCCCTTTAGTGCACAAAGCGCCTTTACCAGTTCCTCAACTGTTAATATTCCTTCGGGTATATTAAGCCCCCTTTGACGCAATTCATAGCTTAATTCCGTTACCTGAGGAACATCAAGGCGGTATCGTTTCAGTTTTTCCACCTCTTTAAAGATTTCTCTCGGTGTACCTTCCATAACAACTTTACCCTTGTCCATAACGAAGACTTTATCTGCATTGATAACCTCTTCCATATAATGTGTAATGAGAACAACCGTAACTTTTTCCTTTTTATTTAGCTCTCTAACCGTCTCAATAACTTCTTTACGGCCCATAGGATCAAGCATAGCCGTCGGCTCATCCAGTACAATGCATTGGGGCTTCATAGCCATAACTCCAGCTATCGCTACTCTTTGTTTTTGACCGCCTGAAAGTTTATTCGGTGAATGTTTTCGATAATCAAGCATACCAACTGCCTTTAAGCTTTTTTCAACTCTTTCCCATATTTCATCCGTAGGAACTCCCAAATTTTCCGCACCAAATCCCACGTCTTCTTCTACTACAGTTCCTATTATCTGATTGTCCGGATTCTGAAAGACCATGCCTGCATTTTGTCTGATATCCCAAAGGTGCTCTTCTTCTTTGGTATTTATGCCATCTACCCAGATAGAACCTTCTGTCGGAGTTAGTATGGCATTAATGTGTTTGGCAAGTGTTGATTTACCGGAACCATTATGCCCCAGAATCGCTATAAAATCACCTTTTTTTATCCCTAAATCCACATTGTCAATTGCACGGTTGATAGACTCGACTTCACCTTCATCGTTGCGCCTTATATATTCAAACACTAAACCTTCTGTTTTTACCATTTCCATACGAAACCTCCATACTGCCAAAGCATGCGGTTTGAAACCGCCAAATAGAAATTGATATTAGCTGTCAATACTATTGTAAATACTTTTTACATTTTAAATTATTATCTCCATAAATGCAATGTATTTTTCATAGGTGCTTATTCATTTATCTGTATTTCAAACAATGAAAGCCATATCTTAATTCGTACTATATATTTCCCATACTCCTTGTTACGTTTCTCTATGTGTGTTAAAATAATAGGGAATTGTCATAAATAGGTTTTAATAAATGCAAAAAGGGAGATAACATATGTCAGAAAATATGCCGAATGAACCTGAGAAACACACAGAGGAAGAAAAACAGCCTTTCTCTGCTAAAAAAGAGATATTAAGCTGGGTAAAAGTTATCCTGGCTGCTCTTGTACTTTCATTTCTTTTAAATCATTATGTAATTGTCAGTGCCGAGGTTCCTACAGGCTCCATGGAGAATACCGTTATGATCGGTGACCGGATTATAGCTTCGAGACTAAGCTACCATTTCCATGAACCCAAACGCGGAGATATCGTTGTCTTTTATTTTCCGGATGATGAAACTCAGAGATATTTAAAGCGCATCATCGGACTTCCTGGGGATACCATTGAGATAAAGGATGGAAAAGTGTACATTAACGGAAGTACTGAACCCTTAAAGGAAGATTACCTTAGAGAAACTCCTGTGGGCGATTACGGTCCTTACACCGTTCCCAAAGATTCTTATTTTATGATGGGCGATAATCGAAACGACTCCTTTGATTCAAGATTTTGGGAACATACCTATGCTACAAAAGATGAGATAATAGGAAAAGCAGAATTTCGTTACTTTCCCTATCCTAAACTGCTTAAGTAACAGCAAAAAAAGACAGAAGAACTTAGTTAAGTTTCTTCTGTCTTTTCTATATATAGGATTAAACTAATTCGATGAGTACTTCCATTGCAGCATCACCTTTACGCTGGCCAATCTTTACGATTCTTGTATAACCACCGTTACGGTTTACATACTTAGGAGCGATTTCTTCAAAAAGCTTATCTGTTACATCAACAGTCTTTGTATTTCTCTTTCTTCCAGCTGCTTCTGTAGGAACTTCTGTTACAGTGTAGAGCTGCTTTAACATCTGTCTTCTAGCGTGAAGACGGGATGCACTGTCTTTTGTAACTGTCTTTTCTACTTCATCATAAACGTTAACTTTCTTTCCGTTTACAACTTCTTTAACATTCTTACCTTCTTTATCTTTACGGGCAACTTTTGCTTTAACAGTAACTGTTTCGAAATTATCTTTTTCTTTAACAGCTAAAGCGATTAAGCTTTCAGCAATTTTACGAATTTCTTTTGCTTTGGCTTCAGTTGTCCTGATCTTGCCGTGATATAACAGGCTGGTAACCTGATTTCTCAGCAATGCCTTTCTCTGACTGGATGTTCTTCCAAGTTTTCTATAGGCTGCCATTACATTCCCTCCTTTGACGTATCAGCTTAGTCATCACTTACATTCAGTGATAAACCAAGTTCTTTCAGTTTTGCAAGTACTTCCTCTAAGGACTTACGACCAAGGTTTCTTACCTTCATCATATCTTCAGAAGTTTTATTTGTTAATTCTTCAACCGTATTAATGCCGGCTCTCTTAAGACAATTATAAGAGCGAACGGATAACTCCAGTTCGTCAATATTCATTTCCAGAACTTTTTCTTTCTCGTTATCTTCTTTTTCTACCATGATTTCTGCTGTCTTGGCATTTTCAGATAAATCGATAAAGGAATTCAGATGCTCGCTCAGAACCTTGGCAGCAAGGCTGACAGCTTCATCGGGAGCTAAAGTTCCGTTAGTAAATACATCAAGTGTAAGCTTATCAAAGTCAGTAATCTGTCCAACACGAGTATTCTCAACGCTTAAATTAACACGTTCAACAGGAGTATAGATAGAATCAATGGGAATTACACCTATAGGCAGGTCGTCGTTCTTGTTTTTATCTGCACTAATATAGCCTCTGCCTTTTGTGATAGTGATTTCCATATATAATTTACTGTCACTTCCACCGTTCAGAGTTGCAAGAACCAGTTCCGGATTTAAAACCTCAATGTCAGGATCAGCCTGGATATCTCCTGCTGTTACGACACCTTCTCCTTCGAATTCGATATAAGCCGTTTTAGGCTCATTTGTCTCACTGGTATTTTTAATTGCAAGGCTCTTTAAGTTCATTATAATTTCAGTAACGTCTTCTTTTACTCCGGGAATCGCGCTAAATTCATGAACCACGCCTTCAATCTTAACTTGGCTGACTGCAGCTCCGGGTAAGGATGAAAGCATAATTCTGCGTAAAGAATTGCCCAAGGTTGTACCGTATCCTCTTTCCAAAGGTTCTACTACAAAACGTCCAAATTTTTTATCTTCAGAAATTTCTGCAATTTCAATTTTTGGTTTCTCAAAATCAAACACAATAGGACCCTCCTTTTGGGTTATTATGATACGATTAATGATTACTTAGAATACAACTCGACGATAAGCACTTCATTTACCGGAACATCAATTTGATCTCTTGAAGGAATCTCTTTTACAGATCCTTTTAAGGATTCGTGATCTACTTCAAGCCAAGCCGGAACAGTTCTTCCAGCTGTTACTTCTAATACATCTTTATATCTCTGTGCGCTCTTGAATTTTTCTTTGATTTCAATAACGTCTCCAGCTTTTACTGTGTAGGAAGGAATGTTGATGCACTTGCCGTTAACTAAAACATGCTTGTGGTCAACAATCTGTCTTGCTTCACTTCTGGTTCTGCCGAATCCTAAACGGAAAACTACGTTATCCAGTCTAAGCTCAAGAAGAATCATAAGGTTTTCACCGGTTGTACCGATTTTCATTTTCTTTGCTTTTTCAAAGTTATTTCTGAAAGGTTTTTCCAGAACGCCATAGATAAACTTAGCTTTCTGTTTTTCTCTTAACTGTGTACCATATTCACTTACTTTTTTACCTGCTCTGGAAGAAGTTCTGTTGGACTTCTTATCAATTCCTAAATAAGCCGGTTCCAGTCCAAGTGTTCTACATTTCTTTAATACAGGACCCATGTCTCTTGCCATTGTTACTTACCTCCTATTAGACTCTTCTGCGTTTAGGTGGTCTACATCCGTTATGAGGAACCGGTGTGACATCCTTGATACTTGTTACTTCAATGCCGCAAGCCTGAAGTGCACGGATTGCTGCTTCTCTTCCTGATCCGGGACCTTTAACCATAACATCAACTGATCTTAAACCATGAACTAAAGCTGCCTTAGCTGCTGTTTCAGCTGCCATCTGTGCTGCATAGGGAGTTGACTTTCTGGAACCTCTAAAACCTAAGCCGCCAGCGCTAGCCCAGGAAAGGGCGTTGCCTTCTGCATCTGTCAGAGTAACAATTGTATTGTTAAAAGATGACTGGATATGTGCCTGTCCACGATCAACGTTTTTCTTAACACGTTTCTTAGTCACTTTTTTTGCTATTTTCTTAGCCATTTAACAAACCCTCCTATTGGATTTTAATTACCTTATTTCGTGACTGTTCAGCCACGCAGTCCATACGAACTGTTGTTTCCAAACAACACAAAAATGCGTCATTTGGCACCGGAGAATTCAAGACCTCTCGAAATTCCGGAGTAACTGAAGCCTAATTATTTCTTCTTATTAGCAACTGTACGCTTAGGACCTTTTCTGGTTCTTGCGTTTGTCTTAGTCTTCTGTCCGCGAACAGGAAGACCCTTCCTATGACGGATTCCTCTGTAGCAGCCGATTTCCTGAAGTCTCTTGATGTTAAGAGCTACTTCTCTACGCAAATCACCTTCTACCATCTGTGTTGCATCAATAATATCACGAATTCTGGCAACTTCTTCGTCTGTTAAATCTCTAACGCGTGTGTCAGGATTAACATTTGCTTCTTTTAAAATACGGTTAGAACTTACTCTGCCGATACCATATACATAAGTAAGACCGATTTCAACACGTTTCTCTCTTGGTAAATCTACACCACTGATACGAGCCATGTGCGTATTACACCTCCGTTAATTTTTAAGGTTAGCGTGAAATAAGAACATTTCACATCCGACATTGAGCGGCCTTGCGGCCAAATAGTACGTCAGGCTGAAAACAAAACTTCTATTTTCAACTACATACTTGGGAATACCAGAGCAAAGCTCGATATTCGCCAAAAGATTACAATGAAAAGTTATAGTTAGGTATCATACAGCCATCTTACTGCGCTCTTAGCGTTTAACCAGGCCATATGGTGAAATGCATACCTCTTATTACTTTTCACGAATGATGCGGCAATTATTTTCTTTGCAGCAGCATTCTATTTGATACTTCTTTCAAACATTTTCAATCAGAATAATGTTTTCGCAATGAACAACTCTTCCTGGTGTTTCATTGCGCAGCCGCTTTAAATTGTGACAGACTACCCCTAGGGTTAATCTGCTGAAACCCCATAGATTTCAAGATGAATCTTTTGATTCACCCACAATATCACAATTGCAAAATGCAGATTGTAACACAGAAAGCAAGAACTATTTATATCGTTTATAAAATAAACGTATTATATAAAACAGTTAAGCTTCCGACAGGACAGCCTTAACTGACTATTAGCCTTGTCTTTGTTTGTGTCTGGGATTCTCACAGATTACTCTGATGCTTCCCTTTCTTTTAATAATCTTACACTTTTCGCAGATGGGTTTTACTGATGACCTTACTTTCACAGTAATTCACTCCTTTCAAAAAAAGTCCGTCTATCATTATAACATCTGATAGATAGAAAATCAAGTAAAATTTAACACTTTATTTATCTCTCCAAATAATTCTTCCTTTGGTCAAATCATAAGGGGATAGTTCTAATGTTACTTTGTCACCGGGTACAATTTTAATAAAGTTCATACGTAGTTTTCCGCTAATATGTGCTAAAACTCTATGACCATTTTCCAGTTCTACCTGAAACATGGCATTCGGGAGTTTTTCAATAACGGTTCCTTCGATTTCAACTACATCAGATTTTGACATTAAGTCACCTCCACAATTTGAAGAAATACAACAGACTAAAGGGTTCCTTCCCCTTTTCTTATCTTATTGTAAGTTTTTATTGCCTTTTTGATATCTTCATTCCTGGTTGCTTTTGTATCATCATTCATACATGGAAGGAGATTTTCAACGCCTTCTATGAGTCTTACATGCTTTTTATTTTTTTTCTTAGGATTATTTAAGGTTTTTAGTACACCATCCACTAAATATACATATTCTGAATCTACTCCGCATATGACATAGCATTTTCCTATATCATGACCTGCGGTAGATACGATGCCTCTTCCTATTTGATATTCCACTCTGTCAGTCATGTCCTTCCCAACTTGCTGTAAGATTGGACTGAGGATTTTGCAGGTACAAGTCTCTTATGAACTTTGCTTTTTTAATAAGTTCATACCAGCTCCTTTGCAAACAACTTCTATTAATTTGCAGTATGCCGGCAAATTGTACCTTACTGTTACCAATCATAATGTGAATGCTTATCACTTCACACAAGCTTCGTTGTTATTTTACTTTTATAAGGAAAGAATTTCAGGATCCCCGTCCGTTATCAAGATGGTGTTTTCGTAATGTGCGGATAAAGACCTATCCTCCGTTACTACAGTCCAGTCATCATTTTCCCAATATACTTCAGGTCGCCCTGCATTTACCATAGGCTCTATAGCAAATGTCATCCCTGCTTCCAGTTTTATTCCTCTTCTTCTTTGAGAGAAATTCGGAATTTGAGGATCTTCATGAAGCTTTGTTCCAATACCATGCCCTACCAAATCCCTAACAACGGAAAACCCGTAGGATTCAATATATGTTTGGATAGCTGCAGATATATCATTTAGATGATTGCCAGATTTTGCATATTTAATACCTTCAAAAAAACTTTGCTTCGTAACCTGTATCAGTTTCTCTGCTTCTTCCGTAATCTCCCCTACTGCCCAGGTTCTTGCGGCGTCTGAATGATATCCTTTGTATATCACACCAGCATCCAAGCTTACAATATCTCCATCTACTAATACTCTTCCCTTGGAGGGGATTCCATGAACCACCTGATTATTTACGGAAACACAGACAGATGCAGGATAGCCGTTGTAATTAAGAAAGGAGGGTATACAATTATATCCCTTTATTAACTCCCGTGCCTTTTTATCAATATCAATGGTAGTTATCCCCGGTACTATAATTGCTCTTAGTTCTTCATGGACGGCTGAAAGTATTTTCCCGGCCTCCCGCATTAAACCAATTTCTCTTTCTGACTTAATTGTTACTGACATAAGCTCTCCCTGCATCTGTTTCTTTCATTATTTGAGTATTTCCAGGATATCTTCAAAAGTATCAGACATGGTCTTTCTTCCGTCTACTTCTTTTAAAATTCCCTGCTTGTTATAATAATCGATTAACGGCTGAGTCTGATTATGATATACCTCAAGACGTTTTAAAACTGTCTCCGGCTTATCATCCTCTCTTAATACGATTTCACTACCGCAAACATCGCAGATTCCTTCAACTTTGGTAGGAATATTTACAAGATGGTAAGTAGCTCCGCAATTTAAGCAAGCTCTTCTTCCAGCCATTCTCTCTACGATATCACCATCGGGCACTTCAACATTAATGGCATAGTCTACTTTCTCGCCAATAGCAAGAAGAGCCTTATCTAATGACTCTGCCTGAGGAATTGTTCTAGGGAATCCATCCAGTATATAACCTTTTTCACAGTCTGCCTGTTTTACTCTGTCAACTACAAGGTCAACTACAAGTTCATCGGGTACTAAAAGGCCCTGGTCCATATAAACCTTTGCCTTATTACCTAGTTCTGTGCCATTCTTGATATTAGCTCTAAAAATATCACCTGTTGAAATATGAGGGACCTTGAACTTTTCTGCTATTTTTTTAGCCTGTGTTCCTTTACCAGCGCCTGGTGCGCCTAACATAATGATCTTCATTGTGTTACTCCCTTCTACAAGAAATCTGCAAATGGCGGGGCTGTGCCCCGCCTGCAGCTGTTCTATATTTTATTAATCATTTAAGAATCCTTTGTAATGACGTACTAACATCTGAGATTCAATCTGCTTCATAGTATCCAGAACAACACCAACGATAATGATGATGGATGTACCACCAAAAGATACCGTTGCATTAAATGCTCCTGAGAAGAAAATGGGAACTACAGAAACAATGGTTAAGCCGATTGCACCGATTAAAATTACGTTATTCACAACTTTTGTAAGATATTCTGTCGTAGGCTTACCAGGACGAATGCCAGGTACAAAGCCTCCCTGTTTCTTCATATTATTAGATACTTCAAGTGGATTAAAAGTAATTGAAGTATAGAAATAAGCAAAGAAGATGATTAAAACAATATACATTAGTAATCCTAGGGTATACTTAAACTCACCAAAACTTGTGAAATCGCACCAGTTATTCTGGTTTAATAAGTATAATATCTTAGGCCATACATGAGCTCTTGCAGGCTGTACTCCAAAGAAGGAAGATACAACGATAGGGAACTGCATGATAGAACCGGCAAAAATTACCGGGATAACACCTGCGGTATTTACTTTTAAAGGAATATGGGAGGATTGTCCACCAACCATTTTTCTACCTTGTACTTTTTTTGCATATTGAACAGGGATTTTTCTCTGAGCACTCTGCAGTAAAACTACAAATGCAATTACAAATACAGTTACTAAGATGATTATAACTGCACCTATAATACCGTTAATTACACTGGCAGCACCGGTAACAAAGGTTCTGAAAAGGTTTGTGAAGTCGCTTGGCAACTTTGCAATGATATTAATTAAAAGGACAATTGAGATACCATTTCCAACGCCTTTTTCTGTAATTCTTTCACCTAACCACATCAGGAAGGTAGAACCTGCTGTTAAAGTAGCTACAATAATTACTACGTTAGAGAAAGTAATACCGCCGATAAGTAATCCTGATCTACCAAATCCAATTGCCATAGCGATGGATTCAATTAAGGATAAAGCAACATTCAGGTAACGTGTAAACTCGGCGATTTTCTTTCTTCCGTCTTCACCGTCTTTTTGCAGCTCTTCCAATTTAGGAATAGCAATAGTAAGAAGCTGCATAATGATGGATGCTGTAATGTAAGGTGTAATATTCAGAGCAAGTATTGACATCCGAGTGAAAGAGCCACCAGTTAAAGTATCAAAGAAACCTAATGAAGTCTGACTGCCAACCCATTGGGAGAAATACTCCCTGTTTATTTCAGGTACAGGGAGCTGACAGCCAATTCTTACTATAATTAATGCAATTAAAGTGAACACTAACTTATTTCTTATATCTTTAATCTTAAAAGCATTTCGGATTGTTTTAAACATCTCCTAAATCACCTCAGCATTTCCACCAAGAGCTTTTATTTTCTCTGCAGCAGATTCGCTGAATGCAGATACTTTTACGTCAAGCTTCTTAGTAAGTTCTCCATTTCCTAGGATCTTAACACCATCTCTTGGGTTCCTTACAATGCCGTATTCCATTAAGGAATCTATTGTAACTACAGAACCATCTTCAAAAACATTCAGTCTGTCTACGTTGATTGCTACGATTTCTTTTGTGTTTCTATTAGTAAAACCTCTCTTTGGTAAGGTTCTGATAAAAGGTGTCTGACCACCTTCGAAACCTACTCTGGGTGCGCCGGAACGTGCCTTCTGTCCTTTATGTCCTTTACCTGCAGTCTTACCATTACCTGAACCATGTCCACGGCCTCTTCTGAAGTTTCCGCTTTGTTTGGAACCTTCTGCCGGTCTTAATTCTGATAAATTCATCTAGTACACCTCCTTACTATTTTTGGATTATATTTCTTCCACTTTTACTAAATGTCTTACCTGATCAACCATTCCTCTTACACATGCATTATCGGGTAATTCTACCGTTTTGTGGAGCTTCTTAAGTCCTAATGCTTCCACTGTTTTCTTGTGCTTAGGAATTGAGCTGATTGTAGACTTTACTAAAGTAATTTTTAATTTATCTGCCATCTTAAGACCTCCTTAGCCTAACAGCTCTTCTACAGTGATACCGCGGAGTTTAGCAACTTCCTCGGGTGTCTTTAACTGGCTTAATCCATCAATAGTTGCCAGAACTACGTTCTGCTTGTTATTGGAGCCAAGTGATTTTGTACGGATGTTCTTGAATCCGGCAAGCTCTAATACGTTACGTGCAGGACCACCAGCAATGATACCGGTACCTTCTGCGGAACGTTTTAAAAGAACAGTTGCACTGCCGAACTTTCCTGTATAGTCATGAGGAACACTTCCATTTTCATCAATAGGAAATGAAATAAGCTTTTTCTTAGCATCTTCAATTCCTTTACGAATAGCTTCCGGAATTTCAGTCGCTTTTCCAAGGCCTGCTCCAACATGGCCGTTCTTGTCACCAACTACTACTAAAGCTGTAAAGCGGAAGTTACGTCCACCTTTTACTACTTTCGTAACACGTTTAATGGATACTACCTTTTCTTCTAACTCCAGTTGATCAGCATCAACGATTGTACGTTTCATGTGTTTCCCTCCTCGCTTAGAATTCCAGACCAGCTTCTCTAGCTGCTTCTGCTAATGCTTTAACTTTACCCTGATATATGAAACCGCCTCTGTCAAAGACAACAGCCTTGATACCTTTTTCAAGTGCTTTCTTTGCAATAACAGTTCCTAAATATGCTGCTGCAGCTACGTCATTTGTCTTATCAAGCTCAGCCTTTACGTCTTTTTGTACGGTGGAAGCTGATACTAAAGTATTACCAATTGTATCGTCGATGATCTGAGCGTACATATGAGTATTACTTCTAAACACAGCAAGACGCGGTCTTTCAGGAGTTCCGGAAAAACGATTACGTAATTTTCTATGTTTATTTACACGAACTTTGGATCTTGCTTCTTTACTAACCATTTTTATTTCACCTCCAATTATTTCTTACCAGTCTTACCAACTTTACGTCTGATAACTTCATCAGCATATTTAATACCCTTGCCCTTATAAGGTTCAGGTCTTCTCTTATCTCTGATTTCAGCAGCGTATTGTCCGACTTTTTCTTTATCGATACCTTTAACTGTAATTTTATTCTGTCCTTCTAATACAGATTCAACACCTTCAGGATCAACCATAACAACCGGATGTGAATATCCTAATGTTAAAGTTAACTCTTTACCGGATTTTGCAGCTCTGTAACCAACACCGTTGATTTCAAGAACTTTCTCATATCCAGCGGTTACACCGGTTACCATGTTAGCAACCAATGTTCTTGTAAGACCGTGTAAAGACTTCATTTTCTTTAATTCATTAGGTCTTGTAACAACGATTTCTGCACCTTCAAGTTTAATATCCATTTCTGAGGGTAACACTCTCTCTAATGTTCCCTTAGGACCTTTTACAGTCACTTTATTATTTTCTGCTATATCAACGGTTACACCTGCTGGTACAGCGATAGGCATTCTTCCTATACGTGACATGCCCGCACCTCCTATGGTTTTCTATATACTCCAATCCACCTTTCAAAGAAAAATGATTTGGTGTATTTGATTAGTTTATACAAACTCAGCCTCATTTCTCCTGCAATAAATGCAGGAAAAATGTTTGTCTCTATTTTACCAGATAAATCAATTTATTACCAGATATTTCTTTCTGTATAGTAATTCGACTCAGCTGATATTTTTATCTTACCAGATAATTCATCTTACCAGATAATTCATCTTACCAGATAATTCATCTTACCAGATGAAGGCAAGAACTTCTCCGCCTACATTTAATTTTCTAGCTTCCTTGTCTGTAACCACACCCATATTAGTGGAGATGATAGCTACACCAAGTCCTCCGAGAACCTTCGGAAGCTCTTCCTTGTTGGCATAAACGCGGAGTCCGGGTTTAGAAATTCTCTTAAGACCGGTGATGATCTTAACATTTTTATCTTTACCATACTTTAAAGTAATATGGATATTCTTAAAACCGTCAACTTCTTCAATGTCATACTTTCTGATATAACCCTCTTTTAAAAGGATATCAGCAATAGCTACTTTCATTTTTGAAGCCGGTACATCTACTGTATCATGTTTTGCAGTGTTGGCATTGCGGATTCTTGTAAGCATATCTGCAATAGGATCGCTCATTGTCATGTCGTTTGCCTCCTTCCTTTTAATTACCAGCTAGCTTTCTTAACGCCTGGTATTTGTCCTTTATATGCTAATTCACGGAAGCAGATTCTGCAAATTCCGTATTTTCTTAAATAACCATGTGGACGGCCACAGATTCTGCAGCGGTTATACTCCCTGGTGGAAAACTTCTGGGGACGTTGCTGCTTTATTTTCATAGACGTTTTAGCCATGAAATTCCCTCCTAACTATTTTTTGAATGGCATACCGAATAATGTCAATAATTCACGAGCTTCTTCATCAGATTTAGCAGTAGTAACGAATATTACATCCATACCTCTGACTTTGTCAATTTTATCATATTCGATTTCAGGGAAAATAACCTGTTCCTTAATTCCAAGAGCATAGTTTCCTCTTCCGTCAAATGAATTGGCACTTACACCTCTAAAGTCACGTACTCGAGGGAGTGCAAGGTTAATCAGACGATCAGCGAACTCATACATCTTATCTCCTCTTAAGGTAACTTTGCATCCGATGGGCATGCCTTCCCTGATTTTAAAGTTAGCTACGGATTTCTTAGCCTTGGTAACAACAGCTTTCTGTCCAGCGATTGTTTCCATATCTTTAATAGCAGCATCTAAAAGCTTGGAGTTTTCCTTTGCTTCGCCGACACCCATATTAATAACGATTTTGTCTAACTTGGGTACTTCCAGTGTGTTTTTGTAACTGAATTTCTTTTCCATTCCAGCTACAATCTCATTCAAATAAAGTTCTTTTAATCTAGTCAACTTTTGGGACCTCCTCTCTTAGAATTAGTCAATTACGTCGCCGTTTACTTTAGCGACACGTACTTTCTTGGAACCTTTTTTACCTTCAACAGTAGTAAAACCGATTCTTGTAGTCTTTCCCTTGTGAACATACATAACATTAGAAGCATCAATAGGTGCTTCCTGGTGCATGATGCCGCCCTTAGGATTGGACTGGCTGGCTTTGGAATGCTTTGTTACCATGTTAACGCCTTCAACAAGTACTTTACCATCTGTAACGCCGATTACTTTGCCTTCTTTGCCTTTATCTTTACCGGTGATAACTTTCACGTTATCTCCCTTTTTGATTTTTAACATTGACACAGGTTTCCACCTCCTTATAATACTTCTGGTGCTAATGAAACAATTTTCATGAACTGCTTTTCTCTTAATTCCCTTGCAACAGGTCCGAAAATACGTGTTCCTTTGGGATTTTTGTCTTCTTTTATAATAACAGCTGCGTTCTCATCAAATTTAATGTAGGAACCGTCTTTACGACGAGCACCTTTAACAGTACGAACAACAACAGCTTTTACAACGTCACCTTTTTTTACAACACCGCCTGGTGTTGCATCTTTAACGCTGGCAACAATAATATCACCGATATTAGCGTATCTTCTTGTAGATCCGCCAAGTACCCTGATGCAGAGTAATTCTTTTGCACCGGTATTATCAGCAACTCTAAGTCTTGATTCCTGTTGTATCATGACCTTACTCCTTTCAGAATCTCATTATTTTGCTTTCTCGATAATTTCAACAAGTCTCCATCTCTTATCTTTGGATAAAGGTCTGGTCTCCATAACTTTTACTCTATCGCCGATACCACACTCGTTGTTCTCATCGTGAGCCTTCAATTTATAAGTTCTCTTTACGATTTTATTGTATAAAGGATGCTTAACATGGTCAATAACAGCAACCGTAATTGTTTTATCCATTTTATCGCTTACTACCTTACCGGTACGAACTTTTCTCAGATTTCTTTCCACAACAATTCTCCTTTCTCAATTAGTTAGAAGCTTTTGCTTTTTCAGAAATAACCGTCTGGATTCTGGCAATGTTCTTTCTGACTTCTTTGATACGGCTGGTATTATCCAGCTGATTTGTTGCGTTCTGGAACCTTAAGTTGAAAAGTTCCTTTTTAGCAGCTACTAATTCGTCGTTCAGTTCACTAACTGATTTTACTTTTAAATCTTCTAATAATTTACTAGTTTTCACTGCCCGCACCTCCTTCTAATTCTGCGCGAGAAACAATTTTGCACTTAACAGGAAGTTTATGCATTGCAAGTCTTAAAGCTTCTCTTGCGGTTTCTTCCGGAACACCTGCGATTTCAAACATAACGCGTCCCGGTTTAACAACAGCTACCCAGTACTCTAAGGAGCCTTTACCGGAACCCATTCGAGTTTCAGCCGGTTTAGTTGTTACTGGCTTATCGGGGAATATTTTAATCCAAACTTTACCACCACGTTTGATGTAACGAGTCATCGCAACACGGGCAGCTTCGATTTGGTTTGATTTAATCCAAGCTGGCTCTAATGATACCAGACCAAATTCGCCGTTAGAGATAGTATTACCTCTTGTAGCTTTTCCTGCCATGGAGCCACGGAACTGCTTACGACGTTTTACTCTTTTTGGCATTAACATTATTTATCGCTCCCTTCCTTTTTTGCCTTTGTGGGAAGTACTTCACCTTGATAAATCCAAACTTTAACGCCTAATTTACCAAAAGTGGTGTCTGCTTCTGCAAATCCATAGTCAATATCCGCACGTAATGTCTGTAACGGAATAGTTCCTTCACTGTAGAATTCTGTACGAGCCATATCTGCTCCGCCAAGACGTCCTGCAACAGCAGCTTTGATACCCTTAGCTCCTGACTTCATTGTTCTTGACATAGTAGATTTCATAGCTCTTCTGAAAGATATACGGTTCTCGAGCTGAGCTGCAATATTCTCTGCTACTAACTGGGCATTTAAGTCCGGTTTTTTGATTTCCTTGATGTCTACCATTAATTTCTTAGCAGTAAACTTCTGGATTTCAACCTTTAATTTCTCGATTTCCTGTCCGCCTTTACCGATAACCACACCCGGTTTTGCAGTAAAGATGATAACCTTTAAACGGTCAGAAGCACGTTCGATTTCGATTTTTGCAATACCTGCACTGTATAATTTCTTTTTCAGGTATGTTCTGATATTGTAGTCTTCTACTAAATTGTCTGCAAAATCAGCTTCTGCATACCATCTTGAATCCCAGTCTTTGATAACTCCGACTCTTAAACCATGAGGATTAACTTTCTGTCCCATTATTGCCCTCCTTATCTTTCATTTAGTACAACAGTGATGTGGCTTAATCTCTTTAAGATTCTGTATGCCCTTCCCTGTGCCCTAGGTCTGATTCTTTTCATTGTAGGAGCCTGATTTGCGTAGCACTCCTGAATATATAACTTACTTACGTCCATGTGGTTGTTATTTTCAGCATTTGCAATTGCTGATTTTAACACTTTGTCTATTACAGTTGAAGCATATCTGGGATTATAAGCTAAAATACCAAGAGCTGTTTCAACGTCTTTACCTCTAATGGCGTCTAAAACGAAACAAGCTTTCTGTACAGACACTCTTGCATAGGAAACCTTTGCACTGGGTCTTGTATCTCTATTCTCATTTCTTTCTCTCTTTATCTGGGATCTATGTCCTTTCGCCATGGATGAAACCTCCTTTCAATTCCAAGTTACTTTATCTCTTCGTCTTCTTTTCGTCTTTTCCATGTCCTCTATAGGTTCTAGTTGCAACAAATTCACCTAACTTGTGGCCAACCATGTCTTCTGTAACATATACAGGTACATGTCTTCTGCCATCATGTACAGCAATGGTGTGCATAACCATCTGAGGGAAAATCGTAGAACGACGTGACCATGTCTTGATTACAGATTTGTCACCTGCTTTATTCATAGCATCTATCTTTTTAAGCAGATGCTCATCAGCGAACGGTCCTTTTTTTAATGAACGAGCCATAGGTTTAACCTCCTTAATTATTTAACAGTTTTACCGTCTCTTCTTCTTACAATCATCTTGTTAGACGCTTTGTTGGTTTTTCTGGTCTTTAAACCAAGAGCAGGTTTACCCCAAGGTGTAACAGGACCTGAGCGGCCGATACCAGTCTTACCTTCACCACCACCGTGAGGATGGTCGTTAGGATTCATAACGGAACCGCGGACTGTAGGTCTGATACCCATATGACGCTTACGTCCAGCTTTACCGATGTTTACTAATTCATGATCAATATTGCCCACCTGTCCAATAGTAGCACGGCAGATAATAGGCACTAATCTCATTTCGCCGGAAGGAAGACGAAGAGTTGCATATTTGCCTTCTTTAGCCATTAACTGTGCAGAGTTACCTGCTGAACGTACTAACTGGCCGCCTTTTCCAGGATATAATTCGATATTGTGAATCTGTGTACCAACAGGGATGTTCTGAAGAGGTAAGCAGTTTCCTACTCTAACTTCTGCAGTCTCACCATTCATTAAGGTAGCGCCTACCTGTAATCCGTTAGGAGCCAGGATGTAGGACTTCTCACCATCTGCATAGCAGATTAATGCGATGTTTGCAGTTCTGTTAGGATCATATTCGATAGTCAGGACCTTTGCAGGTACTCCGTCTTTTCTTCTCTTAAAATCTACTAATCTATATTTTCTTCTAGAGCCGCCGCCCTGATGTCTTACTGTAATTTTTCCTTGATTGTTACGGCCTGCATTCTTGTTAATAGAAACAACTAAGGATTTCTCAGGTGTAGATGTTGTAATCTCTGCGAAATCGGATGAGGTCATATTTCTTCTGGAAGGTGTATATGGGTTAAACTTCTTAATTCCCATCTTTTGCACTCCTTTCGAGCAATTATTTTATTCTGTTATCGGCGAATAAACACCATAATTTATTGATCGTATATCTTATAATCCGGAGAAGATCTCAATTTCAGGACTATCAGCAGTCAACTGAACAATTGCTTTCTTAACCTTGGAAGTCTTTCCTGCTGTATTTCCACGTCTGCGGTTCTTTCCGTCAAGGTTCATTGTATTAACACTTACAACCTTTGTTCCGGCAAACATCTTCTCAACAGCTTCTTTAATCTGATTCTTTGTAGCATCAGGATGAACAGAAAAAGTGTACTTCTTTTCAGACATAGAATTCATGCTTTTTTCTGTTACGATTGGTTTTAAAATTACATCATAAAATTTTAAATCAGCCATTATGCGTACACCTCCTCAATTTTTGCTACTGCATCCTTGGTGAGTATCAGTGTATCATACTTTAAGATATCAAACACATTGATAGTTCCAGGAATTGCGGTAATTACAGTAGGGATGTTTCTTGCAGAAAGAATTACATTCTCATCCTTCTCACCTGTAACCACAAGTGCTTTGTTAACCTTTAAATTGTCAAGAACTTTTACGAAGTTCTTTGTTTTAACTTCACTTAATTTTAACTCATCTAAAACGAAAATCTTCTTTTCTTCCACTCTGGAAGTCAAAGCAGATTTCAGAGCAAGCTGTTTTTCTTTCTTGTTCATCTTAAATGAATAATCTCTTGGCTTGGGAGCAAATACAATTCCGCCGCCCTTCCACTGAGGAGATCTTGTTGAACCCTGTCTTGCATGACCGGTTCCCTTCTGTCTCCAGGGTTTTCTTCCGCCGCCGCTTACTTCAGCACGGGTCTTGGCACTCTGTGTACCCTGACGTTTATTGGCAAGCTGTAAAACAACTGCCATGTGAACTAAATGATCGTTAACTTCTACTCCGAAAACAGCGTCGTTAAGTTCGATAGAACCAACTTCCTTGCCTTCCATATTAAAAACAGATACGTTTGCCATCTGTGTCGTCCTCCTTTCTCAAAGCTTCTAGTTTGCCTTTACGGTATTCTTTAACATTACTAAAGATTTCTTAGGTCCGGGAACGGCACCTTTTACTAAAATAATGTTCTTTTCTGCATCAACTCTTACAACTTCCAGATTCTGAACTGTTACTTTTACATGTCCCATATGTCCAGGCATGTGTTTTCCCTTGAATACACGTCCGGGTGTTGTAGCAGCACCATTGGAACCTGCATGTCTGTGGAATTTGGAACCATGAGCCATAGGTCCTCTGGACTGTCCGTATCTCTTGATTGCACCTTGGAATCCCTTACCCTTTGATTTAGCAGTAGCATCAACTCTTTCACCTTCTGTAAAGATGTCAGCTTTGATTTCTTGTCCTACTGTGTAATCAGCAGCATTATCAAACTTGAACTCTTTAAGATATTTTTTGTTTGCAACACCTGCTTTTGCAAAGTGTCCTTTTCTTGGTTTGTTAACCAATACTTCACGGATATCTCCGAAACCTACCTGAACGGCAGCGTATCCGTCGTTTTCAACTGTTTTAACCTGTGTTACAACGCAAGGTCCTGCCTGTAATACAGTTACCGGAATCAAGCTTCCGTTCTCGTTGAAAATCTGAGTCATTCCGACTTTTGTCGTTAAAATTGCTCTTTTCATTACTTGCACCTCCTGTTTAATCTACAGCGGATTGCGCCATGTGCTTTGCAGTACTCCGTTACACTTCGCACTTCAACACTACGCGTAATCATCCTAGATGGTCTACCTTGGTGCAGGTTCCTTGTGAACCTTACCCTATATATAAACCCTAAAGGATTTTGTCTTTGCTTGTTTTCGATGATTACTTTGTCTTCATCTTGATGTCGATGTACACACCGGCAGGCATTTCTAATCTGGATAATGAATCTACCGTTTTTTGTGTAGGTGTGATGATATCGATTAATCTCTTGTGAGTTCTCTGCTCGAACTGCTCTCTGGAATCCTTGTATTTGTGTACCGCTCTAAGAATTGTAACTACTTCCTTCTTAGTAGGTAGGGGTACAGGTCCGCTCACCTTTGATCCTGTCTTTTTTACAGTCTCGATGATTTTTGCAGCTGACTGATCGATTAACTGATGGTCATACGCTTTCAATGTAATCCTCATTACTTGACTTGCCATAAAAAAAGTCGCCTCCTTTTCGCACTTAATAGCAGTACGACAAGCGGTGACTGTACACTGGGCCGTGTGTGTCCCGTCTTTAAAGCCTAATTAAGACTCTCCGTTTTCCACATAAGAAAACATAGGGTTACCCACACTTATCTGCTCGAAATAATCTTTTGCAGAATCTTTATTTGTACAGTGACTTGTCGCCAGTTTCATAACTTGACATTCGCTCCACGGAAAACCTACATTATATGTAGCAACCTCTCGCTTCTACGCTATCAATGTCACAGCAGTACTAATTATACTATAGTAAAATCAATAATGCAAGCAGTTTTTTATCTTTTTTTTATTTTTAATTACATCATTTTTTTACAATAAATTTTTATCATTATGTGTAATAAATATATTTTATAGCAAAAAAATATCAGCATAGGGATTATATCCTCGTATACTGATATTTCTTCTTTCTATAATAAAATATAAAAAAAGGAAGGCAGATTATTCATTTTGTTTAATATTGCTTTTCTATACTATAGTGTGATACTTTCTTCGCCATTTTATCCATATTAACCGTTTTCAAAGCCGCATCGATTGTAGTGTCAATCGTAATCCATTTTTTTGTATCTTTCATATAAACCTGATTCCATGCATGATATTCAGTCACATCCGTTGATGTTCCCATCAGTACTTTCGTCGGTATTCCAACACTTCTGAGCATTGCTGCAAAAAGTACCGCGTAATCGTAGCAGATTCCTTCTTTCGCTGTATATACATCGTCAATAGCCGGTACATAACCGTTTTGCACTGTCTCTGCCTTTTCGTAGTCATACTTTATATTCTTTACAATATAGGAATAAATTGCAGCAACTTTTTCAGTATCCGTAACAGCGTTTTGTGTCAAAGCTTTCGCTTTCTTTATGGATGCCATATCTGAATTCCAATTAACGATTTCATTGCTTTGTAAAAATACTGTTTTACCGTTGTCATCGTTGTAATTTATAGTTTCTGCTGCAACCTGACGATATTTGTTTCCTTCAATATTTTCCAGAACTTCAATCTTATAGTCACCATTTCCCAACTGAAGAGGTACTCTGACTTCCCCTGACAAATCATATATATACTTAGAACTGTCTTTCGTGATTCTCACCAGTGATGTTGTTTCATTGTTATAATCAACAATAATAATGCCGTTCTTTATTTCGCTCTTGTCTATGACTGCTGCATCCGCTGCATAAGTCATTTCAGGTATATATACACTTTCGGATAGCAAAATCACTGCTACTATAAATAGCAGGCCTTTCTTTAAAAAATTATACACAAAAAACTCCCCTTTCGGTAACTGGCTGCCAATTTATAAAAATAAATAAGGCCCTATAGCTTTGCGTCATCAGCTTTCGCTGATTTTGCCTTTATCGGTGGAAAGCACCGGATTTATATGTAGACTATTTCCTAATATTTATGCCATTATTATATCATAGCCTTTACTTCTTGAATACAGTTATTTCTACAAAATTCTCGCTTTTATTTTGGTGTAATTTTGTTCAATGTTATATATTGTCTTTCAACTGCGATGTTTTTTATATATTTGTCTGAATAATAGACATTCAGATAATATTAAAAAACTGCAAGTCCAGTTATTAATGGATTTTATCCACCCTAATAATGAACTTGCAGTCTCTGTTACTTATTTAAATAATAATCTTCCTTAACTATCCGGCACTAACTTCTGGTTTTTTTCTTTCTGCTGAATATCATTATAATACCACCGGTTATACCACCTATCATAGCTGGCAGTAAACCTAACGGAACAGTTTCACCAGTCTTTGGTATCTTTACATCCTCTGCCGTGTCATTCGGCTTCGGTTTCACATTTCCGAGAGGGATTTTATCCACATCAATTTCAACCACAACTTCTTCCTTGCTTCCATCGGGATGTTTTACAATGATAGAGAATTTATCTTTACCGGTATAGCCGCTATCCGGTGTGTACGTCCATTTGCCCTTATCATCTACTTTAACCGTTCCGTTACTTGGTTTTTCTCCCACCTCGGTTTTACTTCCATCTGGAACAGGCACCGTACCGCCTTTTGGTGTATCCTCTTTCGTGGCCTCAGTGATTGGCTCTGGTGTAGGCGTAGGCTTATTCGTTGGTTCCGGTCCCTTAGACGGAGTCGGTGTTGGCTCTGCAGTTGGTGTTGGTGTAGGACTGGGCGTTACACTGGGTTCCGGTGATGGATTCGGTGACGGAATGTATAGAGCATTCCCTATTTCAACAGTAAATATTTTTTGAGAGTTATCAGTAATAACTGTTTTCGGCAAACTCATTATTAGGTACCCTGTAGGTGCCTTTGTTTCAGTTATCACATAACTGCCGAAAGTTAATCCTGATAAAACTGCAGTACCATCAGCTCCCGTCTTAAGTGTTTTGGTCGTTCCATCAGGAGCCTTTACTGTGAATTCTGCTCCTTCCAGTAATTTAGTTGTATTTCCTGCATCTACCTTTTTAATTACTAAGGTTCTTAAAAGGTCATTTTCTACTGTAATCGGAATCTGGATGGGTGATCCCACTTTAATTTCTATTCCAATCTGACTGTCAGAAAGTGTGATATATCCTTCCGGTGCTTTTGTTTCAATCAGTTTATACTTACCTAACAATAGATTTGGGATAACAGCAACTCCGGATTCATCTGTCATAATCTTATCTGCTACCTTTATTCCATCCTTCCATAACTGAAATTCCGCATCCTTTAATACAACAGAGGTATCATCCTTATCGACCTTAATAATCTTTATTGAACGGTATACTTCATTTCCAATAGAAGGTAATATCGTATCATAATCCGTATCATAAGTGATCTCTACAGGCGTCACAGGATTATCCGGTAGTTTATAGCCAGCAGGTGCTTTTGTCTCCTCCAGTTTATAACTGCCTACTTTAAGCCCTGATATAATAATTTCTCCATTGCTGTCTGTAGTATATGTTCCTATTAGAATATGATTGGAATCATATAATTTAAACTCAGCACCGGGCAGGGTCTTGCTGGTATCCTCCGAGTCTACCTTTATAATCTTAATGGTCTTTAAAGATGCATTCTTGATAATTTGTGTAACGATATTGTCACCGGTTCCATCAGAGGACAGGTCAGTTGCTCTATTGATATTTATCACCGTTTCTGTAATCTGAGGCAGTTGATAATTTTCCGGTGCAGAGATCTCTTTTAAGGTATAAGTTCCGTTATCTAAATCCGGTATTTTTATCTCTCCGTGGCTGTCACTGGTATAGGTATCACCAATTTGTATATTAGAAGCATCAAACAATTTAAAGACTGCTCCCTCCAGTTTCTTTCCGGAATCTTCCTTATCTTCTTTTATGACCTTTAATGTTCTTTTACTTTCATTGGTCATCGGAACTACAAGAGGACTATTTGTACCGGTTTTAATCTCCAGCAGATCACTCTCTCCCTCTGTGGGAAGCTGATACTTATTCGGTGCTTCAATTTCTAATACCTTGTACTTACCGAACTCCAGTCCGCTAAAGAGTAACTGGCCATTTGCATCTGTAGCCTTTTCTTCAACAGTTGTAACGGTGCCGTCATCAGCAATCTTTAGAAGCCTGTATTTAGCGCCTTCCAGTTTTTTACTTGGGTCATATTTATCTGTCTTTACTATCTGTATTGCTTTCTTTGCTTCATTTTCTACTACTTGAGTAATATTCTTATTGCTTGAATTTAATGTTATGGGATAAACGGTATCATTAAGGTAATATCCATTAGGTGCTGACAGTTCCTTCAGATAATATGTTCTAAAGGAAAGCCCGGAATAGGTAAGTACTCCGTTAGCCGTAGACTGGCCGGAACCGCTTATTACCATTTTCGTATCATTGAGCATATAATACAGCTCGAAGACCGCCGGTGACGTATTAATAAGGTTACCGGTATCTTTATCTACCTTATTAATGGTTATCTTTCCTTTATTAGTGGTTCCGCCTCCCGTGCCAAAAGCAGTCTGTGTAACCGTAAACCCTGCGCCGTTATTCGCATTGCTGGATTTGTTAACACCGGTACCGGTGAATTTGGCATTATTCTTTATAGTGCCCTCTTTTGCAGTTACAACTGTTTTATACTCAATTTCATATCGGCTGGTAATGTTATTCTTAAAACTTACTGTAAGATTCCATTCCCCAGGATTCACACCGGCCTCGCTCTTTAATTCAAAGGTTGTGTCGGAAGGGCTGATTTCTATCCTGTCATTGGTATTGACATTTGTTATCTGGTAGACCTTCAGGCTTCCGTTTACATATACATGACCGCTGCTGATAACATCTGTAAATACCCCGTTTGTTATTTCTGATAAACTCTTATTCAGTACTACCTTCCAATTAATTTCATCGTCCGGATAAACCTTCATGTTGGAGTCAACATCAACGGCCGTCTTAGCGATAAAATTATCCCAGTCCGGATAGGTCACTGTCTTTTCATACAGAACAGAGTCTCCGTCCTTCGTTACTGTCGCACTGTTTTTATAACTAGCCTTTGAAAGACCATCAATCTGTGTCTTATACTGAATAACATAGGCTTTATCCGGCTCTTTTGTAATTGTGAGATTAAAGCCATCACCGGCTGCTGTAAGGATATAATCCGTGCCCGGAATTAATGGTGTACTATCCAGTATAGGCGTTCCGGAGGCATTCAGCTTATATTTCGTAACCGTAAAGGTTTCCGGAAGAAGGTGCTGGCCAGCTTCGTATGTATCTGCAACCGTAATATCTGCTCCTTTATTTACCGACAAATAATTGGTGTAAATCTGCCAGCTTATCTGTCTGGTCTGCAAATCTAAGCTTCCGTCTTTTTTACCGTTATTATAAGCGGTACTATCCAGCTGGTAATATGCATCCGTTGGTGTGACGGTAAAAGGACCATCGGATGTTTTTCCGGTAAAGACCACATGATTTAAATATTTGTTTTGCGTTACCGGTACAATTCCCGGTGTGTTCAAATCAAAACTGGTTTTGTAATAAATATGGTAATCTGAACCCTGCCAGGGGTTCCCGATAAGCTTTAGTACAAAGCCATTCTGATAATCCGTACTTCCTCCGGCAGGAGCTTCAATGGTATAGTCCGTACCAAGTGTTAAAACCGTGTTACCTGCCAGTACCCGTAAGGTCTCAGGAAGAAATACCATGCCGTTGTTAGGGAAAGAATCTGTTATCGTAAGTTCTTCCACCGCTCTCTTAATCGGTTTAACCGTCAGTTGCCAACTCATTGTTTTAGCATCATAATCAATTCCCTTATAAGTAATCGAATCACTTCCGGGTACCGTCGTGGTGGTAGTTAAAGTACCTTTTGTATAAGAGTTTACAATAGTAGGCGTAATTGACTTTTCCAAGGCCTGCTCCGCTGTAGTTCCGGGTCCCACACCGGTTCCGGTACCTGATAGCCACGCTTTATTTTTGAATTCACTGCCATAAAAATTTGGTTGAATATCTGTTACATAGGTAATTGTGCGCTTCGCATTAATATTTCCCAGTGTAATGGTAAAATTCCCGCTCCCATCAGGAGTAATACTAGGGGTGTCTATTAAACTTCCATTCTCGTTCATTACCTTAACGCTGTTGGCTTTTAAGGTCAGTCCATCCGGAAGCTGGTCATGTACCACTGCTCCGTTAATAGACTGATTACCTGTATTTGCTACTATGGTCCAGGTTATAGTTTTAGCACTGTAACTAATAGAATTAATTGCTGATTTTGAAAGTATAGCACCTCTGGTTACATTAATTGATTTTTCCGCATCTGCAACATAAACACCGCCATCAGTTAAAGTAGCCTTATTGGTACAGGTAAGAGAAGACTTATTGTCTTCATAATAGTAATTATCTCCATAGATAATACCTGCATCATAAACAATACGGTATGCGCCTTCCTTTAAATCACCCATGTTAATAGGAAACTGAAGGTTACCATCCATATCAAGAGAATTAATAGCCTTAATCGCATCCGTTACATCAGCTCCCTGACTCCAACTGCTTCCGCTCTTGATCAGTTTATATACTTTTATTGTATTGTTCTTAATTGTCTGGTTATCGGATATTGTTTCCGATATTGCTGCTCCGGTAACGATGGATTCTGCCTTATTAACATCAATAGTCCAGTGAATCACACTTGCATTCCCATCGTTATTATAAGCAGCAGAGCCGTTCTTTTCAATCATGGCACTGCGTGGAAAATTCGGAATTGTACTGCTGGCGGTCCCCAAAAGGCTCCCACCGTCTGATAAGGTCGCATTGTTGGTATAAGGACCTGATGTATAACTAACTATCTTTGTTTTATAGATAAAACGGTAAGCTGATTGAATATGCCCCATGGGAACAGAAAACCCGCCAGCCTCCATAACTGGTGTTATGGATTCTTCTGCTCCTTGGGTAATCTTTCCATTATAACCTACCGTAAGAGGATATTTCTTAACACTGCCAGATACCAATTCCAATCCTGCCGGTATGATATCCTTAAAAACAGCATCTGTAATATTATCTAGAGAGGTATTTACATCCACTGTCCAGGTTACCTCTTTGGCATTCTGTGCTTCATGAATTTCGTTCTTTGTAATTACTGTTCCGCCGCTGCCAGGCTTGACAGTAACAGTAAAATCAAGTTTTTCCATATACTCAAAGTGCACGGTTTGACTGGTATCATCTTCAAACTTCGTAAGATCAAATTTAAGGATTATACCAACAGTACCATCCCTATTCTCCGAATAACTTCCGTTCAAGCTCAGAGCATCATTAAATACCAATTTCAGAATACGAGTATCCTTATCAAAGTTAAAAGTACCTGCCGATTCTCCGTTAGACATCAGAAGGTTTCCGCTTGCATTAGCAATAGGCAAAAATGCTGCCGGTACATTGATCTCTGCATAATCGCCTGCTTGTACATCTTGCCCTTCCGGGATGCTCCAATAGAATAAAAGGCCTACGCTCATATCCTGTGTGATTTGCAAGGGTTGATCCAGCGGCAGCACCGTATAAGGCTCTGATCCTGTAGTCAGCTCAACTTTGTCAAAAATATTGCCCAAATCCTGTCCGGTATCTGCTTTCACATGTGTCCCCAATCCCAATGCAGGTAATGGTAAGTTCATTATCATGCTTAAGATTAGTATTAAAATTAAGGTTGTTCTACCTTTTTTAATAAACATTTTCATACTCCTTCTTCCTTTCTTTAAATTCTTAAAATGCTATTTCCGTTTTATGTAACAATAAGAGCCAAAAAGATTAACCAATATTTTCAAGGTTTGTCTTTTTATTATACTTATAGATACTGAACATATTCTGAACAATAATATTAGTTATCGTTACTGAATATTACATAAAAAAAAGAGAGCTTACTCTCTTTTTAGAAATCTGTTGTATATTTCAATTACCTTACTCGATGGTTTGAGTCCTAATTCCTCTCGGAGAACCTTACTGTAATACTGGTATACCTTTATAACCCCTTTCCCATTTCCATTATCAGCATAATATTCCATCAGCAGAAAGACATATTTTTCATTATAAACATCCAATCGAAGCAGCTTTTGAAGGCAGCTTTCCATTATTTCACTTTTTAAGGTGTTCAGATTCTTATCAATATATTTTTCCAGATAGTTCAAATAAGCATTCCTAAGATGCTGTCTATCATAAATACACCAGTCATACTCGTCGTGTTCCAATAAGTCCCCTTCGTATATTGTAAGAAGCCTGCTCATTTGCTCGGGTGTAGGCTCAGGTTCTCGGAGCAGTGTTCTTAATTCTTCCAGGTCACTTTTCATTGGTAAGGTTAAAATATACTGGTCGTTCATATATTGCAAACCCTCTTCATATCCCAGCTCTTTGATGGCTTTCCTTAATTGATACACCGTAGTATGCAGTAAAACCGTGCTTTTATCCAAAGGTGCATCTGCCCATAATTCTTCCAGAATACGATATTTATTTACCGGTTTTTCGTTATTCAGCCACAAATAGCAGAACATCTCTTTTACTTTCTTCGTACGCCACCGCATAGGAGGCGCAGACATTTTATCTCCCTTAAACACTTGAAATTCCTTCAAGGAATGAATATATATATTTGTCTTTCCTTCTGCTATCTGTGTCCTCGCAATCTTCTTAATTTTTAGTTTTTCCTCAACCTTTTGAATGGATTTTTCGAGACGGCTTATCGTTATAGGTTTTAATAAATAATCCAGTGCATCAACCTCAAAGGCTTCCACTGCATACTGAGCATAAGCCGTTACAAAAATAACCTCCGGTGCTTCTTCCTTATGTAACAGCCTTCTGGCAAACTCAAGGCCATTTAGTCCTCCCATTTCTAAATCCAGAAATACAACATCTATGCTTTCTGTTCTTAGGTCGTCAAATGCTTTCTGGGAATCCATGTATTTTCCTACAATCTGAACATTCTCTATTCGGTTTAACATTCTTTCCAAAACATCCAATGCCAACTCTTCATCATCTACCAAAAACACTCTCATGAAATCCCTCACAACCGTTAAATTTATCCTTATGAAAGTTACAGGCTTTGATATTTATTGTAATGCAGGTGTAAATATATTCTTTCATTATACCAGTCTGATATCTGTTAAATAATCATATCTTAAAATACAGTCCCAACAGAAGTAAAAAAGCTCAGTAATAGCAACATTTACTTTATAGAGTCGTTATAAGTTGACGAAGAGCTAAAATTAGAAGACAAAAGAAAGATTAACATCACCTTTCATTTCCTCTTCTAATTTTAATCATGAAATCCTGCTTGCCCTTACGGTTATCGGATGTTAGACCAACGTCCCGATGCACCGCAGGGAAGAGTAAGCTTACTTAAAGTCACCGGTATACCTATTTCATCAGCTTTCACCACTCCTCCGAATCTGCTTTGGATTTCAAGCCCCAGCAGATAAGAGAGAACTGCCGGCTGAAGGCCTGTAGTATAGGAATTTATCAGGAAAAATAACGGTTCTTCTCTTAGAACCCCTGCACATAATTTCACAAACGAATGAATATTCTCTTCAATTTTCCAAGTCTCACCCTTTGGACCTCTGCCATAAGACGGAGGGTCCATGATAATTGCATCATAAAAATTTCCTCTGCGAATTTCCCGTTCTACGAACTTTATACAGTCATCTACGATATAGCGAATGGGAGCTTCGGATAAACCAGAAAGAGCAGCATTCTCTTTTGCCCATGTAACCATTCCCTTAGAAGCATCCACATGGGTCACACTGGCGCCAGCCTTTGCAGCAGCTATTGTTGCTCCGCCGGTATAGGCAAACAGGTTTAATACTTTTATCTCTTTCCCTGGATTCTTCTCTTTCTCCTGTTTAATAAGTTCATAAAACCAATCCCAGTTTGCTGCCTGTTCCGGAAATATTCCAGTATGCTTAAAACTAAAAGGCTGTAGATGAAATACCATGTCTCTATAGGTAATATTCCATTCCTTCGGCAAGTCAAAAAATTCCCATTCACCGCCGCCTTTGCTGCTGCGGTGATAATGTCCGTTAGGCTTCTTCCACCTGGCATCTGTCTTTTCCGTATCCCATAGCACTTGAGGGTCGGGCCTGACAAGAATATATTCTCCCCAACGCTCTAATTTTTCACCATTAGAAGTATCGATTACTTCGTAATCTTTCCATTTATCTGCAAGCCACATATCATTCTCACTTTCTTTTATATTCTTAATCAGTACTCTTTATCTTCTATATTCGGAATAATAATTATTCTTTTCATTACGTATCACAACAAATCTACTATAGTTCCTGCGGTTTTTCAAGCAATATACGGAATTTAATCAAAAAAACACCAATTTTTATTCTATTCAAACAATACCAATCAATAAAAAAGATTCCGGTGAGTAACCTGTCGCTGTAATCACAAGCTGGCCTTCCGGAATCTTTTCTAATCAGATCTTATATTTTTAGGTAAAAGTTGCTTTTTTCCTCAAAATTTAATCATTTCCCTTTCGTATAGAGGATTCCCTGATAATAGTCTCTGTATTTATTACAACAATTTCTTTCGGCAAATCCAGATTATCTATTCTCCAGATAAGCTGCTGCACTAGTCTGCGCCCCATCCTCTGATTACCAATATGAACTGTTGTCAGCGCAGGGGAAAGTAACTCAACTTCTTCCTTATCATCAAAGCCGGTAAGAGCTACCTCTTCCGGTACCTTGATTCCCTTTCTCTTAAGCCAGAGCATCACATCTTTGGCTATATCATCATTGGCGCACACTATAGCCTCCGGAAGGTCTTTTAATTTCTCAAGTTCCCCATGGACTTCTTCCTGTTTGTAGTACTTGTGCTCCACATGACGGGTAATCATATAACGCTCTTCCGGTTCTATACCATAATCCATAAGTGCGGACCGGAAGCCGTCATGTCGATCTCTGATTGTCCTGCAGTAGCTGGTATCACCTATAAATGCAAGCTTTCTATTCCCCTGACTTAATAGATGCTCTGTTATTTTTCTCGTAGAGTGAAACCCTTCAAAGATAACAATATCGCCCATTGTAGAGATTTCAAATACATCGCTCGGACCATCCAGAAATACTACCGGTACATCTTTTTTTAGTATCAGTTCCAGGAATTCTTTATGAAATACATTCAGTATAATAATTCCGCTCATATCCGTATCCACATCTAAGGGAGCAATATGTTTCGCTTCATCCTCTTCACTGATAAAATTAAGCTGAAGTTTGCAGTTGTTCTTATTCAGCTCATCAGAAATCCCCATAATAATCCTGTTCCAAAAGGTTGACAGCTCTCTTCTGGCAAAGACTACAACCGTTCTTACCTTTTCCAGCTTGTCCTTTATTTTGTATTCATTCAGTACAAGAGGTGACAACTTTGAGTAACCCATTTCATAAGCTTTCTTGATAACTACATACCTTGTCTCATATGCCACCGTTTCACTGTTATTTAACGCCTTAGCTACAGTATTGCGTGAGAGATTCAGTTCCTTTGCCACATCCTGTATTGTAATCTTCTTCAATTTGTTACCTCCCTGCTATTAGCAGTACTTGCAGTACTGATTTTTCTATATTAACCTCGGTCTGAAATTATCATGGAAACAAGATAAAAATCAAGATTGCTCTCTTCGTCCGCCTCTGTAATAGTAATATCAATTCTATGCCTGCCCTTACTTCCTCCAACCAGCAGATTCTGAAGATATAGGCAGTCACCCCAATCTTCTTCAAAGTTGGCATCCAGTATAACGGGATTCTCACTATCCCCATCGATAACTGCCGCCGCAACAGGTGCTTTTCTTTGAATCGTCTTTTTATACTGTACCGCAATATTACCGGCTTCTACCTCAAAGGAAATAGTATCTCCAACTTTTCTTGCGAAAAAACCATCCCGAAAAATATCGGTTATACCCGCTTTTGGTGTTTTATCAGCCTGAAATCCTTTTGCTGAGGGTTTTATATTGTTATTATTCAGTCTTAACGAATCTTCAAATCTATTATCTGTTAAGGTTTTCTCCGGGAATATATACTCCTTCTCTATTTCTTCCTTTTCAACCTTTTCATATATTATATCCAGAAGATTGGTTACTTTCTCTGCTACCAGCTTATGCCCTGCGTCATTGGGGTGCAGGTCATCCGGCGTTATGGCGGCTTTATCTACAGCTCCTGATTTTACCAGTTGGTATATGCTATCCTTTATACTTACCATCGGAAGTTTATAGTAAGCTCCCACTTCATTATGCATCTCCTGGGTGTTCGTTCCGTCATTATAACATACATTATTCAAAATAAGGATTCCAGGTTCTGAAGTACAGGTAAGGCACTGTCTTATAAGTCCTTCATAAGTCTCTCTGAAAAATGGTGTATTCTGATCATTTACACTAAATTCTGTAATAATAAAATCCGGCTGAAAGGCAAGCAGATCCTCCTCCGCTCTGGCAGTTCCAAATTGGGAAGTAGTTCCTCCTATGCCTGCATTTATATACTGTATTTTGCAATTGGGAAACCGGTTGACCCACCACATGTATACCAGATATGCGTAGCAGGTTTTAGGAGAGCTTGAGCGGGAGCCTTGGGTAATTGAACCTCCTATCATTCCGACAGTGATTCCGTCTCCTGCCATTGCTTTTCTGATTGTTCTGCCAATACGATACAAGTTTCCTAAATCCACTATTCCGTTATCTGATATATTTTCCGATTGCATAAGAACCTCTTTTATTCTTCATAAAATGCACTATTGGTTAGCAAATTGTTTATCATCTAATTTGCATCTATCTTACATAAATAATTTACAACAGTGCAAGAAGACTGTCAATCTGAATTTGATAGATTAACTACTTTAATCCTTCTAATTTCCTAATCAGAATTCTAACCTGATTTTAACTTGACTATAAAGCTGAAAAAAGCTAAACTGATGATGAAAACAATAAATGGAAATTACGTGAACGGAGGTTTTTTCATGGGTATATTGACTAGATTTAAAGATATTATGTCCAGTAACATAAACGCTCTTTTGGATAAGGCTGAGGATCCTGAGAAGATGATCGATCAGTGTTTGAGGAATCTTACAAGTGACTTAGGTAAAGTAAAGGCAGAAACAGCAGCTATTATGGCTGAAGAACAACGTGCCAAACGAGTACTGGATGATTGTAACGAAGAAATTACTAAGATGCAGTCCTATGCCGTAAAGGCTATTGAGGCAGGAAGCGATGAGGATGCAAGAAAATTCCTGGAGCAAAAGGCATCCTTAAGCAATAAGCTTTCCGGCCTGCAGGAAGCCTATGACCTTTCTCATAGCAACGCTGTCCGTATGAGAGAAATGCATGATAAGCTGGTATCCGATATTAACGAATTGGAATCCAGAAAGGATATGATTAAAGGTAAGCTGGCTGTGGCCAAGACACAGGAACGTATGAATAAGATGACTTCCTCCTTTGCAAGTGCCAATGATTCCATCGCAAGCTTTTCAAAATACGAGGAAATGGCAGATAAAGCCCTTGATAAGGCCAATGCTATGGCAGAGCTGAATCATTCAGGCTCAGATGCTTCTATTAAAGATCTGACAAAGAAATACAGCCAGAATGCAAATGTAGAAGATGAACTGGCAGCTCTAAAAGCAAGCCTTAATAAATAAGATAAACTGGATTGTAAAAATATCCGTCGAAATAGCGGCTTTATGCCGCTGTTTTCGTATGCGGACCTTTATCCCAACAGAATTCTTTTTGCAAACGAAAGATACCCTTGAAAGGGTATGGGATGTTATTGTGTTTTTACAGATGCACGATTATAATAGGGTATAGCAATTTGATGATATAGCAGAAATAAATGCTTGGAGGTAACATATGGTAGTGCAATACAAATGCCCGGACTGCGGCGCTGATATGGTGTTCGACAGTACCTCGGGAAAGCTGCATTGCGATAGCTGCGGCAACGAGATGAATATTGACGAAATGACAAAAAGCAAAGAAAATAAGGATAGCCGCACTTATAACAATACCAATTATAAAGACGAAGAAGCACATCAGCACCAAGAAGAGGTTAATGAATACCACTGCAAGAATTGCGGTGCTACTTTGATAACAGATAAGGATACCACTGCTACTACCTGCAGCTTCTGCGGCGCAGCTGTTGTTCTCTCCGACAGGCTTTCAGGTAATTTTGCTCCCTCTTTGGTAATACCTTTTTCAATTAACAAAGAACAGGCACAAGCTGCCTTTAAGAAATGGTGTAAAAAAGGTCTGCTGACTCCAAGAGGCTTTATGTCTGCAGATAGGATTAAGAGCATCACCGGCATTTATGTTCCTTTCTGGCTTTATGATTTAAATGGGCTCGGCAGCGCTGATGCTACCTGTACCAAGGTCCGTACCTATACCCGTGGGGATTATATTTATACAGAAACCGATTATTTTCATGTGTATCGGCAGGTCAGCTTGAATTATATGAAAGTTCCCACCGACGCTTCCGAGAAGATGAATGATGGTATGATGGATAAATTAGAGCCCTATCATTATCAGGATTTAAAGGAATTCCAGATGCCATATCTGGCAGGTTATCTGGCAGAAAAATATAATTATGACGACAAGGATTTATTTCCTCGAATAGAAGAAAGAGTACAGCGCTATGTGGATAATTACATCGATCAGACAATAAGTGGTTATGCCACCACCTCGTATAATTCGAAGGACATTAATATCAGGAAGAAAAATGCCTGGTATGCTCTTTTCCCTGTATGGATGGTGTGTTATGATTACAAACAGGCAGAGCATACCTTTGCAATGAATGGTCAGACCGGTAAGATAGTAGGTAAACCTCCCTTAAGTGCCGGAAAAATTGCTGCTTGGTTTTCTGCAGTCAGTGCAGCTGCTTTTCTTATTATTAAGCTTATTGCAGTTCTAACAGGAGGGCCAATTTTATGAATTTAATCAGCCGAAAATCCACACTGCCTGTTTTCTTTCTTGTCTTCATCCTGATTGCCTGCACTGCGGTTTTTCTAAAAGCCCCTCAGGCAGCTGCCGCCAAAGAGGAGAGCACCAAGCAATACGTATACGATAATTATGGCCTTTTAACAGAAGCGGAAGTTACGGATCTGACCGATACCTGTATCGAATACAGTGACAAAGCAAAGGCTGACATCATAATGGTTACCGATGACCTTGCAGGGAAAGATCCCAAAACATATCTTGAAGATTTCTATGACGAGAAAGCTTTTGGTTACGAAGAAGAGTTTGGCAGTGCTGTAATAATGTTAGTCAATATGGAAGAAGGAAACCGCAGCGTAACAATTCAAGGTTACGGAAAGTCGGAATACTATGTTAACAATGACCGTACAGAATATATGCTGGATGATATTCAGCCTTTACTAAAGGATGGGGAATATAAAAAAGCATTTATTCAATTCGCTAAGGAATCTGCTTACTATATGAATGAAGAGAAAGGGGTAAAGGAAACTCCTGCCTCAAGTGATCCGAATTCCGGTAATTACTATGGTGAATCCTCCTATGACGGCCCTAGTAACTATTATGGGCAAAAGGAGAAAAATCCCCTGTATAACACCTTTGTCCAGCTAGGAATCGCTCTAGCCATAGGTGCTGTTACCGTAGGGATAATGGCTGCTAATTCCGGCGGCAGAATGACTACCACCGGAAGAGATTATATGGATGGAAGCACTTCCGGTATTACCGCCAACAGAGATGAGTATCTTCGTACTACTACAACAAGAGTGAAAAAGCCTACTCCCCAAACAAATGACGGCGGTCCGAGAAGCAGCGGCGGCGGCGGAATTTCAAGCGGCGGTCATTCTCACAGCGGCGGTAGCAGAGGCTTCTAAGTACACTCTGCAAGACCTAGCCTGGCACATATAACTTCAATATAATAATGCACAGAAAGGAAATTGAACAATGGGTTTCTTTAAAGACCAATTCTCCAATGTAGTGGAGTGGGAAGAATTTAGAGAAGATATGATATTTTGGAAATGGAGCAATAAGGAGATAAAAAAGGGAAGCAGGCTTATCATTCGTCCCGGTCAGGATGCCGTCTTCTTATTTAACGGTAAAGTAGAGGGAATCTTTCAGGATGAGGGCGATTACGATATTGAGTCTCAAATCATACCTTTTCTTTCAACCTTAAGCGGCTTTCGATTCGGCTTTAACAGCGGAATGCGTGCCGAGGTTTTATTTGTCAATACAAAGGAATTTACAGTAAAGTGGGGAACAAAGAATGCTATCAATATCCCTGCTCCTACCCTTCCCGGAGGCCTTCCAATCCGCGCTAACGGAACTTTTCAATTTAAGGTTAAAGATTATGTTAAGCTCATTGACAAGATAGCAGGTATTAAGGAAAGTTATCTGGTTGAGGATGTAAAACTCCGTATCACAGCTTTGCTAGACCAGCTCTTAATGAAGTGGATAGTAAAAGAGGGTAAGGATATGTTTAATCTGCAAGCCAATTCCTATGACATTTCCTCCGGAATCAAAACTGACCTGGATATGCAGCTTTTTGATACTGGTTTAAGCGTAACCGGTTTTCAGATTATGAGCTTTAATTACCCCGAAGAAATTCAGGCAATGATTAATAAAAATGCTTCCTATGGCATGGTAGGTGACTTAAACCGTTACCAACAGGTTGCTATGACAGACGGTCTTTTTGGAAACAATGCTCATGGTGGCGGAAGTGCTGCCAGCGACATGGCAGGTATGATGATGGGTGCAAATATGGCTAACCAGATGCTAAACCGGATGAATAATTCCGGGAACGGCCAAGGTTTTCAAACAAACCCCGGTGCAAATCCAACGGCAAACCCCGGCACGAAGCCTAACTTCTGCCCTAACTGCGGTCAGAAAACCACTGATGCCAACTTTTGCCCTAACTGCGGACAAAAATTATAATAAATATTACATTAAACATCCATGTTAACATAATTTAAGAATTCAAAAAGCAAGGGCATGTCTTCACAGCAGAAGATTCCCTTGCTTTTTTTATATCACAATACAGATAGATTCGGCTAAAATCTATAACCCGATGTTTGAATTAAACAGTTCCATGCTTGCTCGCTGACGCACCCTACTTATTCCAAGCCTTGTTACCTCTTATTTGCAGTTGAGATTAATCACATTACTGTTCGGCTTATTCCCTTTAACCTGTAGCGAGACAGGTTAAGCTACGACAAATACAGGGTCATGCACTAATTTATCCAACTTTTCAGAGGCATCAGTTAAGCTGCTGCCTTTCACGCCAAAATAGAATTTTATCTTAGGTTCTGTACCGGAAGGCCTTACCGCACACCACGCATCTTCTTCCAAATCAAAATAGAGTACATCTGATTTCGGAAGACCTGTAGGAACAACTTCTTTTGTCACTAGATCCGTAATCGTATCTGCCTCATAATCTCTGAATTTTAGTACTTTAAGTCCACCGGCTGTAAGAGGAGGATTTTTGCGGTAATTTCCCATGATTTCCTTAATCTTTTCCATTCCTTCAATTCCCTTTAAGGTAACAGAAACCAAATCCTCTTTAAAGTAGCCGTATTTTTCAAATACCCGGTTCATCTGTTCATAGAGAGAAATTCCCTGGGTCTTATAGTAAGCTGCCGCTTCACATAGAGCCATAACTGCAACTACCGCATCCTTATCTCTGGAATGAGTTCCTACGAGACAGCCATAGCTTTCCTCAAATCCAAATACGTACTCGTGGGAGCCGGTTTCTTCAAATAATTTAATCTGCTCTCCGATATACTTAAAGCCGGTCAATACTTCGATCAAGTCGGCATGATAATATTCTGCGATTCTATCCGAAATATTTCCTGTTACGATTGTTTTAATCAAGGCAGCATTCTTTGGCAGTGTATTATGGGCTGCTTTCTGAGAAAATACATATTCTGCTATAAGTGCACCGGACATATTTCCGGTCAGAAGTCTGAATTCACCATCTTCTCCCCTTACCTGCACGCCCAGCCTATCTGCATCGGGGTCTGTGGCAAGAATCAAGTCCGCTCCAACTTCATCTGCTAACTTCTTAGCAAGGGTAAATACTTTTGGATCTTCCGGGTTAGGATATCCTACCGTAGGAAAATTTCCATCAGGAAGCTCCTGCTCTTTTACCACATAGACATTGGTGAATCCTAATTCCTTTAAAATCCTTCTGACAGGAAGGTTACCGGTTCCATGAAGAGGTGTATAAACAATTTTCATATCCTTACATTCATCTGTTATAGGATTAACTACAAGCTTCTTAAGTTCTTCCATATATCTGTCATCAATTTCTTTTCCGATGACCTGATACAGTCCTTTTTTTACCGCTTCATCTTTCTTCATTGTTTTGACCGCAGCATATTCTGTGATAGCATTAACCTCACCGATGATTTCCACGTCCTTGGGATAGGTTATCTGTGCGCCATCTTCCCAGTATACCTTATAACCGTTATATTCCGGAGGGTTATGACTTGCAGTGATTACAATACCGGCAATACAATGCAGTTCTCTTACTGCAAAAGAAAGCTCGGGGGTAGGTCTTAAGGACTCAAATACATAGGCTTTGATTCCGTTTGCATTAAGGCAAAGAGCTGCATCTGCCGCAAATTCAGGAGACATCCTCCTGGAATCGTATGCGATAGCTACTCCTTTTTCTTCGCCGGCCTGCTTTAAGATATAATTGGCAAGACCCTGAGTTGCTTTTCTTACTGTATACAGATTCATACGGTTATTTCCGGCACCCAGAACACCTCTAAGCCCTCCCGTACCGAATTCCAAATCTTTATAAAAGCGATCTTTGATTTCACTGTCATTACCCTTAAGTTCCAAGAGTTCTTTCTTCGTATCGGCGTCAAAATAGTCATCTGATATCCATTGGTTATATTTCTCTAAGTAGTCCACTGTCTGTGTCTCCTTTCATCATTGCTTTAAATAGGCTTTGCAAATTGTCACACCCTATTGTACTGAATTTGCCATTAACTTGCAATGCATTTTTCCTATTTCTCCGTATCAGGAAAATGGGTATAATGCAAGTAAGTCTAAAGTATTTTCCTTATAAACAAAGAAAGCGGTCAGTTCCAAAAGGAACCTCCCGCTTTCTCTTAACTGCAACAATAACATTTCATACAAGTGCAGCAATTTAATAGTATCAGATAATACCAATCGTATTATCATCACCAATATTAACGTTATGTTCCTTTACAAAGCCAACGATCTCATCAAGAGTTGTAAAAGCAAGCCCAACGTAGCTGTCTGCTGCGCCATAATAAATAGCAATTCTTCCGGTTTGGGCATCATGGAGTGTGGCACAGGGGAAGACTACATTTCCTACAAAGCCTCTCTCTTCATACCATTCTTCCGGTGTAAGTACGAAACTGTCGGAACGGTATTTTACAATGGAAGGATTCTCACGGTCTAATATAGCTGCACCCATACTATATACATAGCCGTTGCAGGTACCGGTTACTCCGTGATAGAACAAAAGCCAGCCTTCACTTGTTTCAATAGGTGCTGCTCCTCCTCCTATCTTAAGAGTCTGCCACCATTGGTTATTGCCCTTTGTCATAACGTGCTTATGCTTTCCCCAATATACCAGGTCAGGGCTCTCACTTAAGAAAATGTCACCAAAAGGTGTATGTCCGCTGTCGCTGGGACGGGAAAGAAGCATAAAGTTACCATTTATTTTTCTTGGGAAGAACACACCATTTCTGTTAAAAGGAAGGAATGGGTTATCCAGTCTGACAAAAGACTTGAAATCTGTTGTTTTTGCAAGTCCAAGAGCTGCACCGTAAAAATCTGTACACCAAATTATATAATAGATATCTTCTACCTTAATTAGTCTGGGGTCATAAGCATATCTTGGCATATATGGCTCACCCTTTTCGTTTACAAAGGGAATCTTCTCTTCATCATAAGTCCAATGAATAGCATCTTCACTATGTCCTAAATAAAGCTGAGGAACACCGTTGGTCTGTTCCCCACGGAAAACACCGATAAACTTTCCTTCATAAGGAACAACGGCACTATTGAATATTCTGGCTACTCCTTTTAAAGGGTTTCTTCCGATTATTGGATTCTCAGAATATCTCCAAACAGGTCCTGCTGCATTAGCAGGCTTCTCCTGCCAGGGGATATTAGGCAGATTGTCTGCCAGCATCTTAATTTCTCCCATTTTATGTCTCCTTTTTCATGTTTTGTAAAATAACGCACTATTATGCATTAAATTCAACGCAAGATATATGTGAATAAATTTTACTATGTACTTACTAAGGCCATTATAATTTATTCTCCTTCTTCTGTCAATAATATGTGCATTTTAATTTATTAATTGTGCTTTTATATATCATTATTATTGCATATTTAGATTATATCTCACCATAATTTTACTTTTTCTCTTCTATTAGCTAGTATCAGAGTATTTCGCAAATATAATTTAAGTGCTATAGTGAAATAATATATATTGTGATGCCTTTATTTTTTCATATATATGCTACTTTTATTTGCTTTTAATGCACAATTATGCACAATATTATCTATCAACAAAACTTTTGCTGTTTAATACAAAGAATTATTTTTCTACTTACTAACTTCTATTATAACCATTACACTATATTATATTTCTTGTTGTCTGTAACGGACTTCCTTTATGTCTCAATACGATTCAATGAAAAAATCGGAAAGCCTGAGTTCATCTCCCTAAAAAAATAAGCTTGCCAGAAGAGGTTGATTACCACTTCCTGCAAGCTTATTTTCTATAATAAATAAGTATTACTCAATTGTATTGACTAATTAAGCTTTTCCAACAGAACCGAAAAGTTCCATCTTTTCCTTTACAGTTCCTTTGATTGCTTCGAAACCAGGTGCTAAAAGCTTACGAGGGTCAAATCCTTTACCGGAAAGATCTTTTCCATCTTCAATGTACTTACGGGTTGCAGCTGCGAAAGTAAGCTGGCATTCAGTATTAACATTGATCTTAGCTACACCAAGAGAGATAGCTTTCTTAATCATATCTTCGGGGATTCCTGTACCGCCGTGAAGAACTAAAGGCATATCTCCGGTTAATGCCTGTATAGCATCCAGTGCATCAAAGCGAAGACCCTGCCAATTCTCAGGATATTTTCCATGGATATTACCGATACCTGCAGCAAGCATTGTTACTCCAAGATCAGCGATGGATTTGCACTCGTTAGGATCAGCTACTTCACCGGCACCGATAACGCCGTCTTCTTCTCCGCCGATTGAACCAACTTCTGCTTCCAGAGAGAGACCTTTCTCTGCGCAAACCTTAACTAATTCTCTTGTCTTCTCAATATTTTCTGCAATAGGATAGTGGGAACCATCAAACATGATGGAAGAAAATCCAGCTTCGATGCATTTGAAAGCACCTTCATAGCTGCCGTGATCTAAGTGAAGTGCAACAGGAACGGTAATCTTTAATTCATCTATCATGGCTGTTACCATACTTGCAACGGTCTTGTAACCGCACATATATTTACCGGCACCTTCTGATACTCCTAAGATAACCGGTGAATTTAATTCCTGAGCTGTTAAAAGAACTGCCTTTGTCCACTCAAGGTTATTAATATTGAACTGGCCTACTGCGTAATGTCCAGCCTTTGCTTTATTAAGCATATCTTTTGCTGATACTAGCATATTCATACCTCCATTTTGTGTGAATATTGTTTGTTTCATTATAGCCTTTTGTTATTATACCTCATTTATAGGAAAAAGAAAATATAATTTTCTTTTGTTCCTTTTTATTTGTTATTTTATTATCAAAGTTGTTTATGTTTTCCTCTTTTTCCGAATGTTTGTTTGTGCTATAATGGTGTTATCATTATGACCGGAAAGGGATTGTTCCTATGAAAGACAGGCTGATATTCCATATTGATGTTAATTCTGCATTTCTTAGCTGGGAAGCTGTTCACAGGTTGGAAACCGATAAGGATGCATTGGATTTACGGACAATTCCTTCTGCTGTTGGCGGTGATCTAAAGACCAGACACGGAGTAATCCTTGCCAAATCCCATCCTACAAAGGCCTTTGGAATAAATACCGGGGAGCCGGTGGTGGCAGCCTTAAAAAAATGTCCTAGTCTTTATCTGGTTCCTCCAAACCATAACTTATACGAGAATTATTCCAAATCTCTTCGGGAACTCTTGTATCAGTACACCCCCACAATGGAACCCTTTTCCATCGATGAAGCCTATCTGGATATGACAGGTGCAATACCCCTTGGTTCCACACCCCTTAAAATAGCCGAAACAATAGCCAAACGGGTACGAACAGAACTGAAATTTACCGTGAATATCGGCATTTCATCAAATAAGCTTCTTGCAAAGATGGCCTCTGACTTTGAGAAACCCGATAAAATCCACACATTGTTTCCCTCTGAAATTGAAAAGAAAATGTGGCCCCTTCCTCTTACTGAACTCTTCTTTGTGGGACGCTCTTCTGCCAGAATTTTAAGAAATCTGGGACTTCGTACTATAGGCGATATAGCGAATACTAATCTTGCCTTTTTAAAGTCCCACTTAGGAAATAAACACGGTGAAAGTATCTATGCCTTCTCCCATGGGATTGATAATAGTCCTGTAGAAGACTCCCCTTCCGCTGCTAAGGGTTATGGCAACAGCCTTACCCTATCACAGGATATTACCGACTTTAACGATGCCAAAGAGATATTGCTCCTCCTTAGTGAATCAGTGGGTTCCAGGCTCAGAAAAGATAATATAAAGGCTTCGTGCATTACCGTGGAAATGCGGGACTGTGATTTTATCAACCAATCCCATCAGATAACTCTTCCCTTGCCCACTAATACAACGGACGTTATCTATCATACTGCCTGTAATCTTTTACAGGAATCCTGGAAAGGGGCTCCGTTAAGGCTTCTTGGCGTAAGGGCCGGAAAGCTGGAAGAAAAAACAGAATATACGCAGCTCTCCCTCTTTTCCATGAAAGAAGATGAGAAAAAGGAAAAGCTTGATAAGGCTCTTGACAGCATAAGAGAAAAGTATGGTTCAGATGCTGTACAGCGTGCTACCCTGCTTCCCAAAAAACAAAGTGAAAATTAATAAATCATTTTCACTTTGTTTTTCTATCTATTATTTACAATTACAGGCCCCTTCGTTATGTTCAGAGTTCCCACCCTGACATCCACAGGTAGCTTTTGAACTTTCATTCAAACCGCCGTCCAGATAAGCAGCAACGGACACATCGGCATCTCCTGCCGCACCCGGTACTACCAGGATGCCGCTGTTCATTAATCCCTCCATGGCTTCCATTCCTATTCCACCACAGATTACGACATTAATCTTCTCTCTTTTCATCATTTCTATGGTTGCGCCATGTCCCTCGCCTTTGGAATCCAGAATTGTTTTACCGACTAATTCATTTTCCTGGAATTCATAAAGAGTAAACTCTGCTGCTTTTCCAAAATGAGCAAACACATTATTATTTCCGTCTGTTGGTACTGCTATGCGGCAAAATCCATTGTCCTCTTTTTCTTGTCTTTCTTCACCAAGTAAAGACTTTAGTGCATCCACTGCTTCTGTAAGCCATGGACCATTAAGACCCTCGATATTTTCTGCATCTACTGCTTCTGCTATAGCAGGTGTAATCGGTATTCTTCCCAAAACCGGCAGCTTATACTTCTCTGCGGTTTCCTCTACATGGCTGGTACCAAAAACACTTATCTTTTCTCCGCAGTTACCGCACTCTAAGTAACTGTAATTCTCTACAATACCAAGAATCGGCACATTCATGGCTTCTGCCATATTTACAGCCTTTGCAACAATCATGGATACCAGTTCCTGAGGTGAGGTTACGATAATTACACCATCGACAGGAAGGGACTGAAACACCGTAAGAGGAACATCTCCGGTTCCGGGAGGCATATCTACAAACATATAGTCCACATCGTCCCAAAGCACATCAGACCAGAATTGTTTTACTGTTCCTGCTATTACCGGTCCCCTCCAGATTACAGGGGTATCCTCTGTTTCTAAGAGCAGATTGACGGACATGATTTTAATGCCGCTTTTGCTGACAGCCGGAAAAATACCAAGTTCATTCCCTTTTGCTTTTTCATGAATGCCAAAGGCCTTCGGAATGGATGGTCCTGTAATATCTGCATCCAAAATAGCAGTGTGATAACCTTCTCTGTTTATCAGTACACTTAAATAGGAAGTTAAAAAGGATTTTCCAACGCCTCCTTTTCCACTGACAATACCTATAACCTTCTTCACTTTGCTGTAAGGATTCAGCGGCTCTCTAAAGTCCTCCTTCTCCTGTTTTCTGGAAGAGCAGGTAGCCTGACAGCTGGAACAGCTGTCACCACAGCTGCTTTGAGTTTCATATGTTTCACTCATGTTCTATAACCTCTTTTCTGCATTTTTTACATTTCATACTGCACCGGCAAACCGGTGATACCTGATAATTCCCTCCGGCAATGGTAATATTCTTACCCTCCAAAAGTGCCTCGGTAACCTTGTGCCTTGCCGTATACAAAATTCGCTGGAGAGTTCCTCTGGAAATATTCATGCTATGGGCTGCCATTTCCTGGTCCATCTCCTCAAAGTCACATAACCTTAAGGCTTCCAGCTCATCCATCTGTATCTCGGTAAAATCCTTGTCTTTGATTGCAGGCTTCAGGTTTTTCTGTTTATATTCTGCACAGATAAATCTGCATTTTTCATTTCCCGGCAAAAAAATCTCCTCTCCGCTGAAAACCATCCTTGAATCAGCCATTTTGTATATTCGTGCCATTCAGCACGGTGCATAGAAACTTATGTAGTTGAAGCATTTTGCACAGCATGTTTGCTTGCAATTTTTACTTTGTTTCCATGTTTTATCCGTGCATATGCACATAGAATACATTATACACCCCGAATTCTTCCTGTCAACCATTCCAGCACAGATAAGATATGAAATTCTGCTGTCATACTTAAGTTACATGCCGTTATTCCAGCGCCTCCAGCGTTAATCGTTTAAAGAGGAGAGGCATATAAAATTTTACGCTTCTTTACAGTAGCAAATATGCAATATTTGAATATGATGTAATAATAGAACGAAAAGGAGTATTATCTTGGCTATACGAATTTTTATAGATCAGGGGCATAATCCCCAAGGCACCAACGCCGGTGCAGAGGGCTTTGGACTTAGAGAACAAGATATTACCTATCAGGTTGGAATCTACCTGGCAAACATTTTAAACGCAGACCCAAGGTTCGAGGCCCGTACCTCGCGAACCTCTCCGGAACAATCTTTAGGTTACAGCAATACCTCAAGCCTTGCAGAACGTGTACGTCTTGCTAATACCTGGCCGGCAGATTACTTTATCAGTATACACTGCAACGCAAGCGACAATCCTGCCTTAAACGGTACCGAGTGTTATGTTTATGAAAATTACACCCAGTCCTATTACCTGGCTGAACGCATTCTGACAGCAATCGTTGAAAGGCTTGGAACCTATAACAACGGTGTCCGTATCAATCCTTCCCTTTATGTATTAAGAAGAACAAATATGCCTGCCGTTCTTGTAGAACTAGGATATATTACAAACTATGAAGATTCTCAGAAACTGAAAAACAGGCAATATGATTTTGCTTATGCCATCTATCAGGGCTTATTAAATTACTTTGGTTTTTCACCAAATCCCTGATGGTTGCAATCTTTTTGGGGTAGTTTTAAAAGCATTTCCTGGCAAAAATACAGGGCTGCTGCATTCACATAACCGCCAAAATATTATGACTTTTAGCAGTTACATTTATGCAGCAACCCCATACTAACTTAAAAGTTATTACCGTTATATCCCCAGTTACTTACTTCTTCATATTTTACATATATCTGGCCGGGGTCAATAGATAGCTCTTCTTTTAGAATTACAGAAATCTCGGAAGTGAGCTTACTATAGGCCTCTGCACTGGACTTTCCAAAAAGCTTAACCTCTACGAAAGCAATTGGTTTATCTGATTTTCCCTGAAAATAAAGACTTGAATCTCCTTCAAAAGACAGCATTAACCAGTTCTCGCTTTTACCGGGTAAAATACTGATGGCCTTCCCAAGCCTTTCCTTTATCTTTACTTCCTTTTCTTTTGGGATGGTGATATTGGTTTTTGTACTGATATAGGGCATATGAAACCTCCTTCGTTTTCTGCCTTTAGGATAGAGGATTTTCCTGCCATTTGTCAATACTGTTCTTCTTTTTAAATTCATGGATATTTTTACTGCTTGCCACATATTTTATTCTAGAGAGAGTTGTCTGAAAAATTTGCTGCATTTGAAGCGAATTTTTTCGAGATAAATCGGTTTTCATGATAAAATTTATCTTTTCTTATCGGACAGCCTGTGCTATAATGATATTTGGTGGTAATTTTGTCCCATGAAACTTATTTACTAAATATTTATGCATGAAATGTCCCGGGAATAATCATACTAGACTCAGGGCACTTAATTTTGTAAAGGGTTTCTTTTTTTATTGTCTTATGCTAATTCAATGAGACCCATGGAGGAATATGATGAGCGAAGCAACACATAATTTTGAAGAAAGATTAAAAGAACTACTCTCCTATGCCAATGATAACAAAGGCGTTGTAGATGTAGGCAAAGTAAATGATTTTTTTAAAGAGATGAACCTTGAAGTAAGGCAAATCGATAAAATATATGAATATCTTGAGGCACATAATATTGTTGTCTTAAATCCCATTGAAGAGGATGAACCCGATGATGAAATCATCTTAGAACTAGAAGACAGCGATGAAGCTGCCCTTTTAGACATTGACGATTTTTCCATGATTGGTACTATGTCCGATGACCCGGTAAAGCTTTATCTGAAGGAAATCGGAAGCTACCCCTTACTTTCTGTAGCGGAAGAAATTGAATTAGCGAAAAAGATTGAAGAGGGTGACGAATATTCCAAGAAAGTATTGGCAGAATCAAACCTCAGGCTGGTTGTAAGTATTGCTAAACGTTATGTGGGCAGAGGTCTTTCTTTCCTGGACTTGATTCAGGAGGGTAATTTAGGTTTAATCAAAGCGGTAGATAAATTCGATTACAGCAAAGGTTACAAATTCAGTACCTATGCTACCTGGTGGATTCGTCAGGCAATTACCAGATCCATTGCCGACCAGTCCAGAACCATACGTATTCCGGTACATATGTCTGAGGTTATTAACAAGACATATCGTGTATCCAGAAGCCTGCTGCAAAGTCTGGGCAGAGAACCCAGCGAGCAGGAAATCGCAGATGCTATGAAGCTTCCCATTGAAAAGGTAAGGGAGATTCTAAAGGTATCCGCCGATCCTATTTCCCTGGATACTCCAATCGGTGAAGAGGATGACAGCCACTTGGGTGATTTTATTAAGGATGATTCCATTATGGGACCGGAAGATGCCGCATCTTACTCTGTACTGCAGGATCAGATCTCAAAGCTTCTTGAGACTCTCACTGAAAGAGAGCAACGGGTGCTGATTCTTCGTTTCGGCCTAAAAGACGGAAGAACCAGAACTCTGGAGGAAGTAGGGAAAGAATTCAACGTAACCCGTGAGCGTATTCGCCAGATAGAAGCCAAAGCTTTAAGAAAACTAAGACATCCCAGCAGAGCCCGCATGTTAAAAGGCTATGATATTATGTAAATTTCTTGATACAACCTATTTCATTATGTTAACCTTTCTGGTACAATAGCATAAGAATATAGGCATATTAAAAAGCCTTTTCAACTACGTACGAATATCGGACCCGTATCCGGTATTAGGGAAAGAGGTTTGAATGGAAAGAATCCTGGTGATGGTACTTAAAAGTATCTTTCAATTGCCATATTGGCTCTTTTTATTAAATAAATACAAGAAGCATCCGGAAAAATACAGCGAGCAGAAAAAATACGCATTTCTTCATCACGTTACGGTATTGGCAAATAAGCGCGGAAAGGTCCATATAACCTGTACAGGAACAGAGAACCTTCCTGAGGAGAACGGCTATGTGTTATATGGCAACCATCAGGGTCTCTTTGATGCCCTGATTCTTCTGGAAACCCACGATAAGCCATTTGCAACGGTATCTAAGATAGAGATTGAGAATATCCCTTTTCTTCGGGATGTATTTACCCTTCTGGGCTCCAAGTTCATTGTAAGAGAAGATGTACGCCAGTCCTTAAAGGTGTTAAATGAAGTTACAGAAGAAGTAAAGCAGGGTAAGAATTATTTGATATTCCCAGAGGGAACTCGTTCAAAGAAAGGGAATCAGATACAAGAATTTAAGGGAGGCAGCTTTAAATGTGCCATGAACGCCAAATGCCCTATCGTTCCCTTGGCAATCCTTAATTCCTATAAAGTATTTGACACTCATTCCATCAAAGAAGTCAATGTGCAGATACATTATTTAAAGCCTCTGTACTATGAAGATTATAAAGATATGAAGTCAAATGATATCGCCCACTATGTTGAAGAAGCTATTAAACAAAAAATTGCGGAGACGGATTCAAATTAATACAGAGAAAGCCCAGAATACAAATTGTTATTGTATTCTGGGCTTTTTATAAATTTCATGCCAACCATTAAAAATAGTGAATATTCTTATTTCAAGGCTAATCTATTGGAATTAGGTGAATAATTTTCCCATTTTCCGTTCTTTCCAGAAAGTAATGATAGAATCTCTCTGCCAGACTATTCGGTTTAATTATCCTCTTTGCCTCCTCGAAAGAGTACCAGCCTGCCCTGTCCACTTCCGGGGTCATCCCGCTTAAGTCCTCTGAATCCACCATGCTTACATAGTTGAATATCAAAGTATTGGAACCGGGATAATATTCACTTTTCATAAATTGACAGGCAACAACCGTCATACCCATCTCTTCCATTACTTCTCTTGCCAGTGCATGTTCTGCCGATTCCCCTTTGTTAATATAGCCTGCCACTAGTATATTATCTGTTTTTCCATATTGTTGAATCAATAATATTTTATTTCTTTCCCGATTTATCACCACTGTGCTGATTGCAGCATTATATATAGGAAAGCGAAAGGCTTCACAGCTTTTACAATAGGGAACAAGTCCATCTTCCTTGCACATCTTTAACTCCAGCCTGCTGCCACATTCCACACAATAGTTCATATGAAGACCTGCCATCCTATCCTCCTGCATTGATAATCCTTCTTATGAAAAAAAGCTGCTCCCAATCGGTAACAGCTTTCTAGAAACTGATTAGTTATCTTCCTCTTCCACTCTCGTACCACAGCTTGAGCAATACAGGGCATCCTTTGACAGCTCTGCACCACAGCTCTCACATAATTTGGTACCTTTCAAGGTTTGTATTTCCTTTTTTAATTCTGTGATTTTATCCATTGAAGCCGTTATCTCACCGCACAGTCCTTCATATTCGTAGTTCTCATCCTGGAGATGAGCATTGTAATAAGCTCGGCCAATCTCGATATAATTTTTATTGATTTTATCCTTTTCATTGCTTACCTGGCTGCTTAATTTTGCAACATCAGCCACTTCCTTTGCCTTTTTGGCAATCTCTTTACTTTTAACGGTTATGGTGTCTCCAACCTTCTCAAAAAAATCCATTCTATCTACCTCCTTATAGCATTCTTTATCTTTCTTCATTATAAGCTGTATTTTCTTTCTCCATTAGTATATGTCATTATAGTATCATAATTTGCAATAATTGCAAGTATGTTAATTGTTTTTTAATAAAAGGGAAGTTCTCCCCTTTCGAGTGTTATAAGGGAGCTCTAATTCACATTTTTTCGATAGAAGGTGTTTCAAGCGCCGTAAGCTCTTGAAACACCTTCTGGCTATGCTATCATATCCTACTTATCATATGCAGGGTTAAAGGCATAGAAGTTCTTGGAATCAAGATTATCCTGAACAATTCTTAAGGATTCACCGAATCTCTGATAGTGAACAACTTCTCTCTCTCTTAAGAAACGGATAGGATCAATAACATCAGGGTCTTTAATCATGCGAAGGATATTATCATAGGTCGTTCTTGCTTTCTGCTCTGCTGCCATATCTTCATGAAGATCCGTAATGGGGTCGCCTTTTGACTGAAATACCGTTGCACTAAAGGGTGTTCCGCTGGCTGCCTGAGGCCAGAGCCCAAGTGTATGGTCAACAAAATACGTGTCGAAGCCGGATGCTTTGATTTCTTCAATAGAGAGATTTCTGGTAAGCTGATGAACAATGGCACAGATAATTTCCATATGAGCCAATTCTTCTGTTCCGATATCGGTTAAGATACCTTTTACCTCATTATAAGGCATTACATATCTCTGAGAGAGATAGCGCTGAGATGCAGCTAATTCTCCATCAGGGCCGCCAAAGTGCAATAGAATATGATTTACAAAATACCAGTATTTATAATACTTGTAGTACCATTAACCCATTGTAACATGTAAATAAATGTTATACAATCTATGTACTGAATATATCTAGAATAAGTGTTTTTAGCAGGTTTCGTCCCCAACCTGTCCCCCTAAGTGTTTGAGCTTAGGGGATTTTTATTGACAAATATTTCTTCCGGTAGGATAATTAAGTTATTATTTTACATAGGAGGGTTATATCATGGGATTATTTTCATCAAAAGAAGAAAAGGAATCAAAGGAACAACAGAAATTACAGGATGCACTTGATACATACGAACTAAATGACCTTGACATGAAATATGCACAGTCGGTTAGATATATACAGCAAACTCTAGCTGCAGCAAATGTGATGGAAAACGGCGCTTTTCTTGCTGGCATGAAGGGAGAGGAAAGCATTAAAATTACTTATCTTAATACATTGATAGAGCAGAACTGGATTATCATTCGCCAGCTTGACGAAATATCTAAGAAACTAAGTAAATAATATAATTGTTAATAAGCCCAGGGGTCTAATTCCTGGGTGTTTTTATATAAATATTTCCATAAAACCATTGACAAGCACGTTTATACGTGCTATAATATATACATAATCAAGGAAAGGAGGAAGTCCAGTGGGTAAGAAACATAAGAAAAAACGAAAAGAAAGCCTTTACAACTTAATCATTAAAGCAATGGTCGCCACCGCCGCTTTAATTACTGCCATAGCAGAGTTAGTAAAAGCTTTCAAATAACTAGACGGGGAGAGAAATCTCCCCTACCTAAAATAATCTTACCACATTGGATTTAAATTGTAAAATGAAAATGATGTCATTTAATACACTGTTTTTTATCTTTTCGCTTATTTTAGCAATAACAACAAACTGGGCAGTATATGCTTGTATTTTTGTTATCTGCGCATCTTTACTAATGTTACTAGAAGTGATTCCGAAACTCTGGAGGTATTATGCGATTAAAAGAAATAAGAATAAGTAAAGGATTATCGGTCCCTAGCCTCGTTGAATTAAGCGGGGTTCCTAGGCGAACGATACAAGACATTGAGAAAAGCGGTAATTGTAAAGTAGACACAGCCATTCTGCTGGCCGACGCTCTGAAGGTTACCCTTGATGAGCTATGTAGAGATAACCCGGAGGAGTAGCCCCCGGGTTTTTCTTAAGATAACGCTTTAATTGTTCCTGCTCCTATCTGCCAGCCAGAATTATTCTCCCAATTCCATCCCTGCATTTCTGCGTACATAAGAGCAGCTATTCTGGTCTTTGCAGTGTATTTACCATCAATAGGTATAACATAGGTAGGGTTGGCCTTGTTAAGCTGTTCCTGGAGCCATTTAACAGCCTTAATGTCTGAATTTCTGGTTATTGGACCGGTTGGGATGTATTCGGAATACTCTTTTAAGAAAAGTGAGGCTTCAACCTGCCTTCTGTCAGTCAGTCCATTAATTACTTTTCCACCTGATCTATTCCATTCTAGAAATTCTGCTGCAGCTCCGGTGTAATCTTTTATATTTATTTTTTTTAAGAGTGTGCTCTTTTTTAATGCATCGGCTCCACAATTATAAGTAAAGCTTACTAAGGCATCAAACATATTTTGTGTGATTTCCGCTGTCACGTTATCATTTACAGGCTTCTCGTATTTCTTTAAATCTTCTTGTAGCATAGCTTCAGCTTCCGCCTGCGTTATTGTCATTCCGGGTTTTACGTCTGGCCCATAATGGCCATAACCGATAGTGTAATACTTCTCTGTTGGAAGAGCTTTGTATGCTTTTAACCGGCAGCTCTCAAACTGCTTTAAGAGAGCAATCCCAGACGCAGATGTTGTTTTAAACATGGTTAATCCTCCTTTTTCCCGTCTTTTTCTATCAAGTTCCGCATAGCTTCATATAAACCGGTACTTGCCAGGCCGCTTATCATACCACCTAAAACTACTGCAGCATTTATATTGGGGATGTTGGTAAGTACATTAATTAAGGTGCCGACTGCCAGCATAGTGATAGGTATGTACTGGTTGTTGAATCCCTTAAATGCATTTTTGAGGGCATATCCCAGACATAAGCATATTCCAAGGGTTACAAGATTTACATATTGCATTAAAAAACTGATATCCATATAAAATCCTCTCTTTCTATTTCAGCCCTATCTTTAGGGCAATGAAACCTAAAATAATAGTTACAACTCCAGTTACCAGAAGCCACTTGAACTTTTCCCACTTATCAGCGTCTTTTCCTTCCAACTTTGTTAAGCGTTGGATTGTTTCATTCAGATCAGTTCTCATGTACTTTGTTTCTACCGCCAACTCCTTTATAGCAGTAACAAGGGAATTGGTTTCCTTCATTTCTGCTTCTACTTCATCTAGGCGAATCTTGTTTGATTTGGAACGTTCATCTATTTTTATCAGAGTCTTTTCCAGCTCATTAACCTTTTCTTCTAACTGCATTTATGCTACCTCTCATGTGATTAATAATAAAGAAAGGAGAGCTTGCGCCCTCCTATGATAAATCTGCTAATATTTCTGTTTTCTCTGTTTCTGTCAATTTAGTATACTCTGCGATAATACCCTCTGCTGTCCTGTTTTCCTGTATCATTCTTGCTTTTAAAGCATTTACAAAAATAGATTTTTTCCATGCTGGCATAGCTTACACCCCCATCATTTCAGCAAGCGCAATCTGTACTGCTGCAAGTTGTTCTTTTACATCGTCAATCTCTGTTTTTGGCACATCTTCGTATAACGGTGTGTGAATGGGCTTTGATGTATCAATGCTCTTAAGAATCTTTCCTGTTGGGATTTCTAGCCAAAGAAATGGAATCCCAACAGGTTCCAATACATCCCCGCTACCCTGATAAATTATCCTACCTGTTGTATCATAAATTACTAATGTTTTCATGTTTTCTCCTTCCTTACTCCCATGCAAACCAATCAAATAATGAGTTATTCCATGCAGGTATATATCCATTGTAATAATCCCCTGTACCTCTGCAATAATCGTTGTTAAAGGCTGTTTGATAAACAATTCCATTACCAGCGTCAGTAAATATACCTTCACTGAAATATACACCGACATAAACACTAGAACTACCAGAATTTCTAAACATTACGATTTTAGGGACAAAAGTTAATCCGAGGTTAGTAATGGGTATCATGTAATAAGTGTTATAATTATAATGAAATGAGCGGCATTGTACCAACGTAGCACTGCTAAGATTTATTTGTCCGCTTGCAAACCTTTTACCAGATATAGCCGCCCCAGCAATCCCTAAAATATTTTTCCCACTCAAAATATTTTGAGGTAGTAAATCTGGTGCTTGAGCAGTTATATACATATCCCCATCAATACACTGTCTTGTATTTGCAAGGCCTGGGCGAATATATATTCTATTTATGCCATCAGGGCTATAATTTCCAACAACTACTCCAGCTGAGGCGATATGAGCAGAGCCGCTAATAAGACCAGGATTAACCGGTATGTTTCCGGTTACCAATGCCCCATCAACATAAGCTTTCTTTCCAGAAAGAATATCGTTTGCAACTGCATCTCCGGCACTTGTATCTACAACATTCACATTACCAGCTACACCGAATATACTTACGCCTGATTTAATGTTACCCGTAACAAGATTAGCGTCCCCTTTGACAGTCTGTGCTCCGGAAAGATATTGACCAGCTGCTATGGTCTGGTCTGTTGTTCCAGGTGTGTATGTTGCAGCTGCTTTGCTTACTATGGTACCGGTTATTTTATTCCCGTTGACATAAGCGGTAACGCCTGCTAACATCTGTGAGGCTAAAGCTGTGGCATCCGCAGTAAATGTTCCTGCAATTCCTCCAACCGTAACACCTGCCTTTATAACAGCTGCAGCAATGTTTGTTATAGCTGCTTTAATCTTTCTTAATCCGGAATGGTACCCTTGGGATATTGTATACTCTGCTCCTTCGGAAGTTAGATTGATAGTTTCTGCGGCCGTAGGACCGATATTGGCCATAGTCCCGGTGCCACCGATCTCGGTATCACTGCTGTATTTTTTTCCAGCTAGTACGTTCGAAGCAGTGACGTCTCCCTCCGCACTAGCTCGCAAGAAAAAACAGCTACCGGTTGCATCGTACCATATCGTATAAGGTCTATTTGCTATTATATTGGGTGCAGATGTCGTTCCCGGTTTATAAACATTCACTCCGTTTATTGTAGTAGCTGCTCCAGTGTTATTTGCAATGGCGATAAAATTCTTGATAAATCCATCCGTTAAAGTGACCTCTGTAAGAGTAATTGCCGTACCTGACCCCCCGGCTTTCTGATACTTCGCAGCTGTAAAAAGATGCTTATCAATAGTGTCCCAGTTTGTATCCTGGACGGTAATATCCGGGGGGCTGTCCGTAAGCTCTATTTTCCTTAATCCTAAATTCGTTGTGGTCTTCATATATCCTCCTTTAAGTATCTGAAACTGTAACAGATATTGTATAGCTATTTCCAGCGTTAACCGGATTAGGGTTAATTACAATCGCTGAAATAGTAGGCGCTGTTTGGTCTAATACCACTGTACGGGTAACGGTTGTTGTCTTTCCAGCTGCATCTGTCGCAATAACCGTAATAGTATTAGTTCCAAGGGAAAGACTAACAGATTTGTTAAAGTTCCCTCCTGCATCCACTGTAACAGCTGTCCCATTTACTGTGAGGGTGACAGGACTGCTTGTTGCATCATTCGTCACTCCAGCGACGGTTATTGATGCTACATTTGTGTAAGTAGTAGTATTTGCAGGGGTGCTGACAGAAAGTGTAGGCGGTACCGTATCAACAGTAAAGGACCGGCTTACTGCCGTGGCTGCATTTCCGTCATTATCCTGGATGTTTACAGCTACCGTGTGGCTACCATCTGTCAATGCTGTTTGTGGTACATACGTGACCTGATACCCGTTAGTTATACCGGATACTGTCACCCCTGTGCTGGTATTTGTAAGTGCTGTCCCTCCATCCACCTGAATGGACAGTGAACTAATTTTTATACCAGAGCCGTTTGTTTCATCGATAACCGTGAAAGTAATACTTGGTGTATTTGTTGCCAGATATGCCCCGGCAGTCGGTGCAGTGAAAGAAATAACCGGCTTTGTAAGCTCCTTTACTGTAAGCTTAAGGCTGTTTCCAAGAGTGCTGTCAGTATCATCCTTGGAGGTTACATTACCGGCCTGATCTGTGGCTTCAACCGTAACCGGATAATAATGACTGGCATTGACATTATAGCTCGTGATAGAGGGTGCAGCGATTGTTCCTTCATACTTCCCAGAAGTTGAATTGTAGGTCAACGTAGTCCATACACCGTTTATCTTTACTCTAACTTGACTTACTGCCATATAACTTATCCTCCTTTCTTAGAATATTCTTATATCTGCCCATGTAGATAGTTCTGAAATTGATTCCCAATCGGAGTAAGCATCTCTTAATAGCTCCCATGTATTTTCTATGACTGCCACTTCAATCCGAAGTTGAGAAGAGGTTAAAGCGGTCATTTTTATAGTGTTCCAATCCGGGTTACACAGTCTTACAGTGTTCCAGTCTTTTACTTGTGCTACATTGCTCCATGAAGCAGAGTTTATATTGACTTCTGTTATTTTTAACATTCTTCCCCCTTTACATAGGAGGGATATAGTTCTTTACTGCTTCCCAATTTGTAAATGTCTTGACTGCCCTCCAGTCTGCGAAATTGTTCTTCGCATCCTGCCATAGTGCAAAGTACTTAATTACTATTAGTCGCAAATGAGCCGGCACTAAAGGCTTAAGCGCTCTTTCAATATCTTCATAACGATAATCCTTCGAATTATCAGGACTCAAAACTCTTACTCTTAGTACGCCATATCCTGGATAAGGATTCCCAATTTCTGCAGATGCAAAGAACGTCACCAGACAATCAGACCCTGAGATTGCACTAGCCACGTTCTTTATTGTAGATTCATTAAGTTTATTTCCTTTATGTTTTAAGGATAGAATATAGTTTTTTCTTTGCTCCAGGGTCCCTTGTCCTTTTATACCAAGAAAGTTTTCTTCTCGTGTTATGGCATCATTCGAAGCAGTTTTTATGAAAAGGTCAGATTTTACACCTTCTTTTACAGCATAAATAATATCCAATTCTAAGTTCTGGGCATCAATAGTAGTTTTAATTTCCTTTATCTGATACAGAAAGTCGGGCATATACTTTTTTAGGTTTGTTACCCTATCTGCAGAAGCGATTACCTCTAAATATAGGTTGTATCTCGAATCATCTGCATTAATAAAGGTGCTTTGCCCATTTTCATTAATCTCAATTACAAGACTGTAATTACCTGCTACGCTTGGTGCTAATGCATCTTTTGACCAAGTGCCATTCCCATTATCAATCAGGCTATAGGTTTTACCGTCCACCGTGTACTTAATATAGTTTATCATCCTGTCACCACCAGATTAAGGCTAGTTAATACCGGTATTTCGTCCCCATTTAAGACTATATCAACAACCCCTCCATTGATTACAAGATTATTGGTATCTGCGATACTTGGACAGTCTAAGATGGTACTACCAAGTCTCATATAACTAACACTGTTTTTAAGAAAGGTTATTGAAGCAAGGTATTCCTTTATAGCTTCGTACACTCCTTCCGTGGATGTATAGCCCTCTGCCAGAATTACATTACCTGATACAGATATATTTTTCTGTGTTCCTCCGGTTACAGTAACCTTACTGCCGATAGGAGCTGCCCCGTTGCCTTTTCCTTCTATTCCAGGGTCAATGTATTCCTGAAATTCACTAATAAGTGTACTACCTGCCGGTAGATAGTCTGTATTTGTTATGGCCACTTTTACAGTATTTCCGCCATTCCAGAGCGGAAATATTTTAGACCTTCCAACGCCTGGATATTCATTCGCCCATTGTTCATACTGTGTCAAATTGCCATCCTGGGAAGGGTTTTTCATGTAATTTCTAAATCTTTCTCTAAATGCTTCGGTACCTTCTTCATCTAATCCTGGTATAAGAAGCTCTGTCAAAGATGCTGTTTCTAATCCCTCTATGAACTCAATTGATGTAAGCGGGCCAAGGTTTGTATTGGCTTCTGCTCCTGCTATTTCGCATTCCATTTTATAGGTTCCTGTGCTAATCTTTTCAATTGAAATGTAGCTTAAGGCTCCTAAAGAAAAACGGGACATCAAAGGAATATCTATGTTAAATTCACCTTTCAAAATTGCTTTTGTTGCCGGTTTTGGTTCTAATCCATATTCCTGGACTATCCGGATAAGTTCATCCCGTGGGGCCGTGTCAGCGAATGCCATATTTAATATTGTGTCCATATCAATATAGTTTTCAGCCAGTTCCCATGCACAAGCGGCGAGCGAGTTGTAAATAACGCTTCCTTCACTGGTATCAATAGCAGAATCAAAGGATTGTACTCTTTGTAGCATCCTTTGCATTAAGAAATCAAAAGTAAAGTTCTCAAACACTCATTGTCACCTCCCCGTAATCTGTATTTATGGAAAAGTTCCCAGATAATTTATCATTTTTAAAACTTAAATCAATGTTGGATATGCTCTTAATATGTGGGTTTGCAGTCAGGCAATCTGATATAATCCTCGGAATTTCAGTATCAAGATATTCCTGTGTTACCGTTTGACCTATTAATTCCTCTATTTCGCTACCATAGTCCCACGAATATATGATATGTCGATATCGTGGTGTATGTAAGGCCATATATGCCCAGGCTTTAATTGCTTCAATTCCTGTTACTTTTTTCCCTGTGAGCTGACCGGTTGCAGAGTCTATCTCGTATTCAACAGGTTCTTTTACAGCTTCTATTTCGCTGTCTATTTCAAATGGAAAACTCATCCTGTCACCAGCCTTTCTGTAACTATAAACAGGTTGTCTATTTTAAGTACCAGCACTGTATCTCCGCTTTTTAAAGGCTCAATATATTCAGAAGCCCCTTGATAGCCAGTTTTTAGATGTTCGCTTAAAAGAAGGTCTTCTGCATCTAAATTGAATCCATTTACATTGCATCCATTTCCTGCTTTCATAACTCCGATAAAGATATTACTATCAGATTTGTGTAAGCCCTTAATTTTCTCTACAAGTTTTTCTGCTGTTCTATCACTCAAGCTTCCACCTCCTGTATATCCATTAGATTTTTGAAAGTCAGGTCAAGTGACATGGTGTATACTCCGTTCTGCCATGTATGTGTATCTGTATCAATCCAAAACTTACCCCATAGTCCCGTTAAAGAATCTCTGATCTGAACGCCGTAACCGCTTATACAGGCTGTGTTTCCCAGAGCTTCAATACTTGCCTCCTGGTTTATTCCAGTGAGCATATTCTTGGCCGCCGTTGTCTGGTTGACTCCGTCCTCTTTTGTATACGCTCCTTGGAAGATTCCGTATTTATTTATCCATTCGTCAGTTTTAACCTCTCCTATTTGGTTTCCCTTATCGTTGTATATCCTGACTTTATTAATCATGCTATCAAGGGATTCCGAATAAGAACTTGACGTAATATTGTAATCATCCTGCAGTAAGAAACCAGTCACTATATCACCTTTTTCAATGACATTTAGCTTTCTGCCTATCATTAAAGGCATATATTTCTTTCCGGTGCTCTGGTAAGCTTTGGTATATGCCTTCATGATGATATTATAAATGTTTTCACTATCAACAAGCATTTTTTTAACCGGTACTTTGGTTTCAACTAGCCTTCCTATTCCTACCTGCAGGTCATTGCATACAGTCCTTACGATTGCTTCCGGGGTAGTATTTTTAAAGATATATGTACCAGAGCTTTTTAAGAGCCTGTTTAGGTCATCATAGGAAGAATATTGGACTGTCCCCTGTTCGCTCTTTCTTTCTCTGGAATAGACCATTGTGTCAATGAGCAATGCTCCACCATCCGTTAAAAGCTTTAGCCTATCCCCTATGGAAATATTTATTTCTTGGATATTCTTTTCAATTGGACTGTATATGACTGTGATTTCTAATTGCCTACTTGCCTGGCCTACTGACCCACTCCAAGTTATTGTAGATACAAAATCGCTTATATCATATTCTTCACTATTGCTCTGTTTTAACCATTTCACTATCATGATATCATCACCCTTATATGTTGGCCTGCAGTGAGGCGGCTTGGATAACTCAAATTATTCTGATTTGCAATCGCTTTGGCATTGGATGAACTGCCTGTGGTCCGTTTTGCTATGCTTGCCAAGGTGTCACCTTGTTTTACCGTTACAGTAGTGGTCTTAACACTCTTCGTCTCTCTGCTGCTCACCGGTTTAATGATCTGCGTGGTGTGCTTATCAATAGAACTTACCTTTTTAGTTTTCAACTTAGGTATCCTGTACTGCTTCAACTCCATCGAATAATAAATATCGCCTGTTCCGTCCTTCCTAGAGTAGTTAAAACTCTCAATGGTTACCAACATATTGGTTGTGCCTGTTATTATCAATCGTACCGGACTATCCATCCATGATTTAATCAGGTCTACACATTCCTTTGGAGTCGGAAAGTCTTTATATGCTACAAAATTGTATTTCTGCTTTGGAAAGAAGGAGGATATATTTGTTGTAGCAAGAGCTTTCTTTCCAATCAAGTTAACCTCTCCATAATTAGTTATATCAACGGAAGTATTTTTAAATGCTTCTGTAATTTCGAAATCAGAGGGAAGGACCGGAAGACGTAATTTTTCTTTTCCTTGTTTTAACCAGATTTCCATTAAGCAAATACCTCCCCTCCTCCGTTATCGATTACTTTTATAATTTTATTAATTACTGCATCGGTAATAGCTTCGATATCACTATCATTCCTTACTATTATGGTATCTGCTATCTTATTAAGAATAACACTCTTTGTTCCCCTTCTTTTACCTTCTGCTCTGGCCATAGCAATAGATTTATCGTGAGGATAAACTCTTGTAGTCTTTGGTAGGTCCATGATCTCTCCGCCTTTATCTTGTGTTACTGCAAGACCTCCCTGCCAGTTATTAGTTCCTTTCGCTAAGAAAGGTATCTTAGGTACATTAATACTGAAATTCTTTCCTCCTAAGACTGGCACCCACTTAGGAATCTTTATATCCAATTTATTAATACCTGCAATGGCACCGTTTAGCAGTCCAATTACTGCATTTAAAGGAAGTGTAGCAAGGGATTTGAAACTCTGGAACACTCCTCCGAAAATAGTCTTAACACCTTCCCAGGCTTGTTTCCAATTACCTGTAAAGACTCCTTTGATAAAAGTTACTATCCCGGTGAAAATTTTCTGTATACCGGTCATGATTCCCGAAAAGCTATGAAACACTCCTGCAAATATGCCTACTGCTATGGCTAGACCAATTTTCATCTGGTTAACAAAGTTAACAGCCATATATCTGCCTACTACTTTTAATACTTTTAAGATTGTATTGATAATAGGTGGTATTGCTTTAACAGCTATGGAAATAACATTCTTAACCTTTTTAAATGCAGCGCCTAGTTTCTCCGTATCTCCTCCGCAAGCCTTGAAAATAGATTTTATATAATTTCCTAGCTTGCCCAGGAATGCCTTCACTTTTGACCAGTTTTTTATTATCAGAAAAGCCGCCAGGGCAATGGCTGCTATTGCTATAACCGCAATACCTGCAGGGCTTGATATGGCCATAAAAGCAGCTTTTCCAATATTTCCAAACTTTGAGAATCCTGTGCCAATTGCTCCCACGTTTTTCATTTTATCAAAAGCCCTGGCACTGCTTAATACTTTTACCCCGAAGTTACCCATTTTTACAGTTGCAGCTCCGACACCTGTTGTTAATTTTCCAAAAAGAAAGATTCCTGGTCCAATAGCTGCAGCAAGCCCAAGAAATTTTAATACACTGTCCTGCTGTTTATCTGAAAGGCTACTAAATTTCTTTACTAATCCATTGACAGTAGTAATTATTTTTGTACCAGCCGGGTAAAGTTTTTGACCGAAATTTGTGGCCAATTCCTTCACTCCTTCTGTAAAAATTCTTTGTTGGTTGGCAGCTCCGGAGCTGGTACGGGCAAAATCACCTTGACTGTTTTTCGTTGCATCCAGTACAAATTTATAACGTAATTGTACCTTTTCAGCCTGGGATAAGTTTGCATAGGAACCTTTTGCACTCTTTGCCTGATTCTCCAGAGCTTTATTAAGGCTTAACTGTGATTTCTTTGCTTCATCACTGTTTACGCCGTATTTTTTTATCTTCTTCGCTAAGTCGCTTTGAGCAAGCGCAACCTTAATACTCATTTCTTTCATTTTGACTGCTGAGACGGTGCTTTTTAAGAATCCATGAGAAACAGCATAAGCTTGTAAGGTAGTATCATTCATGATAACCCCTAATGATTTAAGGCTTTCTCCCTCACCTGTAAAAATCCCTTTAAGTGCATCCTTTGAGACGCCCTGTGACACGTTTTTAAAGGATGAAAGGTCGGCGGATAGTCCTGTAAGCTTCTTAGACATTTCAGCCGCTTTCTTCGCATTAATGCCCATTCCGGTAGCCATGTCTCCATATAGAGAGGCTGTTTCCAATGCTGTATTCTGGCTTAATCCGAAGTTATCAAGTGTTGATTTACTCCACTTTTTTACGCTTGCTGCACTTTTTCCGAAAGCAACGTCTACTTTATTCATGTTTTCGTTTAAGTCGGATGCCATTTCAAAAGCAGCCACTCCAGCCGCTACTATTGGTGTGGTAATTTTGGCTGTCATATTAGCGCCGGTTTTGGATATATGTTCCCCGGTCTTTTGAATTTCTTTTCCGGCTCTTTGAATGGATTTTGAACTTTTTTCAATCCGGTTTACGGTGTTGGCCATAGGTGCTGTAAATTTATCTACAAAACGTAGAGTTGCATCTATTACCCTATTGCCCATTTACTCACCCCGTTTCACTTTCTTCTTTTAGGTCTTTTAGTTCCTGAATCATGAGCTGACGTATTATCTTTTTTTCTCCGATTGGAAGCTCGTAATATTCATGTGGAAACTTATTATGGAGACGAAAAAGGAAGTACATTAACCGCACTTCCCCGTCTCCACTTATTAGTTTTTTATTTCTTCGTCCTGTTCCTCTTCATCCTCTTCATTAAGAGAAAATCCGCTTAATTCTGCAATGGCCTCCACTGCATTTGTCATATCATCACCTTTGAATAGTAGTTTCACCATATCCAAAGGATCTGCAGCGCCAAAATGTTTCTGTAGGCGTTCGTCTTTTAAATCCGGGTCAATGACACCTTTTAATAGTACTTTGCAGTTAATGTCGTACTGCTTATCAAAATCTGGCCTTCCTTTGCGGTCTAATATTTCTAACTGCATTGTTTGATAGTCCTTTGTATTAATCTCCTGCAATGTTACTTCGAATTTTTCTCCAAGAATTTCTGATATTCTTTTAATCTCAAATTTTGCTGTCCTTTTCTCATGAAACTTTTTGGCGTCTGCCGCCAGTAATTTATCAACTAAATTCATATTTGTTACCCCCTGTTATTCGATTGAATCAAGAACTTCCCAATTCTTGAAGTTGAAATTTAAACTTTCTTCTGCCAGCTTTTTAAGCTCCCAATCAATAAGAGGAAGCTCCGTGAAAACACATCCTGTTAGCTTAACTCTTTCAGTTCCCCCATTACTTGGGTCTGCTAGCTTGCTTATAATTGTGAAGCTGCGCTGTTTTCCTGCTTTTAAGCTGTCACTCATGAGCTTAATCCATCTAGAATTAATCTTATTGGTTTTTAGCTCTCCTTTACACTCCAATCCAGTTACTTTAGTTCCGTCAACCATTTCTCCTGATTGACTTACCGTTTCTGTTTTTGGTGTAATAGTTGCCTTTACGCTCTGTACCTCCTGAATTAAGTCACCATCCAGCCAAAGGTATCCATGTGTACCATTAATTACTTTACTTTCATCGTAAGCCATGCTATCCCTCCTTAGATATTAATGCTTAAGGTAATATCCTCTATTGCGTCCAGGATACTAATTGTCGATTTAAGAAATACCTGGCTTCCAGTGTTATATGCCTTGATTTCGTCATCGTTCATGGTATCCGTGTTAACTCCAGTTCCCTTTAAATAGGCTCTCTGTGCTGCAATATCAATTCCTACTGAGTACCCACCAAGAACACCGTCCAGCATAAGCTGGTCGAAATAGCCGCTGATAGCGGACATTAACAAGCACTTATTATCATAACTATTTGAATACTTACCAAGATAATTATCCTGAGCAGTCATTTTGATGTCGGTGTAAATCATGTCCATTGCATCAACAAGCTTAATTTTCTTGAAATCTGCTCCTTTGTCTTCGTTCGTTGTGACAAGGCTGTTAACCCCTCTGCCAACTTTTACTTTTTCGCCATCAAAATATATAATAAATTTTCCTGCGTTGATCGCTGTATCCATATCTGCGTTAGTCAAATGGCTGCAGTCTACAAGTTCATTTAACGGTGCGTATGTACAGCTAATTGTAAGCGGCGTTCCTGCAATTAATCCAGCTATTCGGGAACAATATTCCTCCGTTGTGAAGGTTTCTTCTCCATCTGTCATACTTGCAGTGGCAAAATTTACGATACCTTCGTTATCTGCTGCTGTATTTGGCAATACAGCCTTACACATTTTTCCTCCGGTCCGCTGTCCTTTAATCCAGGTTGCTACTTCCTGTGTTTTTCCGTCCGTTGCCACGGTCGGTATTGCCATGTAGTCAAAACTTGTATGAGCAAAATAGTTGTATGCTTCGGTATAATTGACTCCGTCTGCTTCATCATCGTCAACAAAAAAACATATTACTTTTTTGGGAGACTTTACATATCCCATTAAAGTAAGATTGATCTGTTTTTTGTTAAAATCAGATATTCCGGTCGGTATGTCTGCAGGTGATAGGACTGCAATTGGATTACTGGCCGGAACTGTCTCTTCTTTAAGAATAAGTGCTACAATTCCCCGTTCGGCTCTTTCCATACTTGCTATCGCTGTTTCCTTAAAGGAAATATTAATGCTTGGCATTCCCATGTGTTTATCATCCTTTCTGATTGTTTATATTTATCTGCCCTGCAATATCGTTTTCATCTATTACAGGTACTTTGTCATAAAACTCTGTTTCGATACTGATCTGAAGGATATCTGCACCGCTTCCCGTAAACTCATAATCATAGTCAGAAAGATTAATGCTTACCCCCTCTTTGATAACAAGGTTATATCCAAACAATTCCTGAATTTCATCTATGATTCTAAGGTTATCTACTGTCTTATCGGCTCCGGTTTTATCTGAAAAATAGGTAATAGAAACTGTGTAGGCAAATCTTTTATAAAAGATGCTTTCATTGGATATAGTTTTTGTTATCAACGAAACAAAAAAGGAAGGTTTATCATAACCTTCCGATACTTCATTCCCATATCTTTTATAAGGATATTTACTCTTAAGTTTTGCATTTACTGCATTGTATAGCTCTGTAATTTTTATCATAGATCACACGCTTTCGTAATATCCTTTAAGAGCTGGTCCATTTCAAACGGCATTACATATTCTGCATACTTTATACGCATCTTTTTTACCACGTAATTTCCTTGTACCCAGCCTATCCTTTTCCCGTCTTTAGTTGTCTGTTCATGCCCATTCTCTACCAAGTGAAAAATCTTTGACTTTGCTGAGAAATCAACTTCCATGTTTTCATTATAGCCTCGTACCTTACCAACCGAAAACCCGGAAGAAGAAGTAAGTTTATTCTTTGTTCTGGTATCATCATTTTTAATTGCTTTTTTCTCTTCGTCAATGACATCTTTTTTTAGGTTATTGGCTATTTTTCTTATTCTCTCTTCTGCCATATTAGGATATAGGCGTATAGCTTTTGTCAAATCGGCCGATAAATCGGTTAATCCCTCTAAAGAGAAATCCATATCACTCAAATTTATCACCTGCCTTATACTTGCAGTAAATCTTTAACATTTCGTTTTCTTCCCTGTTATTCATAGGTGGACCAATGATTTCGAGCTTTTCCCCTTTGTAGTTAATTAACATACTACTGGTAATATTACTGTCATATCTTACAAAAACAGTATAATAAAGCATGTTGCTTTTCTTTTCTGCTTCGATTATTTCATCTGGCTTAGTCGGTTCAACGCTTGCCCATGCTGTTTTATAAGGCATTAGCTTTTGTATATTATTCCCTAGCTCATTTTCATATGGCATACCATTTTCATCTCTGTCCCTTAACTGCATGAAAATAACTTTTTTATTTAGTCTGTTTATAACCATATTAGATCACCGCCGTATAATCTTGTGATAGGCATAAATGTATTTTGAGTGTTTCATAGGCTTCTCTGTATCTTTGTGATTCTTTATCATCTGAGCTAAACTCTGATTTACAGAAGCTTTTCACAGCTCTTAAAATCAAAGTGTCCTCACTCTCAGGCTGTGCTTTTTCCTTTGATACACCGCTCAAAACAAGATCAGCTATACAGGCGTCTATTGTATCCTGTAAATCTTCGTCTAAAGAATCATCATCAATGCGTAAAGCGTTTCTGATTTTCTCTAACACTAATTCACCGCCTTATCTGAGCTGTTTCTCTGTCTCCTTTTGGGCGGCTGCTCCGTTTCTTCGGTTTCTATGTGCTCAACTAAAACGCCGAAAGAGGTCGAGTTAATCTCCTCGAACCTCTTTTCTGTGGTTGTAAATATATCACCTTTTTTTCTCATGACGTTTTCAGTCAGGTCATTAAACTGTTCTAATGCTCTAACCTTCATGGTCTACCTCCTTATACGGAAGCGGAATTTTTACCGTGAACAAACGAATTAGGCTGTGCAGCTCCACTGACAACGGCATAGGCCGTATAATCATTGATTCTACTCTTTCCGCTGATATCTTTTGTGATAGAAAATGCTTCATTGGTGTTGAATCGATAAAATCTCGGATTACCAATAATGAACTCACCCGCATTTAAATAAGGGTCAACTTCAACCTTGTAGGTTGCAACCGAATTTATACCGCCAGCATTAAGGGGGTTATAGATAAAGTTATTATTTTTGTCACGCATGAAGGAAATAGTTTCTATGATATCCTGTGCTACATAAATCTTTGCACCGATCTTTTTTTTCTTTGGAAGCTTCTTTAATCCTGCTTCTAATCCTCCTAAAACGTCAGGTACATTTCCTTCCAAGGTACCAATCGTATAAGTGCCATCAATAGCATTTTCTGTGACACCGGTTAACGTATTACTTCCATTCCCATAAAACACTTCTGTAAGCATTTTTTCTGTTACCTGGTCTGCAAGTTCTTTCGTAATATAATCAATGAATCCATCGACGCTCATAGCTTCCAGCTTCCAGGTTACTCTGATTGTTTCGCTTACTTCCAGTAATGTAAGTGTTAATTCTGCCCATTTTACCTGCCCGTCTTTATTTGCTGTCCCTTCCGTTTGCTTCTCAGCTCCTGAACCAGATTCACGGTAAGGGAATTTAATGTAGCCAGATACGCCAGTCTTAGCTATGTCATTGAAAAATGGTGACGCCAGAGAGAGCTCATTCATCAATTCCAAGCTTACATCCTCCGGAATGAATAACCCACCATTGTTCACTCCATCGGCGCCAGAAGCAGCTGCGGTGTAGCTAGTTGCTGTAGTTGTCAGTGCTGTCCCCAATGCTCTTTTTTCAGACTCATTCAGCGGAAGGCACATAAGGGTTTTTGCCCAGGCGTTCCTGTATTCCTTACTTTTCAAAACATTTTCTCCTGTAAGCTCGCTTTTTCTCTGTTCGTCTCCCAATTCTCCCATAGGGATAATTACATTTGCCCCATCCATACCGGCTATTCCATCAAGCAGCTTTTTCCTTTTTTCGGCCTTTTCTAGAATTCCTTTCCTTTCCTCTGTTAATTCTTTTATTTCTTTTTCAAGTGCATCAATATCGGAACCTTCCTGTCCCAGCTCCACTTTAATGGCTGCCAATCTTCTGTTAATCTCTTCTAATGTTCTCATACTAAAAATCCTCCAATTCAATCATAAGTTGTAATAGTTTTCTTCTTCGCTCTAACGACTCCCGTTTCTCGCCTTCAATCACTCCGTTTAAGTAAGATCGAGCGGATATTTCAGTGCCATCATTAGCCGGTATACTAACGGCAGACACGTCATATATTTTTTTAAATTTTTTAATTGTCCGGGTTCTTGTCTCCCGGTTGTACTCTTCATCAGCAACTGTGAACGAAAACGACATCCTTGTTACCAGTTCGTTGTCTATTTCTTCATAAAGTTCCTTTGCTGCTGCGGATTTGCTCAAATCAGCGCAAATAAATAAGCCGATATTATTCGGCTCTGCTATTAATGTTTTATTCGATTTTCTTGCAAATACCTTACCTTCATGGTCATACTGCAATATAATATCTGACATATCGGCCCCGTTAAAGGCATTGCTGTCGACCATTTCATAA